>NZ_SSMQ01000059.1 GCF_005144585.1 Polyangium fumosum | reverse complement strand
AGAAAGGCGGCGGCAGGAGCGGCAAGGGCGGCGGCGGCGGGAGCGAAAACGGGAGCGGCGGCAAAGGCGGGAGCGACCCGGACAGCGTCGAGGAGCGGGTGGAGAAGCATCGTATTCGTCGCGAGGACCCGCCGCGGAAGGAGGCGGCTTCCGAAGGCTCGCGCTCGAAGGATATGGTTTTGCCGAAGGAGGGGGTCCTGGGCAAGGAGGGCGTATTGCCCCCGCGTGACGAGGTGCATCCGCCGAAGTGCGTGGACGACGCGTGCACGCTGGTGGACCGGGGAGGCGCGCTGCCCGAGCTTCAGCACCGGGATGGGCGAGCGCTCGTGAGCGCGGTCCCGTGCGCGCAGACGAAGGAGGGATGCAAGGGCGAAGGAAAGGGCAAGGGCGACGAGAAGAAGGAGGAGACAGACTTCGACAAACTCGCCCAGCAACTCGCCCTCGCGGCCGGCCTCGCGGACGATCCCAGCCACGACCTCCACCGGACGGACGGCAAGAAGCACGGCATCGTGGGCGGGGAGGACCCGGACGGGTTCGATCATCCGGCATTGCAGGCGGCTGTCGCCTTTCTCCAGCTCTCGGCCCTGGCCAAGGCGCAGGTCAAGGCGTTCCAGGCGAAGCTGACGGAGGCGGCGAAGAAAAAGTTGCCCGTCGTGATCAACGGCGCGAAGGAGCTCAGCGAGGATGCGATCGCGTACTTGCGGAAGAAGTACGGGAAGAAGCGGCTCGCCGGCACGCTGGCGGACATGCAAGTCATCGGACCCTACGAGGTCATGAGCAAGTTCACGGACGGGCTCGAAGGGACGTACCAGGCGCATCATATCCTGGAGCAGGCGATGGGGGGGCATCTCAGGCTCACGAAGGGGCAGCTTGATCAGATTCCGTCGGTCATCTTGACGGCAGCGCAGCATAAGAGGATCACGAATGCGCTAAACTTAAAAAGACCAGAGAAGCTGGACAGCAGAACGTTGTGGAAGCTATACGAAGAGGTCTACGAGCCATTCCCGCACTGGCTCGAAGCGATCAAGCCGTACTTCAGGAAGTAAGTAGTCATCGAGGCGAACATGTGGACCGAGGCGCAGATGATACTGATCAACGACCGCATTCCCGGGGGACCCCAGGCCGTCCTTGGTCCTGCCGGGTGTGGGCCAGATGTGGCGGTCCTCGACGAGGTCGCAGACGCAACCATTATCACCCTGGACGAGAGGGACGAACGGTTGTCACTCCTCCAGAGCCTCCTCAAGGAACGCCGCATCCGGTGTTCCGTGCGCCGCCGCGACCGCTTCACCGACGAGGAACTTCAAGCGGCGCGCCTGCTCGTCGCTTGGTATTGCCATCCAGGCGGGATCAGGATTTTCGCGGGCCCGCGGATGGGCACGACATACGACGTGTCCGAGGCCTGCATGCGTTGCGGCGCTGGGGCCCGGCAGACGTCAGCGTTGATCATCGAGGCTGAGACCCTCCATGTACTCGAGGAACGACGAGCAGCAGCCACCACCTATGAAGATCTCCTCGTGGATGAGAGGCTCGCCGTGGCGCTGGCGGAGAGCGGCGCGACTGGGATCTCGTTCAGGGGTGTCTTTGCAGCGTTCGAGAAGAAGGGTCACTTCCAGCTTAGCATGCGGCAGCTTTGCGCCACGCACACGATGCCGCCGATGTCGGCGCGTTCGACTGGGATCGAGCGCTACGACCCCTGCTCTTGCGGGCGGAGCGGCTTCTATCTGCCCTCCGAGATCCCCACCCGTATCTTCTACCGCGCCGCTGACCTGGCCAATATTTGCGACGTGAACGTGACCTGGGAATGGTTCGGCGATTCGGGCTTCGAGGGCGACGTGAGCGACGCCCTCTTCCCGTACCCCCTGTTCCTCGTCACTCCCAACATCTGGCGCATCTTCCGCGACGCCGGCGTCACCGGCTTCGATTGGATCCCGATCCACGTCGTCGACGAATAACGCGGGCAGCCCTGCGGGCCCGTCCCGCCCGCACCCTTACGACCCACCTCCCTCAATCGATCTGCGAATGCCACTGCGGAGGCGCCGACTCTTCGAGCAGCGCTACGACTGGCGAAGGGCGCGCCCCGTCCACATTCGGGCGTTTCGCCTTGGAACTGCACGCGGCTCTTGGCTGTCTGCCGAAGAAGAAGGCGGACGGCGACGAGAAAGGCGGCGGCAAAGGCGGGAGCGACCCGGACAGCGTCGAGGAGCGGGTGGAGAAGCATCGTATTCGTCGCGAGGACCCGCCGCGGAAGGAGGCGGCTTCCGAAGGCTCGCGCTCGAAGGATATGGTTTTGCCGAAGGAGGGGGTCCTGGGCAAGGAGGGCGTATTGCCCCCGCGTGACGAGGTGCATCCGCCGAAGTGCGTGGACGACGCGTGCACGCTGGTGGACCGGGGAGGCGCGCTGCCCGAGCTTCAGCACCGGGATGGGCGAGCGCTCGTGAGCGCGGTCCCGTGCGCGCAGACGAAGGAGGGATGCAAGGGCGAAGGAAAGGGCAAGGGCGACGAGAAGAAGGAGGAGACAGACTTCGACAAACTCGCCCAGCAACTCGCCCTCGCGGCCGGCCTCGCGGACGATCCCAGCCACGACCTCCACCGGACGGACGGCAAGAAGCACGGCATCGTGGGCGGGGAGGACCCGGACGGGTTCGATCATCCGGCATTGCAGGCGGCTGTCGCCTTTCTCCAGCTCTCGGCCCTGGCCAAGGCGCAGGTCAAGGCGTTCCAGGCGAAGCTGACGGAGGCGGCGAAGAAAAAGTTGCCCGTCGTGATCAACGGCGCGAAGGAGCTCAGCGAGGATGCGATCGCGTACTTGCGGAAGAAGTACGGGAAGAAGCGGCTCGCCGGCACGCTGGCGGACATGCAAGTCATCGGACCCTACGAGGTCATGAGCAAGTTCACGGACGGGCTCGAAGGAGTCTACCAGGCGCATCATATCCTGGAAGCAGCCGTGGCGGGGAAGCACAGGTTGGCGAAGGATCTGGACAAGCTGCCCGCCGTGATCTTGACGAAGGCGGAGCACGAGGTGATAACCGCCAAGCTGAGGGAGAAGGCAACTCGCGCTCTGGATTCGAGGCAGGTCTGGAAAGCCTATCAGCAGGTTTACGCCTCCAGACCCGAGTGGCTCAAGGCAATCGAGCCATACTTCTTCAAGTGACCCCGCGACGATGGCAAACGCAAGATGAAGACGCTCGTACAGATCAGTTTCGGCGGGAACGACGTTAGCGGAGGGGCACGAGCCATTCTGGATCCGGCAGGCTGTGGCCCAGATGTCGCCGTCGTGGATGATGTACCGGCACTACGAAAAATTTTTGTGGACGTGACGCTCGAGGTGGACGACAGCCGGCTCACCAAGCTCGTCCAAGCGCTCGCCGAGCAAAAGGTGCGGTTTTGGGAACGACGGTGGGACGTCTACACGAATGCCGAACTCGAAGCGGCGCGCCTGCTCGCCGTTTGGTACTTTTCCCCGGAGGGCAGCATCTTTGCGGGGCCACGCGTGGGCACGACCTACGACATGTCCGATGCGTGCAAACATTGCGGCGCCGGGGCCCGGCAAACGTCCGCGCAAGTCGTCGACGCGAAAGAGCTTCATGTACTCGAAGGTCGGCGCGCGGCGGCGACCTGCTACAACGACATGCTCGTCGACGAGAAGCTCGCCGCCGCGCTCGCAGAGAGCGGCGCGACCGGCCTCGCGTTCCGGGGCGTCTTGGCAGCGTTCGAGCAGCGCGGCCACTTCCAGCTCCCGTGGCGTCAGATGTGCGCGACGCACACCCTGCCTCCGATGTCGCCCCGCTCGAGCGGCGTCGAGCCATACACGCCATGCGTGTGCGGGCGGAGTAGCTTCAGCATGCCCGAAGAGGTCCCTCTCCGCCTTGCCTACCGCTCCTCGGACCTGGTCGACATTCGGGATGTCAACGTCACCTGGGAATGGTTCGGCGATTTCCACTTCGAAGGCGACGTGAGCGACGCCCTCTTCCCCTATCCGTTGTTCCTCGTCACCCCGAAGATCTGGCGTATCTTCCGCGACGAAGGCGTCACCGGCTTCCGCTGGCTCCCGATCCACGTCGTCGACGAATAGCCCCGGAGCGCTGCGGACCCGTCCCGCCCGCACCCTTACGACCCATCTCCCACCATCGATCTGCAAATGCCACTGCGGAGGTGCCGACTCTTCATTCGGTGTCTGCTGATGCAACAGGGTTTTTGATGGCCATCAATGACGAGACATGAAACGCCCGCGATGTCGAAGGATCTCGCGGGCGCATCCTGTTGGGGTCCGCCGAGTGACGCGGTCAGCACATCGGCGACTCGCGTCATGGTATCGCCGTCGACGAGCTTCCGCTTGCAGCGTGGCGGAGATGGCGGGCGTCGGCACGGGCACCACGCTCGCGAGAGAGGGGTACACGTTCGGTTGAAGTCCAGCCCAGATCCGCGGGGCTGGCGGCCCCGGGTCAGATGGAGCAGAACTGTTCCCCCGAGGCGAGCTCGCTTCGCGATCTCGCAGAGCGCCGAACGGGTCGGCGCTCCAAGGAGACGATCATGAACCTCTACGATCCCTTCGTTCCGCAGCTCATTCAGATCGTGGGCCAGGCGTGTACATGGCTCGACAAGGCGCAGGCCCTCGCCGAGCAAAAGAAGTTCGACGTCAACGTGCTCCTCGGCGCGCGCCTCGCGCCGGATCAGTACCCCCTCGTGCGGCAATTCCAGGCCATCAGCGACGGCGCCAAGTTCACGGCCGCGCGCCTCGCCGGGGTGACGCCGCCCGTCTTCGAGGACAACGAGAAGACCGTCGAGGAAGTGCGCGCCCGCCTCGACAAGACGATCGCCTGGCTGAAGACCCTCGAGCCCGCGCAGTTCGAGGGCGCCGAGGCCCGCACCATCGTCCTGCCGTTCGCGCCGGGCAAGGGGCTGAAGGGCCTCGACTTCCTGGTCAAGATGGCCCTGCCGAACTTCTATTTCCACGCCACCACGGCCTACGCGATCCTCCGCCACAACGGCGTGGACGTGGGCAAGCTCGATTTCATCGGCAACCTGCCGTTCTTCGAGGTCTGACGCTACGCGGCGAGAATCGGCGTCACGCGCGCGCGTGACCGCTCGCATGGGCCCATGTCTCGCGCCTCCCGCCTGCTCGACCTCCTCCAGCTCTTGCGCCGCCGCCGCGCGCCGATCACCGGCCCGGCGCTGGCCGAGGAGCTCGACATTTCCATCCGCACGCTTTATCGCGACATCGCGACGCTCAAGGCGCAGGGCGCCGACATCCAGGGCGAGCCGGGCCTCGGCTATGTGCTGCGGCCCGGCTTCACCTTGCCGCCGCTGATGTTCTCGGTCGATGAAATCGAGGCCCTCGTGCTCGGCTCGCGCTGGGTCGTGGTGCGGGGCGATGCGCGGCTCGCCTCGGCGGCGGAGGACGCGGTGGCGAAGATCCGCGCCGTGCTGCCCGACGACCTCCGCCAGAGCGTCGACGCGGCCACGCTCACCGTGCCGAGGGCCCAGGGCGAGCCGGTCGTGATCGATGCGTCGGTGATTCGCGCCGCGATCCGCAAGGAGCAGCGGCTCGTCCTCACCTACCGCGACCAGGACGGCGAAGGCACGACCCGCACGGTCTGGCCCCTCTTGATCGGTTTCTTCGACAAGGTGCAGGTGCTCGCCGCGTGGTGCGAGCTCCGGCAGGATTACCGCGCCTTCCGCGTCGATCGTATCCAGTCGGTCGAGCCGAAGGACGAACGTTACCCGCGCCGCCGCGCCGTGCTCGTCAAGGAATGGCGCGCCAAGCAGAACCTCCCCGCCACTGCCGGAACCTGACAGTCGCAGGGCGCATACCCTCCCCGTCCACCCGATGGAGATGCCCATGCGTACCCTCAACTATCTGCTGCTTTCCGTCCGTGAACCCCTCCAGAGCGCCGAGCTGTATTCGAAGCTCCTCGGCTGCGAGCCGGTCGAACAAGGGAAAACCTTCGTGCTTTATGTGCTGCCGACCGGCCTGAAGATCGGGCTCTGGCGCGCCGACGAGGTCGAGCCGACGCCGAAGCCCGCGGGCGGCGTCGAGATTTCGTTCAGCGAACCGAGCAAGGAAGCCGTCCGCGCGACCTATGCCGCGTGGACCCAGCTCGGCCTGAAGGTGGTGCAGGAGCCGACCGACATGGATTTCGGCTTCACCTTCGTGGTCGAGGACCCGGACGGGCACCGCCTCCGCCCGTTCGTCCTCGCCATGAATCCGCGGTAGAGAGGCTCCGCCGGCCCGAGGCGTGGGTGGGGCTCGACGCCGTGTCCTCGGGGCTCCAGGGGCAGCGTCATGGCTGCCGAGAAACCCAACCGAGCGACCGTCTTCAGTCACGAGCATTATCACGAGCTCTCGGCCGACGAGACCGAGGCGCGCGAGCGCGGATTCGACGCGCGCGGCTTCCCGATCGAGGGGCCCTCGCTCCGCGAGGCGGAGCAGGAAGCCGAGCCCACGCCGCCGCATCCCCACCCCCCGGGCGCCGAGCACGCCGAGCCCACGCACGGCGTGCACATCACCCCCACGGAGCCGCCGCGGCGCCGCGCCTGACCGAACACAGGGACCTCGTCCGCCCCGAAGGCGCTCTCGCGCTACGGCGTGATGTTCTTGTTCATCCGGAAGAAGTTCGTCGGATCGTAGGCGCGCTTCAGGGCGGCGAGGCGCTTCATCTTCGCCTCGCCGTAGGCCTCTTGCACCCGCCCGGCGGGCTCGCCGTCGTCGAGGAAGTTCACGTACACGCCGCCGGAGGCGAACGGCTGCGTCGCCTCCCAGGCGTCCTGCGTCCAGCGGATGTGGCGCTCGGCGTCGGCCGGGTCCTTCCAGCTCGATTGAAACATCGCAAAAAAAGGGGCGTTTCGTCGCGGGAACGCGGTCGCGTCCTCGTCCACCCGCGCGATCGCGCCCCCGAGGTGCAGGATCTCGAAGAGGCACAAGGCAGACGGAGCCGCGCGAAGTTGCGCCGCGAGGGCCTCGATGCCCTCGTCCCCGAGCGTGGAGACATACCGCGCGCGGATGCATTGGCCATAGCCGTAGGCGCCCGCGGGCGCCGTATCGAACATGCTCTGAAGGGCGGTATACGGCATCGGGCTGACGAGCTCCCCGACCGGCGGGCCAAACGCGCGCAGCGGCGCGAAGGCCGCCTCCGCCGCCTCGCTCGGCCCATTGTAACAGGCCGCGATGATCACCCCGGGCGTGC
This sequence comes from Polyangium fumosum, assembly GCF_005144585.1. Taxonomy (GTDB): domain Bacteria; phylum Myxococcota_A; class Polyangia; order Polyangiales; family Polyangiaceae; genus Polyangium; species Polyangium fumosum. The sequence continues at coordinate 71,291 of NZ_SSMQ01000059.1, read as the reverse complement.
CGTGCATGTGCGCGGGGATCTGCGGCATGGCCGGGAGCTCGATATGGATCAGCGTGCTCGTCATGGGCTCCGGCTCCGTCGCGACGAACGACTGGTAAAACCGCAGCGCGTCCGCAAATCGCGTGGACGGGTGGAACACCATCGCGACGTTCACCTGCTCGACGGGGTGCAGGCGCAGCTCCATTTCGGTGACGATCCCGAAGTTGCCGCCGCCGCCGCGCAATCCCCAGAAGAGCTCCGCGTTCTCGTCGGCGCTCGCGGTGACGAGCCGGCCGTCGGCGGTCACGAGATCCACGGAAAGCAGGTTGTCGATGCTGAGGCCGTGCTGGCGCATGAGCCAGCCGATCCCCCCGCCGAGCGTGACCCCGGCGACCCCGGTGGCGGAGCACTGGCCCCCGGTCGTCGCCAGCCCAAAAGCCTGCGTCTCGTGATCGAGCTCCCGCCAGGTGAGCCCCGCTTGCGCGCGTACGGTGCGCCGCGTGGGATCGACACGGACGCCCTTCATGGGAGACAGGTCGATCACGATCCCGCCCTCACACACGCCGCTCCCGGCGACGTCATGCCCGCCGCCCCGCACCGCGACGATCGCGCCTTGCTCCCGCGCGAACCGCACGGCGGCGAGGACGTCGGCGACCCCGGTGCAGCGCGCGAGGAGCGCCGGCCGCCGGTCGATCCGGGCATTCCAGACGACACGGGCCGCATCGTATCGGCCGTGATCGGGGTCGATGAGCTCGCCGCGGAAGTTCGTTCGAAGCGCGTCGAGCGCAGCCTGGCTGAAGCGAACGCGGTCTTGATGCATCGTGAAGTGCCTCCGGAGGCCGTCGAGGATAGCCCGTGTCAATGGGCGCCGATCAACAGAAGCGCGCGCGCCTGCCCGATACGCGCGGCCTCCGCCGAATCTTCCTTTTTCGTCACGACGGACCCGTCGCCGGTGAACACGACGTACGTCACGCCGCTGTCGACCCCGCCCGAGATCGGGCTCGAAGGGATGCCGAGCTTCTCGGCCATCGCGTAGGACGCCTCGCCGAGGATGCCCGCGGGGCCGACGTCGCCGAGAATGCCGTATTCGACGTTCCCTTTGTAGAGGACCGCGACGACGCTGCCCATCTTGAGCCCCTGGGCCTTGAAATCGAACCCATGGCTCGGCTTCGGCACGACGACGAAGGGCAACGTCGACGCGTCGAGTGGCTTGCCGCGCGCGTCCACCGCGGCCGTCTCCGACTGGTAATACGGATCCGCCTTGCATGCGGCACCCCGGCCGCCGTCGCAATCGATGTCCATGTCGGCGGTCCACCACAAGGCACCTTCGAGCTTGCAGATCGGAACCGTCGCCGCGCCGCCCTTGTCGGTCGCAAATTCGGTCGTTCCCTCGAGCTTCTCACAACGCGAGAGCAATGCTCCGAGACGGGCGGCCACGTCCCCCGGCGCCGCGGGCGGCGCGGACGCAGGGGTGACGCTCGTGCGCTCTTTCTGACAACCGGCGAACGCGACGAACGAGGCGGCGACGAGGGCGGAGACGGCGGCGTATCGCATCGAAGGGAGGCGGGCATCATGGCACGAAGGCCGTCGCCTCGACAGTTTCCGGATCGTGCGTGATGCGAGGCGCGCGCGGAGCAGGGCTTCAGCGTCGGAACGCCGCGCCCGTGCGCCGGAGGGCGTGCTCGATGCCGCCCTCGAGCGACGAGCGTGTCGTGATGCCGCGGAAATCGGCGTCGAGCCCGACGAGCACCTGGGCGACCTCGCCGCGGATCCCCGTCAGCACCGTCTCCGTGCCGAGCAACGCGAGCGCGCGCGCCGTCTCCACGAACGTGCTCACCACGGCCGTATCGACGCTGCGCAGCCCCGTCAGATCGAGCAGCACGAGGCGCGCGGACGCCGCGTGCGCGCCGGCGAGCGCGGCTTCCAGGATCTGCCGGGCGCGCGCCTTATCCACGCTCCCGATGATCGGCATGACGAGCACCCCTTTCGTCAGCGGGATGAGCGGCGTCGACAGCTCCGCGAGCCGGTCTTCCTGGGCGCGCAGGACCTCCCGGTGCAGCGCCTCGCGCTCCCGCTCGGCCTGGCAGCGCTCCGCGAGCTCTCGTTCGAGCCGCTCGCTTTGCGCCCGCAAGACCTCGGCCTGCTCCTCCGTGCGCGCGCTCGCCGCGCGGAGCTCCGCCGTGCGCTCCTCGACCTCGCGCGCGAGCAGCTTTCCGTGCGCGGCGAGCTCGCGCGTCTTGTCCTCCAGCGACGCATAGAGCAACGCATTCTCGATGGCGCCGGCCGCCTGCACGCTCAGGATCTGGACGAGCTCCGCGCGCTCCGCCGGGAACGCGTCGCGCGCCTCGAAATGCTCGAGCAAGAGCACGCCGAACCGGCGGCCGCGTTGCTTGAGCACGAGGCAAAGGAGCGAACGAGGCGCGCGGCGGCGGAGATAAGGGTCGTCGCAAAACCGTGGATCGATTGCCGGATCCGTGAGCAACAAAGGCTCGCCGAGGCGCGACGTGTAGCGAATGACGGACTGCGCGAGGTCGTCACGCGCTTCGAGCGGGGCGTCGAGCTTGACGCGGACCTCGTCCGGTTCGAGCGACGCCAGGGCTTCCAGGCGAAGCGCCCCCTCGCGTTCGAGCACCAGCGCGCCGCGTTGCGCGCCTGCGCAGGCGAGGATCGTGCGCATCACCCGATCGAGGGCGTGTTCGAGCAATAGCTCGCTCGAAATGGCGCTCGACGCCCGCAAGAGCGCCTGGATGTCGAGCCCGCCCGCGTCGCTCGGGAAACGCAGGCGCCCGGCGGGCTGCGAGATGCGTTGCCACCGCGCGACGTCGCCGAACCGCCCCCGCAAATCCTCGACCTTGGCGTTCGCTCCCCATCGCTCGTAGGCGTCGATGGCCTCGGCCACGTACACGGACGCCGCGCGACCCGAGCCGAGCTGCCGCAGGCAACCCGCCGCGAGCTCGTGCCCGAGCGCCTCGTATTGCAGGAACGCGCCGCGCTGCGCCTCGTCGATGGCCTCGTCGAAGAGGGCGACCGCGTCGCCGAGGCGCCCCTCCACGCGCGCGCGCTCGGCGCGGACGAGCAGCCATTTGTGCCGGAAGTTGTCGCGGCCGTGCGTGGCCCACGCGGCGAGCCGCTCCTCCTCCTTGCGCGCGGCTTCGAGGTGCTCCTCCCCGCCCAGCGCGAGGTGCGCGAGCGCCACGTAAAGCGCGAGCGTCGCTTCGATGGGCATGGCCATGACCGCGCCGAGCACGGGCTGGATGTGCGCGAGCTCGGCGAGGGCCTCGGCTGGTTTTCCGAACGTGTAGGCCTGCAGGAGCCTGAGAATGTGGTGGAAGGCGATGCCGCAGCCGAAGCTCGCCGCGTGGATCTGCGCGAGGGCGTCCGCCTCGTCGAACACGGGGCCCGCGAGCGACGTCTCGCCCACAGCGGCCCCGGTGAGCGCGCGGAAGTATTCTCGTTCGAGCTGGATCGTCAGCTCGACGGGCCGGTTGTGGGTCCGCCGCGCGAACGTGACGAACCCCTCGCACATGCGGAGCAGATCCGGCAGCGGCGTGCCGATCTCGTAATGTTGCCAGGGCGTCTCGAATGCGAGATACCCCGCATACACCGCGTCGCCGACCTCCTGGCATGCCGTGAAGGCGCTCTCCAGCACCGGCAGATCGTCGCGCATGTGCCGCTGCCAGAACTGGATGTGATCGCCGTGCAGATGCAAGAGCGTCCCGCGGAGCCGCTTGTCGCCCAACTGCTCGTTCAGCCGCAGCGACATCTCCGAGAAGCGGACGCCGGACGCGACGTCGCCGAACATCACGATGCGCATGAAGCCGTAGATGCTGTAGGCGTAGCAGGACGCCTCCGCATTGCCGTGCCGGAGCGAGAAGTTCAGCATGCGCAGCGCGACGAGCGGGAAGAGCGCCGGTCGGCCGATGTACGCGCAAGGCGCGGAATCGACCAGCAACGTGATCACCGCCCGATCCCGCGGGTCCGTCATGCGCGGCGCCGTGAGGAGCTCCTCGATGCTGCGCCCCGCCATTCCCGCGGGGATCTGCTCGATCTCCGCCGCGATCTGCGCGTTCGCCTCCTCGGCCGTCTCGGGCAGCTCGACGCCGAGCCTGCGCAGCGCCGCCGTCGCGAGCACCATGCCCTCCGCGTAACGCCCCGCGACCTGGTACAGCCGGAGCCGGACGCTCTCCAGCGCCGCGCGCTCGACCTCGTCTTGCGCATGGCGCAGGCCTGCTTCGAAGAGCGCCTCGGCCTCGTCGAAATGCCCCGCGAGGTATTCGCTCTCGGCGCACGCCGCATGCAAATCACGGGTGAGCGTGTACTCCGTCGTCCACGCGTCCGCCGGCAAGAGGCCGAGCCCCACGCGCAAAAGCTCGACCGCGTACGCATAAGCGGTCGACGTCTTGGCATTCCGCCCGGCCGCGAGGTCGAGCCGCGCGAGGTCGAGCTTCTCCTCGGCCGATGCGAGCAGCTTGACGGCGCGGTTGAGGTGGCCGACGACCGAAAAGAGCGCCCCTTTTGCGTCGAGCCCCCCGCGCGCCCGGAGCGCGCGGCCGATGTCGAGGTGCACGCGCGGCCGCTCCGGCTCGGGGATCATCAGGTACGCGCCCTGCTGGATGCGGTCGTGCAGGAAGCGATACCGCGACGCCTCGTGGGCGCCCCCTTCCCTGGCGTCGAGCGTCTGGACGAACCCCGCGTGCACGGCGCTCCGGAGCGCGACGGCGAGCTCGGCCGGCGGCAGCGCGGCGACGAGCGAGAGCGCGCCGAGGTCGAATTGGTGCCCGATGCAGGCCGCGAGCCGCAGCACGCGCAACGTGTCGGCGGGCAAACGCCCGAGCTCGGCCGCCACGAGCTCGGCCACGTCGTCGCTGACGCTGCGCGCGGCGATGGCCTCGAGATCCCATTGCCACGCCCCCGCGGCCTCGCTCCAGGCGAGGTCGCCGTCGTGGATCATGGCGAGCACGAGCTGGTTCACGAAAAACGGGTTTCCGAGCGTCTTTTGCGCGACGTGCTCCGCGAGCTTCGCGACCGCGTCGGGCGGGAGCTCGAGCCCGTCGGCGAGCAGCGACGTCACGTCGTCACAGGAGAGCGGCTCGAGGTGGATCTCGGTCACGCGCGCGCCGTCGCGCCGGAGCGCGTCGAGGGTTTGCCGGAGCGGATGCGCCGCGTCGACCTCTTGCTCCCGATACGCGCCGAGGAGCAGCAGATGGCTCCGCCCCGGATCCGTGAGCCAGAGCCGGAGCAACCGGATGGAGGCCGCGTCGGCCCATTGCAGATCGTCGAGGAAAAGGGAGAGCGGGTGCTCGGGCCGGCAGAAGACGGAGAGGAGCGCCTGGAGCACCTGATCGAAGCGGTTCTGCGATTCGGACGGCCCGAGCGTGAGGACCTCCGGCTGCGGCCCGAGGATGCCCTCGATTTCGGGCAAGAGCGGGACGACGAGGGCCGCGTTCGCGCCGAGTACGGCCGCGAGTGAATGCCGGAGCGTCTCGACCTCCGCGGGCCGCTCGGCCATCACCTGGCGCAGCAGATCCCGGAGCGCCTGCGAGACCGCGCTGAACGGTTGGTTGCGGTTGTACTGGTCGCACTTTCCGGCGACGAAATAGCCGTGCGCGAGGGCGACGTCCGGATAAAGCTCCTGCACGAGCGCCGATTTGCCGATGCCCGCATACCCCGCCACGAGCACGAGCTCGGCGCCTTTGCGGCTCGCCCGCCCGAACGCCTCGCGCAAGGCCTCGACCTCCCGCGCGCGCCCGTAGAGCCGCGACGCGCCGGTGAAGGTGCGCCGCCGGTCGTGCTGGCCGAGCGGGAAGGGCTGGAGCTCGCCGCGCTCGTCGAGCTGGAGCAGGCACTCGACGAGGTCGGCCGCGAGACCGGAGGCGCTCTGGTACCGGGCGTCCGCCTCTTTCGCGAGCAGCTTCGAGACGATGGCCGAGACCACCTCGGGGATGTCGGCGTCGAGCTCGTGCGGCGGCGTCGGCGTCCGCGCGATATGGCTATGCACGAGGTGGAGGGGATCCGTGCTCGTGAACGGCAGCGCGCCCGTCAGGAGCTCATAAAGCGTGACCCCGAGCGAATACAGATCACTCGTGCGGCCGAGGGGACGCCCCGTGCGCCCCGTTTGCTCGGGCGAGACATAAGCGAGCGTCCCTTCGAGGGACTGCGCCGCGACCGCGCCGGCGAGCTTCGCCCCGATTCGACCCGCGATCCCGAAATGGGAGAGATGGACCGCGCCCGTCGCCGGATCATAGAAGATGTGATCGGGGTTGATGTCCTTGTGGACGATGCCTTTTTCGTGGACGGCCGCGAGCACCTCGCACACCGACACGACCACCCGGAGCGCCGTTTTCTGCGGCAATCGCCCGTGGCGGAGGGCGTCGCGCAGCGGACGGCCCGCGACGCCGGGGAACGCGAGCGCCCACCGCCGCCCGACCCGCACGAGGCCCGTGCTGTGCAGGACGCCGGGGATGGCCGCGAGCTCTTCGAGGATCTCGTGCTCATGGCGGAGGAGCGCAATTTCGCGGGAGCTCGGGAGCTCATGGCCCGTCATTTCGAGGATCCACGACGTCCCGTCGTCCTTGCGCCGGGCGCGGACCCATACATGCTCCTTGCCCGGCGCGATCTCTTCGATGGCCTCGAAGGTCGAATCGAGCCCGAGTGTACCCGACGTGCTTCCCATGGCTCCTCTGCCCGTAACGATGGCGCCATGAGAAGCGTGCCGCAGCGTCGTGGTCAAGAAAAGAAGCGGATCCCGCGCCGTGTTCAGGCCTCCGGGAGCGGCAAAGCAGTGGTTCACATCACCCCGTACCTCTTTGTCGCATTGGGACGACGCGCACCCGTGGTAATGCCAACGAGGCTCCGCGCTCTCGCAGGCTCTTCGGTTTCACCACAATCGCTCGGTGGAGGGCGTCGCGCCGGGGCGCTGCCCCGGACCCCGCGGGGGCTGTTCGCCCCTCGACCCGAACCAGGCACGGCCTGGACCGAAGGTGGAAGAACTGCGCGGTGCGCAGTTCTTCCAACGGGCCCGGTGGCAAGACCATGGAGGGGGGTCCAAGCTGGCGACGGGCACGCTGCCGGTGGAGGATCACGCAGGAGAGGAGGCAGGAGGGTCGGCAAGAGGCGGGGGCGAGAGGGAGAAAAGGCGCACTCGTCCGGTCGACGGACGCGCGAATCCGGGGCGGGTGACGAGGGCGTAGCCGATGACCCAAGGCCCCGTCGCTGGGGGGGACGGCGGCGTGGCGTGTGGAACGGTGAGGACGCTGCGTCAGGACACGACGTCACGAGGGAAAGACAAGGTGCTCGATCACCGCCGGTTGCGACGAAGCCACGCATCGACCTCTGCGACGACGGCCTCCGCCCTCGGCCCGGCAGCCACGTACCCTGCGCGGGCCTCGTCGGCGAGCGAGATGGCGCGCCGACGGTCCTCGCCGACCGCCACGAGCGCTTGCGCGAGCGAATAACGCGCCTCCGCCAGCGTGGCCGGATCACCCGGATGGCGCACGTAGAGGGCAATGGCGCGTTCGAGCAGCGGAATGGCCCGTTTCGGGGCGTGACGTTCGAGGTGGATGTCCGCGAGGGGGACGAGCGCGTCGGCGAGCGAGGGGTGCTCCTTGCCGAGCCGCGCCTCGTTGATGGCGAGGGAGCGCTCGAGGAGCGGCTCGGCGGCGTCCAGGCGGCCGAGCACGGTGTAGAATCGGCCCAGCATATCGAGCGTCTTCGCGACGAGGGGATGCTCCGGCCCGAGCGCCTTTTCGCGGATGTCGAGCGCGCGGCGCACGAGCGAGATCGCTTCCTCGTGGGCGCCTTCGTCGTCCCGCACGACCGCGAGGAGCACCAGCGTGCCGGCGACGGAGACGTGATCGGCGCCGAGCGTCTTCTCTCGGATGCCCAGCGAGCGCTGGTAATGGTCGATGGCTTCCTTTTTGCGCCCCAAGCTGTGCTGGGCGCGCCCCATGGCTTCGAGGCAGGTGGCTGCTTGCTCGGAGTCCTCGCCGCGCGCGCGGCGCCCCGCCTCGTAGGCCTGCTGAAAGAGGGGCAGCGCCCCGGCGTGGTCGCCCCGGATCGTGAGGACCCGGGCCAGGTCGAAGAGCGCCGACCGTCGCATGGGGTGGCCGGCCGGCAGATTCCGTTCGCTGCTCTCGAGGATGGCGCGGCTCTCGGCCTCCGCGTCGGCCAGCGCGCCGCTCTCCTGGTGGACGAGGGCGAGCGCCCGGCGCGCGCGCAGCGCCGACGGATGGTCTTTGCCCAGCGTCTTCGACAGCGTGGTGATCGCGCGATCGACGGCCGCGCGTGCGTCGGCGAGCTTGCCCTGGTTGCGCAGCGCGCCCCCGAGCGCTTGCAGCGAGGCCGCGAGCAGCTCCGGGTCGTGCGGCGCGAATCGCTCGACCTCTTCGATGGCGCGCTGGCAATCGGCCTCGATCTGCGGCGCATCGGTGAGCGCATTGCCGCGCGTGCAGATCCGCACGGAGAGCCGCGCCGTGAGTTCCGGATTGGCCCCGCGCCTGCGAATCGTCGCGCGCGCATAGTCGAGGGTACGCGCGGCCTCCTCCGCCCGGCGCGTGTCGAAGGACAGAATGCCGAACAGATCCACCCAGGCGCTCGCCACGATCTCGTCGTGGTGGCTCGAAATCGCCGCGTGGGCCGCGGCGTGATAGTCCACCTCGGCTTCGTGATCCCGGCCGAGGAGATCCCGAAGGCGCGCGCGCAGGTAAAGCGCCTCCGCCGAGAGCGGCCCATACCGTGTGCCTTCGGCGCGCTGGATCAGCGGATCCATCCGCGAGAGCCCGTCCTCGTAATGCCCGACGGCGAGCTCTGCGCGCGCCCGGGAGAGATCACCCGAGATGCGCGTGATCTCCTCCTGCGCGGCCGCATCCTCCGGCCGCGGATCCATCAAGGAGAGCGACGCCAGGTTCTCGCAATCGCTGACGGGCGCGAGCTCGGAGACGGCGCGCGTGCTGCCGTCGACCACGGCGACGTCGGCCTGCACGAGCGCCTGCGTGAGCGCGCCGAGATCGGTGAGCCGCCGCTCCAGGCAGACCATACGCCGGCCGAGCTGCTCTTCCGTCTGCTCGCCCCGCACCCGGGTCGCCTCGCAGGCCTGCGTAAACGCGCTCGTCCATTCCGTCGCGCGCCGGTCGAGGTCCGCCGCGACCTGGTCGAAGGCCCCCGCCGCATAAGGCAGCCCGGTCGCCAGAAAGGACGCGCGGACGGCGGCGCGCCCGGACGTGTCCCACACGCCTTCGAGCCGCCGCGACGCCCCTTGGCAAGGCGGCTCCGCGGCCGGCCCCATCGAGGCACGGACGGCCACGCCCGCGACGGCCGCCGCGAGCAGCGGGACAACGACCATCGCGATCCGCCGGCGAAGCGCGCGCCGATCCCGTTCGAGGATCGCGAGCAGCTCCACGAGCGAGGGGTGCCGGGCCTCGGGTTTCGCGGAGAGCCCACGCAGGAGGGCCTCGGAGAACCAGGCCGGCAGCTCGGCCGCGTGCGGGGCGTGGACGTCGCCGCGCTGGATGGAGTCGAGGATCTCGCGCGGCGTGTCGCCGCGGAAGGGACGTACGCCGTGGAGGGCCTCGTGGAGGGCGACGCAAAAGCTGAATTGATCCGCGCGCGCGTCGGCGCGTCGGCCGAGGTGTTGCTCGGGCGCCATGTACGCGGGGGTGCCCGCGACGACGCTTTGCATCGTCTCGTCCGCCGCGCCTGCGCCGAGGGAGGCGGCGCCGCGGGGCGGGAGTCCTTCCCGCGCGAGGCCAAAATCGAGCACGCGCACCCGGCCGTCGCGCCCCACCACGACGTTCGCGGGCTTGAAGTCCCGGTGCACGATCCCCACGGCGTGCGCGGCGGCGAGCCCGCGGCCCGCCTGGAGGAAGATGGGCAGGACCTCTTGGAGCGGGCGGCGGCGCTCCGCGAGCCAGGCGCCGAGGGTCGGCCCCTCGACGAACTCCATCACGAGGAAGACGTCTCCGTGCGTCACCCCCACGTCGTGGATCGCGACCACGTTCGGATGGGCGAGCCGCGCGAGCGTCTGCGCCTCGGAGAGCAGGCGCGCGCGGGCCTGCTCGCTCCCTTCCCCCTGGTCCTCGGCGCGGAGGACCTTCAATGCCACCCGCCGGTTCAGCTCCGGGTCGTAGGCGGCATACACCACGCCCATTCCGCCGGCGCCCACCTTGGAGAGCACGACGTAGCGGCGAACGGCGCTGCCCGGCTGCAGCGGGGCGTCGGCGCGCGGCGGTCGCGCGTCCCGGCCCGTCGGGGCCGTGTCCTCGGGGCGCGCGCCGAGCTCCGGCGTCGCGTCGTACGGCTGTGACGTGCCGAGGGGCTGCCCCACGACGGCGAGCAGCTCCTGGCACGCGGGGCATTCGCCCACGTGGTGCTCGGTGCGCGTGGCCATCTCGGGCGGGAGCTGGCCGCCGAGGAGCGCGTTCAGCGTGTTTTCACCCGGGCAAGCCATGCGGACGTCGGGGCCACGTTATCGTGCGTGTCTCCTGCGGGCAAGCGCGCCGACCGCGCCTGCGCTTGGCAGGACCGGCTCCCGTGATGCTACCATGCGCGCACATGGGAGACGGTTCGGCCCTGGCGCGCTGCTTCTTGTCTGCGTGGAGAGCTGCGCGGCCGGAGGCCCCGGCGGAGGGGATCGAGGGCGACCTGGACTCGCTCGAAGCGGCGCTCGCCTCCCTGCTCGCCGAGGCCCGCGCGGCCTGGGCGCCGGTGAAAATCGAGCCCGATGTATTCATTCCCTACCTCGCGGCGCGGATCGGCGCGGACGTGCCATGGATGCGCGCGCTTTCGCCCCGCGCGTGCACCGATCTGTACCTCGCCTGCGCGTGCGCCCATGGCGACAAGGCGGCCCTTACGACGTTCGACAAGACCTTGCTGCGCGACGTCACGGCGGCCCTTTCGCGTATCGACCTCGGGAGCACCACGCTGGAGGACCTGCGCGACCGGATCCGGCACCGGATCCTCATCGGCGAGGGCGGCGCGCTCCCTCGGATCGCCGAATTCACGGGCCGGGGGGATCTGCGCGGGTGGCTGCGCGTCGTCGCCGTCCGCGAGGCGCTCGGCCTCTTGCGCAAGCAGAAGCGCGAGGAGCGCGCCCACCTCGAGCTCGCCCACCTCGACCCCGCGTCGGGCGATCCCGAGCTCGCTCGGATCGAGCAGCTCTACCGCGAGGAGTTCCAGAGCGCCTTCCGCGAAGCGCTGGCCGCGCTCTCGCCGCGCGAGCGCAACCTCCTCCGGCAGCACTACCAGCAGGGCCTCGGCATCGATCAGCTCAGCGCGCTCTACGACATCCACCGCGCGACGGCGGCCCGCTGGCTCGCCCGCGCCCGCGAGACCCTCGCCTCCGGCACGCGGCAGCGCATGCGCGAGCGCCTGCAGGTCGAGCGCGGCGAGCTGGACGACATTCTCCGCCTCATCCAGAGCCGGCTGGAGATCACGTTGCGGTCGCAGGGCTGAGCAGGACGTCCCGCGCAGCCTCGGGCGGCGCGCTCGCGAGCACCTCGCGCATGCTGCCGATGCGGCCCTTCGCCTCGACCATCATCCGGCGGATCTCCAGGTCGATTGCGCTCGGCGCCGCCTTCGTTGGGCGAAGCTGCGCCTCGAATGTGCTCGCACGTCACGATCTGGTACGCTCCGGTCAACACGACGAGGAGCACTCGCAATGTTCACTTTCGATCGGAAGCCGCGTCCGTCTTCGGCACATCCTGATGCTCTGAAGGCCACATTGCAGCGACCGGGGAAGGCGCCGCCGGTGAACCCGCTCTGGTTTCGGCTGGCGACATCGAGCAACACCGCGGCTTCAGAGGTGGAGGCCGGGGCGTCTCCGCCCGTGGCCCCTCGTCTCCCGCTCGATTTCGCACGTATCCCCCTCATACCTCCCGTCCAGCGCAAGGCGACGATCCCTTCTCCGAGCGACCCGTTCGAGCGTGAGGCAGACAATGTGGCCGATGAGGTCATGCGAATGGCTGAACCGGCTCCCATCGGCTCGGCCTCGGCCGCGATCCAGCGAAAGTGCGCGGTGTGCGAGGACGAGGAGAACAAGCGGATCCAGACCAAGCGCGCGCCTTCGCCGAACGCCGACGCTGGGCTGGATCCTGGAGCCGCCGTTCGCGCGGCCGAGCGCGGCGGAGAGCCGCTGCCGGCGGAGGTGCGCTCCTTTTTCGAGCCGCGCTTCGCGCGCGACTTCAGCAATGTGCGGGTGCATTCCGACAGCGAGGCGGCCAAGGCGGCGGCCGCGGTGCGAGCGCGCGCGTACACGGTAGGGAACCATGTCGTGTTCGGGAGCCACGAGTACGCGCCGGGCACATTCGCAGGGAAACAGCTCCTCGCGCACGAGCTGGCGCACGTCGTTCAGCAATCGGGGGTCCGCGGCCCGGCACCCTGGGGGGCCGTCCAGCGCAAGGGCTTGCTCGGAGACATGCAGTCAGGGAGCGCTCCGTCCCTCAACAGAGTGCTGAGGGCGCTCGACGAGCCGGGCGGTCCCGCGTACGAAAAAGCGTACATCGTCCTCGCGGGGTTGGACACGGACGCGCTTCTCCAGACGCTCGTGGACGTCCAGGCGAAGGGGCGGCTGGACGGGCTGGTGAAGAACCTGGACAAGGCATCGGCCGAATACGAGAAAAAGGGGCCGGGCAACCACCTCGAACAGATCAAAATCACCGGGTTCGACAAGGGCCGGCTGACGTTCGCCATCATCGCGGTCGCGGAGAAGGCGAAGCCGCCGCTGGAGCGGCGGCTCGAAAGCCACATGGACGCGCTGCTGGCAATGCCCGCGGACGACGCGCGCAAGATCCTGGGCTGGCTCGGTGATACCGGGCTGAGGGTGCGTTACGAGCTGAGTCAGCCCGCGGTCGTCGCCGACGAGGTGTTCCCGCTGCTGGACGCCATGGAGATGGACGCGATGCTGGTGCAGATCCAGAGGCTCCAGGGGCTCGGCCTATTGGGTCCGCTCGTGCAGCAAGCGAGCGCGCCGGCAGCCGGACCGGGCAAGGGGCCGACGGCTCGTGTGAAGCTCGGCCTGGACGCGGGCGCGACGGCGATCCGCCCGTCTCCCGACGACTTCGAGTCGAGATGGAGCAAGGAACTCCAGGTCCTCAGCGGTCTCGACCGGGCCGTACTGAAAGCATTCCGCCTGCGGACGCCCGTGATCCTCGAGCCGGTGCGCGGCGACGAGGCATCGCTCAAGGGGAACACGTTCGAGATCCGCAAACAGCCCGACTTCGAGAGCATGTCGATCTACGTGCCTCCGGCGGCGGAGGCGTCCGAGGAGAACCTTGTCCACCTGTTCTTCACGGCCAACAACGCGGTCGGGAGCATTGGCAACGACATCCTGGTGCATGGGCTGCGCGGGGCCGCGCAGGACTCGAAGTGGATTGTCATCGGCCTCGGGAGCCCCGGCGACAAGCCAGTGGTGCCGGACTTCCGGACCATCAGCACAGCGGAGATCGAGGGTGCGCTTCAGACCATCGGGCGCAAGCCGGGGATCAAGTCGCTGCGCCTCACGGCGCACAGCCGCGGGCACCGCGGGCTGGAGCGCACGCTGACGGGCAACGTGGATCCGAAACAGCGGATCAAGGGCGGGCCCGTGCCGGGGCCGCTCATCGATCTGGGCATCGTCGATCGTGTGACCGTGCTGGACGCGTTCTTCAACGACACGCAGTTCGCGGTCGAGACGAAGGTGCCCAAGGTGCCGGGGAACGCGAGCACGGCGGAGCGCGGGATCAGCGCCGACAAGCTGGTCGTCTACCACGTGACGGACGGCGTGAACGTGAAGCCGGGCGATCTCAAGGCGGGCGCGCAGGTGAAAAATCTCCTGCCGCAGAGCTGTCTCGCCGCGCTGGGCTGCATCCGGCTCATCCAGGACGCGCTCGTCAACCGGCCCGGTTTCCAGGCGATCGTGAACGATCCGGCAAACAAGGACATCAAGAAGGAGCTGGACAAGCTGCCCGCGAGCATGCCCCGCGGCACGTTCAGCTCGATGGATCCGGCACCCAAAGGCAAGGAGAGCCTGAACGCCTTCTGCGAGGCAAAGACGTTCGCGGTGCAGCGCCTTCTCAAGTTTGTGAACGACAACGATCTGGCGACATTTGAGCCCTTCCGCTTCAATCAATTCATCGCCGCTCACCACTTCTTCGTGACCGAGATCGCGCACGAGTTGTTCGAATGAGGCGCGCCGGGTCGATGGCGTCGCGCGGCGGCGGCGGCGGCGCGGCGCTCCGTTCCGCGGGCTGCGTGTACATCCTCGTGGCCGCGTGCGGGGGGGCCTCCAGCGCGTGCTCGGCCGGTCACGCGCCGGCCCCTTCACCGGCCGTGTCGGTCGCGCAGGTCGCCATGGGGCCTGACGCGGCGACGGCAGAGCTGCGCCCGGCGGACGGCCGCGTGGCGGTGGGCGCCAGGCACTCGTGCGCGGTCGACGCGGCGGGGCGGGTGCGCTGCTGGGGCGCGAACGATCACGGGCAGCTCGGCGACGGGACGCGGCGCGCGAGCGCGACGCCGGTCACGGTGGCGTCGCTCGACGGTGTGAAGGGCGTGGCCGCGGCCGCGAACCGCACGTGCGCGCTCACCGCCGACGGCAAGGTGGCGTGCTGGGGGGAGGAGGACGGGCGCGACGTGCTGCGTCCGGCCGTGATCGAGGGCCTCGCGGGCGTGTCCGCGATCTCGGTCGAGGCGTCCCGCCTCTGCGTCGTGCTGCGTTCGGGTACGGCTTTCTGCCTGGGGACGCGCTGGCTCGGCGACGGCGCGCAGGAGCACCGCGGTCCTGCGGTGCTCGCGGAGGTCGCAGGCATGCACGACGTGGCGGCGATCGCCGGCGGTTGCGTGCTCTCGCGTGATGGCTCGGCGCGCTGTTGGGGCAGCAATCGCAACGGCGAGGCCGGGGACGGCACGCGTGAGCCGCGAACGGTGCCGGTGCGCGTGCCCGGCCTCGACGACCTCACGGCGATCGCGGCCGGGAGTGAGCACGTATGCGCGCTGCGCGGCTCGGGCGTGGTGGTGTGCTGGGGGCGCGCGGACAAGGGGCAGGCGGGCGACGGCACGACGGCCGCGCACCACCTCGCGCCGTCGAAGGTGCCGGGGGTGGAAGGCGCGCGCGCGATCGCGGCCGCGGGCTCGACGACGTGCGCGGCGCTCGCGTCCGGCGAGGTGACGTGCTGGGGCGGCGGTGTGCTCGGCACGCTCGCGGCCGGGACGGACGGCCCGGCGCCCGATCCGTCGGAAGCGCGGGTACGGGCGCTGTCGCCGGTGCGCGTCCCGGAGCTGCGCGACGCCGCTTCGATCGCGGTCGGCGAGGCGCACGCGTGCGCGCTCACCGGAGGCGGCGCGGTCTGGTGTTGGGGCGAGAACCTCGACGGCCAGCTGGGCACCGGGGTCGCGGGGAGCGCCGGGGGGCTCGTCGCCGTGACCGAGTTCAAGGACGCGACGCGCGTCGCGGCCGGCGATGCGCACACCTGCGCGCTCACCTCGGGCGGCGCGGTCTGGTGTTGGGGCGACGGCCGCCGCGGCCAGCTCGGCGACGGCACGCTGCAGAGCCGCGGAGCGCCGGCACTCGTCGCGGGGGTCGACGATGCGATCGCGCTGGCGGCCGACGCCGAGCACACGTGCGCGGTGCGGCGGGCGGGCACCGTCGCGTGCTGGGGCGCTCGCATCCCGCAACTCGGCGAGGCCCCGGATCCCGCAGCGCCCTGGCGGGCGCCCACGGAGGTGCCGCACGTGCGCGACGTCAAGAGGCTCGCCCTTGGGCGCGAGCGCGCGTGCGCTCTCCTCACGTCGGGACGGGTCGCGTGCTGGGGGGAGGACGCGCTGGGCGCGCTCGGGCTCCCGCCGATCGCGCGGCGCGGCCGGCTCACGCCCATCGCGGGGCTTACCGGGGTAGAAAGTGTGGCCATGGGCGCCTTCGGCGCATGCGCCACGACCTCGGCTGGCGCGCTGTGGTGCTGGGGGGCGGGCGCAATCACCGCATGGGCGCCCCGCAGCGGCGACGACAAGCCCGTGCAGGAAGCGAACATCGTGAAGCCCGCGGCCGTGAGCTCGGTGCGCGACGCAGCAGGGGTGGGGCTCGACAGCTTGCTCGCGTGTGTTGCCCGAAAGGGAGGTCGCGTGGCGTGCTGGGATACCGAGACACGGGCCTTGGTGCCGCAGGTTGCGCTCACC
Source organism: Polyangium fumosum (assembly GCF_005144585.1). Classification (GTDB taxonomy): domain Bacteria; phylum Myxococcota_A; class Polyangia; order Polyangiales; family Polyangiaceae; genus Polyangium; species Polyangium fumosum. The sequence continues at coordinate 55,172 of NZ_SSMQ01000059.1, read as the reverse complement.
AGAGGAGACGAGGTCAGCGGGCTGGAGGACGCGGTCGATATCTCGCGGGACATGGTGGTGCGGCGCAGCGGCGAGGTCGGGACGATCCAGGCCTCGACGCAGGGCGCGAGGTGGGTCTACGAGCGCGTCGCCCCGGGCCTCGACGATGCCGTGACCGCCGCGCGGGGCGTCGCGCACGCGTGCGCTGTGCGTCGCTCGGGAGAGGTTGTGTGCTGGGGCGACGACGGCGCGGGGCAGCTCGGGGCCGGCGCGCACGGGCGCTCGCACAGACCGCTGCGCGTGACGGGATTGCCGTAGGCGGGGCCGTCACGAAAAGCTTGTGGAGTTCCCCGACGATCCGAGCCCCGTCGGGGTCGGGGCCTTCCGCGGCGGACGGGTATCGAGACTTTTCGAAGAAAAAATGCGACCTAGGGCCGGGACGAGCATCCCCCGGATGCGAGGCCTGCGCCTGACGGATCCGGAGTCGTGAACATGAACACAAAGGTCTTCCCCCTTCTGCTTGCTGTTTCCCTCTCGTCGCTGGCTGCGTGCAGCACGGTGCGAGAGACGACGCCCCTCGTGTATGCCGGCAACGACGGGCGCTCCACGGTGTCGTCCATCGAGGCCTCCATTCAAAAGCGAGGCTACAAGCCGATCTGCTCCAAGCGGGAGTACTGCAAGTTTCAGTACAACCCCGAGGTCTGGGTCCATTACAAGACCAGCTCGGACCGGGTCGTGATGGCCGTCGACGTGGTCAATGGCAAGAAGATGGCCGCGGACAAGCGAAAGGCGCTGACGGACGAGGCGTCGGCCGTCGGAGAGGCGATCTGGCGCGAGGCGAGCGAGGACGCGCTGCAACGCGAGAAGGTCGAGGCGGAGAAGGAGAAGGCCGAGGCCGTGGCGCGCGCGGAGGCGGAGCGGAAGGAAAAAGAAGAAGAGGAGCGCAAGGCGGCCGAGGCCAAGGCGTCCGGGAACGGCGGTTCGAGCGGCGGCGGGCTTGGTGGTTTCCTCGGCGCGGCCGCGGACGTCCTCGGGAGTGTCAAGGTCACCACGGGGCCCGGGCAGGGCAATGGCGGGGGCGCGGGGTCCGGGCAGAGCAATGCCTCGGCCCATTGCTGCGTGAACGGCTCCTATTACCAGTGCCCGTCGGCGTCGGCGGTGAACAAATGCGCGGGCGAATCCGCCGCGTGCCTCTCGCGCTGCATGTCGAGCAGCGACATGAGCTGCGGGGAGCGTTGCATGAAGGAGCACCCGCCGGATCCCTCCGCTTGCGAGCGCCGCTCGGACAAAGACGGCGAGTGCAGGTGAGCCCGAGGAAGGCCGGCCGCGACTGACGACGAGGCCGGCGTCCCCGATCCCTCGCGCGTCTTCGCGCGAGCATGGCGGTCGCGCCGCTTCTCTCGCATCCTTCCACGCCATGAAATCGAAGGCGCGTACGAACGTGTACGAGAGCCCGTCGTCGTTCGTGGGGCGCGCCTTGGACATGGCGACCCTCGTCGCCCGGTTCGACGAGGGCGCGCGGCTCGTGACGATCGTCGCGCCCGGGGGCATGGGCAAGACGCGCGTGGCGACGCGATTCGCGGCATTGCACGGCGCGGCGTACGCGGCCCACGGCGGCGGGGTGTGGTTTTGCGATCTGACGGACGCCGGCGACGTAGCGGCGATGTGCCGCGCCGTGGCGTCGGTGCTGGGTGTGGCGCTCGAACGGACGACGGAGGAGAGCGCCGTGGTGGCGGCGCTGGGGCAGGCCCTCGCCCGGAAGAACCGGGTGCTCCTGCTCCTCGACAACGTGGAGCACATCGCGGCCGCGGCCGCCGGGGTGGTGGCCGCGTGGATGAAGGTCGCGCCGCACGCGCGCATCCTGGTGACGTCGCGGGCCGTGCTCGGCATCGCAGGCGAGCACCTCGTGCCGCTGGAGCCGCTCGGGGTGCCGGAGCCCGGCGCGAGTCGCGAGGAGCTGCTCGCGACCGAAGGCGTGGCGCTCTTCCTGAGCCGCGCGCGGGAGGTGCGGCCCGGCTTCGACGTCGGCCCGGCGGAGCTCGCGGCGCTCGGGGACGTGGTGCGCGCGACGGACGGTATCCCGCTCGCGATTGAGCTCTGCGCGGCGCGCGTGCGGCTGCTCGGCCTCGGGCAGATCCGGAGCCGCCTCGCCGAGCCGCTCGATTTCCTGGTCCGGCGGGAAGACCACGGGCGGCATTCGTCGATGCGGCGCACGATCCTGGATTCGCTCGTGCAGCTCGACGAGGCCGAGCGCGCGTGTTTCGCGGCATCGTCGGTGTTTCGCGGAGGGTTTACGCTGGAGGCGGCGGAGAGCGTGCTCGCCCGGCCGGGCGCGGACGTGCTCGGGGTGCTGGAGGGGCTCGTCGCGCGTTCGCTCGTGCGAATGCGCGCGGAGGGCGAGGAGGCGCGCTTCTCGCTCTTCGAGGCGATCCGCGAGCTCGCCGCGGAGGAGCTACAAAAGCGGCCGGGAGAGCTCGAACGCGCGGCAGCCAGGCACACGCGCTGGTTCGCGTGGTTCGGCCGCGCGCTCGCCGAGGAGGCGGCCTTCGGCGGCGCCGCGCGGGAGAAGCTCGGCCGCGAGATGGACAACATGGTGGCGGCGCACGCGCGCGCGCTCGACGATGCGGAGCGCGCGCCCGAAGGGGACGGCGCCGCGCTCGCGCTCGGGCTCGCGCTCGCGCTCGAACCGGTCGTCGTGCCGCGCGGGTTATTCGAACTGCGGCTCGTCCTGCTCGACCGAGCGATCACGGCGGCGCAGGCGACGACAGCCGGGGCGCGTCTCCCGGATTTCGCGGCCGCCCTCGTCGCGCGAGGCGTCGCGCGGCGCGAGCTCGGCGATCCGAAGGCAGCGGCCTTCGATCTCGAAGCCGGCCTCGCGCTCGCCCGCGCGCGGGGAGATACGGCGCTGGAGGCGCTCGCGTGCACGCACCTCGGGGAGAGCGTCGAGACGCTCGGCCGCACGGTCGAGGCGCGCGCGCATTTCGCGCGAGGGCTCGCGTGCCTCGGAGGCGCGGCGGGGGGCCGGTCACGGCGCGTGCGGGAAGCCGAGATCCGGGCGTGCCTCGGGCACGCCCACCGCCGCGAGGGGGATCTCGCCGCGGCAGAACGCGAGGCGAAGCGCGCGCTCGCGCTGTACCGTGATGCCGACTGCGAGGATCGGCTGCCGCGGGTGCTTTACGAGACAGCGGTGATCGCCCTCTTTCGCGAGAGCTACACCGAGGCGGGCGCGGACCTCGACGAGGCGCTCGGGATCGTGCGGCAGAGCGGCGACAAACACGCCGAGGGCGCGCTGCTGAGCGCGCAGGGCATCCTGTTTCAGGAGCGGGGGAAGCTCGACGCGGCGCTTTCGTGTCACGCGCGCGCCGTGCGTTTGTTCCACGAGATTGGGAGCCGTCACCGCGAGGGCAGCGCGCTCTACTACCTCGGCACCACGTTCCTCGAACGAGGCTCGCCGGCCGAAGCGACGAAGATGCTGGTGCGCTCGTTCGACCTGATGGGCGCGGCGGGATTTCACCGCTACGAGGCGCTGATCGCCGGATGCCTCGCGTCGGTATGGTCCGACGAAGGGGATCCCGAGGCCTCCGCGCAGTGGCTCGTGAAGGCACAACGCGCCGCCGCCGCATGCGAGAGCGAGCCAGCATTGCAGGCGACGGTCGCGATTCACGAAGCCCACGTCGCGCTGGCAAACGCGAGCGAGCCCGAGCGCGCGCAGCTCCTGGAGAAGGCGCGCGCGCTCGCCCTCGGGCGCTCGAACGACGACGTGCGGTTCGCGCGGAGGATCCTGCTCGCAGCCGGCCGGCAAGGGCTCTCCGCGCCTGCGGAGGCGCTGGTCGTCTCCGACGAGGGGGCAAGGCTGCGGCTGCCAGGAGCCCGCGCATCGGTGGACCTGTCGAGCCGCGCGCCGCTGCGCCGCATCCTGCTCGCCCTCGCAAAGCTACGGGCCTCCGCGCCAGGACAAACGCTGCCCCTCGACGAGATCATCCGCGCCGGCTGGCCCGGGGAGCGCATCGGCGCAGAAGCCGCGGCAAACCGCGTCCGCGTGGCACTCGCGACGCTCCGCAAGCTCGGGCTCCGCGGGGTGTTGAGGACGGGCCAGGGCGGATATCTCCTCGATCCGGCGACGGCCGTCTACATTGCGTCGCAGGGGTCATGAAGGGTCTCCTCGTGGAGCCGCTTCGCTGGGGCGTTGCCCCAGGCCCCAGGAGGGGGCTATCCGCCCCCTCCACTCCGGACCAGCCAGGGGCTGGACCCAAGCTCGATGAACTGCGCGATGCGCAGTTCATCGAACAGGCCCGGTCAAGACCGGCAGCGACGTTGCCAACCGAGACAGGCGCGCGGCCGTCCAGCGGGCCGGTGGCAAGACCATGGGGGGGTTCGTTGGCGTCGGTTCGATGGGCTGCGCGATGCGCAGTTCATCGATGAGGCCGTGTCTTCAAGCTTGGGGGCCGAGCCAAAAGGCGACGGGGACGTGTGTGCGAGGGATAGGGGCATGTGTCCGAAGAGACGACGTCGAGCCTCCGGAGGTACGAGGCCGTGCCTTGGAGGAACGGGGACGTGTCTCTGGGGCGTGCCGTCGAGCCTCCGGAGGTACGAGGCCGTGCCTTGGAGGGACGGGGACGTGTCTCTGGGGCGTGCGGTCGAGCCTCCGGGGGTACGAGGCCGTGCCTTGGAGGGACGGGGACGTGTCTCTGGGGCGTGCCGTCGAGCCTCCGGGGGTACGAGGCCGTGCCTTGGAGGAACGGGGGCGATGGAAGGAGCGACGGGCTCGTGGCGTCGAGAGATGGCCGCGGTGCAGGAGACCCTAGGCTCATCGCCCGAAGACCTACGGCCCCATCACGTGGAGGGACGGAGCCGTGCTGTTTGGAACGTGAGGTCACCACGTCACGCCACGACGTCATGCGACGAGGCGTTGGCCGCCGACCTGTCAGCGCTGCGGCCTTTGGTAGGCAAGATCATCCCTGGCCTTGACCGGCGGCGGCGTTCCCCACCAAGACAGCCGCGCTGCGGCTTCTGCTGGCACCCCGGCCTCTTCGTCGGCCTGTTTGAAAAACTGCGCACCGCGCAGTTTTTCAACCCTGGGTCCAGCGCCTCGCTGGTCCGGGGTCGAGGGGGCGGACAGCCCCTCGCGGGGTCCGGGGCAGCGCCCCGGCGCGTCGGCTTTGCAGGAGCGCTCAGCCGGGCGCCATGTGCCGCTCGCGCAGGCGCCCGAGGTAGCCGAGAATGAGGTCGGTGATGTCTGTGGTGAGGCGGAGGTCGCGGAGCTCGTCCGGCCGCTGGGTCAGGGCGTCCACGAGCAGAGCGCGGACGAGGAGGACGAGGCGTTTGGCGGCCCGGGAGGCTTCTGCCGCGGGGAGATCGGGCGCGACGCGGTGGACGAGCTCTCGGGCGCGCTCGATGAGGAGCTGCCATGCCTCGTCGCTCGGATCGAGATCGCCGATGCGCAGCACTTGCAAGGCGATCACCTGCCACCGATCGAGATCGGCGGTATGGGCGGCGACGAGGCCTGCTGCGAAGCGACGCACCGCTTCTTCGGGGCAGCTCGCGCAGAAGGCATCCCGCATTTGGTCGTCGAGGCGCGCGAGCATCGCCCGGACGTGGGAATCGATGAGCGCGCGGATGATGGCATCGCGATTGGGAAAATACTGGTAAAGCGACCCGACGCTCGCGCCCGCGATTTCAGCGACGCGGCGGGTCGTCAATGCGTCTTCGCGGCCGTGCTTCAGAATGCGGACCGCTGCCTCGATCACCGCATGCACGAGCGCCTGCGAGCGACGCTGTTGCGGTACCTTCCTCGGCGAGACGGTCGATCGATTCGGCATGGGGCGGCAAAAACGCTAACGTGCGCGGTGGGGTGCGTCAAGTTGATGCATTGGGCTCAAGGCGACTGCCCGATGGGCACCACCACCACGCCGTTCGGCGCCGGCAGCTCGAAATTCACGGTCACTTCATGGGAGGGGGTTCCCGTCTGCGCGGCCTCGTCGGAGGGATACACCGGCACCCGGATCTGATATCGCCCCGCCTGCGCCACGTGCGATTCGTGGCAGGTGCACCCCTCGGCGGTCTTTCCGAACGTATATCGCATTCCCTTCCAGGCATCCGTGGTCGGCGCACCGATTTCGACCGGCACGCCGCCCACCGGCGGACAGGCTCCGCAGGCGAGGCAGCCGCCGTCCGCGCTGTCGCATGCCTGGCTGCACGAGGCGCGGATGGCGAGCGACGCGGAATAGCCGTCCTCGCACGACGAGATCGTGTATTCGAGGGAGCAATCCTTCCGCAAAAAGGCCGGGGAGGCCCCGTCGTTTTCGAACTGGAACGTCACCTCGTACGGCCCGGTCTCCGACGTTTCGACCACACATTGTGGTGGGAGCACGCCGCCCTCGCCGCCTGCGCCGCCGGTCCCACCTGCGCTGCCGGATCCATCCTGGTTCACCTCGCTCCCGCAGGCCGCCGCCAGCACGAGCGTCGCCGCCATTGCACCACGCATCCACCACGAGTTCACGCTACGCCTCCTTGGATGGACGGGCCGAGCACGGGCCCGCCCTTCCGGCCGCCTGCATGGCAATGTCGGCGCCAGCATGAGACCCCGAGGACCCGCGCGCTCCGGCGCCGGTCTCCAAGTCAAAAGGAGCCGGGAATGTGCCAGCCTGGGCCGGCGCTCGGAGGATCCGCTCCCCTGCCCCGACCGTGCACCCTCCGCGAGGTCGACGCACTCCAGGATCGGTCGGTTGCATAGCGCGCGAGCGGCTGCGAGGTCGTCCTTGCACCGACGCAACTTCATTGTCGAGCCGAGGTCCTGCGCCGGACGAGGCCGCCGATGCCGAGCGCGGCGAGAAGCAGCAGGGACCGCGGCCCGGGGGAAGGCCCGGACGCGCGGCAACCGCAGCCGCGATCGATATGAATGTCGGTCGGTTCGCCGCCGCTCCCGCCCTGGCCACCTGTGCCGCCATTGCCGCCACCGCTGCCGCTGCCGCTTCCGCTTCCGCTCCCGCTGCCGCTTCCACTTCCGCCAGCGCCGCCGCTCCCGCCAGCGCCGCCGCTTCCGCCAGCGCCGCCGCTCCCGCCAGCGCTGCCGCTTCCGCCAGCGCCGCCACTTCCGCCAGCGCCGCCACTTCCGCCAGCGCCGCCACTTCCGCCAGCGTCGCCGCTTCCGCCTGTGCCGCCATTGCCGCCTGTGCCGCCATTGCCGCCGCTTCCGCCTGCGTCGCCGCTCCCGCCTGCACCGCCGCTTCCGCTTCCGCCGGCCCCACCCGCGCCGCCGCTGCCGCCGAGCGGATCCAAGAGCCTCGCATAGGCACGGCGCGCGCTGTACGGCGCCGGGGATTCGTAGCGCGTGTACGCCACCAGCACCCTGCCCCCGCCCGGCGCGAAGGCCACGGAGCCCTCATGCTCCGGCGCCATCGACAGCGGGAAGCTCGCTCCCACGTTGCCCTGGGGATCGATCTTCGCGGCGTACAGATCGAGCGACCCGGGATCGGCCGCGTTCGTCAGCGCGTGCCAGGCGAGGACGTAATCCGTTCCGTCGAACGCCACCGCCGAGGTGTCGAAATCGGCGCCCATGCCGGCGACGAGGAAGCCCTGCGGATCGAGGATCTGCCCCGCGGGGTCGACGCGCCCCGCCCGCACCTCGTTGCCCTGGTGCCAGACGATTAGGTGATTTCCAGCGCCCCCGCCGCTGACCTGCGCGGAATGAACGTAGTCGCCACCCGAGACGATGGTGAGATCCACGTTGTCGAGCAGCGCGCCCAGGGTGTCGACACGGCGCCCCGACACGCCGTTGTCCTGGTGCCAGATGACGAGGTAGTTCGTCCCGTTGTAGGCGACCTGCGCCTGCTGGGGATAGTGCTTCTCATCGGCCAGCCCCAGCACCGGCGCGACCGGCATCAGGTCGTGGTCGAGCAGCACGCCAGAGAGGCCGATATTCTCGAGCTCGCAGCCGTTGGCGAAGACCAGCGTGCGAACGCCGTCGCTCGTGGCCGTCGCCGTCAACCGGTTGAAACCCTGGCCGCAGAGCGGGATCTGCACCGGGGTCGCGTCGAGCAGGGCGCCCTGGGGGCTCACGCGCACGGCCTGGTAGGGGTTGTTGTTGTCGATGTACTTGCGCACGAAGATCACCACGAAGTTCGCGCCGTCGAAGACCACGGTGGCCTCGTCGAAGGGCAGGCCCGTGATCGCGATCGGCGTGGCGTCGAGGACCTGCCCCGAAGGCCCCACGCGCACCCCGAAGAGGCCTTGGCCGTCGATGTTCGGCATGCGCGAATCGCTCCAGATGACGAAGGAGGTCTGCCCGTCCGAGGCCGCGGCGAGCACCTCCTCCGCGTTGCCGTGCGTCGAGAAGGCCCGGGGCTGCGTGTCGATCGGCAGGGCCATGCCCGAGCCGAAACGCCTGCCCACGACCGGCGTGCTGCTGGTCTCCGACGTCCACGTGGCCAGCACGCCCGCGCCGTCCGAGGCGAGGGCCACGTCCACGCCCCTGTCGGGCAGGAGCTGCGCAGGCACCGTGAGCGTGCCGTCCTGCGCGAGGCGTGCATACGCGACGCGCGTCCAGAAGTCTCCGCCATCATCCATGCCGTCGCGGCTCCACGCGATCCGCGTGCCCGCGCCGTCGGCGGCCACGTCGAGCCGGTTCATTTCTTCGAATTCGACGAGCTCCGCCGCGACCATGATTCCGCTGGGATCGACGACGGTGCCCTGCGGCGAGACGCGCGTGGCGAAGATCTGCTCCTCGCCCACGTCCCAGTCGAGGTCGTACCAAGCGACGACGTGGTTCTGGCCGTCGAAGCTCGTGGCCAGGTGGGGGGAGCGGCAGTCGACGGTCGGGAGGGAGTTCACCGCAATGCCCCCCGGATCGAGCACCGTGCCCTGGGGCGTGATGCGCGCGCCGCGCACCGTGGCGTCGCCCGAGGAGGTGGCCCAGACGACAAAATGGTTCGTCCCGTCGAAGGAGACATCGACCGGGCTGCAGACGTCGGCGGGCACGTAGATCCCGCCCGGATCGAGGACCGTCGCGTCGGGCGCGACGCGCGCATAATAGAGGCCGCCCATGGGATCGCTGTCGATCGCCACGCGGCTCCAGGCGACGAAGTAATTGGTTCCGTCGAAATCGACGGATGGAGGGCCCCTGAGCTCGAGCGGCATGCCTCCGATATCGAACCCACCAGGGTCGAGCACGGCCCCGGCCTGGCTGACCCGCACGCCGCGGACCTTCCTGTTCTGCACGGTGACCACCAGGTAATTGGTCCCGTCGAACGCGACCGCCGGGGAATACGGCCAGCCGCTGTAGGGATCGCCGTACCAGTCGTCGAGCAGCCGAATGCCATACGGATCGAGCACCGTGCCGTCCTGCGCGACGCGCGTGCCGTAGAGGATCGGGCGGGAGGTGCGCAGGTCCGACCAAGCGAGCAGCCATTGCCCACCCCCGAACGCGGCCTGCGCTCTCGCGCCCGGCGCGGGCGTGAGAACGGCGGGCACGTCGAGCGGGACCTCGGGGAGGAGAACGAGGTTCTGCGCAGGGGTGGGTACACGCGGCGCGTGCAGGACGTCGTCGGAAAGACGCCCTGCCGAGGGCGCGGCGGAGTTCTCGGAGGAGCCACAAGCCGTGAGCAGGCCGAGCAGGGGGACGAGGGCGCGGAGGGATGCGGAGGACGCACTTCGCGAGCGCCGGGACCTGGGCGGGATCATGAGCGCGACCCTACCAAGAATGGCTCTCCTGTTGAAAGAATCGGGCCGCCACATTCATGCTATGCCCGGGTGCATCCGACGCGTGGGAGCGCCCTGGTCCTGCGCCGGACGAGACCGACGCCGAACGCGGCGAGGAGCCGCAGGGGCCGCGGCGCGGAGGAAGGCCGTCTGGGCTGGCGCTCGGAGGACGCTCGGAGGACCCGCTCCTCTGCCCCGACCGCGCGTCCTCATTCGTCTGTCAACCTGGACGCGCCTGTTCTTCTTGCGGGCGGCCTTCGAGCGGGAGCGCGATCGTGAAGGTCGAGCCCTGCCCGACCTCGCTTTGCGTCCAGATGCGTCCGCCGTGCCGCTCGACGATGTCGCGGCAAATGTAGAGGCCGAGCCCGAGCCCGCCGTACGATGTAATGGGCGCGTTCCGCGCGCGGAAATAACGCTCGAAGAGCATCCCTTGCTGCTCTCTCGGGATCCCGATGCCGGGATCGGTGACGGACAGGACGGCCTCGCGGTCGCGCTTCGACAGCGCGACGCGAATCGTGCCGCCGGCGGGCGAGTATTTGATCGCGTTGTCGAGGAGGTTTCCGAGGACCTGCGCGAGACGGCCGCGATCGGCCACCACGACGAGGTCCTCGAAGGGCTCGACGATCTCGATCGTGTGCTTCTGCAAGCCCACGGCCGCATTCGCCACCGCCTCGCGGGCGAGATCCGCGAGCGCCACTTGCTCCGCCCGGATCGTGAGCCGACCGGCCGCGATACGCGAGACGTCGAGCAGGTCATTCGTGAGCGCCGTCAGCCGGCCGATCTGCGCGAGCGCCCGGACGAGTGGCTCCTTGTCCACGGGCTGCCCATCGCGGAGGCGGCGGGATATCTGCTCGAGGCGCAACGTCAGCGTGGCGAGCGGCGTCTTGAGCTCGTGGGACGCGATGGAGAGGAAATCGTCCCGCACGCGGATGGCCTCCTGCGCCTCCTGGTAGAGCTTCGCGCGCACCTCCTCGGCGCATTTCTGATCCGTCAGATCCACGACGACGACGCCCACGCCGAGCAGATCGCCCCGCGCGGTCCGGACCGGATAATAACTCGCGAGCCAGTGCCGGTCGTGGTCGGGATCCGCCGGGATCCGGGCCGAGATCTCCACGCCGACGAGCGGCTTTCCCGTTTCGAGGACGCGGCGAATGTAGGGCTCGACGCGCGCGGCGAGCTCCGGAATCGCCTGGTGGGGCGTCATTCCGATTTCCTCCTCCGGCGACCGTCGATGAATGCCCACCGCGAGGGCCCGGTTGCTCCGGACATACCGCATGTCCCTGTCGAGGAAGGCGAGCCCCACGGGGGCGCTCGTGAACAACGTGTCGAGCAGCGCCAGCGACTCTTCCTTGCGGCGCAGGGCTTCCTGCACTTCGCCATAAAGGCGCATGTTCTCGAGCGCCGTGGAGCACCGCCTGCCGAGCTCCTCGACGAGGGCTTGATCCTCCGGCGAGAAATGGCTGCCGAGGGGCCTCGCGCCCATGGCGAGCACGCCCATCGCGCGCCCCTGGATCAGGAGAGGCACGAGCATCCGCGGCGTGGCGCCGAGGGCGCGCAGGAGCGCGAGGTGCGCCTCGTCGCGCGCGACGGCGAGGAGCGCCTCGTCGGGGACGATCGACGCGAGGAGGGGCTCGCCCGAGCGAAGCACCTGCGTGAAGCCTATCGGATCGTCGGCGCCCGGCAGATAACGGCGGAGCAGCGGACAGAGGCGATCGTCGATCGTCGCGCTCTCGTGTGTCGCCGCCGTCGTGGGTTCGGCGCGCGCGCCGATGCCTTCGGGCAGGACGAACGCGCACCACCGGGCCAGGGACGGGACGACGAGCTCGACGACCGCCGCGAGCGTCCGATCCATGTCGAGCGGCGCGGCGGCGAGCTTGCGGCTCGCCTCGGCGAGGAAGGCCATACGACCGTGCGCGCGCTCCGCGTCGGCCCGCAAGCGGCGCTCCTCGACCAGCAGCCGGTCGCGCTCCGCCTCGGCGCGAAAACGCCGCGAGACGTCGCGGAAGCTCCACACCCTGCCGATGACGTCCCGCCCGATCCGCTGCGGGCGCGAATAACGCTCGAAGAGGCGACCGTCCTTGAACGCGACGATATCGTAGCTCTCCTCCTCCGGCGACTGGTAGAGCCACCGCACCTTGGCATGGAACGAGGCCGGATCGGCGATTTGATCGAGGACGGAGGCCAAGGCCTGCTCGTCGCTCCCTTGCTCGAGGATGGACAGCGGCAGCCGCCACATCTCCACGAACTGCTGGTTGTAGGCATTGATGGTCGATCCGTCCGACGCCGTGACGAGGATCCCATCCGCGGTCGAATCGAGGGTCGTGCGCAGGAGCGAGACCGTCTTTTCGAGCTCCCCCTGCACGTCCTTCCACTCGGTGATGTCGACCATCACGCCGCGCAGCCTGGCGGGCCGGCCCTGGTCGAGCACCACGCGGACATAGTCCCGCAGCCATACGACCCGGCCGTCCGCGGCGATCATCCGGTACTCGAATCGATGGGGCTCCCCTCGGGCCGTCGCCTCTTTGCAGAGCGCCACGCACCAATGGCGGTCGTCCGGGTGGATGTGGTCCACCCAGAACGTCGGCTCCGCGAGCCACTGCGCGACGGTGTATCCGAGGATCTGCTCGGCGTGCGCGCTGACGTAGGTGAAGGAGAACGTGTCCGCGTCGACCTCCCACACGATGCCATCGATGTTGTCGATGATGTCCTCGATGCGACTCAAGCGGGTCGCGCGTCGGACGCTCAGAGGTCCTCCGGCCGCGTGCACGTCCCGCTGGCCGTCCTCGGCGCGGCTCCCGTGCTCGTGGGCCTTGTCCGCCGCGCCGTCCGGCCTTGGCGCCGGCGTTTGTCCGGGAGCGACAAGCCCCACGAAAGCGAGGGCCAGGAGCGCGTCGCCGCTCTCCGCTCGTACGGCGTGCACGTGGCCCGACAGGGGGACGAGCTGTCCGCTGGCGGAGGCGATGCGGTAATCGACCGGGCGGCTCGTGCCGGTCGAGGCGACGGCTTGGCATACGTCGCGGAGGTGCGCCCGATCGTCGCGATGAACCCGGGACAGGACGCACGAGGCCGACTGCGCATCGCTCCGCGGCAGGCCGAGCAGCGCGCTGGCCTGGCGATTCAGGAAGGACAACGACAGCTCCGTCGCGTCGGCGAGCCAGACGATCGCCCCAAGGCTGTCCAGGAGCGAGAGGCCGCTCCCCTTCGGCCCGAGCATTTCGCGCAACGTGGCCCCTGCCCCCGGCGCGTTCAAGTCGCTCGTTCCATCGTGCACGTCGCCAACCTTTCCCCTTCTACATACCTGACGGATGGAGCACTTGCAGCCTTGCGAAGGGGCCCCCGCGTCGGTTCGGCTGCTGGGGTCGGTCTTGGTTTGCCTCCTCTCTTTTTTCCCTCGCGACCGCTCCGCCTTGCACATTCTGGTCGAGGTCGATTGTCCCGGCGCGTGGTGGGATCAGCGCGCGGTGTTTCCAGCGGTGAGGCTCCGGATCTCGTCGAGCACGGCGTCGAGCGCCGCGCGGCGATCGGGCCGCAGGTGGCTGCGGGCGCCGAGCAGCGGCGGCACGGCCGCTTCCCCGAGCGCGAGCAGGCCTGCGCGGGCCGCGCGCGAGACGCCCGCGTGCGGATGAAACAAGCGAGCCGCGATAGCAGCGGTAGAGTCCGCATCCCCGCCGAATGCGAGGACGCGGATCGCAAGCCGGAGGGTCGTGGGATCGGGGTCGTCGAGCAGCGCGCGGGTGGCGCGGAGATAACGTTCGCGTGGCGCCAGCGTGCGGAGCAGGCGGTGGGCGTGGAGGCTCACGCGGCGTTCGGAGGAGCGGACGTGCCGTTCCAGCATGGTGAGGACACGCTCGCGTTCGGAGGGACGATCGGCGCGACCTGCGAAATAGGTGAGCAAGCGGCGCGCGGCTTCCGGACCGGCCGTGGCGAGCGCCGTATCGAGCGCGCGCTCCACGGCGCTGCGTAATGCAGGGGCGAGGAGGTCGAGGAGGCCGGGCGATCGCGCCTCGGCCTCGGCGAGGAGCTGCAGGGCCAATGTATCGGTGGGACGAACGATGCCCGAGAGCACCCGCGAAACGAGCTCGGGGGGTTGCTCGCGGAGCGCTTCGAGAAGGGAGCCGAGCACGGCATCGCGACGCGCGCCGGAGAGCGCCGGCTCGAGGGCGCGGCAAAGCGCCCGCGCGTGGCGTTCGTCGTACCAATCGGCGAGGCGCGCGAGGAGGGAGAGCGCCGCCGCGGGAGACGGGGACGTCGAGGCCCACGCTGCGATCGTGGCTCCGAGGCCGGCCGCATAAAGAACGCCGCCGCCCGCTGCGCGCAGGCCAAAGCGAACCCACGCCGCGGCGTCGTCCGACGTGCGCGCGAGGTCTGCGAGGCGCCTGGGGACGGCGCCCGCTGCGCCGATGGTATCGAGCAAAGAAAGATCCCCGGCGCGGAGACGGGGTTCGACATGCGGGAGGACGTGCGCTGCCGGGAGCGAGCGCAACGAATCGCAGGCCGCTCCAGCGACGCGCGGATGTGGGGACGAATGGAGCGCGAGCAGCAGCGGAATGCGGGAGCCCGGGGGCAATGCGGTCACGGGACCCAAGACGCGGAGCTGCGCGGCCTCGGTCGCCGCGTCGGCGACGGCCTTTGCAACGGCAGGCGTATCCTGCTCATCGAGCGTCATGGTGAACGATCCGCGAATGGCGCCCGCGAGCCATGTGCCGAGCACGTAGGCGCGATCGTCGTGATCTCCAGCGTGGATCAGCGCAGCCGCCGCGGCTTCGCGGACGCCGGGGTGCGCATCGGCGAGCAAGGGCCGGAGGAATGCGCGGTCTGCACGGCGTGCGCGGAATAGCTCCGTGATCGCGCGCTGCCGGACCTCGCCGCGCGTCTCGCCCTGCGCGAGCGCGCGGAGCGCGGAGCCTGCGATTTCGCCGAGGAACGCGAGATCGACGAGGCTCGGCGTTCGCTCCGCGGGACGCGCGGCCGCCCATCGCTCTGCGAGCGCCCACGCCGCGGCGGCACCGGAGCGATCGGCGACGAGCTTTGCGACCTGCACGAGCGGCAGCGCGTCCCGGCCCTCCAGCGCCGCGAGGAGGTCGTTTTCGCGACCCGCATCGATCCAGGCTTGAAGCAATGCGGCTCGCTCGCTCGGAGGTGTGAATGCAAGTGTTCCCTCCCCTGCGAGCCGGAGCACGAGCGCCGCCTGGGCGCGTACGGCGGGGCGTGGATCCGCGCTTCGGGAACGCGCGGCCTCGGGGCCGCTTTGGCGGAGCACGGCAGCAAGCAGCGGCGCGTGGCGCGGGTCGATTTCCTCTTCCATGTCGATGAAAGGGAGCACGCGGCTGGAAACAAAGGGATCCGTCGTCGTGGCGAGCAGGGCGAGGGCGTCCTTGCGCGTCACACGGTCGAGCTGCGGGAGCAGCGCAGAAAGGACGCGCTGCTCGGGGACGGCGAGCCGCGCGCCGATCGTGCCCGCCCGTTCGGCCGCCGCTCGAACGCACGCGACGAGGTCGGGGGAAGGTTTGTCGAGGAAGGGTGCCTCGCGGATTGTCCTTCGCAGCTCCGTGATGCATCGCTCCGCCTCGGCACCCGCGAGGCCGGCCCGCAGCGGGCTCTCCGGCGCGACATCGGTCTCGTGTGGAATGCGATCACGAACGCCATGGCGCCGGAGCGCGGCGTCCAGGTCGGCGGCATTCTCCGCATTCGCTGCATAGGTATGCAGAACGAGGACCTTCGGGAGATTCGGCCGGCGGGCGACGAGCGCGGCGAGCTCCTCCGGGGCGACATCACGCGCGATCGTGGACGCGAGCAAATCTTCGCGGCGTGGCTCCTTTGTCGCGGCGATCCTCTCGACGATCAGCGAGCGAAAAAAGGGACCCGCGATGGCCCGGAGCGCCCGCTCCGCGAGCTCCCGGAGCCCCGGCTGATCGTGCACTGCGAGCACGTCGACGAGCGCCGGGATCGCGTCGGAATCGCGGCTCCGGGCGAGCGCCTCGGCGGCCGCTTTTTTCAAATTCATGTTGGGATGCGAGAGCCACGCGGCGATCGCCCCGCCGAGGCCGGGCACGGCCGCATTCCCGAGGGCGAGCAAGGCCTGGCGCGCGACCGGGAGGGGGACGTCCCTGCTCAGCGAAGGGAAAAGCCAGGCCGCGCAAGCGGGCCCCGCGGCCGAAAGGCAGGCGATCGCGCGTTTGCGTATCTCGGGGTTGTCCCGGCGCAGAAGCGGACGAACCACACGAACGAGGTGCGGATGGTTGTACCCGAAGACGGCGTCGAGCAGGAGCGTCGTTTCGGCGACGGATTCGGACCGCCGACGCAACCTCCGCAGCGCCGCCTCCGCCACGAGCGCGGCGCCCGGATCCGTCGCCCCTTCCAGGCATGCGAGCGGCGGATCCGGAATGGCGAGGCGTTGTCCCAGCGTGCGCAGCGCGGCCTTGCAGAGCGCGCGGATCTCTTCGTCGCCGTCCGTCAGCAGCGCGGCGAGCGGGTCGATCGCGAGGGGCCCGCCCGTACGGCCGAGCGCGCCGATCGCCGAGGCGCGAAAGGGATGCCCGGGGGCTTTGGCAATGGCAGCGAGCGCGTCGATTTGCTCGGCGCTCGCGTGTGCCTGCAATGCATCGAGCGTCTCGGCGGAGATCGCGCCATGTTCGGCCGCCGCGGAGAGCACGCTCGGGGACGGATCCAACCGAAAAAGAACACGCAGCCCGGCCGAGAGCCAGGGAGGCGGCGCGCCCTCGAGGAGGCTTCGCAATCGCTCTGCCGTGGCCGCGCCGCCGAGGCGACCGAGGGCAAACAGGCATGCTTCGGGTTCTGCGTCGAGCCTCGCGAGGAGCACGGGCTCGGCCGATCGCTCCTCCAGCCAGCCGAGCTCGCGAATCGCAGACCGCGACAGGATCGGATCTGCAGCTTGTTCTGCCATTTCGAGAAGGCGCGCGAGGGTCCGCCGTGTCCCGAAGGCGGCGAGCAAACGTGCGGCTCGCGCCTTGGACGCGCCGCAGGAGATGCATTCGTCGATCGTCGCGACGAGCGCGTCGGCCCGGCTGCTCGTGCATTCCACGAGAGGCTCGATCGGCAAGACCTCGTAGCGGAGCGCGAGCTCGATCGCGCGGCATGCCTGGTCTTCATCCGGGGAGATTCCGCGCCGCTTGAGGCAACACATCGCCTCGATCGCCTCGGGTCCCCCGCCGGCCGGCTCGTCCTCGGCCAGCACGAGGAGCAGCTCGACATCCTCGACCGCGCCGAGCGCGCCGAGCGCCACGAGCGCCGCGCGCCGAACGCTGCGGGCCACGTCCTCGCACGTCGCGAATCGCCGCACCCACGCCGTATCCCTGCGCGAGGCCGCGAGGCGCAGCGCCGC
Source organism: Polyangium fumosum (assembly GCF_005144585.1). Classification (GTDB taxonomy): domain Bacteria; phylum Myxococcota_A; class Polyangia; order Polyangiales; family Polyangiaceae; genus Polyangium; species Polyangium fumosum. The sequence continues at coordinate 38,155 of NZ_SSMQ01000059.1, read as the reverse complement.
GAGCGCGACCTCCTCTCCGTGCAACCACGCGGCGAGCGGCGGACAGGGCAAACCCTGCGCCCAGGGCTCGGCGAGGAGGCCCAGCGCGCGTGTGGCCACGGCATCCGACGAGCGGCGCGCGATGTCCCAAAGCACCTCCGCTGGTTCGACCGGCGAGAGGACCGCACGGAAAAGCCCGGCGCGCGCGAAGGTAATGGCGTGATCGTGCATCGCGGGCCGTGCATGAGCAGCCGCGCGGATCCAGAGCCCCGACGCGAGGGCCCGTTCGACGGGCGCATCCGCGACGGCGTGGAGATCCAGCGGCGACGCCTCGTCGAGCGGCAGGCGCTCGGGGGAGGCGAGCAGCGCTGCGCATCGAAAACGGCACGCGAGCGCGGGCGGAAGGTCTGCGGGGAGCTTGGGGATCACAAGGGGCAAACCCATGACCGCGAGCTCGGCGAGGACCCGCTGCGCGTCGTGTGTCAGCGCGAGGAGGTCTGCCGGCACGCACGCCGCGAGTGCTTGCGGATCGTCTTTCCCTTCCCTCGCCCGCTCCGCGAGCGCATTTGCGGCCGCGAGCGCCTCGGCTGGATCCGTCGAGGCCAGGCGCTCCGCGAGAACGGCGAGCGGCGGTCGATACGTTTCGAGCATCCAGACGGAGGCTTCGGCGCGCATTCCATCGCTGATCACGAGGCCTCGTACCTCAGCTCGATGCTTGACACCAGCGCCTTCGCGGGCTTGTCACGACGTCCCCTTCGCGCCATGCGCTGGCGCATGGCCGGCATGCGCACACGGGCCTCGCGCGGCGGACCGGAAGGCCCAAAGATGCGCGGCACCTCCACGAACCAAGGAGTCGTCCCCATGAAGGCCGTCGGCACCCACCAACCTCTCCCCATCACCGCGGACCATTCCCTCGTCGACGTCGAGCTCCCCGAGCCGAAAGCCACCGGGCGTGACCTCCTCGTCCGTGTCCACGCGGTGTCCGTGAACCCCGTCGACGTGAAAATTCGCGCGAGCTTCAAGTCCGAGGACGGCAGCCCGCGTGTGCTCGGCTGGGACGCGTCGGGCGTCGTCGAAGCGGTCGGGCCGGACGTGACTTTGTTCCGCCCGGGAGACGAGGTCTTTTATGCAGGCGCCATCGGGAGACCCGGCACGAATGCCGAAAAGCACCTCGTCGACGAACGGCTCGTGGGGCGCAAGCCGAAGTCCCTCGATTTCGCCGAAGCCGCGGCGCTCCCGCTCACCGCGATCACCGCGTGGGAGCTGCTTTTTGACAGGCTCGGCGTTCCGTATGGTCGCAAGGCGCAGGCGGGCTCGCTCCTCGTCATCAACGGCGCGGGCGGCGTGGGCTCGATCCTCATTCAGATCGCGCGGCGCCTGACGGGGCTCACGGTCATCGCGACGGCCTCACGGCCGGAGACGAAACAATGGGTCCTCGACATGGGCGCCCATCACGTCATCGATCACACGCAGCCGCTCGATGCAGGATTGGCGGAGCTTGGAATTCCACACGTGCCGTACGTGGCGGGGCTGACCGCGAGCGATCGGCACCAGGACGCAATCGCCAAGGCTGTCGCTCCGCAGGGACGCGTGGTGCTGATCGACGATCCGAAGTCCTTCGACATCGTACCCTTCAAGCGCAAGAGCGTGATGGTCGGCTGGGAGCTCATGTTCACGCGGTCGATCTTCCAGACGAACGACATGATCGAGCAGCATCGCCTGCTCGAAGAAGTCTCGGCGCTCGTCGACGCGGGCGTCCTCCGCACGACGCTGACCGAGCGGGCCGGCCGTATCGATGCGGCGACGCTGAAGAAGGTTCACGCCACGATCGAGAGTGGCAAGGCGATCGGCAAGAGCGTGCTCGCCGGCTTCTGACGTCAGAGCGTCTTCGGCACGGAGGCGTGCACGTGGTCGGCGAGCGCGCGGAGGCGCGGGAGGCCCTTGAGGTCGCGATGGTAGCCGAGCCAGATGGTACGGCCGGGCGGCTCTTCTCCGACGTCGAGGCGCACGAGCGGGAGCGCATCTCCGATGACCCTCGGCAAGACGGCGAGGCCGGCGCCGTGTACGCACGCGGCGGCCTGCACGTCACGGCTGTTGCTCCGCACGGTGGCGTGCGCGCCGGGGAACCGCGCGCGGAGCCACGCGACGTCGGCGAGCGCGTCGAATGCGCGATCCATCGTGACGATCGCGTGTCCCTCGCCGCCGTGCGTGTCGGGCGCGCCGCGCGCGTCGAGGTACGTTTGCGCGGCGTAGAGGCCATACCGGATTTGCGTGAGCTTGCGCTGCACGATGTCCGCGCGGTCGAACGCGATGAAACGAAAGACCAGGTCGGCCTCTTGCCGATCGAGGTCGAGGAGGCGTGACTCGGCCACGACTTCGACGGTGACGCGGGGATGCTCGCGGCTGAACGCGGCGAGCACGGGGCCGAGGACGTGCCGCGCGAACCACTCGCTCGTCGAGATGCGGAGCACGCCGCCCGTCTCGCGCGTCTCGCCGAAGAGGCGTCGCTCGAGGGCCACGGCTTCGTGCTCCATGCGCTCGGCGTGACGGAACATCGCCTCCCCCGCTTCCGTGAGGCGAAATCCGCGCGGCGTGCGCTGGAAGAGCGTGACGCCGACGGATTCTTCCAGCGCGCGGAGCCGCCGGCCCGCCGTGGGCTGCGTGAGGCCGAGCCGCGGTCCGGCGGCGCTCAGCGTGCCGGCGCGCGCCACGGCGAGGAACAAATGAACGTCGTCCCAGGCGACCCGCGGGTCTTTCACGGGGCGCCTTCGACACAGGAGAAGGTCATGCGCATGAAAACGAGTGCGATCGGTGCGGTTCGGACCGGGATCCTCATGACGGCGTGTGGTGGAGCTACGATCGCGCCTGCCACGCCCGCGAGCAAGACCGAAGATGCGATCGAGGTGGCGACGTATTTCGTCGCGCCCGCGCGCTGATCACGCGCGGGCGCGGAAGGCCGCACTCAGAGCGGCTTGACCTGTCCGGCGGGGTCGATCGTGCCGATCGTGGTGCCGAGCACGTAGATCTGACGAATCCCCTTCGCCGTGAGCTCGGCGAGCACGTTCGCGGGCAAACCCTCTTCGAGGGCCGGCTCGAACATGAAATCCTCGCTGAAGTTGTGGTGCTGCGGCCGGTACGTCTGCGAGAAATGCCCCTTGAGCACGATGGGCGCCGCCGTGAGGCCCTCGATCCGCGTCTCCTCCCAGCGCAGGAGCGGGGCGGTGTAGCCGGCGACGACGCCGGTCGGCGGCGACGGCCAGTAATACTTCGTCACGATTTTCACGCCGCCTGCTTCCATCGTCCGGGTCTGCAAGGACGCGCCCGACGGGAGGGGTCCCTCGTCCATGCACGTGGTGAGGCGAATGGCCTCGTCCCGCGTGCGTTTCGCCGGCACGCCATCCCAGTCGACATAGGGGACCGGCGTCGTGTACTCCGCCGCGAGCTGGATCTCCAGGTCACGAAGCGCGAGGATCGGGCCGTCGGACGGCGGGAGCAGCGTGGGCACGGAGCCCGTCGAGAGCTCGAGGGTCCGCGCGTCCGCGCCGTTGCCCGACGTGAAGAGATCGAGCGTCTGATCCGCCATGAAGCTGTGCGCAGCCGAGGGCCACGTCCCGGGATTGCCCGTGAGGGTCGAAACGCCATTCGCGGAGAGGTAGGTGAACGTGACGTCGCCGTACAACGTCTCGGCCGCGAGGCTCGCCGCGTCGACGAACCCCGTACGCGCCCGGAGCGAAGCGCGCAGCTTCAGTCGATGGAGGGCAAAGACGTCGCTTTGCTCGCCCTGGAGCGTGCAGAGCACGCGGGGCCCGGGGACGAGGAAGGGCGTGAGCGAGGCGTTGTCGTCCGGCAGCGGCAGCTCGCGCACCTGCTTGATGAGCAGCGCCCCGTTGGGTTTCATCTTCTTGTACTCGTAATCGAGCGCGAACGTCGTCTTGCTGGGATGGACCTCGGCGAACCGATCCGCCACCTTGCCGAGCAACCCGCCGAGCTTCACGTAATCGCTGTCCCACTCCATGACGTGGCCCCCGAGCGGCACGAGGCTCGATCCGGCGATGGTCGCGAACGAGTCGCCCCACTGGGAATGGAAGCCGTGGACGACCTCGGGGAGCGCGCCGCCCTCGGGGTTCGTCACGCTGAGCGCGCCGACCTGCGAGACGATTTTCATGTCGTCGATGGGATCGGCGCGGCGCACGTTCGTCGCCACGCCGTTCGCGAGCTCGTCCTCGTCCGGGTAGGAGTAATGGACGAGCACGCCCATGCCGATCTCGCTCTCGTTCACGCCGTAGAGCAGGCGCGCGATGAAGGCGTTGTCGTTGTAGAAGCTCGCGTACACCTTCTGGAGCGCGCGGAACACGCCGCGCTCGCTGTTCTGGGACGCGTCGCAATGGCTCGGGCCCGTGGTGTCCGCGTCGGTGTCGTCGGCGAGGCAGCCGCTCGCGCTGTCGTAGAGCCCGGCGCCCGTGAATGCGTCGCTGTCTTCGACGTTGGTCGAGCTGCGGAAGCGGATCTTGCGCGCGGGATCGAACGAGGCGAGCGCGGCGACGACCGCTTGCCGCTGGGCATCCGAGAAGGCCGCGTCGTCCTCGATCCGGGCGCGAATGGCGGCGAGATCGACCTTGAGGGCGGCGAGGTTCGGCGGGTACTGGTAACTCGCGAGCCGCTCGCCGATCTCCTGCCGCAGCGTTTTCCCGCCCGGCATGGTCTGATCGAGGAAGCCGTCCCAGAGGTCGAACGAGAGCGCGAGGGCCTCCTGGGAATCGTTCGGGATCGCGTCGCGGAGCAGGCCGTAATTGGCCGCCTTGCCGCCGAAATGAACGATGTCGGCCGGGCCGAGATCGTTGGTGTTCCGGACGATCGCGCCGAGCGTCTGCTTGGGCGAGAAGGCGAGAGGCGCCGGCTTTTTCTGCGCGAGCAGCGCGTCACGATCGGCGGCCGTGAGCGCGCCGTCCATGTCGAAGAGCGCGGCGTCGCAGCGGCCGTACTGGTTCTTGGCGCGCAGGATGATCTCCTTGCCGTCGAGGGCCTTGGCCTGCGCGCGCTCCGCCTCGCTCGCGAGGTACACGAACGGGATGCCGAACGAGGTCGCGAGGATGGCGGTGTGCGCATTCGGCGTCGACGGCGAGAGGGAGACGATCCCCGCGAGATAAGGCAATTCGGCGGGGATCGCGTCGGTGAGGAGGATGTCCTCCGATTTCAACGTCCCGCTCGTGTAAGCGGCCTCGATCTGATCGGTGGGCACGTACCGGAGCTTGCCGAGCGCCCAGCCCATCGCATAACATTGGTTGCCCCCGAGCCACCGATCGACGCTGCTCACGGGGAAGCCGGCATTGGCGAAGAAGCCCTTGTTCTCCTGCGCCGAGGCGTTTTGCTCGTACGTGGGGAAATAAAACGGCGTCACCTCCGTCTCGGCCACGACGTTCTTTTTCACGAGATCGAGGACGACACGTGCCATCTCGGGGTCGTAGGCGTCCTGCCGGACGAGCTGGATGCCGTACTCCGGGAAGCGCGCCGGATCGGGCGGGATGAGCACGGCGCCGAGGATGGCCTTCTGGCCTTCGGCGTGCAGCGAGACGTCGTTGTATTCGGCGATCGACATGCCGAAGAAGGGATCGAGGCGCTCGACGGCGAAGGGCGCGTGGAATGGGTACGCGTAGCTTTCCTGGAAATACACCTTCGTCGGGTCGTGCATCAGGACGGTGAATTTGATCCACCGGACGCCGCCATCCAGGCTGCTTCCGTTGGGCTCCGAGAGGAAGGGGTCGTAGGGGTACGAGATCTGGTTTTTCCAGGCATCGGACGGCGTGATCGAAATGGGATAGGTATCGACGGGCCAGGCGAACCCGCCGGTCCCGCCCTCTCCACCGCCGCCCTGATCTCCACCGCCGGGGCCAACGCCGCCCTGTCCACCGCCGCCCTGTCCGCCGCTGCCGGGGACCGGATGTTGATGGCCGTCGCTGATATCACCACAAGCCCAGAGCGCCGAGGCGCTCGAGGCCGAGAGGAGCAAGAAAGCGGCGTGCCGCAGAATGCTACGTTTCATGCCGGGCGGCCGAGCAACGGTCGTGCCCCGGGGAATCTCCGACGAGCAAGGGGCGGCGCGCATCGGGGGCGCGGCACGGGCGCCAGGCGTGGCACAGATTGGATCAGCGTGGGAATCGTGCTTGGAGCGCCTTGGACAGGCGTGGAGGGGCGGCAACCGGCGGCATTTCGGGGGCCGAAAAGGGAGGGCGTGATGGCTCCGTGGTGCGGCAAAGGAGCCGTCCCGACACCTCCCTTCACGATCCTTCACACGGGCATCAAACCAGGTTCACGGGGATATGCTGCAATATCCCTTTCCGCGCCGATGTCCCTGGTCGACAGGCGACCCGCGGATCGCGGACGGGAGGCCCGTGTCGAACCACGATCTGGAGCAGGAGTGCAAGGCGCTGCGGGCGCGCGTGGCGGAGCTCGAAGCGCGCCTCGCCAAGGGGGTCCCCGACGAGGCGCCGCCCTCCGAGGGGCCCAACCACAAGCTCGCCATGGCGCAGGTGCTCCGTGTCCTTCTCGATCACCTCGATATCGTGGTGTGGGCCGTCGACGCCCAGGGCACGTTCACCTTCCACGACGGCAAGGCGCTCGACCAGGTCGGGCACCAGCGCGGCCAGTTTCTCGGTCAAAACGTGTTCGAGGTGCTCGCGGGGAGCAACGCCGGTCTCCGAAAAGCCCTCGCCGGCGCGCCGGCCCACGAGATCACGGAGGCGCATGGGATCGTCTGGGAAAACTGGCACATGCCGACGCATGACGGCCAGGGGCGCGTGACGGGGGTCGTCACGCTCTCCTCGGACGTGACGGAAGCGATGCGGACGAAGGCCGAGCTCACCACCAAGCTCGCGCTCATCGAGCGGCAGCAGGACGTCATTCGGAACCTCGAGACCCCGATCATTCAGGTATGGGATCGCGTGCTGACGGTCCCCATGGTCGGCGTCGTCGACAGCCGCCGCGCGGCGCGCGTGACGGAGGATCTGCTCGCCGCGGTGTCACGTACGCAAGCGCGCTTCGCCATTCTCGATCTCACGGGCGTCGATGTGGTGGACACGGCGACCGCGGGCCACCTCCTGAAGATCCTCGGCGCGGTTCGCCTGCTCGGCGCCGAAGGGCTCATCACCGGGATCCGGCCCGTCGTCGCGCAGACCATTCTTTCGTTGGGGCTCGATCTGTCGCGCGTGCGTACGCTCGCGACGCTGCGCGACGGGCTCGCCGTGGCCATTCGAAGCCTCGGCGAGCGCGCCTGATTCGTCGTCAGTTCAGCCGGAGGTCTGCTCCTCCACCGCGGGCGCCGCTTTCGGGCGTAGCTTCTCTTTGAGGTCATCGGCGACCCGATAAAACGCCGGCACCACGAGCAAGCTGAGCAGCGTGGACACCGTGAGCCCGCCGAGCACGACGACGGCCATGGGGCTGCGCGTCTCCGTGCCCGGCCCGATGCCGAGCACCGCCGGCACGGCCGCCATCATCGTCGCGATCGTCGTCATCAGGATCGGCCGCAGCCGCAGCGGCCCCGCCTTGCGCATGGCCTCGTGCGCGGACAACCCCTCGTGCTCGCGCACTTGATTCGCGTACTCCACGAGCAGAATGGAGTTTTTCTTGACGATGCCCATGAGCAAGAGCACGCCGATCATGCTGAAGATGTTCAGCGTCTTGCCCGTGACGAACAAGCCGATCGCCGCCCCTGAGAGCGCCAGGGGCAAAATCGTCAGCACCGTGACGGGGTGCAGGAACGAATTGAACTGGCTCGCGAGCACCATGTACGCGACGAGGATCCCGATCACGAGCGCGAAGACGAGGCCCCCCGTGGTTTCGTCGAACTGCGAGGCCTGGCCGCCGGCCACGGCCCGGTAGCCGAGCGGCAGCGCCTTCGAGAGATCCTTCACCGTGTTCATCGCCTGGATCTGCGAATGCCCCGGCGCCACGTTCCCCGAGATGCGGATCGCCCGCTCCCGATCGACGCGGTTGATCGATTGCAGCACCGCCGTCTCGTTCTGCGAGACGACGAGCGAGAGCGGAATCGTGGTCCCATTCTGCGCCCGCACCCGGATCTCGCCGAGGTCCTCGGGGCGCGAGCGTTGCGTGGCGAGGAGGCGCACGCGGATGTCGACGCGGCGGCCCCCGGTGGAGAACTTGCCGACGATGTTGCCGCCGACGAGCGCGCTCACCGTGTTCGCGAGATCGCTCACCGGGACGCCGAGATCCGTGGCGCGGCGGCGATCCGGGACGATCTGCACCTCGGGCGCGCCGATCTGGTAGTCGGTCGTCACGTCCGTCACGGTGCCGCTCTTTTCAAGGTCGGTCTTGAGCTGCATCGCCGCCGTGACGAGCGTGTCCCAGTCCGCGCCGCGCACCGTGAAGTCGACCGGATACCCGCGCTGCGCGCCGAAGCTCTGCTGCGAGGGATCCTGCACGGACGCGCGGATGCCCGCGATCGACTGCAATTCACGGCGGATCTGAGCCGCGAGCTCCTGCGCCGAGAGCTTGCGTTCGTTCGGCGGGACGAGGGTCAAGCTCATCACGCCGCGCGAGGCCGAGAGCGTGGTGAGGACCCGCGTGACCTCGGGCCGCGCTGCGAGCTTCTGCTCGGCCCGCTGCAAGAGCGGCGCGGCGGCTTGCACGCTGGTGCCGGTCTCCGTCTGGATGCGGACGTCGAGGCGGCTCTGGTCCTGCGCGGGGACGAACTCGGTGCCGAGGCGCGGGACGATGAACGCCGTGGCGCCGAGGAGCAGCGTCGCGCCGAGGAGGACCTTCCAGGGGTGCGCGAGCGCCTTGCCGAGCACGTGGCCGTAGCCGCGTTCGAGCGCGGAGAAGCCTCGATCCATGGCCCTGCCGACGGCGCTCCGCCCCTCGCGCGAGGTGTCGAGGATCTGCGCGCAGCGGGCGGGCGCGAGCGTGATCGCCTCGAAGTACGAGAGCATCACGGCGACCGAGAGCGTCACGCCGAACTGGAAGAAGAAGCGGCCGATGACGCCGCCCATGAACACGACGGGGAGGAAGATCGCGATGACGGCGATCGTGGCCGCGAGCGCGGCGAACGTGATCTCTTTGGTGCCGTCGGCCGCGGCTTTGGCACGCTCCTTCCCCATCTCGGCATGCCGGTAGATGTTCTCCATGACCATCACGGCGTCGTCGACGACGAGCCCGACGGCGAGCGAGAGGCCGAGCAGGGTAAAGGTGTTCAGCGTGAAGCCGAGGAAGTAGACGACCGCCACGGTGCCGAGCAGCGACATCGGGATCGCCAGGATCACGTTGACGGTGCTGGAGAGCGACCCGAGGAAGAGCCAGCAGACGAGCGCCGTGAGGATGAGCGCGAGGCCGAGCTCGATCTCGATTTCGTGGACCGACTCCTCGATGAAGGTCGTCGTGTCGAAGAGGACCTCGACCTTCATCCCCTCGGGCAAGCTGCGCTGGATCTCCGTGACCTTCTCGCGCACCGCGCTCGCCACGGCGACGGCGTTCGTCCCGCGTTGCTTGAGCACGCCGAGCGCCTGCAAGGGGATGCCGTCGAGCCGCGCGACGGAGTTCACGTCCTCGAAGCCATCCTCCACGACGGCGACGTCTTCGAGGTAGACGGGCGTGCTATTCACGTGGCGCACCACGAGCTTGCGCAGCGCGTCGACGTCGAGCGCCTCGCCGAGGAGGCGGACGTTGAGCTGCCGGCCGCCTGCTTCGAGCTGGCCGCCCGGGACCTCGACGTGCTCGCGGCGGATGCCGTCGATGACGTCGCTCGCGACGACGCCTTTTTCCGCGAGGCGGCTCGTGTCGAGCCAGATGCGGATGTTGCGATCGAGGTAGCCGTTCAGCGTGATTTGACCGACGCCCGGCACGGTCTGGAGTTTTTCCTGGACCTGGTAGCGGGCGACGTCGGCGAGGAGCTGGCGCGAAAACGGGCCGGAGACGCCGACGGTGACGATGGGCGTGTCGTCGGGGTTCGACTTGGAGACGGTGGCCGCAGGCACGTCGCGCGGGAGCTGCCGCTGGGCCTGCGCGACCTTGGCCTGCACGTCCTGGAGCGCGAGGTCGACGTTGCGCGAGATGTCGAAGCTCGCCGTGATCCGCGCCGAGCCCTGCCGCGCCTGGGACGAGATCTCCTTGACGCCCTCGACCTGCGCGAGGGCCTGTTCGAGCGGCTCGACGATCTCGCGCTCGACGGCCGAGGGAGACGCACCGGGCCAGGAGAGGTTGACGCTGATGTTGGGGTAGTCGACGTCCGGGTACTGGCTGATGCCGATGCGCGTGGCCGCGACGATGCCGAAGAGGATCGTGCACGCCATGAGCATCCAGGCGAAGACCGGGTTCTTGATGGAGATGTCGGTGAGGTTCACGGCCGCACCCCCGCGCTGGCCGATGCGCTCGGCGTCGGGGGCGCGCTCGGCGCAGGCTCGCCCGAGGCAGGATCGGCCGGGGGCGGCGCGCTCGAAGTCTGTGGGCGGGCGCTCGGGGCGGTGGCCGTGAGCAGCGCCTCGGGCGTGAGGGTCGTGGGCCGGACCTTGGCGCCGTCGGTGAGCGCCTCGGCGCCCCGCACGACGAGCACGTCGCCCGCGGCGAGGCCGGAGCGGACCTCGACCCAGCCGTCCTGCGTGCTCATCCCGAGCGCGAGCACGCGCTCCTTGGCGACGCCGTTCTCCACGACGTAGGCGACGTAGCCGTGGTCGGTGGCGCGCGCCGCGAGCCGCGGGATCGTCACCGCCTCGCGCTGGGCGCCGATGTCGACGCTGACGTCGCAGAACGAGCCGGGGCGCAGCCAGTACTTGTGGCCTTCGTCGTTCACCTCGCCCGTGACCGCGACCATGTGCGTCGTCGGGTCGGCGGCCGCCGCGATGAGCGTGATCTTTGCGGTGAACTTCCGCAGCGTCTCGCGCATCGTGAACGTCGCCGTCATCCCGACCTTGAGGCGCGGCGCTTCGAGCGGCTCGACCTGGAAGCGCAGGAGGAGCGGATCGCTCTGGAGCAGCGTGGCCATCACGTACCCTGCCTGCACGTATTGCCCCGTCTCGACGGTGCGCGTCTGGATCGCGCCGGCCATGGGCGCGCGCACGGACGAGTCGCGCAGGTTGAGCTGCGCGCTGCGGAGCGACTGGAAGGCGATGTCGCGATCGGCCTTCGCGGTGAGGACCTTGCTCTTGTAGCTCTCGAGCTCCTCGCCCGGGATGAGGCCGGGGTTCATGCCGCTCGCCCCCTCGCGCCGCGCGACCATCGCCTCCATGTCCCGGACCGAGGCCTCCGTCTTGGCGAGCGCCGCCTTGGCGCCGTTCACCGCGAGCAGGTACCGCTCCGAGTCGATGACCACGAGGACGTCGCCCTTCTTGACCTCTTGGCCCTCCGTGAAGGCCACGCGGTCGACGACGCCGGCCACGCGGGCCGTGACCTGGACGCGCTCGAAGGCCTCGATCGTGCCCGGCGCGTTCACCGTGTAGGTGACCTTCTTGGCCTCCACGGGCATGACGTCGGCGGCGAACGAGAGGCCGCCCCCTTCGCGGCCGGGCTTGCCTCCGCCGGAGGCGCCGCCTTCGGTCGGCTTGCCTTTGCAGGCGACGGCGAGGGGCAGGCAAAGCAAAAGGAGCAGACGCGCGAGCTTCATTGCGCACCTCCATCCGCCTGGGCAACGCGTTCGGTGTCGTCGTCGGTGGGCCCTTGGCCGAGCGCGAAACGCAGCTCCAGGTAGGCCTGCTCCATCGCGAGCTTCGCCGTGGCGAGGGAGACCTCGGCCTCGTAGCGGCGGGCGTTCGCGTCGACGAGCTCGATCGCCCGCGCGAGCCCCTGCTGGTAGAGGATCTCGGTCTCGGCCGTGTTTTTCTTCGCCGCCGCGACCGCCTCCTCGGCGATGCGGTAGCTCTCGCGCGAGGCCTTCAGCGTGGCCCGCGCGATGCCGATGTCCGTGGCCACGGACCGCCGGATCTGCCGCTCGTCGAGGGCCTGGCTCTCGGCTTGCGCGACGCGCGTCTTGCGATCGCCGTAGCGCGCGCCCGCGTCGAAGATGGGCCACGTGAGGTTCAATTGCAGCGTCTCGTCGTGGGTCGTGTCCGGCGGGGCGGGCGCGGGGTTGAAGCGCACCTGCGCCGAGAGCGTGAGCGTGGGCGCGAGGCGATAGAGCGGCTCCTGGGCCGATGCGCGGAGGGCCGCGGTGCGCTCCTCGGCGGCGCGGAGATCCGGCCTTCGCGCCTCGGCTTGCCGGACCTCGTCCTCGGCCCGAACGCCCCCGCTCTCCGCAGCGCGTGTCGTGCGATCCGGCGCCGAGAGCGGCCCCGTGACCGGGCTTCCCACGAGAAACCCGAGCTCCAGGTAGGCCGTGCTGACGTTGCCCTCGGCCTGCGCCACTTCCCGTGCGGCCGCCGTGGTCTCGAGCAACGCGCGCGTCACGTCGTTCGTGCTCGCGAGGCCCGCCTGCGCGCGCGCGTCAGCGTTCTGCTGGTTGGCGCGGGCCCGTTCGAGCCGGCGTGTCGCCGCTTCGAGCACGCGCTCGCGCGTGAGCACGACGAGGAATGCGCGCGCCGTGTCGAAGGCGAGGCTGCGCCGATCCTCGACGGCGCCCCAGCGCTCGGCCGCGAGCTGGCGCCTGGCCTGCGTGTACTGCGGGATCGCAGACGGGTTCAAGAGGGGCTGCGTGAGCGTGATCGTGCCCGTGCCGAAGAGCTGGCGGCCGATCCGATCCTCGGTCCCGCGCAGCGTGGCGTTCGCGCCCGCGACCAGGCTCGGCAGGAACGACGCGCGCGCGCGGTCGAGCTGGCCTTCGGCGGCCTTCACGCGGAGCGGCGCCTTGCCGGCGCGCTCGTGGCTCGCGAGCGCCTGCCGTACGGCTTGCTCGAGCGTGAGCGAGCCGGCGCGCGCGCCGCGGGGGAAGAGCAAAAGAAGCGAGACGAGCAGCGTGGGGAAAAACGACCTTCGGACCGTCATCGAGCGTTTCCTCGCCCTCCCCCTCTACCGCCTCCCCGCGGGCCGAGGCTCGGCCCGATCGAGGCCGTCCCCTGCTTCGTCACGGGCCATGACACCTGTCAGGATTCGGGACATCATTCGTCCGCCCTGATGAGGCTCCCGCGTGTGTCGTTGAGGTGGCTGCTCGGAGCCGTCACGATCCTGGCCTCGCTCGTGTTCGGGGTCTCGGTCGTGTCGGTGAACCGCCTCATCCGTATGTCGAGCGAGCAGCGCCTGGAGCGCGGCCGCGATCTCGTGCAACGCGAGCTCGCTCGCTGGGCCGAGGCGCCCGACGCGGACGGCGGCGCCGCGCGGTTCACCGTGCTCGGGCTGCGCGGCGGCACCGCCCAGGATCCGGCCATCCCGGGAGGGCCGATCCCGATTCGCTCGGGCCTCTCCGGCGAGGCCGATCGCGCGCTCTCCACGCTCGCGGCCGTGGCGCCGCGGGATCGCGCCGAGGTCGGGGCGCTCGACGTCGAAGAAGGCACGCTCTTCCTCGGCGCGCGGCGGAGCGCCGACGGTCGTTTGCTCTGGGTCGCCTACACCGTGTCGATGTCCAAGCTCGTCGGCACCTGGCGCCTCATCGCAGGCCTCCTCACGTCGGCGACCGTGCTGCTTGGCGGGATCGCGCTCGGCACCGTGATCGCCGCCACGCGCGGCGCGCGCGGGCTCAAGCGCTCGCTCGCGGCGCTGGAGGAGGATCTCACGGCCGAGGTCCCGCGCCCCGCGCTCGCCGAGCTTTCGAGTGTGGCCGAGGGCGTCGCGAGCCTGGCGGCGAGCCTCGCCGCGGCCGAGCGCGAGCGGGAGCGGCTCGCCGAGGAGCTCGGCCGCAAGGAGCGCCTGGCCGCGCTCGGCCGGGTCGTCGCCGGCGTCGCGCATGAGGTCCGCAACCCGCTCGCGTCGATCAAGCTGCGCGTCGACATGGCGCGCACCTCGGAGGGCGTCCCGGCCGAGGTCGCGCAGGAGCTCGACGCGGTGGACGAAGAGATCACGCGGCTCGATCGCCTCCTCACGGATTTCCTGGTCGTCAGCGGCCGCCGGATCGGCCGGCGCGTGGACACGGAGCTCCGGGACGTGGTCGATCGGCGGCTCGTGTTGCTCTCGACCTGGGCGAAGGAGCGAGGCGTCTCCCTGGCCGTGAGCGGCCGCGCGCGCGCCGTCGTCGACCCCGACGCTTGCGCGCGCGCCGTGGACAACCTCGTGAAGAACGGCGTCGAGGCGTCGCCCGCGGGGGCCGAGGTGCGCGTGCAGATCGAGCGGCGCGGGGGCTTGTCGGTGCTGACGGTCGAGGATGACGGCGACGGCGTCCCCGAAGATCGCGCCTCCGAGCTCTTCGAGCCATTTTTCACGACGAAACCCGAGGGCACGGGGCTCGGCCTCGCGGTGTCGCGGGCCATCGCGGTGGCGAGCGGCGGGCGGCTCACCTACCAGCGCGAGGGCGGCGTCACGCGGTTCGAGCTCTCCGTTCCGGCCGAAGGAGGCGCGGCATGAGCACCGTGCTCATCGTGGACGACGAAAAAGGCATCCGGCTCGGGCTCGCGACGGCCCTGGCGCGTGTGGGTCACACGACCGTCGCCGCCGCGAGCCTGGCCGAGGCGCGGACGCGGCTCGACGAGCCGAACACGTTCGACTGCGCCCTGGTCGACATCCGCCTCAAGGACGGCAGCGGCCTCGAACTCCTGCGCGAGCTCCGGACGGGCAAACACCGCGATTTGCCCGTGATCGTGGCCACCGCGTACGACGACGGCGAGCGCACCATCGAGGCGATGCGCGACGGGGCCTTCGATTACCTGACAAAACCCTTCGATTTGCAGCGGCTCGTCGCCACCGTCGCGCGCGCCGTCAAGCAGCGGCGCGCGCCTCCGGCGGCCGCTCCGGCGCACGCGGAGAGCACGCCGCTCGTGGGGCGGAGCGCGGCCATGCACGCGGTCTGGAAGCTCATCGGCCGCGCCGCCGGATCGCAGGCCCCCGTCCTCGTCAAGGGCGAGCCCGGCGCCGGCAAGGAGCTCGTGGCCCGCGCGATCCACGAGTATTCGAGCCGCGCCAGCGAGCCGCTCGTCGTCGTGCGTGTCGATCCGTCGACGGACGCTGCCGAGCTTCGCGGGCTCCTCGCGGGCGCGCGCGCGGGCGGGACCTTGCTCGTCGACGGCGCGGGGGATCTCGCGCCGGCGGCGCAAGGCGCGTTCGCCGCCTGGCTCGCCGAATCGCCGCCGGTCCGCGTCGTCACGCTGGTGCGGCTCGCGTCTGGCTCGCCGGAGGTCCCTCTGATCGCGGAGCTCTATTACCAGCTCGCGGTCCTCGAAATCGCCGTTCCACCGCTGCGCGAGCGCCGCAGCGACGTACCGCTGCTCGTCTCGCGGGCGATCGTGGGGACACGCGCGCGCGCGATCTCCGAGGAAGCAATGGCCGCGCTCGTGCGCCACGACTGGCCGGGCAACGTCCGCGAGCTTTTCCTGGTGGTTCGCCGCGCGGCGGAGATGTGCCACGGCGAGGTCATCGACGAAGGCGCGCTCCCGCCCGAGCTCGCGACCCCCGCGTCTCCGACCGAGCCCATGAACCGCTATCTCGGCCTACCGCTGCGCGAGGCCGTGGCCCGGCTGGAGCGAGACTTGCTCGCGTCCGCGCTCCAGCGAGCCGACGGCAACCGCACCCTGGCGGCGAAGCTCCTCGGCATTCCGCGCCCGCAGCTCTACGCGAAGCTCGAAGAGCACGGTTTTTCCGAGAAACGATCGGGGACGCCGTCGGGAAAGTAGGCTGCTCTACGGGCTGAGCGTGGGTCTCCTCCTGGGAAGCGCCGCGCCCGGGGCGCTGCCCCGGACCCCGCGAGGGGCTGTCCGCCCCCTCGACCCCGGACCAGCGAGGCGCTGGACCCAGGGTTGAAAAACTGCGCGATGCGCAGTTTTTCAAACAGGCCGACGAAGAAGCCGGGGCGCCAGCAGAAGCCGCAGCGCGGCTGTCTTGGTGGGGGAACGCCGCCGCCGGTCAAGGCCAGGGATGAGCCTGCCTACCAAAGGCCGCAGCGCTGATAGGTCGGCGGCCAACGTCTCGTCGCAGGACGTCGTGGCGTGACGTGGTGGCCTCACGCTCCAAACAGCACGGCTCCGTCCCACCACGAGATGGGGCCGTAGGTCTTCGGGCGATGAGCCCATGGTCTCCCGCATCGTGCCCATCTCTCGAAGCCACGAGCCCGTCGCCCCTTCCATCGTCCCCGTTCCTCCAAGGCACGGCCTCGTACCTCCGGAGGCTCGACGGCACGCCCCAGAGACACGTCCCCGTTCCTCCAAGGCACGTCCCCGTTCCTCCAAGGCACGGCCTCGTACCTCCGGAGGCTCGACGTCGTCTCTTCGGACACATGCCCCTATCCCTCGCACACACGTCCCCATCGCCTTTGGGCTCGGCCCCCAAGCTTGAAGACACGGCCTCATCGATGAACTGCGTATCGCGCAGCTCATCGAACCGACGCCAGCGAACCTCCCCATGGTCTTGCCACCGGCCCGCTGGAAGGCCGCGCGCCTGTCTCGGTTGGCAACGTCGCTGCCGGTCTTGACCGGGCCTGTTCGATGAACTGCGCATTGCGCAGTTCATCGAGCTTGGGTCCAGCCCCTGGCTGGTCCGGGCCCCGGGGCGGACAGCCCCGGGTGGGGCCTGGGGCAAAGCCCCAGCGAAGCGGCTTCACGATGAGATTCCGCCTCGCCATGGTAGGCTCCTCGCGGCCATGCGTTACGAAGGCAAGCTCTACCGTCCGCCCAGCGAGGCGCACTCGTACATCTTGCAGGCCACGATCGGCTGCTCCTGGAACAAGTGCACGTACTGCGACATGTACCGGGACAAAACCTTTCGCATCCGCGACCTCGCCGAGACCCTGGACGACATCACGTCCGCGGGCGCGGCCTTCGGCGACCACGTGGAAAAGGTCTTCGTCGCCGACGGGGATGCCCTCGTCCTGCCCCTCGACCATTGGCTCCCCCTCCTCGACGCCTGCCGCCGCGCCTTTCCGAACCTCCGGCAGGTGAGTTGTTATGCGATGGCGACCAATTTGCTGGAGAAAACCAGCGACGAGCTCCGCACCTTGCGCGAGCGTGGCCTCGCGCTTCTTTACATCGGCCCCGAATCCGGCGACGACCTCGTGCTCAAGCGCATTGCCAAGGGCTCCTCGTTCGACGATCACGTCGAGGCGGCGCGCCGCGCCCGCGCCGCGGGCCTGAAGACCTCGGCGATTTTCCTCCTCGGCGCAGGCGGCACCGAGCGCACGGACGAGCACGCGCGCGCCTCGGCGCGCCTCGCGACCGCGATGGATCCCGATTACCTCGCGGCGCTCACGCTGACCGTCGTCCCCGACACCCCCCTCGCCACGCTGGAGCGACGCGGCCGCTTCGTTTTACCAGACGTACACGGCTTGCTTCGCGAGTTGCGCACCTTCGTTGCCGAGGCCACGCCCACGGAGGCGCTTTTCCGGACGAACCACGCGTCGAACTACCTGCCCATCGGGGGACGTCTCCCGCACGATCGCGCGCGAATCCTCGACGTCATCGACGCCGCGCTCTCCGGCCGAATCCGACTCCGGCCGGAGCACACGCGCGGACTTTGAACGTCTCATCGGCGACGCTCGAGCCGCCGCAGCACGACGGCTTGCCACGCGACGACCCCGAGCAGCACGACCGTCACCACGGGCCAGAGCACGAAGAACAGGAAGGCGTTCGCGTCGCGGTACGTCGCCCCCGCGAGCGCGGCCGCGCGAATCATGAAGTCCACGCACGCGGTGTACATGGCGATCCCGAGGTCTCTCACGGCGCACCTCGCCGGAGCGCGCGGATCTTGCGCCGCTGCCAGAGGGCCACGAGGTAGAGCGCATACATGATCCCCGGCCACGCCACACAGAACACGGCGAGGTTCACCACGCCGTAGCCCACGTGGGGATCCTTGGGCACGACGGCCTTCCCCGCGGCCTTCAGGCCTGCGATCGTCGCGCCGTACACACCCTCGTCGCCCGCGAGCGCGCGCGGGAGGTGCGGCGCGTGGTTGCAGCCGTGGTTGTGGCAGTGCCACGTGCAGTGATTTCGCGCGTGGGCCTCGATGGGAATCGTGGCACGGAGGACGGGCGATCCCGTGGCGAGGACCGCGGTGAACGCCGCGGGGACCACGACGAGGGGAGCGATGGCCAGGAGAAACCAAACGAAGCGCTTCATCGTGGGCACACCCGAGGGGTTGAGCGTCGCACAAGTCGAGCGGCAGGTCGAACATGTCCGGAATCGTGTCCTGGTCGCTGCGGCCGCGGGGCCCTACGGTTGCGCTCGATGACGACGACCTTTTCGGCCACGACCTACAACGTGCTCGCCCAGTGCTACATGCGGCCCGATCGCTACCGGGACTCGCCGGCGGACGCGCTCGATCCTGCGACCCGCCGCGCCCGCCTGCTCGCGCGCATCGACGCCCTCGGGTCCGACCTTTGGTGCCTGCAGGAGGTCGAGCGCGACTTGTACGATGCGCTTTGCGCCCGCCTCGACGCGACCCACGCGAGCGCCTACGCGCAGCGGACCGGCCGCCGCGAAGGCTCGGCCCTGTTCGCGCGTCGCGCGGTCTTCGCTTGGCACAGCCACGACGTGCTGCATTTCGAGGCGCACCGGCCGGGCGACGACGACCTCGCGCTCATCGCGCGCCTCACCGTGGATTCCCGGCCCCTCCACGTCGCGACGACCCACCTGATATGGCAACCCGACAGCACGCCGACCGACGAGCACCTCGGGTACCGCCAGATGCGCGAGCTCCTCGCCTCCCGCGACGCCGCCCCCGCCGACGTCACCTGGCTCGTCGCCGGGGACTTCAATGCGACCTCGCAGAGCGTGGTGCTCGCCGCGGCCTACGAACGTGGCCTCGCCGAGAGCTGCCAAGCGCAGCGACCGTGGGACACGACCGCGATCAACGGCCGCCCGCGCAAAATCGATTATCTGCTTCATTCCACTGGCCGGCTCGACCCACGCCCCGGCGTCCTCCCGCGCCTCCGCCGTGATACCGTGATGCCGTCCGCGAGCGAGCCGTCGGACCATTTGCCCTTGACGGTCACCTTCGCGCTCGTCTCCTAACCCTCCCGACCGGCCGGCGCGGGGTACCGGAGCGCCTCGATCAACGCCCGCAAGGCCGGCGTGAGCTGGCGGCGGCTCGGATAATAGAGAAAGCTCCCCGGAAACGGCGGACACCAATCCTCGAGCGTTTGGACCAACGCGCCCGAACGCAGGTACGGAAACGCGACCGACTCCATCACATAGGCGAGGCCCATCCCTGCGAGCGCCGCCGCGAGCAGCGCGTCACTGTCGTTCGTGATGAAGACCGGCGGCGCCGCGACGCGCACGGATCGCCCCCGTTTTTCGAGCTCCCACCGATAGAGGGGCCCCCCGGGCGAGAGCCGCGCGCAGAGGCAACGATGCTTGGCGATGTCCTGGGGCTTCTTCGGCGGAGGAAACCGCTCGAAATAAGCCGGCGAGGCGACCACGATGCCGCGCTCGTCCGGGCCGATGCGCACGGAGACCATGTCCTTGTCGACGAGCTCCCCGAAACGAACGCCGGCGTCGAAGCGGTGCGCGACGATATCGGTCCTCTCGTTGTCGACCGTGATGTCCACGACGACGTCGGGAAACGCGCGGGCAAACGCGGGCAAGCGCGGCGTGATCGACCGCATGGCCAGCGAATGCACCGTCAGGCGCACGTGCCCGGCGGGCTTTTCACGCAGGGTCCCGAGCGACTCCACCGCCGACGCGACGTCGTCCAGGGCCGGCTTCAACGTCGCGAGGAGCCGCTCGCCCGCGTCCGTCGGGGCGACGCTGCGGGTGGTGCGGGTCAAGAGGCGCACGCCGACGCGCTCTTCGAGGGCGCGCATGGCGTGGCTCAATGCCGACGTGGACACGCCGAGGCGCGCCGCGGCCCGCGTAAAACTCTGCTCTTCGGCGATGGCCACGAAGGCCACGAGATCGGGCCAGTCTTCTCGTCTCATCGTTGAACGTGGCTCATGAGCCTTTTCCGATCGTGGAGTCTACTCGAAAGGTAGGCGCACGGCTATACCCTGCGTCGGAGGTCGTGATTCATGCGCTACAACAAGCTTGGGAGCACCGGTCTTTATGTTTCGGAGCTTTGCTTCGGCACCATGACGTTCGGCGGACAGGGGCCCTTTGGTTTCCTCGGCCAGGTCCAGCAAGCGGAGGCGGACGCGCTCGTGGCGAAGGCGCTCGAAGCCGGCGTCAATTTCCTCGATACAGCGGACACCTATTCGGAAGGTCAGTCCGAACGTATCACGGGCCAGGCGCTCAAGAACCTCGGCGTCCGGCGCAGCGAGATCGTCGTCGCCACCAAGGTCTTCGGCCCGGCGGGTCGGGGCCCGAACAGCCACGGCTCCTCGCGGGGTCACATCCTGGACGCCGCCCGCGCGAGCCTCGAACGGCTTCAGCTCGATCACATCGATCTGTATCAACTCCACGGCTTCGATCCGGCCACGCCCATCGAGGAGTCGCTCGAGGCCCTCTCGGATCTCGTGCGCCAAGGGCTCGTCCGTTACATCGGCGTCTCCAACTGGGCGGCCTGGCAAATGGCCAAGGCGCTCGGCCTCTCGGCGTTGCATGGCTTCGCGAAGATCGCCTCGGTGCAGGCATATTACACGATCGCGGGTCGGGATCTGGAGCGCGAGATCGTGCCGATGTTGCAAAGCGAGGGCCTCGGCCTGCTCGTCTGGAGCCCGCTCGCGGGGGGGTTCCTGAGCGGCAAATACACCCGCGCGCAGCGGGAGATCGAGGGCAGCCGCCGCACGGCGTTCGCGTTTCCGCCTGTGGATCCCGAGCGCGGGTACGACATCGTCGACGCGCTCGCCGCCATGGCGACGCGCAAAGGGGTCACCGTGGCGCAACTCGCCATTGCGTGGCTCTTGCACCAGAAGACCGTCACGAGTGTCATCCTCGGCGCCAAACGTGTCGATCAGCTCAGCGACACGCTCGCCTCCGTCGACGTGACCTTGGACGCCGAGGAACGGAAGCTGCTCGACGAGGTGAGCAAGCTGCGCGCCGAATACCCGGGCTGGATGATGGATATCTGGAGCAAGGCGCGCGTGGAGCAATTCGCCGCGCAACGCCACCCGCGCTGACAACTATCGTTTGCTCGGGTCGGGCAGCCACACGATATCGGAATCGTGCGAGCGACCGAAGACCGCTTCTCCCTTCGGGACCTTGCTCGGAACAAGGCCCAAGGGGAGCACGCGCCCGGTGCTCGCGTCGCCGAGGCGGGCATTGGGCAGGATCTTCGTCCCCGAGGCCGTGCGAATTTTGATCGTCGTGCCGACGTCTTCGCGGAAGATCTTGACCACCGTGCCCGACTGCGTGGGCAGGGTGCGTGGGGCGAGCGGATCAAAAGGAAGCTCGTAGATCTTGCTTTCGCCGGCGCGAATCCCCGTGATCTCGCGGTCGACACGAAGGTTCGTCGGGTCGAACGTGCGCTCCACGAGGTGAAGGGCGGGCCCTTTGAGGGGATGGGTCACTTCTTCCCAGTGGGCCGTGGCTAGGTGGCACTGCTTGCCCACGCGCACGAGCGCCGTCTTCGCGGTGAACATGCCGCTGTCGTAGCGCAGCATTTCCTGGCCGTCGCGAACGACGATGAGCGGGCGATACTCCTGGCCGAGCCCATTCGAGACCGCTCGCAGCACCGAGAGCATCACCTCGGGCGAGCCGTCGCCGTCGAGATCGGCGGACGCCACGTCCACGAAGCTCGATCCCCACGGATTGAAGTAGGAGACGTCCATGGGCAGGCGCAGGGACTTGCCGTTCGTGGTGAGGACCATCGACGTATCGCCCTGATCGTCGCGGCACAGGCACGCTCGCCCGCCGTCGGGGCCGGTCCCGCAATAGGCATCCGTACAGCCCTTCCCCGCGGTGGTCGCGACGAACTTCCACGGCGTGACCGGGCACGCCACGCGCTTTCGTGCCGGCGTCCACGGCACGTAACGCGGCAGCTTTCGGGTCGAGGGCACGTCGGGCAAGACGAGCCCGTACCGATGGAACGTGTCCTTGTTCTTGATGCCGTTCAGCCGCGCGATCTCGTCGACCGAAAGACCGAATTTCGCGGCCACGTGGGAGAGCGTGCGCGGATTCGCGTAATATGCGAGCCCCGCGCGAGGCTCTTTCGGCGCAGCGTCGGCCGAGGCCAGAGGAGCGAGCGCGAGGGCGAGCATCGAGCCGAGAAATCGCCGCATGAGATGTCGTCCGTACCACGATGGGAGAGAGGTGCACAAAGATGTGAACGCGCCGACCGGTTTCGGATAACGTCCGCGGTACGATGCGTCTTCCAGCGACCCGCCTCCCCGTTGGCCTCGCCGCCGCGGCCCTGCTCGTGACCCTTGGCCTCGGCTGCGAGAAGCCCAAGCCCGGCACGCCCGTCACGTTCGAGAACGTGTGCAGCGCCGAGTTCGACCCCACCATGGAAAAGGGCCTGAACGTCACGAAGAAAGTGGCGATCGAGGGCTACGTCGGACCGCTGCGAAGCTCGGTGAAAGTTTGCAGTGACACGTGCGATTTCAACCTCTTCGCCGAGCCCGACGGCAAGGGCAAACGCGTCAACGCCGACGTGCCCGTCGGCGACAGCAAGAATCAGATGGAGCGGCTGCCGAAGAGCTTCTCGGACAAGGACCTCAAGCTCCACACGAGCGACGGCAAGGTGGTGGGCGTGGGCGCGAAGGTGCGCATCACCGGCGGACGCTCGCCGGCCGGGGGCAAACGTGAGACCTGCTCGCTCTGGAAAGTGAGCCTCATCGAGGCGCTCTGACGCGCTTCAGGTCGAGGCCACCCGCGCCGCGGCGACGACCTCGCTCCACGCCGTCCCCTCCACCACGTGTTGCCGGTGCTGCCGGGTCTGCTTCACCATGTTCCACCCGACCAGCCCGGTGACCTTCCCGCGGCTCCCGTAAAGCGCGACGAACTGCCGCAGCGCGGGATCCCCTTCCACGATCGCCACCTCGGCGTCGGCCGGCAGGAAGCCGTGCACCTGGATCTTGGCGTCGAATTGATCGGTCCAGAAATACGGCACCGGCGTGTACGGCCGGTCCTTGCCGAGGATGTTGGCCGCCACCACCATCGCCTGCTCGACGGCATTCGTTCGGTTCTCCAGCCGCATGCCCGCGCCGAACCCCTCGTGGTGCCAGAACGCCACGTCGCCGACCGCGTAAATGCCCGCCGCCGCCTGGCACCGTGAATCACACACGATTCCATCGCCCAGCACGAGCCCGCTCCCCGCGAGCCATCCCGTTGCTGGGCGCGAGCCAATCGCCACCACCACCACGTCCGCGGGCAACACCTCGCCGTTCGCCAGACGCACTCCGGAGACCCGCCCCGCCGCGCCGACGAGCTCCGCCACGCCGATCCCGAGCCGCAGCTCGACCCCTTGATCCACGTGCAGCTTCGCCAGATACCCGCCGACCTGGGATCCGATCTGGCTCGCGAGCGGCGCCGATTGCGGGCCGACCACCGTCACCGTGAGGCCCATGCCGCGCGCGGTCGCGGCGATCTCCGTGCCGAGCACGCCGTCGCCCGCGACGACGACCCGCGGCCCCGCGAGCAGATCGGCCCGCAAGGCGAGCGTTTCGTCGACCGTGCGCAGCACGTGCACGCCGGCCCAGGCTTCCTGCCCCGGCAGCCGGCGTGGTTCGAGGCCCGTGGCCAGCACGATCACGTCCGCGCGCAGGCCACGCCCCGAGGCGGTCGTGACCTCGCGCGCGCCCACATCGAGGCGCACCGCGGGGTCGCCGAGCACGAATTCGGCTTCGAGCTTCGCGAGCGCGCTCTCGGGCCGGAGCTGCGTTTGCTCGGGCTTCCAGGCGCCGCCCAGCACCTTTTTGGAGAGCGGCGGCCGGTCGTAGGGCAAGTGCCGCTCCGCGCCGAGGAGCGTCAGGCTGCCCGTGAACCCTTCGCGCCGCAGCGCCTCCGCGACGGACAAGCCGCCTGCGGAGGCGCCCACGACGAGCACGCTCGTCGGCGTCGTCATTCGTCTTCTTCCAGCCTTATCGCGGCCGCGGGGCACACGGTCGCCGCTTCACGCACGACCGTGTAGAGCTCCTTCGCGGGTGATTCGTCGAGCAGGATCACGATGCCGTCGTCCCGCTGGTCGAACACCTTCGGCGCGAGCAGCACACACTGCCCTGCCCCGCAGCACTTGTCCTCGTCCACGATTACGCGCATGTCGATGTTTCCTTTCCCTTGGTTTGTCGTGCCAGGTCGCTCGATCATTTCGTCGGGGTGAAGGGAGCCTGCCACAACCCGACCAGGGCATCCACGAGCCCCACCGCGGCTTCTTCCCACGTCGCGCGCGGCGTGGCCGTGCCCGCTTGCAGGGCGCGCTCGCGCTCGGCGCACATGTGCACGATGAGCTGCCGGCCCATGTCGGCGCGCTCCTCGCGCACCTCGGCGGGCAGGACCGGCATCATCCGGTCGAGCCCCTGGATGATCTCCTGCATCGACGCCGAGGCGATCGCCTCGTCGATCACGAGCTGCCGCAGGGTGGGATCGGTCGTCACCTGGGCGATGAAGCGGGCATACCAGGTCGGGCTGCCGAGCGCGGCGAGGTGCTCGGTCGTGGGCTGCACGAGGCAAGAGACCCAGTCGCGCAGCTCCGACGACCCCTTGATCGCCGCGATCATCGCCGCGCGCCGCTGCTCGATCGAGGGCGCGTGCCGGCGTACGATGGCCAGCACGAGGTCGGTCTTCGTGCCGAAGTGGTATCCGACGGCGAAGTTGTTCGCTTGCCCTGCCGCTTCGCTCACCTGCCGGTTCGAGACCGCCGCCACGCCGTGCTCGGCGAAGAGCCGCTCGGCGGCGGCGAGGATGACCTCGCGGGTCTCGTTTCCGTGCGTCTGCTTCCTCGGGCTGGCCATGATCCGATCCCCAACGTACCAGAACTTCGGCGAGGAGCTTCAAGGCGACTGACTTACAAAGTCAAGCGACCTGAACCGAGCGGCCCGAGGCGGCGATCAGCGGGACCTCACCCACTCGGGATCCCGCACCTCGACCCCTCGCTCGTAAAAGCTCCGCCGGACGGGCTTGCCGTCGACGAAATCGGTCCACGTCCCGTGGCGCAGGCCGCCCTGGTATTCGCCCTCCTCGGAGAGCTTGCCCTCCTCGTCCCAGCACCGGTAGGGGCCGACATGCAGCCCGTGCGCATAGGAGCCCTCCTCGTCTTTCTGGCCATTCGCATGAAACCGCACGTAGGGGCCGTGCTCCCGACCCTTTTCGAAGTGCCGCTCGAACGTCAATCGCCCGCTCGGGTCGTATTCGCGCCAGATGCCGTGGAGGGTGTCGCCGGAGAAGCCGACCTCGTGGTCCTTGGAGCCGTCATCTCGGAAAAATACGGTCAACCCCTCGCGCAGCCCTCCCACCTGCGGCTGCTCGGACCGGAGCTTGCCGTTCTCGTAGAACTCCCGCAGCGTCCCCGTGCCTCGCTGGTAATGCCCCTCCGCAACGCGCTTGCCCGAGGGATACAGCGCGGTCCAAGCGCCGTCGCGCAGGCCGTCGCGATACACGCCTTTTTCATAGGGCTTGCCGTCCGGGTGCCAGGACGCGTACGGGCCGTCGATCGCGCCGCCGCGGAACGAGAAGACGGCCGCGCGCGCGCCGTTCGCGTGGAACCGCGTGAACGTGCCGTCCGGTTTGTCGCCTCGATACTGACCGACCATGGCGCGCGCCCCGTTCGCGTGGAACGTCTCGACGGGGCCCTCGCGGAGGCCGGCTTCGTAGTGCGCCACGCGTGTCTTCGTCCCCGCCTCCTCGTCGTATTCGACGACGGTCCCCTGCCGGAGGCCTCGGGCGAAGGTCTCTTCGCGCGCGACCTTCGCCCCCTCGGGCGTGTACGTCGTCGAGCGCCCGGACCGCTCGCCTCGCTCGTGCGCGACGACGGACGCGCGCCGGCCCAGCACGTCGAAATGCGTCCACGTGCCGGCCGGCGCGCCGGCGGCGAACGCGCCTTCAGCGAGCCGCTCGCCGCTGTCATAGAAAACCGAAAATGTCCCGTCGAGGACGCCGTCCCGGTATTCGAGGCGCATCCACGGGAGGCCCTGATCGTGGTGGTACGTCCACGTGCCGTGCCGTTTCCCGTTCCGCAATGCGCCCTCGGCGAAGACGTGGCCGCTCGGGTAGCGGCTCTGCACCTGGGCCCCGGCCTTGGGGATCGGCGGCAGGTCGCGCACGCACAGGGCCCGGAAGCGCGCGTGGTCCTCGCCCTCCATCGCGAGCACGGGCGGCCCGACCGTCGGCTCGGCCCAGGACTGCGCCGAGCAGAGGCTTCGCACCCGGAACGCGTGGCTCTTGTCCGCGGGATCGAGCGTCGACGTCCAGAGGCCATCTTCCCCCTCCGGCTCGTCCTTCCAGAGCTCCTCGCAATCGTACGCTTCGGACAAGCTGACGAGCTCGCGCACCGTCGGCAGCCGGAAATCGTCGTGGCCGGCCTCGACCTTCGCCGCGCAAAACGTGTTCGCCTCCGCCCAGCGCATGGGCGCGGCGATCGTCCCCGAAAAACCGAGCCGCTGGAGCGCGTCCTCGACGATCCCCCCCGCGCGCCGGTACCGCGCGAAGGGGAGCGCGGCGCGCAGCGAGGGGCCTTCCGCGGAGCGCACGCAGCGGACGTTGTATTTCCCGTACGGGCTCGGATCGTCGTAATGGGTCGAATGAAGATTGCCATCCGCGACGTCGAGGACCCAAGGGGCGCCCGCGTCCTCGGTGCTGGCCCAGAGCAGGCCTTCGGGCGGGCCTCGGAACACCGCGGGATCGAGCGCGGGGCTGCCGCGGCCGTGGTCGATGATGGAGGCGAGCTCGAAGGAACGAGGCAAGCGCCAATCGTCATGGCCCCCGAGCACGAGGTTCTCGCAATGGCGCGTGGACGCGACGATCCCGAGCTCGGTCTTCGCGACGTCCCGCTGCCACGCGAGGCCCGTCGCGGCGTCGATCGCGACGTCGCCCTGGACCCGAAAGGACGGTTTTCCCGCGAGGGGCGCGAGCTGCGCGTCGGTGACGAGCGGCCCGCGCTGGCGCACGATCGCGGGGATCTCGTCCACGTCCGCGACCCCGAGCAGGTCGTCGCCGTCGAGGGGGGGATCATGGAGGCCCTGCGCATGCCATCGCGGCGCGGGGAGCGCAGGATTACGCTCCGCCTCGCGACGCCCGCCCACGAAAAAGACGAGGCGCTGCCCGACGGCGAGGCGCGACAGCGCCGGGGCGCCGCGATACCTGAGCGGGCTGCGCTCGCACCCCTCCTTCTCCGCGGCCCGGGGGAACGAAACGGGCGCGGCTCGTGTCCCCGGGACACCTCGCCGAGGAGGTGCATTTCCGGGCGCACGTCGACGACGAGGTCGACCGCGCAAGGACGCGTCACCGCGTGGATGTCGGAGAGCGTGCCAACGACGATGCTGCGGCTCGCCCGGAGGACGTCCGCGAGCGACGCGGCCGGGCCCGCGGCGGCCGGGAGGTCGAACGTCGGCCGTGGCAGGAGCGAAGCCGCCGGCAGATCCCCGGGCGTGGCCTTCGCGGAGAGAGAGGCGGATCCGGCGGAAGGGGCCGAAGGCGAGGCGGGGGCGCCGCCGCACGCAGCGACGAGCGCGAGGAACCAGAACGGAGCACGTTTCATCGGACGAACCTAGCCAATCCTACCATAGGGCTCGCCATTCTCGTCCACGCCGGTCCCGCGCCCCGCGTCCGGATCGCTCGACCCCGCGAACGGGCCCGCGCCCGGGAGGCTCGGCGAGGGCCACGGCGTGACGGTCGGGCGTACGGCGCGTTTTTGGGTGACCGCCGCCGTGAGCCCTTCTTCAGGCTCGGTGAGCGTGTTTGTTTCGAGGAAGATCCCCGCGGCGAGCAGGTGCACCACGCCCGCGGCGACGGCGATCACATCGTACGCCCATTCCACGAGCGGCAGTTGCAGCAAGATCTGCGTGAGCACGCCGAGCGCCGCGACGACCCCGACGCCGATGCCCAGCTCGTGCAGGCGCCGTCGCTCGGCGGCGCCGGGGATCGGCCGCTGGAAAGGCTGCCGCGTGATTCGCATGGTTTTCCCTTCCGGCGGACCGAGGACCCACATCGGCGGCGGTTCGGCGGCGACCTCCTCCCGCTCCCGCCGCTCCCGCGGGGCCGCCGTGCGATACCCGCCGCCGCCCTTCCTCTCCGGCGCCGGCGCCGGCTCCGGCTCTGCCTCCGGCGGCCGGGGCCGCGGCTCGGGCCGCGACAACGTCCCCTCGATGTACACCTTGTCCCCCGCACGCAGCCGCGCCTCGAAGGTGCAGAGGTGCTCGGTGTGCTCGACGCAGACATCCATCTTGCCGCGAAACTTCACGTTCGGCGGCGGCTCGACCCGGACACGCTCGCCGTCGGCGCGCCGCACGAAAAAGGGACGCGCCACGACCTCCTCGCCCACCGTCTCCCACTTCATGTAGTGCACGCGGCGCACATCCCGCACGTTCTCCTTCGGCGAGGTGAAGATCGTTTTGGGCGCCCCCGTCTGCGTGATCTTCACGTCGAGCGCGACGGGCTCGTCCGGCGCGAGCTCCACCTCGCCGCCGATGCTGGCGGCTCCTCGCCGAAGGGGACCGCGGCCCGCGACGATCGCGTCGATGCGCTGCACCGGCCTCCGTGCGAGGATCCACGCGACGAAGAGCACGAGGCAAAGCACGAGCGAGAGCGCCCCGACGCCGAGCGTCGACCAGGGGAGAGCGAGAAGGCGATCCACGATGCCAGGCTACACGAGCGGCAGGCCCGTGGGTCGTGGATCGAGGTCACTTTCGCTCGACGACCCACGACCCGCGCAGGCCGCCGATCGACACCTCGAACGTCCCCGGCTCCACGACCCGCTCCATGCGCCGATCGTGCACGGCGAGCGACACGAAGGGGAGCCGGAACTGCACGACTTGGCGTTCCCCCGGGGCGAGGTGCACCCGCTGAAAGCCGCGCAGCGCGCGCACGGGCCGGGTCACGCTGGCGACGACGTCGCGCACGAACAGGAGCACCACCTCGTCGGCCGTGCGCGCCCCTGCGTTGCGCACGACGACGGAGATCACGACGTCCTCCCCTCGCCTCGTTCGCTCGGGCACCTGCAGGTCCGTATACACGAACCGGGTGAAGCTGAGCCCGTGGCCGAATCCGTAGAGCGGCTCGAAGCTCTCGTCCACGTAAGGGCTCTCGGCCGATCGCGGGTGATCGTAATGGACGGGCAACTGCCCCACGCTTCGCGGAATCGAGATCGGCAGCCGGCCGCTCGGGCTCACGTCGCCGAAGAGCACCTCCGCGACGGCCTGGCCGCCGGCGAGGCCCGGCTCGAAGGCTTCGAGCACGGCGGGGACGTTCGCGGCGATCCAGGGGATGGCGAGGGGACGGCCGTTGACGAGCACCACGACCGTCGGCGTGCCCGTCTCGACGATCGCGCGGACGAGATCCATTTGCCGCCCCACGAGCGTGAGATCGGCGCGATCGGCGCCCTCGCCGCCGGTGCGCTCGCGCCGCCGCCGATCGAGCACGCCGCGGTCGTCGTAGCGTGTCTCGTTCTCCCCGAGCACCACGATGGCCACCTCGGCGCCGCGGGCCTCGTCCGCCGCGCGCTGGATCGCTTCGTTCGTCTCCTCGAACACCCGCCCCGCATCCACGAAGTGCACCACCGTCTGCGGCGAGACCGCCGCGCGAATGCCTTCCAGCACCGTGATCACGTTCTCCGCGGGCTGGGGCGCCGTCCAGTCGCCGAGCAAGGCCGTATTGTCGGCATTGGGCCCCGTCACGAGGACCTTCTTCAGGTTCTTGCGCAAGGGCAGGAGGTCCTGCTCGTTCCGCAAGAGCACGATCGATTTCCGCGCCGCCTCCAGGGCCACCTTGCGGTGCCCCGGCGACGCGAGCACGGAGCCGGCGCGCGCCACGTCGACGTACCGACGCTCGAACAGGCCGAGCGCGCGCTTGACGCGCAGGATACGCCCCGCGGCCTCGTCGATTCTCCAGGCGCCGACCGCGCCCTCGCGCACGAGCTCGACGAGCGGCTCCGCAAACCCCTCGCCGTGCATGTGCATGTCCACCCCCGCGAGCACCGCCTGCCGGATCGCGTCCTTCTGCGACGCCGCCACGTGGTGCGTCGTGTGGAGCATCTCGATGCCCTCCCAGTCGCTCACGACGAACCCCCGAAACCCCCATTCGTGCCGGAGGACGTTCGTGAGCAGCTCCTCGGAGACATGGCTCGGCACCCCATTGACGTCGTTGTACGCGGCCATCACGGAGAGCGCCCCCGCCTCCACGCCGGCCTGGAAGGGCGGGAGAAACGTCGAGCGCAAGGCGCGCTCCGAGACCTCGATGGGCCCCATGTTCCGGCCGCCGAGCGGCAACCCGGGCCCGAGGAAATGCTTGAGGCAAGCGAGGACCCGGAGATGCGCGCGATCCGGGCCTTGCAACCCGCGGACGAGGGCGCTGCCCATGGCCGCGACGACGAACGGATCCTCGCCGAACGTCTCCGCCGTCCGGCCCCACCGCGGATCCCGCGCCACGTCGAGGACCGGGGAAAACGCCCAATGCATCCCCGTCACCCGCATCTCGTGCGCCGTGACCTCGCCAAAGCGCTCCATGAGGTCGACGTCGAACGTCGCGGCCATGCCGATCGGCGTCGGGAAGATCGTCGCGCCGCGCACGGGGGCGAGGCCGTGCACCGCGTCGATCCCAAAGATCAGCGGAATCCCGAGCCGCGCGCGTGAAGCCTTCTCCTGGAGCGCGTTCGCCTCGCTGGCATCCGTGACGAACAAGAACGATCCGACGAGCCCCTGCGCGAGCAAAGGGTCGATCTTTCCGGCGGGATCGGGGGAATCGAGGCTCTGCGCGTAGATCGGCGCGATGTACTGGTTCATCTGGCCGACCTTTTCTTCGAGCGTCATGCGATCGAGCAGCGCGCGTGTCCTCCGCTCCTCCACGGATCCCGACGGAAACACCCCGTTCTGCGCGCTGTCGCCGCACCCGAGCAGGGAGGCGAGGAGCACGAGCCCGATTCCTCCGAACGTCCGCCGCTGCATGTCGCCCCCCTTGGCCCGTACGCCCGCGTCTGGCCCTGCCCCCCCACCACGCTTGGTCATGGCTCGCGCCCGGTCGGACGTAAATGCCTCGGGCCGGAGGGGCCTCACGAGCGCATTGACGAAACTTCGGGGATCGTCGACCTTCCTGTTTTGCCCATGGCGAATCCCTTCGGTCCAACGCCCCCGGCGCGCGCCCTCGCCTCCTCCCTCCTCGTCGCGCTCTTCGCGTGCAGCGGCTCGCCCCGCCCTGCCCCGGCGGAGCGGCCCGCGCCAAAGCCCGACCCCAAAGCCGAAGCGCCGAGCGCCGCGCTGAAAGGCGGAAGCCTTCTCGACGACGACGAGCTTCCCGCCCTCCCCCTCGACCTGTCCGCAGGCGTGATCTCCGCGTTCGCCGGCCGATTCGAGCCCGTCGTGCTGCCGCCGAAGACGCCCACGATCGTCGACGCAGCCGGGCGCGACGAGCGCGATGTGTGGATGCTCGCGGCAGACGGTCGCGTCTTTCGATGGGACGGCGCGCGCCTCGCCGATCGGGGCGCGCCCCGATGTTTCACCGATAGCTGCTGCGGCACGCTCGTCGACTGTGCGAAGCAACCTGCGATGTGCTCGAAACAGGCGGTCGAGCGTTGCCAGCCCTTCGGCCCGAGCTGCGCGCTCCCGGTCACGACGTGGTCCTCGATTCGCGTCACGCCCGACGACGTGATCGTCCGCGCCTTCGTGGAGACCGGCGGCATGCGCGCGAGCATGGTGGAGTCGCGGCTCGGCAAGAAGGGGCGCTGGTCGTGCGAGCAAGGGTCGGAGGACCTCGTCTACCCCGGCTCGGCCGGGCGCGGCGACGGCCCGGGCGCCCGCGAGCTGACCGTCGACGGCGCCTCGCTCCGCCTCGAAGGCCCCGCCGTGCTCGTCAATCGGTACGGCGGGACCCTGCTCCTCATCGACGGCCGCCGCGTGCCCCTGCCCGAGGACGTGCACCAGGGGTATTCGGCCGGCGCGGAGATCGCGGCGCGTTCGCCCGGGGATCTCTGGCTCTGGACGTACGACGGCTTCGTGTGGCGGGGCAATGGCCTCGCCTGGACGCCATGGCCCTCGGGGCTCACGTCCATGAACGAGCTCTGGGTCGACCCGAACGACGGGGTGTGGGCCCTCGGCGCGGTCGAGGAGAACCAAGAGGAGCTCCTCCGCTGGGACCCCGACAAGGGCTCTGGGCAGCGCTTCGAGACGCCCGGCGCCACGTCCGTGCGGAGCGACGGTCGCGGCTTTTGGCTCTGGGGCCTGAAGGCGCTCTACCACTGGGATGGCGCCGCGCTCCGCCGCGCCGCGCCGCCGCTCGCCATCAAGAACGTGTGGCGTGGCCCCTCGGGTGAGCTCTGGGCCGTGGGCTCCGACCGCTCGGTCGTGCTGCGAAAAGCCACGGACAGCGACGAAGAGGACGAGTACGCGGGCGCCGTGTTCCGCGTGTCGGGAGGGCAAAAGCCGTGAAGCGTTTCCTCGTCCCCCTGCTCCTCGCGAGCGCGTGCAGCGCCGCGCCGCCGTCGCCCCCGCCTGCGCCCACGCTCGTGCCGACCGCAGCGCCCGTGGCCGCCCCCGTGGCCGCGCCTCCCTTGCCGTGGATCGAGCTCACGGGCACCGAGCGAAAAACGGTGGTCGTCGGGTACGGCCCCGACGGCAGCAAGCTGTACGAGGTGCCTCTCGACGAGGTCGTCGCGGTCGTGGGCGCGCCGGACGGCGGCGCCTTCGCCGTCGTGAGGGTGCCCGGGCCGAATTACTCGTCCAAGATCGCCGCCCTCCGCCTCGACGAGCAAGGCCGCGAGACCTGGAGGACGCCGCTCGAAAGCAGCAGCTTCACCTGGCGCCTCTTCCTCCCGGGCCCCGCGGGGACGAAGCCCGCGTCGCCGGGGACGGGCGGCCCTCGCCTGTTCGCGTTTGATCTCTCGCAGGCCAAGGGAAAACAGCGCCTACACGAGCTCGATCCGGCCGATGGAACCCACCTGAAGGAGCGCCCCCTGCTCGACATCTCCGAGGCCGACGCGCGCGGCGGCGTCGTGGCCGTCGTGGACGAGGACCACGTGACCCGGATCGGAGCGGAGGACAAGCCCGCGTGGAGCGTGCGCGTCCGCCGCTTCCCTTCGCTTTCGACGTCGTCGGGCGTCTACCGCAAGGTCGCGGTCGGCATCGACGGCACGGTGCTCACCGGCGCCTCCGACGGCTCCCTCCTCGCGCTCGACGCTGCGGGAAAACCCCTCTACCAGCTCGGCGTGCGTGGCTCCGTCGACCGCATCGAAGCCCAAGCAGGGGGCGGCTTCCTCGTGCGCACGAGCGAAGGGGCCGTGGCCGTGGACCGCGGCGTCGTGCGGGAGGGCGCAAAAGCGGAGCCTCCCGCGGGCGTGCGGGTCCTCGACAAACGGAAGGGCAAAGGGGCCGGCGAAGACCCGCCCGCGCCGCCGCCCTGGAAGCCCACGGTGGCCCATCGCGCGGCGCGCCAGGGCCTCGGCGCCGCCCAACCTTTTCACCACGTCCAATCCGTCGTCGCGATGGGGCCCCGGGACGTCTGGGTCCTCGGCCGCGCCGAGCAGGGCCCGTCCAGCGAGGACAGCCGGCTCTTTCACGACGACGGCAAGGCCTGGTCCGACCTCGGCGTGCCGTCGATGTCGTTCCCCAAGGAGGTCTTCGCCGAAGGCGAGCCGGCGCGCCCGAGCAGGTTCTTCGCCCAGAGCCTCTCGCGCAGCCCGACGGGCGCGCTCCTCGTCCTCGGCGTTCGCGCGGGCGGCGGCGTGGTGCGCCCGAGCGTGCTCGAGCGTGACGGCGCGGCCTACCGCGAGCGGCGCGAGCTCGTCGCGACGTTCGCGAAGGTCGAGATCGAATACGGGACGAAGTTGTTTCATGGATCCGGCGCGGGCGGCCGCGAGGTCCTCTGCACCAGCGAACCCGAGGTCTGCGTCGCGTTCGGCCGCGGCGTCACGCCCAGGGTCGTCCCGGAGGACGCGCTCCTGGAGGCCTCCGCGCTTGCGCACAGCGAAGGCGCCGACGTCGAGCCCCCCGAGGGCCCCCTCCCGGCCCTGTCCACGTGGGCCAGCGGCCGCGACGATGTCTGGACGACGGGCTTCCTCGGCGGCGTCGCGCACTTCGACGGCGCGCGCTGGTGGCGCATCCTCGGGGTCGACCCGACGGAGAAGCTCACCGTCACCGGGAGCGGCCGCGGCGACGTGTGGCTCTTCGGCGAGGCCGGCCTCTGGCACGTCACGCCCGAGCCGCGGGCCGCGGCCGATCTCGAAGGCACACCCGCGCCCCCTCCGCCGGCCGCCGCGCCGAGCGTCGTGCTCCCCGTGACGGGCGTCGATCCGTCCTACCGCCTGGAGCGCGTGGTGCTCGACCTCGACGGCCAGCGTCCGCTCCGCACGGCCATCGGCATTGCCGAGGGCCCGGGCGGGGTCGTTTGGCTACACGAAGGCGCGCGGATCGTCGAATACGACGGCGCCCGCGCGCGGCTGCTCTACGAGGCGCCCAAGCCGGGTCCTTTTTTCTGCTGGTATGCGCCCGAGCCCGACTGCAACCTCTGCGCGCAATGCACCGAGCGCAATCCGAAGACGCTCGGCTGCCAGCACTGCCTCGCGCCGGTCGCCGCGGGCGAGGGCGCGGCGCTCGCGGCGGAGGGCTTTCTGCGGCTCCAGGGCGGCCGCGCGGCCCCCGAGCCCATGCCCCTGCCGGACCTGCTCGCCGTCGCGGCCGCGCCGACGGGCGCGGTATGGACCGTCTCTGCGGCCGACGGCGACCTCCCCCGCGCGATGACCTGGGGCCCGCGCGGCGTCCGGCTCGTGGCGGGCCTCCCGCCGGCGGCCTACGCCGACGTGGCGGCCCGCGCTGATGACGACGTATGGTTCGCGGGCGCCCTCACGACCGTCCTGGTGGCGGGCCGCGTGTCGCCCGAGGGCGAGGGCACGCTCGTGCGCTTCGACGGCCGCGCCTTCACGCACCACCGCGGGCCCGACGGGGCGCTGCTCTCCGTGGCGGCCGTGGGACCCGGCGAGGCGTGGGCGGCGGGCCTCGGCGGCGCGCTGCTGCACGCGAAAGCGAGCACGGTGGAGGCGTTCCACCTCGGGCGCGAGGGCGGCGGGCGGCACCCGGTTGTCCTGCGCGGCGTCTCGGCGACCGGGCCGAACGAGGTGTGGATCGTGGGAGACGGCTCGACGCTCCTGCGCTGGGACGGCAAGGCGCTGCGCCGCGTGGACACGGGCGCGGTCGGGCCGGAGGCGGCGCTCGCGGCGGTCATCGCGCCGGGGGCGAAGCCCGGATGGGTGGTGGGTCCCGCTGGGATCTGGCGGATCGTGCCGGCGCGCTAATCGCGCCGCCCTGGCCTCGCCGCTCCGCCGTCCTGCGCCGTCTCCTCGGCCTTCGCTCGATCTCCTCCTCCAGACCACCGGACGCCAGGCGGGCGTTTCCCTGTACCGCCGACAGCGTGGCGGAAAACACAATCTTCGGGAGCGCCCTCCAGATCCCCCCCTCTTTGACATCGGAGTCGGCGAGCCCGTGATCGGAGTCCCCCCTCTTTGACATCGGAGTCGGCGAGCCCGTGATCGGAGTCCCCCCTCTTCGACATCGGAGTCGGCGAGCCCGTGATCGGAGTCCCCCCTCTTCGACATCGGAGTCGGCGAGTCCGTGATCGGAGTCCCCCCTCTTCGACATCGGAGTCGGCGAGTCCGTGATCGGAGTCCCCCCTCTTCGACATCGGAGTCGGCGAGTCTGTGATCGGAGTCCCCGCTCTTTGACATCGGAGTCGGCGAGTCTGTGATCGGAGTCCCCCCTCTTTGACATCGGGGTCGGCGAGTCTGTGATCGGAGTGCTCCCTCTTCGACATCAGGGTCGGCGAGTCCGTGATCGGAGTCCAGAGGAACGAGGAAGAGGCGCTTGGCCTTGCAGCGGCCTTCCTGCCGCGGCAGGCAGCTTTCGGGCGTCTCGAATGCATTGACTTGCGAAATGATGTCTCAATGACCTCGATGCTCGGACGTTTCACGTCCGAGCATCGAGGCAACTCGGCCCCGATTCCCGCGCGCCACCTCAATAAGGGCCGATTTGTCGTCCAGCGCCGCTCCTGTCAGGCGACAAGCGGACCACATCGTCCCCACATATCCTCCAGAACGACTCCGTCCCGGGTCATTTCTGTGGACGGAGGGATACTTATCTGCGAATCACAATCGACCAGACGAGGCATAACGTCCACGAATGAGGGCGCGTGGTTCCATGCTGTTCAAAGGGCGCCAGCATCACGGGCGCCAGGCTGGCATGCGTTGACCATGAAGCACAACGGCCGCTTCCCGGAAGAGGAAGGAGTGAGGGCACGCCATGGAGCAGAAAGGCTTTGCACCCAAGCCCAAGACGACCGCGCCCGAGGCGGTCAAGGCCCCGAGCCCGTCGCTTCCGAAGGGAGGCGGTGCGGTTCGAGGGCTCGGGGAAAAATTCGCGGCGAGCTTGGTGAGCGGCACGGGATCCCTCACGGTCCCAATTGCAGTATCCCCGGGCCGCGGCGGGTTCGGGCCCGAGCTCTCGGTGGCCTATGATTCCGGCGGCGGGAACGGGCCCTTTGGTGTGGGGTTCCGGCTCTCCGTGCCCTCGATCTCCCGCAAGACGGAGCGTGGCTTGCCCGAGTACGAGGACGCTCGTGAATCCGACGTGTTCATCCTGTCGGGCGGAAGACCTCGTGCCGAAGCTCGACAAGAACGAAGATGGTGAATGGGTGCGCGACACGTTCGAGAACGAGGACGAGCGCGTCGAGCGGTACCGTCCTCGGGTCGAAGGTCTCTTCGCGCGGATAGAGCGTGTCAAGGAGAAGGCGACCGGAAACGTCTACTGGAGAGCCACGACCAAGGACAACGTGACGAGCATCTACGGCCGGACCGCGGCGGCTCGGATCGTGAGCCCGTGGGCGTCGACCAAGGTCTTCTCGTGGCTGCTCGAACGCACGGAGGACGCGCTCGGGAACGTCATCGTTTACGACTACAAAGCCGAGGATCTCACGAACGTGCCGAATGTTATCTACGAGAGGCAACGGCGTTCGGGGGAGGCGCCGGTCGTCAACCGCTATCTGAAGAGGATCCGATATGGGAATACGGTGCCCTTCGAGGCGGAGGCGTTCCTCTTCGAGGTCGTGTTCGATTACGGCGAGCACGGCGCCGCGGCGCCGACGCCCGTGGAGGAGACGGCCTGGCCTTGCCGGCAAGATCCGTTTTCGAGCTACCGATCGACGTTCGACATTCGCACGTACCGCCTCTGTCGGCGGGCCTTGATGTTCCACCACTTCCCCGAGCTCGGCGAGGATCCCGTGCTCGTGCGATCCACCGATTTCACGTATGCCGAGGGGCCCGCTCTCGTCCGGCTCGTGTCGGTCACGCAGTCAGGATACATCAAGACGGAGAGCGGCTACTCGAAAAAATCGCTGCCGCCGCTCGAACTCGGTTATTCGCTGCCCGCGCTCCAGACGGCCGTCCAATCGCTCGATCCCCGCAGCCTCGATGATCTGCCCGGCGGCGTGGATGGGCAGTCCGCGCGCTGGGTGGACCTTGACGGCGAGGGGATTCCCGGCGTGTTATGCGAGCAGCAGGGGGCGTTCTACTACAAGCGAAACCTCGGCGACGGGCACCTCGCCCCGGCGCGCCTGCTTGCGAGCCGGCCGGCCATGGCGTCGGGCGGAGGAGCGCAGCTCCTCGACGTCGGGAGCGAGGGGCGGCAATGCCTCGTGGAGCTCACACCGGAGGGAACCTCGGGTTATCACGAGCGGACGCCGGAGGGCGGATGGGGGCCGTTCATGCCGTTCCCTTCGCAGCCGAACGTCAACTGGAATGACCCGCGGGTCCGTTTCATCGACCTTTCCGGCGATGGGCTCGACGATATCCTGGTTACGACGGATCACGTGCAGCTTTGGTATCCGTCACTCGGCAAGGGCGGGTGGGGGCCGCCGCGGGTTCTGCCGAAAACCTACGACGAGGACAAGAGCCCGACGCTCGTCTTCGCGGACATGACGCAGGCGATCTTCGTGGCGGACATGAGCGGGGACGGTTTGCCCGACATCGTGCGCGTACGCAATGGCAGCATCTGCTACTGGCCGAACCTCGGGCGAGGGCGGTTCGGCGCCAAGGTCCAGATGACCAAGGCGCCGCTGTTCGATGACTCGCACAAGTTCGACCCGCGCCGCATTCGCCTCGGCGATATCGATGGGAC
>NZ_SSMQ01000058.1 GCF_005144585.1 Polyangium fumosum | reverse complement strand
GGCGGCCACGGGGTCCGAAGTGGCACCCACGCGCGCCAACGGGGGCGATCCGTCGTCAGCAGGGCGCGGATCTCGCTGGTTACGCCGGGTCAGGGGGGGTAGAACTGTCCTCGGGGGGTGAATCGTCTGGGCTTTGCCCAGACGAGAGGGGGACGCGAGGCGTCCCCCTCGGGACGAGCCTTGCGAGCGCGCGGTAGGCGCGGTCGCGCACGGAGGGCATCGGGTCTTCGAGTGCCTCGACGAAGGCGGACGCGAAGCGACGGCTGCGCACTTCGCCGAGCTTCTGCGCGGCCGCAGCGCGGACGTCGGCGTCCTCGTCGCCGAGCATGGCCTGGCGGAGGGCGAAGCGGGCGGGGAGCGGGCGGGGGTCGATCGTCGCGGCGGCGTCGCGCCGGACCTCGGCGTCCTCGTCGAGGAGGCGGACGAGCGCGGAGAGGTTTGCGAGGGAAGAGCGGTCCACGGGTCGGCTCCGAGCGGGACGGCAAAGCCGCGCGAATGTCAAGCGGCGCGGCGCTTCCCGGCTTGCCGGGCTCGTTCGCTCCCGATTACCCTCGCGGCCACTCGGAGGGAGGTGCGCATGTCGAAGGTCAGCGAACAGGTGCAGAATCAGATCCGCGTCAGCGACAAGGTCGTCGCCTCGGCCCGCGCGCACGGAGCTGCGGTCGCAGAGATCCTCGCAGCACGATCGCAGGAGGTCCAAGGGCCCCTCACGAAAGCGACGAAGGCATCGTACTTTGCGATCTTCGAGGCGCTCGCGGACGGCCTTTCACGGGCCGCGGCGGAGCTCGGCAAAGCGGAGGAGGATCTTGCCGCCGAGCGGGCCGACGACATCCCCGTGCGCGCCTCCCGCGACGCGGCGGCAGCAGCGCTCGCAATGCTGCTCGGCCTCTTGCGCCGGACGATCGAGGACCACATGGGAGCCGCGGCGCTCGCGACGTATGGCCTTTCGACGGAATCACCGCGCGTGCCGGCCAAGCTGCTCCAGTACACGAAGACGGTGGCGCGTCTGCTCGGGGAGCAACCGGCGGTCGTGGTCTCGCCGCTCGGCTCGACGTTCGATACGGCGGTGGCGCTGCAATCGGTGAACAAGCAATCGGGCCAGCTCGAAGCGGCGGTGGGGGACGACCACCGCGAGGCGCGCGAGCTGGAGACGGCGCTCGCAGCGCGGGATCGGGCGGCGGCGGCGTGGTCGGATGCGTATCAGGGGACGGCGTCGACGCTGGAGGGGCTGTACCGATTGGCCGGGTATCGCGATCTCGCGGAGAAGGTGCGGCCGACGCAGCGGAAGCTGCGCGGGGAGGACGAGGGGGCGGAGCTCGAAGGGACGGAGCCGGCGCCGAAGGAGGGGTGAGGTCAGGCGTCCGCGGGGAGCCAGAGGTCGGAGAGCGGGAGCTCGATCGCGTCGAAGGGCTCGATGCGGACGCAATCGTCGTCGCCCCACGTGCCGAGCTCGTGCCAGCGACCGTTCCGCAGGCGATGGGCCGTGAGCACGTGGGCCTCGGGGTCGACGAGCCAGAGCCACGTGACGCCGTGTTTCGCGTAAAACGGTTTCTTGATGCGCTGATCGTAGTTGCGGGTGTTCGGCGCGAGGATCTCGCAGACCCAGTCGGGCGAGATCGTGACGTCGTCCGGCAGACGGGGCAATCGCTCGCGGCGCCATCCTGCGAGATCCGGCACGACCTCCGGGGAATCGGGCAACGCAATGCCAGGCCCGACGAGGATCCACCAACCGCCCGGGCCACGCCAGCCGCTGTCGAAGGGGCTGCTCAGGTGCCCGCCGAGGACCGTCGCGGTCCGCATATGCGCGGGCCACGGATGGGGCTGGGTATAAACCACGCCGTCCAGGACCTCGCGTCGCTCGTTCGGCGATGGGATTTCCACGTCAGCCACTCACGGGCAGCCAGAGATCGGACAGATCAAGCTCGATCGCGTCGAACGGCTCGATCCGCGCGCGGTCGTCGTTTCCCCACGTGCCGATGTACACCCAGCGGCCGCTTTCCAGGCGATACGCCAGGAGCACGCGCGCTTCGGGATCGATGAACCACAACCATCGAACGCCGTGTTTCGCGTAAAACGGTTGCTTGACGCGCTGATCGTAACCACGCGTGCTCGGGGAGAAGATCTCGCAGACCCAGTCGGGCACGACGGTGATGGGAGCGTCGCCCGGTGGATCGGGCATCCGCTCACGACGCCAGCCGGCCAGATCCGGAGAGACCTCGGGCGAGTCGGGCAGGTCGATCTGCGGCTCCGGGAGGATCCACCAGCCACCGGGGCCGCCGATGCCACGACGGAACGGAGGGCCGAGCTGCTCTTGCATGCTCGCCGCCCCGAGGACGTGTCGAGGCAGCGGCTGGGGCTGCGTGTACAGCACCCCTCCAGGATCTCCCCCTTCACGTTCGGCGGGAGCGCCAGGAGGTCCTCGTACGTCGCACGTTTCCGCGCAGCATCGGCCATGCCGTGAGGTTGCCCGAGCCCGCGACGCGCCGCAAGCCACCAAGGTCGCTGGAAAACGCCTTCACGCCGGCTGCGAGGGCGGTCCCCACGGCCAAGCGCCCAGCCGCAACATTCCCAGCCCGCAGGAATCCGCCCGCAGCTTGCCGCTTGGCTGGCAGCACGAACGCGATGGTGATAACTTTTGGCCGTGATCCTTGCCTTGGGAACTCATCGGAAGGTCCTCCTCCCGCTGGCCTTGTGCCTCGTCGCCTGCAGCGGGGAGGATGATTCCGATGCGGCCGGCGCGGCGCAGTTCTCCGTATTCACCGGCCGACTGGAGACCGCGGACGCGGTCGTGGGCCTGGCCGTGTCGGATCGGGGCGACGTGGAGGCCTACGTCTGCGGGGGCATCACGACCTTCGCGACCCATTCGCGCTGGTTCGTCGGCTCGCTCTCGTCGGGCTCCACGTCGCTCGAAGCCGAGGGCCTCCGGCTCGACCTGACGGTGCAGGGAGAGGCGACGGACATCACCCTCACCGCGCTCGACGGGGCCGTGCACTCGACCCTGGCCGCGCGGGCCGGGGCCGGGAGTCGCTCGGCCCTGTTCGAATCACCCACCGACGCCAGTTGCCGCTGGGGCGTGGTGATGCTGGACGACGGCGGGGCAGAGCCGGACATCTTCGGCACCTGGTGTAGCCAGACCGGGTCGATGTACGGAGACCCTCCCGGTGAGGCGACCGAGGTCTTCGCGCAGGTCACCCCGGTGGAGCCAGTCGACTTCGGCAACACGCTCCTGCCGGTGGTCGCGAACACGCCCGCCGGCGAACAATACTTCGAGGTTCGCCGGATCAGCGATCGTCGTGCCGCCCCGTGAGCAAAGCCGTCCGCGGCTTCGACATTCCCCGGCCGGAGCTGCTCACCCCGTTCGTCGGGCGTGAGGCCGACCTCGAGCGTATCCACGCGCTGTTTCGCTCGAAGCGCCTGGTCACGTTGTGGGGGCCGGCCGGCATCGGCAAGACGCGCCTGGCGGTCGAATACGCGTGCCGCGAGGCCGGCGAGTCCTTGTTCGTCGATCTCTCCAGCGCGCGCAGCGTGGGGACGGTGTGCGAGACGGTCGCGAGGGCGCTCGATGTCGTCTTGCCCGACGGGCGCGAATCCGACCAGGCCTCCGTGCGACTCGGGCGCGCCCTGGCCGCGCGAGGGCCGCTCCTCCTGGTGCTCGACAACTTCGAGCGGATCGCTCCGCTCGCCGTCGAGACCGTAGGTCGCTGGCTCGTGGAGGCGCCGGAGGTTCGGCTCCTCGTGTGCTCCCGCGAGCGACTCCGGCTCCGCGGCGAGGGGATCCTGGAGCTCGGCCCGCTCAGCCTCCCCGCGGACGCCGAGCTCGCCGCGTCGGAAGCGGGGAAGCTCTTCCTGCTCAAGGCGCGGGCCGAGGACGACTCCTTCGAGCTGACCGACGAGAACGCCCCCCGCATCGCGGAGCTGGTCCAGAAGCTCGAAGGCATCCCGCTGGCCATCGAGCTGGCCGCCGCGCGGCTGCCCCTGCTCGGCGTGGAGGGGCTGATCTCCCGGCTGGGCAAGCGGCTCGACGTCCTGGCCGGCGGATTTCGAGACGCCGAGCCGCGCCAGGCCACGCTGCGCGCGGCGCTCGAGTGGTCCTGGGACCTCCTGACGGAGGAGGACCAGCGCGCGCTGGTCGAGTGCGCGCTTTTTCCAGGGGCCTTCTCGTTATCCTCGGCGGAGGCGGTGCTGAGCGCCAAAGACGCGCTCGGCCGGCTCGACTCCTTGCGGGAGAAGTCGCTGCTCCGGGTGCTCGGCACGGGGAAACTCGGCCTCTTCGAATGCGTGCGCGAGCTGGCGGACGAGCACGCCGCGGAGGTCGATCCCGGGCTCCGCGCGGAGTCGCGCCACACGGAACACTTCCTGGCCCTGGTCAGCGGGAGGCACGAGCAGCGCCCGGACGACCCCCTGGAGCCCGAGCTGAGGGACAACGTGGTGGCAGCGCTGAAACGCGAGCTCGGCCGACTGGAACAGGTGCCGAGCCGAGACCGCAGGCCGGCCGCAGGCCTCGCGCCTGAACGTGCCGTCCGGGCGCTGCTCGCGATCGAACCGGCGCTGGCTCGCCGGGGGCCGGCGGACCTCCTGCTCGAGCTCTTGGAGCGGACGCTGCACATCGCGCCCGACATTCCGCCAGGGCTGGCCGCGCCGCTGCTCGCGGCCCGGGGCCGCGCCGCGCAGGTGCGAGGCCGCGCGGACGAGGCGCGCGCCTGGTTCGAACAGGGAATCGAGCTGGCGGAAGCTTCCGGCCTGTCCACCGTCCAGGCTGCGATCGTCACGGACCTGGGCGTGCTCCACCACGAGCAGCGCGAGCTGTCCCAAGCGCGCGCGTGGTATGACCTCGCCACGTCGCTCCTGGCCGGCCAGAGGGACCGGCGCGCGGAGGGCCGGCTGCTGGCCAACCTCGGGGCCCTGCTGCATGACCTCCGCCAGTACGAGGCCGCCAGGGAGCACTACCAGGACGCGCTCCGCGTGCTCGGCGAGGCGGGCGTGGTGCGGCTCCAGGGCATCGTGCAGGTCAACGTGGGTGTGCTGGAGCAGGAGCAAGGCGACCTGAGCACCGCGCTCGCGCATTACGAGATCGGCCTGCGCCTCCTGGAGCGGGCCGGGGATCGGCGCCTGGAGGCGATCGCCCTCGGCAACCTGGGTACGCTCCAGCACGAGCGCAGCCAACTGGCGTCCGCGCGGAGTTATCATGAGCGCGCCCTTCTGGCGCTCCGCACCACCGGGGATGTCCGCTCCGAAGCGCTGGCCCGTGGCAGGCTGGCGATGGTGCTCGCGGCGCTCGGGGACATCGCCGCGTCCCGCGGGCTCCTCGCGGAGGCGGAGCTCGCGGTCACGAGCCGTGGAGACGCGCTCGCAGCCGCGTTCGTGGATCTGGCCTGGGGTGCGGCGGAGCTGTCCGCCGCCGAGGCGCTGGAGGCGCGAGATCCGCAGGGCGGAAGGGCGCTCCTCCAGCACGTGCGGCAGCGAATGGAGCGCGCGCACCGCGCCTCGGCGACGGGAGGTCCGTCGCCGGCCGAGCTCTCGGACGACGTGCGTATCGGCCTCCGGATCCTGAGCGCCGCGCTGGGTCGCCTGTCGGCCGAGGCCGCCGAGGCCGCCGAGGAGCTGTCCGCCGACGCGCTGGTGATCGCGCCGAGCGCGGGCCGCTATCGGCCCCCCGGCGGAGAGTGGGAAAATCTGCACCAGCATCCCGTCCTGCGCCGCCTCCTGTTCGCGCTGGTCGAGCAGCGCGGCGCGCGGCCCGGCGTGGGGCTCTCCCTGGAGGAGATCCAGCGGGCGGTCTGGCCGGGCGAGCGCATTCAAGTCGAGGCCGCGGCCAACCGCATCTATGTGGCGGTCTCCAAGCTGCGGCGTCGCGGGTTGCGGGACTTCCTGCGGAGCCAGGACGACGGCTACGCCCTGGATCCCCACCTCGAAGTGCAGCGCTTCGACGGCGCGACGCCCGGCAGCGACCCGTAAGGCGTCGGCTCGGATCGAGAGCGACGCTGCGGGCCCATGGCCGCCCCTCACCCCCCAAGCCCGTCTCCGCGCGGCGGACGTCGTGCGCTGGGCTGGTTGACCTCCCCCTCCGACGACAAGTACGCTCGCTCGCCATCCATCGAGGGGGCCGGCGATGCTTCGTCGTGTGTTCGTCGGGTGTGTGGTTGCGGTAATGGTGCTCTTGTGCCGGATGCCGGGGGCCTTCGCGCAGACGCCTGTGGAGGTTTGCTGGAAGCCGTCGGGCTTGCCGCCGGGTGTGAATACGTTCGCGGTGATCGAGGAGAAGACGGGCGGA
Source organism: Polyangium fumosum (assembly GCF_005144585.1). Lineage (GTDB taxonomy): Bacteria > Myxococcota_A > Polyangia > Polyangiales > Polyangiaceae > Polyangium > Polyangium fumosum. Next base: position 72,551 of record NZ_SSMQ01000058.1, on the reverse strand, counting down.
GCGCTGGTCATTCTGCATGCGCATGAATTCTGGAAACAGGCCGAGCGCCGGGTCGTGCTCCGGTACAATCCGAACCTCGGGCCGGAGAGCCTCGCGCGAATCCCATCAAAAGCCCGTCCGCCAGGATGCACGCCCCCGCCTCCGAAGAAGCCGGATGCGCCTGCCGCGAAGGCACCGGCGCCACCCGCGCCGCCGCAATCGGAGCCTTCGCCGAAAAAAGCCGCCAAGGAGAGCAAGAAAGCGGACGAGCCGAAGGAGGAGCCACCTCGTTCCCGCGTGGCCGAGCGGAAGGAAGAGCCGAGGGTATCGCAGGAAGGCTCCTTGCCGCGGGAGGGCGTTTTACGGCAGGAAAGCGTCTTGCCGAAGCGGGACGAGGTGCATCCGCCGAAGTGCGTGGACGCGGAGTGCTCGCACGTGGATCGCGGAGGCGCATTGCCGGAGCTTCAGCATAGGCACGGGCGACCGCTGGTGAGCGTGGTCCCGTGCGAGCAGACGAAGGAGGGTTGCAAGGGAAAGGGGGACGGGACCGGCAAAGGCAAAGCCCTGACCCCGCTCGAACGAATGGTTCGCGAGCTGGCGATAGCGTCGGCGATGCTGAACGGCGAGTTCAATCACGACCTCGCGCGGAAAGACGGCAAGCGGTTCGGCATCATCGGGGGCGATGACGAGGACGGCGTCGACAACGCCATCGTCCAGGCCGCGGCGGCGATCACGCAGATCGCCTCCGGTGTGCTCATCGGCCAGGCGGAGACGTTCGCGAAGAAGCTGGAGGAGGCGTGCGCGAAGAAGGCGCCGCTCCTCCTTCAGGGGGCCGAGGAGGTCTCGAAGGAGACGGCGGAGCTCCTGGCGCAGCAATACGGGCGGGCGATCGCGGAGGCCCTGGAGCAGAACGGCGCGATCGGTCCGTACAAAACGATGCGCGAGTTCACGCGGGGCCTGGAGGGGGACTTCCAGGCGCATCACATCCTGGAGAAGGCGATGGCCGGCAAGTGGCAACTCACGAAGGAGCTTGACAAGATACCATCGGTGATCCTGACGAAGGCGGAGCACGAGAGGATCACGAAGGCGCTCAATCAGGCCAGGGAAAGGCTGATGAGGGGCCAAAGGAGGTTCACTCCGGATGCGCTGTGGAAGGTATATGAGGACGTATACAGCCCTTACTCCCACTGGCTCGATGCCATCAAGCCGTACTTTGGGAAGTAGTCCAGGCCATCGAGGCGAAACATGAAGACAGAGGTTCGAATCCTGGTCCGAAGCGACCGCATCGCAGAGGGGCCACATACGCTCATGAACGCCGTAGGATGCGGCCCCGACGTGGCAGAGATCGAAGAGGACGCGATCTTCACGATCGTGACGCTCGACGAAAGGGACGAACGCCTAGCGCGCCTCCTAGGCATCTTCGAGGAGCGTGGCATTCCCTGGTTGGAAGGGCGCAACGACTGCTTCACGGATGAAGAGCTCGAATCCTCGCGACTGCTCGTCATGTCGTACGACATCAATGCCACGGTCTTCGGCGGGCCGCGGATGGGCACGACGTACGACATGACCGAAGCCTGCAAGCGCTGCGGCGCCGGGGCGCGGCAGACGTCCGCGATGATCATCGACGTCGAAGACCTCCACAAACTCGAAGGCCGGCGCGCGGCCACGACCCCCTATGACGACGTACTCGTCGACGAGAAGCTGGCTGCCGTGCTCGCGGAGAGCGGCGCGACGGGGCTCTCGTTCCGGGGCGTGTTCTCGGCGTTCGAGAAGCGGGGGCATATTCAGCTTCCGTGGCGTCAGCTCTGCGCCACGCACACGATGCCGCGCATGTCGCCTCGATCGACCGGAATCTTTCCCTACAAGCCCTGCCCTTGTGGGCGAAGTAGCTTCACCGGGCAGACCGAAATCCCTCTTCGGCTCGCCTACCGCGCCGCGGACATCGCGGGTATCAGCGACGTGAACGTGACCTGGGAATGGTTCGGCGAGGTGAAGTTCAATGGCGACGTGAACGACTCCGTGCTCGCCGCCCCCTATTTCCTCGTCACCCCCAAGGTCTGGCGCATCTTCCGCGACGCAGGCGTCACCGGGTTCGATTGGATCCCGATCCGCGTCATCGACGAATAGGCCGGAGCGCTGGGGGGCTTCTGTCTCGGCGCTCCACGCTTCATCGAGCACCACGACCCCCAAGCCCGGTCGGTCGACCCCCAAGCCCGGTCGGTCGACCCCCAAGCCCGGTCGGTCGACCCCCAAGCCCGGTCCGTCGACCCCCAAGCCCGGTCGGTCGACCCCCAAGCCCGGTCAGAACGGTCGGGCGAACCACGCGCTCCCCAAAAAACGCGGGGGATCGACGGCGAACCCGGCGGGCACGTTTCCATCGCGCGGGAAGAGAAGTTCCAGACGACGTCCTCGTCGAAAGACGCACGCGCCGATGAGGGCGCTGCTCGCGCGAGCGAACGAGGAGGCGCGTCTCCTCGTCGCGCTCCGCGCCGGCCGTGAAAAGAACCAAGTCCCCATCCCGGAGGATCCCCATGAAACACATCGAATACGAGGTCTTGTACCGCCTTCTCACCCGCGCCGCCGAGATCGCCGCCGAACCGGCGATGCACCCCAGCGTGGTGACCGTGTACGAGAACGTCCTCCAATCGCCCGCGCAGGCATTTCGCAAGGCCCACGTCGACCTGCTCGCCGCCGAGTCCGTGCGCGCCAAGGAGCGGGACGAGCGCGGCATGGCGCTCGATGCCCTCGACGGTCATTACAAGGTCGCCAGGTCCGTGCTCCTCGCCTTCGCGCCTCACACCGTGTTGCCGGATACGCTGAAGGCCCAGACGACGGACACCGACAAGGTCAACGCCGCCACGCGCCTCTTCGACATGCTCGGCCAATATGCGGGGAATGTGTGGGCAGACGAGCTCCTCGCGGGGCCCTTCGGGGTGATCACGCAGGAGATGGTGAAGGAGCACGACGAGGCGGTCGCGGCCGAAATGGCGCTCGCCAAGGCCCGCGCGTTCCGGCAAGAGGCGTGCAGCCTCGCGTACGAGAAGTTGCTCGCCTACAAACGCGTCGTGCGGGACGCGCTCGGGGCGACCTCGAAGCAATACAGGCGCATTCATCTGCTCCGCGGGAGCGCGAAAGAGGATGCCGCCGTCGACTCGACGCCGTAATGCCCGGCGGAGGGGCTTCGCCCCACCCTCGGTCCAGGCCGTGCCTGGTCCGGGGTCCCGGGGGCGGACAGCCCCCGGGCGGGGTCTGGGGCAGCGCCCCGGGTCCCGTCAGCGCGGGCGCGCGGCGGGGTGCATCCGCATCGAGCGGCCTTGCAAGGGGCTGAATCCGACCGCCGTCGCCTGCGCTGGGTGGGAATGCATGACGTTGTCCGGGCCGGTGTCCTCGAGCTGGTCGGTGAGGCCGTCCTCTTCGACCGCGTGATAGAGGCCGAGATAGTGGCCGAGCTCGTGCGCGAGGAAATGCGCCTGCGCGCGGACGGGGACGTCGAGGGGGCCCGACCCGCCCGCAAAACAATCGAGGCCGGGCATGAAGACGGCGTCGGCGAGGCCGGCGCCGCCCGGAATCCTCGGCGTGTATCCGTTGACGGCGCTGGGCGGGCCGAAGATCGGGTCGTCGTAGAGGAGGCACCCGCCGAAGACGACGTCGAGGGTCGTCTCCGCCCTCGGCGGGGCGTCTGCGATCAACGCCGAGAGGGCCGCGGGGTCCCCGGCGTGAAAGCGGACGTCCGCGGGCAGCACGTCGAGCGCGTGGACCTCGACGAGCCGCGGGAGGAGGCCGCTTGAGGCGAGTTCCTGCCCGAGGTGTGCGATCAGCGCCTCCTGGCGATCCTCGTCGCCGGACAGGATGGAGCTCTTCGTGACGAGGAAGCGCAGGTCGATCGTCGCCTGATCCGGTATCGCCTCGATGCACTGCGCCGCGACCCGCAGCGTCGGGCGGTCGTCCGGCGCCGCGAGCGGGGTCAGGGTCACGCAGTCGACCCGCGCGAAGCGGAGCGAGAGGCCGGTCTCCGGCTCGAAACGTCCCGCCTCGGCCGGAAGGAGGAAGACGCCGGCGCTGGCGGCGACCGACGTCCGCAACTCGCAGTCGCGGCAAAACGCGCCCGCGCGGAGCCCGTCGACCCCCACGCGCCCTTCGCCGTCGACGGCCGAGCTGACCTGGAAGCACACGCCGGGGGCCGTGGTGGCGCGCAGCGCGATCCCCGCGCAGGGCGCCTGCGCAGGGATCACGACGTCCTCGGTCTCGCCGTCGCTCTGGAATGCCGTCGTGAAGGCCTCGACCCAGGCCGACACGACGGCGTCGGGAGCATCGGGCGCGTGCGAGGAGCAACCGGCGAGCAGCGCTGCCAGCGCGACACCGGCGAACGCTGCACGCGGGCTCATCGCAGCGCCGCCGCGGGCACGAAGGTGCCGATGAGCTGCATCAGCCGAGCGCTCGGCTCCCGGTGGAACTGCGCCACGAGGTGGCCGCGCGCTTCGGGTCGCGTACGAGACGCGGCGCCGAGCCACGTGATGATCGCGGCCCGCTCCGGGATCGACGTGCTCGCCGCGAGCTTGTCCGCCATCAGCGCGACCACGTCGGCCGTGGGCGACCCACGCAAGGCCCCCACGATCGCGGTGCGGACGGCGGGATCCGTCTCCTCGCGGAGACGATCCAGGAGGCGCGGCCCGGCCTCGACGGGATCCAGGCGCCCCAGCGCTTCGGCCGCGTGCTGCCGCGTCGACGCGCTCTCCGCGCCGAGCTGCGCGTCGAGCTCGTCGGCGAAGGCCGGATCGCCGCTGTTGCCCATGGCGTCGAGGACGAGCCGGGCCTTGCCCTCGTCCGCGGCGGCCGAGAGCTCCTGGTCGAGCGAGGCGTGGACGTACGACTTGAGCTCGTCGTCGTCGCCGCTCCGCCGGGCCATGCCGCCGAGGCCGAGCAAGCTGACGTTCGCGACCATGTCGTCGCGATCGTCCTGCGCCTGCGCGAGCAGCAGCTCGGCCGTGTCCCGCGTGGGCGCGCCGAGGTCGGACAGGGCGGACGCAGCCCGAGCGCGGTCGACGGCGCGGAAGCGCCGATCCGCGAGCACGTCCGAGAGGGCCCCCCGCGCGGCCTCGGTGCCCGAGAGCTCGAGCCCGAGGAACAGCGCGGGCCGGGCCGCGTCGTCGATGTCGCCCGCCCGCAGCGCGGCGACCAGGCGGGCTGCCCCCTCGGGGTGCGCCGCGAGCCATGCCGCGAGCTCACGCGCGGCCGCGTAGCTCGGGTCCCCGGGCCCGCGGAAGTGCGCGAGGAACGCCTGGAGCGCCTCCTCGTAGGACAGCTTCGCCCTCCGGTCATCGACGTGCGGGCCGCGTGCGACATCGAGGGCGAAGGCGTCGCGGAAGTCGGCGTCGCCCGGCGCGAGGGCGCGCACCGCGACGAAGCGCGCGTCGTCGCGCCTCATGCGGAAGCGCTGGAGCAGGTCCGCCTGCACCTGGCCCTGCACGAGGATCTGGACGTGTTCGAGGCCGGACGTCGACGCGAGCCACTGCGGATCGTCGAGGTCGAAGCGCGCGGTGGCCTCCGAGGCGACCACCACGACCGACAAGCCCAGGGCGTCGGCGTGCGCTTTGCCGTCGTACGTGGCCTTGCGCCGCTTCATGCGCAGCGCCGCGCCCGGCGCCTCGGACACGTCCTCGTAGTTCGCCTCGAAGGAGCCCATTCCATCCGACTGGGACGCGCTCCAGCGCCGCGTCCCGAGCGCCACGGGCAGCTCGAACTCGTGGGTCCGGAGGAGCGACTGCACGAACTGCCGGCGGCGCGCGTCCCAGTCCCGCGCGAAGCCGAAGCCGACGAAACGACACGAGGCGTCCATCTCGACGAAGAAGGGGTCCGTGAGGGATCCCTTCACATGCTCCTCCGGCAGCGTCAGCTCCTGGGAGTGCGAGACGTCGCTGAGCGCGGCGCGGAGCCGATACCGCGTCGCCGAGAGCTGCTCGACCGCCTCCACGCTCAGCGTCGCGCGGAGGTGGTCCTCTTCGTCGCCGCGCACGTCGCGGACCGTGGACGCGAGCGTGAACGCCGCCGTCTCGCCGGGCGAAAACCGACACTGCGGGGCGACGGAAGCCACGCGCGTGGCCTCCGTCTCCTTGGCAGGCGCGCCCGAAGCCGCCTGTCGCCGCAGGCCGAACGTGATCCCGAGGATCGAGACGGCGGCGAGCGTCACCGCGACGGCCGCCGTCTTTTTGCGTTCGATCTTCGCCATGGCGCTCACTGGAGCTCCTCGGGCGTGCCCATCGACGCGCTCAGGAGCCGCGTCTCGAAGGTGGGGGAGGAGAAGCTGAAGAGGTGCACCTTCAGGCTCTTGGCGAAGCGACGGAAGCCGACCTTCCCGACGATGGAGACGTCGCCTTCGAGCGGCGTGAACGACATGTCCCAGGTCACGTCGCCGCGGACGAGCAGCTTCTCATTGCCGGTGAGCCCGAAGCCGAGCGTCGTGTCGAGCGGGAAGCTCGTCGTGATGAAGCGCAGATCGGCGACCACCGCCGCTTTCACGATCTTCAGGTCGACGCCGCCCTCCACGGTGCCGGTCAGCCCGAAGTTCGGCGAGGTGATGCGCGTCATCCGGCCGCAGGCGGTGATGGGCTCGGCCGACTTCAAGAGGTCCTGGCAAGCGGCAGAGTCCGAGAGCGCTTCGAGCGTGTCTTCGAGCGCGATGCCGATGGAGCCGCCGACGCCGATCTTGAACCCGACGGTCACGGGCCCGAAGCCGAAGCCGAGGCTGCCGATCGTGAAGGACTTCGCGGCGCTGAAGTCCTCGGTCTGGACGATGCTCGCCGCTTGCTCCGACACGCCGAAGATGCGCTGTCCGAAGGCGTCGACGCCCACCTCGTACGAGGTCTTCGTGGGGTCGACGGCGAGGCTCGCGTCGGCGAAGGCGCGCGCCATCGTCAGGTCGAAGCTCTTGCCGATTTTGCCCTTCAGCGCGACCTCCCCCTCGGTCCGGCTGAACGCGCCGCTCAGGTCGAGGCGGTTCTGGGTCGACATCCTGCTCTCGATCGCGATGCGATCATTGCCGAGCTTGCGCTCGAACTCCTTGTCGAAGCTCCGAGAGGAGGCCGCCGACGAGGACGACGCCTCGCGCACGAGCACGACCTCGAGCTCGCGGCAATCGTCGAGGTCGCCGTCGCCTTCGTTGCCCCCTTGGGCGAATTCCCCGGTGAAGCAGCCGCGGATGACGAAGTCGCTCTGGTTCGCCCACGCGCCTCCGGGCGACACCGCTTCGAGGGCGGCCCCTTCGAGGTAGAGCTCGTGCACGGCGTCGTTGGCCGTGCCCGGCACGATCCGATCGACGACGACCTCGGGGACCCGGCTCTTCGGATTCGCGGGATCCCGGATGGTGAGGGGCAGTTTCGTCATGCCGTCGGCCGCCGACTGGATGGTGTAGGACACGGTCGCCTTGCCGGGCGGCGCGCTGAGGGCGGCCAGCGCCGCGTCGTCGAGCCCGAATTTCAGGTCCTCCTCGATGGAGGGAACGGCCTCGAGGAGCGATGGCGGGATCTGCGAAGGATCGACGGCGGAGATGTACGGGTCCCGGCCGTTGATGACGAAGCGCGACTGGACGATGATCGCGGGGTCGACGTCGGGGGGGCCGTCCGGGCCGATGTCCTCGGTGGGTTGCCTCGACAGGACGGCCACCGAGGAGCTCGAGCTGAGCGCATAGCGGACGTCGGTGAGCGTTCCTTCGGCGCCGGTGGGGGTCGGCTGGAGGCGGATCGGGTGGACGCAGCCGGGCTTGGGGTCCGCCGCATTCAGCGAAGCGCGGCAATGCTGGTTGAGCGCGTCGCCTCGGCGCGCCTCGGAGAACACGACGCTCGGGGCGTCGAGGTCCGACCCGATCTCGGCCGCGAGCTCCGGGCCGCCATCGAAATCGACCTGGAGGTTCACCTCGGCGTTTTTCGCGGCGAGCGCGGCACACTGCGTGGTGGGCCAGATGTAGGCCTCGACGATTTGCTCGGTCCCGTCGCCGATGACCTCGACGTTGATGGCGCTGGAGCTGCACGCGAGGGGATTTTGCGGGTCGCTGGGGTTGGCCTCGACGAACGAGAAGGTGACGGCGACGTTCCGGGGGCCCGAATTCGCGGGGTCGTCGCTGTTCGCGGTGATGCCGAAGGTGATGGGGACCCGGTTATTGACGTACACCGGCTTCGACAGGTCGTAGGCGACGTCGAGGTGCGTCAGCCGCACCTGCTGGACGGCGGCGGCGGGGGGGGCGACGCACGTTCCATTGCTGTCGACGCTCCCTTCCTCACAGACGGCCGCTTCTTGGCAGGCGGCGGCAAGGAAGGAAAAGGCAAGGAGATAAGAAGGACGAACGTGCATGGGACCTCGGATGGGCCAGGGTTCGGGTGGGAGGCGAGCGACGCGCCCGCCGTCGACACACCCGAAAGCTAGGGTGGCGCGCGCGTGTCGTCGCCTTACTCGGCCTTAATCGGCGGAACGGACCTTATCCGCGCACGTCGAGGCGCCGGTTCCCGGCTTGACCGGAGTTCGCGGCCATGGTGCCCTCCAGGACATGAGACGCCCGCGTGGGCGGCCCCTCCTCGCCCTGGGTCTTCTCGGTTGCCTGACGCTCTCGCTGATGCCACTTGGCTGCGCGTCGGCCAGGATCTACCGCCCTTCGGCGCCCGAGGACCGGCCGCGCGTGCCTGAAGCCACGGCCGAGCGGCTCCGGGCGTGCGTGGAGGAGCTCAAGAGCACCATCGAGCCCGGGTACTACACGCTCGACGCGTCGGTGAAGGTCGACCAGGAAGGTCGTGTCGTGGAGGTGGAGACGACGGGCCAGCCCAATCCGGACGTCGGGGGTTGCATGCGGATCGCCCTGCGAGGGATGAGGCTGCCCGAGGAGGTCCTCGCGAGGGGCATGTTGCGGAGGTCCGCGGCGGCGAACGGGCAGGTGAGGCCGGAGCGGGGGCCGATCGGGGAGGTCGTGACCATTGTGGTCGTCACGGTCGTCTTCACCGAGGTCATCATCGAGGCCTTTGCGATCGCCGTCGGCGTCACGGTCACGGCGACGGTGGCGGTAGGGGCGGCGGAGGCGCTGGCGAAGAGGAGGAGGAAGGAAAAGGAACCGACATGTGTGGACCGTTATGAGGCATGCGTAGACAAAGGCAAGGGTCGCGAAATGGGGAACCATTGGAATGAAACGCTCTGTGGTACATGTTTACTCGTGTGCAACAGATACAACCAGTGGCCAGATCATCTCGACACAGGGCAATCTTGCATCTATCCGGGGTTTAAATAACAAATATGAATCACGGGAGAACCATGGACCCAGAGGAACGTGCGTTCGTGGAGCCGCATAGCAAGCTCTTGATCAAATCGCTAGACAGAACCCGGAGCTTTGCTGAGGCCGTCGAAGATTTTCGTAAGCTTGAGTCGGAATTCGTGACTCGCGCCAGCTACAATGAATTTCAAGTGAGAGAGACGCGGCGGCGCATCGCTGAAACCATCCTGTTGCTAGTCCATGACAAGCGTCCCCCCTTCGACGCGTGCCGTGAGGCGTGGAACGACCTGGTTCGCCTCGGCTTCTCGGGCATCGACCTCGAGTGCTCGATGTCCTGGTTTTACGCCGATGGCTGCGCATACGACGAGCGGCCCGACGAGGGGCTCGTGGTGCTCGAACCGCTGCTCGCGAAGCTCGAGAGGCTGCTCGAGGAAACGAAGGGGAGCGGGGTGGAGTACCCCGCGCGCCTTTACGAAAACGAGCTGGAGCGTCTGGGGAACCTCCGGGACGCGCTCGCCGCCCAGAAGCGGGGCGAGGTCATCCCCTGGCTAGAGACCCGCCGCGCGGACGAGGCAGCCCCCCCGATCACCCCCGAAGAAGAGGAGGCCGACGCGCTCTACGACGCGTTCTGGAAGGCGCACCGCGCCGCTTACAAGGCCTTCAGAGACTCAAACAATCGGAGCTTCGCCGACATCTCGGCCGGTTACCGACGGGTCGAGGCGGAATTCGTGGCGCGCGCGGGCGAAGGCGAGGCGTTCGAGGATTGCGTTGACGCTATCAAGGCAAGGACCGCCGAGGAGATCCTCAGGGCAGCGTGTGAGCTTCGCGCGCCCTTCCACGTCTGCCGGGACGCCTGGGATGTGTTCGTCCGCCTAGGCCAAGACAAGAGCTGGATGTATCCAGAAATGTACGTGGAGACCTGCCTGAACAGCAACGAGCCCGAGGCCGGGCTCGCCGTGGTCGAGCCGTGGATCACAGAGATCGAGCGAAAGCTCCAAGCGTGCAAGGAACCCTTGCGGCCCCCGGGGAAAACGAGCGTGGAGCTCGAGCGCCAGCGCAAGGAGCTTTGCGAGATACGGGACAAGCTCACGGCCATGCGACGGGGCGGCGAACCGTCGACCTGAGGACGCCGGAGGCCCTGACCTCCCAGGGCGGTTCTGGTAGAGTCGCGCGCATGCCGGACGTGCTCGCCATCGTCAGCAAGGCCGTGTTCGAGAAGGAAGCGGCCGGGCGCAAGCCAGGCAAGGTGTGGCCCATCGATACCTACCACAGCCAGAGCAAGGGCCTCGCCGCGCTCGCCGGCGGCGGGCGGCTGTTCCTGGTGACCGTGCGGCCGCCGGCCGACACGCTTTGGCTCGTCGCCGTGCTGGAAAACCCGCAGAACACCGGCAAGGGATGGCGCAGCGGGCGCAACCGCGTGCCGATCAGCGATCTGACGTCGCTCGTGCCCCGCATCCGGTTCGCGAACGGAAAAGGCATCACCGCGTCCCCCGGGACGCTCGGCATGTCGCTCCAGACGCCGCGCGTGCTCGACGCGCCCTCGGCCGCGCTCTTGCTCGGCGCCGCCTGGAGCGCGGGCGTGGCCCCGGCCGTGAACGTGACGAAACACGATGCCGCCGGGCCCTTGCCGTGCCTGTGCAAGGTGTGTTTCCCGCAAAGCGCCGAGCGGGCGGAGACGGGTGGAATGGCGTTTCTGCGTTCGAGCACGGAGGCCGTCGGGCGCGTGCTCCATTTCTGGATGCCCGAGGAGCTCAAGAAAGACGCGGATGCCGTGGGCCGCTCGGTCCGCTCGGTGCTCTCGTCCCGCCTCGCCGCGACGCGATGATCCGGCTCGACATCCAAGGCGCCCATACCCAGCTCTGCTCGACGCTCTGCGCGAAATGCCCGCAGGGTCCGGCAGGCTGCTGCAAGGCGCCGCCCCATATGGATTGGTCGGACGTGGGGCGCGTCGTCGCCCTCGCCCACGACGGTCGGGATTTTTTGCTCGCGCGTATCGCCAGAAAAGACCTCCTCCCGAGGGAGGGCGGGCTCGAGCTGCGGCGGGTGAAGCGGCGCGAGGCCCCGACCGAGCCGATGGAGCGCAAATGCGTGTTCCACGGGGCAGGCGGATGCACGATCGCCCCGTCGATGCGGCCCGCGACCTGCAATTACTTTCTCTGCGAGGATACGTTCATCGAGGGGGGCGAGCGGAAAGGCGAGCGGAGCGCGGTGCTGGCCAGGCAGGCGCACGGCGCGCTGCGGGCGGTGTACGAGCGGTGGGACGCCGCGCTTTCGGCGCGCATCGCAGAGACGTTTCCGGAGGGGCCCGCGTGGGACGCGGCGTTCCTCGATTGGCTCGGGGAGGCGTTCGTGGGGCTGGAGGCGGCGTCAGGGACGGAGCTCTCCGCGTTGCCCGTCTCTGACGAGAATCGACAGGCTGTCGAGGAACGATAGGCCGAGGTCCGGTGCGGGGGCTCCGCTCCCGACGTCTTTTCGAGCCACGACGAGCGCCTGCTCGCCCCCTGCGTCCGCGCGCCGACGCTCGTTCGATGTGCTATCCTCATTTCTCGACCGATTCGCGTTTTCGTCGAGCCACTGCGGTGACGTACGAGGGGGCGCGAGGTTCAGAATGGACGGGCAACACAGAACCAGCGTTGTCCACACCGGACCACGAAAGGAGCGCCCCTGACGACGCCCCCCGGCCAGCAACCGCAGGGGCTCGAGCGCGCGCTCGGGCTCACCGCCCTTACGATCTTCGGCATCGGCGATATCCTCGGCACGGGCGTGTACGGGCTCATGGGCCGCATCGCCGGGATGACCGGCACCGCGGCGTGGGTGTCGTGCGTCATCGCCGGGATCACCGCGAGCCTCACCGGTCTCACCTATGCCGAGCTGGCATCGCGTTATCCCAAGGCCGGCGGCGCCGCCCATTTCTGCCACATGGTGTACGACAATGCGTTCGTGACTTTTTTCGTGACGTTCTTCGTGGGGTTGTCGGGGGTCTTTTCAACCGCGACGGGCGCCCGCATCATTGGCAATTATGCGTTGGCCTTGTTCCCCGACGCCCCGCCCATCGCACGGGACCATCTGGTTCCGTTTGTATTCGTGTTCCTGCTCGGCGCCATCGCCATGCGCGGGATCGTGCTGTCATCCGCCGCCAATGCCGTCTGCACCGTCATTGAAGTCTCCGGGCTTCTCCTCATCATCGCGCTCGGTGCACGGTTCATCGGGTCCGTGAACTACCTCGACTTCGCATCGGCCGCAGCGCCGTACCAGGGCACGCCCGCCGCGCTGCTCGCCGTGTCGGGGGCGTCCTTGGCGTTCTACGCCTTCATCGGATTCGAGGATCTCGCCAACCTCAGCGAGGAGGTCGTCCATCCAGAACGCAATGTCCCCCTCGGCATCTGCTTGTCCGTCGTCGCCACGATCCTCGTCTACTGCCTCGTCGCGCTGGTGGCCGTGTCGGTGATGGCCCCGGCAGCCCTCGGCGAATCCCAGTCGCCCCTGATCGACGTCGTGCGCAAAGCCGCCCCCGGATTTCCGCTGTGGATTTACACCGTGATTCCGGTGTTCGCCGCGTTCAACACCGCGTTGCTCAACCTGCTCATGACGTCGCGTCTTCTCTATGGCATGTCACGTCGAGGCCTGGGGGTTCTACCGCCGCTCCTCTCGTACGTGCATCCCGTATGGCGCACACCTGTCGTCGGCGTAGGGGTCGCGGCCACGGTCATCTGCGTCTTGCTGCTGTGTTTCCGCGATATCAAGACCCTGGCTTCCGGCACCTCCACGTTGCTGCTCGCGGTGTTCATTCTGCTGCACATTGCGTTGATCCGCATCAAACGCAATCCCGCCGCCCCGCGCGCCGCCTTTCCCGTTCCGCTGGCCATTCCCGTTCTCGGCGTAGCGTCCTGCGCCGGCCTGCTCATGAGACAAGACACGACCGCGTTGCGCGCCGCGGCCGTGCTCGGTCTCGCGGCGCTCGTCGTCTACGCCGTACAGCGCATCATCCACGGCAAAAGCGGGCGAACGCGAGACGGGGACGCGAGGCGTCCCCCGCGGGACTAGAAGTGGTCTCATAAACCGTTGGGAGCGCCCCGAAGCTAGGGAGGGCGAAGCGAGGAATCCTACGCGGATTTCGAGCGAGGCCGACCGACGATTCGGGGCGCGAGTAGGTTTATGAGACCACTTCTAGCGGTCGCGGCAGAGAATGAAGTAGTGGTCGAGGGCCTTTTCGCCCTTGTAGGCCGCGCCGATCGAGACGTGCGTCGAGACCTTGCGCATGTAGTCGCGCGTGCCGTTGTAGACGAAGGTCTGGAGGCCCTTGGAGTTCGGGATGACCTTGGGCCAGCCCGCCGCGACGGGGCCGTCGGGGACCTGGAAGTAATCGATCACGATCTGGCCACGTGCCTCCCACTCCGGGCGGCCTTTCGTCGGGATGGCGACGAAGAAACCCGGGCCCACGGTGCCGAGGAACGGCGACTGGTTGTACCCGAAGAGGCGCTCGGAGCCGTCCTCGGGTCGGCAAAACCGCTTCTGGAAGAGCTTGAGGCTCGACGGCAAGGGGAGCGTGTTGCGGCCGTCGTGGTGGACCGGCGCGAGCTTGGCGATGTCCGCCGGGACGAAGTGCTCGAGCGTGATGGGGGGCGCCTTCTCGGCCCTCTGGTAGAGCTTGCGTTGCTCGTCACGCGAGAGGGTGCGGGTCTCGTGGAGCCTGTCTTCGGCGGAGAGCCCGTCGAGGTAGCTGGCGATGGCGTCGATGGTGGCGCTGGAATCTTGGATGAGCTCTCGAAAGCGCACGTGGCCTCCTCAGTTGCGGGAGGATATACCACCGTCCCCGCGATGATCGTCACGTCGAACCTGGGCAAATCGTACGGCGACCGGACCCTCTTCGAGGAGGTGTCGCTGAAGCTCAACCGCCAGAGCCGCTACGGGCTCGTCGGCGCCAACGGGTCCGGCAAGACGACGCTGCTCGAGATCCTGGCCGGCGACGAGGCGCCGACCGAAGGGAGCTTCAACATCCCCCAGGGCGCCCGGATGGGCGTGCTGCGGCAGGACCGGTTCCTGGAGGACGAGGCGCGGATCCTCGACCTCGCGATGATGGGCGACCGGATCGTGTGGGACGCGCTCGAAGAGGAGACGCGGATCGTGGAGGACGGGGCCGGCGACGCGCAGCGGCTCGCGGAGCTGGCCGACGTGATCCGGGCCTACGACGGCTACACGCTGAAGGCGCGGGCGACGTCGATCCTCGTGGGGCTCGGGATCCCGATGGAGGCGCACGAGCGGCCGCTCGCGACGCTCTCCGGGGGCTTCAAGCTGCGCGTCTTGCTCGCGCAGGTGCTCGTGGGCGGGCCGGACGTGCTCCTGCTCGACGAGCCGACGAACCACCTCGACATCCTGACGATCCGCTGGCTCGAAAAATTCCTGCAAGCGCACGAGGGCTCGGTGCTCGTGATCTCCCACGACCAGCGCTTCCTCGACAACGTGGCGACGCACATCCTCGACATCGATTACGGCACGGTGACGCTCTACCACGGCAATTACACGGCGTTCGTGAAGGAGAAACGCGCCGAGCGGGAGCGGCAGCAAGCGGAGGTCGAGCGGATCGAGGAGGTGATCGCGCACAAGCAGTCGTACGTGGACCGGTTCCGGTACAAGGCGACGAAGGCGAAGCAGGCGCAGAGCCGGCTGAAGCAGATCGAGAAGATCGAGGTGCCGGAGCTGGAGGAGAGCTCGCGGCGGACGCCGGTGTTCAAGCTGCCGATCGCGCGGCCGAGCGGGCGGGACGTGCTGGAGGTCGTGGGGATCCACAAGTCGTACGGGGAGAAGAAGGTGCTCACCGCGGTGTCGCTGGCCGTGCGGCGGGGCGAGCGGGTGGCTGTGATCGGGCCGAACGGGATCGGTAAGTCGACGCTGCTCAAGATCCTCGCGGAGCAGCTCGAAAAGGACGCGGGCACGGTGCGCTGGGGGCACGAGGCGCGGGTGGGGTATTTCGCCCAGGATCACAGGGAGATCCTCGACGACCCGGAGGCGACGCCGCTCGGGATCATGAAAGCGGCGTGCCCGACGGAGCCGGAGAGCGCGGTGCGGGGGCGGCTCGGGCGGATGCTGTTCTCGGGCGACGACGTGAACAAGAAGGTGGGGCTCCTGTCCGGCGGAGAAGCGGCGCGGCTCATGTTTTGCCGGATCCTCGTGGAGGAGCCGAACGTGCTTTTGCTGGACGAGCCGACGAACCACCTCGACGTGGAGGCGATCGAGGCGCTCGCGGAGGCGCTCGTGGCCTACGAGGGGACGCTGATCCTGGTGTCGCACGACCGCTGGTTCGTCTCGAAGATCGCGACGCGCATCCTGGAGGTGCTGCCCAGCGGCCGGAACGATTTCCAGGGGACGTTCGAGGAATACCTCGCGCGCTGCGGGGACGATCATCTCGACGCGGAGGCCGTGGTCCAGAAGGACAAGGCCGCGAAGACCGCAGCGAAGGCGCAAGAGCCGGCCGCGCAGGTGACGGGCTCGGCGTGGGAGGAGCAAAAGAAGAAGCGCAATCGATTGAAGGAGCTGCCGGGGCGGCGGGACAAGGTGGTGGCGGCGATCGAGGCGGCCGAGTCGCAGAAACGGGAACTGGAGTCGCGCTACTGCGAGCCGGGGTTTTTCGAGCGGACGAGCAAAGAGGACGTGGCGGCGCTGGATCGGCAGCAAAAGGAGCTCGATACGAAGATCGAGGCCTTGATGGGGGAGTGGGAGGCCATCGAGAAGGAGCTCGCCGAAGGCGCGTAAGCCGCTACGCGATGAGGTTGCCAACCCTCGCGGTCGCGTGGTAGCTGGCGACTGGAACAATGAGAAACTACGCGATTTTGTTTGTCGCCGGGCTGCTCGCCTCCGGATGTGGTCTCGTCAACCTTCAAACGAACATCCCGGGCCTGTCGGGGGAGTCGTCAGGGCCCGCGCAGGTGGGGCCGTTCGGCATGTTGCCGTACGACGAGGAGGAGGTGGGCAAGGCGGTGCTCGCGACGTTCAAGTCGTGGAATCACACGTCCTGCGAGCTCCACAAGTGCGTGAACGATTTCAAGAAACAAGCGGGCGTGAAGGAGTACCAGGACAAGCAGACGTACGTCTACCAGTTCAACCCGCGCCGGACGCTGAAGAACCCGGATCCGACGTGGCTCACGGAGTGGGACAAGCTGTCGGAAGACGAGCACTCCAACACGGCGGACATCACGTACCAGGCGCTGATCGTGGCGGCCATGCGCAAGACGTGGCTGGCGAAGTGCCACGCGGACTACGCCGCGATCGACAAGGAGGCGCGGGCGCTCGACGCGAAGTGGGCGACGGAGATCGCGGATGCGTCGAAGATCCCGAACCCGTACGGGCGCATCGGCGCGCTGCTCGGCCTGCAGAAGACGGCCGACGAGGCGGCGCCGAAGACCAATGAATACGCCGACAAGCTCCTGGCGTACGTCGGATTTCGAAGGGACCTGCGCATCGCGATCAAGCGGGCATACGAGGCCACGGATCGTGATTACCTGTACGCGATCGAGGGCCCCGGGTCGAGCAATGCCGAGATCCGCGCCCGGCTCGACGCCACGACGGAGCGGGACCTGTATTGCTTCCACGCATCCTCGGGCGGGGCGTCCTTGTTCAGCAACTCGTACACGGAGCACGGCGCCAAGTACGTGAAGCCTCTCTTCTCCGAGGAGGCACGGAAGAAGCTCGACGGGCTCCGCGACAAGGAGTCGAAGAAGTTCGCCGACGAGGCGCGTCCGGCCTCAATCGACAAGGTGTACATCCAGGACATCGCGGAGGGCAAAAAGGAGATGCCCGGGCACGCGAAGCTCGGTTATGTCTCGGAGACCGACGAGGTGAAGAAAATCACGCAGAACGGCGGGAAGACCGAGCTCGAAATGGCGTACAGCTACACGAGCGAGTACCCCTACGATTGCGTGGAGACGAACCGGATCCACAGCATTCGGGATGGGCGGATCGTCTACCGCGAGATCTGCAAGACCGGCAAGCACACGCGCGAGCGGACGATGCGGATCACGCTCGGGGAGATGCCCGAGGGCGTGACGATCCAGGTCGGCGACAAACTCACGGGCTACGCGTTCGTGAAGAAGCACGAGAAGAAGAAGCCCACGGACACGAAGGCGGTGATCAAGGAGACGGAGCTCTGGGAGCTGGAGCTCCACCACCTGAGGAGCCTCGAGCGCAAGAAAAAGCTCGTCGGCCAGTGGTTCTGAGCGACGGCTCCTTCTCCGTCGGTCCCTGACGAGCGCCCTCCGGCTCCGGGGCCGCCCTGCCGCGGCCCCGATCCTCCCTCCCCCCCCACGCCCGACCGCCCTCCCCCTCGCTCGCTGCCGGCCGCGAAGACGGTTTGTCTATGGTTCCGTAGACAAACTACCTCGGTTCGCGTAAAGCAGGCGTGGAGGTTTTACGTGGAACACACAGAACGGTCGGACCGGACGAACCCCACGACGTACGAGGCCACGCGCGACGCCAGGTGGGCGGAGGACTTCCCGGAAGGCTCGGAGCGCCGCGCGCTGGACGAGCGGATGGTGTCGGCGGACGGGCGGATCCTCGACGAGGAGGCGACGACGATCGAGGACGCGCTCTGCTTGCGGTTCGGTGCGTCGCCGGAGGCGGCAGCGCTTCGCGTGAAGGATCCGAAGGGGCTCTGTGCAAGGGCAGTGCTGCGGATCCTGCGCCTCGAACAGGACGTGGTGCTGACGAGGCTCGTGCCGGAGGACCTCGTGGCAGCGCTGCTCGACGGCGTGCCCGCGATGGAGTCGGTGCTGCCTTCGGACCTCGCGCCGATGTTCGTGTCGACCCTACGGGCGTTCTTCGCGTTCGCAGACCGCGAGCTCGGGCTGCCCCACGCAAAGGAATGTGTGGAGGTGCTCGACAAGGGAATGGCGCTCGCGCTCACGCACGTGCTGCGGTCGAGTGAAGAGTTCGATGCGTGGGAGGAGGACGACGACGAGGGGCCGTTGTTCGATCCGGTAGCGCTGCTCTACGCGATCCGAGAGCGCGCGCGACGGGAGGCGGCTCCGCGACTTCCGACGGCGCCGTCCCGCGTCGAGCGGAACAAGAAGAAGGCGCGGCGGCGCGCGCAGAAGGTGGGGCGACGAAGGAACCGGTGAGGTCGGGGGGAAGCGCGGCCTCGGAGGACAAAAACCGAAAGGCCGGCACGCGGGGAGCGTACCGGCCTTTTCGTTCTGGAACCGGGTGGGCCATGAAGGACTTGAACCTTCAGCCAATGGATTAAGAGTCCACTGCTCTACCAATTGAGCTAATGGCCCGGTTTTGCTGCTTCGATTTTCAACGGCCTCCCGAGCTCCCCTGGGTAGAGTCGACTCGGAACCCGGTACGCCCGGCCCGATTCGAACGGGCGACTTTCGGATTCGAAGTCCGACGCTCTATCCAGCTGAGCTACGGGCGCATCCGCGCCGCCCTCGGGTGGGACGCGACGAGGCTTCTACCCGTCCCCATGGCCCATGTCAAGCACCTGAATGCATTCTTTTTTCTTGTGGGCCAGCTCATGGTCTCGATGTGGCTGAGGTCGGTCGCGCAAAACCCCACGATCGGTCGCTCGCATCCCCTCCCCCGCGCGCCACGAGCGCGCTAACGTCCGCGGCATCATGCGCCTGCTCGCCCGGATCGCCGCGCCCCTCCTCCTCGGCCTCGCGCTCGTCGCCACAGGCCCGCGCGCCGCCGAGGCCGCGCCAGGCGCCAAGGCGGCGAAGTCCGAGCCCTCGAAGGACAAGGACAAGGACAAGGGCAAGAAGGACAAGAGCGAGCCGAAGAAGGGCGCGGAGAAGGAACGGAAGCCCAAAGGCGCGCTGTCGGCGGGCGCGCCGAACAAGGGCAGGCTGTACGGGGGCGAGAAGCTCGCGTCGAGCAAGTCGGTCGAGGTGCGCGGCGGCGGGCACGCGTACGCGCTGCCCGACCTCGTGCGGGTGCTCCGGCGCGCAGCGGCCAAGGTGAGCGGGAAGCATAAGGGGTCGGTGCTGTACGTGGGCGACCTGTCGGCGAAGAGCGGCGGGGCGCTCTTCGGGCACAACTCGCATCAGTCGGGGCGCGACGCGGACGTCGGCTTCTACATGGTGAGCGAGAAGGGCAAACACGTGAACCCGCACCGGTTCGTGGCGTTCGGCAGCGACGGGCGCGCCCGCGGCGGCGAGGTCGTGCGCTTCGACGACGAGCGCAACTGGGCGTTCGTCGAGGCGCTGCTCACCGACACGAAGACCGACGTGCGGTACCTGTTCGTGTCAGCAGGCCTGCGCACGCGGCTGCTCAAGTACGCGGCGAAGAAAAACGTGCCGAAGGATCTCTACACGAAGGCGGCAGCGGCGCTGATGAGCCCCGCGGACGCGGACGTGCACGACGATCACTTCCACGTGCGGATCGCCTGTCCCGAGAAGATGCGGCCGACGTGCGTGGAGGAGTCGTACCTGCGTGGCGGCGGGGGAAGCGCGGTGAGCGCGGTGAGCGCGGTGAGCGCGGCGAGCAAGGACGCGAAGGGGGAAGCGGCGTCGAAGGAAGCTGCGTCGAAGGAAGCTGCGCCGAAGGAAGAGGCAGGCAAAGCGAAGGAAGGCAATGAAGCCAAGGAAGCGGCGCCGCCCCCGCCCGTGGCCACGAAGGCCGACAAAGACGAGGGCGGCGCGCCCGGCCGCTAACGCTTCACGACCAGCGGAGAGAGCGCACGATCGCCTCGCGATCGGCCTCCTCGTTGTCACGTTCGTCCCAGGGGCAGACGTAGCTCGCCTGCACGACGCGGTCGCCGTTCGAGAGGAACCAGATCTGCACGAAGCAGCCGCGCACGAGGTAGGTGGCCGTGGCGACGACGCCGTCGGGCCGCTCGTGGGTGCCCATCTCCAGGGGTTCGAGCCTGCGGCGTTTGCCCCAGGCGCGCGCGAGGGCTTCGAGCTCTTCGGGCTCGCCGCCGGGTTGCTCGTCGTCGTCGTCGAAGAGCATCTCGGCCACCATGAGCCGGCCCGTGCCTCCTTCAGCCGCGAGCGCGACCGGAGGCAGGGTGCTCGGATCGGAATAGGTCACGTCTTCGAGACCCGACCATTCGGGGGGAAGGTCGAGCGAATAACCATCCAGGTTGAGCCGCATCACGCGGAGAAAACTAGCAAATCGAACGGTTCGATCGGAGGCGAAATGGGGGCAGATCGGACAGGGTATGTCCGATCTGAGGGCGGTCGTTTTTGGTCCGATCGGACGGGGATTGTCCGAAGTCAGGCTTGACTTTCGCCGATGTCGATCAGGACGGGGGCGTGGTCGCTGGGCCGCTCGAGCTCACGGACGCTGCGGTCGACCCAGACGTCCTTCGTGCGCGCGAGGAGCGGCGGCGTGACGAGGGCAAGGTCGATGCGCAAGCCATGGTTCTTGCGGTAAGCGCCCATGCGGTAGTCCCACCAGGAGTAGATCTTCTCCTCGGGGCGGCGCTCGCGCAGGGCGTCGACGAGGCCCCAGGAGAGAAGGCGCCCGAGGGCGGCGCGCTCGTCCGGATGGCAGAGGACCTGCCCCTCCCAGCGCTTGGGCTCGTAGACGTCGAGGTCCGTCGGCGCGACGTTGAAGTCGCCGCAGACGAGCAAGGGCTCGTCGGGCTTGTGGTGCGTGGCGAGGTCGAGCCCGAGCCGCTCGAACCAGGCGAGCTTGTAGGCGAAAGGCTTGGTGCCGACGGCCTGGCCATTGGGCACGTAGACGTTGACGATACGGACGCCCTCGATCGTGGCGGCGAGGAACCTGCGCGGGGCGTCGTCCTCGTCGCCGTCGAGGTTCTTCTTCACGTCCTCGATGCCGAGGCCGTACCGCGCGGCGATGGCGACGCCGTTGTAGGTCTTCTGGCCGAAATGGACGACGCGATAGCCCGCGTCGCCGAGGGCCTCCTCGGGGAATTTGTCATCCTCGACCTTGGTCTCCTGCATGCAGAGGACGTCCGGGCTCGCACTGCCGAGGAAGGTGCGGAGATGTTCGAGGCGGGCACGGATCGAGTTCACGTTCCAGGAGGCGATTCGCATGGCCTCCCCTCCGTAGCCCGGAAAAACCCTCGCGCAAAGTCCTCAGCCGCCGAGGGCCGCGCCAAGGATGCGAAGGAGGCCCTCGGGGTCGTCGACGTGCACCCAGTGAGCGGCGTCCGGGAGGATGTGAACGCTGAGCGTCGGATCCTTGGCAGCGAGCGAGGCGAGGCGCGTCCGATCGTCGGCGCTGACCGTGTCGGAACGGCCGCCGATGACGAACCCGGTGCGCCGACGGCCGTCGGGCCGCTCGAGGACCGGCCAGAGGTCCTGGGCGAAGTAGTCGGCGAGCAGGTCGCGGATCGCGGCGAGGTCGAGGCGGAAGCGGAAGGCGTCGCCCTCGCGGCGGACGTTCATCGCGAGCCAGTCGGCCTCGGCGCGCGAGACGCCGTGCGAGGTGACGAGCTCGAGGAATCGCTCGCGGGACGGAAGCTCGGCGGGGAAGGATTCGAGCATGGCGAGGATCTTCGCCGCGCCGACACGGTCCATGCCCGAAGGACGCGCGCTCGGCGTCGAGTCGAGGACCCAGAGCTGATCGAGCTCGCCGCGCCTGCGATCGGCGTACGCGAGCGCGACCTTTCCGCCGAAGGAGTGGCCCATCACGCCGCGCACGTCGAGCGGGAGCGCAGCGCCGAGCCGAACGAGATCGTCCGCCGCGGCCGCGAGCGTGTGGGGAGGTGGGAGCGAGGTGGAGAGGCCGTGCGCGCGAAGGTCGACGAGCACGAAGGTCCAATCGGGGCAGGCCGTCGCAAGCGCGCGCGTGAACGTCCGGAAGTTGCCGCCGGAGCCAAAGATACCGTGCAGCACGAGCATGCAGCGCGAAGGCGAAGCTCCGGGCGCGGTGACGATGGCGTGATGGGGAAGCGTGGCAGGCTCGTGCATGGCGTCCTGGATGTGACCGCACGGGGGAAGCCCGAGTCGGCGAAGAGGGGTAGCATGTACGCATGAAGAAGAAGGCGCGATCGAAGCCCACCGGCCCTGCGAGGACGACCGGAGCCAAGTCCGGAAACACACCGACGTTGCCGACGAAGGTTTCGCACGCGTCGTTCGAAAAAATCGAACTCGACGACGTCACGATGGCCGACGCGAAGGTGCACGACACGACGTTCGAAGGCGCGTCGTTCGACGACGTGAGTTTTTCCAAGGCGACGATCCACAACGCGTCGTTCGAGGACACGAGGCTCGACGACGCGAGCTTTGCGCGGGCGAGCATGAAGAACGTGTCGTTCGAGTCCGCGACGTTCGACGACGTGACGTTCGCGCAGGCGAAGATTCACAACGCTTCGTTAGAGGGGTCATCGCTCGACGACGTGAACCTCGCGGGCGTGACGATCACGAACTGCGCGATCG
Organism: Polyangium fumosum; assembly: GCF_005144585.1. Lineage (GTDB taxonomy): Bacteria > Myxococcota_A > Polyangia > Polyangiales > Polyangiaceae > Polyangium > Polyangium fumosum. The sequence goes on along the minus strand of NZ_SSMQ01000058.1, from coordinate 49,982 downwards.
AGGGCCTCACGATCGATGGAGTTCGAATCGATTTGTTGTTGCAGCACAAACGATCTGGTGCGCCGCGCGACGGCGACACCTGATCGGAGCGTCGAAAGGATCTTCGGTTTTTCCGATGGATCGACCCGGGGATCGGGCCCGCGGAGCGAGGCGTCAGGCCTCGATGAGGCCGGTGCGGACCGCGATGCGCGTGAGCTCGACGGCGCTCTTGCAGCCGAGCTTCGCGTAGATCCGCACGCGGTGGGTCTCGACGGTCTTCGGGCTGATCGTGAGCCGCGCAGCCGTCTCGCGGGTGGAGATGCCCGCCGCGAGGAGGCGCAAGACCTGGCGCTCGCGCGGCGTGAGCGCGTCGAGGCCGCCCGTGCCCTCGGGCGCAGGTTTGCGCATCGCGCGGACGACAGCGCCCGCGATGCGCTGGCTCAGCGGCGCGCCGCCGCTCGCGATGCGCCGAATGCCGTCGATGACTTCAGCGAGCTCGCTGGTCTTGACGAGGTAGCCCTGCGCCCCGGCGCGCAGCGCCTCGGCGACGCGGAATTCGTCGTCGTAGCAGCTCAGCACGAGCAGCTTCGCAGAAGGCACCTGGACGCGAAGGGCCGCGAGGAGCTCGATGCCGTCGCGATCGGGAATGTTCAAGTCGACCAGCACGACCTCGGGCTTGATCGACTGCACTTCCCGAAGCGCATCGGCCGCCGTGCCCGCTTGCCCGACGACGGTCATCCCCGGCTCTGCCTCCAACGCTTTGGCAAAACCCTCCCGCAACACGGGATGATCATCGATGAGGTAAACGCGGATGCTGTTATTCGTGTCCGACATGACAAGGACCGCCCTTCATCGAATTGGGCCTCAGCCTGACTCGCGCGTCAAGTGCGGCTGTGGTCGGGCGCACGCGGAACACGCCCTACGGAAAGTCCCTACCCCAACTCGATTTCTACCTGGACAAACGGGCCCACAAAGTCGAGCCAGCCGTTCACAACGTATGAATCGATCGGCCAGCGGCGGCAAGGGGTCCGGAGGCTCGACGACGCGGGGAACCTGCTCGATGGAAGGGGCCCATGAGCCCGAGCCCGAACGTGCCGGCCGCGCCGCCCGGTAGCCCCTGCGACAAAAAATCCGGGCCCTCGGTTTTCATCGTGGATGACGATGATGCCCTGGTCGAAGCGCTTTCCGATCTGCTGCGGGAAGAAGGCTACGACGTAGAAGCCCACACCGTGGCGAGCGCAGCGCTCGCGCGGTTGGAAGCAGGCGCCCGGCCCGATGTGATTCTCCTCGATTACTTGATGCCCGAGATGAAAGGCGACGCGTTCCTCGCCGCGCTCGATCGCGCAGGAATCGACGTCCCCGTGATGGTGCTCTCCGCGATGAACGAGTCACGGCTCGATGTGCCCGTTCGCCGGGTGCGCGCGATGATCCGAAAGCCGTTCGATCTTGAAAAACTGCTCGACGAGCTTTCGCGGCTGGCCGCCTGAACGGCGTCCCGCACGCCCGCCCGTTTCGTGCTCCGTGCGCAAGGGATGCAAATGCCACGGAGCTGCACGGATTCGGGGATACGCCCGGGGGCGCGGAGACGGCACGGTCCTCGCTCGATGGACGAGGCCCATGACGTCCACCGCTGCCGCCGAGATCCGAGAGCCTACGCCCGGTCGCTCGTCCGGGTTCGTCACGACGTCCGCCCTGCCCGAGCTCGATCACCTCTTTCGGCTGTTCGTGCTAACCTGGGACCCGCGAGGCGCGTCGGCACAAGCGCCCGAGTCGACGCGGGCAATCGGCCTCGTAGAAGCGCTGCTCGAACGAGGCGCGCGGGTGGCGATCGTGACGGAGGCGAGCCTCGGCGCGCTCTTGCCAGCGGTCGAGGCGTCGATCGCGGAAGAGCCAAGGAAACGGCTGTACGTCGCGGCGGACGGCGGCGCGCACATGTTCGGGTTCGACCACCGCGGCAGGCCCGTCGAGATCGCCCCCACGGCAGACCACGAGGACGTGCTTTCGTTCATGATGGGCGAGCTCGCGCGGCCGTTCGGGATCGAGCCCGAGGACGTGCTCGTCGTGGGCGAGGCGTTCGGGCCCGCAGGGCTCGCGGACATCCTGGAGCAGCAGCTCGCGCTGGAAGCGCAGATGGGGCCGTTCGCGCCGTCACGAGACCCCACGTGGGGCGTGGTGGAGAGCGGCTTCGACGTGGCGCGCGAGCACGAGATCGAGTCGCTGCTGACGATCGCGAACGGCTACCTCGGGATGCGCGGGTCGCTCGCGGAGGGCAGCAGCGTGTCGCGGCCGGCGACGTTCCTCGCGGGCGCGTTCGAGCCATCGTCGGACGTGTCGCCGGTGCCGGAGCTCGTGATCGCGCCGGACTGGGGGCGGCTCAGGTTCACGGTGGAGGGCGAGCCCTTCGCGGTGGAGACGACAGCGATGGAGCGGCACCACCGGACGCTCGACCTGCGGCGCGGGCTCCTGCTGCGCGAAGGGCTCGGGACGGGGCCGGGCGGGCACGCGACGCGGATCCGGACGGCGCACCTCGCGTCGCTCGCGAACCGGCACCTGCTGCTGGAGGCGGTGGAGATCACGCCGCAGAATTTCTCGGGCATGGTGGTCGTCGACGCGGTGCTGTCGGGCGACGTGAAGAGCGGGAGCGGCTCGTCGCACTGGGCCGGGTTCGCGCCGCGCCAGGGGCTCGTGGGGCCGATCCTCGTGGGCGAGACCCACGGGGGGCTCGAGCTCGCGCTCGCGTCGCACACGACGGCGGCCGATCCGGGATCGCTGGAGATGCGCTGCGAGCGGGAGATCGGGCCCGTGTCGGCGATGGAGCGGTGCACGCTGCACGTCCGGCTCGGCGAGCCGAGCGTGCTCCATCGTGTCGTCGGTCTGTTCACGTCCCGTGACGGAACGGTGCCGGTGCAGCGGGTCGAGTTGCTCGAACGGGAAGCGGCGGCGACGTCGTTCGGCGCGCTGCTCGGGGAGCACGTGGCGGCGTGGCAGACGCGGTGGAGGCAGTCGGACGTGGAGATCGACGGCATGCCGTGGATCGAGCGGGCGCTCCGGTTCGCGCTCTACCACCTGATCGCGACGGTGCAGCCGCACGATCCGCGCTGCTCGATCGGCGCGCGCGCGCTCTCGGGCGAGGCGTACCGCGGTCACGTCTTCTGGGACACGGAGATCTTCATGGTGCCGTTTTACGTGCACACGTGGCCCGAGGCGGCGCGGACGCTCCTGCTCTACCGGCACCTCACGCTCGATGGAGCACGGCGCAAGGCGAAGAAGCTCGGCTACGAGGGCGCGCTGTACGCGTGGGAGTCGGCGGACACGGGGGACGAGACGACGCCGGAGTTCGTGCGGAGCCCGATCGGCGAGATCGTGCCGATCCTGTCGGGGCTGGAGGAGCACCACATCAGCGCCGACGTGGCCTACGCGATCTGGGCCTACGCGCAGAGCACGGGCGACGAGCGGATCCTGCGCGAGGAGGGCGCGGAGATCCTCGTGGAGACGGCGCGCTTCTGGGTGAGCCGCGGCGCCGTCAAAGCCGACGGCAAGTTCCACATCGACCGGGTGATCGGGCCCGACGAGTACCACGAGAGCGTGGACGACAACGCCTTCACGAACTGGATGGCGCGGCAGAACCTGCGGTACGCCGTGGCGATCGCGCGGGGCGTGGGGCGCGCGAAGGCAGCGGCGCTCGGGGTCACGCCGGAGGAGATCTCGCGCTGGGAGGAGATCGCCGCGCGGATGTACCTGGGCGAGGATCCACGCACCGGGCTGCTCGAACAGCACAAGGGATTTTTTGATCTCGCGTACGTGGACGTGGCCGCGTACTCGCCGCGCACGGTGCCGATCGACGTGCTGCTCGGACGGGAGCGGACGCGGAGCTCGCAGGTCGTGAAGCAAGCGGACGTCGTGCAGCTCCTCGCGCTCTTGTGGGACGAGTTCTCGCCCGATGCGCGGCGGAAGAACTTTCTCTATTACGAGCCCCGCACCGCGCACGGCAGCTCGCTCTCGCCGGGGATCCACGCGCTCGTGGCGGCGCGGCTCGGGCTGCTCGCGACGGCCACGCGGTACCTCGAGCAGACGGCGTCGATCGATCTCGGCAACAACATGGGCAACGCCGCGGGCGGCGTGCACGCAGCGGGGCTCGGGAGCCTGTGGCAAGCCGTCGCCTTCGGCGTGGCGGGCCTGCGGACCACGCCCGAGGACCCGGAGACGCTGATCGTCGAGCCGACGCTCCTGCCGGGCATGCGGCGCGTGTCCTTGCCGATGCAGCTCCGCGGCCGCTCGCTGCGGGTGCACGCGCTGCCGGGCGCAGTCGAGGTGCACGTGGTCGAGGGCGCTGCGCCGATCGGGCTCGTCGTCTGCGGCGAGGCGGGCGCGAGGCACACGACGCGCGCCGACCCGGGACGGGCCTACGTGGCGCGGCGCAAGGACGATAGGTATTTGGCGTGGGAGGAGATCGAGCCATGAAGCCGGCGGATGTCGCGGAGAGGACGTCCCACGGCGTCGATCGAGGCGCCGAGGAAGGACCGCGCAGCGAGGCGCGGCCGAAGAGGCAACGGGTGCTCGTGGCCCTGAACGGCGCGGACACGGCCGCGGCTGCGGCGGCGATCGCGATGGGCCAGCTCGTGGCGAGGACGCTGCACGAGCCGCTGCACGGGATCTTCGTGGCGGACACGAAGGTCGCGCCGGGCGATCTGTCGAGGCTCCTCGGGCTGCCCACGCACGCGCTCGACGGCGTGGTGCTCGACGTGGAGGTGGGCGAGCCCGTGGAGCGGATCGTGGCCTTCACGGAGGCCCACCCGACGGCGTTCGTGATCGTGGGGGCCGAGCGCGGCCGGCAGGGTGGGCTCGGGATCGGCGACCTCGCGGCGCACACGCTCGAGCGGTCGCACGCGCCGGTGATCGTGGTGAGGCCGGAGGAGAGGCTCTCGCTCGCGCGGATCCTCGTGCCCCTCGACGGGACGCCGAGCACGGCGAGCGCGCTCGAGCCGGCGGGAGCCCTCGCGCGGCGGGCGGGCGCGTCGCTCGACCTCGTGCTCGTGGGCGAGGCGCAACACGGCCCCCACCTGGAGCCGGGCGCGATGGGCGCGCCGCAGTACGTGGACCAGCCGCATCACGAGTGGCCCGCGTTCTCGGCCGAGTTCGTGCACCGCTTCGCGAAGACCATCGGCCACTGCCCCGAGGACGTGCCGACGCGCTTTTTCCTCGGCGCCGGCGACCCCGCGGACGAGATCCTCCGCTTCGCCGACGTCCTCGCCGCGGATCTCACCGTGCTCGTGTGGCATGGGCTCCGCAGCGAGGAGCACGGGGCGGTCTTCGAGCGTGTCCTGCGTAAGGCGACGTGCCCCGTGCTCGTGCTGCGTTGCGGCTGACGGGATGTCGAGCGTCCCGCCGCCGAGGACGTCGGCGCCTCATCGCGAGGAGGGCCGGGCGGGGGGCGGGGTCGGGTGGTATCTTCCGGAGATATGCCCGCACGTGAGCTGACCGCAGCGGAGTGCCTGAAACGTATTGATCCCGCGGAGTTGTCTTTCCAGACGACCGATGAGGTGGAGCCCGTCTCGGGCATCGCGGCGCAGGAGCGCGCGCTCGCAGCGCTTTCGTTTGGGCTGGATATCCGACAGTCCCGGTTTCACGTGGTCGTCGTGGGTCCGCCCGGCTGCGGACGGACCTTCTGCGCGCGTCAGGTGGCGCGGCGACTCGCGGCGACGCTGTCCACCCCGGACGACATGTTGCTCCTGCCGAACCCGCGGCGCCCGAGCGAGCCGACCGTGCTGACGCTCCCCGCGGGCGAGGGTCGGCCGTTCACGGAGGCGATGGAGGAGCTTTACGCAAAGCTCCTGGAGTCGATCCACGGCGCGACGGAAGGCGAGCGGTGGAAACAAGCGCGGGCGCGGGGACAGCGGCGCGTGGAGGCGGAGGAGTCGCGGCTCGAAGAGGAGCTCCGCACGCAGGCGAAGGGGCTCGGGCTCGATGTGGTGCGCGCGGGGCGCGAGTTCCAGGTGACACCGCTCGTCGACGAGAACCCGCCGAGCGAGTCGATCCGGCTGATCACGACGGCGATCGAGGCCTTCGAGGAGCGGCTCGCCGAGGTGCAGGACGAGGCCGATTCGGAGCTCCGCGCGACGACGAAGCAGCTCCTCGGCGACGCGGTGAAGGCGTGCTTCTCGCCGGTGCGCGCCCGCTTCGAGGGCCGGGAGGAGCTGCTCGCGTTCCTCGGCGAGGTGGAGACGCTCGTCACGCGCGAGACGCGCCTGCTCGTGGACGAACCCGGCAACGACGAACAGCCGGTGCTCGTGCGGGGCATCGTGGTGCCGACGTTGCTCACCGAGCACAAGCCTGGGTCGGGCGCGCCGGTCGTGGAGGTCCCCTACCCGACCTTGTCTGCGCTCTTCGGCCGGAGCTACGCCCCGCCCGACACGGGCACGCCGCCGGAGCCGGGGTTCGCCGTGGCGGGCGCGCTGCACCTGGCGAACGGGGGATTTTTGATCCTGCCGGCGAACGCGCTGCTCAAGAACGAGGCGCTCTACGAGCAGCTCAAGGCGTGCTTGCTCGCGAGCAAGTTCATCGTCCCCGAGCACAACCCCACGTATTACCGCGGCACGAGCGAGGAGCTCATGTTCCCGCCGATGCACCTCGACCTGAAGGTCGTGCTCATCGCGAGCCCCGACCTCTACCAGGACCTGCACGAGGCCGACCCCGAGTTTTCCCAGCTCTTCAAGGTGCAGGCGCGCTTCGAGGGCACGATGCCGCTCGGGGCGGCGCTCGCGACGTACCCCTCGTTCCTCGCGGACATCGTGCGCGAGCGGCGCCTCTTGCCGCTCACGGCCGACGCCGTCGCCGAGCTCTTCTTCTACGGCGGCCGCTTCGCCGAAAGCCAGCGCAAGGTCACGGCGCAGCTCGGCCTGCTCGCGGAGGTCGCGACGGAGGCGAGCTACCGCGCGGCGCGAAAGGACAAACGCGTCATCGACGGCGCCGAGATCGTCGGCGCGCTCGCGGCGGCGCGCAGGCGCAGCGATCATTTCCGCGACCAGGTCCACGAACTGCTCGCCGACGGCACGATCCGCATCGAGGTGACGGGCCGGCGCGTCGGCCAGGTCAACGCGATCTCGGTCTTGAGCGACGGACCGGTCACATTTGGCCGGCCGTGCCGCGTCACGGCCGTCGTGTATCCGGGCACCGAGGGGCCCGTGAACATCGCGCGCGAGGTCGAAATGAGCGGCCCCATCCACGCGAAGGGCGTGCTCGTCTTGTCGGGCTTCTTGTCGCTCCGGTTCGCGCAGCTCCGCCCCCTCTCGTTCGGCGCCTCGCTCGTCTTCGAGCAGACGTACGAGGCAATCGACGGCGACAGCGCCTCGTCGAGCGAGCTTTACGCGCTGCTCTCGGCGCTCTCCGGGTATGCGCTCCGGCAGGACCTCGCCGTGACGGGCAGCGTCGATCAACAAGGCGGCGTCTTGCCCGTGGGCGGCCTCAATGAAAAAATCGAGGCATTTTACGATCTTTGTGCGGCCAAAGGCCTCACGGGCAACCAGGGCGTCCTGATCCCGGCCACGAATCAGCATGCGCTGATGTTGCGCAGCGATGTGGTCGAAGCTATCGAGCGTAAACAATTCCACGTTCACGTGGTTTCTGCGGTGGAAGAAGGTATCGAGCTGCTCACAGGCTCGCCCGCAGGTATCGCGGACGACACCGGCCATTACCCTGCGGGCACGGTGTTCGGCGCGATCGAACACCGGCTCGAGCGCTTTTGGCGTGCGATGATGGAGACCGCGCGGACACGTTAGCCGCGGGAGGGCAGGCAGACGACCGTTGGAGGTCCAGCGATCGTCCGGACGACGGGCCTCGTTCTTTGCGTCTCTTCGCGGATTTCTTGCTGCACGACGGACGCACCTTGCCTGTAGACTGCTCGCGGCCGCGCGGCCCCCTTGTTCCTCGGGGCCCGGGGTCTCGACGCGGATCAGCTTTTCAAGGAGTGGCCATGCGGAACTTGGTGAAGTGGATCGGGCTCGTCGGCCTTGCAGGCAGCACCGTGCTGGGCGTCGCGTGCACGGCCACGGGCGGCCGAAACGTCTTTGGAGACGGGGGTTCCGGGGGCGAGGACTGGACGGGCGGGAGCGCGAACGGCGGCATGGGCGGCATCGGGCAGGGCGGCACCGCCGGCTCGAACCCCGACGGCGTCGGCGGCACGTTCGTCGGCTCGGGCGGCGGCGGAGGCGGCGCCCCTGTCTGCGATACCGACGTCAACGTGGACGACGACGGCGACGGGTTCAGCGAGGCGCAGGGCGACTGCAACGATTGCGACCCCAACGTCAGCCCGAACTCGGTCGAGGTCATCGGCGACGTGATGAACCCCGAGTACAAGCCGTCGGACGAGAACTGCAACATGGTGGTCGACGAGCCGGTCGAGACCTGCGACGGGGCCCTCGCGGTCGACAGCATGGATGCATTCGACGCGGCGCGCGCGGTGGAGCTCTGCAAAATCGCGACGCCGGGCGGCAACGATTGGGGCGTCGTCAGCGCGCAATGGGTCATGGCCGACGGCAGCCCGGCCACGAGCAACGCGAACTACCACCTCGGCCACGGCATCCTCAGCGGCTTCGGCCCGAACGTCACGCCGCGCGCGGGCAACAAGATCTTCAGCGTTTCGAGCGGCGCGGCGCGACAGCCGACGGACCCGGGCTACCAGAGCCCGAGTGGATTCAGCAAAGGCTACAACAGCGGCCATCCCCAGGGCTTCCCGAAGGAGTCGCCGGCGTGCCCGGGCAAGGTCACGGGTGTTCCCAAGGACGCCACGGCGGTCGAACTCGAGATTCGCGTGCCGCAGAACGCGAAGGGCTTTTCGTTCGACTTCAACTTCTACACGTACGAGTGGCCGGTCTTCATTTGCAGCCAGTACAACGACTTCTTCGTCGCGATCCTCTCGCCGATCCCGGCAGGCCAGACCGACGGGCAGATCTCGTTCGACATGCAGGGCAATCCCATCAGCGTGAACAACGCGTTCATGAACGTGTGCGGCTGCTCGGGCGGCCCGCCCTGCACTGCGGGCGGCAAGAGTTTCGCGTGCCCGCTCGGCACGGCGGAGCTCCTTGGCACCGGCTTCGAGGACCACGCGGCGACGAGCTGGCTGAAGACGCAGGCGCCCGTCACGCCGGGAAGCACCATTCGCATTCGCTGGGGCGCCTACGACTCGGGCGACGGCTCCCTCGACTCGACGGCCGTCATCGACAACTGGCAGTGGAGCGCCGAGGCCGGCACCACCGTCGGCACGGTGCCGATCCCGCCGGTCCCCAAATGAGCGTTTGACCGGACACACCCCTCTCCCGCGAGGGGCCGGTGGTGCGGGCTATCGGTGATCCCACCGCAGCCCGACGTTGATCTGACGGAATCCTCCCGTTTGAATGCCGTCGGGCAACCTCGTCGCCACGAACACCTGATCGAGCGCGTTCTTCATCGTGAGGAGCGCGCCGAGCCCCGTCTTCGCGTGGCGATACCGCAAAGCCACGTCGACGAGGTGGTACGACGGCACGAGCCCCAGGCGGCCCGTCGGGTCCACGAGCACCGTGTTGTATTCGTCGGCGAATTGATCACTCAGGTAGCTCCACGCGACCTGCGCCCCGATCCCGATGCGGTGCTCGACGTCGAGCGTCGCGCTCGCCGTGTGGAGCGGCGCATATGGCAATCGATTGCCGTCGAAGGGGCCGCCGCGGAACGTGGCCACGGAAAACGTATATCGCCCCGTCACGTCGACCGTCAGCGGCAGATGAAGCGCCTGGCCGACGCCGAACGTGACCTGGGCCTCGACGCCTCGATGCAGCGTTCGTCCGCCATTCGCGAGCTCGCTCTGGGACCCGCTCGCCTCCGTGCCCGTGACGATCTGGTTGCGGAAGCTCATGACGAACCCCGTGACCTCGGCGCGAATCCATTTCGGCCGCGCGAGGCGCATGCCGATTTCATAGTTCGTGCTCTCCTCGGCGTCGAGCTGCGTGTCCTGGCCGCCGGGGGAGATCGCGGCCGACACGCGCGGCGGCGCATACCCGACGTGCACGCCGCCGAAGAAATTCAGCTTCGGCGTGCCGTACACCATTCCGATGCCGGGCATCACCGCGACCGAATCACTCGTGCCGCGGTTGTTCACGTCCTTCGCCGTGCCGCTCTCCGACGTTCGATCCACGTTGCGCAGGTTCGCCGCGTATTCGACGCGGACGCCGGGCGTGACCAGCAGATCGTCCCGGAACGCGAGGCGGTCCTGGGCGTACGCGGCGAACGCGAACGTGCGGTGGTGCTCCCGGTCCTGGACGTTCCCGGCCCCCGTGTCGATGATGTCGCCCTGGAATTGTTTTCGGTCGGCGGTCTCGATGTGCCCGCGCATGCCGGCCGTGATCGTGTGGCGCACCCGGCCCGTCTCGAAGCGGTGCTCGACGCGCGGCTCGATGCCGAGGACCTCGTATTCGCGATCCCGGACCATCGAGGTATTGCGGAAATAGATCGCGGCGCCCGAGACCGACGAATCGCCGACGACCCGCTCGTAGGTGACGTCCGGCCGGGCCTCGCGGTCGTAGTTCTGCCGGCGCCAGACGCGATCCGTGATGTAGCCGTAAATGAACGTGCGCAGCCGCGTCGCCTCGCTGATGCGGTACTCGTGGGTGAGCGAGGCGTCGTAGCGGCGCACGTTGAACCCGTCGTGCGGCGCGATCGACGGCATGCGCGGGTCGAGCTCGAACATCCGACGCGTCAGGCCCACGTACGTCGAGCGCGAGAACTCGTCGTACACCGCGATCTTGAACGTGGCCTCGCCGCGCGGCGAGGTCGGGAACGCGATCTTGCCGAGGAAATCCGTCGCGTGAAACTCGATCCCGCGGAAGCCGTCGCCTTGCTTGCGCGTCAATTGCAGCACGTACCGCGCGTCGCCGGCCGTACCGCCGTAGAGACCCGAGAGCTTGAAGTAGTTGCGCTGCCCGGCCTGCGCTTCGAGCGACCACTCGGGTTTGTCCGGGGGCAGCGCCGTGAGGAAGTTGACGACCCCGCCAATGGTTTGAGGTCCGAATAAAATGCTGCCCGAGCCCTTCACGACCTCGACCGCGCGGATGCGCTCGACGGGCGTCGAGTAGTAGAGATCTGGCTCGCCGTACGGGTTGATCGCGACGGGCATGCCGTCTTCGAGGATGAGCACCTGACGGCTGCGCGTCGGATCGAGGCCACGCATGCCGACGTTGAGGCGCAGGCCGAGGCCCTCCTCGGGGCGCACGACGAGCCCCGGCACGCGCCGCAGGATCTCGCCCGTCTCCGCGGGCATCGCGCGGCGGATCTCCTTCGCGCCGATCAACGTGCCCGAGCCCGGGACCTTCTGGAGCGCGTCGTCGCTCCGGCCGAGCACGCTCACCTCGATCACCTCGGGCGGGGGCGGCTTGGCCTGCCCCTCGGCCGCGGTTTCGCCTTCTTTCGGCGGCGCGGGGGCCGCGTCCTTCGCGGCGTCGGCCTTCGCGGGCGCCTCGTTTGGCGGGGCGTCCGGGGCGGGGGGCGCGGGTTTGGCCTCGTCGGCGAAGGCCGGGGTCGCGCAGGCGAGCAGCAAAAACGAGCCGAGCAGGGTGCGAGGGCGCATGCGGTTCTCGTGGAAGAAAATGCCCTGTACTGTTGTTGAAATTGAAAGTCAACAGGATGCGATGCTGGATTTCGGCTCGCAGAGGCGTGTACGCTCTGAACGATGAAGCCTCGGATTCGTGAGCGTGCCCGGACACACGTCCCTGCCCTGCTTCTCGGGTTCGCCCTCGCGCCGGGCTGCGGCGCGCCCGCGACCGAGACGCCCGCGAAGGGCCCGGACGAACCCGCGACGACGACGACGGCGGCCAAGGCCGGCTGTGCCGTGCTCTCGATCAACGATACCTACCGGATCGAATCGTTGCCGCGCGACCGAGGCGGCATGGCGCGTGTCCGCACGCTCCGAAAGGAGCTCGAAAAAAAGCACCCGGATCTCGTGGTGCTGCACGCGGGCGACCTCCTGTTTCCGTCACTCTTGAGCAACATGTACAAGGGTCGGCAGATGATCGACGCCATGAACCGGCTCGACGGCCGGGAGGGGCGCGACGAGCGGCTCTTCGTGGTCCTCGGCAATCACGAGTTCGACAAGGAGGATCCGAACGTCCTCACGGCGCGGCTCGGGGAGTCGGAGTTCCGCTGGCTGTCGAGCAACGTGCATTTCAAGGTGAACGAGCAGAACAAGCCCGCGGTGACGTGGCCTGAAGGCAAGGTGCTGCCGCGGACGATCGTGCCCTGCGGAGCGCTGAAAGTCGGGATCTTCGGCGTGACGATTGGAGCGAACGCGCCGTACGTCGCGAGTGTCCACGACCCGATCGAGGCCGCGCGCACACAGACGGCGGCGCTCCGAAACGAGGGCGCAGACGTGGTCGTCGGGCTCACGCACCTGTCGATGACCACAGACCATGCGCTGCTCAAACGGCTCGGCGCCGAGGGGCCGGACGTCCTCCTCGGCGGGCACGAACATCAACAGCAAAAAGCCATGGTCGAGGGTCGCGGAATCTACAAGGCCGACGCGGACGCGGTGAGCGCAAACGTGCTCACGATCGATCGTTCGAGTGGCAACCTTCGGATCTCCCACGAATGGGTCCCGCTCGAAGGCGCGGCCGTGCCCGAGGATCCCGAGATGAACGCGTGGGTCGATGACACGTTACGAAAACACGAGGAGGAATACTGCGCGCAGCAGACGCCGCCCGCAGGCGCGGGGTGCCTCGGCGAGGTGCTGGGCACCGCCGGGGAAGAGCTCGCCGCCGAGGAACTCGAGATTCGTTGCTTCGAGACGAACCTCGGCGACTGGATCGTCGATCTCGCGCTCGGCGCCTTCCCCGACGCGAAGAAGCGCCCCGAGGTCGCCTTCGTGAACAGCGGTTCGCTCCGGCTGGGCTTGAACCTGCCCAAAGGCGAGCCGATCACGCGGAGGCGCATCGAGGAGCTCTTCGCGTATTCGGCGGAGCTCCGGCTCCTGGAGATCACCGGGGAAACCTTGCAAAAGGTGCTGAACCGCAGCATCGAGGACTGGACGGGCCAGGGGCACTTCCTGCAGATCGCCGGATTCACCTTCGAGCACAATCCGAAAGAAAAGACGGCCTCGAAGCTGACGTTGCTCGGCGCCAAACCTCGCACGATAGAGTCGAAGGACGTGATTTACGCGGTGACGACCGCTTATTTGATCACGCCCAATGTAAAAGGAAACCAGGACGGCTACACGATGCTGAATCCGTCGATGGTCGTGGCCAAGGGGCCGGATCTGAAGCAGCTCGTGCTGAATGCGCTCGACGCGCTGAAAAAGCAGGGCCAATCGCTCGCGCCGAAGGTCGACGGGCGCATCTACAATACGAACGGGAAAAAGGGTTGTCAGGCGCTCTGATGTTCAGAGCACCCGCCGCACCCGCCGCCGCTCTTCGATCATGTGTTGCGTGATGCGTTGTTTGCCGTCGGCGCCCTCGACGAGCGTCCAGACGTCGTGCTCGCGCTTGCGGCCGGCGCTCGCCAGCAGGATGTCCGCCGCTCGTTCGGCCGGGATCAGGCCGTCCGGGCGGCCCGGCAATTCGACGACCGCGACACGTGCGGCGAGGCCCTCCATCACGTCGAGCATGTGCTGAACGACGCGACGGAAGGCCTCCTCGCCAAACCCCTCGCGGGGTCCCGCTCCGAAAAACAGGAGCTTGTCGAACGTGAGGCGCGGCTTGGCCGGGACCATCAACACCTCGCCGAGCTTGCCCGTCAAGAAGCCGCTCCGGAGCAGCCCGGAGAGATGCCCGGCGAGGCGCCAATCACAAAGGCCAAAGGCGCCGTGCACCGGGCGCGCGTCCGACCACACGCTGCACGCGAGGATCTCGGTGTCGAGATCGTCCAGGCTCGTGAGCTCGGGGTTGCAGAAGCGGAGCTCCACCTCCCGCCCCGTTACACGCTGATCGCGCCCTTGCGGAACTCGCTGCGGGCGATCTTGACGTTCACGCAGGACGGTTTGTCCGCGGCGAAGGCCGCGTCGAGCGCCGGGCCGAGGTCCTCGGTGCGCTCGACCCAATACCCCACGCCGCCGAGCGCCTCGACGACCTTTTCGTAACGCGTGTATTCGAGCGCCGTGGCCGGCGAGCGATCCGCGCCGTAGAGATCGACCTGGCCGCGGCGAATCTGCATCCACGCGGCGTCGTTGCCGATGATGCTGATGACCGGAATGCCTTGCCGCGCGAGCGCCTCGAACTCGGCCGCGTTGAAGCCGAACGAGCCGTCGCCGTAAATGAGCACGACACGCGCGCCGGGGCGGGCGAGCTTCGCGGCCATCGCATACCCGGGGCCCACGCCGAGCGTGCCGAGCGGGCCCGGATCCATCCAGAGCTGCGGCCATTCGAGCTTGATCACGTTCGCCGCAGTGGCCACGAAATCGCCGCCGTCGCCGATGACGATGTCCTCCTTGCCGAGGCGTTTTCCGATCTCGTCGCAGACGCGCAGCGGGTTCGGCGGGTCGGTCGTGGCGTCGATCTCGGGCTGCATCTTGGCCCGCGACTTGTCCTCGGCCGCGCGCATCGCCGCGATCCAGCCGGGCGCGCGCTTCTCCTTCACCTCGGCGAGGAGCTGCTCCAGGACGAGGCCGCTGTCGCCGTGAATGGCGACGTCGACCTTGCGGTTTCTGCCGATCTCGTTGCCGTCGAGGTCAATCTGGATGACACGCGCACCCGGATTGATGGCGCGGCCATATTCGAGGCGAAAATCGAAGGGCGTGCCGAGGACGACGCAGAGATCGGTTTGTCCAAGCGCGACACGACGCGACCGGGCGAAGAAGTTCGGGTGCGCGTGCGGCAGGCCGCCGCGCGCCATGCCGTTCAAGAAATACGGGGCGTCGATCGCATCGGCGAACGCGCGCAAAATCTCCTTGCGCGGCGACCAGCGGAGCTGCGTGCCGACGATGAACATGGGCCGCTCGGCCTCGCGCAACATGGCCGCGGCGCGGGCGATCGCGTGCGGATTGCCGGCGGGGCGCGGGGGTTCGTCGAAAGGAACCGTGGCGGGCGGCGCGTCGTCGCCGAAGTTCATGAGGAGATCGAGCGGCATCTCCAGGAAGACCGGGCCGGGGACGTTGCCTTGCGCGATGCGGAAGGCGGCGTCGATGTACTCCTGGAGGCGGTCGGTGGAGGGAACGGAGACGCTCCACTTCGTGATGGGGCGCATGAGCTCGACGTGGTTCATGTCCTGGAGCGAGCCCATGTCGGCGAGCAAGCGCGGGCCGGCGCCGCCGATCACGATCATCGGGATGCCGGCGCGCTGGGCATTGGCGACGGCCGTGACGGTGTCGGTGACGCCGGGGCCGGCCGTGACCGCGCAAACGCCGGGCTTGCCCGTAACGCGCGCCCAGGCGTCGGCCGCGTGCCCCGCGGTCTGCTCGTGCCGGACGTCGACGACGCGGATGCCGTCGTCGAGACACCCATCGTAAATGGCCTGGATGTGCCCGCCGCAGAGGGTGAAGAGGTGGGTGACCCCGTGCCGCGCGAGCGCCTTCGATACGAGCCTGCCGCCGTGGACCTGTGCCATGGCGGGGCGTATACCACGGGAGGGCCGGGCGATGATAGGCTCCCGCCATGACGAACCGGGTCGCGTGGAGGATGGGGTGGGGCACCGCGGCAGCCGTGGCGCTCGTTTGCTGGGGCTGCTCGGGCGACGATCCAGGCGCAAATGCGACGGGATCCGGAGGATCCGGGGGATCCGCGGGCGCAGGCGGCGACGCGGGCGCGGGCGGCAGCGCAGGCGCGGGCGGGGGCGGCGGCGCGGGCTCGCGCGGGCCCGCGTACGAGGCCGGGACGGCATTCTGTCCGGCGGACGACGGCGTGCGCCGGATCAAGCTCGTGAACAATTGCAGTGAGACACGCTGGTTCAAGATGGATGGCCGGACCACACCGACGTGGGCCCGGCCGACGTCGTGCGCGTGGAACGGCGCGGCGTGCGGCGATCCCGAGGGCGTGGGGCAATGCACGGAGATCGCGAAGAACATGGCCGGCGGCGAGGATCCGGGGCTCGTGTATTGCAAGGGCAGCGCCTGCGCGTGCAACCCGTTCTTCGAACTCGAGCCGGGCGAGCAGCACGAGATCGTGATGCCGAACGACGCCGCGTTCCCGAGCGGGACGGGCTGGCTCGCGACGGGGTGCAATCCGTACGGCAATGGCTGCGAGGTCGGAAACGAGGCCGCGAAGAACGCCACGTTCGAGTTCACGTATGACAACCCCGGCCAGGGTTCGCTCTACTACGACATCAGCGCCGTCAACGCGTGGACGACGGCGAGCTCGGTCGGCATGAAGAGCTGCGGGGGCGGCGCGCCGGATCCGAACAACATTTTCTGGTGCCGCGGGACGGGGTGCCGGTTCGACGTGAACACGCAATGCCCGGACGGCTCGGACGCGTTCGCGCCGGCGCCCGCGGGGTGCGAGGAGTGCCCCACGATGATCGATGGCAATGGGAAGAAGGTGATCGCCGGCTCGTGCGGGACGTGCCCGGACGGCGATTCGGCGAACCGCATCCCCACGGGCACCGTGTTCAACGCCGGCAACATCGGCGGGCCCGAGTGGACGTGGAACGGCGCGCCCGATTTTGCGGTCGGGTTCGGCCACGACGAGGGGGTGCACGCGAATCGACGGTACACGTGTGGACCCGCGGGCTGCACGGACGCGGAGCCGGGCAAGGCGAATACGTGCCTCGGCGGGTGTGACCTCTGCACGGCGACGCAGAAGGTGGGCGCCGGGGACGACGCCTGCCTCAAGTATTGCTGCCCCGACTCGGTGCACACGTACAATGGTTTTACCTACCGGTACGACAGCGCGGGCTGCACCGCGCTCGGGGTGCAGGCGGGCACCGATTACAGCCCCGCCGTGAAGGGCGCGTGTCCGTACGTGTACACGTTCGGCTATGAGGACCACTCGTCGACGTTCCTGTGCACGACGAGCGCGTCGCTCCTCATTCAAGCTTGCCCCGATCCGGTCGATTTTCCGTCAAAGATCACGCCCTAGGACAACGAGCAGGTTCTCCCGTGTCGATTCTCTGGGAAGATGTCCGTTATCTGGAAGCCGTCGCCCGCGCGGGCGGCGTGGGCGGCGCCGCCCGCGAGCTCGGCGTGTCGGTGTCGACCGTGTACCGGCGCATTGCCATCCTCGAAGCCGCCGTGGGCACGCCGTGTCTGGAGCGCGGCCCAGGCACCGGCGGTTTGACCGAAACCGGGGCCATGCTCGCGCAGGTCGGTCACCGCATGCGCAAGGCCATCGCCGACGTCGCAGGGCAGGTGCATGCACAGGCCACGGAGATCGTCGGCGAGGTCAGCCTCACGACCGTGGAGGCCTTGCTCCCCTTTCTCGTGGAGCCGATCGCCGAGCTCACCGCGCAATACCCCTTGCGCGTGAGCCTCATCCTCGCCGATTCGGGGCCGAGCGTGCGGGACCGCGAGGTCGACGTCGCGATCGGCATCATGCGGCGGCCGCCGCCCGGGTGCTGGGGGATCCGGCTGGGCAAACTCCCGTACGGTATCTTCGGGACGGCGGCGGCCGTCCGGCGCGAGCCCGAGCCGCAATGGGTCGCGCGCGCGCTGAGCGAGCGCTCTTCGCCCGAGTCGGCGTGGGAGCGCGAGCACGCCACCCACATCGCCGCACGCGCGCAGTTCAGCGCGCTCGTATCGCTCGTCGCCGGCGGCGTGGGCGTCGGGCTCATTCCGCGCGCCCTTGCCGCGCTCCACCCCGAGCTCGTGGAGATGCACGCCTATCGTGAGCGCGTCGCGCCGCTCGAACGGACCGCGTGGCTGCTCACCCACCCCGACCTGCGCAAGACCCCACGCGTGCGGGTGCTCATGGACGCGCTCGCGCGGCGGTTTCGCGCGGCGCTTTGAGCCCGGCGGTCGCACGCCTGCAAACGTCCTTCGCGAAAACGCGAGAAGACAAACGGATGCGCACGTCGCAGAAAGGGGCCACCAAAACAGGAGGCGCCCATGAAACTTGCTTCACCTCGATATGCCACGTTCCAGGTCGGTCTGCTCATCACCCTCGCGCTCGGCGCGTTCGGCCTCGCTTGCTCGTCGAGCGACGCCCAGACCCCCGCCGAGGGGCCGGGCTACACCGAATGCGGAGACGTCACCTGCTCGCCCGGTCAACACTGCGCGCAGCCCACGGTCTCCATTTGCGAGGAGGGTTGCCTCACCGACGAGAACTGCCCCGCGGGGCAGGTCTGTGATCCGGACGGGCTCAACTTCCGGAAATGTATCGGCTCCACCAAGCCCCCCCCGACCATGGACAGCCTCGCCGCGTGCAAGGCGGCCTGCGACCATTTCCAGACCTGCGGCCTCGCCGCGGCCGATACGGCCCAGTGTCGCACCGATTGCGAGGGCCTCACCAACGACCAGCGGGCCGTCATCGCCAATTGCGGCGACGACGCGTGCTCGACGGTACCGCAATGCCTCGGCGTGGAATGCCTCTCGGACAAAGACTGCGCGAACGGCCTGACCTGCGTCGGAAGCACCTGCCTCTGACCGTCGCCCTGAGCGCCCGCTAGACCTCGACCTTCTTCCACCGCCCCCGCGCATACGCCCAGCCGAGCAGCACGGCCCGACAAATCCAGTCCGCCGTGCTGCCCATCCACACGCCGGCGAGCCCGAGCTCGAGCTTGATCGCGCAAAACCAGGTCACGCTCGCCCGCACGAGGAAGCCGCAGAGGATCATCGTGCCGAGCACCGTGCGCGTGTCGCCCGCGCCGCGCAGCGCCATCGCCGTGACCATCGCGAACCCCATGAACGGCTGCGCGAACGCGCCCACGCGCATCGCCGGCACGGCCGTCTCCACGATCGTTCGATCCGGCGTGAACGCCGAGATGAGCAAGGGCGCCATCGTGAGGAACGAGAATCCCACGACGCTCAAGCACGCGACGGCGAGCAGCGCCGCGACACGGCCCGCGCGCGCGGCGTCGTCGGGCCGCTTCGCCCCGAGCTTCTGGCCCACGATCGCGCCCGCCGCGATTCCAAAACCGTCCGCCGAGAGCCACGAGATCGACTCGATGCTGACCGCCGCCTGATGCGCTGCGAGCGCGACCTCGCCGAGGAGCGCGATGACCGCGACATAGAACATGAAGCCGAGGTGATACGCGGCCTTCTCTCCGAACGCCGCGCCCGAGACGCGCAGCACGCGCATCAAAGCGTCAAAGTCGACGATGGGGGGCTTCGCTCCGGCGCGCGGAGCTGCGCCTCCCATCCCCCCCGCACCCTCGAAGCTCGCGCTGTGCAAGGGCAGCGGGCTCGTGTGGCGGAAGAGCGCGAAGGTGAGAAGGACGCCTTCGAGGGCCATCGTCGCCCCGTTCGCCACGGCGGCGCCGCGGATGCCGAGCTCGGGCAGGCCCAAGAGGCCGAAGATGAGCAACGCATTCAGCGCGAGGTTCAGGACGTTGCCGACGCCCGCGACCACGAGCGGCGTGCGCGTGTCCCCCGAAGCTTGCAGCGCCGCAGCCGCGATCGCCTCGACGAACGTGAGCGGCATGGCCCAGCACGCGATGCGGAGATACGCGCCCGCCTGCGCCTGCACGGCTGCTCCGGCGCGAGGAAAAAGGGTTCGGATGAAGGGACCTTCGGCGAAGAAGAGGGCACACGCGACGACGACGCCGAGCCCGACCGCAAAGAGGAGCGCGGCGCGAGCAGCGCGGGCCGCGCCGGGACGGTCACCGGCGCCGACGCGCCTGGCCACGACGGCGAGGGTGCCCGCGGAGAAGGCCGTGCAAACGGAGTTGAGCGTCCAGACCGTGGCGCCGCCGATCTGGATCGCCGCGAGCGCCGTGGGCGAGTACCGCCCGAGCAGGAGACGCCCGACCAGAAAGACGAGTGTGATCAAGAGCATGTGCGTGATCGCCGGCCAGGCGAGCGACCACACCTCGTTCAGGAGGGCGCGATCACCCTCACGAACGAGGCGAGCCTCTGCGGAAGCCGACGGACGCACGGCGCCGGGGGTGCCATGGCTCGGGCTTTCCGGCAAGGGGCGGACGGGGGCTTCGTGGTCGCGGCCGTGTGCAGCGGAGGGGACTTCCAGGTCCGTGTTGAGGTAGGGTGCAGCCATGCGGATCGGTCAACGCCTGAGCTCGCTGGTCATCTCCGACATTCGCGCGATGAGCCGCGCGTGTGAGGCGGTGGGCGGGATCAACCTCGGGCAAGGCGTGTGCGATCTGCCCACGCCGCCGCCCGTGGCGCGCGCGGCGAACGCCGCGATCGACGCGAGCGTGGCGATCTACACTGCTCCCGAAGGGATCCTGCCGCTGCGGCAAGCGATCGCGGCCGATCTGAAGAAACGCTACGGGCGCGACGTGGATCCGGCGAGTGAAGTGGTGGTGACGTCGGGCGCGACGGGCGCGTTCGCGGCGGCGTGCCTCGCGCTGCTCGATCCCGGCGACGAGGTGATCCTGTTCGAGCCTTATTACGGCTACCACTTGAACACGATCCTCGCGCTCGGGCTCGTGCCCGTGCTCGTGCCGACGCGGCCTCCGTCGTGGGAAATCGATCGGGAGGCTTTTGCGCGGGCGATCGGGCCGCGGACGCGCGCGGTGGTCGTGTGCACGCCGTCGAACCCGAGCGGCAAGGTGTGGAGCGAGGAGGAGCTCGACTGGCTCGCGGACGCGATCGAGGGGCACGACCTCGTGGCGATCACCGACGAGATCTACGAGCACATCGTCTTCGACGGGCAGAAGCACGTGCCGCTCGCGACGCGGAAACACGCGCGGGACCGCACGGTGTCGATCTCGGGGTTTTCAAAGACGTTCGCGGTGACGGGCTGGCGGTGCGGGTATCTGACGGCGCCGCCCGACGCCGCGCGGCGGATCACGGTGGCGCACGATCTGCTCTACGTCTGCGCGCCGACGCCGCTGCAACACGCGATGGTGGCGGGGCTCGGGATGCCGGACGAATACTTCGCCTCGATCGGGCAGAGCTACCAGAAGAAGCGCGATATCCTCTGCAGCGCGCTCGCGGACGCGGGGCTCACGCCGTACGTGCCGCGGGGCGCGTATTACGTGCTCGCCGACATCCGCAGGCTCGGCGCGCCCACCGCGAAGGCCGCGGCGATGCTGCTGCTCGAACGGATCCGCATCGCGAGCGTGCCCGGCACCTCGTTTTACGGGGATCCGGTGGGCGAGACGCTCTCTCGATTCTGCTTCGCGAAAGAAGACGACGTGCTGGAAGAGGCGGCGCGGCGCATTCGATCGCTTTGAAGGACTTCCGCAAGCGGGCATGATCTCGGGTCGGACAGGGCAATGAGCGGCGGCGAACTCATCGGCGATAGATACAGCCTCGTACGGCAAATCGGGACGGGCGCGCTCGGCGCCGTCTGGGAGGCGGAGGACCACACAGCGTCGCGGCAGGTCGCGCTGAAGCTCCTCAGCATTCCGAACCTGGAAGTCGGGCAGCGGCTCGGCGAGGAGGCGCGCGCGGCGCAAGCCACCAAGCACCCCACGCTGGTCACGATCCACGACGTGGGCGAGACGGGAAGCGGCGAGCCCTTCGTCGCGATGGAGCTGCTCGCGGGCGAGACGCTCGCCGACCGGCTCGCGCGCGAGCGCGTGCTGCCGCCGCCGCTCGCCGCGCAGATCGGGCGTGACATCGCGACGGCGCTGTCGATCGCGCACGGGGCACGGCTCGTCCACGGGGACCTGCGGCCGGCGAACGTGTTCTTGCAGGGAGAACCGGGCACGGACGATCCGGGCGTGAAGCTCTTGGATCTGTGGGTCGCGCGCGCGGTGCCGGCGGTCGTCGCGGAGACGCTCGGCCTGGGTTCGCCGTCGTATCGGAGCCCGGAGCAGCTCGCCGCGCCCGAGTCGTTCGACGTGCGGACCGATCTCTGGTCGCTCGGCGTGGTGCTGTTCGAGATGCTCGCGGGGCAGCGTCCTTTCGAGGGCGGGCGCGCGGACATCACGGCGCGGATCTCGAGCGGCCCGGCGCCGCGGGTCTCGCAGCTCGCGCCCGCGGTGGATCCGGCGCTCGAAGAGATCGTGGCGCGGTGCATGGAGCGCGAGCGCGACAAACGGATCGGCAGCGCGATGGTCGTCGCGCACATGCTCGAAGTGTTCGCGGCGCAGGGGCGGAAACCGGCAGCGCCCGCGGCTCCGGCGAAGGTTCACGACGAAAACACGAATGGCTCGATGCGCGCGCCGATGCTGGACGAGCCGCCGATGCCGCGGGGCCAGCTCGGCACGCTGGTCATGGCCGAATCGGCGCCGTCCACGCCCGCGCCCGCGCCTCGGTCGTCGCCTGCGTCGGGGAGTTTTTCGGCGTCGTCGTCGGGAGGTCCGCTCGGCACGCTGGTCATGGCTCCGCCCTCGTCTTCGCCGCGGACCGAGGAGACGGCGCGGCGGCCCAGACCGGCGTACGTCGCGCCGCCGCGGTCCTCGCGCGATTCGGAGCCGACGCAGGTCTATGTCGAGCCGTCCGGCGTGTTCACGCCGCCGCCGATGCCCATGGCCGGCGCGCACATCGAGGACGAGCCGACCGCGCCGCCGCCGACCGCGCCGCCGCCCGGCACCACGGCGCCGACGATCGTAGGCGCGCGGCAGCAGCAGATGACGGTGACGGAGCTGCACCATCGGCCGGCGCAACGCGTGAACGACGTCAGCAAGATGGGGTTTTACCTCGCGGCTGCGGTGGGGGCGGCGATCGTCTTCCTCATCGGGTTTTTCGTGATCTTCCTTTTGCTCTGAAGAACGAATTCAACGCGCATCCGCGGCCGGCGGCCCCTTGAACATACGCCGCAGGCCGCCGAACCACACGACGATCGTGAGGAGCAGCGCGCCGAGCGTGATCGGCAAAGCCTTGTCATTCGGGGCCGCGACGCCGATGACGAGGACGAGCACGCAGGCGAGCACGCAGATCCCCGCGACGAGGCGATACCACGGGCCGAGCGAAAAGGGCCCCATCGTGGTCCAGGTCCGGCCATACGCGAAGAGACCGAGCGCGATGGGCATGCCGTAGGAGATGTAGAGAAAAATCGTGCAGACCGCGGTGATCGTCGAATACACGGGCGTGTAGACGGTGAACCCCGTGCTCACGGCCGCGACGACCCAGATTGCATGGGCGGGCGTCCTGTGGTCCGCGCTCACGCGGCGGAGGGACGCGGAGAAGGGCAGGCCGCCGTCGCGGGCAAACGCATACGTCATGCGCGAGGCGCTGGTGACGGTGGCGAGGCCGCAAAGATACTGAGCGATGCCGATTCCGACGTAGAGGGAGATCTGGAAGGGGCGCGGGAGGATCTCGCCCATCACCCAGAAGAACACGCTCGGGCCTTTCGAGGCGGCGACCTCCACGCTCGGCATGGCGAGGAGGATCGAGGCCACCATCAGGTAGCCAAAAATGCCCGACAGGAGCACGGCGCGCAGAATGGCCCGGGGCACGTTCATCGCGGCGCCGACGGTCTCCTCCGCGGTATGCGCGGAGGCGTCGAACCCGGTGACCGTGTACGCCGGCATGAGCAGGCCGAGCAAAAAGAGCCAGCCCATGCTCTTCGTGGCAGGCCAGACGTCGCCGCCGCCCGCGCCGCTGAAATTCGTGAACGTGAGGAGCCGCGACGCTTCGAGGCGCGGCGCATAAACGAGCATGGAGACCGTGAGGACGGTCGCGACCACGAAGATGAGATACCCGCTGAAATCGGTGAGGCGCGTGGTGAGGCGAATGCCGCGGTGATTGAAGAGGGCCTGCGTCGCGGTGATGACGACGACGGCGGCGAGCTGATGGCCCGGGCCGAGTGTCGCGGGGTCGATACCCACGACGGGGCCGAGCGAGCTTGCGATGAAGAGATACGCGCCGACGTTGATCGCGGAGAGGACCGTGACGAGGCCGACGAGGTTGAACCAGGCCGTCGCCCAGCCGAGGCCCTTTCCGCCGAGGAGGGACGCCCAGTGATAGAGGCCGCCCGCCGTGGGAAACGCCGAGGCGAGCTGCGCCATCGCGAGCGCGAAGCAAAAGGAGAGCAGGCAGGAGAGCGGCCAGCCGAGGCCAATGGAGGCGCCGCCCGCCGCGGAGAGGCCGAGGTGATAGGAGGTGAGGCCGCCGGCGAGGATGCAGATGATCGAGAAGGAGACGGCGAAATTCGAGAATCCGCTCATCCGCCGGAGGAGCTCCTGGGCATACCCCATCCGGTGGAGCAGGCGGACGTCGTCCGCGATGACCTCGGATTCGGCAGGCGGGGTGGGTTCGGTGGGAACGTCGCTGCGCGCAGGGTCTTCCATGGGAGGCTCGCCGAGGAGAGCTTCCAGGGTAGGCGAGCGCGCGGCGACGTGGATCAGTTTTTCGGGGAGGATTCGAGAAGGACGGCGAGGTCTCCGTCGAGGACACGCTCGACATGGGGGCTCACGCCCCCGGTGATCTCGTCCCGCACGAGCCGCTGCGGCGCGAAGACATAACTGCGCCGCTGGTGCCCGAATCGAGCGACCGGTCGAGCGCCGCGCCTTTCGGCCGCAGCCTGTTCGCGTCGCTCGAGCTCGAGCTCGACGAGCTTGCTCCGGAGGAGCCGGAGCGCGCTCGCGCGGTTTTGAAGCTGGCTGCGCTCCGACCGAGCGACGATGACGATCCCCGTCGGAACGTGCCGCATCCGGACCGCCGACGCGACCTTGTTGACGTTCTGTCCGCCGGGCCCGCCGGCGCACATCGTGGTCACCTCGAGATCATCGTCGCGAATCTCGACGGGAATCGCGTCGTCGATATCGAGCAAGACCTCGACCGCGACGAACGAGGTTTGTCGCCGATCCCCTCTGCCGAAAGGGCTCACGCGCACGAGCCGATGGACGCCGGTCTCGCCCCGGAGAGCGCCGTAGACACCGGCGCCCGGAATCCGGAGCGCGGCGCCGTCGATCCCGGCTTCGTCTCCTTCCTGCCGGTGAAGCTCCTCGACGACGAGCCCCCGCCGCGCCGCCCAGCGGAGATACATCCGCAAGAGCATGGCCGCGAAGTCTTTGGCGTCGACGCCGCCCGCGCCGGGTTGAAGGGACACGATCGCGCCCATGCACCCCTCCGGTTCGGGTGGCGCGCACGATCGCTCCGCCTCGCGAAGCTCGACCTCGATACCTGCGAGATCAGCTTCGGCCGCGGCGAGCGCGTCCGCGTCGCCTTCGTGGAGGGCGAGCAAAACAAACGGATGCGTCTCGTCGAGCGCGCGCTCGGCGTGGGAGATCCGATCGTTCAGGGCGCCGAGACGTGCTCGCTCCGCAAGGAGCTGCTCCGCACGTTCGCGGTCGCGCCAGAGGTCGGTTTCGCTGAGAAGGAAGTCGAGTTCGGCGAGGCGCCGCGCCTGCCGGGGAAGGTCAAAGACCGTCGCGGAGCCGGGTCAGGCGTCGACGAAGCTCGGCGAGGCGTTCGAGGATGGGAGAATTCATGCATCATCGTATACATGACGGCGCTCCCTTCGTCAAAGGCGACCAGGCTGCCGAGGACATGTCCATGAAATCCCGAACCCACATTTCTTTCCGCAGGGAGGAGACCTTCCGCGCCGTGCCGCATCGCCTCGACGAGGTCTTGCTCGACGAAGACCGCGCCGTCGCGGTCCGGCGCGAGGACGTCGAGAAGGGGGTCTATGTCTTGCACGGCGTGATGTCGCCGAAGGAATGCAAGCGATTGATCACCACGGCGGAGGCGATCGGCTTCACGCACGCGGGGCTCGCCATTGGCAACGACACGTACCGGGTGAACCTCGCGGCCCGCAACAACCTGCGCGTCGTGCTCGACGCGCCGCCGCTCGCCGAAGGGCTCTGGGCACGCATTCGTGGCCACGTGGATACGGAGCACGAGGCCTCGCCCCTCGTAGGCCTGAACGATCGCTTTCGGGTCTATCGATACGAGGTCGGCCAGCGCTTCTCCCCGCACGTCGACGTGCGCACGGCCGTGCCGCGGGGGGAGACGCGCGCGTCGCTCATGATTTATTTGAACGAAGGCTTCGAGGGCGGCTCGACGCGCTTCTTCGAGGAGAAGGACAAGAAGAGCCGCCGCGGGGAGGGGCGAGGGCGCAAATTCAACAATCGCGTGCGATTCGCGGTGCGTCCGGCCCCGGGGAGTGTCGTCGTGTTCGACCACCTGCTCTTGCACGAGGGCGCCGAGGTCACGGCCGGCGTGAAGTATGCGGTGCGCTCCGATCTCATCTATGCATCAGACAGGTGACGGGACGGGCTGCCTTGCTCCGGAACCGCTCCAATCTTGTGCCGCCTGAGCTCGGTCCTCTAGAATGATTCGGCGCGGAGACCTGGCATGCGATCGCTCGTCGTTGGCTTGGTTTTCGTGTGGTTCGTCGTGCTCGGACCGGCGTGCTGGGATCCCGAGTGCAAGAACCCGAAGAGGGGGCCGCCGAACGGCGAGGCCGGCGCGAGGGAGGGGGTTCTCGTTCAATGCAACGTGGTCTTGACCTGCGCCTCAGGATTCCAAGGCGGGGGTGACCATCAAGACGCCTTGCAGGGAGCGGAGGACGCGCAGATCATCGACCGCAGAAGCGCCTGGGAGAACGAAGACGCGTGCATCGAAAGGGCCAAGGACCGCGGAATCTCGAGTTCCTGCCACAAGATCGAGGTCTCCCCCCAGATATCTGCCTCGACCCCCCCGGCTCAAACGGCTGCGGCTCGAGCCCCGGGGACGGCACCGTCATCATCGTCGGGAGCGCGGCCAGCGGCGATTTCAAGAGCGAGCCGCAGGGGATGGGCGGAACGGATGGCCAGGGCGGCGAGGACGGCGCGGGGGGCCAGGGCGGATTTTAGGACGACCCTCGGGAAAGAGCCTCAATCCCTCGTACGAGGCGGCCGATACCACTGCGGCTTGTTTTTGAGCGCCGGGCACCTCCGCTCCCCCTCCGCAATGTAGCAATCACTGTAAGCCTTCCAGTCCGCATGTCTCCATGTGTCGAGATCAGGCGAAGGGCTGCACTGCTCGTGTACCTCGTACAAGATCCGCCAATGGAGCGCCCCCTCTTCATCCTCGCACGGCTTGCACCAGATGGAATCCAGCTCCGTGCACGCCACGTGGTTCGGGCACCGGGACATCACGCAGCCGGCTTGGCACGCTTCCTCCAGCCCCTTGTCCGGGTTGCAGATCTCCCCCCCTGCCTCGCACAGCTCGAACACCGCCGCGAGGTCCTTATCGCAAGCATCCGCCCCCAGCGTGTCCGACGACGCGCGGCGGACCTTCAAGCCCACCCCCACGGCGACGGCGATCGGCAAAGCGATGGCTGCGGCGAAGAGCTTCTTTCGGCGGGTCATCAGCGGCTCCCTCGTGCTCGTCGCGGCCACTCTACACGATCCGCCCCACGGGCGCGAGTCCACCTTCGTGGCATGGATCGTCCCCGTCGTATCCGCTAGCGTCGACCGTCCCCTCATCGAAGGAAGTCGAGAATGGCAGACAGGTTCATCGATCAGGACGAGGTCACGATTTACGGTCCTTATGCCTCGAACAAGATCCGCAAGAAGCTCCTCGGCCTCATCCCCGAATACGATCCTGCATTGAACTACGCCGCCGACCAGATCGACGCCCACACCACCGCCGTGAAATGGGCCGTGGAGGCCGCGCGCGGCACGGACGCCTCGCGCAGGCAGGGCGCACGGAGCAAGGCGCCGCTCCTCAAGCAGGCCCGCACCCTCCTCGGCAAATTCAGCACCCACCTCGGCGCGCACGACAACGGCGCCGTCGACCGAAAGGTGTTTTTCACGAAAGACGGCACCGCCGGTGGTGTCGGAAAGGCCGCCGCCGACGTGGTCCTCGCCGTCGCCCACATCACGACGAAGCTCACCGCGCCCGGCTGCGCCGTGCGCGAGGCAGCACATTGGCACGGTCGATTCGATGCGATGACGAAGTCGCTCACGCCCGTCGTCGCGTTCGCCGACGACGCCCGCGTCGACAGGCAATCCCTCACGCCCGAGGTCGAGACGACGAGGCAAGTCTGGCTCAATGGGTATGTCGCCGCGAAGGCGCTCTGCGAGAGCCTCCTCCGCCACCTCGGCCGCGTCGAACAGCTCCGCCTTTACTTCTACGACCTCCAGGTCCCCGCCGGCACGAAGGTCACCGGACCCCCGGCCGAGGAGCCGGACGCGCGCGAGGCCGAGGATACGGACGAGGACGCGGGCGACGCGTAACCCG
The DNA here is from genome assembly GCF_005144585.1 of Polyangium fumosum. Classification (GTDB taxonomy): domain Bacteria; phylum Myxococcota_A; class Polyangia; order Polyangiales; family Polyangiaceae; genus Polyangium; species Polyangium fumosum. The sequence goes on along the minus strand of NZ_SSMQ01000058.1, from coordinate 21,886 downwards.
AGCGTCGGCAGCGGGGCCGGTCACCAGCCCTCCCAAGGCCCCGAGCGTCGCTTGGGCACGTGGGAGGGGCGGTTCCCGGCCGACCTGGTGATGCCTGGGGGCTCGGGCGGCGACGGACCAGGGCCTTGGGCCAGCGCAGGCCTGCGTAGCGTGTGCCGACCAGGGCTTCGAGCGAGGCTCGGAGGATCGGGCGGGCGGGTGAACGGTCCCGCGAGCGAGGTCAGGCGCTCCCAGCGGCGCGCCCTCGGCTCAATGCACCCCACCCACGAGCCACGCATACCCAGGCACGAGCACCTCCTCGGGGCTCGCGCCGCCCTGGGTCGCAGGCGCCGTGCCGCGCGCGTCACACGAGAGCCGGAAGCCATGATCGCCGAAGACGAAGAGCAACGTGCGCGGCGGCGAGCTCTCGACGAAACGCGAGATCACCTGCGCCGCCTCGTCCGCGATGCCGCCGAGTCGCTCGTCGAAGCCGGGGCCGACGCCACGCAAGCGCGCCTCGACGAGGTCGAGCTTGAAGACTTCTTTGGTGCCGTACCGCTCGCGGCGAATCGTGGAGAGGGCGCGGCCGCGGACGATGTCGGGCTCGGGGCCCGGCTCGGGCAAGGGGTCGCGTAGGCCCTCGGGGCCACGGCCGAGGAGCGCGACCTGCGCCGGCGTGGTCGTGGGGAGCGCGCTCCAGAGCAAGGTGCGGTCGACGCAAACGGCGCGGCCCTGCAAGGTCGGCTTGAGGCGCGCCATGACACGCTCGCCGAGGTCGAAGCGGAGGGAGTCGACGAGGAGCAGGCGCACGGCGCGGGCGTTGTTGAGGCGCGCGATCCGCGCCGCCACGTCGGGCGCGTCGAGGACCATCAGCGGTCGCTTGCCGGTCGCGCGGATCGCGGCGAACCCTTCCGTGTAGCTGTGCTCGAAGGCCGTACGGAAGCCGTCGACGACGCGCTGGACGGAGCCGTCGGCGTGGCCCCGCGAGAGCGCGCCGATGAGGGGCATGTAACGGGTCGCGAAGAGCCGATCGATGACGCCCGCGGGCTTGGGGCCCCGCGCGTTGTCGAGGTCCATCGCGAAGGCGCGCCACTCGGCCGCCGAAAGGACCCGCTCGACCGGCGAGGGAGCGACCGGCGGCGAGGGCGGCGCGAGGTCGGAGGGCAAGGGCGGCGGCGGCGGGAGCGTGTCGGCCGCAGGGGCGTTTCTCGCCGCAGGCGCGGCGGCGGCCTCGGGCTCACGGTCGCGCGGGGGCTCACGGTCGCGCGGGGGCTCGCGGTCCCGCAGGGGCTCACGGTCGCGCGTGGCCTCGAGCGCGGGCGAGGAGGGCGTGCGGCGCGGCGCCGGGGCGGCGGGCTCCGCGGACGCCGCGTCCATGGGCGGCGGCGGGGTCGACTTGAACGCGCGCGGCGCGCCGTCCGCCGTGGGCATCGGGGTCGGCGTCGGTCGGGGGCCCGACTTCAGGCCACGCAGGCGGCCGATCGGCGCGCGCTCGGGCGCCGCGTCGGCCTCGGGCGGGCCGGAGTCATGCATCGTGATGGGACGCACGTCGCTCGGCTCGGCCTCGGGCGGCGGCGCGGGCGGCGTGAGGGGCGGCCGGGCGACGACGCGCGAGTGCTCGGGGAGGGCGCGGCGCGTGGGGGCGGCTTCGGCGACGAGCTCGTCGAGGCGGACGGGCGCGAGGATCCGGAGGCCACGGTCGCCCTCGTCGAGGACGAGCGCCACGGGGCCAGCCTGGGCCGCTTCGTTGAAGACCGAGAGCACGGCGCTGTCGGAGGGCCCGAGCGCGGGGGCGTCGCCCGAGGTGTCGGCGAGCGTGGTGAGCGGCGGCAAGGCGAGGGCGAGGCCAAAGGAGCCGAGGCCACGGGCGCGGACGACCTGATCGCGCAGGGAGGCGGCGCCGTCGACGTCGGCGCTCACGGACGGCGGGGGGGCGCCGCGCATGGCGAGGGCGCTCTCGACGGCCTCCTCGACGGCCTGGCGCAGCCGTCCGGGCGCCGGGGGGCGCACGATGCTGGCGACCACGTAGCCGCGGCCGCGCAGCTCCGAGAGGAGCTCGGCTTTGCGGGGAGCGGCGACGAAAAACGCGCCAAACGACGGTCGCACGGGCGGAGAGGGGGAGCCCGAAGGCGCGGGGGCCTGCACCAAGCGCATGAAGGGTCCCTTGCCAGAGAGGACGAGAAACGGACGAATTTTCGGCGAGCCAAAGACCCGGCAGGCTAGTCCGGGAAAGAGGAGACCTTCCCATGCATGAGCCTCGACGCTTCCCGATCGCCCGGTTCTTCAGCTTCGTCGCCCTGACCCTCGCGCCCCTCGCCGCCGGCTGCTCGGACGACCCCGCCCAGACGCCCCCCCCGCCCGCGGGGGATCCCTTCGGGCCGATCGGCGAGCGCGCCGATCTGCCCGTGAGCGAGCGCGTCCAGATCGAGAACCTCGCTTCACCCGTGGACGTCGTGCGTGACACGGACGGGCGGCCGCACATCTTCGCGTCGAGCTTCGAGGACGCGATGCGCGTGCAGGGCTACCTCGTGGCGCAGGATCGGCACCTGCAGATCGAGTTCTACCGCCGCGTGTCCGAGGGCCGGCTCGCCGAGATCCTCGCCGACGCGGACGCGAGCGTGATCGACAACGACATCGTGTTCCGCAGCCTCGGCCTGCACCGGGTCGCGAAGAAGCAGTACGAGACGCTCGGGGCCGAGGAAAAAACCCTCGTCGACGCGTTCGCCGATGGCATCACCCAGCACTTCCGCGCGCTCCGGAACCGCGAGGCGGCGCTGCCCGCGGCGGCCTTCCTCGTCCCGGTCGATGCGTTCACCGACTTCACGGGCCCGGACGCGCTCGCGATCGCGCGGCTCCAGTCGTACCTGCTCTCGCACTCGGCCGACGCAGAGCTCGCGGACACGATCTCGATCCAGACGCTCGGGAAGGCGTTCCCGAACAACGCGGGTGATCCGCTGGTCGCGGCGCGAAGCGGCATCCTCCGCGAACTCTACCGGTTCGCGCCCTACGAGCCGGCGACGACGACCACGGGGTATCCGATGGGCCAAGGCGGCGCGAAAAACCCCGCGCCCTCCCCTCTCCTGCCCGACCTCGGCGCGCGGACGGAGCGGTACCGCGAGGCCCTGCGCAAGGTGAAGGATCTGTTTGCGCCCGAAGGATTCGGCTCGAACAACTGGGCCGTCGCGGCGGGGAGGAGCGACACGGGGCACGCGCTGCTCGCGAGTGATCCGCACCTGACGCTCGCCGCGCCCTCGATCTTCTGGCCCGTCGCGATGGAGGTGACGCCGAAGGATCCATCCGCGCGGGTAAAGGTCTCGGGGCTCGCGTTCCCCGGCATCCCGGGGATCATCCTGGGGCACAACGAGCACATCGCCTGGGGCGCGACGGTCGCCGGCTACGACGTGACCGATCTCTACGCCGAGACGATCACGCCGGATGGCAAGTCGGTCGTGTTCGGCGGGAAGAACGTCGCGATCGAGACGATCGACGAGGTGATCCAGATCCAGGCCGGCGCACCGTACACCTACAAGGTCCCGGTCGTGCCGCACCACGGGGCGATGCTGCCGGAGATCCTGCCGGATCACACGGTGGCGCCGCTCGACCCGGCGAAGGGCGCGGTCAGCGTGCGCTGGACCGGCGACGAACCGACGAACGAGCTCGCGGCGATCCTCCACCTGTTGAGGTCCAAGAACGTCGACGAGGCGAAGCTCGCGCTCGACGGGTTTCAGGTCGGCGCGCAGAACTGGATGATCGCGGACACGCAAGGCAACGTGCTCTGGACCTCGCACGCGAAGCTGCCGACCCGCGCGCCGGCGGCCGTCGCGTGGAGCCCCGCGACGTTCTCGGGCACGATCCCGTGCCTCGTGCTCCCGGGCGATGGCTCGGCCGAGTGGACGGGCGCGTTGCCGGATCACCTCGTTCCCTGGGAGAAAAACCCCGCCGCGGGCTTCCTCGCGACGGCGAACAACGATCCGATCGGCGACTCGCTCGACGGCGATCCCTCGAACGGCGCGCTCCCCGACGGCACGCCGATGTACCTCGGGTGCTCCTGGGACATCGGCTTCCGCGAAGGTCGCATCCAGGAGCGGCTCGCAGGGCTCGACAAGGCGACGCCCGAGGATCTCGCGAAGATCCAGGGGGACGCGAAATCAGCCCTCGGCTCGCGCCTGACGCCCGCGCTGATCGAGGCGATCGATCGGGCCGAAGCGGAGCGCAAGACGCCTGGGACGCACCCGGATCTCACGGCCGTGGTGGCCGATCCCAGCTACGACGCGGCGGCGATCCAGAAGGTGCACGCGCTGCTCACGGCGTGGGGCACGGAAGCCGGCTACGAGGCCGCGAGCGGGATCGATCCGGAGACGAACAAGCCGCTCCCGGAGGAGGGCGACACGGCGATCGAGGCGCGCGCGGCGCAGGCGACGCTCGTGTTCAACGCGTGGCTCCTGCGGCTCGTCGAGCGCGTCCTGGGGGACGAGCTCGAGCATGCGGGCCGGCCCTTCGTGCCGCGGGATCAAAAGGCCAAGGCGATCCTCGCGATCACGCGCGACACACCCGCGACGCTCCCGACGTACGACCCGATCACGAAGGAGAGCGCGCTCTGGGACGACATGGCGACGCCGGCGATCGAGACGAAGCACGAGCGGATCGTGCGCGCGCTCCTCGACGCGCTCGGGACGCTCGCGGAGGACGTCGGCGCCGACATCGGCGCCTACCGCTGGGGCGCACGGCACCGCGTCCGCTTCGAGGCGATCCTCCCGGTCCTCGGTCAGCTCTCGATCCCGCCGCTCGGCGATCCGGTTTTTCCGGACGGTTTTCCGCGACACGGCGACAACTTCTCGGTCGACTCGTCCGACTTCTCCCTCACCGCCCGGCTCGACGTGACGCCGCGCTACGACTACGATTTCGGCCCGACGCAGCGACTCGTCGTGGACCTCGATCCGGAAGGTCCGCGTGCATGGAACGCGCTGCCGGGGGGCGTGGTGTGGGACTCGCAGAGCCCGCATTTCCGCGACCAAGCCGAGCTCTGGCGGAAGAACCAGACGCGGCGGGTCCCCTTCTTGCTTCCCGAGGTGGTGGCTGCGGCCGAGTCACGAATGGTCGTGACGCGGAAGTAGCCTCCCCAAAGGAGGGCGGGTTGGTCCTGCGCCGCATCCTCACGAGCGCTGCGTCCGGGTTCGACAAGACCGTCGGCACGGCGATGCTCGTGCGGGGGGACATGATCCGCTCCTTCGATCCCGCGGGCCTCGGCCCCGAGGCCCGCATCGACCTGCTCTCCACGATCCGCGCGATCTACGACAAGCCCGAGTTCTTCACGGCGCCGAGCTCGTTCTTTGGGGAACCAACGATCCCCCACGTCGAGCTCGCCCGGGTGCGCCTCCTCGGCGGGCCCGATCCCGGCATGGTGCTCGACGCGACGTGGCCGAGCGAGTTCGAGCCGCTCGAAGCGAGCGTGCGCACGGACTACCTCGGCCACACGCTGAATCGCACCGCGACGGCGCGGCTGTTTTTGCACGCTACGCCCCGCCCGGTCGTGATCCTCGTGCACGGCTACCGGTGCGGGGCGTTCGCGCTCGAGGAGCGGCTCTGGCCCGTGCCCTGGATCTTCGAGCTCGGGCTCGACGTGGCGATGGCGGTCCTGCCCTTCCACGCGTGCCGCGCGCCGAAGGGGACGGCGCTCTTTCCCTCGCCGGACATGCGCTTCACGATCGAGGGGTTTCGCCAGGCGATCATGGATCTCCGCGCGCTCGCGGCGCTCCTCTGCGACCGGGGCGCGTCGTCGGTCGGCGTGATGGGCATGAGCCTCGGCGGCTACACGACGGGGCTCTGGGCCACGATCGACCCGACGCTCGCGTTCGCGGTGCCGATCGTGCCGTGCGCGTCGATCGCCGACGTGGCGCGCGCGGTGGGGCTGCTCGTCGGCACGCCGGAGCAGCAGGCGGCGCAGCACCAGGCGATCGAAGCGACGTTACGCGTGGTCAGCCCGCTCGGGCGGCCCACGTCGATCCCGCCCGAGCGATTCCTCGTCGTCGGGGCGGCGGGGGATCAAATCACGCCGCTCGATCACGCGCGGCGCATGGCCGAGCATTTTCACGCGCCGCTGGAGACGTTCCACGGCGGCCACCTCTTGCAGTTCGGCCGGGCGGACGCGTTCCGCGCGGTGCGTCGGATGCTCGCGCGGATCGGGATCATCGAGACGCGCCACGCCGCGGCGTGACGCGTCTCTCCCTCACCTCAACCGAGGATCACTGCACGCACTTGTCGACGCCGGCGCCCGTGCAATCGGCGTCCGCCGTACACTCGCACGCGCCGCTCGTGGTGTTGCACTTGCCGTAGCCGTTGCAGTCCGCGTCCATCTTACACCCGCCCGTCATCATCGGCTCGGCGGTGCAGTACTTCGCGCCGTTGTCGTCCTCGCCGATGCACTTCAGGGGCGCCGTGCAATCGGCGTCCGCCGCGCAGCCTTCCGCGCAGATCTTGAAGTCGTTCTCGGTCAGGCACTTGTTGTCCGGAAGCGCACCGTTGAACGTGCAATCGGCGTCCGCCTTGCATTGCGGGGCGCCGCACACGCCGTTGTCACACGTGTAGTTGTTCGGGTAGTCCATGCCGGGGCAGTTCGGCAGGCCCATCGGACAGCAATCCACGGCCATCGCGCACGACTTGCCGCAGTAGCCGCCCGAAGGCGTGCCGCCGCCCATGCCGCCGCCGCCGCCCATGCCGCCGCCGCCGCCCATGCCGCCCGTCGCGCCGGAGCCGCCGCTGCCGCCCGAGCCGCCCGTATCGTCGCCGCACGCGGCGAGGCCCAAGAAGCTCATAGAAACCACGGCAAGAATCGAAAGCATTCGCATGTGAAGTCTCCTTTGAATCCGTGGTCATTCCACGGATGTCTACCGACGCCGCTCCCTGACACGAGGGGGCGTCAAGGTCAAAACTTCCCATGCGTAACGTCGTTACGATTCGGTCCGCGACATATTTGCGACCGTCCCCCTCACAATTGCCTTCACGAGTTCGGGCTTGACGACCTTTCCGAGTGCATTGCGCGGAAGCGACATCACCACGATGACCTCGCGCGGAACCTTGTACAGCGCCATTCGCTCTTTCGCCCAGCCACGCAGCACCTCCGGCGCGCATTCCGCGGCGCGACCCGGCGCGGCGACGACGACCGCGACGACACGCTCGCCCCACGCTTCGTCGGGCAACCCCACGACCGCGACCTCGGCGACGGCCGCGTTTTCCCGCAGCGCCTCCTCGATCTCCAGGGCCGAAAGCTTGTACCCGCCGCTCTTCAAGATGTCGACGCTGGTTCGCCCGAGCAAACGTAGGTAGCCATCCTCGGCGCGCTCGGCCACATCGCCGGTGCGGAACCAGCGGCCCTCGGCAAACGCGTCCTGCGTGGCCTGCTCGCGGCCGAGGTACCCCTTGAACACGCTGGGGCCGCGAATCCAGAGCTCGCCAGGGCCCCGTTCGAGGTCATTGCCCGCCTCGTCGACGATCCGCGCCTCGACCGAGCGCGGAGGCAAACCCACCGAGCCGGAGCGCCGGCCCGAAGGATCGAGGGTGTTCGTCGCGCCAACCCCGATCTCGGTCATGCCGAAACGCTCGAGGGGGATCGTGCCCGTGACGGCGCGCCAGCGCTCGGCCAGGGTGACGGGGAGCGCGGCCGAGCCGCTCGTCGCGAGGCGCAAACCACGCGCGCCGCTCGCCCACCGCGCCCGCGTCGGCTCGTCGGCCGCGTCGAACGCCTCGAAGAGCTTCTGGTACATCGTGGGCACGGCCATCCAGACCGTCGGCGGGTTTGGCCTGCAAAACGTCTCCCACACGCGCCGCGCCTCGAAGCGCGGGAGCAGCCGCGCCGCGGCGCCCGCGAGCAGCGTGGTGAGCAGCGAGATCCCGAGGCCGTGCAGGTGATGCAGCGGCAGCGCGTGGAGCAGCCGATCGCCCTCGCCGAACGCCCACGCCTCGCGCAAAATCGCGGCCTGCACGTCGACGTTCGCGTGCGTGATCATCGCGCCCTTGGGTTTGCCCGTGGTGCCGCTCGTGTAGAGCAGGAGCGCGACGTCGTCGGGTTCGAGCGGGGCCGCGTCGCCCTCGGGCCGCGGGCCGTCGGCGAGCGTCTCCGCGAAGAGGACGCGGCGGCCTTCGCAGAGCAAGGCGCCACGCTCGTGCTGATCCTCGGAGACGATCACCGCGGCCGCGCGCGCGTCCTCGCCGAACCAGGCGAGCTCGGCGGGCGGATAAAGCGGCGAGAGCGGCAAGGCCACGCCGCCCGCGAGGATCGTGCCGAAGAAGGCTTCGAGCCAGAGCGCGCCGGGCGAGACGAGGATGGCCACGGCGCGGCCTTCGAGCGAAGGCGCGCCCTCCGTGAGCGCGAGGCGGACGCGCTGGGCGCGATCCCACAGCTCGGCGAAGGTGCGGCTCCGCGCGTCGTCCTCCACGGCGAGCCGCTCTTCGTGCTGGAAGCTTGCGAGGCGCGTGACGAAGGGAGAGGGCATCGTGAACTCGGGGCTCGATTCGAGGGGCCGAACGGCCTGTCCGCGCGGAAGCTACCACGCCCCGTCGCCCCGAGGACGCCGCTTCCTTTCTCCCGGGGCTTCGGCTTCGGTACACTCCGCCGCCATGCACTCTCGCGTCCCTGTCCTCGCCTCGCTCGCGCTCCTCGTCGCGACGACGCTGACCGCCTGCGGCGACGACAAGTCCAAGACGGGCGCCGCCCCGAGCGCGACCGCCTCCGCCGCAGCAGCACCGACGGAACCCGCGCCGCCGCCCAAGCCGAAGACGATGCCCGCGCTGATCGTCGACTCGCTCGGCCCGTACATCGGCCAGATCCGCGTCGACATGAAGCAGGAGAAGTGGCCGGAGAAGCTCACGGCGGCGGTGAAGGATCTCCCGATCAACGGGCAGCAGGTCACGCTGATCGCCGAGAAGAAGGCGCGCACGCCGGACGTCGCCGCGGTCGTGGCCGAGCTCGGCCGCGCAGGCGCGCCGACGATCCTGATCAAGACCGACGGCCGCGACGACGTGCCGAAGGAGCTGCTCGTCACGCCGCCGGACAAGGTGTCGAACCCGCCCGGCTGCTCGGTGACGGTGATGGTGCTGAAGGACCTCTCGACCGCGGTGTGGCCGTTCAAAGGCGGGCTCGGCAAGAAGCAACGCAAGGGGTTCGCGGGGCCCGATCTCTCGAACACGGGCGACGCGATCAAGAAGGACCTCGCGATCTGCGACTCGTCGTTCGCCTTCTTCTCGGCCGACGACACGGTCTCGTGGGAGATGGCCTATAACCTCGCGGGCACGCTGAAGGTCGTCGATGAGAAGAGCGACAAGAAGAAGATCGATACGCTCGTGCTCCTCGGCGAAGCCCCCGTCGCAGGCAGGGCCGTCACGCTGAAGAAGTGACGCGCGCAGGCCTCGCGAGGTGCTCGCGCGCGAGCGCGAGGATCCCCAGGGCAAACACGTGCCCCCACAAGACGCCCGTCGCGAGCCGCGCCGGATGGAAGAGCGGGCGCAGGCGGAGGTCCTGCGTGATCACGTCGGCCAGCATGATCACGCTCGCGATGAACCCGTAGCCGAGGCACGCACGCACGCTCCATCGCGGCCGCGGGAACAACCCCGCCGTCACGAACCCCGCGAAGATGCCGGCGCAACGGCTGCAAAGCGGCATCAGCACGCCGGCGAGCGCGAGCGTGCGCTCGGGTTTGAGGTGACACACGGGCGCGAAGAGCAGGTAGAGGAGCTCGCCCGTCTCGGGGCTCGTCACGCGGCGCGCGAAGGGCGCGAGGAACGGCGCGACGCCGACGAAGCAGAGCAGCCCGCGGAGGACACGCTCGAGCGTCAGCCCCGCGCGGGCGGCTTCTTGCCGAGGCGCGCCATCACTTCCTGCAGGTCGGTCCATACTTCGCGTTTCGCCGACGGCTGCCGGAGCAGGTAGGCCGGATGGAACGTCGGCATGACGGGAGTCCCGCGGTACATCTTCCACTTGCCGCGCAGCTTCGTGATGCCCTCGGTCGTGCCGAGCAGGCCCTGGATCGCCGTCGCGCCGAGCGCGACGATGTACCTCGGCCGCGCGAGCTCGAGCTGCGAGGCGAGGTAGCCCTTGCACGCCTCCATCTCGTCGGGCTGCGGCTTGCGGTTCTCCGGAGGCCTGCACTTGACGATGTTGCAGATGTAGACCTCGCCCGGCCGATACCCCATCGCGGCGATCATCTTGTCGAGGAGCTGCCCCGCAGGACCGACGAACGGCTCACCCGCGAGGTCTTCCTCCACGCCCGGTCCTTCGCCGACGAAACAAAGCTCGGACAGCGGGTTGCCGCGGGCGAACACGGTCTGCGTGCGCCGCTCGGCGAGGCGGCAACGCGTGCAGGAGGCGACCTCGGAGGCGAGGACGCGGAGCTGCTCGATACGCGCCTCGGGCGTGCGGGCCTCGGGGCGCGCTGCGGCAGGGCGCTGCGGCCTCTCGGCGGGCGGCGCAGGCGGCACGTACTGCGGCACCTGCGCGCGCTCGGGCGGCGGCGTGAACTGCGCGGGCTGCGCGAAGGTAGAGTCCGAGGGGACGGGGCGACGATCCGCGGCAGGCGCAGCCGCGCGCGGGTTGGGCGGCGGCGGCGCGGCGTGTGGTTCGGCCGCGGGATACGCAGGTTCTACGTCACGCGCAGGCGCGAGAGGCAAACCCCACGCGCCCGTACTGTCGTACCACTCGACGAGCGCGCGCACCGAGGTCGCGATCTCGAAGAGCTCGTCGCGCGGATCGGCGTGGGGCTCGTCCATCGAAGGCCTGCGTCAGTGACTTCCACCTTCTTGCTGCAAGAACCGCTCGGCGTCGAGCGCGGCCATGCAGCCCGTCCCCGCGGCCGTGACCGCCTGCCGGTACGTCCAGTCCTGCACGTCGCCCGCGGCGAACACGCCGGGCACGCTCGTGCGCGTCGAGCCGGGCACGGTCTTCAAGTAGCCGTTCGGGTGCGTCTCGAGCTGCCCGACGAAGAGCTCGGTCATCGGCGTGTGGCCGATCGCCACGAAAAACGCCGCGGCCGGAATGGACGACGTTTCGCCCGTCTTGAGGTTCTTCGCGACGATCCCCGTGACCTCGTCCTTGTCGACGCCGAGCACCTCGTCGACGACGTGGCTGTAGAGGATCTTGATCTTGGGGTTCGAAACGACGCGCTCGATCATCGCCTTGCTCGCGCGGAACTCGTCGCGGCGATGCACGAGCGTGACCGAGGAGCAGAGGCCCGCGAGGTAACTCGCCTCCTCCATCGCGGTGTCGCCGCCGCCGACGACGGCGACGTCACGGCCGCGGTAGAGCGCACCGTCGCAGACGGCGCAGGCGCTGACGCCCTTGTTCTTGAGCGCCTCTTCGCTCGGCAGGCCGAGGTAGTTCGCGCGCGCGCCCGTCGCGACGATCACGGTCTTGGCGAGGTAGAGCGTCTCCTCGACCCAGACCTTGAACGGCCGCGCCGAGAGATCGACCTTCGTCACGTCCGCCGTCACGATCTCGGTGCCCTGGTGCTCCGCCTGATCGCGGAAGCGCTGCATCAGCTCCTGGCCCGTGACCTTCTGCGGAAAGCCCGGATAGTTCTCGACGTCGGTCGTGAACATGAGCTGACCGCCGGGGATGAGCCCGCCCGCGTTGAACCCCTCGATGCAGAGCGGCTTCAGATTCGCGCGCGCGGCGTAGATGGACGCAGTCAGGCCCGCAGGGCCCGAGCCGATGATGATGACGTTGCGGACGGGTGTGTCGGTCATGCTGGCCCGGGTCATAGCGAAGGCGCGCGGCCGCGTCGATACGCGCGCGCCACCCGGACGAACGGAGGCGGGAAGGAGCGGCCGATCGGGGCCGAGGACTACTTCTTTTTCTTCTTCTTCGTGTCCTTCGGCGGCGGCGGCGGCTCGGGGGCGAGGCCGCCGTTGTACTCGCGGGCGACGTCGTGGAGGTAGGACTCGGTCGTGAGCTTCGGGAAGTCGGAGGCCGAGATCTTGTCGGTGGCCATCCGATGGGCCTTGTCCGCCTCGCGGCGCATGCCGTTCAGCGCGCTCTGGTAGATCCAGGTGCCGATCGCGCCGACGATGACGCCGCCGATGATGATGGCCGTCGAGCCCGCCGTCGGGATGATGGGATCATCCTTCGTGACCGCCGCGGCGATGGCCCAGCCACCCATGATGCCGTAGCCGACGCCCGCCACGATCATGCCGGTGGATCGCTTGCCGGCGTTCTCCTTGATGCCCTTCTCGTAGACGGACATCGAGTCCGCGTGGTTCTCACGGATCTCCAGGATGCGCTCCTCGAACGCACCCTCGAACGCCTGGTCGCGCGCGATGTGCAGCGCGCTGAGCACGTCGATCTGCTGCCGGCCCTGGTAGACGCCCCAGGAGTAGCCGCGGCGCGCGACCTGCTGGTTGCCGTAAATGCGGCTCGATCCGACGAGGCGACCCGACGCGTCGCGGACCTCCTGCTCGCCGAGCTCGACGCGCTCCGTGGTCGTGTACGTGAAGCTTTCGCCCTCGACCTTCAGGGGTTCGCCCGTCTTTTTGTGCTCAAACTTATAGTCGTATTCGTCCGGGGCCGTCGGCGGCGGCTTGGGAATGGCACAGCCGACAACCGCCAAACCCAGCCCAACCACCATCAACGATGCACGCGCGTTCATCCCTTCCTCCCGGACAAGTTCGTCCCCATGCGACGATAACCGTCGCATCGAAGCGCGCCGGCACGCCGGATGTCAATGTTCTCCGCACCCAGAACGTTCAGAATCGGTACGTGGCGCCGAGGGCGACCTCGTTCAGACTCGATTCCAGGCGCCCGCCATTGACGTTGTGAGGGCTGCGATAATTCGTCGTCGCGTCACCGGAGAGGCCGTAGACCTCGCCCCGGCCGCCGTTGTCGAGCGGCTCGAAGAAGGTGTGCTGGTAGGCGAGCGATACGTCGACGGGCCCGAGGCGCACGCTGCCGCCGCCCCCCACGCCGACACGGGCTCCGAGGTGGAAATCCGGGTTCAGGTAGGCAGGGTCCTGCCCGTTCGTTTCCAAAAACCCGCCGGCCCGCACCGCGAGGAAGCCCGGGATCACCACGAAGTCGCCGCCGAACCGCACGCCGAAGACGTTCTTCCACTTGTGCGGGATGTCGGCGTTCTGGGGGATCTCGCCGGGCGTGCCGTTCACGCGGATGCCCGGATCGAAGCGGACCTCCAGGTTGTCGACGACGCTGTTGTGCGCGTAGGTGAAGTCGACCTCGATGTCGAAGAGGTCTTCGGCGAGCGGATCGCGCACCTTGGCGCCGACCTTGGGCACGAGCGAGCCCGCGCGCAGCGGGTGGTGGTAACGGAAGCCGAGGCGCGCTTCGAGCGGGATCCTGAACTTGAGCGTGCCCGCGTCCTCGTCCTCGGTGATGTTGCAGTTCGCCGGGCCCGCCGGACAGGGGTTGTCGTTTTTCTGGCCGCCCGCGCGCCAGTAGAGCGATTCGAGCTTCACGCCGGTGCGCGTAGAGATCGCGTCCTGCCACTTGAACCACGCGCCGAGGTCGAGGCGCTTGTGCGGTGAGGCGAGGACACCCACGACGACGCCGGGCACGAAGCCGTCGAAGGCCGAGAGCGTCGACTTCACCTCCTGGTTGCCGGCGAAGTCGTCCCTCGGGATCTGCGAGGTCGCCTCGGTGAAGTTGACGAAATCGATCGAGGCGACGCCCCAGATGAAGCCCGCGCCGACGCTGAGCCAATCCTTGATCGCGTAGCTCACGCTGAGCGTCGGGTTGAAGATGAGCGAGTCGCTCTCGATGAGCAGGTGGCGCTGCGGCGCGGGCTGCGTGGTCGCGAGGCCGAGCTGGTTCGTGTACGGGATCGACTCGGGCCAGACGATCTTGCCGACGCCGTGCGGGCCCATGACGGACAGGCCGATCGCGAGCTTTTGCGTGATGCGGAAGTTCGCGGCGATCTGCGGGTTCGGGAAGGGCGAGGTGTCGGAGCAGACCGGGTCGGAGGGGCCGCCCGCCGCGCCGGGGCCCGGGATGCCGCCGCCCGGCGAGACGGGCTGGCCGTTCACGTCCCTGCGCGAGAAGCAGGTGTTCATGAACATGAGGTGCGCGCCGACGTGCACGCCCGACTTCTGGAACGCGAGGCCCGCGGGGTTGAAGTACGCAGCGAGCGGATCGTCGGCCCGCGCGACGTAGGTCGCGCCGCGGCCGAGCTGCACGACGCCATTGTCGGGAGAGTCGAGCCCCGAGGAGGCGCGCGCGACGCCCGCGCCCCCCAGCAAGACCGACCCCACGAACGCCCCCACGACGAGATTCCTCGCGCCCATCGCTCTGCCGCTCCTGCCGATTTCGATGCTGGTTTTACTTGTTGACCGGCGAGGCCTTCAGCGCAGCCTTGCCTTCCTTCGCGTACACCGTGAACTTCACGCGCGTCACGCCGTGACGCTGCACGAGCGCGTCCTTGTTGCGCTGCAGCGTCGACTTGAACTTCTCGAACGTCATGCCCGCCGTCTGCTCGCCGCACTGCTGCTTCATGGCGACGAACTCTTCGTAGACCCTCTGCCACTCGGTCAGCTCGTCGACCTCGTCCCCCTCCGCCGCGGGCGCCGCAGGCTCGGCTGCGGCCGCCTTCGGCAGCGGAGGCGGCGCCGCGGCCGGCGCGGGCGCGGCCTCGGGCTCCGGCTCGGGGATCGACTCCACCGGGTCCTGCGTCGTCGAGCCCGGGCGCGGCTTCGGCTTCGGGAGCGCCTTGGGCAGCGGCTTCGCAGCGGGAGCGCTGTTCGGGACCGGGATCGCGGTCGACGAGGTCTCGCCGGGGCCGGGCACGGCGAACGCGCTCATCGTGGGCGCGGCCGGGATCGGGCCGAGGACCTGTTCGAGATCGGCGGCGCGACGTGGCGCTCCGCCCTTGGCCGCGATCTTGTCGATGCCGTCGTTGATGTCGGAGGCGATCTTCTTGTACGCGCCGCGGAACTTGCTCGGCGCGAGCACGTCGACCTCGCCCTTCGCGAGGCGGATGGCCTCCTTGCCGAAGGTCGCGAGCGGCTGCGTGTGCTCGAGGACCGAGAAGAAGACGCCGACGCCCGCGAGCGCGAGGATCGCCACGATGACGAAGATCGTCGGGACGTTCTTCTTGTCGGTGTCGTCGGCCTTGTTGAGGAAGTCGAGCGGCGAGTCGACGGCGACCGCGAGGCGACCGACGGCATACCCCGCGCCGAGATCCCAGGCCTCGCCGGGCATACGCGCGTAGACGACGCCGAGGTGCGAGGCGATGACACGCGGCTCGCTGCGGCCCTTCTCCTGGTAGTCCTTGTTGTCTTCGAGCTGCTTCAGATCCTGCGTGATCTGATCGAGGTTCGCCTTGTCGAACCCTTCGGGGGCCCACGACGCGACGCGCGCGCCGTCGGCGTAGAAGCCGACCGCGGAGCCCGTGCGCTTCGAGACGCCCTGCGCGAACTTGTCGTCGACGATCTTCACGCCGATGACCGCGCCGACGGGCTCGCCGTTCACCTCGGCCTCGACGGGGCGCGCGACGACGCGATAGATGCGGCCCTTCCAGACCCACGCGTCGTCACGGATCCAGCCGTGCAGCGCGTCGGCGACGACGGGGTAGCCGCCGAGCTCCCAGTCCTCGGCGTGCTCGATGCCGACGGAGGCGATGACGCGGCCGCTCCCGTCGACGGCCCAGAGCGCGTCGAACTTGAGGTCCGCGGGGACGTCGCCGTCGAGCTTCTTCAGCGACTTCTTGGCCTCGTCGCGGATCTCGCGGCTCGGCTTGGCCTCGGGCGTGGCCTTCGCGAGTTGCCCGCGGAGCTCGGGCGCGAGCGCGATCGGGATGAGCGCGCTCGAACGGTTGCGCGCGTCGTCTTTGAGGTACCAACCGACGGCGCTCGAATCGGCGGCGAGCGAGTCGCTCATCGCGCGGAGGCCGGAGCGGTTGTACATCTGCGCGGCGAGCATCAGCGTGAACGCCGACACGCCGAGCAGGATGGCGAGGGCGAGGTACCAGAAACGGGACAGGATCATCGGCTCGTCTCCGCCTTCACTTGCTCGGGGTCACAGCGACGACGAGGGGCGCCTTGAGGGGCTGCTCGGTCGGGAAGGGCGTGATCACGACGTCGAGCTCCTGGCCCACGGGCTCGCCGTTGAAGTACGCGCGCAGCTTGTGCGGGCCGGGCTCGAGATCGATCGCGAAGTCGCCCTTGCGATCGGGGTAGGTCGAGGCGATCGCGCGCGGCTCGACGACGACCCACGAGCGGACGCTCGGCGCGAACTGATCACGAATCTCGTACTTGCCGGGCCCGGGCGGGGTCCACGAGCGGCTCTTGTTCGGCGCGGTCTCGACGGCGCCGAAGCCCTTGTTTCCCGTGTCGTAGAGCTTGTGCGGGAAGGGGTCTTTGTTCTCGAAGTTGATCTGCTGGCCCTCGGGCACGACGATCGTGACGGGGCTCGTGCGGCCGCCGGCGATGCTGACGGAGACGGGCACCTTCTGCGGTGTGCCCTTGTCGCCGAGCGCGACGATCGCGAGCTCTTTCGGCAGATGCCCCGTGAGGGTACGCACGTCGGGCCGCACCGTCGGGGAGGGCTCGCGGAAGGTGTAGCGACGAGCGTTCGGGTCCTTCGCCTCGTTCCACACGGGGTTCAGGAGCTTGTCGGCTCCGCTCAGCTTGCCCTTGGCCGTGACGGCGGCAAACGCAACGCCTGGGACGGTCAAGAGCACGAGCGCGACGGCCCCTCGGCGGAGCAGGCCGCGCAGGCGGCCGGAGTGGCTCGCCTTCGCCTTGGAAACGAGCGTGTCGAACGTGTCCATCGGAAGGGGGAAGCTACCGGAATGGCAGGGCAAACGGAAAAGAAAAGCCGCCAGGAAGGACGGCACGCTTGCCCTGTCACGCGAGCGTCAGACGGGTGGCGTGAGGACGACGGGAGGCGTGGACGTGGGCGGGCGCGCGACGGGTTTTGCTTGACAGAGGCGGGGGGAGTGATCCGTCAGGCGGCGCCTTGGCGGAGCGCGTCGAACCAGGCGCGGGCGGCGACGTCGTCGTCGAAGTAACGCACGGGGGCGTCCGCGATTTCGAGCTTGAGGAGGCGCGCGGCGCGGACGAGCGTCTCGGAGAGGATGCGCATGCTGTAGCTCGCCCCGATGACGGCCGCGGCGCGGACCATGCGCGGGTTGAACTGTCGGTTGAACTCGAGGCCGGCGCTGATGCTGATACGCGTGAAGGGCACGGAGGCGTCCGTCATGGAGAAGAGCCCGCCGGTCCGTGCTGCGGCCTCGTGGGTGAACGCGAAGACACGCTTGATTTCGTCGGTGCTCAGCTCACGGACGAGGCGAAACGAGACGATGTCGGGCGGCTCGAACCGAGCGACACCCGGAATGAGGTCGATGGGGGCGTCGAGGGAGTGCCCTGGCTCCCACAAGCCATAAGTGTCAGCCATTACACCGGTTGTAGCATGAGTGACGGCCAGGTGGTTCGCAGGCGTGCAGGGCCCCCGAGACAGGCAGCGGGAATGGGCCACACAACCAAACGTCGGCCCCCCGGAAGTGATAGATACGGATCTCATGTCCCGATGGCGCGAGACTTTGGTGCCGGCTCTCGTTCTCTTTTCCCTCCAGTCGATCACCGCATCTGCGTGCGGCGGCCCTGATTCATCCGCTGCGACTGCGTCCGGCAGCGGGGCAGGAGGAGCGGGGGGGACAGAGGGCGTCGACGAGGTGATCGTGGGAGCTGGAGGGTACGCGCCTCCCGATCCACCGGGCCCCAGGGATCCCGACGCAGTCGTCAAGGCCGCGATTTTCAGAGAGAGCTGCTACTTTCTCAGCGTTTATCCGCCTCCTGAAGTCAACCGGAGGATCATGGAGATCTATGATATCGTGCAATACGATCCTCTGGAGCGCGCGCTCGATGAGCGGGTCTCATGCTTCAAGGACAAGAGCAACGGGTGCAAGGCCGTAGAGGAGTGCCTCGGCGTCGCGAAGAGGATGGGGCACCCGTGCAGCGATTTCGCATGCGTCGACGGCGTCGCGACCCGCTGTTCCGAGGGTACCGGACTCGACGACTTGCTGGATTGCGAATGGCTCGGCCTGGAATGCCGTGGTGAAAGCCCGTGGTGCTACTCCGCTGGTGAGCCGTGCGATTCGACCTATGCCGCCAATTGCAAGGATGGCGTGCCCTACGAGTGCCGGTACGAGCGAGTCACCCGTGGACTCGACTGTCCCGCCTACGGGCTCCAGTGTTACGCATCCACGGAGGGCCCTTACGATACGGCTGGCTGTGGAATTCCGTTCAAGGGGAACTGTGGCGACGTCGTGACCGAGGGCGCATTCAGAGTCCTCGACTGGCATAGCGGCCTGAGCTGCGTCGATTCCGCCACGGTGATGACGTGTTTTAACCGGAGCCAGTTGCCGCGCGATTGCACGGCCGTCGGCGAAGGCTTCACGTGCCAGCCGGCCAAGGACCTCGCGCAACGACAGTACGCGTATTGCGGACTGGCGTCGGAGTGTCAACCAGGAGACCCCAGGGTAGCGACGTGCGAGGGGGATTCCCTTGTCGTATGCAACGCCGGGCGCATCGAGAAAATCGACTGCAAGAGCCTGGGCTTCGATAGCTGCAACGCTGAAAAAGGAACGTGCAGCCCCGCGATTCGCGACTTCGACCTGTAATCGGGGTCGTTCGACTTACTCAGCCACCACCGGCTTGCAGCAGAACACCGCCGGATCGATCGCCTTGATCTCCCCGGTCACCGCGCCGCCCGAGGCGACACACGTCCCGGGCTCGTTCTGGGCCCAGGACGCGCTGACACCCTGGATGTTTGTCGACATGCCTGGATCCGCACACGAGCCCATCTCGTCCACGGGCGCGGCAATCATGGTCACATCCCCACAATCCGCCTGCTGATGCAGGCTCACGACCGAAAGACACACCGCATCCCCGGCCGGCGCGCATTCACAAGGCGTGCATCCTCTCCCTTCGTCGACATCCGCATAAAAAACGAACGACTCCGGGAATCCCGCAGGGCACATCGCCCCCTCCGGCGTCGCGCCTTCGAGCCGCACACACGAGCGGAACCGCGACGGCAGCTCGTCCTCGCGAATGCCGCAGGGCTCACCAGGCGGACACATCGCATCGTCCGCATGGCGACATGCTCGCGCCGTCGTCTCCCACATCGACGACGAGCCGAAATGCGGCGGTGGGGGGAGCGGATCCTCCGCGACGGCGCATCCGCCTACCTCGGTCGGCTCGAAGGAATAGGAGCCGACGTTCGAAATGGGAATCGAAGAGGCTTGACAAGCGCCGTCCCATGCGGGGGGAGGATCCGCCGCGCCGAGGATCGGACCCGTGCACGCGTCGCCTCCCCGCGCGTGGACGGGCCCGAAGGAGCAGACCGGGTCGGTGCACCGGCATTCGGGGCACGCGTGCGGCGCCACGATGCCCGCGCCGCCGTTGAAGTCCGCCTTGGGCAACCCCGTTGGGCAGGCGGGCACCACGCGCTCTTCGCCGAACCAGAGCGCCACCGGGACGGCTTTGATGCCCAAGGCCACGTCGGCGCACGTCGCGCCGCAGGCCATGGGCTTCTTCTCGTCGTTTTCGTGGCAGGGATCGGGGTTACCGTCCTTGTCCTTGTGGTCGTAGTCGGGATCCTCGCAGGTAAAGACGTACGACGTGTTGTCCTCGTCGTCCGCGTCCCAGCACGCGTTACAGGCCAAACCCATGAAAACACAGATGATTGCTGTTCGATGATTGGTCACGAATACCTCCCTGGCCCCGTCACTCCAGCACGGAACCGTCTTCGGCGATCTTTTTGATTGTCGTCAGATCGGCGAGCACCTCGACCGACAGGACACCCGAGATGGGCGTCGATGACCAGCGCTGGTCCTCGCGCTGATTCACGATGAGGGTGTGCACGCTGTCCGGGATCTGCGCGGTCACGGCCGTCCGGATCCAGAAGCGGCCCCCCAGGTGGAACACCTTATCGAGCCCGAGGCGCGCGTGAAACCAGTTGTTCCCGCCATGGTTCCACGGGGCCCCAGGTCGATCGTTGAAGAACGCGCCGCCGCTGAGGGAAAAACCCACGACGACCCCCAGCGGAAATCCCGCGAGCACCAGATCGCCCCCGACAGCGACGTGCGCGCCCTCGATGGGCAGGCCGTACAACGTCGCAGGCGAAACCGTGCGATGGTAGGAGCCGAAGAACCAGAACCCGCCGCCCTCGTAGCGAGCCCCGATCCGGGCGCCGCCCCCAGCGCTCACAAGGTTCGGAAGGTGCCCCCCGAACAGAAGACTCGGCCCGGCCCCGACCGCGAGCATGGTCGGAGCGTCCGGTATCAGGCGGTTGGCCGTGGGCTCTTCGCCGCGGACGAACCGGGTCGCGAGGAGAACCGAGAGCACGACGGCAAGCGGCAGGGGCCTCATTCCCCGGACGCTGCCGTAGGTTTGTCTGCGCGTCAAGGGGGTTTTCCCGCGTCACCACCTGTTTGTCCGGTCATGCGAGACTCCCGCTCCATTGCAGGGGGGCCGGCCCACGTGCGCGCCCGTGGGCCGGCGCTTCGCGGCAAATGTGTCAGTCGTCGTCACACGAGAAGCGCGCGAGGAACTTCTCGGGCCAGTCGCTATAACGCTTCTTGGTCTTCGACCTCTCCCGCTCGATGCATTCCCGGCACTTGTCCTTGCACCCCAGCCGCTTCCAGAGGATCGCGGCATAGCAAAGCTCGAACGTATCTTCACCAGGATCGATGAACCGGTCCTCCTTCCTGCGGGGCTGCGAGAAGAACTCCGCGACCGCTCGTTCGTCCCGGAACCGATCGAAGAAGGGCAGGGCCGCGACCTCTACGAGCCTCCGCAGTTCCTGCCCTACCTCGTCGTCCTTCTCGGGCCCATCGGAGGACGTGAGATTGTACCACCTGTCGCCCGTCGGCGTCAGCATTCCGGGCCGCACGTTCGGGAGTCCGGCCGCTGCCTCTGGTGCCTTGGGTTCTTCGAGGCTCGGATTGGCGAACGCCTGGAAGAGCCCTGGCACGTAAACCCCACAATTCGTGGTGAAGCTATGTTCGTCGGCCGTGTTGTAGGAACTCCCCTCGTGATTGAAGAGGTGCTGGACGCTCCCCATGTCCCGCACGTAGACGATCCCTCGTTTCTTGAAGCCCGCCGCATGGAGCGTAGGCGTGACCCACGTCTTGAAGATGTGGCTCCTTCGGTTCTGCAGAACTCGCTTAGGGGTCATAATAGATCACCCGTCCCTTCTTGCCCGTGGCGGCTTCATACTTCTTGATCTGGCGCTTTCCTGCTTCTATGCCCGTCGGCGTGTTCGGCTTCAACTCGATCGGGTTCCTCTTTGGCGTGAGCGCGTCGGGTACCACGTATTTACCATCCGGCCCCATGATGCGCTTTTCGGCTCTCCACCCCTTTGCCTCTTTCTCCTCGACCTTCTTCTTGAACTCCTTGTGCACCTCCCTCCCGCGCTTGGTCGCCGGCGTCTCGCCTCCCCGCTTCGGTTTGGCCGGCGGTGGCGTGTCCGCCGCGCTCCCCTTGCCCCCCTGCCCTGCCGCACCCCCGTTCGGCTTCCCGTTCGGCTTGGTCCTCGTCTTGACCGTCGACTTCGGCGCCGGCTGCGGCGAGCCACTCCCTGTTGACAAGGACTGCCCATTGTGCTTCCCGGCGGGCTTCTTCGGGTCCTTCGGCTGGAAGTTCTTGTGCCTCGCATGGCAAACGCCCTGGAGGCACTCGTAGGCCCGATCGAGCCGCGCCAGCTCCTCCGGGGTTTGGCTCCAGGTCTCGTACCGCCATACCTCACCCGGTCGCACCTCGCTCGGGTCCTTCGGTACGGGCGCGGGCGCCTCGACCGGGCGAGGTTGGTTCTCCGCGACAACCTGCTCCGTGCGCGCCCGGTGGACGAGGACCCTCGTGCAGACCCCCGCGCCCGTGCCACCGCGTCGCCTCGTCTGGCCCGGCTCCCGATACG
>NZ_SSMQ01000057.1 GCF_005144585.1 Polyangium fumosum | reverse complement strand
GCTTGGCCTCGCAATACGCTGACGTCGACCTCCACATCTCGCCCTGCTTCGGGGTTTGTCCAAGGGACATGGCCCCGCATTACACCATCCCGCGATGGTTTGGTAGAGAAAAACACCAGTCACCTAGGCCCGTGCCCGGGAGGCTCCACGTCGTCGGCGTACGGCACCACAGCCCCGCGTGCGCGCGGCTCGTCGCGGCCGTGCTCGCGCGCGTCGACCCGGCCGTGGTGCTAATCGAGGGACCGTCGGACTGGAACGTCAAAATGGCGGAGCTCGCGCTCGACCACGCGCCGCCGATCGCGATCTTCACGCATTACCTGACCGAGGACGGCCCGGTCTCGTCCTTCACGCCGTTCTGCGCGTTCTCCCCGGAGTGGGTCGCGCTCCGCTGGGCCTTCGAGCACGGGAAGACCGTGCGGTTCTGCGATTTGCCCTCGTGGAGCAAAGCGTTCGTCGGCGTGGAGAATCGGTATCGCGACGAGGACGACCGTTATGAACGAGCGCTCGATGCGCTTTGCCGCCGCACGGGCACTTCGGACCTCGACGCTTTGTGGGATCATCTCTTCGAGGGCCGCACCCCGGACGAGCTCGAACCCGCGCTCGAAGCCTATTTCCAGCAGATCCGAGGCGACACGGAGGCGAGCGAGCGAGACGCGCCCCGGGAAGCCTTCATGCGGGACCATGCCTCGTGGGCGCTCACGCGCGGCGACGTCGTGCTCGTATGCGGCGGGTATCATGCGCCCGCGCTCGCCTCGATCACGCCCGGCGGCCCCGAGCCCGTTCCCCCGGCGCCCCCGCTCGGCGGCCAGAGCCACCTCGTGCCCTGGACCTATGCCCGCATGGATAGCTTCGCCGGATACCAGGCCGGAATGCCCTCGCCGATGTGGTGGGAGCTCGAATGGAAGCTCGGCGCGGGCGTGGCGGAGGCGATGCTCGATCGCTGCCTGGAAGCCTTGCGCAAGAACATGCAACGGCCCACGGTCGCCGACCATATCGCGGTTCGCACGGCCATCGGCGCGCTCGCGGCGCTGCGCGGGCACGAGGCGCCGAAGCGCGTGGACGTGCTCGACGGACTGCTCTCCGCCCTCCTCCGCGAACCACTCCCCGGCCCGCCGCCCTGGTCGCGGCGTGGCATCGTGACGGGCGATCTGCACCCCACGCTGGCGACGCTCCTCCGCACATTCACGGGCGATCGGGTGGGCCGGTTGTCCGCGGGGACGGAGCGACCGCCGCTCCTCCGCGACGTGCACGAGACGCTCTCCCGCCTCGGGCTCTCGCCGCCGAGGAACCCGCAGACGGTCTCGCTCGATTGGCGCATCGAGGGGGATCGCGAGCGATTGCGGGTCCTGCATCGATTGCGATTGCTTGAAATCCCGGGGTTCGTCCGGGTGCGGGGGCCGGCGTGGGGCACCGATGCGCGCATGGCCGAGGCCTTCAAGCTCGTCTGGCGGCACGATCAGGATCCGGCCATCATCGAGGCCTCGCGCTGGGGCTCGACGCTCGAAGGCGCGGTCTCCTTGCTCCTCTCGCACCGCTTGCTCGCGGCGGATTCGCTCGGCGCGCGCGTGGACGCGCTCGGGGACGCGGCCTTCGTCGGGCTCACGAAGCTCGCCGGCGAGATCCTCGATCTCGTGGCGAATGCGGTGGCGACGACGCCCTCGTTGGGCGCGCTCGGGCCGGCCATCGAAAAGCTCCTCGGCCTGTGGCGACACGGCGAATGGCTGGAGGTCGTCGGCGCGCCGATGTTTGCCCCGGTGCTGCGCGCGGCCGGCGAGCGGTCGTTGTCGCTGCTCGCTGGCATTCAGGGGACGGACCTGCTCCCGGCCGATCTCAACGCGATGCGCTCGCTCGCCGAGCTTTTGCGCCATGGCGAGGCGCTTGGCCTCGATCCGGACGATACCCGCGCCGTGCTCGCGCGCAGGGCCACGGACCGGGCCGCGCCCGCGATGCTGCGCGGCGCCGCGCTCGGCGCGATCTGGCTCCTCGACACCGAGGCCGCGCCCGCGGATTCAGCCGTCGACGGCGCGCTCTTCGCCGCCTCGGAGGGGCGGCTCGGCGATTACCTCGCGGGCCTGTTTGCCCTCGCGCGTGGGCCTGCGCTGCGCGACGAACAGCTCATCGGCGCGGTCGACGCGGCCCTCGGCAAGCTCGACGAGGGTGCCTTCCTCGTCGCGCTCCCCGCCTTGCGCCTCGCCTTTTCGTGGTTTCCTCCGGCCGAACGCGCGCGAATCGGCGCGCTGCTCGCCACGCGCTGGGGCAAACGGGCGGATGCGTCCTGGATCGGGGACGTCCCCGCGAACGTCTTGCAAGCCGGCCTCGCGCTCGACGCGCGGGTGCTCTCCTGGGGCCGCGCGCTCGGGGTGCTCGAATGAGCACGTACGACGCGGAGACGCGGTGGCGGCTGATCCTCGGTCCCGCCGGCAATGACGGTCTCGGGGCCACGGACGCCGGAGCAGGCAATGCCGATGACCTCGAACGCACCCTCGCCTGGCTTTACGATCGCGAGGCCGACGGCGAGGCGAGCCGCTCGATTGCACGCGGCGGCCCGGCCAACGGGCCCGAGCACCCGCTCGACGTGCCCGAATGGCTCAACAAGATCCACGAACTCTTTCCGAAAGAGGCGATCGAGCGGCTCGAATCGGATGCGCTGCACCGTTATGGCATCCTCGACGTGGTCACGCGGAAGGAGGCGCTCGAAAACGTCACGCCTTCGCTCTCGCTCGTCGAGGCGATCCTGCGCTGCAAATCCCGCATGGACGCCCACGTGCTCGACGCCGCGCGCGCGGTCGTGAACAAGGTCGTGGAGGACCTGAAGAAACGTCTCTGCGATGAAATCGAGCATCGGCTCGGCGCGACGCCGTTCCGGCACCGGCGCTCGCGCTTCCGCGTGGCGCGGAACCTCGACGCGCTCCGGACCATCCGGAGAAACCTCCAGCACTGGGACCCGGACAAACGCCGGCTCGTGATCGAGCGCCCGGAGTTCTTCGCGCGCGTCCGGCGCTTCGGGCCGCGCTACCAGGTGATCGTGCTCGTCGATCAATCCGGCTCGATGGCGCGCAACATCATTCACGCGGCCGTGGTCGCGTCGATCCTGTGGAAACTCCCGTCCACGCGCTCGCACCTCGTCGTGTACGACACGGAGGTCGTCGATCTGACGCCCTACGTGGATGATCCCGTCGAGCTCCTCATGCGCGTGCAGCTCGGCGGGGGCACGGACGGGGCGAAGGCGCTGCAATACGCGGCGGAGCTCGTGGACGTGCCGCACCGGACGGTGCTGCTCTGGATCACCGATTTCGAGGATCACGCAGACAAACTCGTTCGGGAAGTGACCGCGCTCGTCGGCGAGGGGGTCACGGTGTTCGGAGCGGCGTCGCTCGACGATCAGGTATGCGGCGCCTACGACCACGGCGTCGCGCAGGCGGTCGCGGACGCGGGCGCGCACGTGGCGGCCACGACGCCGAGCAAGCTCGTGGGCTGGCTCGTGGAGAAGATGCGGCGATGAGGGCGGATCTTGCAGCCCTGACGCCCGAGGCGCTCGCCGCGCTGGCGAACGTGGGCCTCGTGAAGCGCGCCCAGCGGGAAATCGAGGCCGGACAGGGGCCGAAGGTCCACGAGGACGAGAAAGGCGTCGTCGTCGCGACCTTCCCGGACGGCATTTCGACGCAGCTTCTCCCGGGCAAGGCGCTGAAGGACACGCCCTGCGGGTGCGGGGCGAAAACAGTGTGTCGGCACCGCATCGCGGCCGTGCTCGCTTATGCGGCGGCAGCCGGGTCCGAGACACGGCCGCCGTGGGAGATCAGCACCGAGGAGCTTTTGGTTTGGCTCGGCGAACGGGCGCCGCGCGTGGACGCCGCGGAGGCCGCGGGGGTGGAGGTCGAGCTCGGGACGAGCCCGCCGATCGCGCGTTTCTCCGGGTGCACCGTGCGATTCTTGGCGGGAGCCGATCTCGCGCATGCGCGGTGTGATTGCGCGACGCCGTGGTGCGTGCACGTGCCGCTCGCGGTTCGGGCGTTTCAGCGGCTCTCCGTGGAGGCTCGGGCGCGGGGCGCGGCGCACGTGCGCCTCGGGCCGCCGCCAAAACCCACGATTCCCACGGCCGTGCTCGCCGGCGTGGAGGGCCTCCTCGGGCGAACCCTCGCGCGCGGGCTCGCGGACGCGCGCGGTCTCGCGCAGGCGCGCGAGGAGGTCCGCGCCCATTTGAAGGAATACCCCTGGCTCGACGGCTTGATCGAGGACATCGAGGCGCAACGCGAGGCGTGGGAGATTCGCTCGGCGCTGCACGACGCCGGGGAGGTGCGGAGGCTCGTCGCCGAAGGATGGGCGCGCGTGCGGGCCGCGCGAAGCGGCGGGGATCCCGCGGCGTTGCTCGGCCTCGGCGAGCCGCTCGAAGTCCCGCTCGATCGGGCGCGGCTGCTCTCGCTCGGCGCGCGGCTCTCGGCGGCGGGATCGGCGCGCTCTTTGGAGGTGCTTTTCTGGGACGGCGCCACGGTCGTGTCGTGGAGCGTGGCGATCCCCGACAAGGTCGAACCGGCCTCCGTCATCGCAGTCGCAGGTACGCCGCTCGGGGTCCTGGCCGGCGGGCAGATCATCTCGCGCCACCTCGTGCGTTTGGCACGGCGAACCATCGAGATCCGGCGCGGCAAGGACACCACGGTGGTCCCGCAGCGCGGCGCGTGGGGCGACATCCCCGCGCCCTTCGGTTTTCCCGGGCCGAGCGCGCTCCTCGCCGACGAAGAAGGCAGACCGCCCTCGTTCCTGCGCCCGCGCGCGCGCACGGCGGCCCTGCGGGTCGTCGCGACGAACGGGGGTGTGCAGGGGTTGTCATGGTCGCCTGGGCGGCAAACGTTGTCGGGGTGGATCGAGGACGACGACGCCCAGCTCCGCATAGAACGGGCGTATGAAGGGTTCGCCCCCGGCGCCCTCGCGGCGCTCGCGGAGGCGCTCCCATCGGCGCGTTACGTCTCGGGCTGGCTGCGTGAATCGCGCGGCGGGCAGGTGCTCGAGCCGATCGCGGTGGTCACCGATCACGTCGTCATTCCGGATCTCGCGCCGGCCGCGCCGATCCCCGCGCTCCCGATCGCCGCGCCCGAGGCCGCGGATCTGCTCGGCGCCGCGCTCGGGCGGCTCGAATCCGCGCTGGACGCGCTGGCGCAGGACGGCGTGCTTTCGGCGCGAATCCCGCCGCTCGCGCCGGCGCTCGCCGCGGTCGGATTGCGGGCGATGGCGGCGACGTATACACGCCTCGAAGCCGCGCGGGCGGCCGGGGACCTCGGCGAGGCGACAAAAGCCTGGGCCGACGCGGCGATCTCGGTGGCGCTCGCGCGGGCGTGAGCGCGGCTAAAGGGGGTACACGACCGTATTCGGGATCATCGTGGTGTCGTAGATGCACCGCTTGCCGCCGAACAGGAGCTTCCCGTCCTCGACCACCAGCGTGTCCCGGTATTGCCCGGCGACGAGCACGGTCGTCTCGCGCTCCACGAGCGTCTGGAGCAGCACGAAATTCGAGACGGCCTCGATCCGCTCCTCGCTCCGCCAGACCGGCCGGACGTTGCTGATGAAATGCCGGTACGTGCGCGGCGAATAAAACAAGACCTCTTTGAGCGCGGTCGCGCGATCGATCATCATCCCGCGCCCCTCGCAGCGCACCAGCGCGAGCGGCAATCCGCGCTCCTCGTTTTCCCGGGAGACGACCTCGTAGAGCGCCCCCGCCGTGAAAAAGAAGGGCCACCGTTCGAGCGCGCCCTCGTCGAGGGCGGCGGCGTAGTCGTAGAGGACATCCTCCACGGCCGCCCGCAAAGCATATCCGCGCAGGGTTTCCGGGTTCATCGCTCGTCCTCCGCCCTGACGAAGCCCATCACGTGCATGTAATGGTGGAAGAACGCCCGGAGCGCGGTCTCCGTCACCATGACGTTCGCGTCCTCCCGATCCCGCCCGCCCATTTCGACGACGGCACACGCGTCCCGGGCATTCCGAAGCCCCTCCTGCGTCGCCTTCAGCGCCTCGCCGTCGTCGAGGGAGACCAGGCCCGCGGGGCCGAACAGGTTCGCTTGGCGCAATCGCCGCGTCGAAAGCGCCTCGTCGTCGTCCTCGTAGCCGAAAAACGTCCACGAGAGCTCGGTGCTGTCGGGTCCACGCGGGACGATGTGGCGCGTCGCCAGCGAATTGCCCTGCTGGTGGAGGATCAGGTTCGGGAAGAGGGTCATCATGACGACGCCGACCCCATCGTGGAACTCCGCTTGCATGTCGAGCAGCCGGCGGTCCTGCAGCGTGTAATCGCTCTTGTACGAGGCCATCTCGCTCGCGGCCACCGTGAGCTGCCGCCCGCCGTGGCGCGAGACGAGCGCCGCATGCCGCCCGGAGGGGTCGAGCCGCACTTCGGATTTTTGATCCGCGCGGAACAGACCAAACGTGACGAGAAACGAATGCAGTAAGGTCGCGTGGTAAGGGTCTTTCGTGTTCTCCAGGATGAGCTTCCAGTTGCAGGGGATCCGCTGGCGCATGTATCCGAGCACCCGCAGGGGACGACCGTCGAAGACCCGATCGAAGTACGCGCGCATCGGATCGGCGAGGTATCTCTCGAACGGCTCGGGCTCCTCGGCATACGACGCGAACACGGCGCCGTTGTGGTTCGTCACCCGGAGCTTGCGCAGCGGGTGGTCAGCGAGGTCGAAATCGTCCGGCATTCCGCCTTCGCCGTGGATGCCCCGCTTGAACGGCACGCCGCAGAGGTTGCCCTCGAGGTCGAACGTCCATTGATGGTAGGGGCACAGGAAGCGCGTGGCCTTGCCCGCGCTGGCGCGGCAAAACTCCATTCCTCGGTGGGCGCACCGGTTTTCGAGGACGTTGATCTTGCCTTCCTTGTCGCGCACCAGGATGACGGAGCGATCGCCCACGTGGCTCCGCTGGAAACGCCCCGGTTCGGGGACCTCCGCGGCGAGACCCACGTAACACCAGGACTGCCCAAAGATCCGCTCCTGCTCGACGCGGAAGACCTCCGGATCGTCGTAAATCCAGTACGGAGCCCGGCTCGCGCCCTCCGCCGGCCACACACGCATGGGTTGCTTGGTCATTGGACTCTCCATCCCCGAGGAGAACATCGGGACCAGGCAGAGTGCGAAAAAACGACCGTCCGCGCGTCGCCTGTGCGACTCTCGCCCCCCTGCTTGCTCCTGCAGGTCTGCGTGAAAAACACATGCCAGCAATGGAAAACCCGATCACGGGCGTTCCAGGGCGACGGATGAAGCTCGATCGACGTACCTTCTCGGCCCTCGCGCTCAGCACGCTCGCCGGGTGTGAGGAACGGACACCCACCCCCGCAGACGCCGCCGCGGACGCCTCCGCGGACACGCCCGCATCCGCTGCGCCCGCGCCCACCGCCGCTCCCGCGCCCGCGCCCGCCGATGACGTCCCGCCCCTGTTCCGCGCGCATCCCGGGCTCGCGCCGCACCTGCCGCGCCTCGCGCTCGGCCTCTTGCCGACGCCCGTCGCGCGCGCCGCGAAGCTCGGCGAAAAGGCCGGACTCGCGGGGCTCTACGTCAAGCGGGACGATCTCGCCGGCGCGGCCTATGGCGGAGGCAAGACACGCAAGCTCGAGTTTTTCCTGGCCGATGCCCGCGCCAAAGGTGCGCGCGAGATCGTCACGTTCGGCGCCTTTGGGTCGAACCAGGCGGTCGCCACGGCCCTGTACGGCGCGGCGCAGGGCTTCGCGGTCACGCTGCTGCTCGCCCCGCAAACGCCGAGCGCGTACGTCCGGACGAACCTGCGCGCCGCGCGCCGCGCCGGGGCCACGATCCGCGTCGTGATCGGCGGTGTCGCCGAGGCCGAGGCCCGCGCGAAGCGGGCCGCGAAGGCGGCCCAAGGCGTCGCGCCGTACCTCGTGCCCCCCGGCGGATCCTCGCCGCTCGGAAACCTCGCGTTCGTCAATGCAGGCTTCGAGCTCGCCGAGCAGGTCGGAGCCGGCCATTGCCCTTTGCCCGATTGTATCTACCTCGCCATGGGCACGATGGGCAGCGCGGTCGGTCTCGCGCTCGGCCTTGAGCTCTCCGGGCTCCGGACCGAGGTCGTCGCCGTGCGCACGTCGAGCCCCGAGACGTCGAGCGAGGCGCGGTTTTTCGCGATGGCCCGGGAGACCGTGGCCTTCGCGCGTTCGCTCGATCCGACGTTCCCGGACGTGCGCCTCGGCCGCGCCCGCGTGCGATTCTCGACGAACCACCTCGGCGCCGGCTATGGCGCGCCGACACGAAAAGGAGAGCGCGCCATCACGCACGCCGCGGAGACGGAGGGCATGGCGCTCGAACCGACCTATACGGGGAAAACCCTCGCCGCGTTGCTCGACGATGCCACGCGCCTCGCGGGGAAGGTCGTGCTCTTCTGGAATTCGCAGAACAGCCGGCCGCTCGTGACCGAGGGCGTGAAGCCCGAGGACTTTCCGCCCATCCTCCGACAAATCGTCGCCGATCGCTGAACGCCGCCGTCAGGGCGTCCAGCTCACGTCGACGGTGCGGCTCAGCATGAACAATGCATAAAGCCCGATTTGCATCGCCGGCGGGGCGATCGGCTCCTGGAGCGTCGCGGTCCGCGCGAGCGTCACCTGGAGCGGGCACGGGCCAGGTACCGCCGGATCCAACGGCGCAAGCTCGGCCTGGAGGATCTCGTATTGGCCCACGTCGTTCGGCAACGTGCGGCTCAGCGGCTTGATACACGTCCCGTCGACGACGAGGCCGAGCACGTGTTTGCCCTCGGGCGCGGCATTCCAGGCGAGCTTCAGCGGGGCATCCCCGAGGAGCGGCTCCGCCGTGAGCCCGATCGGAGGCGGCACGGGGATCACGCGGTCGACGATGCTCCGGTCCGCCCGGCGCTCCAGATCCAGCGTGATATCCCCCGACAAACTGGCGGCATCGGCGAGGTATACGGGGCGCTCGTCCTCCTCGACCTCACGCAGCGTGAGGGGGTTTCCCCCCATGCGGAGCCGCAAAGTGTCTCCGTCCGACAAACGCAACCCGCCGAGCGGGCTGGAGATCCGGACGCGCACCGTGGCGCCGTCTCCGCTATCGGTCGCGTCCAGGGAGACGAGCATGTCGAGGGTCGAGACGTCGGTCGAGCGCATGGGCTCGTCCTCGCACCCGGCGAGCATCACCAGCGCGACGAGCCCGATCCAAAACGCACGCGTCTTCATCAGAACACCACGAGCCCGGCGAAGACGCCCCCGCCGATCGATCGATAAAGCCGCGCCGGCTCGCCGCCCCGCACCTCGTCGACCCGCACGCGCGCGCCCAGTTGCAAGAGGCCCGTGCTCACGCCGAGCTCGACATCATGCTCCTGCAACGCGAGCTCGTTCGTGGTGATCGGGACGAAGCGGTAGGCCGTTTGAAGGCCCACGGTCCCCGTGGGAAAAATCCGGAACCGCGCGAGGCCAAACGGCGCGCCGTGATACCCCGGTTCGAGCCAAACGGGGCGGCCGTACTCGAAGGTGCCGCCCACGCCGAGGACGAACGATCCAGGCGCCCGGCCCTTCCAGCGGAACGGAGCGACGAGGCCCGCGCCGGAGAGGCCGATCTCGACCTGCGCATTCTCGTCGAATCCGATTGGGCCGCCGTTCAGGTGAATCTCGAAGCCGAACCGCTCGTGCGGGAAACGCACGACGTCGAGGTCGATGAAGCCGACGAGGACCTGGTACCGCGCGAGCGTCCCGAATCCCAGCATTTTCAGGCCCCGGACGTACATGACGCCCGCGTCGAGCCGCGCCATCTCGACCGTCGAGCGCTCCCGCGGCGCGGAATGGTTCCCGGCCGGCGCGGAAGGCGCCGCGACGGGCTCGGACGGCGGCGGGAGCTCGGGCAGAGGTTCGGCCGGCTGCGAGGGCGCGGCCTCGTCAGGCGAAGCCGCGCCGAGCACGAGGGGCGCGAGGAGGCAGAGGAGGGCGCGGGCGGCGCGGCTCTCGTGGGTTCGTAAAGCTCGG
The DNA here is from genome assembly GCF_005144585.1 of Polyangium fumosum. Taxonomy (GTDB): domain Bacteria; phylum Myxococcota_A; class Polyangia; order Polyangiales; family Polyangiaceae; genus Polyangium; species Polyangium fumosum. The sequence continues at coordinate 72,239 of NZ_SSMQ01000057.1, read as the reverse complement.
TTTTCCGTGGCTGATGCGCGCATGACTCACCGGGGTCGCACGAGGCGACCTTACCACGACCGGATGAAGTTTGATATCCTCGGCCCCGCCGCCGCTGGGGGCGGACGCGGCTCCTTTCTTTTGCGCGACAAGGACGACATGACCCACATGCGCTCATTCCATCCCTCGATGTCCGGGCGGGGCAAACCCCTGCTCTCCTTGCTGCTCGCCTCGGGCCTCTCCCTCGCAGCCGCCTCCTGCGGCGAGAGCGAGGGTCGTCCCGGGGGCCGGACCGGGGGCTCCACGACGGGCGGCACGCGCAACACGACGTGCGAGAAGGGCGAAAGCAAGGGCGAGGTGGCGGCGCCCGAATACAAAATGACGCTCGGCGGCGAGACGAGCTGGTTCGCCTCGCCCGTCGTGCGCGACCTCGACGGCGACGGAAACCGCGAGCTCATCGCGGCCTATGATTCGGTCTTCGTCCACGACGCGGAGGGCAACGTGCTCGCGAAGGCCGAGGGCGGCGAGGGGCGCGTGTACGCCCCGCACGTCGTCGCCGATCTCGAAGGCGACGGGCTCGTCGACATCGTCTACGGCAGCGATCACGAGGTATGGGCGTACGAGTGGAAGGACAAGACGCTCGTGCCGAAGGCGGGTTTCCCCGCGAGCACGACGACCGCGAACAACGCGCCCGAGGTGCGCGGCATGGCCGCAGGTGACCTCGACGGCGACGGCGTGCTCGAGATCGTGGTGACGACGACGCAAACCGCGAGCACGGAGGACGGCGGGGCGCAGGTCTTCGTGTTCCGCGCCGACGGGTCGCTCCACCAGCCCGCGGGCATCGGGTTTCCGGCGTGGCCGCGCTACAATGCCCTCACGGGCGCCGGGAATGACGCGGATCGCAATGGCATGGGGCATTCCGGGTATGGCTGCTACGGGCTCAACGTGGCGGTCGGGAACATCGACGACGATCCGGAGCTCGAGGTGCTCGCGACCTACGACAACCACCACATCCAGGCGTTCGACCACGATGGCGTGGCGATCGACGCCGCGCCGTTCTTCACGAACCGCGCGAACGAATTCGAGGGCGAGCGCCTGACCTGGGGCCAGTTCATCCGCTGGGCCGATCCGAAGGTGGAGGCGGACCATTACAACCTGCACACGGGCGAGTGGCCGCACCCGTCCTTCGCCGAGTGGCTCCAGTGGACGGCGTCGCCGCCGAACGTGGTCGACCTCGACGGGGACGGGAAAAATGAGGTGCTGGGCGTGCCGAACATCGAAAAGAACGAGCCTTATGAGACGCAGGCGTATGCGATCATGGTGCTCGAAGGCGCGCATGGCGATGGGAGCCGCTCGGCGATGCGCAAGCCCGGCTGGGAGACCTTGCCGCGCGGGGAAAAGCCCATCGAGGTGGAAGGGTATTACCCGCCGGGCGGCGTGCCCGCGGCGACGACGGTGAACATCCAGGGCGACGACAAACCCGAGATCGTGGCGCCGTTCAACGACGGGTTCGTTTATGCGTTCGGCGCGGACGCGAAGCAGATCTGGCGCTTCAATTACACGCACGGCAAAGCGATCATGTTCGCGACCGAGGTGACCGTCGCGGACCTGAACCAGGACGGCTCACCCGAGCTGATGTTCGCCACGTATGGAGATCCGAACGTGCTCGACTCGGGGTATCTCGTGATCCTCGGCGCGGACGGGACGTTGCTGCACGACGTGCCGCTCCACAACACGGGCGAGCAGAATGGAAATGGCAACGGCGCGCCCGCGGCGCCCGCCATCGGGGACCTCGACGGCGACGGGCAGGTCGAGATCTTCGTGCAGACCTTCGAACACGGCCTCGACGTGTTCACGGTGCCGGGATCGGCCGAAAATTGCCTGCTCTGGTCCACCGCGCGCGGCGGCCCGCTCCGCATGGGTCAGCCGAACGGAGATTGAGGTTCGATTTTTTGCTCGGTGACGGGTCGCCCCCTTCCCACGAGACGGAGCCGTGATTATCTAGCGCCCTTCCCGTTGGGAGGAGAACCCGATGAGCCAGAACGTTTTCGTCACAGGTACGAACAGCGGCTTCGGCCGCCTGATCACGCTCACGCTCGCGAAGAAGGGCCACACGGTCTTCGCGACGATGCGCGACATCACGGGCCGCAATGCGGCGGCCGCTGAAGAGCTCACGAAGGCCGGCGAGGGCCGCGTGCACGTCGTCGAGATGGCGGCGACCGACGACGCGTCCGTGAACAAGGCCGTGGCCACGGCGCTGGAGAAGGCGGGACACCTCGACGTCGTGGTAAACAACGCCGGATACGCGGCGCTCGGCCTCGAAGAGACGCTGACGAGCGAGGATCTCCTCCGGCAATACGACGTGAACGTGGTCGGCCCGCACCGCGTGCTCCGCGCGGCGCTGCCGTCGATGCGCGCGCGCGGCAAGGGCCTCGTCGTGCAGATCTCGAGCGCCCTCGGGCGCCTGGTCTTCCCTGTGATGGGCGCCTACGGGTCGAGCAAGTTCGCGCTCGAAGCGCTGAGCGAGGCGTATCGTTATGAGCTCAAAGCGACGGGCGTCGAGCTCACGATCGTGCAGCCGGGCGCGTTCCCCACGGAATTCGGCCAGAAACTCGCCGTGGGCGGCGAGCAGGAGCGCGCCCAGGGCTACGGGCCGTTCGCGAACGCGGTGGAGATGATGGGCAAGAGCTTCGAGAAGATGTTCTCGGGCGACAACGTGCCGAGCCCGCAGCTCGTGGCGGACGCGGTCCTCACGCTCGTCGAGGCGTCCGCGGGCAGCCGCCCCGCGCGCGTGGTCGTCGACCCGCTGCAGGGTCAGGCAGCCGAGGGGCTGAACAAGGCGCACGCCGAGGTGCAGAAGCACCTGCTCGCGGGCATGGGCATGGGCCACCTGGCGGATTGACCCGTCTCACTCACCCCTTCCCGCGCCCGAGGACCTCGGCGTAAACCTCGGGATCGAACCCCACCACGAGCGTTTGTCCCACCCGCATCGTCGGGGCCCGCAGGCCGCCCGTCGGCCCGAGCAGGGCCCCGAGCACGTCCGCGTCGGGCGGATGCGCACGCATGTCCAGCGTGACGCGCTTTTTTCCTTTCACCGCGACGACACGCTCGGCCTGCCGGGCGAGCGTGAGCGCCGCTTCCTCGCCGAGCTTCAGCTTGCCGGCGTCGGCCATTTCCGCGATCGACACATTTTCTTGCGCGAGAAACTCCCGCGCTCGGGTGCACGAGGTTCACCCCTTGCGATGATAATACCAGTCGGCTCGCTCGTTCATGCCGGATTCCTCCTTCGCCGGCACGATGAAGGGTTTTACCCGGAACGTCAAGCCGTTCGGCGATCGAAGAGGTTGCCTCGCGTGGCGCATGCATCCTAGACTGACAGCCCGCTACGCTCCTCATCTACATCTACCTGCCATGGAGTCCGCATCATGAGCGTCTCCACCCTCGACGCAGAGGCCCTGGCGCCCTCGCTGCGGCGCAGGCTCACGTTGTTCGACGTCCTCTGCATCGGGGTCAACGCCACGGTGGGATCGGGCGTGTTCGCGCTGCCCGACGACATGCACCGGGTGATGGGCGGGTTTTCCCCGCTCTCCTTCGCGCTCTGCGCGCTGCTCCTCATGCCCGTGGCGCTCTGCTTCGCCGAGCTCGCGGGCCGGCACGCCGACACGGGCGGGACATACCTCTATGCGCGCAATGCGTTCGGCGACCGGTCCGGCTTCCTCGTCGGCTGGTTTTGCTGGGCGAACACGTTCGTGAGCTGGGCGGCGAACGCGAGCCTTTTCGTGGAGCTCGTGGGGATCCGCGCGCCGTTCGTGGGGTCGGCCGTCGCGGCGGCGGTCGTGATCGCGCTCGGGGCGGTGAATTATTTCGGAGTGAAACCCGGCGCGTGGGTCGTGAACGCGATGACGCTCGGCAAGCTCGGCGCGATCCTGTGTTTCCTCGTCGTGGCCGTGTCGCTCTTCGATCCATCGCGGCTCGGGGGAAAACTCCCGCTCGGCGCGCTCGGCGTGGGGCAAGGCGTGTATCTCGCGCTCTTTCCGCTGCAAGGCTTCGAGGTCGCGCCGATCGCGGCGGGCGAGACGCAAAACCCCCAGCGCAACGTGCCGGTCGGGACGCTCGGCGCGCTGTCGATCTCGGCGCTGCTCTTCATCGTGGTGCAGGCCGTGTTGGTCGCGACGTACCCGCGCATCGGCGAGGAGTCGGGGCAGCCGCTCGTGGACGCCGCGCGCTACATCGGGCCGACGATCGGCGCGATCGTGGTCGCCGGCAGCTTGCTCTCGGTCGGAGGATTCACGGCGGGCAGCGCGCTCGGATCGCCGAGGTACGCGCAGGCGATCGCGGCGCACGGGCTCATGCCCGCGGCGCTCGCGCGGATCCACGGGCGCTGGGGGACGCCGCACGTGGCGATCTTCTGGACGACGGTCATCACGGCGGCGCTCGCCTTTTTCTTCGATTATCGGCGCCTCGTGGGGATGTCGAACATCACGATCGTGATTCAATATCTGTTCACGTGCCTCGCGGTGCCGGTGCTGCGGAAAAAAGACGGCGAATCGAAGGGGTTCCGGGTGCCGGGCGGGAAGGTCGTTCCTTTCGTGGGCGCGATCGGATCGGTGGCGCTGCTCGCAGGCGCGGAGCGGCCGGAGTTTTTGTTCGCCGGCGTGACGCTGGTGCTCGGGATGCTGGTCGCGCTGGGCACGAAACGATTCGGGCGCGCCGAGGGCACGTGAATGCCTTGACAGGCAGGCCCGGGGGCTGATGCGATCCGCGCCATGCGGATGTCTGCTTCGCCCTGGTCTCTCGTCTTGCTGGCCCTCGCCGGCTGTGGTCCAGGCCCGGCGATCGTATCGGACCCCGACGAGGCGCTGAAGCCACGGTCGTTTGCGTCCGCTGCGGTGTCCGCTTCGGCGAGCCCCTCGACGTCTGCGTCCGCGTCCGCTCCCGACAAACCGAAGCTCGAAGTGGCGGGCGGCGCGCTGCCGCTGCCGCCTTTTTCGTGCGGCAAGGGCAAGGAAATCGCGGTCGCGACGGGCACGTATTGCGTGTTCACGGAGCTGCGCTCGTGGCAGGACGCCGAACGGCATTGCGAGGAGCACGGCGGGCACCTCGCCTCGATCACGTCCGAGGCCGAGGCGCAGGCGATCCGCGCGGCGATCGTCTCGCCCGTGACGGGCGAAAACCTGTGGATCGGGCTCGTCGAGCCGACGGAGGGGCGATGGCTCGGCCCCGACGCCAAACCGGCACGTTTCTTCGCGTGGAACGACGGGGAGCCGAACAACGACGGCGGCGCGGAGAACTGCGGGTCGTGGCTCCTCGGGAACGGCCGCTGGAACGACGTCGATTGTTTCGTGCCGCGGATGGCGCTCTGCGAGAGCCGGTCGCCCGCCGGGACGAGAGGCGCGCTCAAGTGCGGCGAGGACAAGCGGATCGTCGTCGGAAAACGCGAGTATTGTTTGCAGGACGCCGCGACGTGGCAAAATGCGCAGGCGCGGTGCGTGCAATCCGGCGGAGACCTCGCCGTCATGGATTCCGCGGAGGAGAACGACGCGCTGTTCGCCGCCATCGGCGCGAAGATCGACGTCGGGTCGATGTGGATCGGCCTCTCGGACGCGGGCAAAGAGGACGATTTCCGGTGGGCCTCGGGCGAGGCGCTCGGCGCGCCCCCGTGGCGTGGCGGCGAGCCGAACAACCTCGGCGACGAGGATTGCGCGGAGTGGCTCCCGGGCGACGGGCGCGCGAACGATCTCGCCTGTCAGGAAAAACGCGCGAGCTTGTGCGAAAAGCCGAAGGCGAGCGTCGCGAGATGACGGCGACGTTCGTCCTGGTCCACGGTCCTTTCCTCGGCGGATGGGGTTTTCGGCGCGTCGCGTCGCTGCTCGAAGGCGGGGGGCACACGGTCTTCACGCCGACGCTGACGGGCATCGGCGAGCGCTCGCACCTGCTCGGCCCGCACGTGGGGCTGTCGACGCACATCGAGGACATCACGAACGTGCTCGTGTACGAGGATCTTCGCGACGTGATCCTCGTGGGGCAAAGCTACGGCGGTATGGTCATCACCGGCGCCGCGGACCGCGTGCCGGAGCGGATTGCGCAGCTCGTGTACGTCAACGGGCACGTGCCGACGAACGGGCGGAATGCAATGGGCGGGTTCGGCGGAGGGGCGGCCGAGAGGCTCGGCGAGATGTCGGGCCAAGAAGGGCCCCGGCTCTTGCCGCCCTTTCCCTTCGAGGCGATGGGCATTGACGACCCCGCGGATCGAGCGTGGGTGGGGCCGAGGTTGACGCCGCATCCGATGAAATGCCTCGAAGAGCCGATCGTGCTCGCGCACGGAGAACCCCGGATGCCCCGCGCCTACGTCCACGGCACCGCGCGTGAGGACCTGATCGCCTTTTTGAAGGCCGATCCGATCGCCCAATTCGTGGAGAAAGCACGCGCGGACGGTTTTGCGTTCTACGAGCTGGCCGCGGGGCTGTTCCCCATGATCAGCCACCCGAAGGAGCTCGCCGAGATGCTCGAAAGGATCGCCGCTTCCGCTCGTTAGGCGGCCGATGAGGCGCGCGTTTGTCCCTGCGCGCCGATATCGCGGACCACCTCCGCGAGGCGGCCGGCGATCGCGCGGCGGTGGAAGGGTTCGAGGCCTACGGGCCGGGAGGGAAGGAGCGGCTCGCCGCGCTGGAACGAGCGCGCGATCCGTTCGAGCGCCGCAGCAATGGCAGCGGGCTCGCGCGGGGGCACGACGACGCCGAGGCGGTGGCGATCGATGAGGCCCGAGAGCGCGCCCTCGGGCGCGAGCGCGAGGCAAGGCCGGCCGACCGCCATGATGTCGAAGATTTTGCCCGGATAAATGGCCGCATTGCCGGGGATGTCGTCGACGATGACGAGCGCGAGGTGGCTCTCCGCGAGGAGCGAGAGCGCCTCGTCGTGCGCACGAAAGCCGAGGTGCCGGACGATGGGGAGCGGGGCCTCGTCGAAGACGGCGCGCTCGGTATCGACGACGCGGCCGACGAAGCGAATGTCGAAGAGGTTTGCGAGCGCGGGCGCGCGCTCCGCGAGGAGGCGGAGGCCAGCGAAGAGGCCACGCGGCGAGGTATGCCAGAAGGTCGTGCCGGCATAGGTCGCGACGAGCTTGCGTCCAGGCGCATAGGGCGGCGGAGGTGCCGCGGCGATGTGCGCGAAATCGTCCGGATCGTAGCCGTTCGTCAAGGTGATCACGCGGCGCGCGTCGAGGTCGCGATACCGCGCGAGCAGGTTCTGGCGGAACTCTTCGGTGGCCGTGAGGATCCGCGCGGCGCGGCGGACGAGAGCAGGCTCGATCGTGTCGATGGCGCGCGCGAGGAGCGGCCCGCCGTGCATTTCGTAGGTGGCCGCGGTGCGCCATTCGTCGCGGTAATCGAGGACGAACGGGACGCGCGAGAGCGGTCCGAGCAAAAAGGGCGAGAAGGGCGGGCCGCTGACGAGGACGGCGTCGACGTTCGCCGAGAGGCGGCGAATCGCGGCCGCGGCCGCGGGGAGCCAAAGGATCTGCGGGTCCGGGACGAGCGCGGCGGAGGCGAGGCGCGCGAGGGCGCGGCGCGCCCCGGCGAAGCGGCCTTTCGAGGCAGCGCCGCGCCAGACGGCGGCCTTTTTCTCGTAGCTCGGTTCGAGGGTGCGGACGCGGACGACTTTCACTTCGGCCGGGACGTCGCGAAGCAAGCTCTCGTCCCGGATGGGGACGGACGGGTTTTCCGCCGTGAGTACGGTGGTCTCGACGCCCCACGCAGGCAGGTACTTGGCAAACTTGGTGACGCGCTGGACAGCGACGCCGCCAACGGGCGGAAAAGCATAGGAAACGATGAGCAGACGCAAGACCAACCCCCCAGTCGACGATGGGGGCTGCGCTCGGACAAGCCGAGCTACGCCCCCATACCCCCGCGTGAAATGCCGGGTCAACGATTGCACGGCGGCGCGGGCCGGGCAAATGGGGGCCAGGTGTGAGCGAAAAGAGCGTCCTGGGCGCGGTTTTGTCCTTGGCGCCCCGGCGGGATCTCGCGTAGAGATACGCCTGCCGTGGATCTGCTCTACTTCGCGCTTCTCTGCTCCGTGCTGATCTTCGTGCACGAGCTCGGCCACTTCGTGTGGGCGAAGATCTTCGGCGTGAAGGTGCTCACGTTCTCGATCGGTTTCGGGCCGAAGGTGCTGCGGTTTCGAGGACGCGAGACGGAGTATTGCGTGGGGCTCCTGCCCCTCGGCGGCTTCGTGAAGATGCTGGAGGAGAACCGGCAGGAGCCGGTGCTGCCCGAGGATCGCAAGCGTACGTTCGAGGCGCAGGCGCTCTGGAAACGCGTGATCATCGTCATCGCGGGCCCGGCGATGAACATCCTGTTCCCGGTTCTCCTTTATTTCTCCGTTTTCGTGGGGGAGACGCGTTTTTCGCCCCCCACGGTCGGCTTCGTTTTGCCCGGACATCCGGCCGAGGGAAAACTCACGCCGGGCGATCGGGTGCTCGAGGTGGACGGCGAGCGAATCTCGACGTTCGCCGAGCTCGCGCGGATCATCGGGGAGAGCCCCGGCAAAGAGCTGCGGCTCAAGGTGTTTCGCAACAACGAGCACGTCGAAGTCGTGGTGGTGCCGGAGGAGAAGGTCGTCCGGAAGCCGCTCGACATCGTGGAGAAGGTCGGCGAAATCGGCATCAAGCCGAGCCGGCCCGCGGCCGTCGTGGGGATTTCGCGGCCCGATTCGCCGGCCTACCGCGCAGGGCTCCGGACGTTCGACCTCGTGACGGAGGTGCGCGGGCGGCCGGTGAAGACGTTCGCGGACCTCGAAACGGCGCTGTCGGAGAACCACGGCGAGACGGTGCCGGTGACGTATTTGCGGCCGGTGAAGGTGCCACGCGCGTTCGGCGGGCTCGCGGACATGGCCGTGTACGAGTCGGGCGTGGCGGCGCTGACGCCGGAGGCGAGCGGGCACGGCGATCTGGAGTCGCGGACGGGGCTCGAATCGGCGGACCTTTATGTATTCGACGTGGCGGAGGGTTCGGCGGAATGGAACGCCGATATGCGGCCCGGCGATCGAATCGTGGAGGTGGACCAGGCGGTGGTGACGGCGTGGGCGACGTTCCTCGAACGGCTGCTCGTGGCGCCGGATCGGCCGCACATGGTGACGTGGCTGCGGGGCGGGGTGAAGAAGAGCGGGACGATCCTGCTGCGGCGCGAGGACTGGATCGACGAATACGGCCAGCACCGGCCGCGCTATTTCGTGCGGGCGTCGAACTGGTCGCCGGTGGTGCCGGAGGCGTACGTGGAGCACGCGTCGCTCTTGCCATTCGCGCTCAGGAGCGCGCTCGACGAGACGTACGACGTGATCCGGTTCATCGTGGTGGGGATCGTGCGGATCGTCGAGGGCAAGGTGAGCATCTCGACGCTGGGCGGGCCGATCACGGTCTACGACGTGGTCGGCGAGGAGGGCTCGAAGGGCGTCTCGTATTTCGTGTGGGCGATGGCTGTGATTTCCATCAACCTCGGGCTCGTGAACCTGCTCCCGATCCCGGTGCTCGATGGCGGTCATCTCCTGTTTTTCCTGTTCGAGGCCGTGTCGAGGCGGCCTCTGCCGCTGCGGGTGCGGGAGATCGCGAGCCTCGTGGGCCTGCTCGTGCTCTTTGCATTGATGGGGGTGGCGTTCAAGAATGACGTGGAGCGACGGTGGGACGTGATCCAAGGGCAGTTGAGGGAGCTCGTTGATTAGCGAAGCAAGGCTCATCGCGGCGCGGGTGCTCGCGCGGGTGTGGAGCGCGGAGGCGTTCGCGGCCGCGGCGCTCGACGCCGAGCTCGGACGGCGGTCCGGAATGGACCCACGCGACGCGGGGCTCGCGACCGAGCTCGTGTACGGGGTCTTGCGGACGGAAGCCGCGCTTGTCGTCAGGCTTTCGGCATTGACGCCGAAGAACAGGCTCGACCTGCCGTCGCCGATCGCGCGGGCGCAGGTGCTCATGGCCGCGTATGCGATCTGCTTTCTGGATCGGGTGCCGGCGTTCGCCGCGGTGAACGAGGCGGTGGGGGCGATCCGCGCGGAGGGGGACGTGCGGACGGGGTCGTTCGCGAATGCGATTTTGCGCAAGCTCGCGGCGGAGGTCGAGGCGAAGGGGCGGCCGTCGCTGATGGAGGCGGCGAGCGCGTCGGCGCCGGGGTGGCTCCGAGGATCGCTGCGTCGATCGCTCGGGCGGAGCGCGGCGGAGGCTTACCTCGCGGCCGGGCCGGTGCCGCCGCCGCTGGGGTTGTCGCTCGCGCTTTCGGAGGATCGGGCGGCGTGGGTCGCGCGATTGCGGGAGGTTTGTCCAGAAGGCACATTCGAGGAGGGGCACGCCTCGCCGCGGGCGATCCTCGTGCGCGGGGCCGGGGACGTGCGGCGGTTGCCGGGCGCGGGGACGGCTTGGATCGTGCAGGAGGAAGGGGCGCAGGTGGTGGCGCTCGCGCTCGGGGCGCGGCGGGGCGAGCGGGTGCTCGACGCCTGCGCGGGGCGAGGAAACAAGACGTGGCTGCTCGCGGACGAGGTGGGCCCCGAGGGCGCGGTCGATGCGGCGGATCTCTATGCGGCGAAGCTCGAACGGTTGAAGGAAGGGCCAGCGGGGCGCGGGGCACGGGCTGCGTACGCGGTCGACTGGGCGGCGCGGACGGGGTCGTTCGAGGAGGTGCCGCGCGATTATGACCGGGTGCTCGTGGACGCGCCGTGCTCGGGGGTGGGGACGCTGCGGCGGCGGCCGGAGATCGCGCTGCGGCGGACGGCGGAGGACGTGAAACGTTTGTCGGAGCTGCAGATTGCGATCGTGCGGAGCGCGGCGACGCGGGTGAAGGACGGGGGGCGGCTGGTCTTCGCGGTGTGCAGCGTGCTGCGGGAGGAGGCCGAGGAGGTGGTCGAGCGGCTCGCGGGGGAGCCGTCGGGCACAGGGGTGCGGCTGGAAAAACAGCCGATCGAGGCGGAGCTTCCGCGGGAGATCCTGAGCGAGGGAGCGACGAGCTTCCGGCTCCTGCCACACGTGCAGGGGACGGATGGGTATTTCGTGGCGGCGTTTTTGGTCCGGAAGGAATGACGGGCGGCGCGGTTCAGGGGTAGGCCGCGAGAGGCGGACGAGAGCCCCCTACCCGCCCACCTGCTGCACGAGCCCTCCCACCACCTCACGCACCCCCGCCCGCACGGGCCGCGTCGCCCTCTCGATGACCCGTCCTGCCACGTCCGGCGCGAGCAGCGCCGAAACCGGGTCCAGCAAATGTTGCACGCGGACGAACTTCTGGAACACGAGCTCGTCGTCCGGGACTGTATTCATGAGCTCGTCCATGTACTTCCCCACCACCCGGCTGATCCCCCCGGGGCGCTCGCCCCGCGTCGCCGACCAGCGAAAATCCTCGGTGATCGCCATTCCCCACACCGATTGCAGGACCCGCGCGAGGCGCCGCTGGAATCGGCGCGACAACCCCACGAGGCTCGGGCCGCCAATGCGCTCGCGTTGCTCCGCAAGGCAGGCCGCGAGCTCCATCGCGCCGAGCACCGCCATCGTCATGCCCTGGCCATACATCGGGTTGAACGAGGCGACCGCGTCGCCGAGCGCCACGAAGCGGTCCGGGAAGCGCTTCAGCTCCTCGAAATGGCGGTGCCGGTTCTCCGTCTTCGCCGAGCCATAGATCGGAGAGGCCGGCTCGGCTTTCTGCACGAGATCCCATACCTCGGGGAATCGCAGGTTGCGGACCCAGGCGTTGAATCCCTCTTCGTCGAGCGGCGCGCGTTCGCCCGCGATGCCCATCAGCGTGACGAACCACTTGCCGTCCTCGCACGACATGAAGCCTCCGCCCCGCGGCAGATCCGGGGGGGTCGGGAGGTCCACGACGAGGTTGTACCGCGAGAGGCTACGAGGACCACGATACCAGCGGGTCGAATAAGACAGGGCCGCGTCGACCGTCTCCTCGCGCGGCGTCGAGTAGCCGAGCTCCGCGAGCCACTCGTCCACCCGGCCCTCGCGGCCGCACGCCGCGACCACGAAGTCTGCCCGCAAGACGTCCTCGCCACGGCTGTCGCGGATCTTGACGCCCGAGACCCCGTGACCCTCGCCGACGAGGCCCTTCACCTGGACGCCATGACGAAACTCGACCCGGCCGCCACGCTCGAGCCGACACCGCATCGTGTACTCCCGAAACGGGCGGCTCGCGAAGCTCACCTCGACGCCGCTCGTCGAATGCGGCAGGCGGAATATCGGAAAATTGATGAGCGATGTGCCGGCATAGTCGCCCCACGGCGCCCCGGCCGCCGTGAGCTCTTCGCGGAGCCCCGGGAAGAGCGCTTCCAATCCTTGCTCACCGCCCGCGAGGAGAATGTGGACGTGCCGGGCCTGGGGGACGCCGGCGCGGTGCTCGGCGCCGCTCTGCGGTTTGTCGCGCTCGAGCACGGTGACGCGGTCGAAATGCTCGGTGAGCACACGCGCGGCGGAGAGGCCCGCGATACCACCCCCAATGACGATGGCATGCCTTCCGGATCCGTGCGTCGCAGTAAACGTCATGGCGGTCCTCCTCGACAAACCGGACCGGGCGGCGGTCAGGCAAGGGCCCGTGGTCCGGGAGCGGCCGCTCATGGTAGTCGAAACGGAATTTCCTGTCAGCCCCGCACGTTTCTCTCGGACGGTGGACGGGCGGACTGGAGCTCGGCGAGGATCGCGTCGAGGCGCGCGAGAATGGCCTTTTGCAGGGCGATCGACTCCGCCGTGTCGACGGAAACCTGCGCGTTGGGCCCATTGGTGGGCGAACCGACGGAATTTTGCTGCGCGGCGGCGGGCGGGGCGAACGCGTTCGCCGCGACGCTCGGGCCAAACGTCATGAGGAAGGTCGCGAGGGCCTTGCCCGATTCGGTTTGCGCGAATTTGTTGTCGTACCCCACAGAGAGGCAGGTCGAGACGAACACCGCGGCGTCCCAGAACGTGCGGCACCGCGGGTTCTTGTCTTTCTCGGCGAGCCAAAAGAGGTAGGCGCCGCCAAGCACGGAGACGAGAAGCGTGTCCAGCGCATCCCGCTGGACGAGCTCGCGAAAACCTTGCTTCCACGTGCCATACCCGAGCGCGCCGCCCTGCGCGCCCGGGGTCGAGACGAGGCCACGCGCGATCTGCGCGAGCGCAGAAAGCGCGACTTCGTCCGGATCTCGGCGAGGCGGGGTCATCGATTCACTCGCCCGGGAGCGGGGCCGCAGGCGGGATGGTCGGGGGGGCGACTTCGTGGACCTGGATGCCGGCGCCCGAGGACGCGGCGCGGGCGACGCCGAGATCGTCGAGCTTTTTCGCGAGCTCGGGGTCTTTGTCGATCACGGCGCGGAGCTCGGTCGGGAGCGTGGCGAGGAAGGAGCGGGCCTTGTCCGCGAGGCCGCGCTCGTCGACCTGCGAGAAGGCGAGCATCTCGCGAAGGAGCGGGTAGGCGGCGCCCGCTTCGAGGATGGTCTTGAGGACGGGCGAGGCGACGTTGCCGAAGGGCGCGCTCGGGGCGCCCTCGCCGTTCGTCGCGGCGCCGCCGCCCGTGCCCTGGAGCTGGAGGACCTTGATCTCACTGATGGCTCGGGCCGGGGTCATGAGCTCGCGGGTGACGGCGGGCAGGACGTCGAGCGCTTTGACGGCGACGTCGCGGAGGAGGAACTTCGTGGCGACGGCGTTCTCGGCCTCGACGAGCTTGCGCTTGGCGTCGGCCTCGGCCTCGCCCTTCTTGCGCGTGGCCTCGGCGAGGGCGATCAAGGCCTGCGCTTCCTGCGAAGCGGCCTGGGCCTTGGCCTCGGCGGAGATGCGGACGCGGTCGCCGTCGGCCTCGGCGCCCTTGCGCATGACGTTGGCGTTCGCCTGCGCTTCGAGCTCGCGGGCCTGGGCGAGACCTTGCGCGCGGGCGATCTCGCCTTCGGCCGCGGCGCGTTTGACCGCGGCTTCACCTTCGGCGTGCGCCTTGAGCGCGGCGGCCTGCGTCTCGGCTTCGAGCTTGAGCTTGAAGGCCTCACGTTCGGCGGCGATGCGCGAGCGTTGCGCGTCCTCTTCGCTCTTGATGACGGCGATGGCCTTTTCGCGGTTCGCCTTCGCGGTCTCCTCGACCGTGATGATGCCCTGCATCGCTTGCTGCTGCTCGGCCTCGGCCTGGGCCTTCAAGGCGGCGGCGCGCGCGGCCTGCTCTTCGCTCTGCGTGACCGCGATCTGCTTGGCGATGCGCGCGGTCTCGACGGCCTGCTGCTTGACGATCTCGGCGCTCTCGACGGCCTTTTGCTTGTCGATCGAGGCCGTTTCGAGGGCCTTTTGCCGATCGACCTCGGCGGCCTGGACGACCTTTTCCTTCTCGATCATCGAGGCCTCGATCTCGCGCTGCTTAGCGATTTCGGCGGCCTGCTGCGCCTTCTCGGCGGCGATCTGCGCCTCGCGCTGGCCCCGCTGGCGCGCGGCCTCGGCGACGGCGATCGCCTGCTCTTGCTGGATGCGCGCGGTCTCCGTGGCCTTTCGTTTTTCGAGCGCGGCGAGCTCCTGGGCCTGCTCCTGGACGTAGACGGCCTTCGCGGTCTCGGCCTTCTGCGTGGCGGCGTATTCGGAGACGCGGCGGGCCTGGTCGGCCTCGGCTTGCTTCTGATCCTGCTCGATCGTGAGGGCGCGTTTTTTCGCCTCGGCGTTCGTGAGCTGGATGGCGAGCTCTTTTTCGCGCTGGATCTTCGTGGTCTGCTCGGCGTTCGACTGGACGCTGTCCGTGATGGCGCGAAGGCCCTCGGCGTCGAAGACGTCCTGCGGGTCGAGTTCTTTCACGGGGACCATCGCGAGCGCGGTGATCGAGACGTTCTCCAGCGTGAGGCCGTTTTTCTTGAGCTCGTCGGAGAGCGTGCTCTGGATGTGCTCGGCGAACTGCTTGCGCTGGCCGTGCAGCTCCATGAAGGTCTGGTTCGCCGAGACGGAGCGGAGGGCGTCGGTCAGCTTGCCCTCGATGAGGTCGCCGATGGCCTGCTCGTCGAAGTTTCGCTCGCCGAACGAACGCGCGGCGGCGAGGACGTCCTCGGCGATGGGCTCGACCTTGATGTAGAGCTCGGTCGTGACGTTGGCCTTGATCTTGTCCCGCGTGACGAGGGCGTTCTTGCCCGAGCGCTCGACGGAGAGCTTGATCGAGTGGAGCGAGACGCGCAGGAGCTGGTGGAGGATCGGATAGACGGTGATACCACCGCCGATCACGACCTTGTTGCCGCCGGCGCCGGTGCGGACGAGGGCCTCGTCCGCGCCACAACGTCGATAAAACTTCGCCAGGGTGACGAAGAAGGCGACGAGGAGGACCAGGAAGCCGACCGTCCCGAGGGCGAATAACTGAAACTCGGGTTTCTGGAAGAGCTGAGGCATGGCTCGGATGCTCCGATCAAGAATACGCCACCGCAAACGCGGCCGGTCGATGAGACCGCCTCGCAGGGGGCCATGGCAAGAGAGAACGCGCTCGCCCGCTCAGGGCGCGCGACGTACGTGGGTGGTATCTTTTGTTTCCGAGGCCTCCGCTTCAACCTCTGCTTCGCTTTCGGCCCGCGTATCGCCCGCGATGCGAAGCGCGGGCGCGGGCGGCGCGTCGTCGTCGTCGAGCGGCGCGACGAAGATGCGACCGTCCTTGCTGTCGTAATCGACGATGACCACCTCGCGGCCGGCGCCGAGGACGGGTTCCCCCTCACGAATGCGGCAGATGACGTGCACGAAATGCCCCGCCCGGTCCTTGGCACGAATCTCGCCGAATTCGCTGGTGACGCGGGTCGAGATGACGACACCCGAGCAGCCCACGAGGTTCCTGCGGCTCGTGGCTTCCTCGCCAGCCGGCGCGACGACCTTGCCGAGGACGCGCGAGGCCGTGCGCGTAACGAGGTAAGCGACGAGGAGTGAAGCGGGCAGGCTGAACACGAGGGTCGAGGGCGCGAGGACGCCGGCGCGGCCGAAATACAGGGTGTTGAGCGCGAGGCCGGTGATGCCGAAGGTGACGGCGAAGGTCTGCCAGAGGACCGAAAACGGGACGCGGCCGGCGCCGAGGTCGACGAGGATCTTGCCGCCGAGGCTCGCGTCGTGGTCGTGGTCGGCGTCGTGGTCGTGGTCGTGATCGGCGTCCGCGTCGAGGTCGTGATCAGCGTCGGCGTCGACGTCCGCGTCGTGGTCGGCGTCCGCGTCGGCATCGTGATCGGAGCCGCCGACGAGCAGGCCGAGGACGCCCGTCATTTGCAGGAGCGCGAAGAGGATCGCGACCGTGAATACGATGGCGTAGGGGAGGTTCGCCCAGACGAAGAGGGATTGGAGGAAGTCCAAGGGGCGCGCCTCGACGGTGGCCCGATCGTGTGGCCGCGGCGGAGCGGGGTCAAGATGAAGCGCGACCGATTCGCGCGATGGCTCGCTGAAGGTCGAGGTTGTCCACGCGGGCAAGCGCGTCGAGGCCACGCGGGGCGAGGTGGAGCTTGTGGCTCGGCGCCGGCCCAGCGCAGGACCGATCTCGAGGCGTCATGAGGGCGAGGACACCACGGGCGCGGGGAGGGTCTGTCGCGCGGGGCCCGCTTGAGGCATGCTCGGCGCCGCCATGCACGATTGTCCCCTGCCCTGCCTCGCCGATCACGCGCCGCCCAAGGAAGCCTTCGGTGGGTGGCTTTCGGCGGATCGGGCCCCGCTGCCCGCTGCGAATGACGAGGAAGGCGAGCGCTTGTCGTCGTCGTTGCCCGAGGTGATCGACGCGCACGTGCACCTGTTCCCGGACCCGGTGTTCGTGGCGCTGTGGCGATGGTTCGAACAGTATGGATGGCCAATCCGGTACAAGTTGATGGCGCGGGACGTGGTGCGCTTCCTGCTGTCGCGCGGGGTGTCGCGGATCGTGGCGCTGCATTATGCGCACAAGCCGGGGATGGCGCGGGCGCTGAATCAATTCGTGGCGGGG
This sequence comes from Polyangium fumosum, assembly GCF_005144585.1. Taxonomy (GTDB): domain Bacteria; phylum Myxococcota_A; class Polyangia; order Polyangiales; family Polyangiaceae; genus Polyangium; species Polyangium fumosum. Next base: position 55,365 of record NZ_SSMQ01000057.1, on the reverse strand, counting down.
CTTTGCCAGGAGGAGCCGCGCATCCTCGGGCTCGCGACGGTGCTGCCCGGGGAGCCGGGCGCCAAGGAGATCCTCGCGGAGGCGTTCGGGATGGGGCTGCGGGGCGTAAAGCTCCATTGCCACGTGCAATGCTTCTCGCCGGACGAGGAGTCGCTGCACGATGTGTACGAGGCGTGCGTCCGAGCAAACCGTCCGCTCGTGGTGCACGCGGGCCGGGAGCCGAAGAGCCCGGCGTACAAGTGTGATCCGTACGTGCTCTGCTCAGCCGAGCGGGTGGAGCGGGTGCTCGCGGAGTATCCGGGATTGAAGCTCTGCGTGCCGCACCTCGGTGCCGACGAGTTCGACGCGTACGAGCGGCTGCTCGAACGGTACGACAATCTCTGGCTCGACACGACGATGGCGATGGCCGAATACTTCACGGGCCCGGCGCCGTTGCGGCTCCTGCATTGCCGGCCGGAGCGGGTGCTTTACGGGTCGGATTTCCCGAATGTGCCGTATGCGTGGGACCGGGAGATCAAGCGGCTCGCGGCGCTCGGCATGCGAGAGGAAGCGCTCGCGGCGCTCGTCGGGGGGAATGCGAAGAGGCTGTACGGCTCAGAGTAAGCCCGGGACGAGGGCCTTGCGCTCGGTGGGGTAATCCGGGAATTTTTCGCGGTACCAGCGGTGGTGGGAGAGCGCGCGCGGCAAGAGGTTCGCGATCGTCCAGAGCGCGAACGCGAGGCCCGGCAGCGACCAGGTGCAGATCGCAAAGCCGATCCATTCGATGATCTCGCCGAAATAATTCGGGCAGCTCACCCAGCGGTAAAAGCCGCCACGGGGGATCTTGTAGCCGGTCTCGCCAGGTTTTCGCAGGTGCAGGAGGATCCAGTCCGCCTGCTGGTTGATGGCGAATCCCGCGAGGAAGATGGCCGCGCCGAGGAAGAAGCGAGGATCCGAGAGCCAGGCCGCGGCATATCGATCAGGGCCGGCGAGGCCGAAGAGCCAGCGGCCATTGAGGTAGGCGTTGAGCGAGGTGAACGCGAACCCGGCTCCGGCAATGGCGATCGGCATTCGCTTGGGGCCGCTCTTGATACGGAACGGGAAGATGTAGGCGCGGTGGACGTAGTGGAGCTGCCAGAGGAAAAGGAACGCGAGCGAAGCCGGGTCCGTGGGGCAGCCGCCGACGTAGAAGCAGGCGAAAAAGACGAGGACCGACGGCGACTCCATGAGGAGCCAGCCTGTGCGGTTGTCAACCGTGGGGCCCCAGGATTTCGCCTCGTGGCGGCCGTACGGCGCGGTGATGAAAAACAGAGCCGGGAAGATCAGGGCCGCGACGACGAGGGAGCCCCAAAGGAGGTATCGATAGAACGTGGGCTCGTCCATGGATCAGCGGGGAAGCAAGCCGTTCTCGCGGAACCACGCATAGGTCGCCTCCAAGGTCTCTTTCGTGGGGCGCGGCGTGAATCCCAGCTCGGCCTGGGCCTTTTGATGGCTCGTATGGCGATGAATGCGGAGCGCGTGCAAAGAGACGCTGTTGAAGAGCGGGTCGGTGCGGCGGAGCTTCGCAAGGCCCCCCGCAAGCGGCGCGACGGCACGCGCGAGCCACATGGGCGTGGTGAGGCGCGGCGGGCGGCGGCCCGTGACCTCACCCGCGACCGTCGCGAGTTCGGCAAAGCTGAGCCAATGGCCGGAGAGGAGGTAGTTTTCCCCACGGCGGCCGCGGGTGTCGGCTGCGAGGGCCGCTGCCACGATGTCACGGACGTCGACCCAGGAGAACCCGCCCTCGACGAGCCCCGGCATGCGGCCACGGGCGAGCGATAAGAGGACGCGGCCCATGCGCGAGGGCATGTAATCGTGCGGGCCGAGGACGGCCGCGGGATGCAAGACGACAGCGTCGAGGCCCTTTTCGACGGCGGAGAGGACGACGCGCTGGCCCGCGGCCTTGGAGCGGTCATAGGGAGGCTGGCGCGGGTCGGTGATGAGCGGGCGCTTCTCGTCGAGGACCTCGGACGCAGGTTCGGTGGCGAAGGCGTGGATCGAGCTGAAATGCACGAGCCTTCGGACGCCGTGGCGCATGCACGCGTTCGTGATGTTGCGGACGCCTTCGACGTTGATGGGCTCGACCTCGGGGTCGACGGATTCGAGCGATATCTTGGCGGCGCAGTGGTAGACGAGCTCGGCGCCGCGGATGACACGATCGACCGTGTCGGCGTCGCGGACGTCGCCCGTGGTTCGCTCGCAATCGACGCCGTCGAGCGCGCGTGGCCCATGTCGATAAAGCACATGCACGCGATGGCCGCGCTCGACGAGCGCGCGCGTGAGGTTCGCGCCCACGTGCCCCGTGGCCCCGGTAACGACGACATTCATGGCTGATCGGTCCTCCGTGCGCCCGGCACTATACCGGGCGCGGAGGACACGCCATCCGTTTTTTCCGATTTGGGAGCCGCGAAGCTGCTCTGCGAGGCCGCGCGGCGAACTCGCCTCGGGAGCTAGAGAATCCCGGGGAATTCGGTGTTGACGTCGTCGATGAGGTCCTGACGACCGATGCGCAGCCAGGCGTCGCGCGCCGCGTAGAGGTGGTTCTTGAAGATGTCTGGGTCCGCGGCGACCTGGGCCAGTCGGTAATGCGTCCAGCCGATCGAGTAATCGTCCTTGAGGGCCGAGAAGAGGCTGAGGGCGTTCTCGTAATGCGACCGTGCCGCGTCGTGCTCGAACTGCGTGAGCGCGATGTCGCCGAGGCTCTGGATGCAGTTCGCCTCGCCCATCTTCTCGCCGACCTCGCGGAGCAGCGGGAGCGCCGCGAGGTAGTACGCATGCGCGTCCTCGATCTCCGTGCACGCGAGCGCGACGTCGCCGAGGGTCGACAAGCACGTGCCCTCGGCGAGTTTGTCGCCGAGCTCCTTCAGGATGGGCAGGGCCTTCTGGTAATGCTTCTCGGCCACGGAGTGCTCGCCGAGCGCGAACGCGATGTCGCCGAGGTTCTGCAGGCACTGCGCCATCGAGAGGCGATCGCCGAGCTCTTCGAGGAGCGGGCCGACCTCCTGGTAGAGCGCACGCGCCTCGTCGTACTGCGTGCCCTGGAAGGCGATGTCCGCGATGCCCTTCATGCAGGTCGCGCTCGCCACCTTGTCGCCGAGCTCGTTGTAGATCGGCAGCGCTTCCTTGTACCGCGCGCGCGACTCCTCGTAGTTGTCGCTCAGGGCCGCGATCTCGGCGAGGTTGCGCAGGCAGTTGGCCTCGCCGAGCTTGTCGCCGATGTGCCGGTAGTACGGCGCGGCGTCGGTGTAGCGGAGCTTCGCCTCGTCGTACTCGTCGCGCTCGCTCGCGATGTCGCCGAGGCGCATGAGGCACGCCGCGATGCTGAGGCCCGCGCGCGCCTGGTGGAAGAGCGGGAGTGCGTCGAGGTACCGCGCGCGCGCCTCGTCGACCTCCCCACGCGCGAGCGCGATGTCGCCGAGTGCCTGCGTGCAGTCGGCCTCGCCGAGCTTGTCGCCGCCTTCTCGCGCCGCGTCGCGCGCGCGCTCGACGACGCGCGGCGTGCAGTGGCCCGAGGAGCCGATGAACGTGGCGAGCGCGACGGACGCGTCGATGCACGCGATGCGGTGCGGGCCGTCGATGCCACGCAGGATCATCGCCTCGATGTTGTCGCTGTCCGCCGCGAGGCGCACCGCGCTCTCGTCCCCCGCCGGCCATCCGACGTTCGGGCCGTTCGAGAGCGCGAGGCCAGTGTACCTCTGCGTCGCCTTCGCCGACTCCTCAGCGCCAGGACGCTGCAAGGCGACGACCTCACGCACGGCGCGGCGCAAGCGGGAGCGCCCCGACGCATCCTGCGCGAGGCCGAGGGCGACGAGCGCGACGCCCGCGTCGGCGGTGCCCGAGGACGCGAAGGCCGCGAGGTCCTCGGCGCGGACGCCGTTCGGCAGCGCAGCAAAGAGCGGCGCGAGGCGGCGCGCTTCGTCCGAGAGGCGGCCGCTCGCGAGCGCGAGCGCGACGGCGATCTCGATGGCGCTCGCCGACTCGGGGCCGTCCTCGCGCATGAGCAGTTCGTTCTGCTTCTGGTGCCAGGCGCGGACCGCGAGGTCGAGCGGACCGTCACCAGCCGCGCGCGCGAGCAAGGCGAGCGCGAGGGGATTGCCCGCGGCCTCGGTGAGCGCGAACGAGAGGCCCGGATCAGAGCGGCGTGCGTCGCCGGCGATCGCGAGGAACGCGGCCCGCGCGGAGGCCTCGTCGAAGGGTTTGACCGCGGCGACGTGGAAGCCGTCGGGCGGCGCCACGCTCGATCGCGAGGTGGCGATGACGGCGACGCCGGGGATGGCCGTGAGCCTCTGGAGAAGGTCACGCACGTTCGCGGGGTCCTTCGCGAGGGGCACGTCGAGATCGTCGAGGACGATCAAGGCCGGCGCGCGGCGCAGCGCCTCCGCGATGCGGTTGAGGAGCGGCGCCTCGGGCGTGACGCCGAGGGCGCGGCTGACCTCGACGACTGCCGCTTCGGTGTCGGCCGCCGTGTCGAGGTGCGCGACGTACCTGCGGCCGCCGAAGCGACGGACGGACGCGTCCGCGTGGAGGAGCGCGAGCGCGAGCGTCGTCTTGCCGAGGCCCGCGTCGCCGACGAGGAGCACGGGCCCGGGCGCGTCGCGATGGACGTGCGCCGCGAGCTCGGCGAGGAGCGCGTCCCGACCTACGCAGGGTCCTGCGTCGGGCACCGGCGTTCCGGCGACCCGTTTGTCCTCGGCGAGCAGGTGCTCGTTCCGAGCGACGGCGACCGGGTGCGCGCCGGAGATCTTGTCGAGCAGAACCTTGAGATCGGCGTTGTCCACGAGGAGCGCGATCTTGCCGGCCCGATCGGCTCCGCGCGCGACGCGCCGGGCGATGGTGCCGAAGTTCTGTGCGACGAACGCTTCGACGTCTGCGTCTTGAGGCAGGACTTCCGCGAGCAGCCGGTTCAGACCGGCCTTGGTAAGGACCATACCCGGCAGTTTCACCCCGAGACGCACGCGGGGACAAGATCGGTTGCGTTCCGGTCGAGCCTCGAACGCCGTTTGGAGGCCGGCCCGCGGAGCGACCACGCATCACGTTGCGAAAGGCTCGGTTCTGCCCGCTCCGCCCTCTTCCGTCGTCACGTAGTCCTGAGCACAACGACTGCGCATGACGGAGCCACCCCGGCGGCGAGGTGACCGTGCAGACCTGTCGGATCGGCCCGGTCGATCGTCGTTTCCGTGCACGAGTCGCGCACTTGCGCTCGACAAGGAGCGCGCGGGTGTCACACTCCAACTCGTCGCGCGCGTGCCGGTCCGCCCCCCCCAACCGGTGCGCTGCGCGACTTTTTTTTGCCCTCACGGCAAGCCGCGCCGGCGCATCGTCCCGACTTCCCATCGAGGCCGCGCCCTGGTAACGCGGCGCCATGACGGATACCGACCTCGTCCTCGTGGAGCGGACCGGCGCGATCGCGACGCTCACGATCAACCGGCCGACCAAGATGAACGCGCTGAACGCGCACCTCGTGACAGAGCTCGCGCGGGCGTTCGAGGCGCTCGCGGCTGCGGCCGACGGGGAGGACGCCGTGCGCGCGGCGATCCTCACGGGCGCAGGCAAGGCCTTCGTGGCAGGCGCGGACATCGGGGAGATGTCGGAGATGACGCCGGTGGCCGCGAAGCGGTTCGCCGACGCGGGGCAGCGGCTGTGCCATCGGATCGAGGCGCTGCCGTTCCCGGTGATCGCCGCGGTGAACGGATTCGCGCTCGGCGGGGGCTGCGAGCTCGCGCTGGCGTGTGACTTCATCTACGCGGCCGAGGGCGCGAAGCTCGGGCTGCCCGAGGTGACGCTCGGCGTGATGCCGGGCTTCGGCGGGACGCAGCGGCTGCTCCGGCGGGTGGGCGCGGCGCGGGCGCGGGAGCTCGTGTACACGGGCGACATGGTGAGCGCGGAGCAAGCGCTCGTGATGGGGCTCGTGAACGCGGTGCACCCGGCGGCGGAGCTCGTCCTCAAGGCGAAGGAGACGGCGCAGAAGATCGCGTCGCGGGGGCCGCTCGCGGTGGCGGCGGCGAAGCGCGTGATGCTGCACGGCGAGGGGGTCGACCTCGCGTCGGCGTGCGAGCACGAGGCGCAGTCGTTCGCGGGGCTGTTCGGGTCGGAGGATCAGCGGGAGGGGATGAAGGCGTTCTTGGGGAAGACGAAGCCTTCGTTCCTCGGGCGTTAGCACGCGAGCGACGCGTCGCTCTGCGAGGTCGCGTAGCGAACTCGCCTCGAGGGGGTGAATCGGCCGGGCTTTGCCTGGCCGAGAGGGGGACGCGAGGCGTCCCCTCGGGACTAACTGCTCTTCGTCTTCTGGCCCTTCTCGTCATACACGTAGAAGCCGCGGCCGCTCTTCTTGCCGAGCCAGCCGGCCGCGACGAGGTTCCGGAGCAACGCCGCGGGGCGGTACTTGTCCTCGCCGAGGTCCTTGTGGAGCACCTCGGCGATGGCGAGCACCGTGTCGAGGCCGATGAGGTCGGCGAGCTCGAGCGGGCCCATCGGGTGGTTCAGGCCGAGCTTCGCGCCCGTGTCGATGTCCTCGGGGCTGCCCACGCCCTCTTGCAGGGTGAAGCAAGCCTCGTTGAGGAACGGAATCAACATCCGGTTGACCAAAAAGCCCGGTCGATCCTCGGACGTGATCACGGTCTTGCCGAGACGAACCGAGAGCTCGTGCACGAGCGAGTAGGTCTCGGGCGAGGTCTGCACGCCGCGCACGATCTCCACGAGCTTCATGAGCGGAACGGGGTTCATGAAGTGCATGCCGATGACCCGCTCGGGGCGCGAGGTCGCGGCGGCGAGGCGCGTGATCGAGATCGACGAGGTGTTCGAGGCGAGGATCGCGCCCGGCGCGAGCGCGGCGTCGGCCTTGCGGAAGAGGTCGATCTTGAGGTCGACGTTCTCCGTCGCAGCCTCGACGGCGAGCTCGACGGAAGAGAAGGCGGTCATGCTGCCGGCAGGGACGATGCGCTCGAGCAATGCGCGATGCTCGTCGGCCGACAACTTCCCTTTCTCTACCTGCTTTCCGAGGATACTGCCGATCAGCGACTTGCCCTTGTCCGCGATCTCCAGGGATGCGTCGCAGAGGACGACCTCGATCCCGGCCGCGGCGGCGACCTGCGCGATGCCGCGACCCATCTGGCCTGCGCCGATGACACCAATCCGTTTCACGGAGGAAGCGTTCATGGGCCGCTTGATAACCCAAGGTGCGGCCGCGTGGAACGGCCGAGGGCGCGCGACGGGAGGACACGGGCTTTCCCGCGCGTTTGCCGCGCCACGAGCGGACGGCCGGGCCGGGATGGAAACGGCGCCTTGAAACGCCGGTCGAATGCAGCGTAGAGTCGGCTCGCGTCAAATAAATCCGAGGATCCTTCTCTCGACGACGCATGGCGGGAGAAGGACGAGCTGTCTGGTCCAAGGAGCCTTTCGCTGCACGTCGAGGTGCAGCGTATGGGTGACCGGATGATCGTGTCGTTGTGCTTCGCCGACCGGGGTAACGATGAGCGTTGAGAAAATTCGCGTGGCCCTCGGGGTCCTGCAGTCCGATCCCGAGAACGAGGCGGCCTGGAACGATCTCGCGGAGGCAGTGACGGCCCCCGACACGTCGACGAACGACGTGGAGCGTCTCCTGGGGCTCGCGCGGGCCAAGCAAGAGGAGCGGAAAGAATGGGGCGCGGTCGCCAAGCTCCTCGAGCTGGAGATCTCCTTTGCCGGAGGGACGCCCGTCGAGCCGCCGATGCAGGCGGAGCTCGCGCGCATCTACAACGAGGAGCTCGTCGACGCCGACAAGGCGCGAGCCGCCTACGAGCGCTTGCTCGAGCTTCGGCCGAACGACGACGCCGCAGCCGAGGCGCTGGAGAGCGACGCGACGAAGCGCGAGCGGTGGAGCGAGATCGTCGACCGCTACGTGGCCGAGTCCGAGAACGCAGACGGCCCCGCCTTCAAGAGCTCGCTCCTGGCGAGCGCGGCGGACGTGGCGCTCCGGTACGGGCACGCGGAGGCGCGTGATCGGATCGACGAGCTCATCGGACTCGCGCTGGCGCTCGATCCGAAGAACAGCCGCGCGACGCGGCTGCTCGAACGCGCGAGCGTGAAGGTCGCCGACTGGGACGGCGTGACGCGGGCGCTCTCGTTCACGCTGCGCGAAGGCGCGTCGAAGGAAGATCGGATCGCGGCGGGGCTCCGGCTCGGACGCGTCGCGGCGGAGAAGCTCGGCGACAAGGGCCGCGCCCGCGACGCCTTCGCGCAGGTGCTCGACCTGCAGCCCGGTCAGGCGGACGCGCTCGCGTTCCTCGCCGAACATTTCACCTCGAACGAGCAATGGGACGAGCTCGTCGCGCTCTACGAGGATCAGCTCAAGGGCGGCGGCGTGAAGCCGGGCGAGGAGCTCGGCGTGCTCGTCCAGATCGGCATGGTGCACTGGCGGATGCGCGGCCAGCCGCAAGCGGCGGAGGCGTACTTCGACCGCGTGCGTCGCGCCGATCCGACGCACGCCGGCATGCTCGCGTTTTTCCGGGAGCACCTGCTCGCCAAGGGCGACAAGGCGCGGCTCTACGCGATCCTCACCGACGCCCAGCGCGCGCTGCCCGACGGGGCCGACAAACGCGCGATCGCCTCGGAGCTCGCCAAGCTCGCCGAGTCGACCGAGAACGCGCACAAGGCGATCGATCAGTACAAGAACATCCTGCGCACCGACCCGGACAACCGCGACGCGCGCGACGCGCTGAAGCGGCTCTACATGCAGACGGAGGGCTACAACGCCCTCGTCGAGCTCTACCGGCAGGAGCTCGAGCGCACGCCGCAGACCGACGTGCAAGGTCGCATCCAGGTGCTGCGCGACATCGCCTCGGTCTACCGCGACCGCGCGAAGAACGACGCGGCGCTCGTCACGGTGCTCACGCAGATCGCACAGCTCGACGAGCGGGACATCGACGCGGTGCGTGAGCTGACGCGGGTCTACGAGACGCTCGGTCGCTGGCGTGACCTGCTCTCGTATCAGCAGAGGCTCGCGGAGCTGTCCACGAGCGACGCGGAGAAGGCGAACCTCTACCGCGCGGTGGCGCGGCGCTGGGTCGACCAGTTCTCGAACGTCCAGAACGCGGTGTCGGCCTACGAGTCGCTCCTCGCGGTGGCGCCGGGCGACGACGAGGCCGAGTCGCGGCTGAAGGAGCTCTACCTGAAGCGGCGCTCGTGGGCGCAGCTCTACGCGCTCTACGAGGCGCAGCTCCCGAGGACGGAGGACGCGGCGCGCATCGAGCTGCTCGGCGAGATGGCGAAGCTCGCGGCCGAGCGCCTCGATCGCGGCGCGGACGCGATCGCGCACTACAAGCAGATCTTGGAGCTCGACGCGTCGGCGCCGGGCGTGCTCGATGCGCTGGAGAAGCAAGCCGAGCGCGACAAGGATTTCGCGACGGTCGCCGAGGTGCTCGAGCGCCGCGTGGATGCGGCGACGGACGACGCCGGCAGGCTCAACGCGCTGCAGAAGCTCGGCGCGGTGTACGCGGAGCGGCTCAAGGATCCGGTGGCGGCGGCGCGCACGTGGCGTCGCGTGCTCGTGCTCTCGCCGGGGCACGCGCGCGCTCTCCGCGTGCTGCGCGAGTCGTACGTGGCGTCGGGCGACTGGGACGGGCTCGAAGAGCTCTACGCGTCGCAGAACGACTGGGAGGGGCTCGTCGAGTTCCTCTCGGGCGCGGCCGACAAGACAACCGAGCCGAACGTCAAGCTCGACATCTCGTTCCGCGCGGCGCGGATCTACGAGGAGCAGCTCGGCGCGCCCGAGCGGGCCGTGCGCTCGTACGAGCGTGTCCTCAGCGTGTCGCCGACCGACGCGCGCGCGGCGGCGGCGCTCGTGCCGATCTACGAGAAGGAAGAGAAGTGGGCGCGTCTGCCCGCGCTCTACGAGATCCTGCTCGGCGCCACGTCGGACGTGGAGGAGCAGGTCTCGATGCTGCGCAAGCTCGCCGCAGTGACGGGCGGGCCGCTCGCAGATAAGCAGAAGGCGCTCGGCTACGCGCGGCGCGCCTACGAGCTCGACGCGAGCGAGGACGGTCTGTCGCTGCTCGAAGCGTGGTCGCGCGCGGCGAGTTCGTGGGGTCCGTTCGTCGAGGCCGTCGAGGCGCGGCTGAAGCGCGACGAGGAGATCGACGGCGCGACGCGGCGCGCGCTGAAGCTCCGGCTCGCGGAGGTGTACGCGCGCGAGCTCGGCAAGGTGGACGAGGCCGCGGCGACGTACCGCGAGCTCGTCGAGGCGGATCCGACCGATGAGGAGACGATCCGCGAGCTCGACGCGCTGCTCCGCGCGAACGAGAAGAAGGACGACCTGCGCTGGCTCTTCCAGCTCCGCGCCGATCAAGTCGAGGGCGAGGCCCGCGCCGAGATCCTCGAGGAGTGGGCGACGCTCGAAGAGGAGGTCTTCGGCGACAACGCGCAGGCGATCCTGCTCCTGCGCAAGGTCGTCGAGGTGACGCCCGCGCGTGGGGAAGCGCTGCGTGCTCTCTCGCGCCTGCTCATCGCGGCGGGCGAGGCGGCGGCGGGCGCCGAGGTCGTGGCACGTCACCGCGACGTGTCCGACGGCGAGCAGCGCGGCCGCTGCGAGGTCGAGCTCGCCACGTTGTACCTGGAGAAACTCGAACGGCCGGTGGATGCGTTCGACGCGGCGGTGCGCGCGCTGGAGATCCTCCCGCACGAAGCGGATGCGGTGAGCATCCTCGCGCGCTTGCTCGACAAACCGGAGACGCGCGCGCAGGCGGCGCAGGTGCTGTCGAGCGAGTACGCCGAGACGGGTGACGCGCGCCGCGAGGCGCACGCGCTCCGGGTGTTGCTCGAGACCGAGACCGACACGTCGACGCGCCTCGCGCTCTTCCTCAAGCTCGCGGACGTCAACGAGGAGAAGCTCCGCGCAGTGGGCACGGCGCTCGATGTCGTGCTCGGCGCGCTGAACGAGTTCTCGAGCGAGCTCACGGTCTGGGATCGGGCCTCCGAGCTCGCCGCGCGGGCCGGTCGCCCGACGGACCTCGCCGAGGCGTACCGGACGCACCTCGTCGCGGCGCGCAACGTCGAGAGCGACAAGAAGCTGCCCGACGACGTGGAGATCGAACTCTGCGAGCGCGCGGCGATGCTCCATGACGATCAGCTCGGCGATCCGGAGGGCGCGATGCCCTACCTCGATCGCGTGCTCGCGGTGGACCCGACGAACGAGCGGGCGTTCTCGCGCCTGAAGCAGATCCTCACCAACGCGGAGCGGTGGAGCGAACTCGAAGCGCTCTACGACAAGGCCGCGCAGGGCACGCCGGATCAAACGACGCGGATCTCGCTGCTCAACGACGTCGCCGTGATCGCCGAGGAGATCATGAGCGATGCGGCGAAGGCCATCCGCTACTACGAGCGCATCCTCACGCTCGACGCGTTCTACGAGCCGGCGCTCGACGCGCTGCAGAGGCTCTACGAGCGCGAGGGGCGGTGGAAGGACCTCGCGGCGCTCCTGGAGCGGCGGCTGGAGACCTCGACCGACGAGGAAGCGGCCGACATCAAGCTGAGCCTCGGTCGGATCTACCTCGATCGCCTGCACGAGCCGGCGCTCTCGCTCGAACACCTCGAGCGCGTGCTGGAGCAACGGCCGGGTGACGCGGAGGCGCGCCAGCTCGTCGAGCGTCTGCTCGAAGTGGGCAGCCTGCGCCTGCGCGCCGCGCGCGTGCTGGAGGTCGTGTACGAGGCGCGCGATGAGGTGCGTCAGCTCGTGCGGGTGCTCGAAATCCGGCGCGAAGGCGCGACGGAGGAGCACGAGCGTCGCGAGCTTCTGCGCCGCGTGAGCACGCTGCGTGACGACCGGTTGCGCGACGACCCGGGCGCGTTCGCCACGTTGAGCGAGCTCGTCCCGCTCGAGCCCGACGACGCGATTGTCCGCGAGCGCTTCGTGGACATCGGCCGCAGGCTCGCCGAGCACGAGAAGATGGCGACGGTCCTCACGGCGGCCGCCGACGCGTGCAGCACGCCGCCGACCCAGGGCGAGATCCTTATGGTCGTCGCGCAGATCTGCGCGGACATGCTGGGCGACCTGGATCGGGCCGAGAAGGTCTACAGGCGTGTCCTCTCGATCGACGAGACGGATCCGAACCTGGTGATCCCGGCGGCGCAGGCGCTCGCCGAGATTTACACGGGCAAGGGCAAGCACGAGGCGCTCGCCGAGGTGCTCGGCATCGAGGTGCGCCTCGAAGAGGACCTCGAACGGCGCCAGAACCTCTACCGCCGCATCGGCGAAGTGTACGAGTCGGTCCTCGAAGCGCCCGACAAGGCGATCGGGGCCTGGCGCGCGCGCATGTCGGACGATCCGGAGGACCTCGAAGCGCTCTCCGCGCTCGAACGCCTCTACGAGCGCACGGGCGAGTGGCGCGAGCTCGTCTCCATCCTGGAGGCGCGGCAGACGCTCTCGAACGACGCGAACGAGCGCAAGCGGACGATGGTGCGCGCGGCCGAGACGCTCGCGAGCAAGCTCGACGACGTGTCCGGCGCCATCAGCGGTTGGCGCAACGTCTCCGACGAGTTCGGCCCCGAGCCGGCCACGCTCTCGGCGCTCGAAGCGCTCTACGAGAAGGCCGAGCGGTGGTCGGATCTCGCCGACACCCTCGACGTGCATCTCTCGCTCGCGAACGAGCTCGAGGAGCGGCTCGATCTGTTCGCGCGGCTCGGCGACGTGCGGCGCCTGCACCAGAGTGATCTGCCGGGCGCGCTCGACGCGTACCGCCAGGCGCTCGTCCTCGATCCGGCGAACGCGCGCTGCAGGAACGCGCTCGAAGCCTTGCTCGAGGATCCCGAGGCGCGGCGCGACGCGGCCGAGACCCTGCACCCGCTCTACGAGGCCGACGGCGACAGCGAGAAGCTCCTGCGCGTCCTCGAGATCGAGGTGGAGACGGCGGACAGCACGGGCGAGCGTCTCTCGAACTTGCAGAGCGCGCTCCGCACGGCGGAGGGTCCGCTCACCGACACCGGCCGTGCCTTCGGGTACGCGGTGCGCGGCGTGCGCGAGGCCGCGGGCGAGCCCGAGGTCGCGCAGTGGATCGAGACCGTCGAGCGCCTCGCGAAGGCGACGGGCCGGTGGGCGGAGCTGTCGGAGCTCTACCGCTCGGTCGTGGACTCGATCCTCGACGGCGACGTGCAGCAGGACGTGCGGCTGCGCGTCGGCGAGCTCGCCCGGACGAAGCTCGACGACAAGGCGCTCGCGGTCGAGTGGTACAAGAACGCGCTCGATGCGAGGAGCGACGATCGCCGCGCGATGGTGGCGCTCGAAGAGCTCTACGGCGAGGCGAACGACGCGCCGAACCTCCTCGAGATCCTCCGGCAGCGCGTCGACAACGCTGCGGACGACGTCGAGAAGAAGCGCCTCCTCTTCCGCCAGGCGGAGCTGCAGCGCGACGCGCTGAAGGATCCGAGCGGCGCGATCGAGACGTACGAGGCGCTGCTCGACGTCGAGCTCAACCCGAAGGCGATCGACGCCCTGGAGACGCTCTACAAGGAGTCGACGCGCTGGGAGGACCTCATCAAGCTCTACGAGCGTCAGCTCGATGGAGCGGTGGGCGCGCCGGCCGAGCTCCGCGTGAAGATCGCGAAGGTCGCGCACGAGCGGCTCGAAGACGTGTCCCGCGCGTTCGACGAGCTCGCCGAGGCGCTCGTGATCGACGCGGCGCACGTGGGCGCGGTGGGCGAACTCGAAGCGCTGCTCGAAGCGTCGGAGAACCCGGCGCACCGAGCGCGCGCGGGCGAGATGCTGGAGCCGGTCTACCTCCGTCGCGCCGACTGGGCGCGCGTGAAGATGGCCCTCGATGCGCGGCTCACCGCGAGCGAGGACCCGTCGGAGCGTCGCGACCTGCTCACGCGCTTGGCGACGCTGCACGAGGAGCAACTCGAAGACTACAAGGCCGCCCTCGAGACGGTGGCGAAGCTCCTGCACGAGGACCTCGGCGACGAGGGCGTGTGGCACGAGCTCGAGCGCCTCGCGAAGGTGGCGAGCGCGGAGCGGAGGCTCGCCGAGATCTACTCGGCCGAGCTTACCGAGATCACGGTCGACGACGGCCAGAGCGCCAAGCTTTGCCGCCGGACGGGCGAGATCTACGCGGACCTGAACGACGTCACGAGCGCGCTCAAGTGGTACCGGCGCGCGCACGAGTTCGAGCCCGAGTCGCGCGAGCTCTTCTCCGCGATCGACGGCCTGCTCGTGCGGGAGCGCCGCCACGAGGAGCGCGTCGAGCTCTACCGCTCGTCGCTCGACTACCGCTACGACAAGGAGCGGCTCGACGCGCTGCACACGATCGCGCGGCTCGAACGGATCGAACTCAAGCAGCCCGAGAAGTCGATCGAGACGTACCGGGCGGCCCTCGATGTCGACGAGTCCGACGCGCGCGCGCTCGACGCGCTGACCGAGCTCTACGCGGAGCTCGGCCGTGATCAGGACCTCGCCGATCTCTACCTGCGGCGCGCCGAGGCCGCGGCGAACGGCGAGGCTGGCGCGCCGTACCGCCTCGCGCTCGCGCGGCTGCTCCGCGACAAGATCAAGGACACGTCGTCCGCGATCGATCAGCTCGAAGCGATCGTCACCGACGTGCCCTGGCATCAGGAGGCGATCAAGGAACTCGAAGCCCTCACGCGCGACGAGGAGCACAAGGCGCGCGTGGTGGAGATCCTCCGCCCGCTCTACGAGCGCAGCGACGACTGGCGCCTGCTCGTGAAGCTGAACGAGGAGCGCTACCACCTCGCGAGCGAGGTGCACGAGAAGGTCGCCGTGCTGCGCGAGACCGCGCAGCTTTGGGAGACGCGCGGCAACGATCGAAGCCTCGCCTTCCGCTCGATGCGCGCGGCCTTCGCCCTCGACCCCGAGGACGGAGAGACGCGCGCCGAGCTCGAGCGCCTCGCGACGATGCTGGGCGCCTGGGAGCGGCTCAGCGAGAGCTACGAGCAGGGCATCGAGAAGACGACCGACGACGTGGTCAAGCGCGAGCTCCTGCTCGCCGTGGCCAAGGTCTACGACGAGAAGGTCGACGATCCGCGGCGCGCCCTCGGCGCCTACCGGAGGCTCAGCGAGCTCGATCCGACCGAGCGTGATCCGCTCGAAGCGATCGACATGCTGTCGATGCTGCTCTCCGACTGGCAGACGTTGATCGCGGTCCTCGAAAAGAAGAGCGAGCTTGCTTCGGACGACGAGAACGCCGCCATCTGGCGCCGGATCGCCGAGACGAAGCTGCAGATGCTCGACGACGAGGAGGGCGCCATCAAGGCGTACGAGCGCGCTCTCGAACTTGATCCGGAGAGCACGGTCACGGTCGACGCGCTCATCCCGCTCTACGAACCGCGCGACGCTGCCCAGCGCCTCGTCGAGCTCTACGCGCGTCGCGTGGAACTCGCGGGCTCGGGCGAGGCCGACCTCCGGTACGACCTCAACGTCCGCGCGGCCGAGCGTTACGAGAAGTCCCTCGACAACCGTCGGGAGGCGATCAACGCGCTCAACGCGGCGCTCGATGCGCGGCCCTCGGACGCGACGGTCCTCGCCTCGCTCGAACGGCTCTACCGCGCCGAGAAGATGTGGGACGAGCTGCTCGACAACCTGAAGCTCCAGGCGAGCACGGCGGACACGCGTGAGACGCGCGTCAAGCTCCGGACCGCGATCGGCGATCTCTACGCCGCCGAACTCGCGAGCCCGCAGGACGCGCTCGAACACTACCGCCTCGTGCTCGACGACGACGCCACGAACGATCACGCGATCAAGGCGATCCGCGCGATCGGCGAGGGTCGCGAGGAGCTGCGCCTCGACGCGGCCGACGCCCTCGAGCCCGTCCTCCGCGCGGCCTCGCGCTGGGAGGAGCTCGTCGGCGTCCTCGAAATGCGCCTCAAGGCGCAGACCGAGGGCATCGACCGCGCCCGCACGCTCCGCGCGATCGCGATCGTCGAAGACGAGAAGCTCGGCAAGCCGCTCGCCGCCGAGGGCGCGCTGCTCCGCGCGCTCGAAGACACGCCGGACGATCCCGAGCTCCACGCCGAGATCGAGCGGCTCGCCGAGCGCTCCGAGGGCTTCGGTCGTTACTGCGACGCCCTCTCGCAGCGCGCGGCGGCGACGTTCGACGCGGTCATCGCGAAGGACCTGTGGCTGCGCGTCGGTCGCATCGCCGAGGACAAGCTCAAGGACGATCGGCGCAGCGTCGAGGCGTACGCGAAGGCGGTCGAGCAAGCCGGCGACGAGCCGGCGCTGCTCGAAGCCCTCGACCGTCTCTACTCGCGGCTCGGGGACAACAAGGCGCTCGCCGACGTCCTCGAACGTCGCGTCGCCGCGATCTCCGACGAGCGCGAGCAGGCGAACTTCCACCATCGGCTCGCCACGATCCAGATCGAGGCGTTCGGGGAGAAGTCGCAGGGCCTCGCGACGCTGAAGCAGGCCCTCGAGCGGGCGCCCGATCACGCGCCCTCGCGCGAGGCGCTGGAGAAGCTCACCGACGAGCGGTCGCTCTTCGAGGAGGCCGCCGAGGCCCTGGAGAGCGTCTACAAGTCGCAGGGCGATCACGCGGCGCTCGCGAAGCTCTACGAGAAGCGCATCGGGTTCGTCGGGACGCCCGCCGAGCGCGTGCGGCTCCGGCTCGATCTCGCCAAGGTCCTCGAAGATCGCTCCGGCGATCCGAAGGCGGCCCAGGGCGCGCTCGAAGCCGCGCTCAAGGACGACCCGGCCGACGTCGACGTGCTCGCCGAGCTCGAGCGCCTCTCCCCGATCACGGGCGGGTGGGCGAGCGCCGCGGACGCGCTGGAGAAGGCCGTGTCCGAGAAGAGCGACCTCTCGACGGACGCGGCGCGCGACCTGTGGATGCGCATCGCCGAGTGGCGCAAGGACAAGCTCGCCGACAACGCCGCTGCCGAACGCGCGCTCGAACAGGCGCTCAAGCACGACCCGACGAGCGAGACGATCCTGCGCAACATCGAGGGCCTGCAGCGCGCGGCGGGCCGCGAGCGTGACCTCGTCGGCACGCTGCGCCGCCTCGCCGCGCTCGACGGCCTCGGCCACCTCGCCTCCGACCTGCGCCGCGAGGCGAAGGGCCTGGCCGAGGGCGTGCTCGCGGACGACGCGCTCACCGAGGCGATCCTCCGCGACATGATCAAGGCCGACGACAGCGACGCGTGGGCCCTCGCGGAGCTCACGAAGGTGCGCGACAAGGCGGGCGATTCGAAGGAGGTCTTTGATCTCCTCGTGCGCCAGGCCGAGCTCGCGGCCGAGGGCGAGAAAATCCGGGAGCTCAAGCACCGCGCGGCCTTGGTCGCCCGGGAGAAGCTCTCGGACGACAAGAAGGCCCTCGACCTCTACAGCCAGATCTTCGAGGACGAGCCGAACGACGCGAAGGCCTCCGACGCGCTCCGCGAGCTCTATGCGAAGGGCGGCAAGCACAAGGAGCTCTTGAACGTCCTCTCGCGCCTCGTGGACCTCGCGGAGACGCCTGCGTCCCGCGCCACGCTCCGCCTGGAGAGCGCGCGGATCTGCATCGAGAAGCTCGACGCGACGAGCGAGGCCATGGAGCACCTGCGCGCGATCCTCGACGAGGAGCGCACCCACGAGCAGGCCACGCTGCTCCTCTCGCAGCTCCTCGAAAAGTCGGGCCGCGACGACGAGCTGGCGGAGCTGCTCAACACGCAGATCGACCTCGCCAAGGAGCGCGGCGATCTCTCCGCGGAGCTCGTCTACAGCGTGCGCCTCGGGGAGGTCTTCGAGAACCGGCTGAACAACGTCCCGAAGGCGATCGAGACGTACAAGGCGGTGCTCGAGCGCGACGGCAACCACAAGGGCGCGCTGCTCTCGCTCGCGCGCCTCTACGAGAAGAAGGGCGACAAGGCCGAGGCGGCCAAGGCGCTCGAGACGGTCCTCTCCTCCGCCACCGGCGAAGAGGCCGTCAAGACGTCGCTCCGCCTCGCGGATCTGTACACGGCGCTCAAGGACGAGGCGGCGGTCCGTCGTGTCCTCGAAGCCGGCCTCAAGGCCGACGAGCGCGCCGCGGACATCCGCAAGAAGCTGCACGCGCTCTACGAGAAGCAGCAGGCGTGGGCCGAGCTTGCCGACCTCGTGAAGGGCGACGCCAACGCCGCGACCGAGGCGGGCCAGAAGGTGCAGCTCTACCGCAAGGCCGCGGACATCCACCTCGGCAAGCGGAGCGATCCGGGCGCCGCGGCGGACCTGCTCGTGAAGGCCTCGGAGCTCGCCCCCGGCGATCGGGAGCTGCTCCTCGTGCTCTGCGACGCCTACAGCGCCTCGGGCCGCGGCAAGCAGGCCGCGGAGGTGCTGCAGAAGATCGTGGAGTCGTACGGCGGCCGTCGCTCGAAGGAGCTCGCGACGATCCATCACCGGCTCGCCAAGGCGTACCTCGCCGAAGGCGACAAGGAGAAGGCGCTCGCGGACCTCGACATCGCGTTCAAGATCGATCCGGGCTCGATCGCGATCCTGCGCGACCTCGGCGTGCTCTCGATGGAGCTCGGCGAGGCCACGGAGGAGAAGGCGGCGCGCGACGCGCACTTCGAGCGCGCGCAGAAGACCTTCCGCGCCCTGCTCCTGCAGAAGCTCGACGAGAATTCGCCGATCTCGAAGGCCGCGGCCTTCTACTACATCGGCCGGATCCTCCACGCGCAGGGCGACGACAAGAAGGCGATCCAGCAGCTCGATCGCGCGATCGACGCCGACAAGAACTTCGCGCCCGCGAAGGAGCTGCTCGCCAAGCTGAAGAAGTGACCGCCGGGGGCTTGGGGGCAAAGCCCGACTTGCTCGGGCGTAGCCCCCAAGCGCCGAATACGCGGCGACGAGCCCTCGGCTACGCAGCAGGGCTCGTCGCTCGCGCCTTCCTCCGCTCTGTCCGCTTCTCCCTCCTCACCCACCCCGACCTCGACGGAACCGACGGCACCCCCTGGGTGCTCTCCTTCTGGCACGGCCAGCAGTTCGCCCTGCATCGCTGGCGCAAGCGACGCCGCACCGCCGTGCTCGTCAGCCTCTCCGACGACGGCGAGATCCAGACGGGCGCGCTCGGCTCGCTCGGGCTCGTCGTCGAGCGAGGTTCGTCCACGCGCGGCGGCGCGATGGGCCTCAAGGGCATCGTCCGCCGCATGCGACAGGGTCATGACGCGGCCTTCGCGGTCGACGGACCCCGCGGCCCGCGTGGCGTCGTGCGCGGGGACGGTGATCGCGTCGGCGCGATCCTCGCGGCTCGCCTCGCCGGTGGCCTCGTCGTGCCGCTCGCCTCGGCTTGCTCCTCTGCGTGGGTCCTCGCGCGCACGTGGGACAAGTTCGAGATCCCCCGCCCCTTCTCGCGTGTCGCCGTCGCGCTCGGCGCGCCGCTCGATCCACGCGGCCTCGACGGAACCACCCTCGCGCGCGCGATCGATGCGTCTCGCGAGGCCGCCCTGCGCGCGCTCGACGCCGATCCGTGACACGCTCTCGGGCGACGACCATGCGCCGCATCGCCTGCATCGACGGAAGGCTCCACGCGCCCGAGGACGCCAAGGTCTCGGTCTACGACCGCGGCTTCCTCTACGGCGACAGCGTCTTCGAAACCATCCGCACCTACGGCGGCCGCCCCTTCGCGCTCGACGAACACGTCCGGCGCCTCGAACGATCGGCCGCGCAGGTCGCCATCCCCATGCCGATCGATCCGCCTGCGTTTGCCGCCGAGATCGAACGTGCCCTCGCGGCCGCGGCGAACCCCGAGAGTTACGTACGCGCCACGCTGACACGTGGCTCCGGCCCGCCCGGCCTCGATCCGCGCCTCGCGACGCATCCGCTGCGCGTGATCCTCGTCGAGCCGCTCAAGCTCCTCCCGGCGGCGATGTACCGCGACGGCGTCTCCGTCATCACGCATCGCACCGAGCGCGCTTGCGACGCCGCGCATGGCGCCAAGGTCGGCAACTACCTCGCCAGCGTGCTCGCGATCCGCAAGGCGTGTGACGTCGGCGCGCACGAGGCGCTCATCCTCAACACGGCGGGACAGATCGTCGAAGGTACGACCTCCAACGTGTTTGTCGTGCAAGGACGAACCCTGATCACGCCGCCCGAAGAGGCGGGGATCCTCGCGGGCATCACGCGCGCGCACATCCTCGCGATCGCGGGCGAGGCAGGTCTCTCCGTCACGTTACGCCCGCTCGTCCCGGAGGACGTACACACGGCGGACGAGGTCTTCCTGTCGTCGAGCCTGCGCGAGATCCTGCCCGTCGTCGTGGTCGACGGCGCGCCGATCGGCAGCGGCAAACCAGGCGCGCATACGCAGGCGCTGCACCTCGCCTTTCGGCGGCATGTCGGAATGGGCGACGCAAAAGCGCCCTGGGAAGGCTGAGCGGAGATTCCCCCCTCTCCACGGCGTGGAGAGGGGGTCAGGGGGGTGAGGTCAGGGGAATGAGGTCAGGTCGACGCGTCCGCCGACTCCTCCGCCGGAGCGGGAGCCTGCGGCGCCGCCTGCGGCCCGAGCGGCGCCACCGGGATGCGGAGCGAACCGCCGCCCTGATGCGCGAGCACGCTGATCCCCTTCTGGAAGAAGCCCACCAGGAACGGGATCTCGTTCGGCGGCGACGTGATGAGCCCCGCCTCCTTCACCGCGCGCGCCACCGCGAGCACGTCCGTCGCGCGCTCGTTGCCCTTCCGCGCGCGCACCGAGATCGCCGCGTCCTTCATCCGCGTCGCGACGATCGCGCGCGCCTCCGGCGAGAAGAAGCGATCCGTCGCGGCCGCGATCTCCTCGGTCAGCGCCAGGTTCACCGCTTGCGGATCCCGCACGCCCTCCGGCCCGAGCCGCTGGCCGAGCCGCTGGAGCAGGTCCTCCAGGCTCCCGCGATCGGGCAGCCACGACCGGAACTCCGGCTCCTCGTGCAGCGACGCCGACCCGGGCGCGCGCGCCCAGCCGATGTCGCTCGTCACCTCGGCTTCGAGATCGGCCAGCGGGTGCGGCGGCTCGGCCTCGGGACAGGGCTCCACGAGCTCGCGGCAGCCTTCGAACCCGAGCGGCACGATCTGCCCCGACGTCGCGTTTTGCTTGCGGGCCGTGGCGATCCGATGACGCGCCCACTCCAGCGGCACGGGCGCCGGCGACACGCCGAGCCCTTCGAGCGCGCGGTTGCGGCCTTCCTTGAGCTGCGAGCCGCTCATCCACGCGCTGCCCGCGTTCAAGATGCCGATCGGATCCCTCACGATCACCTCGGCCAGGTGGTACCGGCCGCTCGCGTCGCGGCTCGTGATCGAGATGGCCGACGTCCCGCTTCCATCGGGCGGCAGGAACGTCGCTTCGAGCGTTGCCTCGGCCCGCGTGTCCACGCGCGCCACCCGCGGCTTCGTCGGGATCGCCGTCCCACGCGACTTCAAGATGTTGAGCGCTCGACGCGCGGCCTTGCGCGCGGTGCCCGGCGCTTCCTCCGCGTCGGCCACCGCTGCGATCGCCTCCACGTTCGAGCCCGCGAGCCACGCGTCCACGAGCGCCGCGCTGTGGTCGCCCGCCTTGCGCGCGGCCTCCACGGCCGTGTCCCAGCCGGCCGACAGATCGGCCGCCTCGAATGCCGGGGCTGCGGCGGCTGCCGGGGCCTCCGCGGCGGCGCCTTCCGCCTTCGCGGGCTGCGCCGGCGCCTTGCCCTTCGCCTGCGCGGCCTTCGCCTTCGCGGCGAGGGCTTCCTTCGCCGTCAGGGCCGGCTTCGGCGCGGCGGCCTTCGGGCCTCCGCTCGCCTTCGGGGGCGGCGCGATGATCGTCACGATGTTCGGCTTCGGCGCGGCCGGCTTCGCGACGGGCGCGGGCGCGGGCGCGGCCGGCTTCGCGACGGGCTTCGCGGCGACGGCCGGCTTTGCCTGGGCCTCCCCCGCGGCGGCCGGCGCGGCGGCGCTCGGCGCGCCGGCTTGCGGACGATCCCGACGCGGACCTGCGCCCTCGGGACGCGGCCCACGCTCCGGCCTCGGGCCTCGGTCCGGCCTCGGTCCACGATCCGGACGCGGACCCCGGTCCGGCCTCGGCCCACGGTCCGGGCGCGGGCCTCGATCGAAGCGCGGCGGCCTCTCGCCGCCTTCGGCGCGGGCTTGACCTTCTCCGGGCGGACCGGCCGGGCGGGGCGGGCGGGGACCCGGGCCCGGGCCCATCGCCGAGCGCGCGGCACCCGGGCCGGGGCGCGGGCGCATCCCTTCTTCCTGACGCGGAACGAAGTCGCCGCCGTGGTCCCTGCGGGGACCGCGGGGCGGCGGCCTGCCGCTGCTCGGCCTCGGCGTACCGGCCGGCGGGCGGGGCCCACGCATGTCGATCCGGCGCACGCCTTCCGGCCTCCCGCCGGGGCCGCTCGCGGCGGGCTTCGGCGCGGGCGCGGCGGCGCCTTCACCTGCGGCCGGCTCCGTCTTCGCCTCCCCGGCCTCTTGCGCGGGCTTTCCTTCTGCCGGGTTCTCGCCCCCGGGCTCGCCCTCGCGCCGCGTGCTCGCCGAGCGGACGATCCTGCGCGTCTTCTTTTCCGGGTTGTCGCTATCGTCCTTGGTGGTCATTTCGAGGCTCCCCTGGGGATTGACTTTGCCCAGGCGTCAAACATGGGCAATCGCATCGATTTCGACGGCGGCGCCCTTCGGCAGCGCCGACACTTGGATGGTCACGCGTGCGGGCGGCTCGGCGCCCACGACTTCTCCGTAAATCCGGTTGACGACCGCGAAATCGCCGAGATCGACGAGCCAGATCGTCGTCCGCGCGACATCGGCCCAGGACGCGCCGGCGGCGCGGAGCACCTCGCCGAGGTTCGCGAGCGCTTGCTTCGTCTGCGCCTCGATCCCGCCTGCGACGAGCTCCCCCGTCTTCGGATCGATCGGGATCTGGCCGCTGCAAAAGACGAGGTTCCCGGCGCGCGTGGCCTGCGAATAGGGGCCGATCGCGGCGGGGGCTTCGGTCGTGGAAATGATGGTTTTCGGCATCTCTCGTACCCTCCGTTCAGCCGAAGCTCTTCCGGCCTTCGATGGCGCGGCCGAGCGTGACTTGATCGGCGAACTCGAGGTCGCCGCCGTGGGGCACGCCGCTCGCGATGCGGGTCACGCGCGCGCCGAGCGCGGCCATCTCGCGCGCCACGAGCAGCGCCGTCGCCTCGCCGTCCACCGACGGCGGCGTCGCCACGAGCACCTCGTTCACCGGCGCCTCGGCGTCCGTCACGATGCGCTTGAGCTGCTCGAGCGGCAGATCCTCGGCGGAGATCCCGTCGAGCGGCGAGAGCAGCCTCCCGAGCACGAAATACTTCCCGCGCATCACCCCGCTCCGCTCGATCGCGAGCAGGTCTTGCACCCGCGCGACCACGCAGAGCAGCGCTTTGTCGCGCCGCTCGTCCCGGCAGATCGCGCAACACACGGGCTCGCCCGGCTGCGCGCCTTCGGCGATCTCGCCGATGTTTCCGCAGCGATCGCAGGGCCTCACGTGGTCGCGCAACACGGCGAGCTCGGTGCCGAGATCGTGCGCGACCTCCTCGTCCGCCGTCGCCAGGAACAGCGCGAAGCGTTGCGCGGTCTTCTCGCCGACGCCCGGCAGCCGCGCGAACAGGTGCGCGACGCGCGTGAGGCGTTCCGGCAGAGAAGAGGTGCGCGTGACGTAGGAGGTGGGGCTCCGCGTGGCCACTACGTGTGCATTCCCGGGATCTTCACGCCGCCCGTGACCTTGGCGATCTCGGCTTCGACGTACTTGTCGGCCTGCTCGAGCGCGGAGTTCGCTGCGACCGCCACGGCGTCGAGGGCCATCTCCAGGCCTTCGGCGGCGAGGAAGTCCGGATCGATCGCGATCTTCCGGACCTTGCCTTCGCACGTCACGGTGACCGTGACCTTGTCCGACGCGGCGGTCGCCGAGATCTCGTGGTCCTTGATCTTGGCTTTCGCCTCGTCGATTTTGCGCTGCATCCGGGCCGCTTGGCGGACCAGCTCGTTCATTCCACCGCGAAATTGCATGGGAGGCGGGTGTATGCCGTGAAGTCGGCTGGGCCGCAAGGCCGGACGAACGCCCGCGCGCGCCTCTTTGCTCACGCGGCGCGCCCGCCGTGGCGGTCCGGCTGCGTCGCAAGACGCCAGCGCGCCTTTCTGCTACGCCGAGGCGGCGATGAGCTACGTCGTCCTCGCGCGCAAGTACCGACCGCAGTCGTTCGAGGACCTCGTCGGTCAGGGGCACGTCTCGACCACGCTCGAGAACGCGATCGCCAAGAACCGCGTCGCGCACGCCTTCTTGTTCACGGGCGTCCGCGGCGTCGGCAAGACAACGAGCGCGCGTATCCTCGCGAAATCGCTCAACTGCGTGAAGGGTCCGACGTCGAAACCCTGCCAGGCGTGTGCTCCTTGCAAGGAGATCACCGTCGGCAGCGACGTCGACGTCCAGGAGATCGACGGCGCGAGCTACACGGGCGTCGACGACGTCCGCAAGCTCCAGGAGAGCTTGCCGTACCGGCCTTCGCGCGACCGGTTCAAGATCTTCATCGTGGACGAGGTCCACATGCTCTCGAACAACGCGTGGAACGCGTTCCTCAAGACGCTCGAGGAGCCGCCGCCGCACGTGAAGTTCATCTTCGCGACGACCGAGGTCCACAAGATCCCGGTCACGATCCTGAGCCGCTGCCAGCGCTACGACTTCAAGCTCATCAGCGCGCTCTCGATCACCGCGCGCCTGCGCTTCGTCCTCGATCAGGAGGGCGTCGCGTTCGAGGACGCCGCGCTCTCCATCATCGCCCGCGAGGCGGCGGGCAGCATGCGCGACGCGATGAGCCTGCTCGATCAGGTCCTCGCGTGGGTCGGCGTCGACGGCGACAAGCTCACGGCCGAGGGCGTCGCGCGGGTCCTCGGCGTCGCGGATCGCTCGGTCCTTCACGGCCTCGCGGCCGCGCTCGTCGACGGTGACGCCGAGACGTGCCTGCGCACGGTCTCCGACCTCGCGCACCAGGGCTACGATCTCCCCCACGTCGCGCGGGACTTCCTCGCGCATTTGCGGGACCTCGTGGTCGCCAAGGTCTCCGCGGATCCGACGGGCCTGCTCGACCTCGCCGACAGCGAGCTCGCCGACGTCAAGACCCTGGCGGCGCGCGCGGACGCGGACGACCTCGCGCGCTTGCATCAGGGGTTCTCGCGCTCCTACGACGACATCACGCGGAGCGGCCAGCCTCGCGCGGCGCTGGAGATGACGCTCGTGCGCCTCTCGCGCCGGCCGCCGCTCCTGCCGGTGGACGAGCTCTTGCGGCGGATCGGGGACATGGAGCGCCGCCTGCTCGGGGGAGGCGGCGGCACGCCGGGCCCCTCGGGCGGCGCCGGGCACGGCAGGCCCATGCAAGGCGGCGGAACGCCACCGGGCCCGCGCCGAGGCGCCTCCGCCGATTCGTCGACCGCTCCACCAAGCACGAATGCAACCTCCAACACAATTTCGTCCGTTTCAGCTCCCGCGAACGGCGCCACGAACGGCCGTCCGACCTTCTCGGCTCCCGCGAACGTCGCCGCGCACGAGCGTCCGACCTTCTCGGCTCCCGTGAACGGCGCCGCGCACGAGCGTTCGACCGTTTCGGCTCCCACGAACGGCGCCGCGCACGAGCGTTCGACCGTTTCGGCTCCCACGAACGGCGCCGCGAACGGCCGTCCGACCTTCTCGGCTCCCACGAACGGCGCCGCGGCACGGCCTTCGACCGTTCCGCCTCCCGCCGAGGGCGCATCCCGAGGATCTTCGGCCCCGAGCGCCCCCGACCTCGCCACGTTTCGCGCCGTGATCGAGCTCGTCCGCGCCAAGCGCGCGCCGCTCGCCTCCGTGCTCGAACACGCCGCGTTGCTCCGCATCGGCCCCGACGGCCTCGCCCTCGGCTTCGAGGACAACTCGTTCCTCGGCAAGCAAGCGCAAGACCCCCTCGCCAAGGAGGCCATCCGCGCCGCCCTCGCCGCGCATTTCGGCGGCACGCCCGAGGTCACGTTCGAGACGCTCCGCCCGCAAAGCGGCACCGTCACCGTCGCGCAGATCGACGGCGCCGACCGACGCGCCCGCCTCGACAACGCGCGCCGCGCCATCGCCGATCATCCCCTCGTCACGGCCGCGATCGAGCTGCTCGGCGCGGAGCTGCGCGACGTACGCCTCGGACACGAAGACGCCGCCGCCGCCGAGCGCATGAGCACGCGCTAACCTTCGCCATGCGCTTCTCCCCCTTTGCCGCGGCGATCGCGGCCGTATCACTCCTCGCCCCCGCCGCGGCCCACGCGAACGGCCGTTTCCCCATCGCCGACCAGCTCGTCGTGGATCCCAAGGATCCTGCGCACATCGTCCTCCGCACCACGTACGGCATCCTCGAGACCTCGAACACGGGCAGCTCGTGGTCGTGGATCTGCGAAGGCGCGGTCGGCTACGGCGGCACGCAAGATCCAGCGATCGGCGTGCTCGCGGACGGAACGATCCTCGCCGGCGTCTTCGAAGGCCTCAGCGTGAGCCACGATCGCGGCTGCGCCTGGGGCTTCGTCGAGGCCCCCTTGAAGGACGAGTACGTCATCGACGTCTCCGTGCACCGCGACGACCCCACGCGCGCCGTCGCCATCACCTCCACCGGCAAGGGCACCGACGGCTTCCACGTGATCATCGCCGAGACGGCCGACAGCGGCGCCACCTGGACGCAAGCCGGAAAGCCGCTCCTCAGCGACTTCATCGCCCTGACGGTCGACGTCACGCCCTCGAACCCGCAGCGCCTCTACGCGAGCGGCATCGTCGGCAAATCGTTCGCGCCTGCGATCGAGCGCTCCGACGATCGCGGCGAGACGTGGACGCGCACCTACCTCGACGCGGCCTACGCGAAGTTCGTCCCCTTCCTCGCCGCGATCGACCCGCAAAACCCCGACCGCGTCTACCTGCGCCTGAGCGGCGATCCGGTCGACAAGCTCCTCGTCAGCGACGACGCCGGCGCGACGTTCACCGAGGCCTTCACGGGTACGGACGATCTGCTCGGCTTCGCGCTCTCACCCGACGGCACGCGTGTCGCGATCGGCGGCCCCAAGGACGGCATCCAGATCGCGAACACGGCCGACCTCGCGTTCCAGAAGGTCAGCAGCATCTATACGCGGTGCCTCACGTGGACGACCGCGGGCATGTACGCGTGCGGCAACCAGTTCGTCGACCACTTCACGGTCGGCTTCTCGAAGGACGAGGGCAAGACGTTCGAGAACATCTACAACCTGCCCGAGATCTGCCCGCTCGAATGCGGCGAGGGCGCGACGACGCCGACGGCGTGCTTGATGAGCTGGCCCGGCATCGCGGCCACGCTCGGGATCGATCCGAGCGCGTGCGGCGGCATCGGCGCGGGCAGCGGATCGGGCAGCGGCAGCGGCGGCAGTGGGCCGCGCGAGCTGGAAGCAGCCGGCGGGTGTGATTGCGGCCTGGGGAGCGCGTCGGGCGCGTCCGGCGCCGCGGCCCTCGGCGGTCTCGCGGCGCTCGTCTTGCGCTTGCGCCGCCGGAAGGATCGCCGCGCGCCCGCCACGAAGACGCGCTAACGCAGCGCCGCCCGCACGCTCTCCTCGACGATCCCGAGGAGCGCGTCGAGGTCATCGTCCGTGATCGTGAGCGGCGGCGCCACGTACACCACGTCTCCGAGCGGCCGCAGATACGCGCCGCGCCGCCGCGCCTCGGCATACACCCGCCAGCCGAGCTCACCGAGGTACCCCGCGCCCTTCGACAGATCGAGCGCTCCGATCATCCCGAGCGATCGCGCCCGCGACACGCCCGGGATCTCCCCCATCGAAGCGAACGTCTTCGTGATCCGCGCGGCCTTCGGCTGGGCCTTCACGAGGATCTCCTCTTCGCGGAAGATCGCGAGCACCTCGCGCGCGATGGCCGCGCCGAGCGGGTTTCCGCAGAAGGAATGGCCGTAATAAAAGGCTCGCTCCGGCGCCCCGAGGAACGCGTCGAAGACCCGCCGCGTCGCGAGCGTCGCCGCCATCGGGAACATGCCGCCGGAGAAGCCTTTCGCGCAGCACATCAGATCGGGCGTGATGCCCGCGCGCTCGCTCGCCCACATCGTCCCCGTGCGCCCGTAGCCCGTGAACACCTCGTCGATCACGAGCAGCACGTCGTACCGATCGCAGAGCGCGCGCGCATGCCGCAGGTACGCCGCGTCGTACATCCGCATCCCCGTCGCGCCTTGCACGAGCGGCTCCAGCACGACCGCCGCGATCGTGTCGCTCCCCTCGGCGAGCAGCTTCTCCAGGGCCGCGAACGCCCGCGCGTAGCCCGCGTCGGAAGGCGCGTCGCCCTCGGGCGTCGGCACATGGATGCACTCGAGGAGCACGCCTGCGAAGGGCTTGCGGAACACCTCCACGCCCCCGAGGCTCGCCGCGCCGATCGTCTCGCCGTGGAACGCGCCGTCGAGCGCCACGAACCTGCGCCGCGCGGGCCGCCCCTCGTTGTGCCACATCTGCAGCGCGAGCTTCAGCGCGACCTCGACCGCCGTCGACCCGTCGTCGCTGAAGAACACCTTCGTGAGCCCCGGCGGCGCGACCGCCACGAGCTCCTCGCCGAGCTTCGCCGCGCCCTCGTGCGTCACGCCCGCGAGCGACACATGGCAGAGCCTTTCCGCCTGCCGCGCGAGCGCCGCCACGAGCCGCGGGTGGTTGTGACCGAGCGTCGAGACCCACCAGCTCGAATTCGCGTCGAGGTAGCTCCGCCCGTCGACATCGAAGAAGCGCGCGCCCGCGGCGCGGTCGACGACCAGCGGATCGACCTCGTCGATGTACCGCTGCATCGGCGTGTACGGGTGCCACACGTACTGCTTGTCCGCGCGCACGATCTCCGCGCGCCGCGCGGCCCTCTTGTCGTCGACCTTCGTCACGCCTTCCTCCCGGCGAACGCGCGCCGCACCTCCACCGGCATCGGCGGCAGCGAGCTCGTCCGACTGATCTCCGGCGGCACCGACCTCCGCCCCGGCGCAGGCTCGCCCTGCTGCGGCAAGAAGATCCGCACCTCCGTCCCTGCGCCCACGTCGCTCTCGATCGAGAGCCGCCCGCCGTGCGCGTCCACGATACGCGCCACGATCGCGAGGCCGAGCCCCGTCCCCGCCGCGCGCGTCGTGAAGAACGGATCAAGCGCGCGGTCGCGCACCGACGTGTCCATCCCCTCGCCCGTGTCCGCGACGCGCACCTCGACCCCGGACGCGCCGCTCTCCGCGTGCGGCACGAGCGTCACCGTCAAGGCTCCGCCGGTCGGCATCGCTTGCATCGCGTTCGTCACGATGTTCTCGAACACCTGCCTTAGCAGCATCGGATCCGCGTGGATCTTTTCGAGCGGCTCCGGCTCCACGAGCGTCACCTTCACGGCGGTCTGGTTCTGCGAGAGCGAGAGCGCGCGCTCCACGATCTCGCGCGGCGCCACGAGCTGACGCTCGCACCGCACGGGCCGCGCGTAGCGCAGGAGATCCCCGACGAGCCGGTTCAGCCGCGACGCCTCCTCGTCGAGGATGCCGAGCAGGGTCTGCCGATCGTCCTCGCCGAGGCCTTCGCGCCGCAACGTCGCCACGGCGGTCGTGATGATCGCCAAGGGGTTCCGCACCTCATGCGCGATCACCGCCGACAGCTCGCCGACGGCCGCGAGTTGCTCCTTGCGCACGAGCTCCGCCTGCGCCGCGCGCAGCTCCTCGTACGCCCGCGCGATCTCCGCCGACCTCTGCTTCAGCTCCGACGCGCGCTCCTCCAGGCGTTGCCGCAGCGCCACGTAACGCGACAGGAGCGACATCACGACGCCCATCACGAACGCCGCGTACGCGTACGGGCTCGTGAGCGGCTTGCCTTGCCCGAGCACCCCGTAAAGCGCGTCGTAGCCCGTGCTCACGACGAACGCGATCGAGCCCCACAACGACGGGAGCAGATCCGCCCGGCCGCGCAGCGCGCTCCGCACGAACACCGTCGCGCCGAAGATCGCCGCCGCGAACGAGCCGACCGACACCAGCGCCGCGAGCGGGTGCGCCGGCGTCGCGACCTCCACGACCGAGAGCCCGAGCAACGACACCGGCGCCTCGGCCACGGTGTCGAGCTGCCGCACGTGCTCGACGATGCTCGCGCCCCCGAGCAGCGCCGCCGCGCCGTAGATCGCGACGAGCACCCGCGGGGCGAGCCGCACCTGCGAGAGCTGCGCGACCACGTGCACGAGCAGCGCCGCCCCGAGCACGCGCCCCACGTCCGAAGCGAGCAGCGCCATCCGCACGACCGCCCCGTCGCGCATCAGGTGCAGCGCCGCCGCGCCCGCGGTGTGGACCGAGAGCGCGAGGCAAAAGACCCCGAAGAGCACGAAGTCGGCCTCGCGCCCGCGCAGGCGCTCCCTCCGCGTCGCGAGGAAGCAGAATGTGGCGATCGCGACGTACGCGACCACCCACGCGCTCAAGAATCCGGCGATGGAGTGGGCGTGCACGGTCCTCGGAGCTTTCCCCGATCCGGCGAACCTGGGCCATCGGGAAGCGGCCTCATCGTCGGTCCGGGAAGGGCCTTCGCCCGCGGCGAGCATGCGCGTGGACCCGGGCCCCGACAAGCCCGTTTTTTGACGCTCGCGACGCCCGGATCCGCGCCTCGATGTGAAACGGTTGCGGCCCGCGCAACTTTTTCCCCGGTAGATGTCGTTACCAGGGTCCTCGATGACGAAGCCCCCCACGGGCAATCCGGCTCCGTGTCGGATCGGTCGCGTGCACCGGCGTGGACCGTTCAGGGCACGTTGCTTGCTTCTTTCGCTCCGGATCCTTCAGTCTTTCTCCGCTACGAAGGATCCACCGGAGGTTTCGACCCATGGCGCGTGCGTCGGGCAGATCGACAGGGATGCTCGAGAAAAACGGCTCGACCGGCGCGGGATCACGCGCGGCCTTCCGAGCGACCTTGGCCCTCGCGATGCTCGTGCTCGCGCCTTTTGCCGTGGTCTTCGCCGCGTGCTCGGCCGAAGCACCGCTCGGGGCGCGGCCTGGGGAAGGGGGCAGCGGCGGCAGCGGCGGCACTGGCGGCAGCGGCGCCGGCCCGATCGTGGGCCCCTGCGTGGATGGCCAAGAGCGCGACTGTCACCTCACGATCGGCGAGCAAAACGGGATCCTCACCTGCCTCGACGGCACGCAAGCGTGCGTCGAGGGCACGTGGGCCCCTTGCGCCGAGGGCACCATCTCCTCGCGCATCGCGCCGCCGAAGGCGAAGATCCACGAGACCTCGGCGCGCCCCGACGACGGCGACATCGTCATCCTCAACCACGTCGCGAGCGCTTGCATCAACAACCCCTGCGATCCTTCGTGCCAGGTCTTCGACGAGCAGCCCGACGCTGGCCTCACGCCCGAGGCGGGGGCCAGCATCTACGACTGGCAGAACGGCGACCTCAGCGATTTCCCGAACGGCCTCGTGAACAAGGGCCTGAAGGAGCCGTGCTCGCAGGCGAGCGACTGCCAGTTCAACATGCAGTGCGAGAGCCCGAGCTCGAACACGTGCTCGCACCACAAGTGCTCCATCGGCGAGGGGCTCTACCCCGATTGTGATCCGTGCGTGAAGTCGATCTGCACCGCGGATCCGACCTGCTGCCTCATCCCGTACGCCGGCACGTGCGCGCACGACCCGTGCGTGACGGGCGTCGGCTTGAAGAAGACGTGCAGCACCTGCGTGAACACGGTCTGCACGGCGAACCCGAGCTGCTGCACCGGCACGTGGACGCAGGCTTGCGTGGACGCCTTCGCCGTCGCTTGCCCGAAGAGCTGCGCCGGGGTGCAAGGGAACTGGACGCCGAGCTGCGTCGACAAGGTCTACAGCCTCTGCGGCGCCGAGTGCAAAACCGACCCGCCCTGCACGCACAACAAGTGCTACTCGGGCGCCGCGCTGAGCGCCGCTTGTGATCCGTGCGTCGCGACGATCTGCCAGGCGAGCCCCTCCTGCTGCACGACGAAGTGGGACAACCTCTGCGTCGACAAGGTCAAGACGCTCTGCAACGAGACCTGCCCCGCGAAGGGCGTGTGCACGCCGTGGCTGCCCGGCGAGACCGACCCGAACTGCGCGGGCGTCGACCTCGCCGTCGGCGTCCCGTGCAACGGCGTCGTGCCCGTCTGCAACCACGGGAAGACCGCGGCCCCCACGGGCATCCGCCTCGTGCACTTCCCGGCGAACTCGCAGCAGTACCCGAAGTGCGCGCCCGACCAGACGCAGCCCAACATGATGGAGTGCCTCACGCAGGAGCCCATCCCGCCCGGCAAGTGCATCAACGTCGACGCGAACGCCTGCGGCCTCGGCAACGGCAACCGCGAGATCATGATCAACCCGCCGAAGAAGACGGCGGCGAGCCCCTACGTCACCGAGTGCTTCTGCGAGAACAACTGGTCGCTCTCGAGCGGCGGCAACGCCTGCGAGGCGCCCGATTGCTCCTCCGTCACGAGCCGGACCATCCGCCCCGTGAACATGTTCGTCCAGTTCGACCGCTCCGGCTCGATGACGACGAACGACCGCTGGGGCAAGACCACGGGCGCGCTGAAGGCGTTCTTCCAGGACCCGGCCTCGGCCGGCATCGGCGTCGCGTTGCGCTTCTGGGAGCACTTCAAGCCGGTCACCGGCTGCGACGACACGAACTGCAGCATCGACGCGTGCGCGGTCCCGCTCGTCACGCTCGGCAAGCTCACGACCGCGTCGGCGCCCACCGACACGCAAGAGCAGAAGCTCGTCACCGAGATCAACAACACCACGCCGGCCGCCGACACGCCGCTCCTGCCCGCGCTCGCCGGCGCCGAGAAGTGGGCCAAGGCCTACCAGCTCGCGAACCCGAACCAGCAGACCGTCGTCGTCTTCGTCACCGACGGCTACCCGAACTCCTGCGGCAGCGACGCGACGACGATCGCGGCCTACGCCGAGGACGCGTTCACGAACGCCGGCGTGCTCACCTACGCGATCGGCATCCAGGACGCGAACGTGTCGCTGATGAACCTCATCGCGCAGAAGGGCGGCACGTCGACCGCGTTCTTCGTCACCGACCAGGGCGACGCGCAGCAGCAGATGCTCTCCGCGCTGCTCGAGATCAAAGGCGACGTCGTCGCGTGCGAGTTCGATCTCCCGAACGCGGGCCTCTTCGATCCGACGGCCGCGACGGTCACGTTCATGCCCGCAGCGGGCGCGGCCGTGGCCTTCCCCAAGGTCCTGAACCAGGCCGCGTGCGGCACGGGCTGGTACTACGACACCCCGCAGAACCCGAAGAAGATCTTCCTCTGCCCGACCACGTGCCAGACGGTGCTGAACTCGGCCGGCGCGACGATCGACGTCGAGCTCGGCTGCCCGGGCGCGTACACCTCCACGACGTTCACGCACGTCTACGAAGCCAAGTGCCCCACGGGGTCCCAGGTGCAGTGGGGCTACTTCGCCTACGACAGCGTCACGCCCGGCGACGCGAACCTCGCCTTCGCCGCGCGCACCGCGGACACGGCGGCGGGCCTCACGGGCGCGTTCACCTCACTCGCGACGGCGAAGGCCTCGCCCGTCGACACGCAGCTCTGCACCATGGCCGGCCCCTCGCCGTGCCCGATCGACATGTACAAGACGCTCGGCACGCCCGGCGCGCGGCAGTCGTTCCTCGAGTTCTCCGTCACGTTCAACCCGACGACCAACAAGGGCGCCGCGCCGACCCTCAACGGCTGGGAGATCACGTACTCGTGCGTCGACAGCGAATGACCTCGCGCCTCGGGCCTCTCGCCGTGCTCTTCGGCCTCACGCTCGTCGCGTGCGGCGACGACAAGCTCCCGCCGCGCCCCACCACGACCACGTCGAGCTCCTCCGGCAGCGGCGGACAAGGCGGCGACGGCGGGCAAGGCGGCACGGGCGGCATCGGCGGGCAAGGCGGTACGGGCGGCGTCGGCGGACAGGGCGGACAGGGTGGCGCGGGCGGCAGCCCTCCCGCGCCCGTCTGCGGCGACGGGAACTTGAACCCCGAGATCGGCGAGGAGTGCGACGACGGAAACCCCGGCGGCGCCGACCTCTGCGACGCGAACTGCAAGCTCGTCACGAGCGAGATCGAGCCGAACAACACGGCCGCCCAGGCGAACACGTGGAGTTCGCCGTGGGGCGCGCAGATCACGCCGGCCGGCGACGTCGACGTCGTCTCGTTCAACCTCCCCGCGGCGGCGAGCCTCGTCGTCGAGACCCGCGACACCGGCGACGGCGCGTGCGCGAAGTCCGAGCTCGATACGTTCGTCGAGATCCTCGGCTCGAACGGCGCCACCGTGCTCGCGAGTGACGACGACGCGGGCGAGGGCTACTGCGCGCGCGCCACGCTCTCCTTCGCCGACGCGGGCCTGTACTACGCGCGTGTCACGGCCGCGCCCGCCTTCCCGAACGCGACCTTCCCCTACCGCCTCGTGATCGACACGTTCACCAACACCTGCGGCGACGGCGTGCGCACGCCCGGCGAGCAGTGCGACGACGGCGGCACGACCGCGGGGGATGGATGCAGCCCGACCTGCATGCTCGAGATCCACGAGAGCGAACCAAACGACACGATCGCCCAGGCAGACGTCTTCACGAGCGGCTGGCAGGCGATCCTCTCGCCCGTCGCGGACGCCGACTACGTGTCTGTCCAGGTCGCGACGAACGGCGCCACGATCACCGCGCAGACCCACGACGCCGGCCTCGGCGGCTGCGCGATGAGCACGCTCGACACGGTCGTCACGATCTTCAACGCCATGGGCAACACGCTCGTCACGAACGACGACGCGCTCGGCTACTGCTCGCTCGCCAAGGCGGAGAACGTCGCGGCCGGCACGTACTTCGTGCGCGTCACGGCGGGCGGCCGCGCCTCGGATCCGAGCTACTACGGCCTCTCCGTCCTCGTCACGACCCCCTGACTTGACCGCCGGAAGCCCCGGCGTAAGGCTCGCGTCGTGCCTCAGCGCCAGCGTTACCTCTTCGTCTGCGTGAACCGCCGCCCCGACGGCACCCCCAAGGGCTCGTGCGCGCAGCGCAGCGCCGTCGAGATCCACGCGGCCCTCAAGGACGGTCTCAAGGACCGGGGCCTCGCGAAGACCGAGGTGCGCGCCTGCACGTCGAGTTGCCTCGACGTCTGCTGGGCCGGCCCGGTCATCGCCGTCGAGCCCGACGGCTACTTCTACGGCCGCGTCACCCTGGAGGACGTCCCCGAGCTGCTCGAATCGCTCGCGAACGGCACCCGCGTCGAGCGACTCGTTTTGCCCTCCAACGATTTTGACGAGAAGACCGCTGCGCCTCCCCTCCCCGCGCCGAAGTCCAAGCCGGCGGAGGGCCAGGAGCCGTGAGCGGCTTCGAGTTTCGCGAGACGATGGCGGGCAGCTACCACCGCGTGGACGAGCCGCACGTCGAGCGACCTCTCTCGTTCACGATCCGCGCCCGCAGCGCGCCGCTCCTCCGGTTCCTTCGCCGCCCCGAGGTCGAGATCGAGGGCGCGATCGACGCCCCGGGCCTCGCGGGTCACCGCTACCTTCGCGGCACCCTCGGCATGGATCTCCTCCGCACGGGCACGCTCCCCTACGCGTTCCACTTCCAGGGCGACGACGACAAACCCTACGTCTTCGAGGGCCAGAAAGACGTCTCCCTCAAAGAGCTGCTCGAATCGATGACCGTCTTGCCCGGCGCCATCAAGACCGAAGAAGGCGCCCTCATCGCCCGCGCGCTCCTGCGCTTCGACGCGCGCAGCGACCTCGTCAAATTCTTGAGGAGCTTCCGGCTCTCTCGCTGACCCATTGGAGGACAAACGATGCGACGGCTCGATCCCAAGGCGAGCGTGGTGCTCGTCGTCGACGTGCAGGACAAACTCGCCGCGGCGATGCCCGAGGACCGCATGAAGGACCTCGTCCGCGCCGCCACGGTGCTGCTCGAAGCGGCCGACTTGCTCGGCGCGCGCGTGCTCGCCACCGAGCAGTATCCCGCGGGCCTCGGCCGCACGATCGCCCCGATCGGCGACAAGCTCCGCGCCATGAACGCGCCCGTCGTCGAGAAGATCGACTTCTCCGCCTGTGACGAGCGTGGCTTCGAGCGCGCGTGGGCGTCGATCGGCGCGCCGCGCACCGCGATCGTCCTCGGCATGGAGACGCACGTCTGCGTCATGCAGACCGTGCGCGAGCTCGCCACGCGTGGCACCAGCGTGCACGTCGTCGCCGACGGCGTCGCCTCGCGCCGCGACGATCACCGCGCCATCGGCCTCGATCTCTGCCGCAACGCCGGCGCCACGATCACCACGATGGAGACCGTCGTCTTCGACTGGCTCGGACGCGCAGGGACGGACGCCTTCAAAAAGCTCTCGAAGCTGATCCGCTGACACCCTGGCAATCGGACATCCTGGCACCAGCTCATCCCGTCGATTTTCGTGATCCCAGCTACCTCGCCTTTGCCAAGTTGACGAACCGTCAGACCACGTGGACACCGTGCCTCACGGCGTGACATGTTGTCGCCATGGTTGACGAGCTGTCAGGATCTTCGACGCCCGCGCCTCCCGAGGCGAAGGCGGGGGCCGACGCGCCCACCGTGCTCGTGGTGGACGACGAGCCCAGCAATCTTGCTTCCATCGAGAAGATTTTTCAGCGCGACGGCATGCGCGTCCTCACCGCGCCGTCGGCCCGCGCGGCGCTCGACCTCCTTCGGGGCCACCGCGTCGAGGTCGTCCTGACCGACCTGATGATGCCCGGCACCAGCGGCATCGAGCTGCTCCGCGCGATCAAGCAGCTCGCCCCCGATACCGAAGTCGTCCTCATGACGGCCTACGGCACCGTCGAGACGGCCGTCCAGGCCATGCGCGAGGGCGCCTACGACTTCGTCGAAAAGCCCCTCAAGCGGATGACGATCATCAAGAGCGTCCGCAAAGCCGCGGAGCGCCGCTCCCTCGTCGCCGAAAACCGCTCCCTCCGCCAGGAGCTCAAGCTCCTGACGAAACGCGAGATCATCGGATCCAGCCCCGCGCTTCGGCGTGTCCTCGACGTCGCCACGCAGGCCGCGCCCTCCTCGGCCACCGTGCTCGTCCTCGGCGAAAGTGGCACCGGCAAGGAGCTCGTCGCTCGTTACATCCACGACCACAGCGCGCGCCGCCACGGGCCTTTCGTCGCGGTCAACTGCTCCGCGATCCCCGAGACCATCCTCGAAGCCGAGCTTTTTGGCCACGAGCGCGGCGCCTTCACCGGCGCATTCGCACGCCGCGAAGGCCGATTCGCCAAGGCCGCGGGCGGCACCCTCTTCCTCGACGAGATCGGCGAGCTCAGCCCCTCCGTTCAGGTCAAGCTCCTGCGCGTCCTGCAGGAAAACGAATACGAGCCCATCGGCGGCGATACCGTCCGCGCCGACGTTCGAATCGTCGCTGCCACGAACAAAGATCTTCGCGCCGAGATCGCAGCGGGCCGCTTCCGCGAGGACCTCTTTTATCGTCTGAACGTCATCGCCATCACGGTTCCTCCGCTTCGGGCGCGCCGCGAGGACATCCCCCTGCTCGTCGACCATTTCCTCGGCGTCTACTGCGCGAAGAACAATCGCGGCCGCCTTGAAGCCCCACGCGAGGTCATCGCGCGCCTGCTCGACTACTCGTTCCCGGGAAACGTCCGCGAGCTGGAGAATGTGATCGAGCGCGCCGCCGTGCTCTGCCGCGGCGAGAAATTGTCCGTCGAGGACCTCCCCGAGTCGATCCGCGAGAGCCTCGCGGCCGCGCCCGAGACGATCACGTTCTCGGTCGGCACGCCGCTCGACGAGGTCGAACGCCGGCTCATCCGGGAGACCTTGCGGTACGCCCATGGCGACAAATCCGTCGCCGCCCAGCTCCTCGGGATCTCCACCCGCACGATCTATCGCAAGCTCGGAGAGATCGAGGGTTGATCACCGGGAAGACCGGCGCTCCCCCGGCGCTTGAAAATCCGATTGTCACTTTGGCAATCCTCGCCGCCCCCACCCTCCCCCCTTCGCCACGTTGTCGATCGTGGCCTTCCCGCGCGAAAAAAGGGGCGGGAAGCGCTAGGATCGGGGCTGGCACGTCTCTCGCTAGTACGGAGCTGGGCTCATGGGACTCGACGCGATCCTGAAGCGCTACTTTCCCGCGGTCATCTGCCTCTTGATCGCCTCCGCCGCCTATTTCCAGGCGTCCGGAATGGGCGAGCTCGTCGCCGGCAGCGTGCTGCTCGATCCGTCGTCGATGCCGCCGCCTCCGCCGCCGCCCAAGAGTGGCGCGCCGCACACGAGCTCCGGACAGGAGCGTTCGGTCAACGCCGCGCCGATCCTGGGCCGCAATCCGTTCGACTCGATCACGGGCCCACTCGACGGCAAGCCCGTCGAGCTCCCGAGCGCGTCCGAGGCGCCGCCGCCCGACAACAGCGATCCCTATAACGATCCCGTCTGCGACGTCGGCAAGGTCCTTTTGATCACGCAATCGGAGGATCCCGATTGGTCGTTCGCGGCCATCGCGGGCTCGGACGGCAAAGCGACGCTCCGTCGGCGCGGCGACGACGTCTCGGGGCACCAGATTTACTGGATCGGCTGGGATCGCGTGTGGCTCATGAGCGGCAGCTCGCGGTGCCAGATGCAGGTGCACGGCGAGCCGCCGAAGAAGATCGCCGCCGCGCCGAGCGCGACGACCACGCCGGACGCGCCGAAGCCGAAAGGCAAAGGGAAAGGCGTCCCCAAGGAGATCGCGGACAAGATTCACAAGGTCAGCGAGAACCAGTTCGACATCGAGCGCTCGGTCGTCGACCAGATCCTGGAGAACCAAGCGGAGCTCATGCGGTCGGCGCGCATCGTACCCGAAAAGGAGGGCGACAAGGTCGTCGGGATCCGGCTCTTCGGCGTGCGCCCGGAATCGCTGCTCGGTACACTCGGCCTCGAGAATGGCGACCGCCTCCAGTCCATCAATGGCTTCGAGATGAGCGACCCGCAAAAAGCGCTCGAGGCATACGCGAGGCTCCGCACCGCGGACAAGCTCCAGGTGAGCGTCAATCGGCGTGGCAAGCCGATGAACATCGACTTCAACATCAAGTGACCAGGACGAACGGTTCCGCGACGAACGGCATCGAGACGGGAGACCGAGGGATGGCCAAGCTCAAGCTGCCTGCATTCAACGAGGGGAGCCTGCTCCAGCGAACGCTGCTCTACGTGGGCACGTTCGTCGTGGGCTCGATCGGCTTCGTCGCCCTCGCGAGCCTGCTCGTCGTGACGATCGCGAAATCGGTCCTGCCCGCCCGGGGTGAAACGAGCGAGGCGAGCGAATCGAGCTCGGACAAACCGGCCGAGGTCGCCGCGGCCACGCCGGGGAAGCCCACCAGCAAGATCCCGCGCCCGAAGCGGAGCAAATCGGCCGCCCCGGCCGAACCGCCCGCCGAAGCCACGCCCTGACGTCTTTCCGTAGCGAATGACCGAATCGAATTCGAGGATCATGAACACGCCTTACAGAAACTCCCGGCTGGGAAGGTTTGGCTTCGGCTTCGCGGCGCTGCTTTGCGCCTCCGCGCCTGCGATCGTGTCCGCGCAGAATGGTCCGCCGCGCGGCGCCCCCGTCCTCAAGACGCCCGGCGCGCGTCCCCAGCCTGCCCCGAATGCCGGCGCGCCCGCCGCGGCGGCGCCCGCCGGCGCTGCGGGCGGCCCGAATACGGGTGCTCCTCCCGGCTTCCCGCCCGGCCCGCCGCCGCGCGCGGCCTCGCCCTTCGGCCCCGCGCCCGTCGTCGGCGAAGATCCCATGGCCGGCGTCAAGCAGGGGCCGAAGGAAATCGATTTCAAGCCGCGGAATGGCAATTTCATGGTCTCCTTCAACCTGGAGGAGGCCGACCTCAACGAGCTCGTCAAGGCCATCAGCAACATCACGGGCCGGCGCTTCATCTATGGCGGCAAGCTCCGCCAGATCAAGGCCACCGTGTATTCGCCGGACAAGGTCACGGTGCAGGAGGCGTACAGCGCGTTCCTCTCGATCCTCGAGACGAACGGCCTCACCGTCATTCCGCACGGCCGCTTCCTCAAGATCGTCGAGACGCCCGGCGTCGTCTCGCAGACGACGCCCATTTACGGCGCCGGCACCGCCGTCCCCGCCGAGGATCGTTTCCTCACGCGCATGTATCGCGTCGCCAACGTCGATCCGAACGAGGCCGCGAACGTCCTCGGGAAGTTCAAATCGAAGGAAGGCGACATCACGGTCCACCCGTCCGGCAATCTCATCATCATGACGGACACGGGCTCGAACGTGCAGCGCATGATCCGCATCCTCGAGGACATCGACGTCGGCGGCGCGGGTGATCAGATCTGGTTCGAGCCGATTCATTATGCCGGCGCGAACGACGTCGCCATGAAATTGAACGAGATCCTCGATCTCAAGCCGGGCGGCAGCAAGGCCGGGGGCAAGGCCGGCGCGGCGGGCGGCGGCGGCGGCGCAGGCGGCGCGCGGATCCTCGCGGACGACCGCACGAACTCGCTCGTCATCACGGCCAATCAGCCCGATTACATGCGCCTCCTCGAGCTCATCAAGCGCATGGACGTCCCGCAATCCGGCGACGGGCAAATGCACGTCTTGCCGCTCCAGCACGCCGGTTGCAAGGACCTCTCGGGCACCCTCAATCAGCTCCTCGGCGGCTCGGCCGGCGCCGGTGGTGGTGCCGCGGCCGGCGGTCGCCGCGGCGCGCAGGCGGCCCCGCCCGTCCCCGGCTCGAC
This sequence comes from Polyangium fumosum, assembly GCF_005144585.1. GTDB lineage: Bacteria > Myxococcota_A > Polyangia > Polyangiales > Polyangiaceae > Polyangium > Polyangium fumosum. The sequence continues at coordinate 14,783 of NZ_SSMQ01000057.1, read as the reverse complement.
CGAGGACATTTTCGAGGGCCAGGTCAAGATCACCTGCGACGAGGGCTCGAACAAGCTCGTCGTCACCTCCTCGCTCCGCGATTACGCCGCGCTTCGCAGCGTCATCGACGAGCTCGATCAGCCGCGCCGCCAGGTCTTCATCGAGGCCGTCATCATGGACGTGAACGTCGACCGCACGAACGACGTCGGCGTCCGCTGGCACATGGGCGCGCCCGTGCCCACCAGCATCGACCAGACAACCGGCCCCGGCTTCGTGTACGGCGGCAACGACGCGCTCAACTCCATACTCGCACCGCAATCGGTCGCGACCCAGCTCGGCGCCTTCGCGCTCGGCGTCCGCGGGCCGACCATCAACAATGCGGCGGGCCTCCTCGGCACGGGCGTTACGATCCCGGCGTTCGGCGTCATCATGCACGCGATGGCGACCGACTCCGATTCGAACGTCCTCGCCACGCCGCACATCCTCGCGACGGACAACATCCCCGCCACGATCGAGATTGGCCAGAACATCCCCCTCCAGACGAACGTCGGCGGCAGCCTCGGCGGGCTCGCGAGCGCGGCGGGCGGCGCGGCGGGCGCGGCGGGTGGCCTCGGCGGCCTCGGCCTGCTCGGCGGCCTCGGCGGTTTCGCGGCGCCTCGCCAGGACGTCGGCACGAAAATCGAGGTCACGCCGCACGTCAACGACTCCGATCAGGTCCGCCTCGAAATCACGGAGGGCATCTCCGAGGCCGGCGCGCCGCAAGGCCAGCTCGGCGCCATTCCGATCATCAAGCGCCAGGCGAAGACCACGCTCGTCGTCCGCGACCAGCAGACCGTGGTCATCGGCGGCCTCATGCGCGACGCCGTCACGAATTCGCGCACGAAGATCCCGATCCTCGGCGACATCCCCGTCCTCGGCGCGCTCTTCCGCACCACGAAAAAGACCACGCAGAAGACGAACCTCCTGCTCGTCCTGACCCCGTACATCATTCGTGATCAGGAGGACCTCCGGGCGATCTTCGAGCGCAAGATGCAGGAGCGGCAGGAGTTTCTCGATCGGTACTTCGTCTTCGGCGACTCGGAGTGGGAGCCCCCGAAGGATTACGCGCGCGCCAATGGCCTCGTCGAGGACATCCGGCAATCGCAGCTCAAAATGGCGGAGCGGGCGCGGCTCGAAGAGGAGGCCAAACCCAAGGGCCCGCGCTCGCATGAGCCCGGACAACCCATTGCGGTGCCGAGCATCGCCGTCCGCGGCGGCGACGACGGCGGCGGGGCCGTGCAGACCGCGACGCCGCCGGCGGCAGCGGGCGGCAATGCCCCGGCTGCGCCCACCCCGCGACGCCGCCCGGCCGGCGGCACCACCCCGAGGCCCGTGGAGCGCGTGGAATAAATATGAACCCGGTCGCCCGAGAAGAATACGTTGGCGAGATCCTGGTCCGCCACGGCGTGGTCGACGCGCAGAAGCTCGCGCCGCTCTTCGAGACCGTGCGCGAGCGCGGCCAGACGCTCACGGAGCTCCTCGTCTCCTCGAACCTCGCGGGCGAGGAGAAGATTGCACGCGCCCTCGCGACCGAGATGGGCCTCGATTTCGTGCCGAAGATCGACGTCGATCAGGTCAAGTTCGACGTCGCCTCGCGCCTGCCCATCATGTATGCGAAGCAGCGCTTCATCCTCCCCATTTTCGAGGATGAGCAGACCGTACACGCGGTCGTCGCCGATCCGCTCGACACGCTCGCGGTCGACGACGTCCGCGCGATCTTCGCGAAGCCCGTGGAGATCTCGGTCGCGACGAGCAAACACGTCCTCGACGCGATCAACCGCGTCTGGGAAAAAAGCGACGCGGGCCAGTCGAACCTCGAAGGCGACAAGCACGAGGAAGAAGACAACCTCGTCGACATCATCGACTCGGACGACGACGCGCCGATCATCGCCTGGGTGAACAGCCTCTTCGCGCAGGCCGTCCGCGAGCGCGCGAGCGATATCCACATCGAGCCCGAGGAGCGCGACGTCGTCGTTCGGTATCGCATCGACGGCGAGCTCTACGTCGCGCGCCGCGCCTCGAAGCAGTTCATGGCGCCGATCGTCGCCCGCGTGAAGATCATGGCGAGCCTCAACATCGCCGAGAAGCGCCTCCCGCAGGACGGCCGCATCACGCTGAAGATCGCGGGCAAGAGCGTCGACATCCGCGTCTCCACGGTCCCGACGAGCCGCGGCTTCGAGCGCATCGTCATGCGCCTCTTGCACAAGACGAGCATCCTCCTCGGCCTCGACGATCTCGGCTTCGCTCCGCGCGAGTACGGGATCATGGATCACCTCATCAATCGGCCCGACGGCATCATCCTCGTCACGGGCCCGACCGGCAGCGGCAAGACGACCACACTTTATGCGTGCCTGAACCGCATCAACGATCCGAGCCGCAACATCCTCACGGCCGAGGATCCGGTCGAGTACGAGATCGGCGGCATTCACCAGGTCCACGTCCACCCCTCGATCGGCCTCACGTTCGCGAGCGCGCTCCGCGCCTTCTTGCGCCAGGATCCGGACGTCATCATGGTCGGCGAAATCCGCGACAAGGAGACCGCCGAGATCGCCATTCACGCCTCGCTCACGGGTCACCTCGTGCTCTCGACGCTCCACACGAACGACTCGGCCGCGGCCGTCACGCGCCTCGTCGAGATGGAGATCGAGCCGTTCCTCGTGCGCTCCAGCGTCATCGGCATCCTCGCGCAGCGCCTCGTGCGCATGCTCTGCCAGCAATGCAAGGTCCCGTATCAACCGACGGCGTACGAGCTCAAGCAGCTCGGCCTCGACCCCGAGCGCCTCGCCTGGAAGGCGAAGCGGATCCCGTCGCAGCGGTATTCGGTGCACGGGCTCGAATACGAATACGTCGGGCAGAAAATGGGCGGCTCGCCGGTTTTCTTCAAGCCGGGCGGCTGCGACGCCTGCTTGCAGAAGGGATTCGTGGGGCGGCGCGGGATCTACGAGTTGCTCGTCATCGACGACGCGATCGGCCCGCTCATCCTCAAGAACGCCGACGCGCAGACGGTCAAGCGCGTCGCGATCTCGCAGGGGATGGACACCATGCGCGACGACGGCGCGCGCAAGGTCCTCAGGGGTATGACGACGGTCGAGGAGGTCCTCGCCGCGACCCAAGAGGATATCATCGTAGACGAATAGGGAGGAGCGAGCCGTGGCCGTCTTCGAATACAGAGGCATCCTCGTCGCCACCGGAAAGCCGGTGAAGGGCGTGCGCGACGCGGAGAACGCGAAGGCGCTCCGCGTCCTTCTGCGCAAGGACGGCATCCTTCTCACGACGGCCGCGGAGGAGAAGGCCGCTGCGGCGAAGACCAAGAAATCGATCAACCTCCTCGCCTTCACGCAGCGCCCCTCGACGAACGACGTCGCCGTCGTCACGCGCCAGCTCGCCACCCTGCTCAAGGCGGGCATTCCGCTCTTCGAATCGTTGACGGCCCTCATCGATCAGGTCGAAAAAGAGGCGCTCAAGCGCGCGCTCACCCAGGTCCGCGAGCAGATCCGCGAGGGTACGAGCTTCGCGAAGGCGCTCGAACAGCACCCTTCGATCTTCCCGCCGCTCTACGTGAACATGGTCCGCGCCGGCGAAGCGTCGGGCATGCTCCAGCAGGTCCTCGAGCGCGTCACCGCGTTCCTCGAGTCCCAGGCGAAGCTCACATCGAAGGTCAGCTCGGCGATGGCGTATCCCATCCTGATGGCGATCCTCGGCGTCTCGCTCGTCTCGGTCCTCATGGTCGCGGTCGTGCCGAACGTGACCTCGATCTTCGCGTCGATGGATCAGGCATTGCCCTGGTACACGGCGACGCTCATCGGCACGTCCGATTTCCTCAGCAACTACTGGTGGCTCGTCCTCGGCCTGCTCGCGGGCGGCATCTGGGGCTTCCGTCGCTGGAAGCGCACGCCGGCGGGCCGCCTGAAATGGCACGGCTTTTTGCTGAAGGCGCCCATCGTCGGCAAGCTCGTGCAGATGATCGCGATCGCGCGCTTCTCGCGCACGCTCGCCACGCTGCTCAGCGCCGGCGTCGCGCTGCTCGGCGCGATGGACATCGTGAAGAACGTCCTCGGCAACGCCGTCCTGGAGAAGGTCATCGCCGACGCAATCAGCTCGATCCGCGAAGGCCAGAGCATCGCCGAGCCCTTGAAGCGCAGCGGCCAGTTCCCGCCGATCGTCACGCACATGATCACGATCGGCGAGAAGAGTGGTCAGCTCGAAGAGATGCTGGAGAACGTTTCGAACGCGTACGATCTGGAGGTCGAGATGCGCGTCACCGTGCTCACGAGCCTGCTCGAACCGCTCATGATCGTCTTCATGGGCGGCGCGGTCGGGTTCATCGCGTTCTCGATCCTCATGCCGCTCATCCAGATGTCGAGCTTCGCAGGATAGAAGGGGAATCGGGGCGTGGCGCGTCGCAGGCAGAGGGAGACGACGATCTGGTTCCCGTGGGAGCGGGGCGGCGGGATCCTGCGCGGCCGCGGCATGGCGCGGGCGAAGCTCGTGGGGCTCGCGCTCGGGATGGCCACGCTCTTGCTTCTCCTCGGCGCGCGGGAGCGGCGCAAGACGGGCGTGCGATCCACGATGGCCACGATCAGCGTCGTCCGGACGGGCCTCGACGCGTACCGGGCGGACCACGAGCGAAAGTGCCCCCCGTCGCTCGATGCGCTAAAAGCGGAGAGCTATATCGGGATCGACCCCATCGACGCGTGGGGCAGGCCGCTCCGGCTGGTTTGCCCTGGTCAGAAGGACCCGGAGGGGTACGATCTCACGAGCGACGGGCCGGATGGTGAAATCGGCGGTCTCGACCGCGTGGAGTGAACGGACCATGAAGGTGAAAGCGAATCGAATCCGGAAGTGGAAGCGTGCGGCGTCGCGGGGCGTGACGCTGGTCGAGGTCCTGATCGTGCTCGCGATCATGGCGATCATCGCGGGCGGCGCGACGGCGCTCGTGTTCCCGCGGTACAAGGAGAGCCAGATCCGCGGCGCCGTGCTCAGCGCGGGCGTCATCAAGACCGCGGCGCAGCAGTACATGCACCTCGACAGCATCGGTGGCGGCTGCCCGACGATCAAAGAGCTCGTCGACGGCAAGCACATCGACGCGACGAAGACGGAAGACCCGTGGGGCACGCCCTTCAAGATTCAATGCGACGGCGACGAGATCACGGTGATCTCGGCGGGCCGTGATCGCAAAGAAAACACGCCCGACGACGTCAAGGACGTTTTCAAGGACGCCGACATCAAGCGCGTCGCGGCGCTCTGACGAGGACCCTATCGATGCCGCGCGCCTCCGCCTCTCTCGTGACTTGCCACGCCTCCGCGCGATCGCGCGGTCGGCGTGGCATGACGCTGGTGGAGGTCCTCATCACCCTGGCGATCATGACCCTCGTGACGGGGACGGCGGTGGTCGGGCTCGGGACGCTTCGGCGCGCGCGGCTCAGGCAATCGTCGGTGATGATCGCCAGCGCGGTGCGGGTCGCGTATGGGCACGCCAATGCGATTGGCAAGCCCGTGCGGCTCGTGTTCGATTTCGAGCAGCGGATGGTGATCCTGGAAGAGGGCGCAGGCCAGCTCTCGGTCGACAAGAAGGACAAGACGGGCGGCGCGGCGGCCGCCACGGACATCGAGCAGAAGGCGATGGAGGAGGCGGAGCGGATCGTGAAGGGTCCTCGCGCGCCGCGCCCCTCGTTCACGCCCACGAAGGCGTTTGGATTCGAGCCGCAGGGCGAAAAGCCGGGCAAGGACCTCGCCGACGGCGTGCGATTCCTCTCGATCGACACCTCGCATCAGGAGGAGCCGATCGAGGAGGACCGCGCGTATCTTTATTTCTGGCCCGGGGGGCAGACGGAGCGGGCGGCGATCCAGGTCGTGCTCGGCAATCCCGCGGAGGCGGATCCGGAGCGCGACATCATGACGGTGCTCGTCTCTCCGCTCACGGGCAAGACCTCGCTCCAGAAGGGTCGCGTCGAAATGCAGAGGCCGCGCGACGAATCCGAGGAATCGGAGGCCAGCGATTCCGGTTTCTGAGGGGTTCGGGGAGATCGATATGAAACGGAGAGGATTCACGCTGCTCGAGGTCATGGTCGCCGTCGCGATCCTGGGCCTCGGTCTGACCGCGATCCTCTCGGCGCAGGCGGGCGCGTTCTCGGCCTCGTCCCACGCGCGGAACCTGAGCGTCGCCACCTCCCTCGCCCGCTGCAAGATGGGCGAGGTCGAAGAGCACCTCTTTCGCGAAGGCTTTCAGGAGCTCGAAGAAATCGAGAGCGGCCCTTGTTGCGAGGGCGACGAGACGCCGAACCTCAAGTGCACGTGGAAGATCGAAAAGCCGCAGTTCCCCGAGCCGAAGCCCGGCGAAATGGAGCTCGACACCGGCCTCGATTTCAGCTCGACGCAAAATGGCGGCGCGAATCCCTCGGGCGCCTCGGGCGCCGCGGGCGGGCTCGGCGCGATGGGCGGCCTGCTCGGCCTCGCCGGCGGCGCGACGCCCCCGGCGACGGGCGACCTCGCGGGCGGCGGCCTCGGCGACGTCGCGGGCGCGCTTGGCGGCGCCACGGGCGCGGATGCGCTCGGCGGCATGCTCCAGCTCGTCGGCACGTTCGTGTATCCGGCGCTCAAATCGATCTTCGAGACGAACACCCGCCGCGTCACGGTCACGGTCACGTGGACCGAGGGCTCCCGCGAACATTCGTTCGATATCGTGCAATGGGTGACGAACCCGAAGCCGACGCTCATCACGAACGACGCGCTCGACGCCGTCGAGGCCCAGATGAACCCGACGGGCGGCGGCAATCCCACGGGCGGCGGTAATCCCACGGGCGGAGGCAATCCCACGGGCGGAGGCAATCCGTTCGGGGGCGGCAATCCTTTCGGCGGCGGTGGCCGTCCCACGTTCCCGGGCATGCCCGGGGGAGGCATGGGCCGATGAAGACGCGTCGTCGTGCATCGATTCGTGGCCTCACGCTGCTCGAAGCGATGGTCTCGATCGGCGTCCTCGCCCTCATCGGCTCGCTCATTTATGGCGCGTTCGACGGCATGTCCCGCTCGCGCAAGGGCATCACGGGGATGAACGACCGATACCACCAGGGCCGCGCGGCCATTCAACGCATGTCTCGCGAGATCCAGGCGGCGTTCGTCTCGAAGCACGGCGATTACACGAACAGCTCCACGATGATCTCGCAGCAGGTCCGCAAGACCGGGTTCATCGGCCAGGACGAGGGCACGTTCGATCGCCTCGATTTCACCTCCTTCGCGCACCGCCGCCTCGCCCGCGACGCGCACGAGTCCGATCAATGCGAGATCGGCTATTTCGGCGCGCGGAACGACGCCGGCACGATGGACCTCGTCCGGCGCGAGGACAAATACCTCGACATGGAGCCGCAAAAGGGCGGCGTCGTGAATGTCCTCGTCGAGGACGTGCAGAGCTTCGACATCCAGTATTTCGACGCCACCATCTCCGAATGGGTCGACACCTGGGACACGACGCAGGTCACGGGCCAGCCGTGGCGCCTGCCCCAGCAGGTCCTCATCACGCTCGTGCTGAATGGCGGCCCCGGCGGCAAGCCGATCGTCCTTCGCTCGCGCGTCTCCCCCGCGATGCAGCTCGCCCTCGATTTCGCGAACTGAGCCATGAACGAGCCGAACCGCGAAAAGGAGGCCAGGAAGCTCCGCCGGCGAAAACGAGAGCGCCGCGGCGTCGCGCTGCTCATGGTGCTCGGCGCGATCACCGTGCTGACGGTGTTTCTCACCGAATTGCAGCAGGAGACGACCTCCGAGCTCGCCGCCGCGCTCGCGGACCGCGACGCGCTCAAGGCCGAATACCTGGCGAAGAGCGCCGTGAACCTCTCGCGCCTGCTCATCGCCTCCGAGCCGACGATCCGCACGAGCGTCCCTCTTCCGTTGCCCTTCAAGCAACTCCCCGTCTGGGAGTTCACCGACATCGCGCTCGGCCCCTTCAATGACGAGACCGGAATGGCCACGTTCGGGGGAATGCTCGGCGTCGATACCACGCAGGGCAAGGGCCTCGGCATCACGGGCGGCTCGTTCACGGTCAAGATCGTCGACGAGGATTCGAAGATCAACGTCAACCGGGCCGCGCCGATCCCGGACATCGATCTCGAACGATTGCTCGTCAGCCACATGCAGGGCCCGCAATACGCGCCGATGTTCGATGGCACGGACCCCGACGGCCAGTATTCGACGATGCAGACGATCTGCGGCGCCCTGACCGATTGGGCCGATCAGGACGAGAACCTCTCGACGTGTTACGTCGGCTCGCAGGCCCAAGGCTCCACGGGCGCCGAGGACAACTATTACCAGACGATCGGCCTCGAATATCGCCGCAAGAACGCCGCGTACGACTCGCTCGAAGAGCTGCGCCTCATCCGCGGCGTCGGCGACGACTTCTGGGCGACGTTCGTCGAGCCGAACCCGGACGATCCGAAATCACGCACGCTCACGGTCTGGGGCCAAAAAGCGGTCAACGTGAACACGGCGAACCCGCAGACCCTGCTCGCCGCGGCTTGCTCCGTCTGCTCGGGCGGCGCGGGCGCGACACAATCGAACGCAACGCAGGGCATTCCCCTTTGCACCGACCCGACGATCCAGGCACAGTTCCTCGGCCTCCTCGGCGTCCTCAAGACGTTCCCGATCCCCATTTTCTCCAAGCCCGCCGATTTCCCCAATCTCCTCAAGACGGGCACCGTCCCCGGGCCGCTCGGCGCGATGCTCGGGCCGATGCTCACGCCGCTGCTCACGCAGGCGGGCCTGCCGTGCGGGCTCAACGCGGGCGCGACCAAGCAATTCACCGTCACGAGCAAGGTCTTCAGCATTTACGCCGAGGGCGTCGTCCCCGGCCGCAAGCGCACGACGCGCGTGCGCGTCCACGCCGTCGTGGACACGCGCGGCGTCGATCCGCTCACGGGCGGCACGGCGACCGGCTCGACGTCCGCGCAGGGACTCACGCAGGGGGCGGCCGCGGGAGGCTCGACCTCGGCCGGCGGCACGGCCACGGGCAGCGTCGTCGATCCGCTGACCGCGCTCGCCACGAACCCGCTCGGCAAGATCGTCTATTATCGCATCGATTAGGTTTCCTCGAGAGAGCATCACGATGTCCAAAATTCTCGGTATCGACGTCGGCAAAGCGGTGGTGAGGGTGGCGCTCCTGCGCCTCTCGTACCGCAAGATCACGCTCGAGGCCCTCGGCGAGGCGCCCGTCACCGGCCTCGAAATCGACGCCGTCCGCGCCGCCGTGGGCAGCCACAAGGCCGACGCGATCTCGATCGCGATCTCGGGCGAGCGGACGTTCTTCCGGTCGATCGACATGCCGACCTCGGCGCTGAAGGAGATCGACAACGTCCTGCCGTTCGAGCTCGAATCCCTGATCCCGTTCGAGATCACGGACGCGGTGTTCGATTACCGCATGGACAAGAACCCGGGCGGCGACACCGTGCCGATCTTCGCGGCCATCGCGCGCATCGAGGACGTGAAGCAGCGCATCGACGCCGTGCGCGAGGCCCTCGGCATGGAGCCCGAGCGCGTCGGCACGGGCGCGCTGCCGCTCGCGAACCTCGCGGGCGTGATGCCTGAAATTGAAAAACCGTTCGGCAAAGAGGCCGCCGCGGGCGAGGCGGCGCTGCCCGTCGCGATCCTCGATCTCGGCGAGGCCACGAGCGACATCGTGATCCTGCGCGGCGGCGACCCCGTCTTCGCGCGCACGCTCTCGCGCGGCACGCTCGGTTTGCCCGGGAGCGCGCCCGCGCTCTCGCGTGAATTGCGACAAACCCTGGCGGCCTGGCGCGCCTCGGGCGGCAGCCCGCTCGCGGGCATGTACCTCGTCGGCGGCGGGGCGAGCGCGCAGGGCGCGGAGGCGTATCTCGCGACCGAGCTCGGCATCACGATCCTGCCCTTGCCGAAGCCACGCCTCGAAGGCGTCACGGCCGAGCAAGAATCGATGCTCCCGCGCTTCGCGAAGGCCATTGGCCTCGCGATGGGCCTCGCCGGCAAGGCGCGCGGCCTCAACCTGCGCCAGGGCGACCTCGCGGCCGCGCGCAGTTATCCTTTCCTCCGCGAAAAAATCCCGCTCCTCGCGGGCCTCGCCGCCGCGGTCGTCGTGAGCTTCGGCTTCAGCCTGCTCGCCCAGCACCGGAGCCTCTCGGCCGAGAAGGAGATGCTCCTCTCGCGGCTCGAAACGGCGACGGGCGACGTGTTCGACGAGGAGACGAAGGAGCCGGAGAAAGCGCGCAGCATGCTCGACAAGGGCCCCGGCAGCGCCGACGAGGACCCGCTGCCGCGCGCGGACGCATTCGACGTCATGGTGAAGCTCTCGGAGGTCGTGCCCAAGGAGATCACGCACGACGTCCTCGAGTTCGACGTGAACCGCGGCCACGTCTCGATTCAAGGCACGGTCCCTTCGATCCCCGACGCGCAGGCGATCGCGGACAAGATGAAGGAGCACAAGTGCTTCAAGGAAGTAAAGATCAGCCGCACGGCCCAGTTCAGCGAGGGCAAACAGAAATACGTGCTCGAGCTCGACGTGAAGTGCGACGATAAGAAGAAAAAGACGACGACGAAATCCTCGGGCGCCGCTGACACGGCGGACTCGTCCTCGCCCGCGGCCGGCAAGGAGGAAGGCAAGTGACGTTCGCGGAGCGCCTGGACAAACTTGAGCCGCGCGAGCGCAAGCTGCTCGGCGTCCTCGCCGGCGTCGTGGCGGCGCTGCTCGTGCTCGCGATGCCGATCTACGCCTGGAGCGCCGTGAGCTCGTCGCGCACCGAGAACGACGAGATCCGCGCCCTCATCGACGAGGTCTACAAAGCGCGCCTCTCGGTCGCCGAGCGCAAGGCGAAGCAAGACGCGCTGCTCGCGCGTTACGGCCGCCCCGCCCCCGCGCTCGCCGGCTTCATCGAGGACGCCGCGAAGCAGAACGGGATCACGATCGCGGACGCGCAGGACAAACCCGAGGTCCCGCACGGGAAGAAGTACTCTGAGCGGCTCACCGTGGTGAAGATGCACAAGGTGGGTATGCTGGCGCTGGTGAAGACGATCGAGCGGATCGAGCAATCGGGCCACGCCGTCGCGGTGACGCGCCTCAACATCCGCCCGCGCGCCGGCGAGCCGGACTCGTACGAGGTGGAGCTCGGCGTGAGCGCCTACGACCGCAAGCCGGACGCGAAAGAAAAAGACAAGGACAAGGGCGAGCCGAAGGATACGGCCGAGGAGGAAAAGACCCCGTGAAGGCCCGTCTCCTGCGTATCGCAAAATTCCTCGCCTACCCGGCGCTTTATTGCTTGTGCCTCGGGCTCTTCTTTTATCTGGCCTTCCCCTGGGATCGCTTGAAGGACCGCCTCGTCGCCGAGTTCCAGGCCGCGCAAAAAGGCAAGAGCGCGGGGCAACGGCTGGAGATCGACGAGCTCGATTCGTACTGGTTCACGGGCGTCGAGGCGACGGGCGTCCGGCTCTACCTGCCCCCGAGCGACGACACGTCGTCGAGCTCCTTCAGCAGCAGCGCCGACAAGGACAAACCCGCCCCGAAGGAGAGCGTGATCGAGGTCGAAGAGGTGGAGGCGCGGCTGCAGATCCTGCCGCTCTTCCTCGGCCGCGTGCGCATCAAGTTCTGGGCGAAGGCCTTCGACGGCGAGGTCAAAGGCACGGTGCCCGTGGGCGGTTCGAGCGGGCCCGTGGAGGTCGAGCTCGAAGGCGTGAACCTCGCGAAGGTCGACGTGATCAAGGACTTCCTCGGCGTGCCGGTGAAAGGCGTCGCGAAGGGGACGTTCGAGCTCACGGCCGAGGGCGGGAAGTTCAGCAAGGCAAACGGCGCGCTCGACCTGACGATCGCCGAGATGGTCGTCGGCGACGGGAAGTCGAAGATCAAAGGCCAGATCGCGCTGCCCGAGGCGAAGCTCGGGGACCTCGTCATCGCGGCCGAGGCGAAGGAAGGCGTCCTCAAGGTCACGAAGCTCGAAGCCAACGGCACCGACATCGAGCTCGCGGGCGACGGGAAGGTGAACGTGCGCGAGCCGTGGAACAGCTCGGCCGCCGACCTCTACGTGCGCTTCAAGTTCACCGACGCCTACCGCAACAAGAGCGACCTGACGAAGTCGCTGCTCGGCGCGCCGGGCTCGAGCGCGCCGTCGCTCTTCGAGCTGGCCGATCCGAAGATCAAGAAGGCCAAGCGGCAGGACGGATTCTACGGCTGGCACGCGCACGGCGCGCTGTCGCGGATGAAGTTCGATCCGCACTCGACCGACGGGCCGGCCGCAGGTCGTGGCCGCGGCAAGGGCGACTCACCGTTCCCGTCGAAGAAGTCCGGTTTGCCCCTGGGCACGTCGACGGTGAAGGACAAGGGCGACGAAGAGCCCGCGCGCGCGCCCGCCGCCCCGGAGCCGAAGCCCGTGGAGCCGCCGCGCGAGGCACCCCCGCCGCCGGAGCCCGCGGACAAACCCGCCCCGGCGGGCGAGCCCGCGCCCGCGATGCCACCCGAAGAGCTGCCCCCGGCCCCCGCCCCGCGAAACCGGGGCCAAGCCGAGCCCGAATGAACGATTGAAGCGAAAACGCCGGGCCCCTTCTCCAGGGCGCCCGGCGTTTCTCTTTGGAGCCGATCCGATCAGTTGATCGGCATGCCCTTCGCCTCACCTTGCTGCATCTCGTGGGTCTTGGGGTCGTACTTCGAGGTGCACTTCGCCATGACGAGCGTGGCCTCGAATTCGGCCGCCGACTTGAGCGAACCCTCGACGGTGACCTGCACGCCGCCGGTCGGTACGTCGCGGAACGTGTCGGGAATGACGCACTGCGGATATCGAACGGGCAAGGTCTGCTTGCCGTCCTTGCCATGAATGGTGAAGCGATACTCGCAAGGCTTGTCGCGCTTTTCGAGGGTGCCCGGCACGAGCTCCCCCTCGACGCGGACCTTGCGGCCCATCAGTTTGTCCTGCTGCGAGAGGAGCTGATCGACGGGCGTCGCGTAAATGGCCGCTTCCTTGAAGCCGAACATGAAGAGGCCGACCAGCGCGCCGCCCATGACGAGCAGCGTGACCAAGAGGCCCATGCTGCTGTTCTTCGGCCGCGCCTTCTCGGCCGGCTGGGGCACGGTGAGGGGCGGCATCACCGCCGGCCCGTCGTCGTCCCGTCCAATCCCCGCAGCCTGCGCGAGCTCCTCGTCCAGCTTCTTGCTCATGACAAGCTCAGGGTAGCGAACCTTTCCGGGCAGGTCGAGGGGCAGGAAAGGAAAGCAGGGCGGGGGTAGGTACCTCCGCCCTGCTTCTCGGATGTGGAGCCGAGCCCCGGCTGCTTCTAGTCCTGGCGCTTCTGCTGGCCGCTCTGCACCCCCTCCTGGCCCCACTGGCGCACGAAGGCGCGCGTCTGGTTACGCAGGTTGGGCACACCACTCGCGTCCTGGGCGAGCAGGAGGATACGAATCTCGTTGCCCTGCTCGATCAGGCCCGAGCGGCCCGCCATCTGGCCGAGATCGAAGAGCGCGCAACGCTCCGCCGCGCTGGTGGGCCGCGCCGCGTGCTGCTCGCCGGAAGGCGGGCTCATCGTGTACGCGATGTGGATCGCATCGCCGCGCAAGGTGGAGAGGTCCACGCCCGCCTTGGGGCTCGCGATGATCGCGACGCCCCCCTCGATGTCCTCGACGCGAAGGTTCGAGTGCTGGACGAGCGAGGAGCACATCTCCTGCTCGCTCATCATGCCCATGCCCGCTTGTCCGCCCTGGCCCTGCCCCGCCTGGCCCTGGCCCCACTGCCCCGCCTGGCCCTGGCCATACTGCCCCGCCTGGCCCTGACCGTAGTACGGGCTCGGTTGCCCCTGCTCCGCGGGAGCAGCGGCCTCGAAGGCCGGCGTCGGGCGCTGCTGCGCACTCTGCGCGGGTTTCTCGCCGCGCCCGCATCCCACGCCGAGGGTCATGAGGGCCGCGGCACCGAGCATCGTGAGCTGCATGGTCTTCGTCATCGAAAGTCCTCCTGAGAGGTAGAGGCATCGCCTCCGAACGCGGGGAGGCACTCGAAAGAAAGCCCCTCGCGATCCGGAAAACCCCCCTGCCGTTCGTCGGACATTGCAGCCGACGTGCCCTCGAGCACGTACGGCGCGGACACTCCACGAGCGGCACGGCGTGCACGCGGCCACCGTCCAGGGACACGACGCGCTCGTGCTGCTCTTCCTGCACGCCCGGCAAAGTCCGCGTTAAGGTGGGCGCGATCGTGGCGCGCCTCCCCCTCTCTCGTCGTGTGCAAAAAGGCCCGAGTTTTCTGCTGCTCTGGCTGCTCGTCGGAAGCTCTGCCTGCTCGGGCGCGAGCGTACGTGACAGGCAGCAGCCGAGCGGGGGAAAGCAACCAAGCGAGCAACGTGCGCCGGCAGGGGGGACGCCGAGCTCGGCCGCGGGCGCGCAGGTGACGCGTTTGCCGCTGGGCGCAGCGGAGGAGGCGGGCCTGCCGATGTCGGTGGAGCCGGTGTTCGGGGAGGCGGCAGCGCTGCTCGTGTCGCAGGCGGCGGGCGAGCCCGAGGGGTATGTGCGGTGGGTGGAGGAATCCGGTCGGATGGGGCCGATCGTGCGGCTCGTGAATGAAAACGTGGTGCTTGCGTTTGCGCGGAGCGACGGGAAGCGGGCGCTGGTGACGTCGGCGGGCGGGGATCGGCTGTGTTTGTCGGTGTTCGAGAAGGCGTCGGAGGTGGCGGAGATCCGCGGGTGTGAGCGGGTCGGGGACGTGAAAGCGATTGCGGTGAGCGGGGAGCGGGTGGCTTTGATCTCGGTGGAGGCGGTGGGGGCGAATGCGGGGTCGGGGGA
>NZ_SSMQ01000056.1 GCF_005144585.1 Polyangium fumosum | reverse complement strand
CGATACGCGAGACCTCCGCACGAATGGCTGCCGCTTGTTGTTCCGTACACATGTTGAGGCTCCTTCCGGCGGGGAGCCTGGGCACGAGGGACACGGGGCGTCAGGACGGGGGTGGGCGAGGTGATACGTTCCCATGGCAAGCATACGCAACTCACAGGGGTCGCTTGTGCTCTTCGATTCCTACGACGAAGTGGACGACGAAGCCGCCGGTATCACGCTCCCGGGCCACCTCGAAGATTGGCTCAAGGAAGTCGGCTACCAGAAAGTGGTCAACAAAACGAACATTGGGGGGCTTTATAATGATATTGCAAAACGGAGGCTAATTGAAGCAATCAACATGCAGAACGACGGTTACAAAGTTTTCTTGTTAATCCTCGCCGCCTTACTGGAAGGTGATGAGCACGACGAATCAACCCAGGCCAAAAAGACCAAAAAAGGGAAGAGTGACAAATCAAACAATTCGAAAGGGGGCTCGTTTCCCAATCACTGGGTGATCCTTGAATGGGGGAGTGTAACGCTGCCTCATCAAGGGAATTTTAGAGTTTATTCTTGGGGTTCGAATCAGTATACCATACCACCTGCAGGGGAGACTTGGGATCTAGATTTTATTGCCGCGCGTTATTACGGCTTCATCGCCGCCAAGTATTAAGCAAATCACCTTCGCCCGAGGCTCGTCACCCTCCCCACCCCCACCCCCCTCACCGCCACCTCCTGCCCCTCATACTGATCCACCCTTCCCCTCACCTCCCCCACCATCCGCACCGCAAACCGCTGAAACGCTGGCAACTCCTGCCCCAACGCCTCCGGCAAATACACCGGCACCCCACCCTGCCCCCCCCCGGCATCTGCAACAAGCTCCGGATACACGTCTTCCCAAGCACCGTCCTCTTCTGATACGCCCGCTGCTCGAGCAACATCCGCTCCGTATGCCCCTCCAGATACCGCGGCGGTAACACCCGATTCCCCCGCCCGAACACTTCCTTCAGTTTCGCCGTCAGCCCCTCCGCGATTCCACTCGCGCCCTTCAGCCACGGCGTCTTGAGCAACTCCTCCGTCGTATCAATCTGCTCCTTCAGCGCCTTGTCCCCACTCGCCAACGGCGCCAGGGCCGCCATCGTCGCCTTCAGAGTCTCCAGCTCATCGAACGGAAACTCGAGCTCCCCCGCCACCAGCACCAGCGGTGGCACGAACGTCCCGTCCTCCGTCACCGCATTCGCAAGCGCCGCCTGGATCCCCGCCATGTCCACCGCGTCCCCGCGCGCAAGCAGCCCCGCAACGTCGCGCCGATCCCGCGCCTCCTGCCGCTTCTCCGGCGGTGAATCCCCGGACAGCTCGTCCTCGAACGCCTTCCCCTTGATCTGCCCGAGGATCTCCTTCCACCCCGGCTGCTTCCGGATCCGGGGCATCGCCGCCGGGTCGTACCAGAGCAGCTCGATCACCGCTTTCGGCGGCGAGACGTATGCGACCGGCGCATACCCTTTCTTCTCCGACCCCTCCTTTGACCGCCCAGCCGCCGCCGCCGCATCCGAGGCCGCGACAGCGCCTCCAAGGATCGGATTCGGCGAAAGCGGCGGCCCCTTGCTCCCGTCGCCGCTTTTCACGACGACCGGCTTCCACCCCCGCTTCGCCGCTGCCTCGTCAACCACCGGCGTGGCTTCTGGCTCCTCCTTGACCGGCGCCACGGCCAGCGCGGGACCGCGCTCTCTCTCCGTCGGTTTTTCACTCTGCGCCTGCGCCATCATCTGGCCCATTGTCGGCGCGGGCGTCGCCTCCTTCGACGAGGCTGCCCACGCGCTCGCAGAAACGGGCGCAATCGGCTCTACCGACGGAGCCCTCGTCACCATCGGCGGTGGTGCCACCGCTGCAACAGGCGGCGCAAGCGGCACCGGAGGCGGAACCGGCTGTGAAGGCGGGGGCGCAATCGCCGGTATTCCTGGCGTCGACGCCTTCCGCGCCATCGGCGCAAACAGCGTCCCCTCGGGATTCACCGGCACCGCCGCGACGTCCACTGCCCGAAGCGCCGCCAAACCCGGCTGCTGCCCGAATGGCAATCCCGCCCCCGTCACCCGCGATGACGACGCACCACCCGGCTCCGACGGCCTTCCCCCACCCATAAACGGCATCACCGGCCCCGCCGCCTTCGCCCCGAACGCCGGCACCAGCGTCATCGCCGCGAGGTCCTCCCCCTCGTCCTCGTCCCCCGCCGCGAGCGCTATCGGCGGAATCGTCTCCAGCAAATCCTCCGCGAGCTCCTCGACCGCCGCCGCAGCATTCGCCTGCGCCCCCGTCCCCTCCATCCGCACCACAATCCGCCCGGCCTCGTCCGCGCTCCGCAGCCCGATCGTCCCCCGCCAAACCACGCAGCATACCCCGCGGTCCGTGTCAATCCACAACGTATCCGCGATCAGCTTCACGTCCTCCCGCTCGCCCGTCGCCCGATCCACCACCACGCTCGGCCGCACCCCCGGCAAACTCGTCACCACCCGCGCATGCTCCGGATGCAACCCTTCCAGCACGATCCGCTCGTTCGGCCGGATCTCCGCCACCTGCTGATCCGGCGGCGCCGCCTGGAAATACTGCGGATCCAGCTTCTCCGGCAGCGGCCTCTCCGCCCACCCCGTCTGCGAAAATGTCCCCGCCAAACGCCCGAGCCGCTGCTTCCGCGCCGGCCACTCTCCCCCGACCGGCCCGTAACACACCGGGGCAAACGTATCCGACCGCTTGGACACGAACATCCCCGGCGGCTGCAAATTTGGGAGCGGCACCATTCCATACGCATCCGGCGCCGCGTCGAACCGGAGCCCCGCTGGATTGTTCGTCTCCGGCCCGCCCGCCGCGCGCTCCCACCGGAGCGGCATCTTCGTGAATCGCGGACCCTCGAGGAGCTGCCCGTCTTGTACGCGGAACCCTCGATCGCACCAGACCTCGATCGATTTGTCGAGCTCCCCCACGACGAGCCGCGTTATCACCGAGCGCGCCGGCTGTTTTCCCGGCGTATACGCGTGCCCGACGAGCATCACGTCCGCCCGCGGCTTGTACGGCACTTTATCGCTCGGCGTGACCACGCTCCGCGCCAGATCGTCGTTCCAGTGCCCGTCCTCCTCGTGCACCGGCTCCTGCGCCGGCGCGAGCGAGCATGCGCCCGGCTCTACTACGAAAGTAGCCTTGACAATCACCGTCAGCGCATGCGTTCCGGAATGCGCCTGCCAGGCAAACGTCGACGCGCGTAGGGGACAGAGACAAACGAGTTCCATGGCTGCTCCCGATCCTACTTCTTCTTCGGGGTCGTGCCCTGCGCCTTCTCTGCGCTCCGCGACTCGTCCCCAACCGTCGGATCGTCCAAGCACTTCGGCCGTTGCAGCGCCGCGAGCTCCGCCGTCACGCTCGCGATGCCTCGCTCCGCCTTCGCGGGCATCGGCGCCGGTCTCGCCATCCGATCCCCCACCATCACCGCCACCAGAATCAGCGACATGAGCCCGCCGAGCACGTTCAGCGTTTGCGGCCCCCATCGCATCGAGGTCGCCGCCGCGTTCGTCGAGGCCGCTTGGGATCGGACCATCGCTGCCGCCGTCGATCCATCCGGCCGTGAGGGCAGCGTCTCGGGGATCCACGACGCGCCCTCCCTCCCGTTCCAGGACTGCGTGATCCGTGGCTCCGGCGGTGGCCAATCTCGTGTCGCACGCCTCGCTTCCCTCGGCGGCCATGACTCCGTCACGCGCGGCGCCGTGCATGCTCGCAGCGCGAGATACAGGTCGAGCCGATCGGCGACGGCGGTGGTCTTCGCGATCCGTTGCTGTCGGTCTTGCTCCAGGCAATACGCGACGAGATCGTCGAGCTCGGCGTCGACGTTCATCACGTAGTCCGAGACGCGCGGCGTCGGACGCAGGCGCAGGCTATGGCCCTCCTTCAGCTCGAGCGGATAGACTGGACGCACGCCCGTCAGCATCTCGAAGAGCACGACGCCGAGCGAATAGACGTCGGTCCGCGCGTCCACGTCGTGCGGCGACGCGAGCTGCTCGGGGCTCATGTAGGCCGGCGTTCCCACGACGCCGTTGCGCTCGGTCACGAGCGTGTCGTCCGCGTTGAGGTCCTTGGCCACGCCGAAATCGAGGACCTTGACGACGAACCCTTCGGTCCCGGGCTCTTGATGCAGGAAGACGTTCGACGGCTTGAGGTCGCGGTGGATGATGTTTTTCGCGTGCGCCGCCGCGAGCGCGCGGGCGATGTCGCGGCCGATCCGCGCCGCCTCCGGTTGCTCGAGGCGCCTCTTTCGGCACAGCCGATCGGCGAGCGTCTCGCCGTGGAGCAGCTGCATCGCGAGGTACGCCTCGCCGGCGTCCGTCTCCGACGCGTCGTGGACCTCGACGACATTCCGATGCGCGATGGCGCCGCAGAGGCGCGCCTCCCGGCACAATCGATACCGATGGCTCGGGGACGGGACGCGGAGGACCTTCACTGCGACACGACGAGAGGTCGCGATGTGCTCGGCCTCCCACACGATGCCCATCGCGCCCTCTCCGAGCGGGTGCAACAACCGATACCTGCCTCCGAGTCGGTTCCCGGCGATCATGCACAGGGCGCTAGCAGTGTTTGCTTTGAAAGGACAAGTTCGTAGCAATTTTGGACACAGAGATGGATCGCAGGCTTCCCCCGACGCTCAGCGCGCTCGCTCAGAGACCTGACGGGGCAAACTTGCCTTTCGTCTTGTTCACGTTCCTGCACCCGACCCGGAGCGTCAGCGTGCACGGCGGCAGCGGCGTGTACGTCGACGTGGGCTTCACAGTCGCAGTCGCCGCCACCCGCGCGGAGGACGACGGCGGGGCCGCGACGGTGGATGCAGGTGTCGCGCTCGGCGCAGCCGTTTGCGTCGAGGCGGGCGTTGGCGTTGGCGTTGGCGTTGGAGCGGGCGGCGGGGCCGCGTGGTGCTCCAACGAAGCCGTCGGTCGAGGGAGCGGCGCTTCTGCGGCGGGCGTGACCGTTGGCGCCTGCGATGCGTCCGTGGGCTCGCTCCCGGGCAACCCGATCACGACGACGAGCACGACGAGCGCGAGCATGGCCGCCGCGCCGAGCCCGAACGACAAGAGCAGGATCGCACGGCCTTGCTTGCGCCGTGGGATCGTCGAGGTGCTCGTCACGGGCTCTTCGCGCACCGTCGGCGGCGCGGTGAGCTCGGCGGCAGGCAGGGGGATTCCCGCCGTCAACGTCGCGCTTCGCCGGTGCGCGGAGAGCGACTCCTGCATCTCGCGTCGCCACGGCGGCAGCGGATCGGGCGTGGGCGCGTTCGCCTGCAAGAACGCCGTGCCATCGGGCGTCGCGTCGGGCGCAGCGAGCAGGGGCGACGACGACTGCGAAGGCCGCGGCGCGGAGATCGCTGCGCTCGACGGAGCACGCCAGATGCGGCTCGACTCCACGAGCGGCGTGAGCAGCGCGCCGAGCTCAGCGGCGCTCGCGATGCGCTTGTCGCGGTCTCGTTCGAGGCAACGCATCACGATGTCCTCGAGCTCCGGCGGCACGTCCCGCACCCGCGCCGAAATCGGCGGGATGGGCGCGATCAGCACCTGGCGCACCACATCTTGCAGCGACCCGGTGAAGGGACGAACACCCGCGAGCAGCTCGTAGAGCAGGATCCCGAGCGACCACAGGTCCGTGCGATGGTCGATGTCCGCGCGTACCCCGACCTGCTCGGGGCTCATGTATCCGGGGGAGCCGATCACCATGCCCGTCATGGTCGCTTGCGTCTCTTCGGTCGGGCCGAGGCTCTTCGCGACGCCGAAGTCGAGCACCTTCACCACGAACTCGTCTTCGCCCGCGCCCGGCGCGCGGTGGAGGAAGACGTTCGCGGGCTTCAGATCGCGGTGCATGATCTGCGCCTGATGGGCCGCTTCGAGGGCGTTCGCGATGTCGCGGGCGATCCGCGCGGCGACCTTCGGCTCGATGCGCCGCTTGTTCTTGAGCATGTCGGCGAGCGACTCGCCGGAGAGGAGCTCGAGCGCGAGGAACGGCTCGCCGTCGTCGGTCTCGCCCGCATCGAGCAGGCGCACGATGTTCGGGTGGGACAAGCGCGACGAGAGCCGTACCTCGCGCAGGAAGCGCTGCCGGAGCTCCGTCGTCGACTTCGAGAGCAACTTGATCGCGACCTCGCGGCGCGTGTCGCTCTCCTCCGCAGCCCAGACCGTGCCCATCGTGCCTGCGCCGATGGCCCGGACGAGGCGGTACTTCTTTCCGATCGTGCTTCCAGCTTTCATCGTTGGTCAGGACAGATGTGCCGGCAATGCCGCCAATACGACGCATGGTAGCGTACCAGGCGAACCGTGTAACAATTCGTGGTAAGATTTCTTGCGCGCTACCATGGCTGCGTGATCTGATGGCACGAGCCAAACCATGTCCGACACGAGGGGCGAATGACGACGGTCTTCATCATCATCGGCATCATCATCACGGCGCTGGTCGTCGTCTTGATCGTCCTCGGCATGCGCGCTTCGAAGCTCACCGAGGAGCTCGAAGCGGCCGAGATGAAGCACCAGTCGCTCGCCGCGGCGAACCGTGAGCTCCAAGCGCAGGCCGCCTCGCTCGACGCCGAGAACAAGAAGAAGATCGGCTGGCTCGACCACATGGAAGAGGAGCTCAACTGGCACAAGGCCGAGCTCGAGAAGCGGCCGAAGATCGACCGCAAGGTCTACCGGATCCTGACGCTCGGCATGAAGGCGACGGGCAAGAGCTCGCTGACGCTGAAGTGGTCGAACCCGCTCGTGGACCTCGGGACGATCGAGGGGACGAAGATCGAGCGGTACGAGCGCACGGTGAGCCACGTGCGGAACAAGGACACGCTCGTCGAGCACGTGTTCGAGGTGCACGACTGGGGCGGCGAGCACATCGTGGACGCGCAGCAAGAGCTCATCATCGAGGAGATTCATGGGCTCTTGATGGTCGTCGATCTCGGCGGCAAGGACGCGCGGCAGGTCGACACGAACCGCATCGGCGAGCAGCTCAACGAGTTCAACCCGCAGGCGCTGAAGTACTTCTTCAGCCCGAAGACGGTGGCGTCGTGCAAGAGCGTGGTGCTCTTCATCAACAAGAGCGACCTCATCCCGGGCTCGCCCTCGCAAGCCGAGGCGCAGGCGAGGGCGCTCTACACGCCGCTCATCGACAGCTTGCGGCAATACGCGACGCAGATCGACGTGAAGGTGCTCGTCGGGTCGGCGAGCTACGGGCACTCGACGCACGTCCTGTTCTCGCACTTCGTCGAGCAAATTCTCCCGAAGTCGGCCTACGACAACCAGCTTTTGCAGCGCATGAAGTCGGAGTTCCGGTCGCGCGCTTCGACGGTCACGCCCGGGATGAATGCGCCGACGTCACAATCGCAGCCGCTGTTCCCGGCGCCGCAGATCCCGCACGCACAGCCGCCGCCGTCGAATGGGCACCCGCAGATGCCGGCGCCGCAGCATTACGGGCAGGCTCCGCAGCACGCGCCTGCGCCGCAGGCGGTCCCGCCGAGCTTCGGTCAGCGCCCCGGGTTCGCTCCGCCGAAGCTGAATGTCAAGGGGACGATGCCCATCGAGGACATCAACCCGATGGAACTCACGGCGCCACTCGTGAATCGCCAGCCACCTCCGCGGCGGGGTTGAGCGGAGGGGGACATGGACGAGACACACGTGGTGACAGCGGGATACGAGGTCCCGACGTACAAGGTGCCCTACGGGGCGACCTGGTTCCATTTCCTTCACGGGAACGTGCCGGGGCATCAGATCGACTTCATCTACCGGCCCGAGGTGCCGCAGGAGCCGCTGACGCGGCAGCATTTCAGCCACCTCTCGCGGCTGGTGAAATACATCGAACCGCGGCACGGGAGCGCGTATGCATTCGCGATCGGGAACCTGTCACGCGACGATACGCAATACGAGCCGGGGCACGGGGGGCTCGCGCTGATTTTCGGGCTGCGCATCAAGGGGGCGAAGGATCACGCGGGGAGGCAAGACCCGCCGTTTTGCCATTCGGCGGCGATCGTCGACCGGAACCTCGACGGTCAGGCGATTTACGGGACGGCGGTGCAGTTTTACCAGAAGCTCTTGCCGGACGAGGAGTCGCAGGCGGAGGGGAGCGGCTGGTATCACACGTACGTGCAGCACGCGCAGAACGCGGACGCGCTGTTTCCGTTGCTGAAGGGGTATCTGGCGGATTTCGAGGATCTGCATACGCCGGGGCCGAGCGGTTTGTCGTTCCGGTGGTCGGTGGAGAACTCGACGCCGCCGAAGCGGGTGGTGATCGTGTACCCGGACCGGGTCGATTTCCCGACGCTGGCGTATTGCATGGCGCGGATCGCGAACGTGCTCGTGGAGTCGGACGTCAAGTGGACGGCGATCTCGAATGGGCGCGAGCAGGACGTGGTGGGAGGCTTGACGGTGCGATTCGTGCCGCGGCGCGAGGCGACGGCGGAGCCCGCGGACGTGGTGCTGATGTACCTGGAGCAGGTGCCGGAGGATCCGGCGGAGATCGCGGCGCAGCTTTTCAATGCGCACGAGGTGCGGATTTCGCAGATGCCGGACCTGCGTATGAACTGGCGGTATGTCCAGGGGCAGCAGGCGAAGCAGAATGGGACGGGGACGGGGCATGGCGCGGGGACGGCGACGACGAGCAATGGAGTCGGTTCGGTGAGGCCCGGGCCGATGCCGATGGAGGAGAGGGCGCGGCCGTGGGCCCAACCGGCCGAGGCGCCAGCGGCGGCGGAGGATCCGGCGATCAAGACGGCGGGGCTCGGCGGATTGGTGCAGGTGGTGGAGAAGGCGGCGGCGCCAGGATTGGTGTTGCCGCAGCCGGATCTGGCGGCGGAACTGAAGACGAAGCAGCGGAAGCAGCAGTTTTCGACGTTGATCGGGGTGGGGCTGCTGGTGGTGGTGCTCGGGGTGATTGCGGCGGTGTGGATTGGATCGGCGCCGGTGGTGCCGGGGGAGGAAGGGGCGGGGGCGGGGAGTGCGGCGCCGGGGGTGGGGACGGGGAAGCCGGAGGGGCCGGGGGTGCCGTCTGCGGTGCCGAGCGTGAAAATGCAGGATGCGCCGGTGATTTTGGATCAGCCGGTCGGGACGGCATCGGTGAAGCCGGCGGCAACCACGAAAAGTAAGCCACGCGCAACGTCCACTGGCGCGGCGACCAGCCAGCCGACTGCAAAACCAGCGGTTTCGTCCGGACGGCCCCGTCTATTTTAGTCAAAGAGTGGTGGGAGACTCGCGGCGGCGCGGGAAGCCGGTGCAGGTGTTGCTGTTGCACGGGCCATTCCTGATTTCCGCAGTTTCAGCGCGTTCACAAGAAGCTCGCCTGGAAGCACGCTTCAGCCCTACTTGCACTTCTTGAACAGTCCAACCCCCGTGCACTTCTGCTCCGCAGCAGGCTTGTTGACCGTCGCCTTCGGGGCTGCCGCCTTGTACGTGGCCGTCGGCGTCGGCGCCTTCGCGACCGGCGGCGCCGTCGTCGCCCCCGCCGGAGCCGTCATCTCCGGAGGAGCCGCCGTCGCTACGGGAACCGTCGTCGCCGCAGGAGCCGTCGTCACCTCGGCCGCCACGCTCCCCGCCGCTGGAACCTCCGGCTGCACCGCCACCTCCGCCTTCACCGGAGGCCTCGGCAACTCCTGCCCGACCGTCCCCGCCGCCGCGCTCCTCGCCGCCTCCTGCCCCGCTTCCTTCCCGCTCGCCGCCTCCTCCCCCGCGCCGATCTTCCCCGCATTCACCACCAGCAACCCGACCACCCCGATCGCCGCCGCCACCCCTGCGCCCATCACGCCGAACAGCACACCCTTCCCGCGCTTCTGCCTCCCCGTCGCCACGGCCGGACCCATCAGCGGCATCGGCGGCGCTGGATACCCGCCCGTCCCGTGCGAAAGCGCGCCCGCTGCCGACGTCGTCCCCGCGTGATCCACACGCCCGCCCGCCAGCGTCGCCCGGATCTCCGGCGTGATCATCTGCGTCTGCCCGTTCGCCGCTTGCTCCGGCACCGGCGGATCCAGGTGCACCGACGACTGCCGATGCGCCGCGATCGCCTGCTGCATCTCCTCCTTCCACGCGGGCGCTGGAGACGCGATCGGCAGGTTCGGCTGCAAGAGCTGCGTCCCCGTCGACACGTCCTCCCCACGCGCCACCGACGGCGCGGCACGCCGCATGTTCACGAGCATCCGACCCTGGAGCGGCATCGTCGCGGCGAGATCACTCTCGTCGTCGTCGTCCACGCTCGACGCCATCGCCACGCGTGGCGCGGGATTCGGCAACGGCGCGGTCACGTCCATCGGCGTGAGTGTCGGCGCGCGTTCGGGGCGCGACATGGGCGGCGGCGGCGCTGCCTCGACGCCCGTGAACGTCGGCTTGCGCTGCGGGCCCGTTGTCTGTGGGATCGGCTGATCCACGCCCGTGAACGTCGGCTTGCGCGTCATGGGCCGCTGCATCCCCGCAATCGCGAGCAGCGTGCGCGCAAGCTCGTCCGTGCTCGGGAACCGCGCGTCTCGCTTCGCCGCCGTGCAACGCGCCACGACCTCGTCGAACTCCACGGGCACGTCGCGCACCTTGCTCGATGGCGGCGGCACGGGCGTGATCAGGATGTGACGGATCACGTCCTGCACCGAGCCCGTGAACGGACGGCTTCCCGTCAGCATCTCGTAGAGCACGATCCCGATCGACCAGATGTCCGTGCGGTGATCGAGGTCCTTGCGCATGCCCACTTGCTCGGGGCTCATGTACGCGGGCGAGCCCACGGCGGTGCCCGTCTGCGTCGCGACGCTGTCCACCGAGTCGAGGGTTTTGCACACGCCGAAGTCGAGGATCTTCGACACGAACGTGTCCTCGGGCATGCCCGGCTCGCGGTGCAGGAAGATGTTCGCCGGCTTGAGATCACGATGGATGACCTGCGCGGCATGCGCGACCGCGAGCCCACTCGCGACCTCGCCCGCGATGCGCGCCGCGAGCGTCGGCTCGATGCGCCGCTTCTCTTTCAGCAGGTCGCCGAGGGTTTGCCCCTGCAGGAGCTCGAGCACGAGGAAGGGCTCTCCCTGCGACGTTTCGCCCACGTCGAAGATCTGGACGATGTTCCGGTGCCACAACTTCCCGCACGCCCGCGCTTCACGCAGCAGGCGCTGGCGCAGGTCGTTCGTCAGGTGCTCCTTCTGCTGCGGCAGGATCAACTTGAGCGCGACCTTGCGGTTCATCGCGTGGTCGTACGCCGCCCACACGGCTCCCATCGCGCCTTGACCGATCGCCTGTTCGAGCCGGTACTTGCCGCCGAGGAGATCGCCCGATTTCATGGTCCCGCGAGCATTCCATGGAAGCGAGCGGTGTCACAAGAATTTTGTTCGCACCCGTGCTCCGCTCACGAACTTTTGCAGATCGCCTGCGGTTCCCAAGACGATGCCGCATTGGTCTGGGTGCGCGTTCAGCCGCAACACATGTTCCTGGTCGGGGAACGATGCGGAATTGCGAGGGATCTACCGAGCCAAACCGAGGATCACGCCCACACCGATGCCAAAGGCCACGAGGGCGCTCACGGCGAGGCCCAGGAGGGGCAAGCGCTTTCGGGTCTGCGACGCCGGAGCCTGGCTCGACCGTACGACGGGCCTCTCCACGTGCTGCACGGAAGGCGGCGGAGGGGGACTCGGTGGAGCGGTCGCACGCAGCGCCTGCTGCGCGAGCACGGCCCGCGTGTCGATCATGAGCGCGGTGCCGCGGGGACCCGTGATCCGCTTCCCCGATTCCGGCGCGAGGATCGCCGTCCCTGCTTTGCCGACCGGTGGCTTCGGGGCCGACGAGGGCGCCAATGGCATCGTGGTATCCACCGCCGGCGACGCCGTCCACGGCAGCATCGGTGGAATGGGCGCCGGAGCGTGTCTCGCCAAGGGCTCCGTCGCTTCGAGGTTCGCCGGCACCTCCGGGGGCGCCGCGGCGGGCGCGGGAAGCGAAAGGGCGCGCTCTGCGAGACCGACGTGCACCCGCGACCCTTCCTCGGGTCCCACGTAGGCCTGAAGCAGGCGCTCGACCACTGCGGCGGACGCAATCCGTTTGGCGCGGTCACGTTCGAGGCACATGGCCACGACGTCATCGAACCCCGGCTGGATGTGGCGCAGGATCTCCGACACGCGGGGAATGTTGCCGGTCACGACACGAATGAGCAGCTCTTGTCCCCCGCCGGGGAAAGGTCGCGTCCCGGTGAGCATCTCGAAGAGCACCACGCCCAGCGACCAGACATCCGTGCGGGCGTCGAGATCCCGCGCCCCTTTGATGGCCTCCGGGCTCATGTACGCGGGGGACCCGACTGCGCCGCCGACGGCCGTCACGAGGGATTCGTTCACCGCGAGGTTTTTGGCGACCCCGAAATCGAGGACCTTCACGACGAGCCCGTCGCCTCCGGGCTCCTGATGGAGAAACACATTGGCGGGCTTGAGGTCCCGGTGAATCACGTGCACGGCGTGCGCGGCCGCGAGCGCGCGGGCGATGTCGCGCCCGATCTGGGCGGCGAGGGGCTGCTCGAGTCGACGCTTTCGACGAAGCAGATCGGCGAGCGTCTCGCCGGAGAGGAGCTGCATCACGAGGTAGGGCTCGCCCTCGTGTGTCTCCCCGGTGTCGTACATCTCGATGACGTTTCGGTGCGTAATGGATCCGCAAATGCGCGCTTCGCGGAGCAAGCGGTGCCGGAGGTCCTCGGAGGGCCGGGTGAGCAGCTTGATGGCCACGCGCCGCTGGGTGATCTCGTGCAGGGCTTCCCAAACCACGCCCATGGCGCCCGCGCCAAGCTGGCGCAGGAGGCGGTACTTGCCCCCGAGTCGATCCCCAATGTTCATCCGGGGCAGCCTACCACCGCGGATCTTTGTGGGGCAACTTCCGTGCGTGCTCCCACACGCCGAGCGCGCCAATCATCAACGTGATTTCTGCGCGCATTTCGGCGCGAACGGCGGCGCGTGATGCACGGGCCGGGGACCGATTTTTGTCCCCCGATGAGCCTATCCTCTCGCAAATCGTCGATTTTTGCAAGACTGGTTCTCCGCGAAAATGGCCTCACCTTGGCGGACCCGCTGCGCCGACCCATCGCCGTGCGCGGCGCCACCCCGGAGGACTCCATGCGTGACGTCACCCTCCTCTTCGGAAGACCTCATGTCCCCCAGTTCGCCGAAGATCGCTTCGAGATCGATGTGCTCGCTGCCGAGGAGCTCGGCATGGAGTCGTACGCGATCCCGCTCGACCCCGTCGTGAACGGCGAACCGGAGCGCGCATTGCGCCGGCTGCCGAAGCCCCGGTCCCGGACGTGGCTCTACCGCGGATGGATGTTGAGCGAAGACGAATACACCGGTCTGTACGAAGCAATGCAGGACCGCGGCGAGGAGCTCATCGTGGATCCCGAGAGCTTCGCCGAAGCGATGTACATGCCAAACTACATCCCGCTGCTCGGTGAGCACACGGCGCCCACGCGCTGGACCGAAGGCGAAGACATCCGGGAAGCGTGGGAGGTGGCCCTGGAACTCGGGCCGCCGCCGTGGGTGGTGAAGGACCACGTGAAATCGGTCAAGGAGCTCTGGCACCGCGCGTGTTTCGTGCCCGAGGGCGCGACGTACGACGATTTCGCCGAGGTCTGCGAGAAGATCCTGGAGCTCCGCGGGGACCGCTTCGAGCGGGGGTTCGTCGTGCGAACGTACCTCGACCTCGCGACGTTGCCCGGCTGGGCGCCAGGACGCCGCCGCGCGACCGACGAGCACCGCCTCGTGTTCTGGGAGGGGCGGCTCGTGGCGCACGCGCCGTATTACGATGTGGAGTCGACGCTGGAAGATCCGGGGCAATTCGCCTATCTGGGGGAGGTCATCGGCTCCCCTTGCTTCACGGCGGACGTGGCCCGGCTCGAACGTGGTGGGTATACGGTGATCGAAATCAATGACGGCGGCTGTTCGGTTTTCCCCGAGCAGATGGATCCGCGCGATTTCTATCGGGCGGTGCTGCGTTGAGCCGTCGGAAGGACCGCCGCGGCTCGCTTCACCGCTGCGCGAGCCACGCCACGATTTCTGCCGTCGGCGCCGCCCAGGCCTCGCCTCCGGCGGCATAGGTCGCTCGGGCCTCTTCCGCGAGCTTTTTCGCGCGGGCGCGGTCGCTGCGCGCCGCAACCAGGGCGCGCGCCAATAAAAACCGCGTCGACGCGTCCTTGTACGGCCCCTCGGCGCCCGACGCACGCAACGAAAGTGCCCGCTCGATCAGCGGGATCGCCGCCGTCGGCTCGCCGGTGGCCATGTGCAGCGCGCCAAGCTTTTCCAGCGGCTCGGCGAGATTGGGGTGCGTGGGCCCGAAAGCCTTCTCGTAAATGGCGACCACCCGCGTGAGGCGAGGTCGGGCGTCGGCGAATGCGCGCTCCATCATCCTCACCTCGGCCAGGTTGAGCAGCGTGGTGGCCAGCGCGGGGTGCTCGGGGCCGAGCGCGCGCTCGCGAATGGACAAGGCCCGCTCGGCCGCTGCGCGCGCCGCCGGCAGATCATTCAGCCGGACATGGACCTCCACGCTGTTGTTCAGGACCGTCGCGCAGGCGGGGTGATCCGGCCCGAGCATTCCCTCGAACGTCGCGAGCGCGCTCTGGTAGTGGCCGCGCGCCTCGGCATGACGGCCGAGCGCCACCAGCGCGGCGCCGAGGTTGGTCTTCACCTTGGCGGTGTGGAGGTGCTCGTCGCCATGCAGCCGCTGTTCGAGCGAATGGGCGCGCGAGGCGGCTTCGAGCGCCCGGTCGAGCTTGCCCTCCTCGACGTAGACGGTCGCCTCGTTCCCGGCCAGCGCCGCCTCGAACTCCACATCTCCGCCGAGCCGGGCGATCGCCCCCGCGGCGAGCTCCGCCCACCGGTGCGCGTCCGCAGGGCGGCCGAGCGGGTGTCCCGCCAGGAATACCAGCGACGTCAGCCCATTCGCGGCCCGCCAATCGTGGCGGCCTGCCTCCGCCGCACGGATCGACGCGAGGAACGTCGCCTCGGCCTCCGCGTGCGCGCCCTGGGACTGCTGCACCTTTCCCAAGAGGTCGAGCGCGTCGGCGAGCAGCGGCTGGTGGGCGATCGCCTTGGCCTCCACGACCACCTCGTCGGCGAGCGCGCGTACGGGCGCGTATTTCGCAGCGTCGTACAGCGCCTTGCCGCGCGCGAGTTGCCCGCGCGTGTGGTCGATGCGCGCGCGCAGCGCCGGATCGTCCGGCGGCGGCAGCGGACCCGAGAGCGCCGCCACGTCGGCGCAGGTGCGCACCGGGGTCATCGCGTTCACGGCCTGCACGGCGCGGCCGACCGTGGCGCCGTCCGCCTCGGAGAAGATATCGACCAGCGCCTTCAGCTCCTTGGCCCGCAGATCGAGGCAGGCCATGCGCAGCGCGAGCACCGACTCCGCCTGCTCGCCGCGCACCCGCGTCGCCTCGCAGGCATCGACATGGCCGGCGACCCACGCCGCCGCCTGGGCGTCGAGCGCGCGCTCCACCTGCCCGAGCGCCACCGGGGCGAACGGCTCCTTGGACGCGCCAAATGCGTCGCGCACGGCGGCTCGCCGCGCATCATCCCACACGCCCGCGAGCTTCTCCTCCGCGCCGCGGCAGACGCGCTGCTGCTCGCGCACGATCCAGGCAGGGACGAGGAGGCCGGCGGTGAGGAGAACGCCCGCGAGGACGGCGACCGCGGCGCGGCGGCGGGTGCGCGCGGGGTCGGCTTCGAGCTTCTGGAGCAGCGCCTCCATGGAGGGAAAACGCTCTTCCTGCTGCGGGCGCAGGGCGCGCAGCAGCACGCGCCGCACGTGCTCCGGCACCTCCCCGCCGCTGGGCGGCTCGGCGGGCCCTCGGGCCTTGCTTGCGGCGAGCTCGTCGAGCGTCTTGCCCTCGAAGGCCGAGCGCCGGTACAGCGCCTCGTACAGCGCGACCGCGAAGCTGAACTGGTCCGCGCGCGGGCCTGCCCTTTCGCCGCGGTGCTGCTCCGGGGACATGTAGAGCGGCGTCCCGAGAAGCGCGCCCGTCCGCGTTAGCGGCGTGGCCGTCCCCTCGGCCGTGGCCTTGCCCGAGGCGTCTTCCCCGGTCCAGCCGGCGAGGCCGAAATCACTCACGCGGGCGCGCCCGTCCTTGCCGAGCAGCACGTTGGCGGGCTTGAAATCCCGGTGTACGAGCCCCGCCGTGTGCGCTGCCACGAGCCCTCGCCCTGCTTGCGTGAAGCGCTCCAGGATCTCGCGGGTGGGGTGTGGCCCCTCTTCGAGCCACGCGGAGAGCGGCTGCCCGTCGACGTACTCCATGGCGATGAAGATCTGGCCACCGTGGCTGTCGACGTCGTAGATCGTCACCACGTTCGGATGCGAGAGCCGCGCGGCGATGCGCGCCTCGCGCAAGAGCCTCGCCGACGCGATGTCGGCCCCGACGCGCGCGGTCACCTCGGCGCGCAGGACCTTGAGCGCCACCTTGCGATCGAGCGCTGGATCGTGTGCAGCATACACGATCCCCATGCCGCCTCTGCCGAGCACGTCGGCGAGGGTGTAGCGGTCGAGCTGTGCGCCGCGCTTCAGCGGGGCTGCGTCATCGAAGGCAGGGGGAGGGGAGGCTTCCTCCGCGTCGCTCCCCGTCGTGAGCGACGCTCGAGCCGCCGCGATGACCAGCAAACGGCAGGGCTCGCACGCGTCGATGTGGTCGTCGAGCTTGCCGGCCTCGGCCGCGACGAGCCGCCCCTCGACGAACGCGAGGATGGTGTTCTCGGAAGGGTGCTCCATCGGCGTTGCGGGGCTTTGTGTATCATGGCCGCGTGCATCCGGATCCGCTGCCCCCTCTGTCCCGCGCCTTCTGCGGGCGCCTCGCGCCCTCGCTGGCGACGAGGCTCGGCGACGTCGACGCGCTGGAGCTCCGCTTGCGAGCGCTGCTCGAAGAGGCGCGGCGCGCCTTCCCCGACGTTGTGGTGGACGAGGCAGCGTTCGTCGAGCATCTCGCGGAGCGCATCGCGGGCGAGGACGACATCGAAGAGGCGCTCTCCAGCGTGCTCGCCGCCGATCTCCTGCTCGCCTTCGCGTGCCTCGCGGGCGACGCCGCCGCGTTGCGCGAGATCGGCCGGCGTATCGACGTCGAGGCGCACGCCGCGCTCCGGGGGATGGCCGCCGCGTCCGAGCTCGTCGAGGAGGTGCGATCGGTGCTCGGCCACCGGTTGCTCGTGGGCGACGGCGGAGCGCCGAAGCTCGCGACATACGCGGGGCTCGGGCCGCTCCCGGCGTGGATCCGCGTGGCTGCCCTGCGGACGGGGATCAGCTTGCGCAGGCGTGGTCGGCGCGAGGTGCGCGCGGACGAGCGAGCGCTGCTCGCGGCCATGGATCCGACGCTCGATCCGGAGTCGAGGCTCTCGCGCGAGCGCCACGCGGAGGAGCTACGCGAGGCCCTGCGCGAGGCGATGTCGGCGCTTTCGAGCCGCGACCGCAACCTCCTGCGCATGTACTACGCGGAGGGGATCAAGCTCGACAGGCTGGCGATCATGCATCGCGTGAATGCCTCGACGATCTCCCGCTGGATTGCGCGGGCGCGTGAGGAGGTGCTCGAGCGCACGCGCGGCGGGCTCAGCGCGCGCCTGAAGCTCTCCGCCTCGCAGGTCGAGAGCCTGCTCGGCCTGGCCCAATCGCTGGACGTGAGCCTGGAGAGCTTGCTGGGACGATCGGCCGGCTGAGGCCGGGCGAATTTTTTTTGCCTTCCGTGCAAGAACCGCAGGCGGCTGGCGTCAGGTAGCGCGAAAGGCGAGCGGGGACCGCGTGCGGGCCGTGGGCGAGGTATGCGCCCGCGTGCGCTCGTGGTCCATCCGCGATTCCAGGTGAAACCCATGCGGTCGTTGATCGGTCTTCTTGTGCCCTCGCTCCTCGTTGGATTCCTTCTCGGCGTCAGTGGTTGTTCGGGGGGAGCCGGCGGTACGGGCGGGGAAGGGGGCGAGGGCGGAGGCGCGGGCGAGGGCGGGGGAGCCGGCGCGGGCGGGACCTGCGATCCGATGAAACAAGGCTTCGTTTCGTGTGGCCCCGAGGGGATCGCCATTGCCTGTCAACCGGGGACCTACTGCTCGGATCCCACGACCTTGACCTGCACCGAAGGTTGCTTGTCGAATGTGAACTGCGGCTGCGGCGAGGTGTGCACGGGGGGCTCCTGTGTCGGCGCGAGTGTATGCGGGGACGAGCAGTGCACCGGGGGTGAGGACGCCTCCTCTTGCCCGGCCGACTGCGCGCCGAACCCGTGCGGCAACGGGGTCTGTGATGCCGGCGAATCGTTCGGGATTTGTCCGGAGGATTGCGCGCCGCCGAACCCGTGCGGCAACGGGGTATGCGACGCCGGCGAGACGTCGCAGAGCTGCGCTCAGGATTGCCCGGACCTGAAGCTCGAGTGCTACGATCATTGCGACGTGTACAACTTCTTCATGTGCTTCAACCCGGGCGGGCTCCAGATCTGCTACGACGCGTGCGACGCTGCCAGCGACGCGATGCTGAAGCAATTCAGCGTCTGCGCCGCGTCCGGGGCGGTGTCGTGCGACCCGAGCTGCTTCGACCACCTCTGAGCACTTCTTGCGGCGGGGCGAGCGCCGAGCGTCCAACGTCGACCACGCAGCCCGCGGAGCGGCCTCGGCCGATTTCTTGCGGGCTCCGCGTGACGGCTTGTGATTCGCTCTTAAACTTCCTGCGGGACGCCGTCCCTGCGGCGCAACCGCGAAGGAGCAGGCATGAGGCTCGTCGGACAGATACACGTGACGCTCCGGGGCGAGGTCATCCATCGGGAGCCGAGCTTCTGGGAGAGAATCAAGCAACGGCTCGGCGGCTCGCCCGACCTCACGACGGACCGCGTGCGCGTGGCGTTCGAGGCGAGCGCGCTCGTCGACGCAATCAAGCGGGCGCTCGTCGGCTTGGGCTTCGACAACGCCGTGTCCCTCGTGGTCGACGATACCGTCGTTTTCCAGGACACGGACGGCAAGGCCGGCGACTTGCCAGATCTCATGATCGCGATGTCGGAGCACACATCGCTCTTCGGGAGTGGCTTCCAGGAGCTGCGGCTGGCGCTCGAACACGAGGAGGCCGGGTTGCACCTGCTCGTGGAGACGCGGGCGTTCACTGAGCACCGCACGGGAGACCCTTCGGCCTACGTGTCGGTCGGCGGCCGGCTCCGGGAGCTCGAACCGAAGCGCGGCGAGTCTGCGGACGAATATCGAACGCGGGTCACGCCGCTCGTTTCGGACGGCACGCGCCTCGAAAGCGCGCGGCTCCAGTTCGAATCGTTCGTCACGCGCCTCGAGGACGCTTTGCGGGCCACGATGCCCGAGGCCTTCATCTCGCAGAAGCGCGCGGAGGCGCTCGTCGTGAAGCCGGCTCGCGAGGCGGAGCAGGAAACGAAGCTCGATCCATCGAACCCTGCCTACGACCCTTACGCGCGGTATTACCCGAACCCGATGGGGATGATGCTCGACGTGATGCTCCTCTCGTCGCTCATGCACATGATGCACATGCCGATGCTCCACGTTGTGACCCCGTCCGGAGCGCCGGTCGGGTCGGCTGCGGACGTCGCGCAGGAGCCCGACGTGGCCGATTCCGGAGATGCGGGGGACGACGGCGGCGATTTCGGGGGCGATGATTTCGGGGGCGACGACTTGGGAGGGGATTGGGGCGGGTTCGACTGATTCCGCGTGGGCTCGGGGATGCGGCCCGCCCTCCCCGGGCCGGCGCCCCACGTCTCCTCCGCTGACAAACGTTCGCGGGGAACCCGTACACCACGACGAACGGGGCGCAAAGGCTCTTGGCATCGCTGGACATTCAGGCTATCAGGTTTGTCCGAGGCGGGTGAGCCCGAGGAGGAACGTGATGGATGAAGCCAAGCTGCGCGAGAAGTTGTCCCGGATCGAGGCGTTGTTTGCTGGCGCGACGACGGAAGGCGAGCGGGTCGCGGCGGCCGAGGCCCGACGACGGATCCAGCAGCGGCTCGCGAGTGTCGAGCGGCTCGACCCGCCGATGGAGTTCCAGTTCACGCTCGCCGATGCCTGGTCGCGAAAGCTCTTCCTTTCGCTGCTCCGTCGTTATGATCTCAAACCCTATCGGTACCGCGGACAGCGTCGGACCACGGTCATGGTAAAGGTGCCGAAGCCGTTCGTGCACGAGACGTTGTGGCCCGAGTTCCAGCAGATCAACGCGGCGATGCGCGCGTACCTCGACGAGGTGACCGATCGGATCATCGCCGACGTGATCCACGGCGACAGCTCCGAGGCGTCCGAGGTCGCGGCGCCGCCGCAACTCGGACCTCGCGCGATTGACATCGACGAGTAGCCGGCGAGCTGACTCGAGGAAAAGCCACGTCACTCGGCGTGGCGGGCGGCATCGTCACTCGCAGGTCGTTTGCGGCGCGTCCACGTACGCCTGGCCGAGCTCCGTCAGGACGCCGTCGTCCCCCAGCAGGCTCGCGTTGGCCACGTTGTCCGGGCGACCCGAGAACCACGCATACCGCGCGATCCGCGGCTCGTTTTCCAGGTAGTCGAGCGCGTCGATCATGAACGCCTTTTGCTCGGCGAGCGAGCCTGCGTTGTCGCAGGCGAACTCGGTCAGCCAGAACGGTTTGTCGAACCGCGTTTTGTACGTCTCGATGTGGTTGATGAGCCACCGAGCCTTGTTCGTCCCGTCGCCCTGGCAAGCCGTGTAGATGTGGATGCCGATGTAATCGACGCGGCACCCCTCACAGGCGGCGAAGAAGTCGTCGAGGTACTTGAAGGGGTCCGTCTCCTGGCACGACCCTCCACAGAAGTTCACGGCGGGCGACACCAGCGCGAGGCCACGCGCGTCGGCGATGGCCT
This sequence comes from Polyangium fumosum, assembly GCF_005144585.1. Classification (GTDB taxonomy): domain Bacteria; phylum Myxococcota_A; class Polyangia; order Polyangiales; family Polyangiaceae; genus Polyangium; species Polyangium fumosum. The sequence continues at coordinate 64,973 of NZ_SSMQ01000056.1, read as the reverse complement.
CCACATGCGGCCAGAGCGCTGCGGCTTGGGTCGCCGACAGATTGGCCTGCTCGCCGAAATTCGGCTCGTTGAAGCCGAGAAGGAAGCTCGTGCCGTCGGGGATCTCGCCGGCGATCTTCGTGGCTTGCGCGCTGTCGAGGCCGCCGCCGCCCCATACCATCGGCACATATTCCACGCCGAGCATCTTGTACACGTCGGGCTTGAGGCCTTCGTCCGGCTCATGCGCCCAGTTGTACCACCACGACACCGCCGGCGAGAGCGCCTGCATGTCCGCCTTCGAATGGTATCCGTAGGCGACGCCGCGCTTGCAGCCAGTGGGATGGTTCGTCGGCGGCCCGCCGCCTGTCGAGCCGGAGCTGCTGCTCTCGGCCATCGACGCGCCGCTGCCGCCGCTGCCACCGCTGCCGCCGCTGCCGCCGCTGCCGCCGCTGCCACCGCTGCCGCCGCTCCCACCGTCGCCCGAGCCTGGGGACGGCTCGCTCGAGCCACACGCGGCAACCGCGACGAGCGCCGCCAAGGCCGCCGCTCCCGCCAACCATTGCGTCCGTGCGTTATGGATCATGGGCATGGTCACCTCTGCGTGGATGTCGATCACTCGGGTAGGCGCATCGAGAGAAGCGCGTCGATCGCATTGCGGGACAGGGCGCCGGGGAGCAACGGGAGCATCTCGGCGGCGGCCGCGGGGATCTTCTCGGGGTGGATGACCGCGACCTGGATTTCCCGCTGCTTCTCGTCGAGGAGAATCATGAAATACCGATCGCCGATGGGCCGGCGCCACACGGGGCAGCCCTCCGCGTCGCCGCCGACCTCGATCTCGGGGCCGCTCGTGTAGGCTTTCTTCGCGCAGGCGTCGACGACCTCGACGTCGTCGGCGAAGGCGTCGCGGTCGCAGCCCTCCCCGCAGACATTGCCGCCGACGTGGCCGGCTTGGTACGAGCGTACGCCGGTGCTCATGAACTCGCGGTTGCTGTATTGATTGTTGTCGAGCACCACCTCGAAGACGTTGATCTCGCCGCAGCCGTCGCCGACCGAGCCCGTCTTCGAATAACAATTGCAGAGCCCGTTCCACTTGCGGCCGCCGTCGCGAATCAGCTCGGACGCGACGAACGCCACCCACGGGCCCGCGTGGCCTTGCCCGCCGCCGTCGCACTTGCTCACGCCTGCGTCATCGAACGTCATCGACCCAAGGAAGACGATGAGCTTCGAGCCCGACCAGCCGAGGTGGTTGATGCCCGGATCGCTCGGGCAATAATAATCCTTCCCGTCTCCGCATGCGAACGAAGCTTCTTGCATGAAATAGTTCACGCAATCTTTCTTCGTGAGATCGCCCGTGAAGTCGGAGGACGTCATCTGCCCTTCGGTGACGACGAGGTTCGAGCCGTGGCCGCTCTTCGCGTCCCAGGAGGAAATCATCGACCAGGAAGACGCGTCGGCGCCGGGCTGGTAAATGGCGAGCTGCTTTAGGCGGATGGCCTTCATGATGAGGGTCATCTCCTCGTCGAAGGGCGCGAGCGTGGTGCTCGTCGTGTGCTGCTCCTTCATACAGCAGTGTCCACCCCAGGTATCCGTCCCGTCCTTGTAGGTACAGGCCGGATCACCCGACGCGCGATCGATGCGACGCGGCCACCACCCGGGCGCGCCGACATTGGTGAACGTCATCGTCCCGCCCCGCGTGGGCGTGCTCGGCTCCGTGGGGTGCATCCCCAGGCCGCCGCCGCCGCCGGTGTCCCCGCTCGACGTCGACGACGATGTCGACCCGCTCGCCCCGGCGCCCCCGGTGCCTCCTGCGCCTCCGGTGCCTCCTGCGCCCCCCGTTCCCTCCTCGCGCGCGCTTCCGCAGGCGCAGGCGAGGAGGGCGAGAGCCGCGTGAACGAATTGCCTCGAGAGCTTCGTCATGAGTTCTCCTCCTTGCGTCCCTCGCGCATTCCCTGCGCCCTTGCGGTCCTCATTCTCGTTCGAGGGGTCAGAGATCCTCGATCACGATGAATGCGCGTTGACCTTCACCCAGGTGCCCGCTGATCCGGTACGTCGACCGCGCCTCGTCGATCGTGATGAGCTTTTCGCCCGTGGCGCGAGGCAGCCACTCGTCGCCGTCCCACTCGTAGAAGAGCTCGCCCAGGAGCTCGGCGGCGCCGTTCGGATCATCCTTGCGGTACACCTTGATGCGATAGAGGTTCTCCTTGGGGATCGCGTCGATGAGGCCGGCCAGGTATTCGTCGCGCTTCTTCTCGCGGAGCTCCGGCCAGGTGAACCCCTCGGCGTGGCCGACGTTGTAGCCATCGGGGCTGCAACCCCAGATGAATGGTTTGTCGAAATTGCCGGGCAAGGTGTCGTCCCACTTGGCGACGTCGATCATGCGTTTGCCCTTGTGGCCCCAGTACAGGTGACCGGGCGAGCTGATGCTCGCGTATCCCGGCATGAGGGTCTCGGCCATGTAATAGGACTCGTCGCCGGGGAACTGGGTGCGCGTCACCGGCACCGGCTGCTTCGCCTTGTTGATGACGACGCAGCGGAGTTCGTCGTCCCACCCCCGTCGTCCGAGCGGCACGCCCTTCGGGACGTAGACCTTGCCGTCGGTGTCGACGAGGAAACCGAAGCCGATTTCCTGGTTGATCTCCCTCGGATTCCATCCACCGCGGTGACGCGGCCACGTGGTGTCGGGTGGCGCGAAGAAGAGCAGGTTGACGTCGCCGCCCTTCTTGACGAACCGCCAGGTGGGCCGGAACGCCCCGAAGATGTCGCCTTGGTCGTCGTCGTACTCGGTGAAGTATCCGTATTCGTACCCAGGAGTGACGTGGTAGAGGACGGGAAGCGCGCCGAGCTTCGCCACCTCGGCCTCGACATCCATGCCCGTCGCCCAGCCCTTGTTCTTCTCGCCGGGCGTATAGGCGACGTCGTCCATGACGCCGGGGATGTACGGGATCTCGAAATGGCTGTCGGCCACGTAGAACGTCTCGTGCTCCTCGATAGGAAAGTTCTTCTTTCCTTGGACGTGGGAGAGGACGTATTCGCAAGGCGTGGCGGTGACGACCTTGTATGTCTCGCCGTCGAGCTCGGTCGTCCCGATCAAGCGGACCTCGAACTCGCCGTTGTCGCACGTGGCACCCTCGACGACGGGCGGCGGCGGTTCGTTGCCTCCGTTCGACGGAGGCGGGGTCGGCGAGCCCGAGGAGGTGCCCTTTTCCTCGCCGCCGGAGCAGCCCGTGAGCACGACGAGGAGCGCGAGCGCGCCGGCGCGAGCGCGGTCGAAAGGATGGATCGGTGGTCGCTTCATCGCGTGAGGTTCTTTCTGGGAGGGGTCCTTCCGGAGGAGCGTTGGTCCGTGAAGGAAAGCGGCAGGGCGTAGCGGACAGACAGCCACGACCAGTGGGCCCAAATGGATTCGCGATGTCAAGGGCTCGCCAACATTCGGGCGCCCGGTCGGCGCTGCGATTTTGCAATGGCGCCGAAATACACGCGGCTCAAGCCGGTGGGCAGAGCATTCTGTCGCGGGGGAAGGCGCACACGCGGAGGGGGCAGCGGGAGGTGCCCGTGGCGCCGGAACCGAGGATGTGGGTGAGAGGAGGAAGCTGGTGAGAGCGGATACCTGACGTCAGGCCTGCGCCGCCTCGGCCGCCTCGGCGAGCACGTCCTCGTGGACGACGCTCATCATCTGCCGTGCGATGTCGTTGACGACGCGCTGCACGCGCTCAGCGATCGCCTTCGGCGCCGCGGCCAGGGCCGCGTTCAGCTCCGTCAGGCCGGCGTCGAGCAAGAGCGCGGCTTCCTCCTGCGACGTCGCCTCCTTCAAGAGCTTCGCGGCTTTGCTGGCTCGGGCGAGGTGAAGGGAGGCCTTGGTGCTCATTCAGGCGGCCCAACATGTGACCGGAGCCGGCCGTGTCAAGGCCCGGCGCGCGAGGCTTGTGATCCGCGGGACGCGTCGGAGCGCGATCACGAGGGGGAGGCTCGCCGAGGGGGCCGACGTACAAAAGCGCGCGTCCAGCGCCGGGCTCGACCGGGCGAGCTTCCGCGCCAGGGGAGGAGTTGTTCCGGCGATACGTGCCGGTGACGGCACCGCGGGCGTCAACGCATACGCCATCGCCGCGCCCAGCGCGCGAAGCTACCCAGCGATCGTCGGCAGCGCCTCGCGCATGGCCTCCAGAAACACGCGCAGCCGGGCCGGGTAGAAGCGCGCGTACGGATAGACCAGGTGGACAGGAAGCCGCGGCGCTTCCCACCCCGGCGCCAGGTGCCGAAGGCGCCCTTGCTCCAGATCGTCGGTCACCATCCACGCGGAGACGATTCCGACCCCCAGGTCCGAGAGAATCGCGTTGCGCAAGGCATACAGGCTATCGGTGCTCAGCCGTGGTCGGATCGCAAAGCGGCGGGTGACGCCGTCGGCCTTTCGCACGAGCGCCACCTCGTTGCGATAAAAGGTCTGCAGCGCGAGCCAAGGCAGCGCCGCGAGATCGTCAGGCTCCCGCGGAAACGGACGCTCGCCGAACAATTTCGGGGACGCCACCACGATGCGCGGCACCTCGGCCAACCGAAGGGCGATCACGGCGGGATCGTCCACCGCGCCGACCTGCACGGCGCAATCGATGCCCTCGGCAATGAAATCGGGACGCCGATCATGCAACAACCATTCGACGGTGACCTGGGGATACCGCCGCAGGTACGCCATCAAAGGGGCGATCAGTTGGTCCTGCCCGAACGCGTGCGGAACCAGGACCCGGAGATGACCCTCCGGCGCGTCCTTGGCCCCGCGTAGGTCGGCGGTCATCGCCTGCCAGCTCTCCAGAAGCGTCTTCGCGTGCGCGAAGCAGCGCGCGCCATCGTCGGTGAGCTTCATCGCGTGGGTCGAGCGCTGCAGCAGCTCGAGGCCCAGCGAGCGCTCGAGCGCCTGCAAGCGCCGGCTGACCGTGGGCTGGCTGGTCCCGAGCTGCGCGGCCGCGGCCGAAAGGCTGCCGGCCTCGACGATGCGCACGAAGGTCTGCATCAGTCCGATGCGGTCCATGCCGCTCGTGTCCGGGTGGGTCATGCGCGCAGCGTATATCAAGTCTGCATGGGAGGCAGCTACCACGTCGTCGGAACGGCTTGTACGATGGCAACACGTCAACCGAAGAGGCGTCTCCCATGGCATCTATTCATGTAGCGCATGTTGCCGTTCCCACGCAGGCCGGGCTCTCCCGCTCGCTCGTGCTTCTGCTGGCCACCGGCGCCGGGCTGAGCGTCGCGTCGCTCTACTACAGTCAGCCGATGCTGGGGGTGCTGGGCGCGGACCTCCAGGCCGGCGACCGGCTGGTGGGCCTCGTGCCCACGATGACGCAATTGGGGTATGCCCTCGGAATCCTGCTGCTCGCCCCCTTGGGGGACCGTTATGACCGGCGCAGCATCATTCTGGTCAAGGCCGCGTTGCTTTCCCTGGCGCTTTTGCTCGGCGGCTTCGCCCCGGGGATTGCCTCCTTGCTCGGGGCCAACCTGGCCGTCGGGCTGACGGCGACGCTGGCGCAGGACATCGTGCCGGCCGCCGCGACCCTGGCGCCGGAATCGCAGCGCGGCAAGGTCGTGGGCACGGTCATGACCGGCCTGCTTCTGGGCATCCTGCTCTCGCGCGTGGTCAGCGGCTTCGTGGCCGAGCAGTTCGGCTGGCGCGCCGTGTATCTCGCCGCCGCGGCGTCCATTGCCATGATCGGCGTGGTCGCCTGGAGCGGCCTGCCGCGCTTTCAGCCCACGACCCAGCTCGGTTATCGCGCTTTGATGGGTTCGCTCGTCGCGTTGTGGCGCCGTTACGGGGCGCTACGCCAGGCGACGCTCTCGCAGGGAATGTTGTCGATCGGCTTTGGCGCCTTCTGGTCGACGCTCGCGGTCATGTTGCATAGCCGCTTCCACCTGGGCAGCGCCGCCGCCGGTGCTTTCGGGCTGGCGGGCGCGGCGGGCGCGCTGGGCGCGCCCCTGGCCGGGCGTTTGGCCGACCGGCGTGGACCGGAGTTCGTCGCGCGCCTCGGCGCAGGACTGACCGCGCTGTCGTTCGCGGCCCTGGGGCTCTTCCCCCTCTTGCCGACCACGGCGCAACTGGGCCTGATCGTCGTCGCCGCGATTGGTTTCGACTTCGGCGTCCAGGGCACGCTCGTAGCGCACCAAACGCTGGTGTATGGCATCGAGCCCGGCGCGCGCAGCCGCCTGAACGCGCTCCTGTTCACCGGGATGTTCATGGGCATGGCGACGGGCGCCGCGCTCGGCAGCTTGGCGCTGGCGCAATGGGGCTGGCTGGGCGTCGTCGCGCTGGCGACGACGGCCTCCACCGCCGCCCTGGCCGTGCGGATGGTACGCCGAACGGCGTCGGCGTGAGCGACGGCTCGCCCCGCGGAAGCGCGTGGGATTGCGGCTCCGTCCCCCCACGAGCGCGCCGTTCCGGGGATTCCGAGCGCGCTCTGCGCAAGAATGGCTCTTGTCGCGCCAGAACGGCTCGTCGACACGAAGGACGCGAAAAACCTGCGCAGCGCATCCGGATGTCAGTTTGTGGTTCACGCGCCTAGCGTGTCGGCGTCCACCCATCGCTCGGCATGGAGCCGCTTCCCGACAGTCAGGAGTTCTCTCATGTGGAACCTAGCTTTTCGAACCTCTTCGTTGGCCCTCCTCCTCCTTGCGACGGTCCATTGCGGGCCGGGAAATGAGAACACCACCGGAGCCGGTGGCACCGGCGGCACCGGCGGTACCGGTGGCACCGGCGGCATCGGTGGCGGCACCGGCGGCACCGGCGGCGTCGGCGGTGGTACCGGCGGCACCGGCGGTGGTGAATGCGTGACCAGCGACAAGGCCATTCGGTTTGGCAAGCTCGTCCATCCCGAGGACGGCACGGTCATCGACAAGGCGATCGTCGTGATCCACGAGGATCGGATCAGCTACGTCGGCACGGATGAGAAGCAGATCCCGTGCGGGGCCAGCGTCATCGATTGGTCGGCGTACACCGGTCTCCCCGGCCTCGTCGATGCCCACGTCCACTTCACCTACCAGACGGACCAGGAGCCGGGCACGCTCCCCTGGACCCGTGTCAACTGGCTGATGAACAACAACGTCTACAAGCTCATGGACCTCGCCCGCAACGCCGCGCTGGCGACGCTCAAGACCGGCGTCACCACCGCGATCGACAAGGGAGGCCGCGACTTCATCCTGAACCCCCTGCGCGCCGAGATCATGTCCGGCAAGACGCTGGGACCGCGGATGTACAACTCCATCGGCGGAATCTCGAATTACAAGTACCCGGCCGCGGTCCCCACCGAGGAATTGAAGAACTGGGTGCATCTGCAGGTGCTGCGCGGCGCCGACCTCGTGAAGGTATGGGCCGACAAGTGCACCGACCAGACGCTCGAATGCTCGCCGACGTTCACGTTCGACGAGCTCAAGCTGCTCGTCGACACGTCCCACCAGGAGGGGTTGCCCATCGCGATCCACGCCTACCACCAGGACACGGCCAAGCTCGCCATCATGGCCGGCCCGGACTCGATCGAGCACCCGGAGGGCCTCGACATGGTCGACTGCGGCAACATGATCGACAAGGGGACGATCTACGTGCCGACCATCGATCACAACCGCTATTACAAGGACAACCTCGCGTTCTTCGGTTACGCCCCCGATCTGGAGGCGAAGTTCGAAGCATACATCCAGGACAACCTCGCCAGCGCGACCCAGGCGCACCAGGTCGGCGTGAAGATCGCGATGGGCTCGGACGCCGTGTTCACCGGATTCGGCGAGAATACACGCGAGCTCGCCTGGCTCGTGCAGGCCGGGATGACCCCGCTCGAAGCGCTGCGCACGGCCACCCTCCACGGCGCCGAGAGCATCGGCGCCCAGAACGAGATCGGAAAGGTCGCCGTGGGTTACTACGCCGACATCATCGCGGTCGAGGGCGACCCCCTGACGGACATCAACGTCGTCATCCATGGGGTTCGCAAGGTCATGATGGGCGGGCGGGTCGCGGATCTCTGACGAGGCCCGCTCGCTCCCCACCTACTTCGGCGCCTTGAGCACCCCGCCATCCACTTGGTTGGGCCCGACGCCATAATTCGCCCAGTACACATGCGTCCCGTCGACGGCGATGCCGCGCGGGGCCGGCTGCTTGTCCGCGATGGTGACCGCTGGACCGCCCGCGATGGGCACGGCGAACACCGCTCCGTCGGCGAGCTGCCCGCTCTCGTTCCACGCGGACGTGTAATAAATACGCTCGCCGTCGGTCGCGAACGCCGATGGATTGGCCACGCCCGTCACCAGCGCGACGGGCACGCCGTCCGCGAACGGGATCTTCCACACCTTGCCGTCGGCGTACTTGCCGTTCGCTCCTGGGCCCACGTCGAGCACGTACAGGTTTTCTGCGTCCGAAAGGAGATCGATCCCGGACCAGGTGCCGGGCGTGAACACCGTCGCGGCGCCGCCTGCTTGCGGCACGCGAACGATCTGCGAGGGCTGGGCGGAGAGGACATACACATCGGTTTGGTGCAGCGTGATTCCTCGGAGGTACAGGGCCGACGCGTCCGCGAGTTTCGTCGAGGTCCCGGTGCCACTGGGGTTCCACGTCGTCTTCACGATGGCGGTTTTGGGCAATTGACCGTTGCCGTTCGCGCACCAATACACGGCCGTCGCGTTGCCGGAGGGATCGAGGTCTCCGAGCGCAAGCTTGTGCGGCTGCCCGTGATTCACGGCGGGCTCCACGATGTGGACCTGGCCAAACCCGCTCTTGCTGACCTTCGAGATGTAGCCGAAGTTCGGCGAATCCGGCGTCGTCCAGAAGACGTTGTTTCCGGCGATCTCCATGTTCCTTGCGCCGAAGGCCAACACGCCCTCCTCCTTGTTCACCTTGGTCGTGGCGCCCCCGGTGAGCGGCATGCTCAGGATATCGATGTGCGACGAGAAAAAGACGCGTTGTTCGTCCACGCGCACCAGAACGGCTTGATGGCCCGTATACAGAGCCGTCGCGGCGCACTGGCCCGCATTGCAGGCGGCGCCGAGGCAGGAGTGACCGCAGGCGCCGCAGTGGTTCGCGTCCGTGGCGAGGTCGGCACAAGCGTCGCCGCAGAGCATCTGATTGCCATTGCACATGAGGCCGCCGGAGCTCGAGGACGTCGTCGTCCCGCTGCCTCCCATGCCGCCTGCGCCGCCCACGCCTCCCGCGCCGCCCACGCCTCCCGTGCCGCCTGCGCCGCCCACGCCGCCTGTACCGCCTGCGCCCCCCGTCCCCGCGCCGCCCGCGCCCCCGGTGCTGCTGGAGGATGCGCTCGCGCCGCCGGCGCCGCTCGACGCGCTCGCGCCTCCCATGCCGCCCGTGCCCCCTGTCGATGCGCCGGTCGAGCCGGTGCTATCGCGCGGCGGGTCCTCGGTGACTTCACATGCCGTGCTCATCGCGATCAGGATCGCGAGGTGAATCCCCAGAACTCTGGAATGCATGTTCCCATGGTACACGAACCGCATCCTTTCCGAGTTGTTGCCCTGCACATCCTCGACCGGCGACATCCACCCTCGTCCTCGGATGTTCTGCGCCGCGACAAGCCGCATGCCCACCACGCGACCTCGCGCAGGGAACCGAACAAGGCTCGTCGGCGCGACAAGGCGACGGTCACGCCGCCCGGACACGGGGCTGGGCGTGTCTCCGGGGGGAGGTCGAGCCGAACGACGAGGGCCGGAGGTGGCCGAGGGGCCGTGTCGAGCGGCCGAACAAGGACCGTCGGCCGTCGAGGGAGCTTGTCGCGGGGGACGACCCCCCAGCGTCCAGGTCCACCGCAGGGCGGGCGGTCCGTGTCCCTCGGGGGGTCGCCGGGAGGAGGCTCCGGCTGCGCTGCCGAACACGCTCTGTCGAGGGGGGACGACACGTGTTCGGCTGGATTTCAGGTCCCTCCGCGCCGCCGCGTGGCAGAGCCTGGGCCTCAGCGCACGCCGTCGTGCCTGTCGCGGCGCGGGTTCACGACCTCGCCGGCGCCTATCGTGAAGTCGAGCTCCATGTACACGCCCGCGAGGGCCCGCAGGCGCACCCGCTCCTCGTCGTCTCCTTCGCCGACGAGCCCGAGCGCGTCCGCGAGGCCGGTACGTCGCAAGACGGAGACCTCGATCGGGCGCGGGAGCCTCGTGTTCACGCGGGAGGAACCGATGCGGCGGCACGGAGCCTCGATGATCGCCTGGTAGCAGGCGAGCTCGCGGCGGGCCGCGTCGCGGAATTGCTTGAGGAAGACCATGGAGACCGACCCTGTCCGCAGGCAATCGACGCCGAGGGCGAGCACCTGGCCTTGCGCGCAGCCGTCGAGGCCCGCGGCGCCGAGCCAGGCCGCGTCGTGGCTCGCGCGCAGGGCGTCGAGGAGCGAGACCGCGGGCGCCCCTTCACCTGCGTCGCGGACCTCGACGAGCCGCTCGTGGCGCCACGGGGTGAGGGCGTCGCCGCCCTCGGGCGGCAGCCACGCGTCGACGTGGAGGGCGAGGGCGCCGGAGGCCTGGGCCTCGAAGCCGAGATCGGCGTGTCCTTTCGGGAAGCCGAGGACCTCGCGGCCGCCGATGAGCGCCGCGCCGAGGTCGACCCACAGGGCAGGGATGTAGGCGCCGAGGGCGCGGGGGTCGAGCCGCCCGCCGCGGCGCTCGCAGATCACCACCGGGACGAGGAAGCCAAAATCGCGCTCCGCGACCGCGCCCTTCGCGTCGACGGCCGACAGGAGGCGGTTGTCCTGCGCGTAGAAGACGACCATCGGGCCGAGCGGGATGTAGACGCGCTCCTCGTGCAGGCCGAGGTGGCGGCCGCAGAGGTCGCGCAGGCGGCGCGGATCGGCCTGGAGCAGCGTCGCGACCATGACGCTCGACCGCGCGTCGTAGGGTGGGGAGGTCGACTCGTTGAGGCCTCGCTCGATGTAGAGGGGGGCGCGCGGCGGCGCGGCGGCGCGGCCGCGGAGCCAGTCGTCGTGCATCGGGATCGGCAGGCCCGTGAGCACCTGGGCGGCGCGGATGCCCGACATCGTCGCCGCCTCGACGCAGCCGAGGTTCATCGGCGTGAGGGTCCAGTCGCCGGCGAGGACGAGGTTTTTGTAGCCGGATTCGTCCGCGGCGAGGCGGTGGCGTGTGGTCCCCCGCGGCGAGAGGACGTACCGATCGGAGGGGTGCTGGACCGGGCTATGGTGCTGGAAGGCGAGGGGATCGTCGCTCGACGCCGGCGCGTGGAGGCGGCTGCGGTCGAGGGCGCCGTCGGGCCGGGAGATCGCAGGCCAGAGGTGGGCCGCGGACGTGTCGAGGTGGCGCGCCGTGAGGGTGCGGACGCGCTGGAGCTGCCGCGCGGCGTATCCCACGTAGGCGGAGCGCTCGATCGGCGGCGGCTCGTCGTCGTCCATCGCCGCGGTGAGGTACGCGAGGCTCCGCGGGCCACCCGGCTCGGGGAAGCTCTCGCGCGGCAGGAGGTGGCTCATGTCCGCCCAGGTATCGAGGGGCGCGGCGTAGGGGATCATGACCGGCGGCGGCAGGGGCCAGCCGGTCGCGCGGAGATCGTCGCGCTTCCAGAGCTGCGCCGACACGGTCGGCGTGGTCGTGACCTCCCGGAGCATCGCGGCGAAGCGCGGGTTTCCGGCGTCGGCGACGATCTCCTCGCAGAGGGCCGGCACCACGCCGAGGCCCACGCCGAGGACGACCCGATCGAAATCGCGGCCGTCTTCGAGGACGAGCGGCGGCTCCTGATCGGGGAACTGCGCGCCCCAGTCTTCCAGGCTCTCGCCGCTCGCGCGGAGGGCGTCGCCTCCGACGAGCTGCTCGTAAAGGGGCTCGCTCGGCCAGCAGGGCAGGCCCTTCACGTCGATGAGCGGCGTGTAGTCGGCGCCGTCTTTCACCGCGATTTGCCGGCCGATTTCGATCGCCGCGACGCGCCGGCGATCGGCCGAGAGGCGGAGCTTGTCGACGCGATGGAAGAAACGAAAGCGCACGCCGCGGCGGCGGAGGACCTCGTAGAGCGGGGCGAAGATCACGTCGCCCATCCCCGCCTGCATCTTGTAAAAAATCGCGCCGCGGTACGTATAGAGCATACGCAGCGTCCAGTGCAGGCCCGTCCCCGCGCCGATCTCGCGGCCGGCGCTGTAGGCCCCGGCGTAGACGCCCGAGACCGTCGAGGCCCGCACGGAGGAGGCAGAGGCGCCGTGCCGCATGAGCCACGCCCGGAAGTCTTCGTGGTCGAGGCGCCGCCAATCGACGTCGTCTTGGTCGGTCAGGCCGTCGGCGATCATCCCGCGGATCATCGCCAGCGTGATGTCCACGGCCACCCAGGCGCTCCGGATCTCCGGCTGCCGCGCGAGGAGCCGCTCGCCGCGGCGGAACGCAGCGGCAGACCAGGCGAGCAGCCGGCGGAGGAGCTCTTCGCGGCGCACCGCCACGAGGCCCCGCGCGGGCGGGGCGAGCAGATCCCGCAAGGACGCGAGCAAACGAGCGACGCCGCGCCGGAGGACACGGAGCCCGACGCTCCGCGGCTGCGGGGTCGTGTCCGCGCCGCCGCGGAGCGCGGGCTGCGCGTCGAAGAGGTCGAGGAGGAACTGGAGCATGATCGGGATCAGCTCGGCCGGGGTGGGGACCTTGTGGCCGAGGCCCGGGGGATCGCTGTTCCGGGGAAAGAGAAGGGGCTGGTGCTGCCAGGTGCCCTCGGAGGGCTCCTCGAAGACGATGAGGGAGTGGGGCTTGAATGCGTCTTCGAGGGTCGCGAGGGGCGCGCCGGCGGGGCGCCCGAGCGCCTCGTAGCAGCGGCGCATCACGGAAAAGGCGTTGTCGTAGAAGCCGTAGAAGAGATGGAGGCCATGCTCCTCGATGCGATCGAATCGCTCGCGGTTGCGGCCACTCGCGCCTTTCCCGCCGAGGCGGTGCCCATGCTGGTAGACGGTGACCTCGTAGTGATCTTCCCAGCCGGGCACGCTGGTCAACTCGAAGGCCGTGGTCAGGGCGGCCATTCCGCCGCCGAGAATGACGATTTTTTCGCGTCGCACGGGGCGGCGAGGATAGGAGGCCCGAGCGGGATTGTCCGGTCGGGCAGCGAGGCTCGGGCGTTTTTCGAGGGGATTCCGCTCCGTGACGTCGCTCGGTTTTGGTGTGAGGTGGGAAATTTGTATGGGCATTCAAGGGGCCCCGCGCGTGGCCCGGGAACGTCCACGCTTTCCCGCTCGACGCGGCGGTCGTAGCATCGGTCCTTGGCATCCAACGTGACGAGAGGGCGTGTTCGTTCATCGCTGCGGCTTCGTGTGCAGCCCGGATCGGACCCACGAGGGCGTCGCGCGCAGGAGGGGGAGCACGCGCTCCGAGGCCGTCCGCGGAGGGCCTCCCGGAGCTTCGTCGGCCGGAGCGCCGACCTCGCGCGTGTCGGGCAGCTCGTCGCCGAAGGGGCGCCGCTCGTCACGCTCACCGGCGCCGCGGGGATCGGCAAGACGGCGCTCGCGGCGCGCCTGGCGGCCCGGCTCGCGGATCCCGCGCAGGACGAGCCGCTGCGGGTCGTGTTTTGCGACCTCGAAGGCGCGCGCGGGGTGGCCGGGATCCGCGCCGCCGTCGCGCGCGCGATCGGCGTGCCCGAACCCGAAGGGGCCGGCGAGCGTGAGCTGAGGGAGCGGATGGTCCGCTCGCTCGCGGCCTTCGGGCCCGCGCTCCTGGTGCTCGATCCGTTCGAGCACGTCGTCGAACACGCAGACGCGACCGTGGGCGCGTGGCTCCCTTCGGTGCCCGAGCTGCAGCTCCTCGTGACGAGCCGGGAGCGATTGCGCATCCCCGGGGAGGTCGTGCACGAGCTCACGCCGCTCTCGTTGCCCGAGCGGGATGATCTCGCCGGCAGCGAAGCCGTCGCGTTGTGGATGGAGCGCGTCCGCGAGGTGGTCCCCGGGTACGACCCGACGCCGGACGAAGGGCCCGTCGTGGCGCGCCTCGTGCGGGAGCTCGATGGGCTGCCGCTCGCCATCGAGCTCGCGGCCGCGCGCTTCGGCACGCTCACGCCGGCCGAGCTGCTCGAACGTCTGGAGCGGCGCATCGACGTCCTCCGGGGGCGCGACAAGGCCGGCGGCCGTCAATCGACCCTGCGCGACGCGATCGACTGGTCGTGGGGGCTCCTTCCACCCTGGGAGCAGGAGGCCTTCGCGCAATGCGCGGTCTTTCACGGCCGCATCGGCGCCGACGCGGCCGAAGCCGTGCTCGATCCCGGCGGGGACGACGCGCTCTTCGCCTTGCAAGCGCTGCGTGACAAGTCGCTCCTGACTCATGCGCGGCACGACGACGGCAAAGGCGAGCTGGGGCTCACGATGTACCGGAGCGTGCGCAAGTACGCCGAGGAGCGGCTCGTGGCGTCGGAGGGACGCGCGGCGGCGTTCGAGCGACACACGCATTACTTCCTCGGGTACGCCGAGCGCTCTGCCGCGCTCACGCGCAAGGACCCGAGCGCCGCCGCGCGGCGGCTGCTCGTCGAGCGCGAGAACCTGCTCGCGGTCGTGCGTCGTGGCCTCGCGTCGAGCGCTCCGAAGGAGGTGGAGGTCGCGCTCCGGATCCTCGTGGCGCTCGAAGAGCCTCGCTGGCACGACGGCTCCCCCTCGGCGCACCTGCTCTGGCTCGACGAAGCGCTCGCGCACCCGTCCGCGGCCGAGGTGGATCCGCGCGTCCGCGGCCATGCGCTGATCGCCCGCGGGCGCGTGGCCTGGCGTGTCGCGAGGCTCGACGTGAGCGAGCGCGATTTCGACGAGGCGGTGGCGCTCGCCGTGCGCGCGAACGACGTGTCCCTCGAAGCGCTCGCCCGGCGTTTCGTCGCGCTCGTCCTGCTCCTGCGCGGGCGCTTCGAGGAGAGCCGCAGCGCCGCCGACCACGCGCTCCGGCTCGCGATCGAGGTCGGCGATCGCCGCCTGGAGGGCCTCGCGTACGCGATGCTCGGCTTCGTCGCCCGGCTGCGCGGGGAGCAGCCGCGGGCGCGGATGTTCGTGGAGCAGGCGCTCGAACGCTTCCGCGAGGTGGGGGAGGCCCCCTTCGAGCTGAGCATGCGCCTCGAGCTCATGTACGTGCACCTCGACGCCGGGGAGCTCGATGCCGCGCGCGCCTACGCCGAGCAGGCGCTCGCCCACGCCCGAGCGCTTGGCCTCGCGCCGCCCGCGCGCCTGCTGCTCGGCCTGGGGCACGCCGCGCTGGAGGCCGGGGATCCGAGCGAGGCATCGCTCCGGTACCGCGAGGCCCGGGACGCGGCGCGCGCCACCGGCGAGCACACGCTGGAGGTGGCCGCGCTGGCGTGCGGCGCGGTCGTGCTCTTCGAGCAGGGGCGTCCGCTCGAAGCGCGGCTGGAGCTACGCGAGACGCTCCCGCGGGTGCGCGCGCTCGGCCGCCATCTCTACTCGGGGCTCGTCACGGTCGTCGCGAGCGTGCTCGAAGCCGCGGTCGGCCACCTCGACGAGGCACGCGAGCTGCTCGCGGCGGCCGAGCAAGACCTCGACGCGGGGGTCGACACGCACCTGCCCGCGCTCGACATCTGCAAAGGGTTCCTCGATCTGGCCGAGGCCGAGCGCGCGCGGACGAACGGCGACGACGGGGCCGCGGCCGCGCTCGAGAGCGGCGCCCAGAGGCGGCTCGGCGCCGTGCTCGCGACCGCGAACGGCGCGGGCGCGCGGTGGGTCACCGAGCTGCGGGTGCTTGCGCGCCTGCTCGGCAGCGCGCTCGCGACCCACGCGTCCCCGGCCCCCGCGGCGCCGCGTGTCCTGCGGATCGACGCCACCGGCCGCTGGGTCGAGCCGCCGAGCGGCCCGCGCGTCGCGTGCGCGAACCGACCGGTCATGCGGCGCCTGCTCGTCGCGCTCGCGCGAGCCCACCTCGCGGCGCCGGCCGGCCCGTCCTCGTTCGAGCAGCTCATCGAGATCGGCTGGCCCGGCGAGCGGATCCTGGCGGACGCCGCGCGCAACCGCCTCCACGTCATGCTGACCCGCATGCGGGATCTCGGGCTGCGCGAGGTCCTGCTCGGGAACGACCTCGGTTACTTCTTTTCGCCCGATCTCTCGATCGAGTTCTGCTGAATCCCCCGGGGGAACCCTCGGATGTAAGCGGCATGTAAGCCCCCGGGACCGCACGGTGGACGTGGTTCCCTTTCTCCGACCCAGGAGCCCCATGAAACCACGCGCGGGCCTCGCCGCCCTCCTCGTGCTGGCGTCCACCGCCGGCTGTGTGAACAACACCTCTCCCACCTTGCGCGGCGGCGCGTTCGCCGCCTTCCGCGCGCGCGCTCCCCTCGCGGGCGACGAACACCTCGTCTTCGCCCCCTCCGAAGATGCGTCCCTGCTCGGCCGTGTCCTCCTCGCGCCTTACGTCACGACGCGGCCGCTCGCCGACCAGCTCGCGCCCAACCCGTGCGCGGACGCGCTCGTCGACGTCGAGCCGCGGCCGGTCCCCGGCGACGTCATCGAAGACGCGGAGGTCCTCACCCCGGACGCCGCGCGCGCGGCCGGAGCGCCCGGCGCGTCGCACGTCTACTACCGCTTCGACGTGCGCACACGCGTCGAGAAGGCCGCGACGAAGGCCTATGCAGCGTGCTGCCAGAGCGCCTCGTGCGGCGTCGGCTACGTCCGGTCGGCGACGCTCGGCGAAGGGGAGATCATGCTCGCGCGCGAGACGGCGCCCGGCGACCCTGCGGACGTCGCGTTCGATGAGGGCCCCCGTCCGCTCGAACTCACGCGCCTCGAGCGGCGCCACGTGCGCGGGGTTGTTGCCTTCGCGCTCGGCGGCCAGGGCGCTCTGCCCCCCTCCGCAGACGCGGCGGAACCCGAGCGCGCGGGAGGGGCGACGTACGATGCAGAGAGCATCGAGGTTCGCGAGTCGACGCGGAATCGAGACCATTTCGAGCTCTGCACGAAGAAGCGCTGCATCACGGAGAACGAGTTCATACGCCGGTACGCGAACCGGACCGGCTCCCACGAGCTCGACGATTTCTTACGCGATCGCAGCCCGCAGATGCGCGCGACCGGCGTGGTCCTCGGGAGCCTCGGCCTCTTGGCGGCGGCGGTGGGCGTGGTGATTCTCGCGACGGACAATCCCGCGGGGCCCGACCGGCGCGTGCCTGCGGTCGGAGGGATCATGCTGGGCATTGCAGTCCCGACGCTGGCGCCGGGGCTCGCGCTCCTCGGCGCGCCCTATGACGGATGGACGGACGAGCACCTCTTCACGAAGAGCGAGGTCCGGCGCTTCGTGGAGCGGTACAACCGCGCGCTGCGGGGCGAGGGTGCAGCGCGCGGCGTCTCTTCAAGGTGAGACGAACGTGAGCGAGTAGGCGTAATCGGTGCACTCGTTCACGCCGGGCTGATCGACGTACACCAGGTAGTTCGTCAGGGTGCTCCCGCCGACGGTGCATTGGAGGTGCATCAGCACGTCGGCGCCCTGGTTGCAGCAGGCTTCCATGCCGTCAATCGTGTAGTATTGCCCGTCCTGGCATTCGAGGATGTCCGGGATTTCCTTGGTGGCGCAATGCGGGATGAGGCAGAACCACGTCGAGAGTTTGGTCGGATAGGCCTTGAGCCACGGCTTGGCCGGGCCGGCGCAGGTGTCGATCCCGTTCGGGTACGAATACATGTCGATGTCGCTCTCGCCGCTGAGCACGCCGACCCGTGTGTCCTCCGTCAGCGGGCTGCAACTGATGTTGGTCGTGATCTTGGTCGCCGTGTCCTTGGTATTGTTCGGCTCGGGATTCAGGTCCTCGTTGCAGGCGGGCCCCCCGCCCGAACCCCCCGAGCCGCCCGCGCCTGAACCTCCCGTGCCCGAGCCGCCCGTGCCACCGGTGCCGGAGGAGGACGACGACGACGACGACGACGATCCGCCGCCGCCGCCCGCCCCATCGCCTTCGCACGTCCCCACCTTGGCCTCGTCTCCGCTCGCGGGCAGGCCAAACGTCGATACCTCGGCGCTCATGGCGAGGTTCGTGGTGCCGAGGGCGAGGTCCACCGTGAACTTGGGGATCTCGAACGTCTTCGTGCCGACGAGGGGCACCTTGATCTCGATGCTCGGCTGAATGAGGAGCGACCCGCCACGCACGATGTCGCCTTCGTAGGCCACGTCGGTCCCGTCAATCGCGGCGCAGGTGCCGGTGAATCCGATTTCGACGAAGCTCCCGTCCTCGATCTCCAGGACGAGCGAGCCCGGGATGTTTCCGGGCAGCGGGATGTCGGGCAGCCGCACGGGCGGGATCAGCGCCTGCGTCGTGACGCCCGTCCCGATCGAGAAGGGGTCGAACGCCGTGCTCCCCTCGAAAGCGATTTCGACGTTGTCGAGGCCGGGGATCGGGCCGTCGTAGGGAGGCAACATGTTGATGTCGACCTTGAGGTTGCCCACCATCGAAAAGCCACCCGAAAGCGCGACCTTGCCGCTGCCCGCCATGCCGTTGAGCTTCGGCGCGCTCTTCGATCCGCTCGGCGCTGCCTTGGCGTCCACCGTCGCCACGCCCTTCGCCGTGAGGTCGAACGATGCCTGCACCGGCGAGCCGCTCGGCTGGAGCCCCGTGGAATAGGCGAATCCGGGGAAGAGGTTGTCTTCTCCGTGCAGGGGCAATTCGACGACCTCCGACGCTGCCGACGCACTCGACGCGGCGCCATCGTCGCTGCTACAGGCGCCGATCAAAGCGAGGAAACCTCCGGCGACGAGGAGGAAGCTCTTGCGGACCATCATGTCTGTCTCCGTGGGGTGGAAGGGCCCGGCGCGCGGCGTCATCGTTTGCGCTCCGGTCGGCACAGACCTGGCCCGAAGATGGCTGACGAGGCACTTACATGCGTCTTACATCGCCGTGACCCTCCTCAAAAGCGTCTGCGGAAGCCCACCTCGAAGGGGACGCGAGTACCGGTTCTTCCGCGGACGAGTAAGAATCCCACGAGGTTTTCCCGCGGCGTTCGCGAGGGAGGCGCGGGCCTTCGGCGCGGGCACGTCCCGGCGGCGCAGGACACGCAGATCAGGGATGTTGCTCCCCGCCACATGTTGCCTGCCGCCACCTGCGTGGCCTATCGTCCGTCGCGCATGAACCACGCCGCCCGCCTGCTTTGCGCCCTCGCCGGTCTCGCGCTCCTCGCCGGGCCCTCGGCGTGCGGCCGCAAGGAGCGCCCGTGGACCGAGCGCCCCCTCAAGCAGCGCCCCGTCCCCCTCGGCCCTACGCTTCGGCTGCCCATCCCCGAAACGCTCCCCGAGGGCGCACCCGCGCCCCTCCTCCTCCCCGAGCGCCGCGTCGGCGCGCGCGGCGACACGTCGACGCTCCCCGTCGACGGCGACTTCGAGCGCCCCCTGCGCGGCGCGATCCTCCCCGGCGAGGACGGCGCCCTCCGCTTCGTCCCGCACGCCGCGCGGAGCGTCGCGCCGGTGGGCGACGGGACGTGGTTCGTCGTGGCGAGCCCCACCGGCCTCTGGCTCCACGAGACGCGCACCCTCGCCATGCGCGTCCGTCTCGTGCCGTCGCCCGTGCTCGACGTCGCCGCTTCGCCCGACGGCGCGACGATCGCTTACGCCATCGACACAAGCGACAAAAAGGTCCGCGTCGAGGTCGTCTCGTTCCCGTCGCTCGCCCCCGTCGCTTCGTTCCCCGAGGTCGCCTACCCCCGCCGCATGCGCTTCTCGGCCGACGGCGCCCGCGTTGTGATCGCCGGGGCGTACGTGAACCTTCTCGACATCACCTCCCGAGAGAGCCGCGTGGTAGGCAGCGACTCCAACGACGTGTTCCCCATGCCCGGGCGCCCCGACCAGGTCGCCGTCGCGAGCAACCGAGACACGATTGACATCTACGGCTACGGCGTCTCCAAGCCGTCGTCGTACGAGTCCGTCTTTGATTCGACCTCCGCGATGAACGTGTATCGAGCGACCCATGGCGGGATGGCCCGCGATCAGCGCGCGGTCACCTTCGATCCGGTCACCGGCATCCTCGCCGGCGGCGGTGACGACAACCGTCTCTGGCGCTTCTCGGGCGAACGCCTGCTCGATGTCTTCGAGCTCGGCGGCAACATCATCGACGCGGCTTGCTGCACGGGCAAGGCGCCGAGCGAGCGCACGGCCTATTTTGCGGTCGACAACTTCTCGGTCGCCGCGGTCCGCCTCCAGGATGGAAAGGTCGGGCCCTGGCTCTCGGGCATCAACACCCACGGCACCGACTGGATCGCCGTCCGCCTTTCGCTCCTGTCGGACGACGAGCTGCTCGTCGCCGGCGCCGGGCGCCTCGCCCGCTGGGAGCCCGCGCATCGCGCGCTCGTGGTCTCGCACGATTACATGGCCATGCATTTCCAGGTGTCGGCCTCGAGCCGGCAGGACACCCTGTTCGTCGGCTGCGACGGGCCCACGAGGGAGCGCTGCGCCGTCGAGCACGTCGCGCACGGCGCGCCCGCGGCGGACGTGGCCACGGCGCGCGTGGGGGAGGTCGCGCTCGAGAAGATCGAACAGGTGCTCGCGCTCGAAGGCGGCTTCTTCGCGCTGATCGGCGTGAAAAACAACCACCTGGCGGTGGTCTTCGTGAAGCCCGGGACGCGGCCCGATCCGCCCATCGAGGTGCCGGGGAGCGCGCCTACGCTCAAAAAGGAACTCTATGCCGTGCGCGCCCGCGATGGGGCCGTCGCCTTTTACGACATCGACGCTCAGATCTTCGAGGTCACCCGAAACCCGCAAGACGCGCGCTTGCTGGGCCAAGCGCCGAGGGACAACCCTGGGCGGGTCGTGTGGGACGAAGAGGCGGGGTGCTGGGTGCGCACGGATGATGCGGGCAGGAGGGTCGAGCTTCGGTAGGGGGCGCCGGCCCGCGGGACCACGCGCCCCCTCCGTCCGCCTCCGTCAGTAGTGATCGCCCTTCTTCGTGACGCCGAAGGGGATGAGCTGCGAGGGTTGTCCGTTGATCGTCGTCCCTCCGGCCTGGATCATCCGGGCCAGTTCGAGGAAATCGGCGGGGAAGTTGAGCTTCGGCTTGGTGAGCGCGTCGAGCGAGGCCGTTTGCGCCGGCGTGAGCTTGAGGTCGAGCGCCTTGAGGTTGTCGTCGAGCTGCGCGAGCGTGCGCGCTCCGATGATCGTGGACGTCACCGTCGGGCGGGCCTGCACCCAGGCGAGGGCGACGCGCGCGACGGTGGTGTCGAGCTCCTTGGCGATCCGCTGGAGTTCGTCGATCACCACGTAGCTCTGCTCGTCGAGGTAATTCGCGGCCCAGGGGCGCACCTCCGGCTTCAGGCCGTTTTGCCGCGTGTACTTGCCGCTCAGGACGCCGCTCCGCAGGGGAGACCACGGCGTCACGCCGAGACCGAGCTCCTCGGCCATGGGGAGCAGCTCCCCTTCGATCGTCCGCTCCAGGAGCGAATACTCGATTTGCAGCCCGATGAAGGGCGCCCACCCGCGGAACTGCGCGATGAGCTGCGCTTGCGCCACCTTCCACGCGGGCGTGTCGGACACGCCGATGTAGCGGACCTTGCCCGACCGGACGAGATCGTGGAGCGCCGCCATGGTCTCCTCGATCGGCGTGAACTTGTCCCAGTTGTGCAGCCAATAAAGATCGATGTAGTCGGTGCGCAGCCGGCGGAGCGATTGCTCGCAGGCGGCCACGATCGACTTCCGGCTCGAACCGCCGCCGTTGGGATCCCCGACGTACAGATTCCCGCTGAACTTCGTGGCGATCACCAGCCGGTCCCGCTTCTCGCGGTCGTGGCCGAGGTGGTCACCGATGATCTTCTCCGAATGCCCCTTCGTGTAAAGGTTTGCCGTGTCGATGAAGTTGCCCCCGAGCTCGATGTAGCGATCGAGGATGGCTTCGGAGTCCTTGACACTGCTCCCCCAGCCGAGGTCTTCTCCGAACGTCATGGCGCCGAGGCAAAAAGGGCTCACCCGCAGACCTGAGCGACCGAGCGTGACGTAATGATCGAGCGACATCGCGTCTCCTCCCGAAATAGTTCTACACTCGAACGGTTCCACTTCCGAACAGTTCAAGATTGAACTAGTAGTAACGCCGCCGGTTCCGTTGTCAAGCGCAAGTAGGAGAACATGGGAAAGCCTTCGCCCTGGGAGCTCTGGACGCTCCACTTCGAGATGACCATGGGGGTCATGGCCGAGGTGGAGCCCGAGGTGCGCGCGCAGGGGATCGAGATGAAGGAGTTTTTCCTCCTCGGGAAGCTCGACGATCACCCGTACCCGGCGGACCTCGCGCGCGCGTTGCTCATGCCCAAGCCGACGATCACCTTCATGGTGAAGCGGCTGGAGGCGGCCGGCTTCGTCAAGCGCCAGACAGAGGCGGACGACCTGCGGCGTTTTCGCCTGACGCTCACCCCCTCGGGGCGCAAAGCGATGGAGGCGGCCCGCAAGATCCTCGACGAAGCCTTCGGGCGAAGGCTCGCGCGGCTCTCGACGGGGGAGCGCGCCGAGCTCACGCGGATCCTCGTGCTGCTGGCGGAGAAGCACGCCCGGACACGCTGAGGGCGCGGGCCCGCGGCCCTTCCGCCGGCCGTTCATCGGCCCGGAGGGACCATCCATCCGGGGCGGGTTGAACCCTGCGAGCGAGGCCCGCTACGCTCCGCCTCGTATGAGGAGGCCTTCCGAAAGCCGCCCGAGCAGCCGTCTCGAGATCCTCCTGCCGGGGGGCGGAGATCTCCTGCCCCGCGAGATGCTCTGGCTCTACCCGATCGTGCCGCTCGCAGCCGCGCCGCTGCTCCTCAAAGACCTGTTCTCGCTCCCGCTCGACACGGCGCTCGTGCGGATCGCGGGGGTTTACGTTCCTTTTCTCGCGCACTCGTTCGTCTTCCACGCGCTCTACGCGGCGGTCCTGCCCAAGGTGGTACCGCGCGTTCGCGCGCCGCTTGCGCGTGGCGCACTCCACGTCGTGGTCACGATCGCAGTCCCGATGCTTCTGGCCCCGCTCGTCCTTTCCTTCAAGAGGAGGATCGTCCCGGGACACTACGACCTGCCCAAGTTTGTCCTCGAATGCATCATCATTTCTTGGGTCTACTTGTTTCCAGCGCTCATCGTGCAGCGCCTGCGGAACAAGGCGCAGAACATCGAACGCATGGCCCAGCTCGAACGGCAAGCCGCGCTCGAGGCCCAGCTCAAGGCGCTCCAGGGCCGCACGAATCCGCACTTCTTTTTCAACAGCATCAACACGGTGGCGAGCCTCATCCACGACGACCCCGCGCTCGCGGAGCGCACCCTCGAGCGCATGGCGGATCTCTTTCGTTATGCGCTCGATAGCTCGAAGACGCGGTTCGTCACGCTCCGGCGCGAGGTGGAGATGGTGCGCGACTACCTGGCCATCCAGTCGGCGCGGTATGGCGCGCGTCTCCGCACGCAGGTGGAGCTCGACGAGCGGGCCGCCGAGATCCTCGTCCCGCCGCTCATCCTGCAGCCGCTCGTGGAGAACGCGATTTTGCATGGAATGGCCCACCGGCGCAGCGGGAGCGTGTTCGTTTGCATCCGGCACGAGGGGCATCGTGTCTCCCTGGAGGTGCTCGACGATGGGCCCGGGCCCTTCGCCTCGGCGCACCGCGGGAGCCAGACGAGCGTGGAGGACATCTGCAAACGCCTGCACCTGCTTTATGGGGAGCAGGGAGGGATCGCCCTCTCGGCGGCGCCCGGCGGAGGTTGCCTCGCGCGGGTGGCCATTCCCGTGAAGGACGTGGTGGCATGAAGATTCTGGTCGTCGACGATGAAGAGCCCGCGCGTCGGCGCTTGATTCGATTGTTGAAAGACATCCCGGACACCGAGGTCGTGGGAGAGGCCGGGGACGGGGAAGAAGCGCTCCGGCAGATCGAGGTGCGGGGCCCCGAGCTCATGCTGCTCGACATCCGAATGCCCGGCCTGGATGGGCTCTCGCTCGCGCAACGGTACACGGACCTGCCGCCGCTCATTTTCATCACCGCGTACGATGAATACGCCGTGCAGGCCTTCGAGGTGAGCGCGGTCGATTACCTGCTCAAGCCGGTGCGACCCGAGCGACTCCTTTCCGCCATCGAACGCGCGCGCCGGCGGCTCCTCGCGACCCAGGAGGCAGCGGCCCGCGCCCTTTCCATGGTCACGAGCCGCGGGGGATCGTCGACGCGTATCGTCACCGTCACGCGTGGGGTCCTTCGTTTCTTCGACGCCCGCGACGTCACGCGTTTCTGGAGCAGCGACAAATACACGCTTTTTCGCGCGGACCAGGACGAACATTGCACCGAGGAGCCGCTGTCCACGCTCGAAGAGCGGCTGCGTGCCCATGGCTTTTTGCGCGTGCATCGGGGTGAGCTCATCCACATCGACAGCGTGAAGGCCCTGCGCAGCGAAGAGGGGATCTACGAGGTCGAGCTCGACGATGGCCAGGTCGCGCGCGTGAGCCGGCGCTCCCTGCCCGCGGTGAAGGCGGCGCTGGGCCTCAACGAGGAGCCCGGTCTCCGCAAGGCGTAGGACCGTTCATCGGCCGGGGCGCGCCGCTCATCCGCTCGCGCGCGCCGTCCATCGGCTCGGACCGGAGGCGAGCGGCGGGGCCTGTAGCTTCCGCGCATGCGACGAACGATCCTTGCCGCCCTGATGATGCTGGCCGCGGGGCTTTCGGCGGCCCACACGATCTCTTCGGAGCGGCGTGTCGAAAACCCCTTGATGCAATACACGCTCGGGCCCTCGGCGAGGTTCGGCTTCACGGGCCACGTCGAGGAGCGCCTTTCCGCCGGTTCCTACCTCTATCTCCGCGTGCGGGATTCGGCGGGTGCGCGCCATTGGATCGCCACGCTGACGTCCACCGCCTCTCCGGCGGAGGACGTCGAGGTTCGGATCTTCGCGCGTGCCGAGGACTTCCATTCGAAGCGCCTGGGCCGCGAGTTTTCGCCGCTGCTCTTCGGCACCGTCCGGTCCGGAGCGCCCGACACGCGCTGAATTCCCTGCGATTGCTTTCCCTTCGAAGGAGCCACCCCATGAAACGAAACCTCGTAGCAAAAGCTCTCCTCTCCCTTTCCCTCCTTGCGTGCAGCGGCCCTTCGGCCGAGCCCCCCGATACGAAGGACGACGGTTGTTCGCGGGACAAACTGGAGCAAGACTTCGCGTCCTCCCCCCTCATGGGCGCCGGGGTCGACGCCGAGGGAAACCTTGCGCCGGGGAGCTACATCGTGAGCAGCACGTGGATCCACCGGAAGGGCACGTCGGCGTCCGAAGCGAAGTTCGAGGAGCTCGTGGGCCCCATCGGCGAGGCGCTCCAGACCCAGCCGGGGCTCGTGGCGTTCCAACTCGGCAGCTCCGCGAGCTGCCACGCGGGGCGTACGCTCACCGTCTGGAAGGACGAAGAGGCAATGTTCCAGTTCGTCGGCAGCCCCGCGCACGTCGAAGCGATGGCGCATATCGGGGAGGTGAGCCGCGGCGATAGCGTGGCCACGAACTGGCAGGATGATGAGCGCGGCGCCACCTGGGAGAAAGCGCTCACGCAGCTCGCTGCGGAGACGGGTCCTACCTATTAGCAGGTCCGTTCTGCTCGGAGAGAAGGTCCTCGACGGTGGAGTCCCAGCCGTCGAGGACGCGCCTCCTCACACCGGCGGCGGATTCCGTTCCCCGAACCCGCGCTGGTGCCAGTACGGATAGGGCGGCGTTACCACGCTCGCCGCATCGAGCGCGGCGACGTGCTCCGGTGCCAGCGTCCACCCCACGGCGTCGAGGTTCTGCCGCAGTTGTTCCTCGGTGCGCGCGCCGATGATGAGGGACGAGACCGTCGGCCGCTGCAGGAGCCAGTTCAGCGCGACCTGCGGCACCGTTTTGCCCGTCTCGGCGGCGACCTTGTCGAGCGCGTCGACAACACGATAGAGATATTCGTCCTCCACCGGCGGCCCGCGATCGACGACGACCTTGCTTTGCAGCCGGCTCGCCGGCGGCAGCGGCTGACCGCGCCGGATCTTCCCGGTGAGTCGGCCCCATCCGAGCGGGCTCCACACCACGGCGCCGACACGCTGATCGATCCCGAGTGGCATCAGCTCCCATTCGTAGTCGCGCCCGATCAGCGAATAATACGTCTGGTGCGCCACGTACCGCGCCCATCCGTGGCGATCGGAGACGGCCAGCGATTTCATGAGGTGCCAGCCGGAGAAATTCGAGCAGCCGACATAGCGGATCTTCCCCGCCTTCACGAGCGTGTCGAGCGTGCTCAGCACCTCCTCGATCGGCGTCACCGCGTCGAAGCCGTGCAGTTGATACAGGTCGATGTAGTCCGTGCGAAGCCGCGTGAGGCTCGTGTCCACCGCGCGCAGCAGGTGGCTTCGCGACGACCCGACGTCGTTCGGCCCAGGGCCGGCGCGGAACGTGCCCTTCGTCGAGATGAGCACGCGGTCGCGCCGCCCCTGGAGGGCGCGCCCGAGGATCTCCTCCGCCGCGCCACCCGAATAGATGTCGGCCGTATCGAACATCGTCAATCCAGCGTCGAGGCAGATGTCGACGAGGCGAGTCGCCTCGGCCACGTCGCTCGAACCCCACGCCTTGAAGAACTCGCCCGACCCCCCGAAGGTGCCGGTGCCGAAGCTCAACACCGGGACCTTGAGCCCCGATCCGCCCAATTGTCTGTACTCCATCAGACCAGCCTGTGCTCCTTCCCTGCGCCGGTGTCAATGGCCACGGACACGTCCTGTCGCCCTTGGGCCTCCATGAACGCTTGCAGCCGCGGAACGGTGTCGTCGAGAAAGGCGCGCACCCGCGGGGGCACGCGCTGGCCCCCGAGATGAAGCGCGTGCACGTCCTCCGCGTCGCTGTGCTCCTCGGACGTCAGCACTTCGACGAGGCGACCGGCGGCGATGTCGGGATCGATATGGAAATCGGCCAACCGCCCGAGCCCCACGCCTGCGATCGCCATCGTGCGAACCGTCTCGCCATTGTTCGCGAGCAGGCTCCCCTGCACCATCCGGTCGACGAGGCGACCTGCCTGCCGATGCGGCCACACCGGCGCCGCCCGCCGGAAGTTGAAGCCGAGGCAGTTGTGGTGGTCGAGATCCTCGACGGTCCGCGGCGTCCCGCGCCGCTTCAGGTACCCCGGAGATCCCACGATTCTGCGCCGCGCCGTGCCGATCTTGCGCGCGACGAGGTTCGAATCGGTGAGCGCCCCGATGCGAAACGCGACGTCGGTGCGATCGAGGTAAAGATCGACGATTTCATCCGAAAGCGAGAGGTCGACGACGATGTCGGGGTACCGCTCCCAGAAGGCCGGCAGCAAGGGCACGAGCCCGCGCGCGCCGAAGGCCACCGAGGCGCTGACGCGCACCGTCCCGCTCGCGTGCGCGCCTCCTCGCGCGAGCTCGCGTTCGAGATCCTCGAGCTCCGCGAGCAGCGCGCGGCTCCGCTCGAAGTAGAGCTGTCCTTCGTCGGTCAGCGATAGACGTCGCGTCGAACGCTCGACGAGACGCACGCCCATCCGCGCTTCGATCCGGCCGATCAGCTTGCTCACCGTCGACGGCGTCATCCGGAGCTGGCGAGCGGCCTCCGAGAAGCTCCGCGCTTCCACCACCCGCACGAAGACCTGCATCTCGCCTGCGCGATTGTCCATCTTGCTCCTGTCCTGGGTGGGTCTACGCGACGCCGCGTCGCGCGTCGAGCCTGTCCTCGTCCGTTTGGTGAACCGACTTCACAGATCTCGTGCACCCGGCGCGGGTTCCCGAAGGGCCGCGGAGCTTCCATCCTCCTGCGTGGAAAGGAACGTCGCATGAAGATCTTCGTGACTGGCGCGAGTGGTTACATCGGTGGCTCCATCGCCGCGCAGCTCGCCTCCCAAGGCCATACCGTGCGTGGCCTCGTTCGCTCGACGGCCAAGGGCGACGGCGTCCGCGCGAAGGGCATCACGCCCGTGTTTGGCACGCTCGACGATGCCGCCTTGCTGAGCACCGAGGCGAAGGCCGCCGACGCCGTCATCAACGCCGCCGACAGTGATCACGCAGGTGCCGTCGAGGCCCTGCTCGCCGGGCTCGCGGGGTCGGGCAAACCCTTTCTCCACACGAGCGGCAGCAGCATCGTCGGGGACGAGGCGATGGGCGCGCCCTCCGACGCGATTTACACGGAGGACACCCCGGTCAAACCCGAGCCCGACAAGGTCCACCGCGTCGCGTTGAACCAGCGCATCGTCGACGCGGCGCCTGCCGTGCGGACCATCGTGCTCTGCAACACCCTGATCTATGGCGACACGCTGGGCCCCCCCGCGCAGAGCGTGCAGATTCCGCCTCTGATCGTGCAGGCGAAGGAGAGCGGGATTCCTCGTTATATCGGGCGCGGCCTCAACATCTGGTCCAATGTCCACATCGCCGACGTGGTCGACCTTTATCTGCTCGCGCTGGAGAAGGCGCCCGCGGGCAGCTTTTACTACGTCGAGAACGGCGAGGCTTCGTTTGGGGATCTCGTCCGCGCGATCGGCAAGGCGCTCGGGCTGGGCGAGGCGCAGTCCTGGCCGGCCGAGGCAGCGGTCGCGAAATGGGGCCGCGAGCTCGCCGTCTTCGCGCTCGGCTCCAACAGCCGCGTCCGCGCCGACAAGGCCCGCGCCGAGCTCGGTTGGAGCCCCCGACATCGCTCGGTCGTCGACTGGGTCACGCAACACGTCCGATGAAATCGACCGTGGCTCCTCGCGCTCGCTGCGTCCTTCCTCATCTCTTGTCGTAGGTCGTCGCGACGAGCACGACGCGCGTGACGCCGAGCTCCTGAATGGGCGGTGATCGATGCACCGCCGCCCGCTCCGCGCCCGGATATCGCTCCCCTTTGAGCAGCACGACGTCTCCGGCGTTTGCCCGGCGCACCTTGTCGGGGTCCCGCACGATCCGGCGATTGGCCTCCGCGGGCGCGAGTGGGGCCGGCGCGAGCTCCTCCCGACGAACCCCGTCGTCCGGCAACCACTCCGTCCCAGGCCCGAGGTACGTGGTCACCATGCGCAGGCGCACGTAGTCCACGTGGAACTTGCGGCATTGATCGTGCCGTATCGCTCCGAAAGACACCTGGATGCGCCGGACACGGGTGAGCTCCGCGAAGCGCCGGAGCAGACGCCCGAGATCGGAGCGCAGCGGGCTCGTGTCGTCGTCGGGGTCGAAGGGCCGGCCCGCCTTGATCTCCGCCGCGTCGAAGATCCCCTCGAAAGCGTCCTTCTTGTCGGCCCACGCCGCCATCTCGGGCCCGAGGCCCGGCGGGACCGGACGCGTCCAGATCGCGACGTTCACGGAAGGTTCGTGGATCGACGCGAGGACGTCGGGAGCGCCGCCGAGGCGAAACGAGCTGTCCTGGCGTGAAGATGTGACGGCATGAAGGATCACGAGGGCCTTCTATATTGCAAACGCATCATAGTTGCAACTATAGTTCTACATGGACTGCAACATGGACCGAGAGCATGACGACCTCTGCCGGCGTGCGGCGCACCACCTTCACGAGGCCGGTTTTTCGCCGATCGGCGGGGCACCCTCGGGTGGGCTCGCCGTGCGGCGCGTCGCCGTCGACTCGACGCTCTCCCTCGGGTACGACCCTGCTGCAGGCCTCGTGCGCCTCTCGGTCTTGTTCACCCGCGGCGCCGCGACGTGCGGGATCTTCCAGGGCGGGCGAGGCGAGCTGCGGATCTTCGCGGGGCCGTCGTCGCTGCTCGGGCTGCTCTGCTGGATCACGTCGTCGCACGACGAGCTCACCGCGTTCGAGGCCGACGCGTGGCTCGAGCAGATCCTGTCGCTCTGCCCCGCGACGTACGCCGTGCTCTCCTCCCGGAGCGGCGAGGAGATCCTCGCCCTCGTGATGCCGCAGGAAGCCAGCGCGATGTTGCAGTAGCAGGTACTGGCGTGTTCAGCGGCGGCGCGCCATGACCTGGAGGTGGCCACCCGCGGTCGCATACCCCTCGTGCGCGATCCGCTCTTGCAATGCGAGGAACTCCTGCCGAGCCTCCCATGGATCGAAGCCGGGTCCCCGCGCCGCCCCGAGCGCCTCCAGCATCTCGCGAAAAAGGATCGGCTTGCCGAAGATCTCGACCACCTCCGCGCCAGCCGCATCCACGGCTTCCTCGAGCTCGCGCAGGGTGAAGGCGTGGACGGGCAGCCCGTACGGACAGGTCGCCCGCCCGGTGAGAAGAATGTCCATGGCCTCCGCCTTCTTTCCGGACTCCAGGGCGCCTAGAAAATAAGACTGTCGATTGTCGACCCCGAGGACCACGTAAGCCCCTGCAGCCGCGACCCGGCACAGCTCCGCGATGGCCTCTCGGTATTGGGAGGTGCAATACGAGACTGGATCGCCTTCGCAGAACACCAGATCAAATGCGCCGTCGGCGAAGGGCAAGGAGACGATGGTCCCCACCTCGAAGGCGGCACGCGCGAGCAGCCCTCGCTGCGCGAAGCGGGCCTTGGCCTGTTCGAGCATTCCCGGCGAGAGATCGAGCACCGTGACGTGATGACCCCGCTCGGCAAAGAGCGCGCCGTACTTGCCGCTCCCGCCTCCGGCGTCGAGAATGCGTAGGCTCCGGCCCTCGGGGAGCACGGCAGCCACCGCGTTCCACGTGAGGCTCTCGTAGACGAACCAGTAGAGCACATCGAGAACCTCACGTCCGGCGGCGCCGTCCTGACGTGTGGCGGCACCATGTGATCGAACGCAACGAAGGCACGGAATCGAGCGGCCCCGGGTCATCCGGGGGCTCCGCTCCCGATAGGCCGCACCATGGATACGAACGAGCTGATTCGCGAGACGTACGACCAAGTGGCGTCGAGCTACGATCGAGACGAGGCCGATCACGTCCTCCGCCGTCGAGCTGCCAATCCGCAGCACGCTTACGTCGCGCCGCGCCCTATGGCGCACCGCATTCCGCGTCATGGGCAGAATCGAGCTAGCCCCGCGGCGGCAGCGGAGCCCTCTTCTTTCGTGCTCCCCTCGCGCCCGATGCGGCGGCCTGCAAAATGCTGCGGAAGGTCGGGCATTCCATGTGGCTCGGCGCGCGGCAGGCCGCGGCGTGCCGGAGGCCGTCGCGTATCGCGCAGAGGTCGCGGATCGTCGCGTCGAGCTCCTCCGCCTTGGCCGTGAGCCTTTGCCGATCGATACGCGGCCTCCCGTCCGGCGCGATCATCAGAGCGATCTCGTCGAGCGAAAAGCCGGCGGTGCGCCCCAGCGCGATCAGCGCAAGCCGCTCCAGCACGCCGGGATCGAACAGACGGCGCAAGCCTCGCCTGCCGATGGACGTGATCAGCCCCTTTTCCTCATAGAACCGCAGCGTCGAGGCAGGAACGCCAGACCGACGCGCAACTTCCACGATGTCCAGGTCTCTCACCCTCTTGACCTCAAGTCGACTTGAACTGGCACCGTGCAGCTTCCACTTCTCGAAGGCAAGCCAAGGAGACGATCATGGCCGTAGCGCATCCCACCGAGGACGAACAATCGAAGCTTTGGAACGGCCCTGCCGGACACGCCTGGGTCGATGAGCAGGCGCTGCTCGATCAGATGTTCCAACCGTTCGAAGACCTGCTCGTCGAAGCGGTCGCCGCCGGAGCCGCGAGTCACGTGCTCGACATCGGCTGCGGCACGGGCAGCACGACGCTCGCCGTCGCGCGGCGGCTCGGCGCGAAGGGCCGCTCGGTCGGCATCGACCTCTCGGAGCCGATGATCACCGCCGCCCGCGCCCGCGCCGCACGGGAAACGACGCCCGCGAGCTTCCTCCGCGACAGCGCGCAGACCCACGCGTTCGAGCCTGCGAGCTTCGACATGCTCATCTCGCGCTTCGGCGTCATGTTCTTCGACGACCCTGTCCAGGCCTTCGTGAACCTGCGGCGCGCGGCAAAACCCGACGCCGCGTGCCGGTTCATCGCTTGGCGGAGCGCCGCGGACAATCCGTTCATGACGACGGCCGAGCGCGCCGCGGCGCCGCTCCTGCCGAACCTCCCCGTCCGCCGCCCAGACGCGCCCACGGGGCAGTTCGCCTTCGCGGACCCGCGCCGCGTCTCCGCCCTCCTTTCGCAGAGCGGCTGGGCCGAGATCGACATCCAGCCGATCGACGTCGCCTGCACCCTGCCCGCGAGCGAGCTCGTCCGGTACCTGACCCGGCTCGGCCCCGTCGGCCTGATCCTTCAACAGGTGGACGATCGGACGCGCGCGCAGGTCCTCGAAACGGTGCGCGCCGCCTTCGAGCCCTATGTGCACGGCGCAGACGTCCGCTTCTCCGCGGCCTGCTGGAGCATCGGCGCGCGCGCGCCGCGTGCTTGAGCGCTGGACGATTGGGCGCGCTCGCCCTCACCGGGGCAGGCGCGCCGCACCTGCGCGGGCGCCCGCGAGCACGGTGTCGATGGCCGCGGCGGCGTAGTCCTCGCTGACGTCCTCGCCGCGCTGGATGAGGCGCGTGAAAATCCCCCCGAAGATCAGGTCGTGGATGAGCTCCAGGTTCACGTCCGCGGGGAGCTCGCCGCGCGTGATGCCGCGTTCGAGCATGGCCGTGTTGCGCTGCTGCCGTCGATCGCGCAGGGCCCTCGAAATGGCCTCCACCTCTGGATCCGCGCGCTCCATCTGCAACATCCGCACGATGCCCCGGCCCGTCGGTGTCTGGCACAACCGCACGGAGCGCATCACCACGGCCAGCAGATCCCCGCGCAGCGTGCCCGTATCCACCGCCTCCTGCTCCTCGTTGGCCGCGCGCAGAGACGCCGCGACGAGCTCCGACTTCGTCGGCCAGCGCCGGTAGATCGTCGTCTTGTTCACCCCCGAGCGCGCCGCGACATCCTCGATGCGCAGCGCGCCGTAGCCCACGCGCCCGAGCTCCTCGTGCGTCGCGGCGAGCACGGCCGACACCACGCGCTCGGCGCGTCCATGGACGCGGGTGCCTTCGGTGCGGCGGGTTCGAGGACCGGGCGGGGGGGTGCTCTCGTGCTGCATGGCCTGGGTCTATCTAACGGATCCGCCGGGATTTTCGCGCAGATTTGCCACAAAGGCAACTATCTGTTGCCAAAGCTACACGTCTGGGTACTATGGCAACTACAAGTTGCCTTGAGACGCACGAGAGGTACGTCGCGGACATGGATGAACGCATCGTGATCGTGGGAGCCGGCCAGGCCGGTGGCGAGCTCGCGGCCGGGTTACGCAAGCAGGGCTACCCGGGGCGGATCGTCCTGCTGGGAGACGAGCCGCATCCGCCCTACCAGCGCCCTCCGCTCTCGAAAGGGTTCCTGCTCGGAAAGGTCGCGCTGGCCGAGCTCTACCTCAAACCCCTGGCGACCTACGAGCGCTTCGACATCGAGCTCCGGCTCGGCGCGCGCGTCGAGGCCATCGACCGCACCACGCGGGCGCTCGCCCTCCAGGACGGGAGCCGTCTTTCCTACGACAAACTCGTCCTGGCCACGGGCGGCCGCGCGCGTCGTTTGCCCCTCCCCGGGCTTCCGCGCGCGCCGATCGAGAACCTGTTCTCGGTGCGATCGATCGCCGACATCGAGGCGATGCGCGCGAAGTTCGTCGCGGGCAACCGGTTGGTCCTCGTCGGCGGCGGCTACGTCGGGCTCGAGGTCGCGGCCGTGGCCGTGCAGCTCGGGCTGCGGGTGACGGTGCTGGAGGCGGCGCCTCGCCTGCTCGCCCGCGTCACGGGGCCGGAGGTGTCCACCTTCATCGAGCAGCTTCACCACGAGCGGGGCGTGGATTTCCGCCTCGCCTGCGAGGTGCAGGGCCTGGAACTCGACGAGGCCGGGTGCCAGGTGCGCGCCGTCCGCATCGTTCGTCACGGCATCCCCGAGCAGATCGACGCGGATCTCGTGCTCGTGGGCATTGGCCTCGTCCCGAACACGGAGCTGGCCTCCGCGGCGGGCCTCGCCGTCGACGACGGCATTGTCGTCGACGAATACGCCTGCACGTCCGACCCGGCCATCCTCGCCATCGGGGACTGCGCGAACCAGCCGAGCGCCTTCGCGGGCGGACGCCTCCGGCTCGAATCCGTGCCCAATGCCATCGAGCATGCGCGCGTCGCGGCCGCCACCCTCATGGGCAAGCGGGAGCCTTCGGCCGCCATTCCCTGGTTCTGGTCGGACCAGTACGGCTTGAAGCTGCAAATGGTGGGGCTCTCCGCCGGCTACGAGCAATGCGTCACGCGAGGCTCCGCCGGGGGCAAGGAGTTCTCGGCCTTTTATCTCAAGGACAACCGGATCCTCGCCGCCGATGTCCTGGGCCGCCCCGCGGAGTTCATGGCCGCGAAGCGGCTCGTCGCGAGCCGGGCGCAGGTGGACGTCACCCGCCTGGGCGACGCGGCCGTCCCGCTCGCCAGCCTCGCCGCTTGAAGACCATCGTTCATCGAAATCCAGGAGGAAGAATGCCGAAGATCAAATTCATCGAGGCGGACGGGAAGGAGCACGAGGTCGAGGCGCAGGAGGGACAGTCCGTCATGCAGGCGGCCATGGACAACCTCGTGCCCGGCATCGTCGCCGAATGCGGAGGGTTTGCCAGTTGCGCGACCTGCCACGGGTATGTCGACGAGGCCTGGCTTCCGAAGGTCCCCCCGCCCGATGCGGCGGAAGAGGGAATGATCGCATGCGCCTATCACGTCCGGCCGACCAGCCGCCTGACCTGCCAGATCACGGTGACGCCCGCGCTGGATGGACTCGTGGTCCGTCTCCCCCTTTCACAGACGAGTGAATGAGCCCTTCCGAGAGAGGTTCGAACATGCACGCATTCAGCGGTCAGAAATTGGAACAGATCCCCGCGCACGTCCCGCCGGAGCTCGTGTACGACTACGACAGCAGCCGAGATCCGCGGATGCTCGAGGACCCGCACGCCCGGATGCGCTCCCTCCTCCTGGAGGCGCCGCCCATCTTCTTCTCCCCGCACAACGGGGGCCATTGGTTCGTCACCCGGAAGCAGGCCATCGTGGACATCACGATGAACCCGGAGGTCTACAGCAACAGCCTCTTCCACGCCGCAGAATCACCCGCGGGGGAAGGGGAGCACGCGGCCCCGCAGCCGGGCTTCCTGATGTTGCCCATTTCGACGGATCCGCCGCAACACACCGCGTACCGGGCCCCCCTCAACCAGCCGCTGGCGGCCAAATCCGTCGCCGCACTCGAGACGGCCATCCGGACCATGACGAACGAGCTCATCGACAACGTGCTCGACGCAGGACGCTGCAATTTCCTTTCGGACATCGCCGAGCCGCTGCCCGTCACGCTCTTCATGCAGCTCGCCGGCATGCCGACGAACCGCCTGGCCGAGTTCCGTGCGCTCGCCACGCAGGCCACCTCCGCCACGGTGGATCACGCGACACGCGAGCAGATTTTCAAACGGATCGCGGGGATCCTGACGGAGTCCATCAAGCTCCGGCAGGAGAAGCGCGAGGACGACCTGATCAGCCGCCTGCTCGACGCGAACATCCACGGCCGCAAGCCCACGTTCCAGGAGATGCTGGGCTACAGCATCACCCTGTTCCTCGGCGGGCTCGACACCGTCGTGAATGCCCTGAGCTTCGGCGTCCGTCACCTGGCGCGGGATCAGGCATTGCAGGCCAAACTCCGGGCCGACCCGAGCCTCCTGCCCGGCGCCGTCGAGGAGCTCTTGCGCCTTTACGGCGTCGCGTGCCCGCCCCGGCGCGTGACGCGCGACGTGGTCCTTCACGGCGTCCAGCTCAAGCAAGGCGACGCCTTGTTGTTGCTCCTTCCCGCGGCGAACTACGACGACGCCGCATTCCCCAATCCCGAGCAGTTCACCCTGGGCCGGACGGAGCAACACATGACGTTCAATGCGGGCCCCCACCGGTGCGTCGGCCTGAACCTGGCCCGCCTGGAGATGAAGGTGTTTTACCAGGAGTGGTTGAAGCGTATCCCGCCGTTCCGGCTCGACCCCCAGGCGCCGCCGCGGTTCACGGGGGGCTTCAACCTGGCCGTCACGAGCCTGCCGCTGGTCTGGGCGTAGGGCTCCTGTGTTATCGGGACGCGCCACCGGCGGCCGCTTCGACGCGACGCTGGCAGGTCCGCTGCTCGGCGCGGGCCATCTCTTCGGTCACGCCGAGGTGCTTGACCGTCCAATCGACGGGTACGCAATAGGGCGTCGCGGCCCATAGCTGCGGGTCCTCGGGGCTGACGAGCGGCATCAGATCGTTCCACACCTGCGAGGTCTGGTCGTCGGATGCGGTGACGAGGCGCTTGCCGTCGGGGCTCCACGCCACCGAGGAGACCCAGCCTTCGTGCCCGCGAAGCACCACCGGCTCGCCCGTCCCATCGCCATTCCAGATCCGCACCGTCTTGTCCACGGAGGCGGTGGCAATACGCTTACCGTCCGGGCTCCACGCCGCCGAACGGACCCAGCCTTCGTGCCCATTCAACACCAGCGGCTCGCCCGTCCCCTCGAGGTCCCACACGCGCGCCGTCCGGTCGGAGGACGTGGTGACGATGCGCTTTCCATCGCGGCTCCATGCCGCGAATTCGACCCAATGATCATGTCCGCGAAAGATCCGTGGCTCGTCCGCCCCATGGGCATTCCACACCCGCACGGTCCGATCCGAGGACGTCGTGGCGATATGCGCGCCGTCGGGGCTCCACGCCACCCAGCGGACCTCGCCCTCGTGCCCGCGGAGGACCCGCGGTTCGCCGCTTCCATCGGCGTTCCAGATGCGCGCCGTCCGGTCCTCGGAGGCGGTGACGACGCGCTTGCCATCGGGGCTCCACGCCGCCGCATTGAGCGCGCTCTCGTGCCCGCGAAGCACCACCGGCTCGCCTGTCCCTTCGGCATTCCAGAGACGCGCCGTCCGGTCCTCGGAGGCGGTGACGATGCGGCTGCCGTCCGGGCTCCACGCCGCCGAGGAGACCCAGTTCTCGTGCCCGCGCAAGATCAGAGGTTCGCCCGACCCGTCGGCCTTCCACACCCGCGCGGTGCCGTCCTCCGACGCCGTGAGAATACGCTCGCCGCCGGGGCTATACGCCACGGAAGAGACCGCGCCGTCATGCCCGCGGAAGACCCGCCGCTCCCCCATCCTCCGGGCGTCCCAGATCCGCACGGTCCTGTCGGACGACGCGGTGACGATGCGCCGGCCATCCGGGCTCCATTCGGCCGCACGCGCCCAGCCCTCGTGGCCCCGCAGGATCCAGGGTTCGCCCACGCCATCGGCGCTGTAGACCCGCGCCCGTTTGTCGTCGGACGTGGTGATGATGCGCGTGCCGTCGGCGCTCCATTTCGCCGAACGGACCCAGCCCTCGTGCCCGCGCAAGATCAGAGGTTCGCCCGACCCGTCCGCATTCCACACCCGCGCCGTCTTGTCCTCCGACGCGGTGGCGATGCGCTTGCCATCGGGGCTCCATGATGCAAACCGCACCTTGTTCCCGTGCCCGCGCAAGATCAGGGGCTGGCCCGTCCCGTCGGCATTCCACACCCGCACCGTCCGGTCCTGCGAGGCGCTGACGAGGTACTTCCCATCGGGGCTGAAATCCGCCCACAGGACGGCATTGTCGTGGCCACGCAAAACGAGGGGCTCGCCGGTGCCATCGGCCTTCCAGACCCGCACCGTCTTGTCGAACGACGCCGTGACGATGCGCTTTCCATCGGCGCTCACGGCCACGGAGCTCACCGCATCCTCGTGCCCGCGCAGGACGAGGGGTTCGCCCGTCCCGTCGGCCTTCCACACCCGCGCCGTCCTGTCGTCGGAGGCGGAGGCGACGCGTTTGCTGTCGGGGCTCCAGGCGACCGCATTGATCGCGCTGTCGTGACCACGCAAAAGGAGGGGCTCACCGGTCCCATCCGCGTTCCACACGCGCGCGAGCTTGTCCCGGGACGCAGAAGCAATCCGTTTGCCGTCGGGGCTCCACGCCGCGGAAAAGACGCTGTCGTGGTGGGGGAGCACCACGAGCGTGAGCCCGCTGTGCATGGCCGTCAGCGCCAGGTCGGACCATTCGCGCGGCACGCCGGGCGGCTCCACCTCGCGCAGCAGCGCGAGCGCGGTCGTCGGATCGGTCTCCAGAAGCTCGCGCGCCAGGGCCATGCGGGTGGTATTGCGCGTCTGCCGGGCCTCGTCCTGGGCGAGCGCCGAAGCTTCATCCGCGAGCGCCGAAGCTTCATCCGCGCGCGCGGATTCTCGGTTCGCCCGGCTCGCGAGCAGCGACACGAGGAGGGCAATGGCGCCGAGGGTGACGACGGTGCCCGCGGCGAGCCGCCGGCGCATGCGCCGCGCATGCTTCGAGAGCGCGATGACGGCCTGGAGATACCGCTCCTCGCGCGCGCCGAACCCGACCGCCGACGCCTCGCGCCCCTGCGCGCGCCGGCGCTCGAGCCACACGCGCGCCTCCTCCGCCGCGCGATCCCGCCAGAGCAGACCCTCGGCGTTCCCGCTCGCCTCCCACGGCTCGGCCGCGGCGCGCAGCCGCGCCAGGAACTGCGCGTCGAGCTCGTTCTCGTCGAGCCATTGCTTGAGCTTCGCCCACCGCTCGACCAGCGACTCGTGGATGATCTCCACCGTCGTGCCCTCGCGCCCGCCGGAGGTCTCGATGAGCAGGAGCCGCGCGTCGGCGAGGTGATGGACCACCTGTTCCACCGCGCGGCCGTCCTCGGCGAGCGCAGAAAGCTCCTCCAAATTCACCACCGCGCGCGTGCGCTCGGGCGTGACGAGGCGCAGGAAGACCGTCCGGCAGAGCCGCTGGTCGAGCGACGAGAGCCCCGAGAGGACCGCGTCCGCGTGCGTCGACAGCGCCCCCGCGACCCCGCCGAGCTGCTCGTAGCTGCCCTGCGTGAGCAGGCGGCGCTCCCGATCCCGCGCCTCCCATAATTTCGCGGCCGTGAATTGCAGGAGGGGCAGCGGGCTCTGCGTGCGTTCGAGCGCGCCGAGCATGCCGACGATCATCTCCTCGCTCTCGAAGGAATACCCCGTCGCCTCGATCGGCCGCGTCAAGGCCTCGCGCAGCCCCTCGTGCCCCACGGGCGGCAGGAACGAGAGCCCGCGGATCACCTCCGTCATCAGCTTTCGATCCTCGGTCATGCGATCGAGGAAATCGGAGCGGATGGAGAGAATGACGCGCAGCGGGGACGAGGCGTCGTCGGCCGCGCCCTCGATGCAAGCGGCGAACGCCGCGCGCTCGGCGGGGTCGGTCCCCAGGGTATAAAGCTCCTCGAATTGATCGACGAAGAGCAGAATGCGGTGCAGGCTCCCCTGCCGGCGGCAACGCGACCGCAAGCGCGCCCCGAGGAGCCCTGGCTGCGCGCGCAGGCTGGCCACGAGATCCTCAGGGTCGCTCGGCTCGCTCGCGCCTGCCCGGGTGCTCTCCGGCGCGGCCGCCGCGATCTGGAGGAGCACCTCGGCGAGCGCGGCGAGGGGCCGGCGCCCCGGGCGCAGGAGGAAGGTCTCCCAGCGCTCGCCCGAGCGCTTCAAGGCCGGGATCACGCCCGCGCGCACGAAGGACGATTTGCCCGCGCCCGAGGGCCCGGCCACGGCCACGAGCGGCTGGTGGCGGAGCTGGCCGAGGACGCTGGCGACGTCGCGATCACGGCCGAAGAAGCGCGCCGCGTCCGCCTCTTGAAAGGCAGAGAGGCCGGCGAAGGGGCTCTCGTCCTCGCTCGGCGCGAGGGACTTTCGGCCGGGCAAGACGGCTTCGAGCGCGGCGAGCAGCTCCTCGGCCGAGCTGAAGCGCTCTTCTTTGTGTTTCTTCAAGCAGCGGTCGATGACGGCGCCGAGCGGGCCCACGTCCGCGCGTTTGTCGCTCACGCTGGGCATGGGGATGTCGAGGATCTCGACCTGCGAGAGCTGGAACAGGTTGGCCGGGGCGAGCGGGTGCGCGCCGGTGCAGAGTTCAAATAGAATGATGCCGACGGCCCAGATGTCGCTGCGCGCGTCGATGTCCTCGGCGCGCCATTGCTCGGGCGACATGTACGGGAGCGTGCCGAGGAGGGCGCCGTCCTCGGTCAGGCCGGAGCCCTTGACGAGCGGCGGCCGGGAGGCGGTGATCGCGGACAGCTCCTCGGCCTCGAAGCGCTTGGCGATGCCGAAATCGAGCACCTTCACGTGCCCGCC
The DNA here is from genome assembly GCF_005144585.1 of Polyangium fumosum. Classification (GTDB taxonomy): domain Bacteria; phylum Myxococcota_A; class Polyangia; order Polyangiales; family Polyangiaceae; genus Polyangium; species Polyangium fumosum. The sequence goes on along the minus strand of NZ_SSMQ01000056.1, from coordinate 25,129 downwards.
GCCGGTCAGGAAGATGTTGTCGGGCTTGAGATCGCGGTGCACGATCCCGAGCTGATGGGCGCAGCCGAGCGCGCGCACCACGGGCAGGACGAGCTCGACGGCGAGGCTCGGCGACACGCGCCCGCTGCGGGTGTCGGCGGGGGAGCGGGGCTCGAACGCGCCGGGCACCTCGCGTTGCGCCAGAAAGGCGCTGAGGGTGCGGCCTTCGAGGTGCTCGAGCACCATGTACGGGTATCCGTCGTGCTCGTCCACCTCGTGGATGACCACGATATTCTCGTGCTTGCAGCGGGCGGTGGCGCGCGCCTCGGCGAGGAAACGCTCGGCGCCCTGGCCGCTGTGTTCGAGGAGGAGCTTGATGGCGACGAGGCGGCCGAGCTTGGTGTCGCGGGCGAGGAACACGATCCCCATGCCGCCCTCGCCCAGCTTGCGGATGAGCTCGTAGTGCTTGATGCTGGAGCCGGCCCGCAAAGGCCCGGCGTCCGCCTCGGCGCCCGGCTCCGCGAGTGATTCCGCGCTTTCGGTCCGGGCCAAAGGGAGATTGGGGTCCGGGCTCTTGGGATGCGCCTCGGGGGGGCCGTTGTTTTCGTTCTGCAGCATCGCCGTTCGTTCGTGCCTCCCGCCCCTCGTCCTCGCTTCGGGGGAGCGATGCTAGCATCGGGCGCGCGTGTTTTCTCGGATCCTCCGTGGTGACCGCGGGCACGCTCGGCGTCATGTTTTTGGTGGGTAGCGAGCGAACGGACGTATCGGTGAGACCGTCTCCGGGAGGGGGGAGACCATCTCCAGAGACAGGTGAGCGTGTCTTCCGGGAGGGTGAGACCCTCTTGCAAGAGGGTCGGGAGCGTCTTCGAGGGGGAGGAGACCCTCCTCCGGAAGGGGCGCGGGGGTCTCGGGGAGGAAGGACCGTCCCTGCGGGGAAGGACGAGACCCTCCTGCAAGAGGGTCGAGCATGTCCTCGCGGAGACGGAGAACCCTGTCCCGGAAGGGACGAGGGGTTGCGAACGGGGGACGGGAGGGGCTCGGCGGGGATGGTCAGCGTTGAAGGGGAGGGACGAGAGCGTCGTCCGAGAGGGGTGAGAGCCTTTTGGGGAGGGATGGCGCCGTCGTCGAACAGGGACGAGGGCGTCTTTCGGGGGGAGGGGACGGTCGTTGGGGAGGGTCGAGGGGGTCCGCCAGGAGGGTTGTTGGTCTTGTTGGCTTCCTCGTCGAACTTGCCGCTGAATATGATGTCAGCCGCGGCGCAGGATGATCTCGCGGTCCCGCACACGCCCGACCGGAAATTCGTATTCGCCCACCTTCACGAAGCCGTGCTTGCCGTAAAGCCGCTGGGCGCCGTGGTTCTCCGACCACACGCCGATCCACAGGAGGCGCCCGGGTCGCTCCAGCCAATCCAGCGCGAGCTTCAGCAGCCGGCTGCCCAGACCGGAGCCCTGCTCGGTCTTCAGCACATAGAGGCGCTTCAACTCGCCACACGCGGGCGTGACGTCCTCGTGCGGTAGCCTGCACGGCCCCACGTGGGCATACCCGACGGCGCGGCCATCCGCCTCGGCCAGCCAGAGGGCCTGCGCCGGATCGGACAGCTCGCCCCGGGCCCTGTCCTCGGCGTAGGCCGTTTCAAGGAAGTCGCGCAGGTCCTCGGGCGGGTAGAGGTGGCCGAAGGTCTCGACGAAGGTCGCGCAGGCGAGCGCGCGCAAGGTCTCGGTGTCGGCGGGCGTGGCGCGACGAATCGTGGCCTGGCTCATGGGCCGGGCATCTACCATCTTCGCGGGCGGACGCGAAGACCCATCGACGCGTCCCGTCGTGCCTCGAATGCCATCTCAGCACCCCTCAGGCCACGGCGCCGTCGTCGCAACGCACGGGGGCATAACGCAGCCGGGTTGCAAGCGGATGGTGCAAATAGGAAGAGCGCTAGCACTCGAGATCGGAGAGAGCAACGGTGTCCATTGACGTCGTCTCCCAATTGCGGTCTTCTATCGGTTTGCCACTCGTGTAAAAGGAGGCTCGCATGCAACATTCGCGTTTCGGAGTTTGGTCGGGGGCGTTCGTGTCCGCCCTTCTGGTCGTCGCCTGTGGCGGGGACGCGGTGACCCCACCCCCCGGGCAACGGCGGGGCCGGCGGTGAAGCGGGGAGCGGTGGCGTGGGTGGAGCCGGCGGCGTGGGCGGCACGGGCGGGGCCGGCGGCATGGGCGGCGCGGGTGGCGCTGGCGGGAGTGGCGGGGCGGGTGGAGCTGGCGGGAGTGGCGGGGCGGAGCCGACGTGCGCGGATGCCGTGAAGAATGGCACCGAGACAGGTGTCGACTGCGGCGGCGCCATCTGTGGCCCCTGCGCCGACGGGGAGGGTTGCCTGAGTGGCTCCGATTGCGTGAACGGACGATTGCGCCTTCCATCTGTGCGTCGACGGGGTCTGCACGGCTTGCACCCAGACGGCCCAGTGCGGCACGGGCCTCAACTGCGTCGCGGGTGCTTGCGTGCCGGCCGCGGTCGATTGCGCCGCGCAGAAAGCCCAGTGCCCGGGCTCGCCCGACGGGGAATACTGGGTCGCGCCGAACGGGCAGAATCCATTCTTCGCCTATTGCGACATGGCCCTCGGCGTCGCGCTCTGCACCGAGACGCAGGGCGTCCACCAGGGCAGGACCCGCGAGGGCTCGAACCTCGATTACGTCATGACGAGCGTCCTCGACCACGCGGCCGGCGTCTGCGAGATGTGGGGCCTCCGCGCCACGGGCAACAATCGACCGCTCGATCGGATCAACGCCGTCGCCGGTCAGACCATGACGACCTGCAAGGCGCTCGGATTCATCAACGATGATTCGCTCGGTTCATGCTTGTTCGGCGCGGCCACCACGACCTGCGGGTACGACGTGAGCAGCGGCTACTATCGCTACGGCAACCTTTGCCAAGGCTGCTCCCTGAACAACGGGCCGTTCGCTACCTACGTGCTGCAAGGCCCCATGAACACCGCCTCCGTACTTTCCAGCATGGATGGATCGAAGCGCAATCGCTCCAAGGCACGCTGAGCCGGGATTGGCACGCCCCGGGGGAGCGATCCAGCGTACTTCGCCGATTCTACAGCGGTCAGGGCAGCGTTTTCCTCTCTGTTCTGTTGGGGAGGGGCCTGGTAAAGTTCATCCGCGCGGGAGGCGTGATGACGAACGAGATGGAAATCGTCGAGAGGCTGAGGCTCGAGAACGATACGCTACGCAAGCGTGTGGCCGAGCTCGAGGAGACCGTCCGGCAGCGAGATCGAGTCACGCAGACGATCATCGACCACGTCCCGGCGCTCATCTTCGTGATGGATCTGGAGGACACGTACAGCCACACGAACCATTCCTGCGCGGCCTTCATGGGCCGAAAGGACGTCTCCGAGATCGTCGGGCACAACGCCAGCGAGTTCTTTCCTCCCGAAGTCTTCGCGGCCTGGAGGGAGAACAATCGCCTGGTGGTCGCGAAGGGCGAAGCCATCGTGGCGGAAGAGTCTGGCCCAGGGGACGACGGCATACAGGTATACCGATCCATCAAGTTCCCCATACGCGACGGCGAGGGGACCATTCGCTGGATCGGCGGCATCGCGACGGACGTGACGGCCGAGCGCAGGGCCGAGGAGCGGCTGGGCGAGAGCCAGGCGCGCGCGCAGGCCATGCTCGACGCGTCGACGGATCTGCTCCTGCTCGTGGATCTCGAAGGCGTGGTCGTCATGGCCAACCAGGCGGCCGCGGGTCGGCTCGGGTGCTCTCCGGCGGAGGCGGTCGGGAGGCGCGACGTCTTCCCGCTCGATGAGCCGGACCGCCGGGCCTTTTTGGTGGAGGAGGTGCGGCGCACCGGCACCCCTGCGCGTTTCGATGCCGCGCGCGACGAGCGCTGGTTCGAGGTGACCGCGTATCCGGTGCGGAATGGCGACGGACGGCCCGCGCGCCTGGCGATCTTTGGGCGCGACGTGACGGAACAGAGGCGCGCGGCCCAGGAGCAGCGGCGGCTCCAGGAGCAGATCATCGAGGCGCAACGGCTGGCCATTCAGGAGATCGGGACGCCGCTCGTCCCCCTCACGGACGAGGCGGTGGCCATTCCGCTCATCGGGGCCATCGACGAGGTGCGCGCGGCGCATTTCGTGGAGACGATGCTGCGCGGGGTGGACGCTCGCGGGGCGCAGATCGTCGTCGTCGACGTGACCGGCGTGAGCAACGTCGATACCCACGTGGCCGAGGTGCTCGTGCGCGCCGCGCGGGCGGCGAAGCTGCTCGGCGCAGAGGTGATCATGACGGGCATCCGGCCCGCCGTGGCGCAGGCGCTGGTCGACCTCGGCGCGGATCTCGGCGGCGTGGTGACGCTCGCGTCGTTGCAGGACGGCATTGCGTATGCGGTGCGGGGAAAGGGGCGGGCGTCTTTACCTCGGCGTGGCGTCAGGGCATGATCGACCCGCGCCAGCGCGGACGTTGATTTCAAGGGTGGTCGACGCGTTTGATCTGGCCGACGATATGCGCTCGTAGTTCAGCGTTGTGTCGAAGTTCATGCGCGAAGGCGCGGCGCACCACCGCCGAAACGACGGTTGCCACTGCCGGTGTTGCGAGTCTGCTCGTCGTAGGGGACGCATAGGTGGGGTCCCGGAGCCGGACGCAAACGACTGCATGCAAGCCGCTGGCAACGATGTCGCGGAGTTGCTCCAGCGATCGCTTGTTCACGCGCGCTCCTTCGACATCCCGCAGCCCACGAGCCAAGCCATTCAATAGACCTCGGACGTGCGTGCCGCCCTCGGTCGTACGTTGAATGTTGGCGAAACTGTCAATCGACGTCCGGGGATGATCTCGCCACTCCATCGCCACCTCGACCGAGATGTCATTCTCGACCTCTTCGACGGCGACGACGCCGAAGATACGCTTGCCTGGGGAGCGTGTTCTTTCAAGAAATACGCGAATGCCGCGCGGCTCGTGGAAGTGGTGCCTCCGATGATCGACAAAGGAGAAGCTCAGCGAGGGCACGAGGCATGCGAGTTCGCGCAGCCGTGTAGCGATGGCGCCTGCGTTGAACCACGGGTTCGAAAAGATGGTCGGGTCGGGAAGGAACGTGATTGCCGTCCCCGTTTGGCTCGTCGAGCCGACCGCTTCGAGGGCGTCACAAGGGATACCGCGTTCGTAGCGCTGTCTGTAGTGCTTTTCGTCCCGAAAGATCTCGAGGCTGAGCCACGAGGACAAGGCATTCACCGCAACCAACCCGACGCCATGCAGTCCCACATGCTCGTGGGGCGTGTGGCCATCGAAGGTGGGCGTTCGGTGCAGGGACGTGAGGGCCTTCTGAACGAAAGGAACCCCATCGACTCGATCGACAGGGATCCCACGGCCGTCGTCCCGAACCGTCATCGAGCCGTCTTCGCCAACTTCGACCGACACGGCCCGGCAAGAGCCTCGAACATGCTCATCGAGCGCATTCGCAAGCAGCTCCCACACCATGTGCAACAAGCCACTGCCGTCGTGGACGTCACCAATGAACATCCCTGGCCTGCGACGGATGGCATCGATGTCCGCATCGGAGTCGATCATGCGAAGCGCTCCACCCTCTCTGGACGAGGAGATCCTTGTCTGCCCCGGGCCTTGGCCCACGACGGGCGCGTATCTCACGAACTTCGCCGAGCTACAAGAGAGTCGTTGATTTGCGCTTTCGGACCTCGGCCGTGACGAGGCGCTGAAGAGGTTTCGCTCGGACGAGGGCCGGATGGCGGCGCTCCGGGCGCGTCGGAGGATGGGGCTGCGCCGTAGATCGCTGGTCCGCGGACGTACTTGCTCGGGCCATGGCACGTTCGCGAGAACGGGTGCGCGATTTCCGAAGCCGAGCGTCTCCATCGCACTTTCCCTGCGCATGCGCGATGCGTAGACTCTCGTCGGTAGACATGGAGTCTCTTCTTGCAGACCGTTTGCCCGTCCCAGCGCTGGGGCCCAGGACATCAAAAAGACGCCGCCCATGACAGGACGGAAGCAAAGCGACGAGCACGTCATCGCGCGGAACCGCGCGGCGACGTTCCACTACGAGCTATCGGACCGGTACGAGGCGGGCATCGTGCTGCGCGGGAGCGAGGTGAAGTCGCTGCGGGAGGGGCGCGTGCACCTGGCCGATGCGTTCGCGGTGGTCGAGCGGGGCGAGGTATGGCTGAGGAACATGCACATCGCATCCTTCTTCCACGCCCGCGCATTTCCGCACGACGAGCGCGGCGCGCGCAAGCTGCTCCTCCACGCGCGCGAGATTCAGCAGATCGAGCGCGCCATCATGCGCGAGGGCTACACGCTCGTGCCGCTCGATCTGCATTTCCGGAATGGCCACGTGAAGGTGGCCCTCGGCGTCGGTCGCGGGAAGAAGGTCCACGACAAGCGCGCCGCCATCGCCGAGCGCACCGAGGAACGCGAAGCGCTGCAAGAGCTGCGTGCCCGCCAGCGCCGCGGCGGGTAATGCCGGGCTCGTGACGGCATCTCAAGGCCGTCTTTCCGTCTGCAGGATCGTGCGGACGTCCATGAGAATGCGCCCGAGCATGTTTTTGCCCGAGCCGTCCCCGCCGTCGCCCCAGAATGAATCGGTGTCGGTGTGCTCGATAAGGGGAGCGTCTGCCGTCGACAGGAGGAGCTTGGCCAGGTCGTCATGTTGCCGGAACTTGGCTTCGACCGCCCGGCGCATCACCGAAACCTTCACCGATTCCCAGTCAGCGCGGAGTTTTTGTCGCCGATCGCGCCCGAGCCGTGCCGCGAGCAGCGGCGTGGACGCGCAGCGAACGCGCTCCTGCACCTTTGGATCGAGAAACTTCTGGGCCTGAAAATAGTGCTCCGAGGTCGGCCAGCGTTTCTTGTCCAGGAAGACGGGATACGGCGCGAAATTGGAGAACTCGCCATAGGCGTCTTGGACGCTGTAAAAGCGAAGGAGAGGTGTCATGCGTCGAGGTTCCCGCTCGGAGGCGCGAGTCGCTCCACACTTGCTGGTGCGCGATTCCGCTTAGTGGTGTGTCGCGCCCGACGCGATGTACGACCGTTCGGTCCCGACCGCGCAGGTCGCGAACGCCTTGCAGTCGGCCGCCGCCTCGCAGGCGTCGCCTTGCTTGAGCAGCCGCTCCAGTTGGTCGGCGGGGGTGCGAGTCGCCATCGCGTCGCACATCGCGTCGATTTTCGCGGGCTCCATGTCGCTCTCCCACTGGACGCGTGATTCCTTCAGAACCACGTCGCGCCCCTCGGTCTTGACGCGCTCGCCAATGCCCTTCGGCATGTCGAGCTCGATGCGGAGGTCGAGCACCGCGGATAGGTAGTCGTCGTTGCACGTGGCTTGCCGCGCGTAGTAGCGATGGCACATCGGCCCGAGATCGGCGGCGGTACGCGCGGCGGGCTCCGCAGGTGGCGGCGAGGAGGTGCCGCCACACGCGGCGAGCAGGAGCAGGAGGACGAAGCGGCGATCACACGACATGGCACGACGATACGTCACCGCGGCGCGCAGCGTAAGGGATCTTTGTCGCCGGCATGGGGTGCGTGTCGACGACGGCGCGTACGAAGGCGTGCCACGGCTCGGCGCTCGTGTCGGTGCTCGGTGCAGTTCATCGACTTTGCTCGCCCCGCCGCCGAAGAGCCGACCCGATTGCGCTGGTTGTGAGGGCTGCGAGCGCGAGGGCGCAGAGGGAAGCAAAAACGTCGCCGTATCTGGCGTAAAGGGTCGCGCGGCCCGCCATCGGCGCGTCGGCGTACAAGATGGCGCCAGGCGAGGCGAAGGAATCGTTCGACCCGAGGCGCACGCCGCGCGCGTCGGTCGCGACCGACAGGCCGTTGCTCGCGGCCCGCACGAGACTGAAGCCGCCCTCGATCGCGCGGAACACCGTCATCTCGCCGTGCAGCGGCGTGATCGCGCGCCAATCGTTGGCCGGCACGAGCAGCAGATCGACGCCGCGCTGCGAAGCCTGGCGGCCGAGCGCGGGGAAGTCGGCGTCGAAGCAGATGATCACGCCGAGGCGTCCGTACGGCGTGTCGAGCGTTTGCACCTCGCCCTTGCCCGCGACGATCGGCTCGCCAGGCACCGGGATCGATTTCACGTATTCGAACGCGAGGCGGCCCTCGGGCGTGAACACCATCGCCTTGTTGGTCATCAGCGCGTTGGGATCCCGGGGGACCTGGAGGGCGCCGGCGACGAGATGGACGTCGTGTTGGCGAGCGAAGTCCTGGGCGCGCGCGACGAACGCGGGCTCGAGTCCTTCGTCGTATTGCGCCGCGCCTTCGTACCAGACGATCACCCGCGCGCCCTTTTGTGCGGCGGTTTTGGACATCTCGAAGAGGACGTCGAGACGTGCGCGGCTGTGTTCGGCGCGGCAGGTGGTGTCCTCGCGTGAGGCGCAGCCTTGGAAGAAGAGGTCACTCAGGGTCGAAGGATTGCTGAGCGCTGCGACGCGCACGGTTGGACGCGGGGGCAGGGGCGTATACCGGGCCCAGGTGCCGTAACCGAGCGCGAGGAGCAAGCATCCGCCGAACGCAGCGAGCGCTCGGTTCTCGCGAGGCGCGCGAGATTCGAAGAGCCCCTGCACTGCGCTTCCGAACCACGCAACGAAGAACGCGACGCCCCACAGCCCCGTCACCGACGCGAGCTCCGAGAGCAGCAGGAAATCGAGCTCGACGTACGCGTCGTTCGCCCACGTGCCGAACGGGCTGCCGAGAGAGACCACGTAGAGAAGCGTGACATTTGCCGCAGGGAACACGAGGGAGCCCGGTACGCCTCCGAGGCGCGGGGCCACGAGGCGGTGCAGCAAATAAGGGATCGCGCCGAACAGGCCGGAGATCACGCTCGTGACGGCGTACTCCACGTCCGGCATGGGAATGGCGCCTCGGAACGTGACGAAGGAGGCGACGGCGCACGCGACCGCCGTCACGGCGAATCCGGAGCGCGGCGGCGACATCATCACGAAGCGCAACATCAAAGCCGGCGCGACCCACGCCGCGACGACGTTGGCGTGAACGCCGTTGGAGAAGCAGAGCGCGAGCGTACCGAGGGCGAGGATCACCCAGCGCATGGGCTCGGAAGAAGGCGTCTTCAGCGAAGGCATCGCGACCACATATGCACCTTGTGGCATAGGTCCTAGCATCCGGCGTCGGGATATGCAACTCTGTGCATACGTAGACCGATCGGAGGAGCCTCGCCTTGTCCCTGAAGCATTTGATCCTGGCCGTCGTCGGCGCGCGCCCGTCCACGGGCTACGAGATCACGAAGGAGTTCGACGAAGTCGCCGGTTTCTACTGGCGCGCGACACACCAGCAGGTGTATCGCGAGCTCGCGACGCTCGCCGAGGCGGGGCTCGTGCGATTCAAGGAAGTCGCGCAGCAGGGCAAGCCGGACAAGAAGGTGTACACGATCACGGCGAAAGGCCGGCGTGCGTTCGCCGACTGGTTTCGCGAGCCGCCCGAGGCGCCCCGGCACGCCGACCCGCTGATGATCAAGTTTTTCGCGGCCGAGCTTGTCGGCATCGAGGATCTACGTGCCCAGCTCGCGCTCGCGCGTGAGCACCATGCGGCGCTGCTCGCCACCTACGAGGCGATCGCGGCGCAGCACTATGCGGAGCCGGTCGACACGATGCCGCGGTGGAAAAAAATGATCTATCTGACGCTGCGCCTCGGCATCACGCGTGAGCGCGCGTGGTTGAGCTGGGCGGACGAGAGTGAGCGCGTGCTGCGGGCGTGAGGAAGGCCAGCGCTCGAATTCCCACGGCACATCAGGAACCCGGCGCCGCTGAACGCACGGTTGTTGCATGGCTCGTCCCGTCGAGCCTATTCTCGCGCCCGTTGCGCCATCTTGCGCCATCCTTGGAGAGAACGACCATGCCTCTTCCCCGCAAGCAGAAGCCTCGACGAAAGCCCTTCGTCATTACCTTTGCCCAGGTGGCGACCGTCGCGTTGTTGCCCGGTTGTATCGAGACGACCGTCACGTCGAACCCGCCTCCCACCGAGGCGCCTTCCTGTCCTCCCGAGCAGCCGTTGCAGGGAGAGGCTTGTAGCGGCGACCTCACGTGCGACTACGAGTTCAATGTCGGCTGCGGTCCTCAACCCGCAAAGGCCACGTGCAAAGACGACGTCTGGGTCGTCGATGCGGGGATTCCGTGCAATCCCCCGATCCCGCCCGACAATCCCCCGGACACGTGCCAGGCCCTCGCGACCGAGGCGGAGTGCAGCGCGACCGAGGACTGCCGCTGGCTCGTCCCGGGCTGCGAGCCTCCCCTTCTTCCGCAGGCTGGCTGTTTTGCCAAGGTGGACTGCGTCGGCGTCACGTGTGGCGACGACAAGACGTGCCAGGAAGCGGTCATCGATCCCTGCTACAACCTGGCGTGCGACGCTTGCGGCATGACCGTTTCGGTATGCCTATCGCCGAGCCCCTGAACCTGCCATGCCCTCGCCCTCCTCGAAGCGCGCTCCACGCGCCGCCGCGAGCAACGCGGTCCGCGCCGAATGGCTCCGCCGCGTGCACGCCGAATACCGCTCGGCTGCGATCACGCAGCACCTGACGCTCTGGCTCATCCAGCTCGGCGTCTCGCCCGACCTCATCCACGACGGTCTACGTATCGTCAAGGACGAGCTCGCCCACGCCCGCATGAGCCACGCGACATACCGAGCGGCCGGCGGAAAGGAGGCGCCTGTCCTCGCCCAGGAGACGCTCGGGCTGCGCCGCAGTTCGTCGGAGCCCCTTCACCTGGCCGCGGCGCGCGCAGGGATCGAGGTGTTTTGCCTGGGCGAAACGGTGGCGGTGCCGCTGTTCAAGGTGCTGCGCGAAGGGTGCACCGTACCCCAAGCGCGGCGCACGCTCGACCGCGTATTGCGCGACGAGGTCCGGCACCGGGACTTCGGCTGGAGCATGCTCGACCATTTCCTCGAATTTCCCTTTGCCGACGATGTGCGACGCCTCGTCGATGCCGAGCTGCCGGCGATGTTCGGGCGCCTGCAGCGGAACTACGCGCCACCCAGCGCAAAGGGAAATGACGCGATTGCCGCGGAGGATCGTGCCTGGGGGCTCATGCCTCCGGCGCGGTACGGCAAGATCGTGGAGCGAACGCTGGAGCGTGATTATGCGCCTCGTTTCGCTGCGCGCGGATTCGACGCCGTCCGCGCGTTCGAGGCTGGTCGGGGAGGCTGAGAGGCCGTCGGTCGGATCGCAGGACCCGTCCGGTTTCCGATCAGGAATCGTAGCCGTAATTGCCGTCGAGGACGAGGACCACGCCGCTATCCGGGTAGAAGAGCACGACGCGCGTGATGTTGTCGGTGCAGTTGTGGCACGAGACCTGCTCGCTGTAGTGCCACGCCTCGATGTTGCCGCCGCCCGCGAACGCGTCGATCGCGGCGAGCAGGGCGCTGCCGCCGTTCGATCCGAAGAACGTGGTCGAAGAGAGGCCGGCGCGATCGGTGAACGTGCCGTATTCGACGGCCGGCTGGTTCTGATCCGTCGAGGCGATTTCGTCGATCACGCTCGCGATCGTGATCGGCGATTCCGGGCACTCCGGCGTGTCGTAGGCGGCGACGGGCTGGAGGTTGCGCCAGTTGTAGCCGGTCGATCCCTGGTTCCACGCCGCGCGTGCCGGTTCGAGCGAGGCAGCGTCGAGCGGGGAGAGCGAGAGGGGCTCCTGGTTCACGTCACACGCATTCGCATAGACGCAGCGCTGCACCTGGCGGTAGGTGCCACACGCCGCGAAGTCGGTCGTGCCCGCGGGTTGGCTGTGGTAGCAGCTATAAACGGCCGGCTCACACGGGGGCGTCTGCCATACTTCGTAGGGGTCGCCGGAGGTGAGGGCGAGGCCCGTCACGCGCGCGACGAGGCGCGCCGTCTTGTTCGCGACGGTGCCGTTGGGGCGCGTCGCGCTGAAGGAGAGGTGCTGCGTGTGCGGATCGATGGCGTCGTGCAGATTCGCGTATGACCAGTCGAGGCGGTAGCTATTCGCGTCGACGGGGAAGACCGACGGCGCGCCGTCGGGCGCCGTGACGGTGAGCGGGTTTCCGAGCACGTCGACGCCGCCGCGATAGACGACGTTATCGATGCCGTTGACGGCGTAGAAGGGCTGCACGACCTCGTCGATCCAGAGGTCACTCGCCCCGAGGAAATCGTAAAAACGCGCCCCGATCTCGACGCGGGCGGTGTACTGGTTGGGCGTGCCCGTGAAGGTGTTGATGGAGACGAAGAGCGGCAGGCCCGAGAGCAAGCTATTCAGCTCGTGGCCCTCGTGGATCACGACTTCGAGCCGGCGCTCGCTGATGATGTTCGCTTGCCCGAAGGCGTCATCGGGCACGAAGCTGAACACGTTCTTCAGGTAGCGGTTCGCGGTGCCGCGAAAAATGAGGGCGCGGACGCCGTCGCGCTCTTCGAAAGTGCCGAGCGTCTCGAAGGAGAAGTCGAGGTCTCCCTCCGAGGCATAGATTCGGGTCGCCGCAGCGGCGGAGGCGGCCGACCCCGTCTCCTCCGGCAGCGTAGAATCCTGCGCAGCACACGCGGGCACGGCGAGGGCAGCCAGGAGACCGATTGCAAGGAAGCGCGATTTGTTCATCATGTCATCTCCAGGGTGAGGGGACCTTTTATTGCTCATGAGCATCGGCATGGCAAGGGCGCCGCGTGTGGTATGAGGAGGTGGCCAGGAGGGCGCATCCCATTCTTCCGCAGCGAATTCGTTAAGGATGGCCGGACGTGTCCGACGGGCGGGCCGATACATCGATCGCAACCCGCCGCAGCGCAGCAAGGTAGCGTTTGTGGGCGGGAACTGATTGTATCTCGGCATGTACGTGTTGCGGTTCAGCACGATCGCCGTGGCGATCGTGCTCGTGGGTTGTGGCGGGAGTTCAGCGCCGGTCGCCGAGGAGCCGGCGCCGGTCGTCGTGGCGGCGCGGCCTGCGCCTACGCCTGCGCCGGAGCCGGTGCCCCCCGCGCCCGTCCCGCCTCCGCCGCCGGCCGAGAAGCCCGCGGCGCCGGTGCTGGAGCGCGCCGAGCCCCAAGGTGCGCCGCTTTCCGCGCCGCTCGCGGGCAGCGTGCTGGTATGGGTCGATGCGCCGTTTTACCTGGCGGCGATGGAGGACGCGCCGCGGCTCCAGCTCGCGAAGCTCGATGCGCGCAAGGATCACGTCGCGGAGGCGGTGCCGATGCGGGTGGTCGCGGCGAAGGGGGCATTCGTCGAGGTCGAGCCGCCGTTCCTCGACGGTGCGCAAAACGATGTCACCAACTGCGCGTGGTTCCACCTGCGGAGCCAGTTCGATGTCGAGCGGCTCCGGCTGTTCGTGAAGCGCGAGGATCTCGCGCCGGTCGTCACGACGAAATTCACGGCGTCCTACCCCGACGGAAGCAAGATCGAGGTGTTGCCCGGAGCGCCGATCGTGCCGCTCGCGGACGGGCGCTCGCTCGTCGGGTTCACGTTCGCGTGGCTGCCGGTCGTGTTGCCCGCGGCGTCGATCGGGCACGCGTACCTCACGCCGCCGAAGGAGACGTGGGAGACATTCGAGCCGAAGTTCGCGCTGCACGCGAAGGACGTAGGCTTCGCCGAGACGCGCGTGCCGCTGCGGATCTGGCTGATGGCGCCGCTGGCCGCGACGGTCGAGCCGAAGGGTGCGCAGGTCGGGTTTCCGTTGTCGGGCCCGTGTGGCTCGGCGACGGTGCTCGCGGCGAAGGCCGAGGTCAGAGCGTACGAAGCGCCCGGTCCCGGGCCAAGCGGGGGCGTGGGTTTCGGATTCGGTGGGGTGCTCGGCGTGGAGCGCTGGTATCTCGCGGCGGGCACCGCGCTCGCCGCCGAGACGGGGCACGTCGTCACGAAGGTGCGGCGCGAGATCAACGTCCCGAAGCCCGCGGCCGGGGCGAAGGAGGTGTGCATCGAGCGGAGCGCGTTCCTCTCATCGCCCTATCTGGGCGCGCCGAAGGTCGATCGCGTCGAGGGCGGGAAATTGAGGCTGTGCGCGCCGACGCGCGTGGTGAAGCACGAGGCGGCGAAGCGCTTCCTCGGCGGGGGCGCCCGGCTCGAGGCGCGTTGAGGGCGCCGCGGGTAGGTGGCGAAGCCGCGCCCTTCGCTCGCTTCACCAGCTCGCCCTGAGCGAGCCGTCGTCGCCGACGACCAGCGTCGTCGTCTCTGCCGGGTCGAGCCGCGCATAAATCGCGTACTGGCGCTCTTCATAACTCCCGTCCGAGAGCGGCGTGGTCTCGCTGATGTCGCTGCGGGCGATGAAGCGAGTGGCATTCACGGCCGCGTGGGGGAGCTTCGGGAGGATCCGATTGTCCGCAATCTTGCCGTTCGCGATGCATTGATAGTCATGGGAGATGGTCGCCGTCGTCTTGCCGGACGCCGTCTTGAACATGCCGTTGAAGGTCACCCAGCATTGCCCGTTGTACCAGGCAGGGGTGACATACGCCGTTCCGTACACGACCGGATTCTTGGCATTGGTCCCGGTCCCATATTTGAGCTGTGCCAAGCCGTTCACTGCCATGGGGACGCTGAAATCGTACGCGTCGCCCAGCACGTTGCTCTGCTCGTACACGGGGATCGTGGCGCCCTGCCAGGCTCCACAACCGCTCGTTCCGCACGATCGTTGACGCATGCCCAGCACGAAGTTGCCGAACGTGGCAGGCTTCGAGCTGTACTTGGTGCGAATCTGCGTCGCCGTGAGCGCGCCGGTCGTGATGTTGCTCTCGAACAGCTCCTCGGTCCCGGTGGTGATCGCCGACGCGCTGCTCGACACCGTCTCGTCGAGCGCGTCTTCCATCTCGTCCTCCGCGCCCGGCGAGGCCACGCAAGCAAGGGGAGCCAGGGCAAGGAGCATACACAGACCAGCAAAACGAGACATGGTGCCTCCGTTATCGATTTCCGCGCTGCAAGAGAGCGCGTTGGGTTGACGGAGAGCACTATGCACCTCGGTCGGGCGCGCTTCCGGTTACGGGCGGTTACATCGCGCGCGCGCCGAGGCGGCCGAGGCGCACGGGCGCGCCGAGGCGGTAGCCGTCTCCGTCGCGGAGGAGCAGCGCCGGCTCTTTCGGGTTTTCTTCCAGCACCTGCCGCATCCGGTGGACAGCGACCTGGAGTCGCTTGTCATCGCGGTGCGGATGGTAGCTCGCGAGGCCCCACGCGCCGAGGACCAGGTCCTGCTTCGTCGCGCGCCCGCCGCCGCGCACGAGGACCTCCAGGATGCGCACGTGCAGGTCCGCCGACGACAGGTCCACCTGCTTGCCCGAGGGCAGCCGCAGGGTGCGTTGTTCGAGGTCGAGCACCACCACCACCAGATCCTCACTCCTCGTCACCGCGTGGGTCGAGCGCTCCACGATTCTTCGGTCCAAGGCGTCGAGCGTGACCTCGCGTCCGAGAAGCCCTCGCGCCCGCCGGCGCACGACGGGCGAGGCCGGGTCTTCGGCCATCTCCAGGAGGACGGCCGGGTCCCTCCGGTCCGAGACGAGCCACGTCGCGAGGCGCGCCTCCGCGGCGAGGCGCGCCGAGCCGAGTCGCTCCGCGGCCTGCGCAAGCATGCGCGCGATGAGCTCGACGAGCGTGCGCGCGCTCGTGCCCCGCGCCGCGCGGAGGAGGCGGACGTCGAGCAGGAGGGCGAGCAGGTTCGCCTCTTCGATCGCGAAGCCCTCGCGCTGGGCGATATCCAGCGCGCCTTCGAGGATGCCGTCGGCCTGATCGAGCTCCTCCCGGGCGATCGCAGCCTCCGCCTCCGCGCGTCGCGCGACGAGCCCGACGTCGGTCGGCAGGTCCGGCGGCGCCGTGAACGAGGCCGTCGCCGCGCCGCGACGTGCCGCGACGATCCCCTGCCACGCCTCGTGCAGCACCCGCGCCGTTCCTTCCGGGACCGCCATGCCGGCCGGCAGATCCGCGAGCGCGGCAGGCGGCGCATGCGTGACGTCGACGGCCGCCTTGGCGCAAAGGGCCCACACGACGAGCTCCGGCAACTTGAAGAGCGGGGCGTCGAAGGCGAGCTCGCGCGCGAGCTCCTCCAGGCCTTGCCCGGGGCCCGCGAAGAGGCGCAACCGGAGCGTGTTGTACCGGTGGACGAAGCGCAGGTAGACGGATTCGTCGATGAAGGGCTCGACGCGATCGAGGAGACGCTGCCCCAGGCCAAAGCGTCCGCGCTCGACCGCCAGCGCGAGATGCGCGAAGAGCTCGGTCGGGCGACAATCGGCGGGCGGCTCGCCGGGGCCGAGCACGCGTTCGAGCTCGCGGAAGCGGGAAGACGCGAGGAGCGCCGAGGCGAGCGTGGCGCGCAGCCGGCGGCGCTCCTCGACCCGGAGGCCCTGGAGCTGGTCCGGCATGGACGCGAGCATGTCCGTCGCGCGGGCGAAGTCGCCGCGCAACATGAGCGCGGTCGCGAGCCGCAGGTCGCGATCGATCCGCTGGGAGGGATTGTGGACCTCGATCCGTTCGAGCAAGGCGACCGACGCGTCGACCTCCGCCGTGTGGCGGAGGATGTCGGCGAGGAGCAACGCCGCGTCCGTCTGGACGTCGAGCGGCCCGTGCTCCGCGAGCGCGCGGGCCGTGTCGCGCGCCTGCGCGACGGCGGCGCCATGCACGAGCAACCTGCACCAGAGCAGGCGCACGTGGGGATCGGCGGGCTCGGGCAGGGCCGTGGCCCATGCGAGCGACGCGCCCCCGTGGATCCAGTCGGCGCAGCCGAGCCGATGCCCGAGCAGGGCCGGGCTTTCGAGGCGGCCGAGCAGCTCGAAGAGCCCCTCGGCATACCCAGCCGCGCAGAGCGTGAACAGGCGCTCGTCGAGCAGCGATGCGCCGAGCGCCGCGTCGCCCTCCTCGATGGCGAGCCGCACGGCCTCGAACGCCGCGGCAGGGCCCTCGGTGTGGAGGACCAGCGAAAGCGCGATACGCCGCGCCTCGGCGTCGAGGGGCTCGGTGTCCACCAGCGAGCGCAGGCGATCGTCGAGACGAACCCCGCCCGCCGTGAGCCGGATCAGCCCGCGTTCGTCGAGCTCGCGCGCGACGTGCGCGGGCAACGCGACCGCGAAGCGGAGGACCCGCAAGGCTTGCACGGCGCGTTTCGCCTCGTCGCCGAGGTCGACGAGCAGCGACCCGCCCGGATCGGCGCCCTGCGAGAGGACCAAGCGGCGGGCGCGGAAGGGGGAGCCCATGGCCTCGCGCGCGAGGGCCGCCGCCTCGGGGGCGGAGCGCAAGGGCGCGCAGCGACGCACGAGCCGGACGAGGTCGTCCTCGGGGAGCGGCTCGATGCGGAGCGCCTTGTCCGCGAGCTCCTCGTGGCGGGGGCGCGTGCGTGTCATCACGACGAAACGGCTCGCGCGCGCGTGACGGCTGATCGATAAGAGCAACCGTTCCGTGAGGTCGTGATCGACCGCGTGGAGGTCGTCGACGAGGACGACGGCGCGGGCGCGCTCGGCGAGCTCGATGTTCAGCAGGATGAGATCGGCGCGCGAGCGCCCCTGCGCCAGCCATTCGACCGTCTCTCCGGCGAGCCCGGCGAGGCACCGCCCGAGGCCGATGAGGAAGGTCGTGTCCTCGGGCGTGTCGAGCGCCGAGTGATAGGCGGCGCGTGAGAATCGAAGGTCCGCGGCGACGCGCAGCGCGAGCCCCGTCTTGCCGAGGCCGACCGGGCCCCAAAGGATGGAGAGGGGGCTTTGCGTGAGCCGCTCGCAGAGCCACGCGCGCTCGTCCGTTCGGCCTTCGAAGACCTCCGGGGGATTCGGCAGGTGGTACATGCGCCGAGGGTGCGATGGGCGGTCGGCAGCCGCAATCTCGTCCCTCGGCAGAAGCGGGCCGCGGCGCCGCGCCCTTCATTGGGGCGCCATGGGGCTCCGTAGAGGTGGATGGTATCGGTTCCTCCTTGCCGTTACGGTGGACAGCCCTTGTTGAGCATGACGGTCACGGCGTTGCCCCCGTCGATGGCGAGGGCGATGTCGAGCTTGCCGTCGTCATTCAGGTCCCCGAGTGCCCCCGCCTGGGGCGTGAGCACGGCGATATAGACGAGCGCGGGGGCGAACGTGCCTTCGCCGGTATTGAAGAGCAGTTGGACTGTGCCGGTGGCCGAGGAAATGATCAGGTCGAGCTTCCCATCCTCGTTCATGTCTCCCGCCGCGATGGACCTGGCTAGCTCGATCGGGAAGTAGCTCGTCGCGTGGAAGGCCCCGTCGCCCTGGTTGAGCAGCACGCTGAGGGTGCCGTCGCCGCGATTGGTGACGGCGAGATCGAGCTTGCCGTCGCCATTCAGATCCGCGATCGCCACGGCGGCGGGCGCCTTGCCCACGGCGTGAGCGATGGGGGCGGCGAACGTCCCGTCGCCTTCGTTGAAGAACACGCTCACTTTGTGGTCCGTGGCGCAGGCGACGGCGAGATCGAGCTTGCCGTCGCCGTTCAGATCGCCCGCAGCGACGGCATTGGGGGGCGACTGCGTGACGAGATGGATCGCGCCGTCGAACGTGCCGTTTCCCTTGTTGAAGAGAACGCTCACGCTGGGGCTCGACGTGTTGGCGGCGACGAGATCGAGCTTGTCGTCCCCATTCAGATCGCCGATCACGATCGAGTTGGGCTTCGACTCCACCTCGTAGCCGACCGGGGCCGCGAAGGCTCCATCGTCCGTGGCGAGCAGGACGCTCACCGTGCCGGTGGACTGGTTCGTGACGGCGAGATCGAGCTTGCCGTCCCCGTTCAGATCCCCCATGGCCACCGAGCTGGGCGTGGACCCTGCGGCGGAGACGACCGGCGCGGTGAAGGTGCCGTCGCCGGCGTTGTGCAGGACGGTCACGTTGTTCTCACCGGAATGGGAGACCACGAGGTCGAGCTTGCCGTCCCCATTCAGATCGCCCATGGCTGCCGTGGCAGGCGTCTCGGAGGGCCACAGCACCGGCGCAGTCGAGATCGGGTAGCGCGTCGGCGCGGCGAAGGCGCCGCCGCCGGTGTTCCAGACGAGGCCCACGGCGCCGTGGTCGAGGACGAGATCGGGCTCTCCGTCGCCGTTCATGTCCGCGACATCGATGCGCCCGCTCCCGGAAGCGTAATGGACCGCGGGCGCGAAGGAGCCATCACCGGCGCCGAAGAGCACATCCACGCCGTCGCGGTTCAACACCGAGACGATATCGCGCGCTCCGTCGCCGTTCACGTCGGCGATGGCCAGGCTGGAGCCGGTCGTGACCGGATGGTCGACGCGCGCGGCGAATGTGCCGTCTCCGGCACCGAGCAGCACGCTCACGAACTCTTTGGGATAGCCGGCGACGACGAGGTCCAACGCTCCATCGCCGTTCAGATCCGATATCGCCACATCGGTGACGACATGGGGATACCCGAGGTCGACCAACGGCGCGAACGTCCCATCGCCCGTGTTGAAGAGCACGCCGACGCTGTGTTCGCTGACGGTGATGTCGAGCGCGCCGTCCCCGTTCAGATCCCCGAGCCTGATCGACCCGACGTTGGCAAAGATCTCGAACTCGTACGCCGCGCCGGCGAAGAAGGACCCGTCACCGGCGTTGAGCAGCGTGGTCACGCCGGCGATCGTGACGGAAAAGGGGCCGCCGCCGGTCTTGGTGGACACGGTGATGTCGAGCATTCCGTCGCCGTTCAGGTCTCCCAGCGCCACGTGCTCGTACGCCGCGACCCCTGCGATCGGGACATCAACCGCGGCGCCGAAGGTGCCGTCGCCGGCGTCGAGCATCACCCTCACTCCCCCAACGACATTGAAGACGAGATCGAGCTTCGTGTCGCCGTTCAGATCGCCGAGCGCCCAATCGTAAAACACCGCCCCCACGTCGTGGCTCACCGGAGCGGCGAAGGTACCGCCGCCGGTGTTGATGTGTACGCGCACGCTGGTGCCCTCGTGGGAGACGATATCGGGCTTCCCATCGCCGTTCAGATCCGCCACCCGCGCGTCGCCGACGCCGGTCATCATGGGCGGCGCGGGCAGCTCGGGCACACAGAATGGTTCACCGGCGCCGCTCCCCCCGCTGCCGGAGCTTGCGCTGCTGGAACTGGAACTGCTGGCGCTGCTGGAGCTTGCGCTGCTTGCGCTGGAGGCCGTTGTGGCATCGCTCCCGCCCATGCCACCGCTGGAGGTCGAGGCGCCCCCGCCCGCGCCGCCGATGTCCACCGTCGGCGTGCATCCCGCGGACGTCGCGAGCATCGACATGGCTAAGCAGACCCAGCGCATGATCCCTCCATCGACATCCCCGCAAGGGTACGAGCTGTGCTCTTCCGTTGGCAAGTGCTGCAATTGCTTGCTCCTCGGAGGGCCCGCGATACTGAAATCGTCACTCCCCCGATCCGCTGGCGCACACGCGGGCTGGACACATCACCGCGACGTGGGAGCCCGAGGCGAGCGCGTTGGGAGATGCCTTGCCTGTCCCCACGAAACGCAGCACGCGCGGCATTTCCGCGGGGCACACCGCCAGCAGCTCCGGATTCCCGATCGGCGGCTCGTGCGCTGGGTCGATGTAGCAGAAGCCATGGACGGGGTGGTCGTCGACGATGGGGGGATTCGATGTGTCGGTCCGACACCCCTCCGCCGCGGCGCCGCTGAGCTGAGGAATCTCGCAGAAGCAGTTCCAATCGAGCTCGCGCGCGAGGTCCGTCTCGCGCAGCATCCCGAGAGCCGCCTCGTGTTCGGGCGCCACGGGGATGCGCGCCGCGGCCGCATCGCAGGCGCAGGTATCGGACACGTGCTCGGCGACGATCACGGCGCACGCCGATTCTCCCGAAGAAAGCAGCGGCGGCGCCGATGACAGGCATCGGCCCCCGATGGAAATGTTCGAGGGGGGCACCGCCATGAGCTCCATCGAGAACTCCGGATCACAACGATCGAGGTGGACGTCGGCAGAACAGCCGAGGGGAGAAAGCAGCGGGGCGACGAAGAGCAAGGCAATCGATACGCGCATGCCAAAAGCTCATGCACGAAACGTTCCTTTGCACGGGCTCTGCGTCTCGCGGATGTTGATGCAACCGGGTTGAGGATTCGAGCGCAGACCGCCAACCGCGGGTGGCGGCGCGCGCGATGGAGCGTCGGCCGGGAACAGCATCCTTCTGCCCCACACGAGCGGTCGGATGTTGGCCTTGTATCCTAAAATTTGACCGACGGGTCAAATTGTTAATCGCCTGGACAACACGCGCGCGCTGCCTCATGCTTGGCCTCGTCGTACGGTTCGGAGGACGTCGTGTCCCGGCGGCGCGCGGAACACGTGCGCGTCGTCGTCGATGCAACATTCGCATTCTTTGCTTCCACGGCTCGACTTCGTTTCGGGTGATGGTGACGTGTGCGCGGCTCGTCCAGCGCCGGGCCATCCCCGTCCAGGAGGATCCTTATGTCGAAAGTCTTACTGCTTGCGCTCACGGTCGCTGCGTCTTCGTTGCTCGGTTGTACCGCCGAAGACGCGGACGAACCAGAGGCCCCGGCTCTGCCGAGCGAGCCTGTCGACCACTGGTTCTCGGCGAGAGATGGAATCAAGCTGCATTACGTGGAGTACGCAGGGACCGGCTCCCCCGTCGTCCTCGTGCACGGCTTCCTGGGATCGGCGGAGGGGAACTGGATCGCGCCCGGGATCTCCAGCGCAATCGCGTCACGTCATCGGGTCGTGCTGCTCGATCAGCGGGGGCATGGCGAGAGTGACAAACCGAAAGACGTGGCGGCGTACGGCGAACGCATGCTGACCGACGTGATCGAGCTGCTCGATCACCTCGACATCCCTCGGGCTCACATCGGCGGCTATTCGATGGGGGGTGCGATCACGCTTGGATTGATGGACCGCGCGCCGGAGCGATTCCTCACGGCGAGCCTCGGCGCCATGGGCCTCGAAGAGACAGAGGAGGTCATCCGAGCGGAGGCCGAGGCGATGGACCCGCAAGGGACCGATCCCGATGAGGAAAAGCTCCTCGAATTGGCCATGGGCGGCGAGCCGCCGGATCCGCTCGTCGTGGAAGCCATCGCGAAGGGGCACGGCACGTGGTGGCCGCCGCCGGTCGATCTGCGCGCGATCGAGTTTCCGGTATTGTCGATCATCGGAGAATTCGACAAGCCCTACTCCACCACATCGCGTTTGCGGCGGGAGCTACCGGACCTCGAGGCCGTCATCGTGCCGGGTCGGACGCATCTGACGACGATCATCGACCCGATGCTCCGGGATCGCCTCTCGTCGTTCATCGACGCCCACGACGCGCCTTAGGCGGCGGAGCGTCGCGCGTCGGTCGACGCCCCCCGACGTCTCGCATCGCCGCGTCGAAGAGCGCCACGAGCTCGCGCGCGGCTTCGCGGAGGTCGACCTTGTCCCCATAAGCGACCCGCTGAAGCAAGACGCAGTCGATCGCGCCGCGGATCGCGAGGGCCATGACGCGCGGCGCGAACGCGCGGAACTCGCCCTCTTTCTGGCCCTGGCGCATGATGCCCTCCAGGAATTCGAGGCCCGGCTCGTGCGCACGCGCGTCGAACGCAGGACGGCCCTCCGGCGTGCGGAGGCCGTTCCAGATCTCGAGCAGCGCTGTGGCATGCGCGGCGTGCGTCTCCACGAACGAGATGCTGCCCTCGATGTAAACGCGCAGCTTGTCCGACGCGCTTGCCTCCTTCATCACCGCAGGCAGGACGAGCTTCGTGACGAGCGTCATCGTCTCGGCATGCACCTGGGCGATCAGGTCTTCTTTTCCCTCGAAATAATACGAGATGACGCCCTTGCTGATCCCCGCCCGCTCGGCGATCGTCGCGAGCGACGCGTGCGCGTACCCGTGGCTGGCGAGCACGGCGATCGTACACTCGATGATCTGCGCACGTCGCGCCTCCTCGATGAAGGTGCGCCGCTCGCCATGGGGCTTGCCTGCCGATGCCATCGGCAGATTGCTCGCACGTCACCGGCGGGATCGTCAAACGGAAGCGGCGCCGGCGCGCGTTTGTACGCGTTCGGAGGGGCGGGGCCCGAGGGCAAAGAGACCACGCGGTAGGCTTTGGGAGGTTTTCCTGCCGCCGGCCCAGCTCACGGCATGGGGGACATCGCCGTCGCGACCTCGCCGCAGCTCCAATCGGTTTCGAGCGGAGCGCAGTTTTCCAGGACGGGAAGTTCGGAGCAGTTGTCGGGCTGGCAGGTAGCGGGCGGCGTCGCCACGTCGCACAGCTCGTGCGCGCCGAGCTCCCAGGGAATCGTCTCGCAGGGGGCGTCGAGGCAACTGCGCGTTCGGTTTTGGACGAGCGCCTTGCCGTCGCCCAAGAACAAAGTGAGCTTGTCGCCCATCCAATTGCCGGGGCCCGGCCGGTCGTGCACTTCGAGCGCTCCGCTCCCGCCTTCGAGCCAGAGTTCACCCGCGCACCCCAGCGTTTCCGGTCCGCCACTACTACAGTCGGCAATGGAGAGGTGAATGCAGTAGGCAGGGCAGGTGAGCTGCACGCCGCAGGCGAAAAGATCGACGTGCGCAGGGACGTCGTTCGGCGGGGTGTCCTCGTTGATTTCACCGTCGCAAGCGACCAAGCCAAGGGGCAGGAGCAAGGAGAGTGCGCCAAGGACAAGGGAGCGGAGAGGAAAAGCGTAACGTGTCATCGTGCGCCGGCCCCAGGCATGAACTGTGCCAATCAAGAATCCGATGATTGAGCCGGTTTTGATGAGGTGTGAGCCGATGTAGAGGTAGGTTGTGGCGCATGAAGGCACATGTTGTGCCCCGTTGTGCACCGGCCTCTCAGGCCGAGCCGGCGGAGGACGGTCGCGAAGGTTGGTGCACCGAGAGGCGCGTGCTCACGAGCGCGAGAATCTCCCGGACCCGCGCGTCGGACAGGGTCGACAACGCTTCGCCCACATACCATTCGATCGCGCTCTGATCCGGCAAGGCGGCATGTTTCGCGCCGCCGAACAGCCAGATGCCGTACTCCGCCGCGAGCTCGTTGCGTATTTCGGTCAGGCGCCCGCGGCCGACCGGGAAATACACATGCAGCATGTTGACGTGTGGCCGCGCCGGATTGACTTGCAGGTGCGGAAAATCGCGCAGTACGTCATACAGTCGTTCGGTGCGATCGAGGTAGGCAGGCATCTTCGCCAGCCGTTCGTCGAAGCGCATCGCCGCCGACACGACATAGGGCGAGCGGCGATAGACGTTTCCGCCCATGCGTTTCATCCACATGTCGGCCTTCGCGATGAAATCCGCGCGGCCGAGCAGCATCGCGCCCGCATGCGCGCCGATGCCCTTGTAAAACGAGACGTAGACCGAATCGAAGCCTTGCGCGATCTCCTTCAGCGAGCGCTTGTAGCCGGCCGATGCTTCCCACAATCTCGCGCCGTCCATGTGCAGGTGAATGCTCCGTTGCCGGCAATGCGCCTTGAGCGCTTCGAGCTCCGCCCAGCCCGGCAACTGTCCGCCGATCTCGCGCATCGGTAATTCATAGAGCGCCGCGCCGATCCGATCGGGCCAGGCCTCGAGGTCGGAGGTGGTCCAGGTGCGGAAAGGATCCCCGACGTGCAGCGACTTGAAATGGTCGAGCAATTGATGGTTGCCTCGCTCGTGCAGCAGCACGTGCGCGGTCGGATGCAGGGCGACCACCTGGCTGCCGGCGGCTTCGCAGGCGAGCCGCAAGGCGACGGATTGCACCATCGTGCCGGTGATGCAGAAGACGGCCTTTTCGAAGCCGAGCAGTTCAGCGATTTTCTTTTCGAAGTCCTGCACGAGCGCGCCCTCGCCGTAGGCGTCATGGGCGATGTCGTTCGCTTCGCACCAGCGCGCCATGGCGGCGAAGTCCTCGGCGGCCGTGGTCGGCTTTTCTCCCGAGAAAAACGTGTGGCAACGCTGGCGCAGTTCCATGGGGTTCATGCGGAGCCTCCGGTCGTCGCAGGTCGATGCAAGAGTGTACCTGCCACACGGTCGTTCGCGAAAGAGGCGGGGCGCCGAAGCCGGAGAGGCGGCGTGTTTGCCGCCCCTCCAGCCTCCTCGTTCACGCCGGCGGGAGCCTCGGGGCCTTTTCCAACCGCCAGACAAAGCCGAGCACGACGACGGCCATGAGGGCGCAATAAGCCGGGAGCGGCCATGCCGTATCCCCAGGCAGCAGGACGACCAGCGTCGTTCCGACGATCCCCACGATGAGGCTCTCGATGCAGTAGAAGTCATCCCATAAACCATCCGGTAGGACCATCGGCTCCAACATCCCACTTTGTGGGATCAATTTAACCAGCGTCGGTCCAGCCGTCGGTACATTTTCACGGCTGGCGACATATGCAGGTGTGGAC
>NZ_SSMQ01000055.1 GCF_005144585.1 Polyangium fumosum | reverse complement strand
TTCCGGTTACCGTTCTCCGGCTGCGGGCAAGAAGCGGATGTGGGGAACAACCAGAACCAACCCGATCTCCTCGGCGACCTCCTCGCCCTTCGTCCCGATCTCGTCCAGCGCTTCGCGCGTCTCCGCTGCGGGCACGCCGACGCCGATGATCTCGCGCAGAACACGCTGATCCGCGGCGTCCGCAGCCTGCACACGTACCACTCCGACGGGGAGCTCCGGCGCTGGGCGATGGGCATCGCGAACAACGTGTACCGGCGCCATCGGCGCACGCTACGTCGACGCAGCAAGGTGATCGTGACGGAGCCAGACGTCGCGGTGGAAGCGTTTGCGCCCGGCCCTTCCCCCGACGTGAGCGCGCAACTCCGCGAGGCGCGGGAGCGCCTCTATGCCGCGGTCGACGTGATGCCCGATATCTTGTTCGAGGTGTTTTTCCTCGTCTACCTCGAAGCGTACACGCTCGACGAAGCACGCGAGGAACTCGGCATCTCGAAAGCCGCCGTGAAAATGCGCGCCCTCCGCGTGCGCCGCTACCTCCGGAGAGAGATGCGCGACTTCCGCGACGCTTCCTACAGCGTCGTGCCACCGATGCCGCCGAGCGGGCCGCTTGCCCTCCTCGTGCAGAGGGCCGCGCCGATGCTCGGTCACGTGGCGAGCGTGATCATGGCGGCCTTGCTCCTGCTTCCAGGTCCGCGCGATGAAGCGCCCCGGGCTGCATACGTCGGCGTCGCGCGTGAGGTCGCCGCGAGCGCGGCGAAGGTGTCGGCCGCAAGCGACGCCGCCCTCGACGAATCCACGATCGAGCCTCCGAACGCCGTCGCCGCGAACGAACCGACCCCCGAGCCCGAGGCGCGGTCGAGCGCCCCCCCGAAACGCAAGGAGATCAAGTTCAAGCTCCCCGAGACCACGCTCCTCGACATGCGGTAGCTGCTTCTCGCGGGGGGCCGGATGCCGTATCCGTAGGGCGTGCGCGCGCGTCTCGCCCCGATTGTGCTCGTTATCGCTCTCGCCTCGCCTGCACGCGGCGAGGGACCCCAGTTCGTCCACGCAGATTCGCTCACGCAGGCAACGCGGGAGAGCGCATTCGCCGCGCACGTCGCGAAGGGAGATCGCGAGCGCGCGCAGGGACGCCTCTACGATGCGGCGGCTGCATACGCCGACGCGCTGGCGATCCGGCATGATTCCGTGGTCGCCGGACGGCTCGGCGTGCTCATGGTGCACGACCGGCCCGCGCACGCGGCGGAGCTGCTGCTCGACGCGATCAAGCACGCGAATACGACCCCGGCCGAGCGCAAGACGTTCTCGGATGCATACGAGGTCGTCAGGACGAAGGGCGCTTGGGTCGACGTGATCATCTCCCACGCAGGCGCGCGGACCACGCTCGACGGCAAACCGCGGAACGAATCCGGGTTCTCGGCCTTCGCGATGTTCGTGCTCGCGGGCGAGCACGAGGTGCGCGCGAGCCTGCCCGGGTTCGTCGACGACGCGAGGACGTTCCGTGTGGTGCCGAAAGAGGACATGCGGATCGAGCTGGAGCTGAAGCCGATCGCGGACTTCGACAGCGAGCCGAGGCTTCTCACGCGTGAGAACCGTTCTTCATCGGGTGACTCACCGAACGAGCTTGGACACGAGTCGACGTACACGAAGCAGGAAGATCCCTTCGGGTACGAGGATCCGAAGCCGGTGGAGAGGCCTGCGCCGACGCGCTGGTCGATCGGCGCGGGGCCGGTCGTCGTGCTCGGGGTGGCGTCGTGGATGCCGGCCGTAGGCGTCGTGGCGGGAGGGAGCTTTCGGCCAAACGAGTACGTGTCGCTCGGTCTCGAAGGGCGCGCGGCGTGGTTGACGACGGGAGTGGGCGGGGAGCCGATCAGCGCGATGACCGCGGGCGGGATCGCGAGCGTGTGCGGTCACTACCGCTGGGCCTTCGGGTGCGCCATCGGGCATCTCGGGGTGATCAGGGTCGCGTTCTCTGACGATGCCTTCAAGCCTCGAACGGATTACCTCTTCAAGCCTGGCGTCGGCGGGCGCCTCGGGGCGAGGTTTGTCCCCGCACGCTCCTTCGCTGTACAGGGTGCGGTGGACCTGTTAGGTTTGTCCAGTGGCGTGCTCGTGGGCGTCGGGACACAGGTCGTCTCGGAGACTCCTCCGCTCATGGTCAGCGCGTCGATCCTCGGCACATGGGAGTTCTGATCGTGCACAAGTCGTCTCGTCCGCTCCTCATCGTGGTCGTCGCGTTGGCTTCCGCGTGCAGCGTCCCCCCCGACTCCACGTGGAGCGACTGCGATCCGAACGGTCGCAGGCCGACGAAGCGGTGCCTCGACGAGCTCGACGCCGGCACCGACGCGAGCGACGACGCGAACGTCCAAGTTCCCGAGCCGGAGCAGGAAGCCGCCACGTGCACCGGCCGCTGCGTCCCCGAGCCGAGCAGCGAGTCAGCGGGCGACTGGCCACGCACGCCGATGCTCCTCTGGTATGGTCCCCGCGAGCTTGCGCCCGCGAACTGCGATGAGGCGCGCAAGCTGGGCGGCTACGGCGACGACGTGGAGTTTTTCGAGAAGTACCGACGCTACGCGTACCTCGACGCGCCCCCCGCGGCGTGCGAGTGCTCGTGCCCGGCCTCGGAAGGCTCGTGCACCAAGCTCCCCGAAACGATTGAGGTCCGCGCTGGCACCTGCGCGGAGAACGGAGCCCCCGCGCTCCCTTTCGGGGGACCCGCCGGCTGGGACGGCTCGTGCACGAGCACGAACGCCCTGCCGGCGGGGGTTGATTGCGGCGGCGAGTTTTGCGCACAGTCCGTCTACGCCTCTCCGCTCCCCGGCCCGACGAGCGAGGCGTGCCCGGCGATCACGAAGCCGGCCACGTTCACCAAGTCGACCGAGTGGGCCTGGATGGGCCTCGCTTGCGAAGCGAAAGAGCGCGAGGGGACGTGCAAGACCTCCACGCACCGATGCATGCACGACCTCCCGTACCCGTTTCTCCAGTGCGTCGCGCTCCGGGGGAAACACGACAAGTGCCCCGGCAACTATGACCGGTACACGCCCATCCATCTCTACGGGGAGCTGCCGGTGGACACGCGCGGCTGCACGGCGTGCGCGTGCGGCGGGAACCCGGTCGGGAGCGCGTGCCTCGCGTCGATGAGGCTCTACGACGATGCGGCATGCACGTCTGAGTTCTCCAACGATCCGATCTCCTCGGTCATCGAGCAGTGCACGAACGTCTCCCTGCCGGGCCGCGCGCTCGGGGCCAAGGCGATCACGGACCTCGCGTACGTTCCTGGCCTCTGCCTCGCGACGGGCGGGGAGCCCACGGGCGCGGCCTCGGAAGACCCCGCAGAGGCCGTCACGTTCTGCTGCCTCGCGCCGTTCGAGTTCGCCGAGTAAAAAATCCGGTGACCGTTTGCCGCGTCCGGGCAAGAGCGTAGGTGAGGGGACGATGGAGGCGCGCGCGTTTGGGCAAGCACCTCTCGGCTCCATCGTCCTCTTTTGCCGGTCGTTCGTCACCGCCGCGACGCGTCCCTCCTTTTCTCTTGCCTTTGGCAAGCATCACAACGACGATTCGCGTCGAACTCCAGGAGTTTCCTATCTATGGATGCGACGCTCACCACTTTGCTGACGCTTTATGTCTTTTCCACGGGACGACGCCTCTTCGCCATGCAGGAGGTCAAGAAGGCCGCCAGCGCCGCGGGCCACGCCGCCCTCGCCGCTCATTGCGACGTGGCGATCGATCACGACCGCATGACGCGTAATCTCGAGGCTCGCTGGTCTTCCGACAAGGACGCCGCGCAGTATTCGCCCGAGACCAAACAGATCGATATCCTCGTCGATGTCGCGCTCGGCGCGTTCCGCGACGCCATCAACGCAGAAGCGCGAGATTCAGCCCCCGGCGATACCCTCGGCGAGGACGCCGCCAAGCTCGAGGCGGAGCTCTTTCCAAAGGGCGTCGCCGCCATCACGACCTTGCCCTTCCCCGAAGAGCTCGCAGAGGTCGAGCGAATCATCAGCCGCGCGCAATCGCCCCAGTGGTCCAATGTCACGCAGGCGCTCGGCCTCGGGCGCCGCGTCGCGCGCCTCGTCGAGCTCGAGAAGTCCTACCGCGCCGCCATCGCGGCGCCGGCCAAGAACGTCTCCTTCGGCCAGGTGAAGAACGCGCGGGCCAAAGGGCAAAGCCTGATGCTCCAGGCGGTGGCCATGATCCTCGGCCTCCATCCCTCGGACAGTGAGGCGGATCTCCTCGCGCGCCAGAACCTCCTGGGGCCGATCCTGGCGCAGAACGAGGCGATCCGGGTTTATCTCAGGGCTCGCCGCACGATCGAGGACATCGACCCGGAGACGGGGCAGGTCGAGGCCACCCGGCCTGCGACACAAACGACGACCGATCCGGCCGGCGGCCCGGTCGGCTGAGGATCGACCCCGCGCCGGGGTGGGCGTGGGTCAGGTCGGGCGGGGGTTCGACCCCCTCCCACGGCCGGACGTGGGAAGCTCCGGCGCGAGCCGACCGCGAGACGCTGTGAGCCGCGCCCAGGCGGGGCCGCCCCCGAAGGCGGGGCAGGGGAAGCAAACGCCACGCGGGTTGGGGGGCCTTCGCAATCCCGCGCGGGGAGAAGCCAGGACGGGCGCGATTCGAGCACCGAGGGGGATGGGCGAGCGCCGAGCCCCGTGGGGGTGCGAGGCCAAGGGGGCCAGGCGAGGGCCATCTGCCGCCCGCATTGCGTCGGTGTCGGCGTCGGGGAGCATCCCGAGGCGCTGATCGGCAGCCTCATGCGCCACGACCGCGGCGTCGAGGTCGCCCGCCGCCGCCGCTAGCCGGAGGAATCCAGTCCGCCGAGGGCCCACGCGCGCGTGGACGCGGCGCGGAGGGCGGCGACACGGATGACGAGGACGACGCAGCCCGGGAGATACACGGCCGAGACGCGCGCGCCGAGCGGGACGAGGACGATCGAGACGAGACAAACGACGACGCCGATCCACGCGAGGGCGACGCCGAGCGCGCGCAGGCGCTCGCGCGGGAGGACGGGCACGAGCGCGACGAGCGCGAGGTATCCGGCGAGGAGAAACGAGCGGTGCGCGAGCGCCGAGCCGACGAGCGCAACGAGGAGCCCCGCCGACGCGAGGAGCGGGAGCGGCGTTTCGGAGGGCGGCGTGCGCGGAGGTGCTTGGGCCATAACGGCAAACGCAGCGAGGTTCGACCCGGTACGATACCCGGCCCGCTTCGCAGAGGCGCGCCAAGAATCGGCCTGCAAAGCAATCCGGAATGCCTGTGTCGCGGGTCACAAGTATGGTCGTTCCGGACCAACGTCGTTGCGAGCGCGGTTGACGCGAGGCGCGAGGGGACGGATGGCTGGGCCGATGAGGTTCTGGCTGGAGGGGCACACGCTCACGGAGGTCGTCCTCGAGGGGGAGGTGACCACGCTTTATCGAGGGTACCGGGACGTCGATGGTGCGCCGGTCCTCGTGGAGGCGCTGAACGAGGATTACCCGGTCGCGCGTGACGTGGCGCGGATCCGGCACGAATTCCTGGTGATGCGAGGGCTCGTGCTTCCCTGCGTGCCCGAGGCGCTCGGGCTTTCGCCGTGCCGCAACGGCGTGGCGCTCGTGCTTTCGGACGCGGGCAAACGGCCGCTCGTCGAGCGGCTGCGCGGCGGGCGGCAAGACGTGGGGCTTTTGCTTCGGCTCGGCGCCGCGATCGCGCGCGCGCTCGATCGCGTGCACCTCGTGGGGCTCGTGCACAAGGACGTTTGCCCCGCGAATCTCCTGGTCGACGACGGGACGCTGGAGGTGGAGCTCATCGGATTCGGGCACGCGTCGCGGTTGCAGCGCGAAGACGGGCGCATCGCGGCCGCCTCGGCGATCGAAGGGACGCTCGCGTACATGGCACCGGAGCAAACGGGCCGGATGAACCGCGTCGTGGATCATCGCGCCGATCTCTATGCGCTCGGCGTGACGTTGTACGAGCTCGCGACCGGCGCGCTGCCGTTCGTGATGGAAGAGCCGCTGGAGCTCGTGCACGCCCACATCGCGCGCGTCCCGGTGCCGCCTCATGTGCTCGTGCCCGAGCTGCCACGCGTGGTGTCGGACATCCTCGTCAAGCTGCTCGCGAAATCGGCCGACGATCGTTACCAGCGCGCGCGCGGGCTCGAAGCAGACCTCGCGCACTGCGCATCCCAGTGGGAGCAACACGGACGGATCGAGCCGTTTCCCCTCGGCAGGCACGACCTCGGCGCGGAGCTCGTGCTGCCGCAAAAGCTCTATGGGCGGGAGCGGGAGCGGCAGCAGATGGCCCAGGCCTTCGAGCGCGCCGCGTCCGGGCGGCTCGGGGTGATCGTGCTCTCGGGGCCGGCAGGCGTCGGCAAGTCGACGCTCGCGCGCGAGCTGGAGAGCGCGGCGGCGCTGCGCGGAGGGGTCTTCGCCGAGGGCAGGGCCGACGCGCTCGCGAGCCCCGCGCCGTGTGGGCTTCTGTCGTCGGCGCTGCGGGACCTCGTGCGGCGGATCCTCGGCGGGCCACCCGAGGACGCGCGCGCCTTTTTGCGGGAGCTCGCGCGGACGGTCGACGCAGGCGCGGCGGCGCTGTTCGCGCTCGTCCCGGAGCTCGAAGCGGCCCTCGGCGAGCGGGAGGCGCAACCGCCGATGTCGGCGGCCGCGTCGAGCGGGAAGCTCGCGGTGCTCGTGCGCGCGCTGCTCGACGCGGCGAGCCGGCAAGGCCCGCTCGTGTTCTTCCTCGACGATGTCGGCGCGGCCGACGCG
Organism: Polyangium fumosum; assembly: GCF_005144585.1. Taxonomy (GTDB): domain Bacteria; phylum Myxococcota_A; class Polyangia; order Polyangiales; family Polyangiaceae; genus Polyangium; species Polyangium fumosum. The sequence continues at coordinate 79,431 of NZ_SSMQ01000055.1, read as the reverse complement.
GACTCGATCGCCGTGGTGCGGGTCGTCTGCGCGGACGCAGCGGCGAAGCAGCTCTGCGTGGTGCTCTCGCGAAGGGAGAACGCCCCTTCTGACGAGGCGCGGCTCCTCGACGTGCGCGAGCTGCGGCAAGCAGGCGTCGCCGTGACGGAGATCGCGGTCGGCCCGCTCGCGCCCTCGGACGTGCGCGCGCTGCTCGGCGATACGCTCGGCGCGCCCGAGGAGCGCGTCGCCGATCTCGCCGACGTGCTCGCGGCGGCCACGCACGGCAGCCCGTTCCTCCTGCGCGAGGCCCTCCGCGCGCTCCACGCCGAGGGGTTCGTGCGGTTCGACGCGGGCGCGGGCGCTTTTCGCTGGGACGTCGAGCTCGTCCGCGACCACCTCGGCGCCGAGGGCGCGCGGGATCTCGTCGGGGAGCGGGTCGCGGCGCTGCCGGCGCGCTCGCAGCGGATCCTGGAGCTCGCCGCCTGCCTCGGCCCGCGCTTCGACCTCGGCACACTCGCGTGCGTGGCCGAGCGGGAGCCCGCCGCCGTCGCCGAGGACCTCTGGCCCGCGCTCGAAGCGGGCCTCGTCCTGCCGCTCTCGTCCGATTACCGCTTCGCGCACGCCTCCGCGGCGCCGCCTTCCCCGGGGGAGGCGTGGGACGTGCCGTACGCCTTCTCCCACGAGCGCGTGCACGAGGCCGTGTATGCGCGGATCCCCGCGTCACGGCGGCAAGACGAGCACCTGCGGCTCGGCGAGATCCTGGCCACGCGCGGGGAGCACGGCGACCACGACATGCTGGCGGCCGTCCGCCAGCAGAACCGAGGGCTCGCGGCGATGCGGGACGAGGGAAAGCGGCGCGCCCTCGCCGAGCGGGATCTGCTCGCGGGCCGGAGGCTCCAGGCGATCGGCGCGCTCGCCGAGGCGATCGGCTGCTTCGAGGCCGGGCTCGCGGCCCTCGCCGGGGACGAGCCCCACGCGCTCTGGTTCGATCTGACCCGCGAGCTTAGCGCCTGCCTCGTGACGCGTGCGCCGCGCGGCGCGGCCGAGGCGCTGGTCGCCGCGCTCGCCGCGGGCGCAAGGACGAAGCTCGAGCGGATCGAGGCCCAGCGGCTGGAGGTCGCGCGGCAAGCCGCCGCCGAGCATCCGATCGAGGCGCTCCGCGTGGGGGCGCGGGACCTCGGCGCGTTCGTGTTCGTCGTGCCGGAGAGCGAGGCCGAGCGGCGCGCCGTGCTCGTCCAGGAGGCGCGGTCGATCGAGGCGGAGCTCGCCGGCCGCGCGCCGGGCTCGCTGCTGTCGCTCCCCGCCGCGCGGAACCCGGAGGCCGTGGCCACGATGGCGCTCCTCCTCGAAGTGCTCACGCCTGCGGGCGCCGTGAGCCGCTCGGCCACGGGGCTCGTCGCGGCCGCGCTGGTGCGCGCGTCCATGGCCCACGGCAACACCGAGGCGTCGGCCGTCGGTTATGCGGCCTACGGCGCTGCTTTGTTCGTCCTTCCCGAGCTCTCCGAGGCTGGGCAGGCGTTCGGCGACGTCGCCCTCGCGCTCGCGGAGGACCTCGGCGAGGGGCCGCTCGCGTGTCGCGTGCACCTCGCGGTCGGCTCGATCCTGCACGCGCGCCGCCCCCGGCGCCTCGCGCTCTTCCATTTCCACCGCGCCGTGGGCCAAGCCGCCGCCGTGGGCGACATGTCCACGGCTTGCCGCGCGTCCGCGGAGGTGCTCGCCGCGCGCTTCGAGCTCGGCGACGACCTCGCCCGCGCTTGCGACGAGGCCGAGCGCAGCCTCGCCCTCGCGCACCGCGCTCCGTGTGGCCAGGTCGCCGCCGATCTCACCGCGCGCGTCAGCCTGCAGGCCGTGCGCAGCTTGCTCGGGCGGACCCGCGCTCCCGGCAGCCTCGACGGCGACGACTTCGACGAGGCCACCTTCTTCGCGGCCGACGAGGGCGCGGGCCGCGCGCGGGCGCGCTTCTACGGGCACGCGCGCCGCGCCGAGCTCCTCCTCCTGCACGAGGACGCGGCGGGCGCGGCGCGCGAGGCGCTCGCGGCGACGCCCGGCCTCGCCGACGTCGAAGGCGAGTTCCTCGCGACGGACCTGCCCGTCTGGCTCGCGCTCGCGCTCCTCCTCGACAGCTCGGGCTTCCCCGCCGAGCGCGCGTCCCGTCTGGCGCGGGTGGACGTGATCCTCGCCGTGCTTGCGGCCCTCGCGGCGCGGTGTCCTGAAAACTATGAGCGCAAATGGCTCCTCGTCTCGGCCGAGCGCGCGCGCGCCGCGGGGGACGAGGCCTCGGCGCTTTCGCTCTACGAGAAGGCGGTCCGCGCGGCCGCCGAGAGCGGCGTCTCGCGGGACGAGGCGCTCGCCAACGAGCTCGCCGCGCGTTTCCACCTCGAACGACGCCGCGACACGGTCGCGCGGGCGTACATGGGCGAGGCGTACCAGGCCTACCTCCGCTGGGGCGCGATCACCAAGGTCGACATGCTCCGCGAGCGGTACGGTTTTCTCCTGCCGCGCCGCAGCGTCGGCCCCTCGGCCGCGCCCTTGCCGGGCGTGCTCGCGGGCGAGTTCGATCTCGGCGCCGTCATGCGCGCGACGCGGGCCATCGCCGAGGAGATCGTGCTCGACGTCCTGCTCGATCGGGTCATGCGCGTGATCGTGGAGACCGCGGGCGCCCAGCGCGCCGTGCTCCTGCTCGATCGGGGCTCGGGCCTGCACGTCGAGGCGGCCATGACGATCGACCCCGACCGTGTCCTCGTCGGCGTCGAGGCGGCGCGCGTGGCCGGCGAGGAGCTGCCGCGCGACCTCGTCGATGAAGTTGCGGCGACACGCGCGCCCGTCGTGCTCGGCGGCTCCCGCGGATTCGATAGGTTCTCCAAGGATCCGTACCTCGCCGAGCGCCGGCCGAGGTCGCTCCTCTGCCTCGCCATGGCCCACCGTGGCCGCCTCGCGGGCGTGCTCTACCTGGAGAACCGCTCGGTGGCCGACGTCTTCAACGACGCGCGCATCGCGGTCGCCTCTTTCCTCTCATCGCAGGCCGCGATTGCCGTGGAGAATGCGCTGCTCGTGGCGAGCATCCAGCGCATGCACGAGGCGCAGCGGCTCGCGAACGAGCGCCTGGAGCACGAGGTCCGGGTGCGCACCGCCGAGCTCGAACGCGAACTCCTCGAGCGCGAGCGCGCCGAGCGGGAGAAGGAAGCGCTAAACGACGCGATGCTCGAAGCGCAGGAGGAGCGCCTGCGCGAGCTCTCGGCGCCCCTCCTGCCCATCGCGGACGGGATCGTCGTGATGCCCCTGCTCGGCGTGCTCGACGAGCGCCGCGCCGGCGAGATCCTCTCGGTGGCGCTCGCGGGCGTCTCGTCGAGCGGCGCGCGTGTCTTGATCCTCGACATCACGGGGGTGCGTGGGGCCTCGGCGAGCGTCGCGTCTGCGCTCGTCGCCGCGGCCTCGGCCGTGGGCCTGCTCGGGGCCGAGGTCGTCATCTCCGGCATTCGCGCCGCGGTGGCGCGCACGCTCGTCGACCTCGACCACGCGATGCAGGGGATCGCCACCCGGGCGACCTTGAAGGGCGCGGTCGCCTGGGCGCTCTCCCGGACCCGCGCCAGGTCGTCTTGACAGACGAACGCGCGGGGGTCCTTCGTGGCCATCGCGAGCTCCGGCTCAGCGGAACCCACGCATCCCGACCAGCATCCGCCCGCTCACGGCCGACGCCGAGATCAAGACGCCTCCGCCGAGACCGAGCAGCGCTACCAGCAGCAGCGTGTACGGCTGGATCCCGAGCAGCGCGAGGATGCCGAGGATCGCGGCGCCGATCCCCACGAGCGCCTGCACGCCGGCCGCGCCTTGCACGGCCTCGCGCGCCATCCGCACGCGCCGATCGTAGGGGAACGCCTCGCCGAGCTGGTTCACCGCGCTCGTCGCGCCCGTCGACAAGAGCAGACCGCCGCCGAACGCCACGACGGACACGGCCGACAGCGTGAGCGGGGCGATGCCGAGCAGGATGAGCACGCCCATCACCACGCCTGCGGCGCCCGTGAGGAACTCCACGCCGACGCCTCCACCGAACTCCATCTCGTCGACGCGCTGCCCGCTCACGCGCGAGGCGAACTGCGAGTACCGCGAGGCCAGCGCGCCGCCTGCGAACAGGAGCGCGGCGCCGATCGCGATGATGGCGACGGCGATCATCGTTTGCCGGGCGATCCCCGCCAGACCGAGGACCGAGAGCACGACGGCGGCCACGCCGCCGAGGGCCTCCACGAGCGAGCCGGCCGTCACGACCTGCATCGAACGCTCGCGCTCTTGCCGGTCGAACTCGGGCGGCCGGGTGCTCGTCGTATTGCCAATGTCCTTGTTGTCCATGCGTACGTCTCCCGTGTTTCTTCACGCCTGAGGGCCGTTGCCTGGACGATGCCCGGCCGGCCCCCACGAACCCCCTCGTTTTCTCGCATGCGGCGTGCCGGAATGGTTCGTCCGGACGGGCGGGCGTGCCCTCGTCTGCGCAGGGCGGCCGCCACGCGCGCTCGGGCTGCCTGCACGCGCGAACCCTGCTCACGCGCCGCTCTCGACCGTGGCCTTGCGAGAAATCGTTCGCCGTTCTTGACAGGGTCTCGGTTTAGACACAGTCTAATCCCCGTGAGGCCGACGAAGCCAGCCAAGCCGATCCCGGCGAGCACTGTGCGGAACGAGGCAGAGCTCCTCGAACGGCACGGCGTGCTCCCCTCGGCGCAGCGCCTGGCCATCGCGCAGTACGTCCTGCGGACCGACGAGCACCCGTCGGCCGACCAGGTCTTCGCGAAGGTCCAGCGGGCGCTGCCGATGGTGTCGCGGGCGACGGTCTACAACACCTTGAACCTCTTCGTGGACAAGGGCCTGCTTCGGGCCCACGTCCTCGCGGAGGGCAAGGTGGTGTTCGATCCGAACCTCGAACCTCACCATCATTTCATCGACGAGGAGACGGGCGCCATCCACGACGTCCCGTGGAGCGCGCTCGCCGTCTCGAATGTGGACGCGCTCGAAGGCTTCGACGTGCACGAATACCAGGTCGTGCTGCGCGGCAAGCTCAAGAAGGTCCGCACCTCCTGACGCGTCCGCGTGCCCGAGCATGGCGGCTTTTTTGCGCCGAATATTTAGACGCGGTCCAGAGCTGGACAGAGTACAAAACGGATTCTGGATTCGATAGAGAGAACCAAGGAGAGAGACACATGTTGACCGTTTCGCAGAAGTTGCCTTCGTTCAACCTGAAGGGCGTCGTGAGCCTCGAGCAGGGCAAGGAGTTCCACGACATCAAGAGCGAGAACCTCCAGGGCAAGTGGGCCGTGCTCTTTTTCTGGCCGATGGACTTCACCTTCATCTGCCCGACCGAGATCGCCGGCTTCGGCAAGCGTTATCGTGACTTCAAGGATCGCGATTGCGAGGTCCTCGGCATCAGCACCGACACGGAATACGTGCACCTCGCGTGGCGCAAGCAGCACCCGGACCTGCGCGACCTGCCGTTCACGATGGTCGCCGACACGAAGCGTGAGCTCTCGCAGGCCCTCGGCGTCCTGCACCCGCAGGAGGGCGTGGCGCTCCGCGCGACGTTCATCGTCGACCCGAACGGCATCATCCGGCACGTCGGCGTGAACGATCTCTCCGTCGGCCGCAGCGTCGACGAGGTCCTTCGTGTCCTCGACGCGCTCCAGACCGACGAGCTTTGCCCGTGCAACTGGGTGAAGGGCCAGCCGACGCTGGAGGCGGGTTGAAGCCATGAGCGCGCTCGAGGCCATCCGCGCGAAGTTGCCCGACGCCGCGCGGGACACGAAGCTGAACCTGCAATCGGTGCTCGAGGGTGACTCGTCCCTCACGCGGGCGCAGCGGCTCGGGATCGCCATCGCGGCGGCGGCGAACGCGCGTTGCGTGCCGCTCCGCGAGGCGTTCATCGAGCAGGCGCGCGCGGAGCTCGAGCACGCCGACGCCGTCATCGACGACGCTTATGCGGCGGCGACCTTGATGGCGATGAACAACGTGTATTACCGGTTCCGGCACATGATCGGAAAGGAGACGTATTCGCAGCGCTCGCCGAAGCTCCGCATGAACCGCATCGGCCAGCCGAAGACGTCGAAGGCCGATTTCGAGCTCATGAGCCTCGCCGTGAGCGCCATGAACGGCTGCGAGGCGTGCGTGAAGTCGCACGAGGTGGCCGTCCTCGCGGGCGGTCTCGGCGAGGACCATGTGCACGACGCCGTGCGCATCGCCGCGACGATCCAGGCGGCGACGGTCGCGCTGGAGATCACCGCCGGGGCGGTTTAACCTCCCAAACCTTCGGACACGGCGCCTCGCTGCGCTGCCCCCCGCGCGGCGGGGCGCCGTGTTCCAGAAGGACGAACATCTCGGATTTCGATAGGAGTTCCTCATGTACGCGAGTTCTAGCCATTTGCCCGAGTCTGCCCGCGTCGCCATCGTCAAGACGCTGAACGAGCGCCTCGCCGACGGCCTCGATTTGCACAGCCAGATCAAGGTCGCGCACTGGAACATCAAGGGCCCGCATTTCGCCGCCCTGCATCCGCTCTTCGAGACGTTCGCGACCGAGCTCGCGGCCTTCAACGACGAGATCGCCGAGCGCGCCGTCACGCTCGGGGGCCTCGCCGTCGGCACGGCGCGCCACGTCGCGGCCTCCTCGCGGCTGCCCGAGTATCCGCAGGAGACCACGCGTGGCCTCGACCACGTGCGCCACCTCGCCGAGCGCTTCGCCCTTTACATCCAGGGCTTGCACGCCTCGCGCGTGATCTCCGACGAGAACCGCGACGCCGACACGTCCGACCTGCTCACGAACATCATCACGACGTTCGACAAACACACCTGGTTCCTGCTCGCGAGCCTGGAAGGCTGAGCACAAAAGGAATCCCGGCGCCCTCCGTTTCCTCCCGCCTCTCGCCCCCGATCGCCCCGTCTCGAACCTAGGACATAACCTGTCCTTGCGCACCGCGCGAATGCGTTGACGCGCAGCGTCTCCCAATCGATGCTTCCATGCATGAGCTCGTCGGGAAGGAGCACGCTCGTCGTCCTGGTCACCCTGCTCGCGCCTGCGATCACGGGCTGCGGCGTGGCATCGATGATCGAGACGAACACGCGCGCCATCCAGGAAACCACGAAAACCATGAACGAGGCCGCCGATGTCCTCGGACGGTCGAATTCGAACATGGAGCGAATGGCCGGAGAGCTCGACGCGCTCGGCCGGCCCATGGAGCGGCTCTCCAGCCTCGAAGCGCCGATGAAAGACGTCGCCGCGCTCGGCCCCGTGATGGATCGGCTCGGCGCGGGCATGGCGCGCCTCGAAGCGCGGATGGGCAGCATGGAACAAGGCCTCACGCGGCTGGAAAAGCCCATGGAGGACGTGGCCTTGCTGCGTGAGCCCATGAAAGAGGTCGCGGCGCTCGACGGCGTGATGGGCAAGGTCGCGAAGCTCGACGATCCGATGGGCAAGCTCGCCGCGCTGCGCAGGCCGATGGAGGACGTGGCCGGGATGCGCGGATCCCTGGAAAGCATGGCGAATCTCGGGCGCGGCGACGCGGGCGTGAAGGCCGCGGGGTTCGCGTTCGGCGCGCTCGCGGCGTGGGCCGGCGCGACGTTCCTCGGCGTGTACCTCGGCTTTTTGGCCGGCATGCGCCGCCTCCGCGGGACCCGCCGCGCGGGGCGCAAGACGCGCTCGCGGCGCGCTGCGGTCGTCGTCCCGATCGCCCGCGGCGGACCGAAGGCGCTTCGCGGCAAGGGCGCGGGCGGCGGGAAGGAGGCGCGCGACGAGGAGGACGAGCGCGGGCCCGGGAGCGGCGTGCGGCGCACGTTCGGCGCGCTCTCGCTCCACGAAGAGTGGGGCAGCCATGGACCGACGGGCGCGCCGTAGGGCCCGAGACGCGGCGCACAAAACAAGCCCTTGCCCGCGTGCGCCGAACCTCGTATGACCCGACGAGGGCCTCGAACGGCCCGGCCAGGGAACACGAGCGATGAAGCGAGAAAAGCGATTGACGAAGCGCGAGCGCAAGGCCCTCGCGCCGCCGCGGCCCGCGGCACAGACGCACACACACACGCACCACATCCATTGCATTGCGTGTGGCCGCCACCTCGAACCCGAAGAGATGCAGACGGGCGAGGCGGTGATGCTGCGTTGCCTGCACGGCTCGACGTTCCCTTCGTGCAGCGGCTGCCGTGCGCGCTCGACGGAGCTTCTGGCCGAGCACGACCGGACGGGCCAGGCGGTCCGGACCGCGTCGGCCTGGCACTGAGGAGTATGGGCGGGGGGGGAACGGTCGCATTGGGGCGCGGGTGATGGGGAGCGCGGATCGATTCACGCTCGCCGAGCGCGTCGGCATTGGCGCGACGGCGGAGGTCATTCGGGGCTTCGACCAGGAGCGCCGCGTGCCTGTGGCGATCAAGCGCCTGCACGAGCACCTCGCCGTCGACCCGATCACCCGCGAGCGATTCCAGCGCGAGGCGCGGCTCTCGGCGCGTATCACGAGCGAGCACGTCGTGGGGTACGTCGACACCGGCATCGACGCGGAGGACCGCCCCTACCTCGCGCTCGAATGGCTCGAAGGCGAGGACCTCGCGCACCGCATGCGCGCCTCGGGCGCGCGCCTCGGCACGGCCGATGCCCTCCGGATCACGCGCCAGGCGGCGCTCGGGCTCTTCGCGTTGCACGAGGCGGGCATCGTCCACCGCGACGTTAAGCCGGGGAACCTCTTCCTCGCAGAGCAGGGCGAAGGCGCGCCGTTCCTGGTGAAACTCCTCGACCTCGGCGTCGCGCACGACAGCGCCTCCGAGAACGTCGACGGCGTCGCGCTCGGCACGCCTTTTTACATGTCCCCCGAGCAAGCCCGGGGCGACACCGAGATCGGCCCCCGCTCGGACCTGTTTTCTCTCGGCGTGCTCCTGTACGAGCTGCTCTCCGGCAAAAAACCTTTCGCGGGCGAGGATGCCTTCTCCGTCCTCGCCAAGATCGTCCTGCAGGCGCCGCCGCGCCTCTCGGATGTCTGGCCGGACGCGCCGCCTGCGCTCGACGCCCTCGTCGCGCGGGCGCTCGCGCGTGACCCCGATGCGCGGTTTTCCTCGGCCCGCGAGATGGCCCACGCCCTCGCGGCGATCGAGCGCGTGGTCCTCGAAGGCGCGGCGCCTCCGGCGGACATCACGCTCCCGCCGGCCCTCGTCCCGAGTGACGATCACCTCGTCGGCGTGATCTTCGGCCGATTGCCCTTGTCGAGCAACGTGGGCCGGACGCGCGCCCTCTTCCAGCGCATCGCCGAACAACATGGCGGGGTGGTCATTCCCTTGCTCGGTCGTGGCGTGGCCGTGGTATTCGAAGGGGAATGCGCCGACGGCCTCCTGCGCGCGGCCGACGCGGCGCTCGACCTGGTAAAACAAGTGACCGGGGTTCGATTGTCGCTGGTGACCGGCGGGGCTTTGCCGCCGGGGTCGGGGTTATCGGCCTCTGTGATCGAGCGTGGCACGCGCTCCCTCGAACGCCCGCGCGCCGACGCGAACGAGCCGCCCGTGCGCATCGACGACGCGACGGCGCACCTGCTCGAAGAGCAATACGCGATCGAGGGGGCGCCCGGCTCCTTGTCGATTCGCGGCACGCGTGGGCGCGGCCTCACGAATCCGTAATTGGATTTGCCCGCGCCGACCCATCCGCGATAAAGTCCACCCCGCTTCGAGCAGATCGACGAGCGCCGTGGGTACCCCTCGGTGGGGGGCGGCGCGCGAAGGGAGATCTACGATGAATGCTTTGTGGAAGAAGGGCGCTGTGGCCCTCGTGCTGGGCGGCTTGCTCGGCGTGACGGGCGTGGCGTCTGCGGACCTGCCCCGGGAGCCGCGGCCTACCCCGGCCGTGGACAAAGGCAAGGGCCCGGAGAAGGCAAACCCGAAGGCCGGCGAACAAGGGGGCAAGGGGCCCGAGGACAAGGGCAAACCCGACGACAAGGGCAAACCCGACGACAAGGCCGACAAAGACGCGGGCGCCGACGCGGCCGCGGCCCCGGCCGAATCCGAGGCGGATCAGAAGGCGCGGGACGAGAAGCGCAAGGCCAAGAAGGAAGCGCGCAAGACGAAGTCCAAGGACGAGCGCGACGCGCTCAAGAAGAAGGTCTCGGCCGCGCTGAAGGGCCAGCCGATGGCCGTCGCCATGAAGCAGGAGCTCGAGCGGCACGCGCGCCGCCTCGCGCGCCTCGAGCGCGTGAAGGACCTCGCCGAGGAGGCGAAGGACACCGAGGCGACCGAGCGCGTGCAGAAGCTCCTCGACAAGGAGAATGCGCGCCACGAGAAGTGGATGACGAACTACGACGCGAAGGCCACGGGCGCGAAGGGCGCGGACGGCAAGCCCGCGGAGAAGGCAGGTGAGAAATGAATCGCTCGATCGTGCTCGCGCTCCTCGCGTTGCCTTTGCTCGCCCTCGCCTGTGAAGAGCCGAAGCCCCAGGGCGGCGGGACGACGGGCGGCGCCGCCGCGGCCCCGGTGGTCCTCGACGACAAGGACATCCCGACCGCGGCCGATTACGACGACCAGGCCGAGAAGGACATCAGCCCGACGAACTACAAGTCGGAGCTCGATACGCTCGACAAGGAAATCTCGGCCCAGGATTGAGGCAGGGACGCGAGCCGCATGATACGGGCGGCCGCGCGGGTGAGGGGCCGGTAGATCCGGCCCCTTCGTCCTTTCAGTTCGTCCCACAATAACGAAGCGAGCAGACCGGCGCCGGCGGGAGCTGGAACACGTAATAACTCCCGCAATGGGCGATCTGGATCGCCGACGACCAGTTGCACGGGTTGCCGGACCAGTTGAAGCACGCCGTCGCGTTCACCACCTGGCCCTGGGCCTGCGGATAGGCCCCCTGGACCCAGCCCGGCGCGTGGGTCGCGCAGACGTTCTCGGCGGGCGGCGAGGTGGCCATCTGCGTGCCCGCGGCGCCCATGAAGCGATACCAGCTCCCGTTCATGGCCGTGTCGCAGTCCCGCGTGTTTATGTCGACGTATCCGACGTTCCGGTCGGCCGTGTCGAGCACGAGGTAGTTCATGCACTGCGGCAGGAGGTTGTCGAACGCGCAGCCCGGCCCGCAGCCGTCGCCGCCGAGGAGGTTGCCGTCGTCGCACTGCTCCACGCCGGATTGCACGAAGCCGTCGCCGCAGACCGCGTTCTTGCAGGTCCCGACGCACCCGTCGGTGTCCGACATGTTCATGTCGTCGCATTCCTCGACGCCGACCTGGACGATCCCGTCGCCGCACGTCGCGGCGATGCAGCCTTGCAGGCACGCGTCGGTGTCGTCCATGTTCCCGTCGTCGCAGGCCTCGATCCCCGCGTGGACGAAGCCGTCACCACAGGTCGCGACCTTGCACGCCGACGTGCAGTTGTCGGTGTCGTCCATGTTGCCGTCGTCGCAATCCTCGCCCTCCTGGATCGTGCCGTCGCCGCAGGTGGAGAGCTTGCAGTCATTGGTGCAGCCGTCGTCGTTGACCATGTTGCCGTCGTCGCAGCCCTCGACGCCTTCCCAGACGAACCCGTCGCCGCATGTCGGCTTCTTGCAGGTGGAGAGGCAGCTATCGGTCTCGACGTCGTTGCCGTCGTCGCATTCCTCGCCGGTCTGATACACGCCGTTTCCACAGGGCGAGGGCGGTCCGCCGCCGCCGGTCCCGCCCTCGCCGCCCTCGCCGCCCTCACCTTTCCCTTTCACGGGATCGGGCGCGTTGACGAGGGAGCAGGCAGCGAAGAGCGTGACGGCGAGAAATATCCCAGCGTGGCGAAAGGCGGTCATGGCATCTCCCGGGCAAGATCCAGCAAAGATACCATCCATGTTCGGCCGGATTGCCGGCAACGTCAAGCGGACGCGGGATCGGACGACCTCAGTTCGTACCGCAGTACCTGAGGTTGCAGACCGGCGTCAGCGGCAGGTAGAAGACGTAAAAACCTCCGCAATGCGCGATCTGGATCGAGGACGACCAGAAGCAATTGTTGCCGGACCAGTTGAAGCACACCGTGGCGTTCACGACCTGGCCCTGGCTTTGCGGGTACGCGCCCTGGAGCCAGCCCGGCGCGTCGGTGCCGCAGGCAAACTCGGGCGGCACGAAGGTGGGCATCTGCACGCCCGCGTCCCCCATGAATCGGTACCAGCCCTCCCCGATCAGGTTGCTGTCGCAGTCCGACGAGCCGCTGTAATTGACGTTTCGCTCCGCCTCGCTCAGCACCGCGTAGTTCATGCATTGCGGCAGGAGGTTGTCCTTCGTGCAGCCGGGCCCGCAGCCGTCGCCGCCGAGCAGGTTGCCGTCGTCGCACTCCTCCACGCCGACCCGCACGTACCCGTCGCCGCAGATCGCATTCTTGCAGCCCCCGACGCACCCGTCGGCGTCCGACAGGTTGCTGTCGTCGCATTCCTCGACGCCGACCTGGACGAACCCGTCGCCACACGCCGCGGCGATGCAGCCTTGGAGGCACGCGTCCGTGTCGTCCTTGTTCCCGTCGTCGCAGGCCTCGATCCCCGCGTGGACGAAGCCGTCCCCGCAGGTCGCGACCTTGCACGCCGACGTGCAGTTGTCGGTGTCGTCGGTGTTGCTGTCGTCGCAATCCTCGCCTTCCTGGATCGTACCGTCGCCGCAGGTGGAGAGCTTGCAGTCATTCGTGCAGCCGTCGTCTTCGACCATGTTGCCGTCGTCGCAGCCCTCGACGCCTTCCCAGACGAACCCGTCGCCGCATGTGGGCTTCTTGCAGGTGGAGAGGCAACTGTCGGTCTCGATGTCGTTGCCGTCGTCGCATTCCTCGCCGGTCTGATACACGCCGTTTCCACAGGGCGACGGGACCCCGCCGCCGGTCCCGCCCTCGCCGCCCTCGCCGCCCTCGCCGCTGCCCTTCACGGGATCGGGCGCGTTGACGAGCGAGCAGGCGGCGAAGAGCGTGAGGGCCAGGCACAGTCCCGCGTAGCTCTTGTTTTTCATGGCGACTCCCGGGGAAAACGCGACAAAGGAGCGCCATGTTCGGCCGGATCGCCGGCAACGTCAAGCGGGGCCGGCCCTCCTTATCCGGCGCGTCAATCGTGCAGGGGCAGATCGATCCCGTCGCCGTCCTCGGCCACCATCACGGGCGTCCGCTCCCCGAGCTCCTCGCGCGCCTGGTCGAGCAGAATGTCCGGATCCCGATCGTATCGTGTCGACAGGTGCGTGAGCACGAGCCGCCGCGCGCCCGCGTCGCGCGCCACGAGCGCCGCCTCCCGCGCGGTCGCGTGCCGCGTGTCCCGCGCGCGCGCCTGCTCCTGATCACCAAACGTCGCCTCGTGCACCAGCACGTCCGCCCCTTCCGCCGCGCGTGTCGTGCCCTCGCAAGGCCGCGTATCGCCCGATATCACGATCCGCCGCCCGGGCCGCGGGGGGCCCATCACCTCGCGGGGCGTGATCGTACGCCCGTCCCGCAGCCGCACCGCTTCGCCGCGCTGCAGCTTGCCGAAGAGCGGCCCCTCGGGCACGCCGGCCGCGCGCGCTGCGGCCGCGTCGAACCGGCCGGGTCGTGGATCCTCGATGAGCGCGTAGCCCACGGAGGCAATGCGGTGATCGGTCGCGAACGCCTCGATACGATACCCCTCCCCGCGGAAGACCACGTCGCCCGGCTCGGCCTCGGCGATTGTCACGGGCAGGGGCGCTTCCTCGGCGCCGAGGCAGATCACCTTCGGCAGGAACGTCGCGGCGTTCCGGGGGCCGATGAGCGCGAGCGGCTCGGTGCGGCCGAGCATGCCGAGCGTCCGCAAAAATCCGATGATGCCGAGGTAATGGTCGGCGTGGAAATGGGTGAAAAACACGGCGTCGAGCGCGAAGCCCGTCCCGTAGCGGATCATCTGCCGCTGGGTGCCCTCGCCGCAGTCGAAGAGGAAGCTCTGCCCTTCGCGCTTGACGAAGAGGCCGGACAGGTTCCTGTACGCGGTCGGGGCCGCGGCAGAGGTTCCGAGGAAGGTGAGGCGGAGGCTCGACATGGGGGTTTCGGGGCCGTCGTTCGGATCGTCCGCGCGCATCCCCCATCGAACGGATGGTTTGTCGCCGGACCGACCGGACGAACGTACCACGCGCGCGGGCCCCTGCCATCCTGCGTTTCAGTGTTACGGCGTGGACGTGATCCGGTCCGGGTCGCCGAGGAACTCGAAGTGCATCGTGTCCTCGAGCCGGTCGTGCCCGAGCCAGTAGAAGCCGTAACGCTCGAAGGTCTCGATCCAGCAGCGCGGGAGCTCGGCGCGCTCGTACGCGGTCGCCTCCCGCTTGCGGCACGCCGGGTGATCCGGGAAAGGCTCCACGCAGCGGCAGCACGGGTTCCGCTCGGGATCGATGTCGATCGCGATCCCATAGAGGTGGTTCGAGACCTCGCCGTTGTGGAATGTGTTCTTGCCGCGCACGCCGAGCAGGCGCTTCGGCTCGTAGGGGGTATGGCCGCAGCGCGTCGAGATCGCTTGCTCCACGCAGCGCAGGGCCGGCACGATCCGTCGGTTCACCTGCACGGGCAGCCCGAGGAAGCGCACCTGCTCGATGTTGTCGGCGGCCACGTGCTCGTTCCATTCGAGCGGCGCCGTGCCAAAGGCCCTTCCATACCGCTCCGTCCGGAATCGGAGCGCCCGCGTCTGCATGTCGATGCGGGCTTTGCGCTCCTCGGCCGGTATCCCGTCCTGGAGCGCGTAGTTGCCGCGCACCAGGAACGGCAGCGGCTTTTGCTCGTTGCAGGAAATTCCTTCCAGCGGCACCTCGGGCGCGCTCGACGCGTGCGCCGCCGCCGCGACCGCCAGCGCGAACACGAGCCCGAGCGCCACGTGCCCAGGCAGGGCGCGACGCAGGGCGCGGCGGTCGTCGCGTGGTTCGATCACGAGAGCACGAGACTACCAGAAAGAAATAACGAGCGAGCGCCACGGAAGCCCCACTTCGGACATATCCCGTCCGATTCGTACCCGCGTGGACGGGGGGCGCGCGCCCTGGTATCCAGTCGTGGCGCATGATTCGGCTCGAACTCGCCGGCGTTCACACGCTCCTCCTGTCGCCGCTCTGCGCGCGTTGCCCGCATGGGCGCGCCGGCTGCTGCGAAGCCCCGCCGGCCGTGGCTTGGGCCGACATCGGCCGCATCGTATCGCTCGGCGGCCGTGATTTCTTGCTGGCCGAAATCCACGAAGGCCGCCTCGTCCCGCAAACGCGTGGCCTCTCCATTCGACGCGCCCCGCCGAGCGGGCCCTTCCCCGAGCGATGCGGCTACCTCGGCGAGGCCGGCTGCGTCCTCCCGCCCGATCGCAGGAGCGCCACGTGCAACTATTACCTTTGCGACGAGGCCTTCGCCGCGGCGGAAAACGAGGGCGATCCACGGGTCCCACGCGGCCGTAAGATGCACGATCGGCTCACGACGCTCTTCGGCCGCTGGGACCTCGAGCTCGCCGAGGCGATCGGCGCGCGATATCCGCGCGGCGCGCCCTGGGACGCCGAATTCCTCGATTGGCTCGGCGCCGAGCTCACGGCGCGCGTGCGCAAGGCGCGGATGTAGGGAGCCGGAGGTCATCGGAGCACAAGCGCGGCCCTTGCCGGGATGCTATCCCTCGGCCGCCGTGAGTCGATCGCCCATCGAGTTCCCCGAAGAGCTGCCCATCTCTGCGCGCGTGCGCGACATCGCGCAGGCGATGAACGACCACCCTGCCGTGATCATCGCGGGCGAGACTGGCTCGGGCAAGACCACGCAGCTCCCCAAGATCGCGCTCGCCATGGGCCGTGGCCTCCACGCGCGGATCGGCGTCACGCAGCCGCGGCGTATTGCGGCCACGAGCGTCGCGGCCCGCGTGGCCAAGGAGCTCGGCGTCGACCTCGGCAAGGAGGTCGGTTACAAGATTCGTTTCGCCGACCGGACAAGCCCGTCGACGTACGTCCGCTTCATGACGGACGGCATCTTGCTCGCCGAGATCCAGAGCGACCCGCTCCTCCGCGCCTACGACACGCTCATCGTCGACGAGGCCCACGAGCGCACGCTCAACATCGATTTCCTCCTCGGTTACCTCAAGCGCATCCTGCCACGCCGCAAGGACCTGCGTGTCGTCGTCAGCTCCGCGACGCTCGAAACCGAGCGATTCTCGGCGTTCTTCGACGGCGCGCCCGTCATCCAGGTCTCGGGCCGCACGCACCCGGTCGAGGTCATCCATCGGCCGCCTCGCAAGGAAGAGACGGAGCTCGCCGAGACGGTCGGCAATACCATCGAGGAGATCACCGAGCTCGACCCCCGCGAGGACATCCTCGTCTTTTTGCCCGGCGAGCGCGAGATCCACGAGACGATGGACGAGCTGCATTCGCACGGCCTGCCGCACACCGTCGTCCTGCCGCTCTACGGCAGGCTCCCGCAATCCGAGCAGCAACGCGTCTTCACCCCCTTGCCGCAGCGGCGTATCGTCCTCGCGACGAACGTGGCCGAGACCTCGCTCACGATCCCCGGCATCGTTTACGTCATCGACGCCGGCCTCGCCCGCGTCAATCGGTACCATGCGCGTTCGGGCGTCACGGCGCTCCAGATCGAGCCCATCTCGCGCGCCAGCGCCGAGCAACGCAAGGGCCGCGCGGGCCGCATCCGCAGCGGCGTCTGCTTCCGCCTGTACGAAGAGCGCGACTTCGAGCTGCGCCCGGCCTACACCGATCCCGAGGTCTTACGGGTCGGCCTCGCGGGCGCCATCTTGCAGATGAAATCGCTGGGCATCGGCGACATCCGCGATTTCCCCTTCCTCGACCCGCCCCCGCGCCGCGCCGTGGACGAAGGGTATCGTGTCCTCGAAGAGCTCGGCGCCATCGACGAGGCGGGCGAGCTCACGGACATCGGCAAAAAGCTCTCGCGGCTCCCCCTCGATCCGCGCCTCGGCCGTATGGTCCTCGGCGGCGAGGCGGAGGGCGCGCTCCGCGAGGTCCTCGTCGTGGCGTCGGCGCTCGGCATCCAGGACCCGCGCGAGCGTCCCCTTTCCGCGCAGAAGCAGGCGGACGAGGCACACCGCAAGTTTCGTGACGAGCAGAGCGATTTCGCGGCCCTCGTCAAGCTCTGGCACGCCTACAAGCAGGCCGAGGCGCGCCTCTCGAAAAACCAGCTCCGCAAATGGTGCCGCGACAACTTCCTCTCCCACCTCCGCATGCGCGAGTGGAGCGACATCCACCAGCAGATCTCCCAGATCGTGCGGGAGATGGGCTTCCGCGTGGAGGGCACGCAGGGCGACGGCGGCGACGCCGTGCACCGCGCCATCGTCCCGGCGCTGCTCAGCAAGATCGGCATGTGGAGCCAGGAGGCCAAGGCGTATGTCGGGGCGCGACAAACGCGATTCCAGCTCCACCCGTCGAGCGGCTTATCGAAAAAGCCACCGGCGTGGATCATGGCGGCCGAGCTCGTCGAGACCTCGCAGCTCTTCGCCCGCACCGCGGCGCGCGTCGACCCCGGCTGGCTCGAAGAGGCCGGCGGATCGCTCTGCCGCAAGCACCACAGCGACCCGCACTGGGAGGAGAAACCCGCGCAGGTCATGGCGCGCGAGCAGATCTCGCTCTACGGCCTGCCGATCGTCCGGGACCGGAAGGTCCATTATGGCCCGCTCGACCCTGCGGCCTCGCGCAAGATCTTCCTCACGCACGCCCTCGTCCGGCAGGAATACGCGACGAAGGCGCGCTTCATGGAGCACAACAAAAAGCTCTTCGACGAGGTGAAGCGGCTGCGGGACAAGGCGCGCAAGAGCGACATGCTCGCCGACGACCATGCCCTCACCCTCTTCTTCGAGGAGCGCGTCCCCGAGGGCATTTACAGCGGCAAGACGTTCGAGGCCTGGCGCAAGGAGGCCGAGGCGGAGAACCCGCGCCTGCTCGAGCTCTCGCTCGCGGACGTCCTCCAGGGCGAGGCGGACGAGCTTACGCCCGAGCGATTTCCTGACACCCTCTCGCTCTACGGCACCAAATTGCCGCTCACGTACCGCTTCGACCCCGGCGAGGACGACGACGGCGTCACGATCACCTTGCCCCTCGCGCTCCTCCCGCAGGCGGATCCGGCCGTGCTCGAATGGACCCTCCCCGGCTGGCACGCCGAAAAGATCGAATGGCTGCTCGACGCGATGCCCAAGGCCGTCCGCAAATCGGTCGGCGGCGTGAAAGAGCTCGCGGCCGAGCTCGCGCGGCGCCATCGCCCCTTCGAGGGCCCGATGCTCGAAGCCCTCGCCCGATCGATCCAGGAACGCACGGGCGTGCGCGTGCCGATGGACGCGCTCCGCCCGGACGAGCTCCCGCCCTTTTTGCGATTCTATTTCCGTGTCCTCGACGAAGAGGGCCGCGTCGTGGGCGAGGGGCGGGACCTCGCGGCGCTCAAGGAGCGATTCGCGAAACGCGCGCGGGATGCCTGGGCGGGCGCGTCGAAGGCCACGCTCGAACGCGAGGGCCTCACCTCGTGGAGCTTCGAGACCTTGCCCGAGGAGGTCCGTATCGAGGTCGCGGGGCGCAAGCTCGCGGGGTATCCGGCGCTCGTCGACACGGACATGTCGGTGGCCCTGCGCGTGCTCGCCTCGCGCGAGGCGGCAGATGTTGCGACACGCGGCGGTTTGCGGCGGCTCTTTCTCCTGCAAATGAGCATGCCGATGAACAAGATGGAGCACCAGGTCTCGGCGGCCGTCGCCACGGGCGCGCTCGCCGAACGCGCGGGCGCGGGCGGCGTCCCGTTGCGCCGGCAAATCGTGCTCCGGGCGCTCGACGACGCCTTTGGCTTGAACGACGCCGGCCGCTTCCCGCGCACGCGCAAAGACTTCCTCGCGCGCCTCGACACCGGCAAAGTCGAGCTCGCCGCCAGCATCTCCCGCCTCGGCAAGCTCGCACAGGAAATCGGGGCCGAGCTCTCCCGCGCGGAACAGGCGCTCCGAGCGCTCTCCGGCAAACCCGGCGCGCCCCGCGCTGCGCTCGCGGAAATCCGAATGCAGCTCGACCACCTGATCCCGCCGGGCATGTTCCTGCGCGAGCGGGTGGAGCGCCTCGCGCATTTGCCGCGGTATCTTCGTGCCGTGCAGATCCGGCTCGAACGCATGCCGAATGGCCCGCAGAAGGACCAATCGAAGGCCGAGCAGGTCTTACCGTTCTGGAAAAACTACCTCGACCACCACGAAGGCTTGCGGGGGCGTGGTGTCCCGGGGGAGGACCTCGACACGTACCGATGGCTCATCGAGGAGCTTCGCGTGTCGCTTTTTGCTCCGGAGCTAAAAACCGCTGTGACGGTGTCGCCACAGCGGCTCTCGGAGTTCTGGCGGGTGTTATCGGGCTAAGGGGGCGGATCAGGCCGGCGTGTTCGTCGACGCCGGCGCCTCGGCCTCCTTCTTGTTTTTCTCGCGCGCGGCCGCGGCCTTTTGCCCCGTCGCGAAGTGGTACTCGAGCAGCGCCTCGAACGGCGCGGCCACCTCGGCGCCCTTCGCGGACCTCTCGGCCCGACGCCGCACCTGATGCGCCATCTCGCCGAGGCGATAGGCGATCTCGTGCGCCCGCACGAGCCGCGTCTCGTGGAGCAGCTCGAGGAGCTTCTCGACCGCGGGGAGCACCTCCTCGATTCGCTGGAAGTCCTGCCAGAGCGCGCCGAGCTCCGCGACCTCGACCTCGCTCAGGCCGGCCTGCTGCCGGGCCGCCGGGTCTGAAAGGAGCAGGGCCGCGATGGCCCCTGCGTGCCCATCGCGGAGCTTGCTCAAGTGGGCGACGTGGTCGGGCGTGATATCGACGAGCTCGATGTCGCTGAGGTCCATGGTGCGGTCGCCGGCCTTGGGATGCTTGGGATCACTCATGAGGAGGGTCTCCTCTTCCTTGCGGGAAGGGTGAGGGTTCTTCGAATGTGGCCTCGACGCGGATTGCGTCGCGGTCGAGGGAAAGAGTAGCAATAGGTATGCCAGGGTCGGAGGAGGGGTGAGACGGTGGTGGAGAGGGTCGTTTCTCACGCCACGACGGGTGCGTTTTTCGTGGGGAGGATGGGGGTCCTGACGGGCTCCGGTGGGCTCCGGGCGGGAGGGGGGACGAAGCAGTATTTGTGAATGATTTCGATGGTCTGTCGGGGGAGGGGGACGCGGGGTCGGGGAGGGGTTTGCGTGTCTCCGAGGGGGGTCGTACCCACCCGCGGGAGGGTCGGAATCGTCGGGAGGAGGGTGGCGGCAGGGCGCTGACGGGGACCGGACATGTCCAAGAATTTGTCCGGATTTGTCCAGATTTGTCCGGACATCTTGGGGAGACGGTCGACGCTCTCTTCGGGAGGGGTGGGACCCTCTTGGAGGAGGGTCGTGAGGGGGGTGGAGGAGGGTCGTGAGGGGGGTGGGGGAGGGTCGCTGGGAACTTCCCACCCCGTCCGGCTACTCTACCCGTCGGATGTCCCGCCGCGCCTTGGCCACCGTGATCCTCTCGGTCCTCGGCCACGGCCTCTTCCTCGGCTTCGGCGCCCCGCGCATGCGGGAGGCGCCCCGGGCGATCGCCGCGTCGTCTGTGACCTCGCCGATCACCTCCACCGCCGAGGCCCTCGCGCGGCAAGAGCGCACGCGTGAGGCCCGCCGGGCGCTCGTCGAGGCCGCGCGCATCGACCGCAAAAAAGGCCGCCTCGCGCTCGGCCGGTTTCTCCTCGAAGCCAATCGCATCGACGCCGAGGAAGCCGGCGAGGAGCTCGACATGGCCGAGGCCCTCGTCCGATACGAAGATCGCCTCTCCCGGTTGCGTGAAGCCCTCCGCGAGGGCGACCCCGTCACGCTCGCCGTGCCCTGGGCCTACGAGGACATCAAATATTACGGGCAACCCGGCGGCCGCATGGCCGATGCGCTCCTCGACGGCGGCGGGTCCTGCGAGCAGGTCGCGCAGCTCGTCGTCGCGTCCGTATTCGACGTCGGCAGGCCCGCCGAGGTCGCCTTGCGGTTTTATGGAAAGCCCATGACTGACGGCGTCGCGCACCTCGCGCCCATTGCAATCCGTGGCAAAGAGGAGCACGACCTCATGGCCGGCACGCCCGCGGCCCCGGGCGGCAGCCGAATCGCGCCCGACGAGCTCGTCGAGGTCTACGCCCGCGTGCACGGCCTCGCCCCGCCGATTCCTACCGCTCCCGGCGGGGGCGGCGGAGCCGGCAAAGAGGCGGCCCCCCCGGCCTCGGCCGAGCCCACGGACGCGGCCCCCTCACGCCCCTCCCTCGCCGCCGGGTTCCCGCCGAATGCGGACGCCTACCCCGGCACGCTCCCGCTTTATGCCGTGCGCGCCGTGAAACAACCGGGCGAGGCGGGCGACGTCCTCGAAGACCCGAGCTTCGCCGCCGAGGGCGCGCGCCATTGCGCTTATTTCCTCCGCATGGCCTCGCTCAGCCCGCCGACGATCGAGGTGGAGCAAAGCGTCTCGTTCGAACCCTTTCCCACGCCACGGCCGCAGCGCCTCGAACGCGAGGCGTTCCTTTTGCGCGTGGCCCTGGACCTCGCGAAGAGCCCCCAGGCCGACGACGCCGATCGGCTCATGAGTTTTGCTTGCCTCACCGCGCTCGGCGAGGTCGCCGGCACCGATTTCACCCTCGCGGGCGAGCGGCGCCTCGCGCACGCGGCCGTGGCCACGGGCAAACAGGCCCGGGAGGCGGGCGAAAAGGCGCTCGCCACGATGCGCTGGTCGAGCGAGGAAGGCGCGCGGATCGCCAAGCGCATCGAGACCGAATATGCGGGCCGGAGCTGGGTCCTCCTGTTTTTGAAGGGCGGCGGCGACGTCGTCCTCGACCTCACGTTGCGCTCGCCGCGGGAGAGCTGGGGGCGCGTGAATGCGCTCGGGGCGCTCGTGCTTTTCCCCGAGACACGTCTCCGCGCCATCGAGGCCACGGCGACGTTGTCCCCGCGCGATCAGGTCGAGGTGATGCACGAGGTTTTCCACGCGCACGACCACCTGAGGCCCTGGGCCACGAATTTCGACCTCGAAGCGCCGCCGAACGCCTCTCCGACCGTGCAGCGGTTCGTCCGCGCCTATCGTGTCTTCCGCGGCTTGGCCTTCCGACTATGGGAAGGGCAACGCGAGGCGGGCGAGACGCTCACCGCATTACGCGAGGAGGCGCGCGCGGCGGGCCTGGACCCGACGTGGGAAGCGGCGATGCTCGATTACCACGCGCGCAACGTGCTCGGCCTCTACGCCCAGCGGCCCGCGGGCTTCGAGGTCGTGGCGGCGCTCGTCGAGGCGACGCGGTGCAACCTCGATCCGTCGCTGGATCCTCTCCGCAAGCAGCTCGCCTACATCACGGCCGAGGGGCGGCTCGACGCGCGTACGTTGGCGGATGCGTTTCGGATGCGGTGACTCAAAGCGAAATCCCCGCCGCCGCCAGCAACGCATCCCGCCCGAGCGCCCCCGCCTCGTCGATCGGATAATTGTCCCTCTCCACCCCGAGCGCCCGGATCGCCGTCACATCCGCGCTCCCCTTCACGGTGTACCGCAACGTCGGCGTCCTCCGCGCCTCGTCGACCACGCCGGGCACCAGTGTGAAGGGGATGGCCACCGGCACGCGCACGATCGTCGATTGGCCCGCGGCGAGCCACTGGTTCGGGCTGTAATCGATCGACGGCAGCGCGTACTTTTCCGCGAAGGTCACCGTCACCCGTACATTGCGGATCTCGATGTCGAACGAGTTCGGGTTGTCGACCGTCATGTACACGTCGAGCCCGATCCCCCGCAGCGACGCGGAGCGCAGCTCGGCATGATGCAGCCGCAAGGTCGGTTTTTCTGTGGCGCACCCCGCGGAGCTGAGGGCGAGGGCCGTGACGAGGAGCAGGCGGCTGTGGAGCTTCGTCATCGTTTGCCGGGGCGAGGATAGATCAGGTTCACGGATCCAGGCGGAAAAAAGCTCCCTCGCTCGCAGCCCGCGCCACGTCGCCCCAGGTCGCGTAGGTCGAAAGAGGGGCGCCGTTCGGGGCGATGCGCAGACGGGTGTTGCAGCAGCGCCGCTCGCGTGTGATTTCGCCGAGCGTCGCCGTCGAGACGCGGAATTCGGGGTGGACGCCGACGATCGCGACCGTTCCCCCGAAACCCTTCTGCACGGCTGCGAGGACCGGCAAGAGCGTGGCCATGGCCGTCTCCGCCGGGGCCGCGATCATGACAAGCGGATCCGCGGGATCCCTTTGCAGGATCTGCCGGGAAAGCTCGCGCTTGTTTTGCAGGATCTTCGTCAGCTCCGCGACGTCCGCCGCGCGCACGCCGTCGATATGGAGCCTTTCCACGTCGATCACGTAGGGCGTGTCGCTGCTCGCGTCACACGGGCCTGCGGGCGGAAGCGAGGCGGCCGGAGGGGTCATCCCTTCGGGACAGGATCCTTCGGCGGCGCTGGGAGGGGCCAAGGGGTGGGCCGCGTCGTACGCCATTCCGCGCGCGCCGATCCACGCCGCGAGCCCGAACGCGAAGACGGCGGCGCCGATTGCGAGCGCCGCCTCGGGGTCACGCGCGTCTGGTTCCGTCGTTTTTCGCCTCGAAACCACGACGAGGAGACCGCTGCCGAGCGTCGCCAGCGCGACGAGCCCCATGCGGACGTTCGAAGACGACCCTCGCGCGTCCTCCAGCCCCCCATGGAGGCACGCGGTTTTCGCGGCCGTGCCGAAATCCCTGTGCGGGTGGCACGCGAGGGCCACCTCCTCGAAATGGTAAAGAATGCCCACGCCCGTCACGAGGCCGAGCGCACAGACGAACGCTGCCGCCGTTGCGGAGGTCCGCCGTATGCCCGCGCGCCGCGCGAGGAGGAGAAGGGCCGCGCCCGAGAGCGCGCAGACGAGCACGAGCGCACAGCCGAGCGTGTCCCACGCCCCGAGCATGTCCCCGAGGGCCCTCGACCTCGCCAGGTTGACTTTCACGAAGGGCGGGACGGGATTGGGGTGGAAGATCGCGCGGTGCGCACCCGCAATGACACGCGACGCTGCAAACGCGCCCAGCGCGAACGTCCCCAAGGTGAGGGCCGCGAACGCCCTCGTGGCCCTCGTGGCGCCACGCCGCCACGCAAAAAGCGCAGCAACGAGGAGCGCGAGCGCGCTGATCCCCGCGACGGAGAACGCACCGAGCGCGATCGGGCCGAATGGCGTCGCGTGGCGCAGGGACAGGACGTTCTCCAGGTGATTCATCATCGCCACTGGAAAGAGATCAAGAGCGCCTCGTAATCGGCGGCGTCGAGCACGGCGAGGCACGCGAGGGCGACGCCCCAGAGGGCGAGGAGAGCGGGAGCGAGGTCGCGTTTCATGATGCGTCGGACCCGGGGCGCCGGGGTGGATTGGGCCGGCCCCCTCCCGGGCAGCGTACCCGATGTCCGGGATCGTGTCCGGGCGCATCCGCAGGGGTCTCCGTCAAACTGCGCAAAAAGAGAACAGGAGACACCGATGCCTTCCCCCAGCCATTACCTCGTCATCGACCTCGAAGCGACGTGCTCCGAGGACGGATCGATCCCGCGCGAGGAGACCGAGATCATCGAGATCGGCGCCGTGCTCGTCGAGGCCGAGACCTTGAAGACCGTGCGCGAAATGCAGACGTTCGTGCGACCGATCCGCCACCCGCGCCTCACGCCGTTCTGCACGAAGCTCACGACCATCACGCAGGCCGACGTCGACGCCGCGCCCCGCTTCCCCGCGGCCATGGGAAAACTCCGCGACTTCCTCGGCCGCGACGCCGCGCTCTTCTGCTCGTGGGGCAACTACGATCGCAATCAGTTCGAGCGCGACGCGCGACGCCACGGCATTCGCCTCCCGCTCGGCAAGGACCACTGGAATCTCAAGGCGGCCTTCGCGCGGAAGCACAACGACGGCCGCGAGATCGGCGTCGGCCAGGCGCTCCGCAAGCTCGGCCTCTCGTTTCAGGGCACGCACCACCGCGGCATCGACGACGCGCGAAACATCGCGCGGATCCTGCCGTACGTGCTCGGCGGAGGAAAAGAACGCGCTTGACACGCGCCGCGGCATGGCATTCTCTTCCGCGCTGCGCGGGCGCATGAAACCCATCGACGTCGGCATCATCGGCTGCGGCACCGCGGGGAGCGCCGCGGCCCTTTTTCTCTCGCGGGCGGGGCATCGGGTCACGGTCTACGAGCGCGTGCCCGACCCGGGCCCCGTCGGCGCGGGCGTCATGCTCCAGCCCACGGGGCAAGCCGTCCTCGGCGTGCTCGGCCTGCGGGAGGCCGTGCTCGCCCGCTGCACGCCCATCACCCGCATGATCTGCCGCACCGCCGGTGGAAGGCAGCTCTTCGACCTTCGTTATGGCGACATCCCCGGTGATCACGTCGGGTATGGCCTCCACCGCGGCGTCCTCTTCGAGCACCTCTTTCGCGCCGTGCGCGCGGCGAACGTGGACTTGCGGCTCGGTGTGAGCGTCGAGAACCTGGAGAATGCAGGAAGAGGCCGCGGCTTGTATTTCGTCACGCCCGAGGGGGAGCGCCTCGGGCCACACGCCGTGTGCGTCGTCGCCGACGGGGCGCGCTCGCAGCTCCGCGACGACACCACGATAGGCAAGCGCATTCGCCCCTATCCGTGGGGCGCGTTGTGGTTTGTCGGGGAGGATCCCGGTGGCGCGTTCCGGGGCGCGCTCGCGCAGGTCGTGCGCGGGACCGAGCACATGGTGGGCCTCTTGCCGACGGGGTTCGGCCCGGGGGAAGGACCGGCCACGGACAAGGTCAGCCTCTTTTATAGCCTTCCCGTCGCGGGCCTCGACGCCTGGCGTGAAGCCGGGCTCGACGCGTGGAAAAGCGAGGTACGCGCGCTCGCGCCGTCCGCCGCGCCGGTGCTCGATCAGATCGACTCCGCCGACGAGGTCCTCTTCGCGCGTTATCACGACGTCTCGATGTATCCGTGGAACGACGATCGCGTCGTCTACCTCGGCGACGCGGCGCACGCGATGAGCCCGCAGCTCGGCCAGGGGGCGAACCTCGCGTTATGGGATGCGATGGTCCTCGCGGAGGCGCTCGCGGCGCACGAGTCCTTGCCCATCGCGCTCGACGCGTATTCGCGCGCCCGCCGCTCCCACCTCGATTATTACCAGTTCGTCACGCGCTGGCTCACCCCGTTTTTCCAGAGTGACCTCGCGCCGCTCGGCTGGCTGCGCGACCTCGGGTTTCCCCTCGCCACGGCCTTGCCCTTCCTGCGCCGCCTGATGGTGCGCAGCATGTGCGGGATCGCCCAAGGAATCGGGATCGACGCGCCGGTCCTCTTGCCGGCGCCCGATCCCGTCCCTCGGCTCGGCCCCGCCGCCTGACGATCACTTCGGCGCGTCGATCACGGCCACCGTCCACTGCGGGCTGACGTATTGCGCCGTGATGCTCTGGCCGGGGATCCAGAACGCTGGCTGGCTCGGGTCCTGTGTCCCCGCCGCAAGCTTTTCCCGATCGAGCGCGGTGATCCAGAGCTGCTTGCATTGCCTCTGCCCCTGGACGAGCCCGCACGCGGGGGTGTTCTGCGGGGTCAACTTGTGCCCGTACGGCCGCTCCGACGCGTAGGCGAGCCAGACCCATTTCTTCCCGACCGAGGGCGCCCATTGCGACCACGTGCTGCTCCAGACCTTCTCCGGGCCGTTCGGCGCGCCCCGGCCGAGCTCGAGCACGGTCCCGTCGCTCCGCCGCACGACCGCGATGCGGCCCGAGAGGTTGATCAGCGATTGTTGCGTTTTGATCGACCACCACCCGTCGGCCCGCGTGAACGAGATCGCCGTGCCGTCGGGCGAAATGCTCGGCAGCACGTTGTTCTCGCCCGTATCCGGGTTCGTCCCCGCGGCCGGGGGCGCGGCCACGAGCACCTTGGGCGTGCCGAACTGGAACGAACCATCGGCCATGTATTTCACGGACATCTCGACGATCGAGCCGAGCACCGTGTCGTCGCCGAGGAGCCGCACGTAATTGGAGTTGTTGTCGTACGCGGTGAACACGACGAAATCACCGCCCGGCGACCAGTCCGGCATCAGGGTCGCGTGGCCCACGGCCGTCGGAAGCTCCCCGATCGCCTCGACGAGGTTGTTCGCGATGGGCTGGTTCGTATCGGGATCGACGAGCAGGAGGCGTACCGTGCCCGGCGTGTTTTGCGGGACGTTGTCCGGCGACGTGTAGATCATCGCGGGCCGCGTATTGTCTTCGAGCGGATTGAACGCGGCGTACGTCCCGCGGACGGCGGGGCTCGGCGAGATGGTGGAGGCATAAAGCTTCTGTGCATCGTCATAGGCGAGCGCGCCGAAATTGAAGTTGCCGCCGTCGAAGCTGTAGGCGAAGCGCTTGCCGTCGCGTGAGATGCGATGGCAGCCGGAGCAGGGCTGCCCGGACGAGAGCGCGGGGCTGTTCGTCGGCAGCGGCACGTCCGTGCCCTTGATGATGTCGAGCACGCGGAAGCTGCCCGTCGACGATTGCCACACGTAAATGGCGCTCTCGTCGATCCCGTCGGAGGCGACGGTGAGCGAACGCGGGCTGCCCGCGCGGACCATGGCATTCGGCCCGAGCCCGTCGACCGAGAGGCTCACGGCCACGTCCGGGCTCGACTGCGCGACCTTCGTCCACACGTCGGCGGGGAATGCGAGTTCCCGCCCGGTCGTGAACAACGTGATGTCGAGGATGTCGGGGCTCGTGATGCGGACGCGATAGACGTTGCTATCGGCGCCCGGCGTCCATTGCGCCTCGATGGGCGGCAGGTTCGCCGGCAGCACGACGCCGTCCTCGGGGTATTCGAGGGCCGGGGCCTTGGACGGATCCGGATCGGCCGTGGCAGCGTCGAACGAGGCCTTCGTCGAGGCGTCCGTGCCCGGGAGGAAGACGTCGCCGCGGAGCGTCAGCGTGAGCGACGCCTCGGCCGTCACGCCGTCGTACGTCGCGAAGACCTTCGATTTGCCGCCGAGCCCTTTCACCGAGACGTTGCCGCCGACGACATCGGCAAGCGCGGGGTTTCCCACGAACCATTCGACTTCGCTCGTGACATCGACCTCGTCCTCGCCTTCGCGTTTTGCATAGGCGCGGTGCGGGAGGGCGGGGGCCGTGCCCGAGAGGTCGAGCGTGAGGGTGGTCTCGGGCGGATCGATGCGGAGCGTGACGGCCGCGGGCGCGTCTGCCCCCGCGTCTTCGTTCGCGCCGCCGGGTCCGGTGCCGGTCCCCTGCGTATCGGAGCAAGCGGAGGCGGCCGCGCCGAGGACGGCGAGGCCGAGGGCGAAGAAAAAAGCGTGTCGAGGGCGAAGTCGCATGCAGCGAGGATACACGAGATCCAGGGCACGCGGGGAGAGCGTTGCAACGTTCTTGGCCCTTCCTCCGCGCGTGTGCCAATCACCTCAGGACCCTGTCACAGCGGAAGGAAGAGCCTTGATTCGACCCATCGCCGTCCTCGTCGCAGGTATGCTCCTTTCGAGGCCGGGGATGCCGAAGGACGAGGCGGACCGTTATGCCCGTGTCCTCGCCGAGGTCGCGGCGGCGCGTGGCTTCGACCCGCTCGTCGCCGTGGCGATCGTGCATTTCGAGACGCAGTGGCGGCCCTCGCTCGTCTCGGCGGACGGGGAGGATTACGGCCTCGGGCAGGTGCGCGCCCGATTCGCGGGCGCCTGCCGCGAGGACGCCGATCCGGTGAACGCGCCGAGCGAGGCCTGCCAGCGCGTGAAAGACTCGCTGCTCGACGGCGCGACGAACCTCCGCCGCATGGGCGGGATCATCGCGGCCAACATGGAGTTCTGCAAGGCCAAGACCGGCAGCGCGAAGACCGAGCGTTGGCTCTCGGGGTACCAGGGGTATGGCGATCCCGAGCGCGGGCGCTTCTGCGAGCCGGGCGAAAAGACGCGGATCGTCATCGATTACTACAAGGGACTCGTCGCGAAGCTCGCGCCGCCGCCCAAGCCGGCGCCGCCGAAACCCGCGCCGAAGCCGAAAGCCACGCGTCCTTCATCGCCGGATCACGGCGCGGAGCCCACGCGCGCGGCGCGGCCGTCGCGCCCGGAGCTCAGCGTGAAGACGGTCGCGGCGAAGAAGAACGACGGGACGAAGAAAGCGTCACGCGCAAAGGCCGGCAAGGGGAACACGACGCGGCCCTCGCAAAGGAAGACACGATGACCGAGATCCTCAAGCTGTCGGGACCAGGGAAAAATGCGCTTTCGAGCGTCATGATGCGCCACGTCCTCGAAGGCCTCGACAAGGCCGCGGGCGCGCCCGTCCTCCTCACGGGCGAGGGCGACGCGTTCTCCGCGGGGCTCGATTTGAAGGAGGTCCTCTCGCTCGACACAGGCGGCATGGTCGCCTTCCTGCGCCTGCTCGAGCAATGCATGACGACGCTGTATTTGTACCCGGGGCCGACGATCGCCGTCGTCAACGGTCACGCGATTGCGGGCGGCTCGGTGCTCGTCGCTTGTTGCGACGTGCGTATCGCGACGAGCAAGCCGACCGCGAAGATCGGCCTCAACGAGACCGCGCTCGGCCTTCGATTGCCGCCGCGCATCCTTTCGATCCTGCGGCGTCGCCTCCCGCCCCAGCACATCGACGAAGTTCTCCTCGGCGCGGGCCTCTTCGATCCCGAGAAGGCCCGGCGCCTCGGTCTCGTCGACGAGGTCGCCGACGACCCGTACGAGGTCGGCCTCGCTCGCCATGCGGCGCTCGCGAAGCATCCCGCGGAGGTATATGCGCAGACCAAGCGAGACCTGCGCGGCACGGCGGACGACCTCTACCCCGAGGCCGATCACGCCCGCGCTGTCGACGAGAGGCTCGCCTCCTGGACCTCCGACGTCGTGCGCATGAAGGTCCTGTCCGCGCTCAAGCGCTGAGCGCGCATTTCAAGGAGACAGCCCGCCTGCCGAGGTCGCCTCGATCGAATCGGCGAGGGCGCATTTCTCCAGCCCGATCTCCTTCGCTTTCGCGCGGATCATCTGCGCCTGCTCCTCCGGGCCCTTCACGCTGACGAGCGTACGAAATTCGATTCCGTCGGGATTCTCGATGTGATCGGCGAGCCACGTCGTCCGCTGTTGCCCGATCGCGAGGGGATCCTCCTCCGCCGTGAGCCCGGCGCGTTGATCGACCTCGCACATGAGCTTGACGGCGTCGGCGAAGGTTTGTCCGGTATGCGGAGCGGCCGGGGGCTCCGGGGCCTGGGAGGCGCAACCGACGGCGAGGGCGATCGAGAACGAGGCGAGGATCCGGGAACGTTTCATGCCGCATGGACACGGAAGCCCCGGCGGCTTTGGGTGTCGTCAGACCGCGGGCATCGCCGCCGCGGGGACGGACGCCTGCCGGACGGGCTTCTCCGCCTCGGCGCGCTTCACGCCGCGCAGCATCGACGTCTTTCCCACCGCGATGTCGACCATCTTCTTCACCCGCGAAAAGACGCTCTCCTGCACGTAGGGGATCCCGTACTTCTCGCAGAGCGCCTTCACCTTCGGCTGCACCTGCCGGTATTTCAGCATCGGGATGTCGGGGAAGAGGTGGTGCTCGATCTGGTAATTGAGCCAGAGGTGCGCGTAATCAACGAGGTCGCCGCCCGTCTGGAAATTCGTCGAGCCGATCACCTGCCGCACGAAAAACTCCGCGCGCGAGGCCGGGCGGTCGTCGAAGCGATAGAGGTCGTCGCCCGTGTGGTTCGGGACGATGACGCAGAACGTGTGCAGGTTCGTGATCGCCTCGGCCATCAGCGAATTGCAGAACGCGCTGAAGACGCCCCAGGGGCCGAGCGGGAGATAACAGAGCGGGAGGAGCCCGAAATGGATGCCGGCATAAGGCAGGTAGCACTTGAGCCAGAGCTCCTGCGTCTCGCCCTCCTTCGAGGGGGCCACGCCGTCCCGCTCGGCGTGGCGCGCGCGATAGACCTCGAGCGTGCTCGGCGCATAATACGAAGCCCGCCAGGTGAGCGCGAGGGCACCGAGGAGCCCGTAACGGACCGGCATGGAATGTTCGCGCAGCCCCTCGGTGTTGCGCTCGACGAGGTCCCGATCGTCGAGCTCACCGGTGTAGGAGTGGTGCAGAACGTTGTGCTCGTAAATCCACGCTTCCGGCAGAATCCAATCGGACCAGTCAAGAAATCGCCGCTTTCCGCGGGCGAAGACCTTGCTCGTGTACTGCGACGGCACGCCCGGCACCTTGTCGTAACCACGATGACCGATGTGGTGCATGAGGATCCATCGCGTCGATCGACCGAGGCTGAGCAGCAATGCGCTCGCGGGGTTCGGCGCGAGTCCCGCGGTGAGCAAGCCGAGCGCGGTGCAGGCGCGCCCCCAGCGTTCGAACTTGTAGAGGTGCCGCAGATCGTCCTCCCCGAGCGCGTCGTCGATTTCGCGCCGCAAGGCCTTGATGTCTGCGTGGAATGCTTCGAGGTCGATCTTGGAGAGGTCGAAAGGAAGGGGCTTTTGCATGGCGTCGGGCGGCTCGCTTTAGCACCCTTCCCATCGGACGGGAAGCGCCGTAAGCTCGCGCGGCGATGAAGCGGAGAGGCGTCCTGAAGGTCGGCGCGGCGCTCGCGGTGTCCCCACTTTCGTTTTCGGGAGAAGCGCGGGCTTGTGACGGGCACGGCAACTGGGAGACGCTGCCACCCGAGAAGGCGCCCGAGAAAGCGGCCGTTTGCGAGCGTCTCGTCGCGAGGATCGGGCGAAATCACGGGCACGCCTTCACGATCGTCGCCGCCGACGTGCTGGCGGGTGTCGACAAGACGTATGACCTCACAGGGACGTCCGGCCACCCGCATACGGTCACGGTCACCGCCGCCGATTTCAAGAGGATCGGCGCGGGGCAAATCGTGCGCCTCGCGTCGAGCCGGGAGGGCGGGCACATCCACAGGCTCTTCCTCGAATGCGCCCCGGCGGTGGACCCGCCCGAGCGCGTGAATGCCTGCGAAATCGAGGTCGCCGGCAAGGACGAGCACGAGTTCGTCATCCCGGACGCCCACGTCAAGGCGAAGGTGGAGCGGACCTACGACATCCAGGGCCTCGCGGGGCACGTGCATTCGGTGACGATCACCGCCGCCGATTTCGAGGATCTACTCCGCGGCAAGCAGGTGAAGCTCCCGAGCTCCCGAGGCACCGACGGGCATAACCACCTCGTGTTCATCCGGTACCCCCGAAAGGGGTGAGATTGCGGAACGAACGGCGCGTCCGCGGGCGGGAATGCGGGCGTCGGGTGTGGGCCTACGGGATCTCCTTCGTGGACTCCGACGGCTGCGCTCGATGCATCTGACACTTGGCATTCGGGGAAAGGCGCCTTTATGTCTTCCTTGGATGCGATCCAAGGGCTCTCGGCGAATGCATGGATTCGGGGAATCCGAGGTTCGTGTGTCTGGAGGGGGACGTATGAAGAGGAATTTGAACGTTCAGGTTGTCGCGGATTCGGGCTTCTTCTGGGAAGTGCCGTCTCGGCCCAGGCCGCGCCCGCGCCGGTGGGCGCTCCGAGCGAATCGACGGCGGCCCAGCCGCTGGCGGAGAGCGCCACGGTGGTAGTTGCAGCTCGCTGCGGGCGTGAATTCACGTCCTGCAACACGAATTGCACCCGTCGTTGCGTCCAGGGGCCCCGGTATCGCGAGTGTACCACGAAGTGCGACCGTGACTGCCGCACACGTTTCTGCAGGTAGAGCAGGAATGTGAGGGGCGGGGCGGGCGTACAGGCCCTCCGCCATGTCGCTCCGCTCCCGCCTCGCATGGGCTGCACCTCTCGTGGCCGCGCTCGCCGGCGCGTGCACGAGCGCCCCGCCCGCTGCTGCGCCGAAGACCGCACGGACCTCTGGTACAGACGAGGCGCAAACGCCCGGGGCTGCGCTCACGTCTCCCGCTCGGAATGGCGCACCTCGGCCGACAAACGCGTGCACGCGGCGCCACACCCATTCCATTCCCCGCCCTGAATCACCAGTCCGTCAAGGCAGTACCGTGGCCCTGGTAAGACAGGCCGATCGGACGATCGCCTACGTCGCGGACGCCGATCGGCACGCCCTTCATACGGTCGATATCGACGGCCGGTCCCTCCTCGCGACGACGCCCCTCGCAGGCGCGCCCTCGCAGCTCGTCGTACTCGCGGACGGCCGGGTCGCCGTTTCGCTCCGCGATTCCAATCGTGCCGCCCTCCTCGAACCCGCACCCGCGCCCGAGGAGAAGCTCGCGCCGCTCTGCGAAGCCCCGACGCCGAGCGAGCCCACGGGCCTCTTCGTCACCCCGAACGAGGCGACGATGTTCGTGGCGAGCGGCTGGGGCCGTACGCTCACCGCATTCGTCGTCGACACCCTCGACGTCCGTTATGCCGTGCCTTTGCCGCGCGAGCCCCGCGCCATTTACGTCGAGCCCTCGGGCCGCCGCGCCTTCGTCTCCCACGCCATCGGCGACCAGATCTCGATCGTGGACCTCGAGGATCCGCTCCACGTCCTGCGGTCCGTTGATCTCCGTCGCCACAATGGCGAAACCGCCTCCCGCCGCACCGGCCAGGGATTCGTCCTGACCGCGCTCGTCGGGACGAACCCCGAGCGCGTCACGCGATTGCTCGCGCCGATGGTGAGCGTCGACGAGGACGCGGGCAGCATCTCCACCGAGACGTATGGCTCGCGATTCCTTGCCGCCGCGCCCCTCGTCGCCGTCGTCGATACCACGAGCGAATCCCTGCTTGGTCGAGACCTCTCGGTCCTCGGTGGCCTCGACGACGTCGGCGGCCCTGAAAAAGCCTGCACCTTGCCGCGCACCGCCGCGCTCGTCGGTGATCGCCTCCTCCTCGGCTGCCTCGGCGTCGACGCCGTCCTCGAGCTCGACGCCCGCGCGCGCGACCCCATGCATTTCGAGCGTCGCCGATTCCGTGTCCCCGCCGGGCCCATGGGCGTCGCGGCCGAGCCTGGGCGCGAGCGCGCCGTCGTCTGGTCCCAGTTCGCCGCCGCCGTGAGCGTGCTCGACCTTCACGAAGGCGCCTCCACCAAGCCGGTGGTCGAAGTCGTCGTCTCGAAGGATCTCCCTCCCGGCCTCACTGCCGTGGAGGCGCGCGGCCGGATCCTGTTTCACGCGACGAACGATCCGCGCATTTCGGGCGACGGCCGTGCCTGCGCGAGCTGCCATATCGACGGGCGCGAGGACGGCATTACCTGGCAAACGCCCGAGGGACGGCACCAGACGATCATGCTCGCGGGGCGCATGAACGAGGGCGCGCCGTTTGGGTGGCGGGGCGAGACGACCACGCTCCGTCACCACGTCGGTCGCACGATGAAGCGCCTCGCGGGGCGGGGCGTCTTTAGCGGAGCCGATTTTGCCGATCTCGACGCGCTCATCGCTTATTTGAAGGTCATGCCCGCGCCCGTGCGCGCCGAGCCCAATGAGGCCCGTCGCGCGCTCGTAACCCGCGGGCGCGAACTCTTCGACGATCCGCAGCAGGGCTGCGCCACCTGTCACCCGGGCGGCGGCACCGACCGCGCCGCGTACGACGTCGCGCGCTCGCCTTTCCGCATTCCTTTTGATACGCCCTCGCTCCGGTTCGTCGGGGGAACGGCGCCTTATTTCCACGACGGTCGTTATGCCACGCTTGGCGACCTCCTGCGCGGCGTGGACGGCACCATGGGACATACCGGTTCGCTCTCGCAGGACGGGCTTCGTGCGCTCGAGGCGTACCTGGAGGATCTGTGATGAAACGAAGCTCCGTGTTTCCGGCCCTCGCCCTCGCGTTTGCCATCGGCACAGCCGTGACCCCGGCGCGGGCCGAGGAGCCTTATCGATTCCAGGACATCCGCCTCGCCGAGATCCCGAGCCTCGAAGCCGAGTCCGCGGTCGTCTGGGAAACCAAGCATTACGACACCTTTGGCGACCCCAGCCCGCTGCCTGACGTCGAGCGCTCACGCCCCGCAGCCGACTGGAGTGGTTTGCCCCGGCCGCGCCTGACCAACGAAAAGGGCCATGCCGCCGTGGTGCGGCTCCGGAACCTCTATCATCCCGACAGCCACCAATCGAACCAGTGGCTCCGATATCTCCAATCGGACGACGCTTCCCCGATCGCCATGGCGTGCGGGCCCGACATGGGCGGGCCGCGGGGCGTCGACACGTATCTGCTCGAAGCGTCGCGCCTGGAGGGGCCGCGCTACACGGTCGTCGAGACCTGGCTCGATGGAAAGACCTGCAAAGGCCTCGCCCTCCGGCAGTATCAGACAACCGTAAAACCCCTCGCGGGCGGGCTCGCGTATGCCTATCGCACCCGTTGCGCGACCTGCTCACCTGCGCAGAGCGAGACCCTCCACGTCGTCATCCCCACGGCCATGAGCTCCAGCGCCACCGGCGGATTTCGATACTGGACGTATCTCATGGAGCATCTCGAGCTGCCCCTCGGCCCTGGCACCTCCGGCAGCTTGCGGGCGGGTATCGAGGCGGGCAGCATCCGCGCGTGGAACCGGGTTGTCCCGCGACCGCTCCCGATCGCCGACGTCGAGCTCCGCATCGAGACGAGCTTCGCCCTCGGCGAGGACGAGCCCACGATCGTCCTGGCTATACGCGCCGCGAACATCCTGCCTTTGTAGGCTTTCAATCGACGCATGGGCCGTGATAAGGTCCTCGTCATGTCAAACGTCGTTCACTTCGAGACGAACCACGGCTCCTTCGAGATCACCCTCGACCCCCAGGCGGCGCCGCAGACCGTCGCCAATTTCCTTCGTTATGTCGGCGAAGGCCACTACGCCGAGACCATCTTCCACCGCGTCATTCCGGGCTTCATGGCGCAGGGCGGGGGATACGACGCGACGTACGAAAAGAAGCCCACGCACGCGCCCGTCACGAACGAGGCCGACAACGGTCGGAAGAACACGCGCGGCACCGTCGCCATGGCGCGCACGAACGACCCGCACTCGGCGACGGCGCAGTTCTTCGTCAACGTCGCCGACAACGCGTTCCTCGACCACACGGCGAAGAACGGCTCCGGCTGGGGATATACCGTCTTCGGCGCGGTGACCGCAGGGATGGACGTCGTCGACCGCATCGTCTCGCAAAAGACGGGCGCGCAAGGCCCGTTCTCGAAAGACGCGCCGCTCGAGCCCGTCGTCATCCACTCCGCCCGCGCTCGCTGAGCCTCGTCCTCCCTGCGCGGCGTCTCTGGAGTACATCTGCCTACACGTCTCGCGCCGTCTCCATCGTAAATCGAATTGTTTCAATGTGTTACGAGATTGTCTGAACGTGTTCAGATTTTCTCTTGACCGGCGAAGTGTCTGTGCCTAACATCTGAACATGTTCAAATTTGGTCTCGCCGGCGACCTCCGGTGAGCCAGTGTGTAGGAGAAGACACCATGGAAACCACGATGATGGATGCGGCGTCGTATCTGATCCCGGTGTATGCGGCGTATGCGGTGACGAGCGTCGGGCTGACGGTGGGGCTCGCGCGGACCTTGTTTCGCAGCGGCGCGGTGTTTCTCACGGACGTCTTCAAGGACAACCCCGGAATGGCCGAGGCCGTGAATCGGCTGCTCGTCGTCGGCTTTTACCTGCTCAATTTCGGGTATGCGTGCCTCATCATGAAGGCGGAGCGCGCGACGGACATCATCTCGGCCATCGAGATCCTCGCCGCCAAGCTCGGTCTTTTGCTCCTGTCGCTCGGCGTGATCCATTTCGGCAACGTGTACCTGTTCCACCGCATGCGCCGCCGCGCGCAGATGGCCGTGCTGCCGCCCCCGGTCGTCCCTCAGCTCAAGATGATGCGCGCGGGCGCCGAGTGAATGCGCCTCCCACGGGAGAACGAGGAGGAGGTGTCCCCGTGAAGCGGCTCACGGTCCTTTATGACGAAACCTGCGCGCTCTGCGTGCGTTGCCGCGATTGGCTCCTCACGCAGGAGGCGTATGTCGAGATCGAGCTCCTCGCCTGCGGCAGCGACGAGGCGCATTGGCGATATGCCGGAGTTCCGTGGCTCGGCGAGGAACTCGTCGTGGTGAGCGACGAGGGCGACGTGTGGGCGGGAGCGGCCGCGTTCCTGCTCTGCTTGTGGGCGCTCGTGGAATGGCGGCCCTGGTCGTATCGCCTCTCCGGCCCGACGTTCGCCCCGCTCGCGGAGCGGTTCTTCCACGCGCTGTCCAGCAAGCGCCGCACGATCGCCGCGTGGATCGCGCCGGACGATTGCCCCGGCGGGAGCTGCCGGGTACGGTACGCGGGAGGGCATTACCGATGACCACCCGCAAGCGCCGTCCGAGCGGCGAGGCGAGCCGCGAGCACATCCTTTCGATCGCACTCGGGCTCTTCCGCGAAAAAGGCTTCGACGGGACCACGATGCGCGACATCGCCTCCGCCGCCGGCCTCTCGCTCGGCGCTGCGTATTACTGGTTTCCTTCGAAGGAGGCCCTCGTGCTCGCGTATTACGCGCGCCAGCAGGATGCGCATGCGGAGGCGGCGCGGGGCGCCCTCGAAACCATGCCCGATCTGCGATCGAGGCTCGGCGCCGTGATGCACGCGAAGATCGACATGCTGAAGGACGACCGCAAGCTTCTTCGCGCCATTCTGCGGAGCACGCTCGGCGCGGATGAGCCGACCTCGGTCTTCAGCGAGGAGACGTCCGATGTGCGCCGAAAGGCCATCGCCACGTTCCACGACGCGATTGGAAAGGACGAATCGATCCCCGAGGACGCGCGGCCGCTCTTCGCGCAGGCGCTCTGGACGCTGCACCTCGGCTTGCTCCTTTACTTCGTGAGCGATACCTCCGAGGACCAGGGGAAGACCCGCGCGCTCGTGGACGGCTCGCTCGACCTGGTCTGCAAGCTCGCGCCGCTGCTCGCGTCCCCGATGCTCGGGCCGATGCGCGCCGAGATCGCGGCGCTGCTTCAGAATGCGGGGCTCTTCGCGGCAAAGAAATGACGGATTGACGCGCGCCGGGCGCCTTGCGACGGTCCCGGCATGGTGCAACGAAGATCGTTTCGACGAAGATGGGCCGCGGCGACGGTGATCGCTGCGCTATTCTTGGGGTTTGGTTTCATGCAGGCGCGTCGGGCGTCCGGGGAGACGCCGCCCGATGACGGCGCGCCTTCCGGCATGGTCGCGTTCGTTGCGGGGGGCGCGTGTCCGCCGGGATGGGTGACCGTGTACGACGTCGCGGGGCGCGTCGTCGTCGGCGCGATGGAGCCGGCGTACGTGGGCCTGGAGGTCGGCACGCCGTTCACCGATCGCGAAGAGCGGATGCACGAGCACGCCTATGCGGGCGAGGTCACGCTCGTCGCGAAAAACATCGCCGCAGCGAATGGCGGGAACCACAATGGCGCCGCCGCGGGGACGTATCCCCTCGCAGGCACCACCATGAAGGTCGCCTCGGGGCTGCCCTTCTTGCAGATCGCGGGGTGCGTGAAGCCATGAAAACACGCGCCACGCTCACCTGTATGCTCTTTGTCGCCCTCGCGGGTTGCCTCGACGGGTATGGCACAGGGACCGGGGCCCCCACGGCCACGAGCCCGGACCCGCAATCGCTCCGCGGCGACGCGCTTCCCACCGGCGCCGTCTCCTTTTTCAAAAAGCTCGCCTGCCCCGAGGGATGGAAGCCCTACGAGCCCGCCGTGGGGCGCACGATCGTCGCCGCAAGTGAAACCTTGCCGAGCGGCGAGGTCGTCGGCGAGCCTCTTTCGAGCCAGGAGGAACGCGAGCATTCGCACGCGCTCGGGGCGAGCGTCGAAATCCCTGCGGTTTCGTACGTGGGCGCGCCCGGCGGCGGGAATTCAGGCGTGGGGCAGGCCGGGGCGGTCTCGTTCGCCACGACATCGGAGCCGGCATCCGCTGATACTCCCTACGTCCAGCTCCTCGCTTGCAAGAAACACGAGGAGTCCGTCCCGCGGCCGACGCCCCTGCCGTCGCGGATGCTCATGTTCTTCGATTTGGAAAAATGCCCCGAGGGCTGGAAGCCGGCCGAAGGCACGGCGGGTAGGCTCCTCGTGGGATTGCCAAAGGACGCGCCCGCGGACCAGACCTTCGGCGGCGACCCGTTCACGAGCCCGGAGCTCCGCTCGCACGGGCACGCGTTTTCGTCCGCGGTCGAAACCCCCTCGCACGGCATCGGGCTCGCCGGCGGGTGCTGCGGGGGCGGATATGCCATGCAAGGCACGTACGAGTTTGCGTCGATGACGGAGCCGTCCGAAGTGGACATTCCGATGCTCGTGCTTCTCCAGTGCGAGAAAGAGTGACGACACGCAAATCAGGGAAACACCCGATAGCCAGGAGCGCGCGTCTCGTGCGATGAGTCGATCCCGGGGGAGGGATTCGTGCACGCAAACTCGGGCTTGACCGTTGGTTCCTCGAAGCCTGTGGAGCGATCGACGCCGCGAGGCGCGTCGCTCGCCTTCTGGGGTCTCGGCGTCGATGTGGTCATCGGCGCCGTGGTGATCGCCGGCATCGCGTTCACCACGCTGAAATTGCAGCTCCTCCGGCACGGCTGACGCCGCGGGGTCAGCGGAGCACGACGTCGAGCGCGTGTGCTTCGAGCAGGCTCGGGACCTCCCATCGCTCGCTCATGCGGCGAATGACGGCCTCGGGCACGCGCGCGGCGCGGGCGCGGTTGCCCGCGAGGAGCGCGCCCCGCGGCGCCTCGACGTAGACGATCCGCACACGCGCGCCGTAATCGGCCGCGAGCGAGAGCAAGGGGCCACGCCGCTGCCGGTTGAGGTTCGTCGCATTGTAAACGAACCGCTCGCCGCGCCGCAGGTGGTCGCGCACGCGCTCCTTGCCCGCTTGCACGACGGCGCCCTGGTTCTCGTCGGGATCGATCTCGAGCTCGCTGCGCAGCTCGTCGAGCGACACCACCGGCAAATCCGGGAATCGCTCGCGGGCGCAGGTGTCTTTCCCCGCGCCCGGCAGGCCGCACATCATGATCATCTCGCTCCGCGTGTCGTCGTGGACCGGCACGTCGGGCGAGCGCCCCTCGGAGCGGAAGTAGACGACGCGCGTGTGATCGGACGGGAAGGCGCGCGGTTTGTCGAAACAACCCTCCTCGGCGCAGAACGCGCGGAAGAGCTCGATGTTGTCGACGATCCGCTGCATGTCCTGGCAGACGCGGCCCCGGATGTCCGCCTCGGCGACGAGCGCGAGCAGATCGGCGCGGCATACGAGCGAGAGCTCCGCGGCGAGCCTCTGCGCGTCGTCCCGCTCGATCAGGTAAAAGGGGATCTGGTGGTGGCGAATGAGCCCGCAGACCATTTCGCGCAGCGAAAACGGCGCGCCGAGCTCCCATAACAACCGCCGCGCCAGCATCTCGCCGGCGCGGGAATGCCCCTTCGCCGTGATGCGCCCGTCCGGCT
Organism: Polyangium fumosum; assembly: GCF_005144585.1. Classification (GTDB taxonomy): domain Bacteria; phylum Myxococcota_A; class Polyangia; order Polyangiales; family Polyangiaceae; genus Polyangium; species Polyangium fumosum. Next base: position 39,329 of record NZ_SSMQ01000055.1, on the reverse strand, counting down.
CTTCTTTCGTGGTGAACGGCTTCGCCACGTCGTGCAGCAGGCATGCGAGCCAGACGGCCGCCTGATCGTCCGCAGAGAGCGCGCGCCATGCGGGCATCGCCACGAGCGTCTCCAGCACCATGCGCGTGTGAATCCAGACGTTGCCCTCGGCGTGGTGAATGGGGTCCTGCGGGCAGGGCTCGAGCGCGCGGACCCATTCGAAGGTCTGCAGCTCGTCCCAGGGCACGCGGAAAGCGGGCGGCCGGGGCGGCTCGGTGAGGAGGGAGAGCGTCATGGCGGGACTCGTGAAAAAAAGGAGGGACGCCACCATAGCACGGGCGAGGGCGGCTGTGCTAGCCTGCGCTGCGCCGTGTCTGCAAAGTACCCGAGGACATTCCACTTCCCGTGGTCGCCAGGCGGGACGTCGGACGACAAGCGCATGTCGGACGTGTCTGCGCTCGTTGGCGCCGAGATCGTCGCCACCGAGAAATGCGACGGCTCGAACCTGACGTACACGCGGAAAAACGTCTTTTCGCGCTCGCACGCGGGCCCGCCCGCGCACCCGAGCTTCGACCTCGCGAAGGCCACGCACGCCCGCATCGGGCACCTCCTCTCTGAGGGGATCTCGGTCTTCTGCGAATACTGTTACGCCGTGCATTCGATCACGTACGACAAGCTCCCCGAGTATTCACTGGTCTTCGGGGTGCGCGACGACACGTCAGGCATCTGGTGGGACTGGGACATGGTGACGGCCCAGGCCGGCGACCTCGGCTTGCCGACGGCGCCCGTGCTTTTCCGCGGCGTGGTTTCGTCGGTGGACGAGCTTCGCGCGCTCACGGACCGGCTTTCGCGGGAGCCCTCGACGTTCGGCGGCCCGCGCGAGGGCGTCGTCGTGCGTGTCGCCGCGCAGTTCGCCGACAGCGCATTTGGTCGATGCGTTGCGAAGTGGGTGCGCAAGGGCCACGTCCAGACGGACGAGCACTGGCTGCACCAGGCGATCGTCCCGCAGCGGCTCGCTCGGTCCGAGTAAGGCGTTTACCGCTTCCCGGCGAGCTTCGTGAGCTCGGCGCAGAGCGCGTCCCGCGCGGGTCCGAGCTTCTCCTCGTACCACGCGAAATCGTCGTCGGGACCTTTGCGCACCTCTGCGAGGAAGTGGTTCGCGGCAGCGTAATCAGTGATCTTGCCGGTTTTCGCGATCTGCAAGGCGAAGACCGGCACGCGCAGCGCGTGAAACGCCTTCTTCCGGGACGGATCGGGCTCGTCGACGAAGCGCTTCTTCGCTTTTTGCCAGTCCGCCGTGGACCGACCGATCGCCGAGGCCGCGAGTTTTTTCCGGTCGAGCGTGTACCGGAACGGCGGGCGGGGGGCGACGATCACGTGCGCCGGCGGCGCGAATTGGCATTCGAGCGCGAAGACGCTCTGGTCGGCGAGCGCGTCCTCGAACGTCGCGACGCCGTGAATGACGATGTTGAGGCGCGGGGCGAACGCGAGGTCCTGCCTTTGCCCGGGCTTGCCGAGCACCACGAGGAAGTCCTCGTCGGACCCCGATCCAGCCGTGCCGTACACGCGCGAGCCGACGCGGTACGCCGCGCGGATCTCCGCGTGCGGGACCCGAAGGACGGCGATCAGGCGGCCGAGGACGTCGTCGGACACGATCGCATCTTACAGCGGGAGGGTCGCGCTGGAAAGTTCCCACGTGCCGGCATTGCGAAGGGGGGGCGGCGCGAAGAAACGGGTAGCATTCTCGGCGGTTTCGTGATCCAATGAGGGCCGTGGTATCCTTCTCCGCCTTCCGCCAGGCCCGGCGCCTCCTCGCGCTCGGAATCGGATCGGTATCGCTCCTGTCGGGATGCTCGCCGGAGGCCCCTCCTGCAAATCCCGACACGGGGCCGAAGATGCCGGAGGGCGGCCTGCTCGACTACCCCGTGGATGCAATCGGCCCGTTCCGGGTCGGTTATCGCTCCTTTCTGCACACGTACCAGCCGAAGGGCGTCGAGGGGTCGCGCGAGATCCGCATCAATCTCTGGTATCCCACCCTCGATGAAGAAGGTACGCCGCCGAAGTATCTGAACGCATTTCCCGACGACGATGTTTTCGAGGGCGCGACCGTCGCGCCGCCGATGGAAGCGGCGGGGTACCCCGTGCACCTGCATTCGCACGGGTATTCGGGGTTCGGTGGGACGAGTTCCGACATGATGCACTGGTTTGCTTCGCACGGCTGGGTCGCGATCGCCCCCGACCACAAGGGCAACACGCTGCCGGAGCACGAGGATACCGTGCCGCTCACCATCAGCTTTCTGCGCTCGATGGACCTCTCCGCGTCGCTCGACGCCCTCGAGGCGCTGCCCGCGGAGGATCCGCTCGCGACCAAATGCCGCACGGATGAGGTCTTGCTCTCCGGCCATAGCTTCGGCGGTCGCACGGCCTGGGCGAGCGGGGGCGCGGTGTACGACCTCGCCGAGATTCAGGCCATGTGCGACGAGGGCACGAGATTCTCCGAGCCTTGCACGCCCGAGCAGATCGCTGTCTTCGGTGATGGGCTCGGAGATTCGCGCGTCAAAGCGGGCATTCCCATGGCGAGCGGCGTCGGGGACGAGCCGGGCTGGTTCGGACTCGACGGATACGACGCCGTGAAGAAGCCCTACATGCAGATGAGCGGGACGCTCGATCCGGTCGGCGCCGAGAACGTGTGGGCGCGCGTGACCTCGATTGATTTCACGTGGCTCGATTTCGAGGGCGGCTGCCATCAGCTCTTCGCGCTCGGCGGCTGCAAGGAGTTCGACTCGTACGAGGGCTGGAAGCTCGTGAACACGTACGCCTTTACGTTCGCGCGCCGGCACATCCTCGGCGATAAGAGCGACAAGGTCCAGAAGATCCTCGACGGCACCGAGGTCCTCTCGCCGAAGGTCAAGTTTCAGCACAAATGAGGTAGGCGATGGCATTCCGGGACAAACCTCTCACGAAGACCTTTTTTTCCCGGGCGCTCCTCCCCGCGGCGCTCGTGGCCTCGCTGGGCGCGTGCAGCGAGGAGGCGCCCCCGCCGAGCGGCGGGCTTGGGCCGCGGCCGCCAATGCCGGAGATCGCCGCGCAGACCGGGGCGCAGCGCCTCACGGTCGCTCAGTATGGCAATGCCATCCGCGACCTCTTCGGTGAGGACATCAACGTGCCGACATCGATCGAGCCCGACGCCCCGCTCGATGGCTTCGTGACGCTCGGCTCCTCGGTCAGCACGATCTCCTCGCGCGGCGTCGAAAAATACGAGAAGGCCGCGTTTGCGATCGCGGAGCAGGTCGTGGCGGACCCCGCGCGGAAGGCCTCCGTCCTCCCGTGTACGCCCACGGGGGCGAACGACCTCGATTGCGCGAAAAAGTTCGCCACCTCGCTCGGGCGCCGCGTCTACCGCCGGCCGCTCGCCGCCGCGGAGGTCGATCGGCTGGGCGGAGTGCTCGTGCAGGCGGCGACCACGCTCGGCAGCTTCGACAAGGGGATCGAGTTTGCCGTTGCGGCGATGCTCCAGTCGCCGAATTTCCTCTATCGCCCCCAGGTTGGCGAGCCGGACCCGAAGAACCCGGGGAAGCGCAGGTACACGAGCCTCGAAATGGCCTCGAAGCTCTCGTTTTTCCTGTGGAACAGCATTCCGGACGAGGATCTGCTCGCGGCGGCCGAGGCAGGAAAGCTCGTCGAGGACGAGGGCCTCGCGGACCAGGTCCTGCGCATGCTCGAATCGCCGCGGGCGCGGGAAGGGCTGCGGGCGTTCGTCACGGATTGGCTGCACCTCGGCGATCTCGACGCGCTCTCGAAGGATCCCACCCTTTTCACCTATTACAGCCCTGAGGTCGGCCCTGCCGCGCGCGAGGAGACGTTGCGCGTTTTTGAGCATCTCGTCTTCGAGCTCGACGCCGATTACCGCGACGTCTTCCTCACGCGGACGAGCTTCGTCAACCCGAAGCTCGCCTCCATGTATGCCGTGCCCGCGCCGACGGACGAGGGGTTCGGCAAGGTGGTGTTCTCCGAGGATTCGCCGCGCATTGGCCTCCTCGGGCACATCAGCATCCTCGCCTTGCATTCGCATCCGCGGTCCACGTCGGCCACGCTCCGCGGCAAGTTCGTCCGTGAGGATCTGCTCTGTGACGGCATTCCGCCGCCGCCCGTCAACGTGAATACGGGTTTGCCGGATGCGTCGACGGAGGCGCGGACGCTGCGTGAGCGCATCGCGCAGCACAACACGGATCCCACGTGCCGGGCTTGCCACATGCTCATGGATCCCATTGGCCTCGGCCTCGAGAACTTCGACGGGATCGGCCGGTTCCGCATGAAGGAGACCGACGCGGTCATCGATCCGTCGGGCAACCTCGACGGCGTGCCTTTCGCGAATGCGCGCGAGCTCGCCCTGCGCATTCACGACAACGACAAGGTCGCGCCTTGTTTCGTGCGCAAGCTCTACTCATATGCGACGGCGTTCGAGCCCACGAAGGAAGAGAGCGCTGCGATCAACACCCTCACGTACGATTTCCGCGCGGCGGGTCATCGCGTGAAGTCGCTTCTCTCGTTCATCGCGACGAGCCCGGGTTTCCGGCTCGCGCACGAGCCTTGACCACCGGTGACGAAGGGGATCATGCCATGAAGCGAACCAAGCTGAGCCGAAGGAAGATGCTCCGGGGCATGCTCGGGGGCACGGCGGTCGCCATCGGGCTGCCGGCGCTCGAGATGTTTCTCAACACGAACGGGACGGCCTATGCCCAAGGCGACGCCCTGCCGAAGCGATTCGGGATCTTTTTCTGGGGCAATGGCACCCTGCCCGATTTTTGGGTGCCCAAAGGAACGGGGCCGACCTGGGAGCCGTCTGCCACGCTAGCGCCTCTCGCCGACGTGAAGGACAAGGTCTCGGTCATCACCGGCATGAAGGTGTACACCGGGAACACCGTGCCGCATTTCTCGGGATCGGCGGGCATCCTCTCAGGCGCGACGCCGCTCAGCAATGGCACCGAGCTCGCCACGTTCACGCAGCCGAGCATCGATCAGGTGATCGCCGAGGCCGTCGGGCAGGACACGCGCTTCCGCTCGCTCGAATTCGCGGTCCAGCCTGGCGGGCGGAGCCTCTCGTATACGGCGCCGCATAGCGTGAACCCGCCGGAGAACTCGCCCGCGGCGCTCTTCCAGCGTGTCTTCGTGGACGGGTTCGTCATGCCGGGCAGCACGCCGATGCCGGATCCGCGGTTGCCGCTGCGGCAGAGCATCCTCGACGGGATCACGGAGGAAGCCGCAGCGCTCCAGCAGGTCCTTGGACAAACGGACAAGGAGCGCCTGGAAAAACACCTCGACGGCATCCGCGCGCTGGAGAAGCAGATCGAAAAGCTCCAGCAGAACCCGCCGAGCCTCGCGGCCTGTATGGTGCCGCAAAAGCCGCTCGACGAATATCCCGACGTGGACGGCAGGCCGCCGATGTCCGAGATTTCGCGCGTGATGGTGGACATTCTCGTCATGGCGCTCGCCTGCGACCAGACGCGCGTGTTCAGCCAGTGGTTCTCGAGCCCTGTCGGCAATCCGCTGTATCCAGGGGCGACGGCCGGGCATCACCAGCTCACCCACGACGAGCCCGGCGAACAGCCGCAGGTGCAGAGCATCTTGCTCTACATCATGTCCGAGTTCGCCTATCTCGTGAAGGCGCTCGGCGCCGTCCCCGAGGGCGACAGCACGCTGCTCGAGCATTGCGCGATCCTCGGGACGAGTGATTGCTCGTACGGCAAATCGCACCTGCTCGAAGAGTACCCGATCCTCATCGCGGGGAGCTGCAACGGAGCGCTCAAGACAGGGCTGCATTATCGGTCCCCATCGGCCGAAAACGCGAGCAAGGTGCTCCTCTCGCTCGCGCGGGGGATGGGGATGACGCTCGACAGCTTCGGCCAAGGCGATGCGCGTGTGACCTCCAGCTTGACGGCGATCGAGGTATGAAGACGAAAGGCTTTTCTGGGCTCCTGCCTGCGCTTTGTCTCGGCCTCTTTCTCGTCGGATGCGGCGAGGAAGATGGGCCCACTGCCACGTCTTGCGAGACTGGTGAGACGTACGCGGCCATTACCACGAAGCTCGCCTTTGCGCGTCTGGTGTCGCCGACCGTGGCACCCGGCTTCGATCTCGACGGGCGGACGAGCGACGGGACCGACTCCCTTTCCTGCGGAAAGGCGGATTTCGTCGATTCCGAGGGGCATGGCGGCGTGGACAACCAGCTCGCGCCGCTCGTCCCGGAGGTGGAGAAGTTCGTCGGCGACGCGATCGACGGGCTCCTGCAAGGGTCGATCAACGACGGGCAGCTCGTCATCCTCATGGAGATGGAGAACGTCGACGATTTCAAGAACGACGCCTGCGTGAACCTCGCCGTGCAGGTCGGCGTGAAGAAGCGGCCGACCCTCGGCACGGACGGTATCATCGAATCCTACCAGACGTTCGAGCCCGACATGACCGCGACCCGCAGCTACGTCAGGAATGCGCGGATCGAGAACGGCGTGCTCGAAACCGGCCCGTTTGCCCTCGCGATCCCGCTCGCCATTTTCGACGTCGCCTTCACGTTGAGCGTGCAGGACGCGCGGTTCCGTTTGTCGATCGACGAGGAGCTCAAGTTCAAGGGCCATCTCGGCGGCGGCGTCTTGCCGCAAGAGATCCTCGACGGCGTGGCGGACGGTGATGGGCTCGAGGATCTGCTCCCGCAGATCAAGGTGCTCCTCGAAGCGAACACGGACCTCGCATACAACGAGGACACCGGCAAATGCGAGCAGCTCTCGGCGACGCTCGATGTCGAGGGCGTGCCGGCGTTCATCCGCCGCTGAAGCGGGGGCGCACGTGACCTCCGCGCGCGTGCCGCCGCACGGCGCCGCGTGTTCGTCCACCATCGGTCTTTCACCTCGGCGCCGCTGCCGATATGCTGGCGCGATGCGAATCCCTTTGCGAACCCTTGGGAAGGTCGCCTTGGTCGTCGCGCTCTCGGCCCTCGCGGGCTGTGGGGATGACGAGGGCGGCACGACCACGACCAGCGGCGAGGTGCCGCGCAAGCCCATGTTCCTCGTCGCGAACAGCCGCGGCGACAACGTGCTTCGATTCGAGCAGGACACGGGCGCGCTCGTCGATGTTTTCATCCCGAAAGGCACGGGCGGCCTCTTTCATCCCGATTCCATGACGCTCGGCCCCGAGGGGGACCTCTACCTCGCGAGCGGCGATACGCCCGAGACCTCCGCGGTCCTGCGGTTCGATTCCTCGACGGGCGCGTTTTACGGCGAATTTGCGAAGGGCGGGGGCCTGCACCGGCCTTATGGCATCGCCTTCGGGCCGGACGGGCGGCTTTACGTGGCGAGCTTCCTGACCGATCAGATCCTGCGATACGACGGGAAAACGGGGGATTTCATCGACGTCTTCAAAGAGGGCGATGGAATGCCCGGGGGCCTGAACGGGCCGAATGGGCTGCTCTTCGGGCCCGACGAAAAACTCTACGTCACGACCCAGGGCTCCATCGCCGAGAACGGGGCGCCCATGTTCCCAGGGCTCCCGAGCCAGGTCTTGCAGATCGACGTCACGACGGGCGAAATGGTGGTCTTCGCCGACCAGCCCGCGCTTTCCGACGCCGGGCATGGTTACATCAGCCTGCTCGGGCTCGCCTACGGGCCGGATTGCAATGCGGGGTTCTGCGAACTCTACGTCAGCGATTACGCGAACGACATTCGGCGCTACGATTTCACGATGGGGACCTTGCTCGGCACGATCGGCACGAACTACACGGGCGGTTCGCCGAGCGGCAATTACCTCGGCGGCCTGAGCTTCGGCGACGGCGGTCGTATCTTCACCGTGGGCTTCGACGTGGACGACACGAAGGGCAACCCGGGGACGGTGCTGCGCTTCGAAGCCGATGGAACGCCTGTGCCCGCGTCGGGGCAGTCGGGCGCGGTGCTCGTGAAGGCGGATGCGAGGCTCGCGCGGCCGATCGGGATCCTCGCGCTGCCCTGAAAAATGCTAAAAGGGGCGGCGATGTCCGAAGCCGCCCTCGCGCCCGCCTCCTCCGCGCTCGCCGATGCGCTGGCGATCGCCCGGTATCACATCGTGCTCGTGGCCATGACCGCGTGTGTCGTCTTCGGCTGGCTCATGACGGGCCGCTATCTGCCGCTCGTGGCGCTCGTCGTGGGCCTCGACTGGTTCCTCATCAACCTGATGAACCGGATCACCGACATCGACGAGGACCTCAAGAACGGGATCCGCGGAACCGAGCGTGTCGCGCGCAGGAAGCGCCTGCTCACGGTGGGCTCCGTGCTGCTCATGGGCGGGTCGTTCGTCGCGACGCACCTGGTTTGGCCGGGCCTCACGCCGTTCCGGCTCGCGGTCCAGGTCATCGGGCTCGCGTACAATTACAACATCGTCCCCACGCCGCGCGGCTTTTCCCGCCTGAAGGAGATCTACTTCTTCAAGAACTTCGGCTCGTCGGTTCTCTTCGTCCTCACGTGTTTCGTGTATCCCCTCGTCACGAGCTCCGGCGCGCGCGTGATGCCGTGGAGCGGGGTCGTTTGTCTTGCGTTGTTTTTCGTTCCCTTCGAGCTGACGTACGAGATCCTTTACGACATGCGGGATCTGGAAGGGGATCGGCAGGAAGGGATCCCGACGTATCCCGTGGTGCATGGACCTCATCGCGCGCGGCAGATCATCGACGGGCTGCTCGTCGGCGCAGCGGGCATTCTCGTCGCGGGAATCGTCTCCGGCGCGATCGGCGTTCGGGAGGGGCTGATGCTTGCGGCGCCCGCGACGCAGCTCGCCTTTTATCGGCCGCGGTACCGTCGGGGCCTCACCTCGCACGATTGTATCGTGCTCACGCACCTCGGGACGGCGCAGCTCGTGTTGTATCTGGTCGGCACGGCGATCTGGCAACGCGCGGGCATGCCGGCGAACGTATTTCTTTGATACGGCCGTCCGTTCACCGGGTCGATAGTTCGGTCGCCGCGAAATAAGGGACCGCCACGATCGCCGTGTGGTGCCAGAGCGGGAGTTCCGCGGGCGCGGTCGAGACGAGGAGCACGAAAAAGAGGCCGGCCGCGACCATGCGCGGGAGCGCGACGGAGAGCGGAATGCCGCCGCCGCGACGGCGCGCGAAGACGACGGACGCGAGCACGAACACGCCGATCACCGAGAGCCCCCAGAGCGAAGCCACGCCGAGCGCGTCCCGTTGCGCCCACCGGAAAAACCCCCACCACGTGATTTGAATGAGCGCGTGCGCGACGAGCGGAGCCGCGACGATCGTGGCGAGCGCGCGCCGGAGCCGCCCGTCGCCGGACGAGAGCCGGCCCGACAAGGCGAGGTCCGCGCCAATCGCAAAATATCCCCAGCCGAGGATCCCGATGATCGGGACGCCGAGGTGCCCCGCGTCCACCCACGACCAGAGCCCCGCCCGCACCGCAATCACCTCGACGAGCGACGCGTCGAACGCGACGATCGCAAACACCACGAGCGGACGGAGCCGCTCGATCCGCGGCCACACGCACGCCGCGACCTCACGGGCCGAGAGGATCACGAGCGGCCAGATGAGCGGCACGAGGATCGGGACCCGATCCAGCCGGACATGCCAGCCCATCGCGTAATGATAATAGTCGTACAACACGACGCACGTCTCCTCGCCGATCCAACCGGCGACGGCGAGCGCTGCATAATCGGTCAGGAGATCCGCAGGCGGCCGTCTCCGCGCCATGGCCGCGAGCGCAAGCAAGACGACGGCGACGCAGGCAACCTCGAACACGAGCAAAGGCACGCGCCGACGCTAGCACGCCGCCCGCAGGCTGCTGATAAACTTGCTGCGCGCCCTGCATCGTCGGTCGTCGTCCTCGGAATACGCTTGTATTCCTGCGTCCTCCTCCCTAGCTCCAGGGCGCTCGCTCCCGTTTCTCAGCAGCCTGCGAGGACCTTCGAGGTCACGACTTCAGCGTGAATACACGGATCCCCTGCTGCCGCCCGCGCACCGGCGCGACGCCGAGATCCTCGAACGTCACCTCGGGCACGCGCTGCACGGTCTCCTCGCTGACGAGCACGTCGACGCCCTTGTCCTTGGTCATCGCTTCGAGGCGCGAGGTCGTGTTCACCGCGTCGCCGATGACCGTGAACTCGAGCCGGCTGCCGCCGCCGAGGCAGCCCGCCACCACGGTCCCCGAGTGCACGCCGATGCCGATACGCAGGCCCGCCGAGCGGAGGCGGTTCTGCTCGTCGAGCGCAGCGCGAATGCGGCGCACGGCCTCGATGGCGCGGCGCGCGTGGTCGTGCCCGGGCTCGGTCGCGCCAAACACCGCGAGCATGCCGTCGCCCATGAACTTGTCGACGATGCCGCCACACGCGTGCACCGCCTCGGAGAGCGCGCCCTGGAGCTGGTTCAGCATCTCGAAGACGTCGCCGGGCTCCATGCACTCCGAGAGCGAGGTGAAGCCGCGCAGGTCCGTGACGAGCAGCGTCGCCTCCACGGACCGCGGCGCGTCGAGGAGCGAGAGCGGATCCTTCAAGGCCGCGCGCGCGACGCCCGGCAAGAGGCGCTCGAGGAGCAATTGCCCACGCGTGGCCTCCATCGCGCGTCGCACCTGATCGGCGAGCCAGACGTTGAGCAATCCGATCGCGACGATCGCCACGCCCGAGTAGAGCAGTTGCACGCGCGAGGCATGATCCCCGAGGAGGCGAACGAGCAACACCACGGCGAGGGCCGTCGTCCACGCGGCCGCGCGGCGATCGAAGCGGATGCCGCCCGTCGCGGCGAAGAGGCCACAAGCGAGCGCGCTGACCGCCGCCATCGCGGTCGTGACGCCCATATGCGCGATACGCGCGCCGAGCAGGCTGTCGATGAGGAAGAAGTCGACGACGGGCACGATGAACCAGTACACGCGGCCGTACGGGAGCCGCATGATCGCGAAGAAGATCGCGGCCGAGAGGAGCACCCACAACGCTCCGCCGGTGATGTTCGTCGCGGGCCGCAGGCCCCGGAGCCAAAGCGTGACGTCGAGCACGAGCACGAGCCCGTACGCCGACAAGCGAACGACCGCGACGCGCATCTCGTTCCGGCGCGCCTCGCGGTTCAACGCCTCCTTCATCGCAGCGGCGAGCTCGCTCCGGTTCGAGGCGTGGGCCACGGTTCCCATGTCGATCCACCAACGCAAATCGGATCCCGTGCGTCAAGCGTTATTCGTTCGGATCCCTCGTTTGCTTCGTCCTTGACCGGCGCGGGGCCCGATGACAGACCCGCAGGGCAAACCATAACGACAGGAGAATCCCGTGCCTCGTCCCATCCTCAACCTCGACGAGCTCCAGTATTTTCCGATGGGCCATGGCGAACGGTTCGCGTGTCGCGTGAGCCTCTTCAGTCAGCAGATCGGCGCGCAGAAGCTCGGGTACAACGTCTCGATCATCCCGCCCGGCAAGCGCGCGTTCCCGTTTCACGCCCATCGCGTGAACGAGGAGATGTTTTTCGTGCTCGAAGGCGAGGGCGAGATGCGTCTCGGCGACGAGCGACACCCGATCCGCCGCGGTGACATGATCGCGTGTCCGCCCTCCGGGCCGGAGTCGGCACACCAGTTCATCAATACGTCCGAGACTGACGAGCTCAAAGTCCTGTCCGTGAGCACGCGGACGAGGCCCGAGTTCGTGGAGTATCCCGACTCGGGCAACTTCGGCATCGTCGCCGAGTTCGGTCCGGGCGCGGACGGAAAGCCGCGTATGTTCCGATACGTCGGGCGAGATGGAGAGAGTCGCGATTACTGAGAAGGAAACGAGTAGGCGAGTGAGTCAGGCCGAGGCCGGAGGCTCGTCCAGATCGGGGAGCAGGAGGCCCATGCCGATATCGTCGACGAAGAGCCCGTCGTCGCGACGAAGCAGCCCGCGGCGGGATCCTTCCTGCTGGAAGCCGAGGGATCGATAAAGCGCGACGGCGCGAGGGTTGTCGGCGCGAACGTGGAGCTCGACACGATGGATGCGGCCTCCGTCCTCGTCGCGATGGTCGCGTACCCAGCCGAGGAGCGCTTCGAGGAGCGCACGGCCGAGGCCGATTCCTTGTGCGTCGGGATGCACGCCGATGCCGAGGACGGCGACGTGTCGGACCATGCGGAACGAGAGGCGGAGGAGCGAGGCCTCCGCCACGATTCCGCGCCCCTCTTCCTCGGCGACCATGCAAAAGGCCGATCCGTCCGTCGCCGCCATGCCCGCGCGTATTTGTAGCTCGCCGTAGGTGATCGGGTCGTCGGGCAGCTCGTCGGGGTATTTGACGATTCCGTGGCGGGCGTCGACGATCGCGCGTTCGAGATCGAGCAGACCGGCGGAATCGGCGGGGTAGATGGCCATTCGGAGGAGGGCGCGGCGGCCCTTCCGGAGCGGGACGTGCGAGGGTGGGAACGGCGTGAAGGGCATGGGCGTGCTGACCGAGCAAGCGCCCGCGGCCCTCGAAAGTCAAGCGCCCGCGCACGCCGGCGCCGCGGTTTCACGCAAACGTCACGCAGCGCGGCGAATACCCCGGCCGTGGCGCCGTTCGGGCGCCAGGGCACAACGTTCGAGATTCCCTCGTGTTGGATGCTCGATTCCCGCCCCCGGTGAACCACCCGTCCCTGCGAGCCCTCCGCCTACCGGCGCGGAAAAAAGCACGATTCTCCCGTTCGCCTCCAGCCGGAGCAGGCCTTGATCCACGGACGAACGTGGGAGGCCAAGGAGTTTGTCCCGGAGCAGCGCGAGTGATACGATTTCGCCCGGGGCGGGCAGGAGGCGGGCGAGCGCGTAGAGGATTCGAGCCTCTACTGCAGCATCCGGCCCCGCGTCCCGCGCTTCGCGCACGTGATCGGCGAGGCGCACTACGGCGTCGAGCTGCTCCGGAGGGAGACGCCACAATCCTGAAAGAATCTCCTCGAAGACGAACACACCGGAGGAGACGAGTGTAGGCGCGCTGCTCGTTCGCTCGCGCACGGGTGGGAGTGGCGGCGGCACGGGGGTGCGGCTGAATCGGGCGCGGATTCGACCGAGCAGATCCAGAAGGCGAGACCGCCATCCATTTTCGGGGACGCAGGAGGGATCGACGATCGTCGGCCGCATGTCCTCGGGCCAGGTCGGCCGTTCGTGGATTCCGATCGGGACGTCGTCGTCCGACGATTCTGGCAGCGTTGGCATAACTCCCTCCCGTTTTTGTTTGATCACCGCTCGTAGGCGACCCGTCGAGACAACCTTCTCGGATTGGCCTTGTTTTCGTGCGCGCGAGCAGGGGTCCTCCGTTCGTCTTTGTCACGGCGGGCCGCCTACGAGCGGTGATCATCGTCGAAATCGTGGATCGTCGTCCCCAGGCGGCCGCGCCACCATGCTCGCCCAGAATGAGAGGCAACGCGGCCGGCTGCGAACGACGATCCTTCGTGGGATACGGTCCCACGCATCGGTCAAGGGTTGGGTTTGTCCTCGGTCGGAACTCGGGGCTTCGTGGACTCTTTCGCGATCATCGAAGCGAGGTTCTTTTCAGCTATTCTCTTGAGTCTCGCGGTCTCATTAACATGCGTGCTCTTGGGAAAGCGGCGCGCATGCTCTTCGAGTTTCTCAAGAGCCGCTCTCGGATCATTGTCTTTGAGCAAGGCTCGCATCCGCGAAAGCAGCGGGACTTCGGGGTCCTCATTCTTGGCGCGAGCTGTGGGCGCTTGCTCTGGGGAGGGCGGTACATCCCTCGGTGTCGCAAAATCGCCCGACAGTGTGTTCTTCACGAAGGCGTCAGCGATGACCGCGACCTGGGGCGCTGTCGCGCGGAGCGATGGCGCCCCGGCCGTTTGCGCCGAAGCGATACCCCCGCCGAGATGCCCGAAGAGCATGCCTGCGAGCGCGGACGGGAGCGCCACGGCAAACGCGATCGTGAGTTTGAAAGGGAGACCCAACTTCCCGAGTCCAGGTCCGAGCGATGAAGCCGACTCGCGCCTCGGCGCACCCGAGGCGATCTTCGAAGCATCGATCGCTCGCGACAAACGGGCCCAGCCGTCGAGCTCAGCCTTGGCGAGAACGTCGCATGACTCCCAGGTCTGCGGCAGAAACCCGGCCAGCGAGAACGACGCAAATAGGCTCGCCCGCGAGTCCTTCTCTGGATCCATCCCGAGGAGCGTTTTGAGCCACCCCTCGAACGTCGTCTCGGCAGCGGCGAGGCGGAGCTGCACGGTCGAGCGCGCGATGCCGAGGCTCTTTGCGAGCGCATGCAGCGGCTCCTCATGGACGTGATACCGCAAGAGGAGCATCCGCTGGTCCTCGGGCATCCGTTCGAGCGCCTCGAGGACGACCGTCGTCGTCGGTTCAGCCATCGAGTGCTGATCGATCGCGGCTTCGACCACCTGCGGGGCGAGTCGTTCAAACCGTCGCACAGCCTTGCGCCGGTAGTTCCGGACCATCTCGTAGCTGACGCGCGCGAGCCAGCCCTGAGGATAGGCAGGGATCTCGTCGAAGTGGTTGTACGCGAAGACGAAGACCTCGTGCGCGAGGTCGGCCACATCGGCCTCACGGACCCGGAGGCGAGACAACGTACGCCACACGATGCGGAAGTTCTCCTGGTAGAACGTCCGGAACTCCTCCCGTGTGGGTGTGGTGTCGACCGCGGCTAGCATGATGGGCTGCGCCTCCGCTGCTATATGTCGTCAGACCCCTCCGATGTACCGACGGTCGGAGAAAATTTTTGAGAAAGTGGCGTGGGAGGGGGTTTGGCGGTGGGGTGGGTCACGTCGAAGGCGTAAACGAGACCAACCTGGACCGCGGCGGAGGCGGAGGGGAAGGTCCAGATTTCGCGGCCGTTTGACTCCACAACCGGCGGTGCGGGAACGAGGAGGACGTCGAGACGGCTGAACAAGGCCCAGGACGTGCCGAATGTGTACGACAATCCACCGCGGACGCCGATGCCCCAGGTGAGGGTTTCTTCGCTGTCCTCGCCCTGCAGCAGCTTGAAATCGTGCTCGGTGCTTGCCAGTGTCGAGCCGATTGAGAGGAGGACGCATCTGTCCAGTTGCCACCGTGAAACGGCGCGCACATGCCAGCAGGGGGCAATCGTTCCGAAATTTTGCGAGCCATCAACCCGGAATCCGCTTTCGATACGTCGTGTGTTCAAATCGGAACGAAATTCTGCGCTTACGGAGAGCGGGCCCTGTCGTAGGCCCACGCCGACCGTCCGTGAAGGTGACAACGCGGGCGTGCTGCCGAACGCAGCGCCGCCAGCCGCGGCGAATAAGAGGCGAATGGGTGGCACCGACCTTGGCGCAGGTGTTCTTTGCGCGATTGGCACAGGGGAGGGTGCAGGTGGAGGGCTTGGCCGTGGAGATGGCAACGGCGGAGCCGAGGGAGGTGGTGGAGAAGCGGCCGGTTGCTCAGGTTCCGGTGGCTCCAGTGGATCGATGAGCATCCCGGCGCTGAAAGCCGCGTGATGCAACAATCCAGCGCAGTCCCAGGCTGGTTTTTGGTGCTCGGGCGCGCTGTGTTCCGAGCCAGCGGCGGCTTTGGCCACGATGTAGACTCGGACCTTCTTTTCGGAGCGTCGGAAGATGACGGTGAGGAGATTCGGTGCGTCAGGTAGGAACGGATTTCGTCCGACTTCCTGAGAGACGGCAGCACGGAACGCGACCTCGGTCGGGCAACCCTCTGCACCGGCCTCGCGCACATAGTCGAGTCGATAGGTCTCCTGTGCGGCGGCAGGCGCTGCCAGGAAGCAGAACGACGCTGCCAGTACCGTCCCCCCGCGGAGAGCCATGGTGCCCGACCCTACCAGCTAGAGGTGGGAGCGAGCAAGGTGGCTTTACGCGAGGCAGCAGAACGTGATGGGTTTCTGCATCTCGATCTCGCCTGTGGACTCACCACCATGAGAGGAACACGTGCCGGGCAACCTTTCGATGACTTCGGCTTTCTTACTTCCGAGCGAGATACCCGACATCAGATCGTAGCAGGGAGCAGACATGTCCGAAGAGACGTACGGGGATAGTTGCTCGTTCGTGCAGGCGCTGTCCGTGTATACGTGGATCTGAACGGTACACGAGCCTCCTGCGGGTGGAGAGCAAGTGCAAGCGCTGCACGCGCGTTTGTCGGTGCCACCCTCGAAGAACAACGTGCGTTTCGCCCAATCTTGAGGACAATCAACGTCCCCTGTTGCGTACACGCAGACCTCGAAAGAAGATGGCGGATCCGGCGAGCAGGAGGCGTACTTGCACGGGGTTTTCCCGTCGTTCTCGCAAGCCAGTGCCGCGACCGAGATTGGCGCCGGCCACTCGTTGATGGTCCCGTCGTAGGGTATCGGGAGGTCCGTTGGCTCCTCCCCCTGGATCAGGACGGGACAATCTCCCTCCACAACCACGGGTGGGGCCACGGAAAGGGAGCGGACGCAGGGGACACCACCACAGAACTTGCCCTCCGAAAGAGCGTTGGTGGTGGTGCACGATCCATCCCAGTTTGTCGGCGCATCGAAGGACGCGCTCGCTGGTGGCATGGGTGCTTGACAAACGGTGGTGTGCGTATTCCAGGACGTCGGTAACTCGCAGGTCCCCGGAGGTTCGCCGCAGGCGCATGTTGGGCAGTCACGAGGTCCGAGCTGCGGGTCGGCCCAGGCCCAAATGGCCTCCTTCGTACCCAACGGGCAGAGGGGCAAACCGATGGCGGGCCCAGTGGCTACGAGGACGGGGCCTTCAAAGCCGGCAGGCGTATCAGGGGCACACACGCCAGGGCACCCGACCGTGCCTGCATCGGGGGGACAAGTTTCCGGATCCGGGGGATAACCCAGCTCGATACACTCGGCAAACTCTTCAGGCGTGCCTATTCCGCAGACACACTTGAAGTGAAAGTCCAGATCTTCACTCCAGCCGATATCACCACACGCCAGGGCAATGAATGGCAAGCTTGCAGGCAGAGCGAGGTATTTCCACAGACGCATGACGAGCTCCCAAAATCAAATGCACACGTGCCGGCGCACGCCTCCCCAAGCATCCACGATTCAACAGACAGATACTTAACCACTTCTCATTGGTGCGTCCCGGGATTCAGTAGCACGCGGTTTGTCACGGAGGAAAGAGACAAGCGCCAACCTCGTGCAAGTTTTTGAGCACGAACCCGTCGCGGTTTTTCCGCGAACCACCCCTACCTGGACACATGAACCGTCCGCGGACCAACCTTCCGGGGGTCTCCGCAAAAATCGACGCCTTCCTGTCGTTTCTGGTGGACGATCTGCCTTCTCAACACACTTAACTACCGGGAGGTTCTACTTCCCAAACCCGTTCACCCAGGGAGCCCGCGCCGAACCCCCCGCCAGGAAAAATCACCGGCCCCGATGATCTCTTCGGGCAAAACGCCTCCTCGAGACATTTACCTAGGGTAGGAGGAAGCCGTACCCACACCCGGGTAGGTGAATGTGCGATGAGTATTTGGATCGAAGCTTCTGGCGAGCCGCTTTGCCTGCAATGGACCATCCTGCCCGGGCTCGAGCTCGTCGTGTCGCGCCTCTGCGGCCAGATCACCGTCGGCTACATGCTCGGGACCGACGGGGACGAAGTCATCCTCCGCGCCCGTCGAGACGACATGGAACGCTGCCGCGAGCTCTTCCACCTCGCCTTCACCTGGGGCGAAGCGTGAAGTTGCCCGTCGTGCCGCAGTCCTTCTCCTTATAGAGAGGGCGCGGCAGGGGCGTCGAGGTCGAGCACCGCCGGCTCATGCCCCGTCGCCCGGAGAAATCGGACGAGGTCCGTCCCCCGGATCGCCGTCGTGTGGTCGTTCGTCAGCGGATGGCAGTGCACCGGATCCCGCGCGAGGATCTTCGCGTCGAGCACGACCTGCACCAGGCCGTCCTTGTCCATCATCGCGGCGAGCGGCGTGACCGACCCAGGCTCGACCCCGAGGTGCTGGCGCAAGCGCTCGTGCGAGCAAAACGAGACGTGACCCGCGCCGATGCGGCGGCCGAGGTCTTTGAGGTCGACCGCGCGATCCTCGTCGAGCACGACGAGCCACATCGCGCCCTTCTTGTTGCGCAAGAAGAGGTTTTTCACGTGCGTGCCGTCATGCCGCACGCGATGGGCTTTGGCCTCCTCCACGGTAAAGACGGGCGGATGCGCGACGGTCTCGGTCTCGATGCCGAGAGCCGCGAGCCGCTCGAAGAGCGCGTCCCTGGAGGAGCTCGTCATGGGCGACTCGTTACCGCGCGCGGCGTCGTCGATCAACGTTTCGTGCGCGCATCTCCCCGGCAGCACAGGCGTGCGCTACAGATGCGGCCTCGACCAAGGAGCTACGCGATGGCGAAAGATCTCGAAGGCAAAGTCTTTTTGGTGACGGGCGCGACCGAAGGTATCGGCAAGGCCGCCGCCCGGGACTTCGCGCAGCGAGGCGCGACGCTCGTGCTCGTCGGCCGCAGCCGCGAGAAGAGCGAGCGCGTGGTGCAGGAGCTGAAGGAGGCGAGCGGCAACGAGAAGATCGAGCTCTTGCTCGGCGACCTCTCGAAGATCGCCGACACCCGCGCCGTGGCCGAGGGCTTCCGCGCGAAGTACGACCGGCTCGACGTGCTCGTGAACAACGCCGGCGCCGTCTTCACCGACTACAAGCTCAGCGACGACGGCATCGAGATGACGTTCGCCCTGAACCACATGGCCTACTTCGTCCTGACCACGAGCCTGCTCGACCTGATCAAGAAGACACCGAAGGCCCGCGTGGTCAGCACGTCGAGCGACGCCCACAAAGTCAGCAAGATGGATCTCGCGACGGTCGCCAAGCGGAAAGGCAAGGCCGGCTTTGGCGCCTATGGCGACTCGAAGCTCGCCAACATCCTCTTCACGCGCGAGCTTGCCCGGCGCCTCGTGGGGTCGAGCGCGACGGCGAACTGCATGCACCCCGGCTACGTACGCACGGGGTTCGCGCTGAACACCGGCCCGATCGCGGCGATCTTCGTCAAGGCGGCCGCCGCGCTCTTCGCGCGCACGCCGGAGAAGGGCGCCGAGACGATCATCTGGCTCGCGACGAGCGACGAAGCCGCGTCGTACAGCGGGGAGTACTTCTTCGATCGCGCGCTCACGCGCACGACGAGCCTTGCGAGGAACGACGCCGTGGCGAAAGGCCTGTGGGAGCTGTCGGAGAAGCTCTCGACCTGAACGCGGGGTACGATCCCCGCATGACGTTCTCCCCCGACACGTACGCGCGCGCCCTCAGCTTCGCTGCCGAGGCCCACGGCGCGCAACGCGTGCCCGGCACGCAGCATCCGTACATCACCCACGTCGCCACCGTCGCCGCGGAGATCCTCGCGGTTGCGACGAAGGACTCGTTCGACGTGGAGCTGGCCGTGACGTGCGCGTTGCTCCACGACACGCTGGAGGACACGAGCGCGTCCGAGGACGAGATCACGAGGATCTTCGGCGATTCCGTGGCGCGCGGGGTGCGCGCGCTGAGCAAGGACGCGCGCCTGCCGAAGGAAGAGCGGATGGCCGATTCGCTCGCGCGCATCCAGCGCGAGCCCCGCGAGGTGTGGATGGTGAAGCTCGCCGACCGCATCACGAACCTCGCCGCGCCGCCGTCGTACTGGTCGCGCGAAAAACGGATCGCGTACCGCGAGGAGGCGAGGCGGATCC
Source organism: Polyangium fumosum (assembly GCF_005144585.1). GTDB lineage: Bacteria > Myxococcota_A > Polyangia > Polyangiales > Polyangiaceae > Polyangium > Polyangium fumosum. Next base: position 19,776 of record NZ_SSMQ01000055.1, on the reverse strand, counting down.
TTTCGGCGCTGGGCCCGGGGAGTGCGCCGCTCGCTTCGAGGCTCGAAGCGAGGATCGAGGCGTACGGCGGCTACATCGGAGACGCGGCGTAGCCCACGCCCACGTCCGCGCCTCTCACCGCTCGCCAAGCCAGATCGCTGCGAACTCCATCACCCGCGCGTTGTCGGGCACCTGCTCCAAAAAGCTCTGCCGCCAGCGCGGATCGCTGATCCGATCCGCACGCTTGAGCAGCCGCCGCCGCGCCTCCGTGATGCGGCGGAGCGCCTCCTCCTCGGCGCCGTTCACGCGAAGGGCGAGCGCGTACGTCCACTGGATCAAGCTCTCGCCCTCCTCGATCCCTTCCAGCCGTCCGAGGATTTGCATTGCCTCCGAGGCCTTCGTGTACGCCTCCCGCACGTTGTTCCGGGCGATCGCGATCGCCGCGATGAGCGCGAGCGCGCAGGCCCGCGCCGCGGGCACACCCTCGGAGACCTCCATCGCGTGCTGCGCCATCGTGAGCGCCTCGTCCGTGCGCCCCGCGAGCCGCAGGATGATCGAGAGGTAGACCCGCACGAACCCCTCACCGCGCCGGTTGCCCTGTCGCACGAGGAGCTCGAGCGCCGCCGTCTCCACGGCGATCGCCTCCGTGAGGTTTTCCATGTGCGCGAGCGCGTAGCCGAGGTTCGCGAGCAGCGAGGAGACGAAGTCGAGCTGCATCGGCTCGGCGATCGCCTGGGCTTCGCGGAACGCCGCGACCGCGAGGGCATACGCGCCGAGCTGCACGTACGCATTGCCGATGTTGCAGCGCTGCAGGCAAGCGTTCCGCATGTCGCCCGCCGACGTGAAGTTTTCCACGGCCGACTCGACCCGCCGCACGTAACCGATGAGATCTCCCTCGTGCAGCGCGATCTCCACGCGCGCCACGTCGAGCCACGCGAGCACGAACGAGCTCACCACGCTGTGCCGCTGCGCGAGTCGCTGCGCGCCGGCGAAGACCTCGTGCGCTCGATCCGTCAGGCCTGCGCGCACGAGCGCGATGACGAGGCGCGCCGCCGTCACGATGTGCGCTTCCGTGGTCACGCCCTCGCGCGCGAGCGCCGCGAGCTCGTCGACGAACGCGCCGATCCGCGCGACGTCGCCCATGCTGCCCGACGCGATCACGAGGTGCCCGAGCGCGGCGTGATAGGCCGTGCTCCCTCGCGGCAGGCCCGTGATCGCCTCCTCGGCCGCGCGCCTCGCCTCCGCGGTGTTCCCGAGCCAGCGATGGGCGATCGCCTGCACGAGCCGCATGCGCGCGATCGTCTCCGGCGTGCCCGACGCCTCGATCGCGCGCGCCGCGTGCGCCTCCGCGTCGCGCAGCGCGTTCACGCCGAGCGCGTCGAACGCGGCGTTCTCGTCGGCGGTCGGGGGCGCGCCGGGGAAGAGCGCGGCGGCGTCGCGCCACTCGACCTCCGCGCGTGGGAGCGTGGCGATCGTCGTGCTCGCGAGGCTCGCGATCGCCTCGTCGAGCTCGGTCACCGTGTCCTCGTCGAGGACGAGATCCGCCGGGTCGAGCTCCAGCACGTCCGCGCCGCTGGCCTCGTACGCTGCCTCTGCTTCCTCGTGCGGCTCGTGTGTGTCCTCGTCCTCGTCCTTCGGGCCTCGCGTCGGCGCGAGCACCACGCGGTGCGAGATGTTCTCGTAGGCGAAGACGAGCTTGTCTCGGAAGACCTGCATCGACGGGTAGCGCCCCTCGCGCGCTTGCACGAGGGCGCCTTGGACGACCTCCAGGAAGGCCGCGGGGATGTCGTCGACGAGCGTGGACAGGATCGGCGGCGCCTCCGTGACGATCTTGATCAGCACGGCCTGGTGCGTGGGGCCGTCGTAGGGGCGCCTCCCCGAGAGCAGCTCGAAGAGGACCGCGCCGACGGACCAGACATCGGCGCGCGCGTCGATCCCCGGATCTCCTTTCGCCTGCTCGGGCGCCATGTACTCGGGCGTGCCCATGACGACGCCGCTCAGCGTGAGCTTGCGCTTCGGGTCGAGCGTGTTGACGCGGGCGAGGCCGAAATCGATGAGCTTCGGGACGATCTCGCCGGACGTCGAGTCCGTGAGGACGATGTTCTCCGGCTTGATGTCGCGGTGCACGATGCCCCGGCGGTGCGCGGCGATGAGCGCGCCCATGATCGGGACCATGATCGTCATCGTCTCGTGCTCGGTGAGCCGACCGCGCGGCGCCAGGTATTCGCGCAGGCTCTCGCCTTCGAGCAGCTCTTGCACCATGTAGAACGTCCCGTCGCGGCGCTGCCCGACCTCGTGGATCGTGACGACGTTCGGGTGCTGGATCGCGGCTGTCGTCTGCGCTTCGCGGCGGAAGCGGGCGATCATGGCGGGGTCGCGATCGTAGTTCGGGTGCATCAGCTTGATCGCGACGCGCCGCTCCACGAACATGTCCCAGGCCTCGAAGACGGTGCCCATCGAGCCTGCGGCGATGAGGCGCTGCAGCGTGAACTTGCCGGCGATCTGCATCCCCGGCTTGAACGTCGCTTTTTCGAGCTCCGCCGCGCGCGCCGCGCCCTCGTCGGCCCCTTCCGGGGACGGAGGGCCCACGCGCGGATCGTCTTTGCGGCGTTGCCAGAAACGAAGCATGGGCGCTCTTCCTCGGCGAGGAACCGTGAGGACAACGCGAGCCACGTTGGGTGTCAAGGTGCCCGTCCTTCAAGCGAAATCTCTGCATGCTGGGGGCCGAGCGTGCAGTGCCTCACGCGCCCAGCTCGAAGAGCTGCATCGCCACCAGCGCGACGCAGTCGGGCTCGCGCGAGTCCGACACGATCTGGCGAAGCTCGTGGAAGTACCGCACGTGCAAGGCCCGCAGCCGCTCGAGGTCACGGCGCGCGACGCTGACCAGGTTGTAGGAGTAGAGCCCCGGAGCGCCGCGAAGCTGCCGGCGCGCGGCGACGTCGAGCCAGTGCGCTTTCAACCGTTGCCGCGGCTCGGCGGGGCCTCGGGTCATGTCGACCGTCTCGGCCGTGGCGGCGAACCGCCCTTCGTGCCATCGGACCAGGCCCGCTCGTGACAGGGCTTCGAGGCACACACGCACCTCGTCGTCGGGGAGCCCGAGACGAGCGGCGACCCAGGCATCGTCATGGCAGGGCAGGGCCGCGTAGCTCGCGAGCTCGAGGACGCGCAGGACGGCGTGCGACCAGGGGAGTTCGGTCGCGATCCGGCGACGCTCCTCCAGCACGCGGAAGTCGCGCGCCACCGAGGGGAGCTGGCTCGGGGGGACGAAGAGGGCGAGGAAGTCGAGGAGCCGGTCGGTGGTCGCGTCGACGATGGCGAGCACGTCGGGGAGCCGGGGCTGGGAGGTGCCCGCCATGAAGCGCGACACCTGGGAGGCGCTGCGCCCGATGCGGGAGCCGATCTCGGCGTTGCTCAGGCCTCCCTTGAGGATCTGAAAGAAGGCAGCCGTGAGGGCCGGGTCGGAGACGGCGACATCTGCGCCGAGGGCCGACTCCTGGCGCACGAAATCCGAGAGCGCGCGATGGACGTCGACGCCGTTGTACGCCGCGACGCGCAGCAGCGTGGGGAGCGTGGGAAAGCGCCGCCCGGACTCCCAGCCGAAGGCGACGTTCGTCCCGTACCCGAGCCGGACGCTGAGCTGCCGTTGCGAGCGCCGGCCGCGGATCACTCGGCAGAAATCCTTCGCGATTCCGTCGTATTGCGCCTTCTTGTATCGCATATCTGCATCGATTCTAGCAGATCGGCACGATAGATAATGCGTATGTGCGCTACGTGGCGCTTGCGCTGGCTCCCGCGCTGCGGCAATTGGAGGGGCGAAGGAGGCTTTCGATGAACGTACGACTTGCTTGCTGGGCTTTGGCGGGGCTGCTCGTGGGGTGCACGACGACCGGGGGACAGACGGGGGAGATCGGTGCCGATCCCTGCGATTCCTTCTCGCCGGTGGGCCCGTCCGTGGAGCATGGCCTCACCGAATCGACGCCCCTCGGCGTGAGCGGACAGGAGGCCCTCGATGCGACGGGCGGGTCCGGGAGCTTCGACGTGGCGTGGGCCAATGGAACGAAGACCGCCGTGAGCTGGTCTCTCGCTGCCGACACCGAGAGTTCGCCGGTGGTGGCCTACTTCGACCGCAATAGCGAGTGTGCCGACGGGTATTTGAAGGTCCTCGTGCTCGGGCAGCTCTCGAGCGCCGATGGCATTCTCGCACACGAGCAGCGCGGGGAGCTTTATCGGGGCGACGACGGGGCCGCGCACCTTCGCCTGTTCTTCGTCGTCGACGAGAACCCGTTCCCGGACGTGTACGCGGGCGGTGGGTCGGGGGACAATTGCAGCAGTTGCGGCTCCAACTTCGAGCTGGCCGTCGATGCGCGCTGGGAGCCGGGCGTGTCGGCCCCTCGGGGCCATGTGGACCTGATCGAGGCCGGGTCGCTGCTCGGCGAAGTCGGCACGTTTTGAGCCCGCGCCGCGTCTGCGCGGATTATCGCTCGTCCTCGCGCACGTGCGCCACGATCGCGTCGAGCGTCGGCCGTTCGCGTGGCGAAACGAGGCGCGCGGGTTGGTCCGCGCGAACGGCGGCGAAGCGGTTCGAGCCGAACACGGCGAGCGTGACCTCGAGGTAGGTCTCGAACGACATGAAATCGGAGCTTTCGAGATCGGCCCCGTGATCGGTGGATACGAGGACCACGGGTTTGGGGCCGATGATCAAATCGGCGTGGTTGTACTTGCTGAAGTTGTCGATCGTGATGGCCTTCAGCGGTCGCTCGGAATCGAGCTTTTGTCCGAAAAAAAGCTCTTCCTGCCCCGGCAGAAGCTCGTTCACGTGGAAATCCCTCTGCCAGTCGGGCTGGAATGCGGCGCTGATGGGCAGCAGGTTGATGCAGCCTGGAGGCGCGTCGTAATCGGGGAAGTCGTACGGGTCGGTCCGGGTATACGTGCTGCCTCGTAGGCCCCATTCCAGAAAAACGCCGTTGTGCGCCGTGTAAAACTCCAAAATGGAGTCCGGCAGCGTCATGCCGGCGGCTTGCTCCGCGCGCGAGAGCACGGCCCCGGCGGCCGGGGAGCCGAGACGGAAGTCGAGCACCTCGACGTCCGGGTGCGCGCGAAGCGCTTCGATCATGGCTTCCAGTCGTTCACGAAATGAGGCGGCCATGGGGGCGGATCTGAGGTCCTCGCGCGACGTGCTGTCAAGCCTCGACGGCGCGGAGCGTGGCGAACATGACGCTTGCGCGTGCGGCTGCCGTGCGCTACCACGCTCGTGCTCACGATCCTATCCGGCGAGCATGCGCGGGCAGAGCCCCACGTGCTTGCGTCCGAACGAAGGCGACCGGGAAGGCGTGGCGGTGCGCACCTTGATGCGTGTTGCGCCGCAGTGGAGCGGCCAGACGGGTCGTTTCACGCCCTTCCCGAACCCTGGCGGCTCGGCGGGAAGGGGAGAGCGACAAGCACACCCTTCACGGGTTCGGGCCGCGAGAGAGCATTTTCATCGTGACTTTTTCCGTTCCCGGGCGGCCCATGGTGGCCCCCGTCGAGGCGCCGCGTGCCGAGGGCAGCGCGCCGCTCGTTTCCGTTTCCATGGCCTCCGAGGCCCCGGGCGCCGCGTTCGTCGCGCTCGGCCTCGCGGCCCCGCTCGTGCGCGCCCTCGTCAAAGAGGGGTACGAGCGTCCGACCCCCATTCAATCGCAGTCGATCCCCGAGGCGCTCTCCGGCCGTGATTTGCTCGGCTGCGCGCAGACCGGCACCGGCAAAACGGCGTCGTTCGTCCTGCCAATCCTCCAGCGCCTCTCGAAGACACAACGCCACGGAGGCATTCGCGCGCTCGTCCTCACGCCGACGCGCGAGCTCGCCGCGCAGATCGGCGAGCGCGTGACCGCGTACGGGCGGCACCTCGGCCTCCGCCATACCGTCATTTACGGCGGCGTGGGGCAACGCCCGCAGGAGGAGAACCTCGCGAAGGGCCCCGACCTGCTCGTCGCGACGCCCGGCCGCCTCCTCGATTTGATGCAGCAAGGGTTCGTGCGCCTCGATCGCGTGGAGGTCTTCGTCCTCGACGAGGCCGATCGCATGCTCGACATGGGCTTCATCCACGACGTGCGGCGTGTCGTCGCCGCGCTGCCCAAGCAAAGGCAGACGCTCTTCTTCTCGGCCACGATGCCCCGCGAGATCGCGGCGCTCGCCGACAACATCCTCGTCGATCCGGCGCGCGTCTCGGTCACGCCCGCGCGCGCGGCGGCCGATACGGTCGAACAATCGATCTTTTTCGTCGAGAAGGCCGACAAGCGCGCGCTGCTCGAGCAACTCCTGCGGACGTCGAGCGTCGAGCGCGCGCTCGTCTTCACCCGTACGAAGCACGGGGCGAACCGCATCTCCGAGCAGCTCGTGCGTGTCGGCATCGAGGCGCTCGCCATTCACGGCAACAAGTCGCAGGGCGCCCGCGAGCGCGCGCTCGACCGGTTCCGCCGCGGCGTCACGCCCGTGCTCGTCGCCACGGACATCGCGGCGCGCGGCATTGACGTCGAGGGCGTCTCGCACGTCATCAATTACGACCTGCCGAATGTGCCCGAGAGCTACGTGCACCGGATCGGCCGTACGGGCCGCGCGGGCGCGACGGGCAGCGCCATTTCGTTCTGCGACAGCGAGGAGCGCGCCTTGCTCGCGGACATCGAAAAGCTGCTCCGCCGCCGGATTCCCGTCGCGGAGGGGCAGGCGCCTCCCGTTGAGACGGCCGCAGCACGCCCCGCTGCGCGCCCGGAGCCGCGCCCGGCTGCGCGTCCGGAGCCGCGCCGCGCCTTCGCGCCCGAGCCGCAGCGCCCCCGAGGACCGCGCCCGCCGCGTCCTCCGCGCGGCCGTCGGAGCTGAGTTCCGACGATTGTGCACGGGCCACGCGCGCGTTACCCTTGCGTGCATGGCCCGTGTCCCGACCAGGCGCCACTTCCTCCTCGCCGCGGGGGCTGCCCTCCCTGTGGCGACGTTCGCTTTGCTCTCGCGTGAGACCGACGCGCCTTCGCCCCTCGCCGTGGGGGGCGGGCTCGATCCCGACGCGCGCCCCGTGCGGCGGATCGTCCAGGCGCAGCCCACGCGGGACGGCGCCGGCGTGCGGCTCTCGCGCGCGCTCGGGGGCCAGGCCCTCCCCGATCTCGACCCGTTCCTCCTCCTCGACGAGTTCCACACCGATCGCGCCGACGATTACATCGCGGGATTCCCCGATCATCCGCACCGCGGCTTCGAGACCGTCACGTACATGATCCACGGCGCGATGGAGCACCGGGACAGCGTGGGGAACCGGGGACGCCTCGGCCCGGGCAGCGCGCAATGGATGACCGCGGGGCGCGGGCTCATTCATTCCGAGATGCCGAAACAGGAGCAGGGGCTCATGTGGGGCTTTCAGCTCTGGGTGAACCTCCCGGCCGCGCAGAAGATGATCACGCCGCGGTATCAAGACATCCCGCCGTCGGCGATTCCCGAGGTCGATATCGCGGACGCCCGCGTGCGGGTGGTCGCCGGGGAGGCAGGCGGCCGGCGTGGGCCCGTGGACGGCGTTGTCGTCGCGCCGAGCTTGCTCGACGTCACGCTGGCGGCGGGCGCGAGCTTCCGACATCCGCTGCCGATCGAGCACAATGCATTCGTGTACGTCATCGACGGCGCCGCGCGAATCGGGCCCGAGGGCACGCCCGTCGCGCGGGGCGAGCTTGCCGTGCTCGGCGCGGGACGATCGGCCGTCTCGACGAGCGCCACCGGGGCGCGCCTCTTGCTCCTCGCGGCGCAGCCTATCGGCGAGCCCATTGCGCGCCGTGGGCCCTTCGTGATGAACACGGCCGAGGAGATCCGGCAGGCCTTCGAGGATTATCGCTCGGGGCGCCTCGTGGGCGGCTGACGAAGCGGGCGCGGCTCGACGGCGCGCGCATCAACGTATCTCGACCTCGATCGACATGGGTTTGCCGCCGCGGACGATACGGACGTCAAGCCGGTCGGCGGCGCGCAACCGCGCGAACGCCTCCATCATCTTCGTGAGATCTCCCATCTCGAATCCGTTGATGTTGTCGAGCCGGTCCCCATTCTGAAGCCCGAGCATGCTGGGCAACGAGCCGGGCCGGACGCCGCTGACCCGCATGCCAGCGATCCGGTCGCCTTCGCGCACGGGCACCAAACGCGCCGCGCCGAGGAGGTCCGTACGTTCGAGGATCGTGTCGACGATCGATCGTTCCACGACGTAATGGTTGTCCGCGTCCTTGCGAATTCCGTTTGCGATCTCGGGCGGTACACGCGAGCCCGAAGCGGGTTTCGACGGCGCGTTGCCCGGCTCCTTCCGCGCCGCATGGCCCTCGCGCGGCTCGTGCAAGGGGAGCTGGCACCGCGCCTCGCCTTGCCGGAGCCATACACGATCCCAGGCCATGGCGTGCACCGTGCGCCCGCCGATGTCGTCGCCGAGCCGCCGCAACGTGGCCTTGCCGTCCGACCCTGCAATGGCCGCGAACGACCAGAGCGCCTCGTCGGACTCCGTGATGAGCAAGACCTTGGCCGCGTCGCAGATCGGATCGGCGTACGGATCCCCGAGCGGCTCGGCGGGCTCTGGGGCCCCGTCGTCCGGCGGGCCGTGGCGCGTGAGCGGGCCGGTGATCGAATCGAAGGGGTTTCGCCCGAGAATGGCCTCGCCATGTTTCTCGTCTTGCAGCGCGGCCAGCGCATTCCGCACCTTCATCGACGGCCTCGGCGAGAGCGGCTCGAACGGCGGACCCGTGAGGCTCGACGAGACGAGCCTTCCGAGCCCGGCTGCCTGGAAATAGGCGACGAGAGCCACGAGCAGCACCAGGACCGCGGGGAACCATCGTTTCAAACGGGCGTCGAATCCCATGAGCAAAGGGAACAAGCGAGCCTCGTGCCAGCTTTTGAACGTTGCGGATCCCCGCGAAAACGGCTCGGGGCCTGCCCGGACGGGCGACAAAATGACCCGCGCGCCGCGGATCAACGTCCTGCTTCTGTCAGCTTGGCACGCGCGGCGTGGGCATCGAGGAACTGTGACACCTCCGCGAGCACCGCGGGGGAGATGTCGCGCCCGATGTCGTCCGGCTTGATCCGCGTCGCGTCCGGTTGCGTGATGCAGTTCAGGGCGTGCGTGACGCAATCGAGCACGCGCACCCGATGCGGGGCGCGCGACGCGCCGTCGAGCCATTTCGCCCAGCTCTCGATCTCCGAGGGCGCGACATTGTAATCGTAGCTCCCGCCGAGCACGAGCAGCGGCCTGTCGAGCTTCCGAGCAAGCTCGGGCGCCCGCCTCGCCAGCTCGAGCCACGATTCCCACAGGCCCGGCGGCTGCCCGAGGATGGGCGCGCCGAGGTGCGTCCCTCGCTCGATTTGCCGGAGCGCCTGCGCGGCGGCGAGCAATTCACGGCCTTCCGCCTCGGCGCGCTCCGGCTGCCCGGCCATGGTGAAGGACCAGCGGACGCGCTCGCTTTGCTGCTCCAGCAAGACGGTCATCGTGTGAAAGGGCGGCGCCAGCATGACCCCGGCGCGTACCCGCGGCCTGTCCGAGAGGAGCACGGGCACGAGCTCGCCGCCTTCGCTGTGCCCCGCGAAAAAGAGGCGATCGGGATCGATCTCAGGGCGCTCTGCGACGGCGTCGAGCGCGGCCTCGGCGTCGAGCACGTATTCCGTCGTGGCGAACTCCACTTCGAGGAGGGAGTAGGGCACGGACGTGAAACCGCCATCGGCGCAATCGTTGAATGCGCCGCACGTTCGTTTGTCGTACCGATACACAGCGTACCCACGATCGGCGAGCGCGTCGGCGAGGCGCTGGTAGACGGCGAGTTCGAAGCCGAAGCCGAGCCCGATCTGTCCACGCATCACGCCGTCGCGCGACATGGGGCCGCTGCCGTGCACGATGACCACGGCGGGCACGCGCTCCCCCTCCTCGCGCGTCGGCAGCGTCAACGTCCCTTCGAGACGCCAGAGGCCGCGATCAAAGGCGAAGGTCACTTCTTCTTTCGGGAGCCGCGGCCGAGCGGGCTCTGCGACTTTTGGCGTGGGTGTGGCCCTGAAGCTGCTCGCGCGCGGGACCGCGGGCGACGTCGAGCCACAGGCGCCAAGGAGCGACACCACGAGCAGCAGCGACGCGAGACGCATGGGTTCCCTCCCGACAGCCGAACAACGCACGCCTTGGATGGTGCCATCCCTGCGGGCGGGGTTCAATCCCGCGTCGCGGCGATCGCGGCCGTCAGCGCCGTGATTTTTTCCCCGTCGGACTTGTCCAGCGGGAGAGCGACATCCGGGGCGATGCCCTCCACTTCGTTCGTCCCATCGGCGAGGAAACGCGCGCAGTTCGGCATTCGCACCTCGAAGCCGATCTCCCGAAGCTGGACGCGCCCCCCGCCATTCACGTATCCACATCCCGCGCCTGCCGTGCGGGCGCCGAGGATCGTGGCTGTGTGATTGTCCTTGAGCCAGGCGACGAAATCCTCGGAGGCCGAGCCCGTGCCGCGATCCACAAGGACGAACAGCGGTCCCTTCCAGACATTTTTGCCTTCGAGCATCGCCGTCCCGGGCGGCTCGCCGAAGATCGAGCACACCTTTTCGCCCTTCCAGACCGGCGTCCGATCGCAGCTCGGCGAGACGATCCGGGCTTTGCTCCGTCGCAGCGTGCCGCCTGTGAACAGCGGCACGGCTTCCGAGACCCACTCCGTGCCGCCGCCATTGCCGGTGAGATCCACGAGGAGCCGCTTGGCCCCGCGATCCCGCAGCGCTCCGATCGCCGTCTGCAAGGCCTCCTGGAGTTTGGCCCGGACCCCGGCCCGCAAGGCGTCCTCATCCAATCCCGTGGTGAAGACCGCCTCGCAGGTGGCGAGGTACTTGTCCTCCCCGAAATGGGCGATCCGAATCACGCCGAGCTCGCCGGCCACACCCGCGGGGAAAGGCGCCTCGTGCACGGCCGTGAACCCGGGCATTTTCTTGAACGGAAAACGCGAATCGACCGGGCGCGCCTCGTACCCCGCCGCCGTGCAGCTCGCGACGGGAGCGGGAGGCGCCGCGCCGTTGTCCGACGGCGGCGCGCTTGGGCGGCCGGCGCCCCCCGTCAGTTTGAAATGGGGATCCTGAAACGTACGAACGAAGCGACGGAGGGCGAGGAAGGCCTGCACCCGCGTGAACGCACCGCCGAGCGAGGCGCGCGTGTCGCGGTCGAGCTTCGCGAGATCGACGCCGCGATGCTCGACCATCCAGTCGAGGTTCGCGTATTCCTTTGCCATCGCGACCTCGAGCGCCTCGAAATCGCGCTGCCACGCGCCGCGGTCGAACGTGGCGACGTCCCAGCCGAGGAGCCCGAGCACGATCGAGAGCAATCCAATCCCGATCCAGCGGAAAACCTTCCGCCCCCTCTTGCGCGTCTCCTTCGGCAGCGAGTCGCCTCCGCTTTGCGTTTCGCTCATATGCGAGCGATGTCTACCGCATCCCGTCCGGCGATGCACCTTCCGAACACGGGCCGCTGCGTGATACATCATGGCTCCATGAAGCTCAGCACGCTGCGTATCGCCGAGCCCTGCCACGAGGACTGGCAAGCGATGACGGGTGACGAACGCGCGCGCCGATGCGAGCGTTGCGACCTGCACGTCACGAATCTCTCCGAGCTCACGCGCGGCGAAGCCGACCGCCTCTTGTCCACGTGTCCTCCGGGGAGTCGGCTTTGCGTGCGGTACGCCCACGATCGACAGGGGAACGTGGTCACGCGGACGACGCAGCAGGAGAGAATGGTCTCGGTGCTCTCGTTGCTCGCCCAGCGAAGGCAGGCGGAGGGGGAGAGATGAGCGTCACGCGGGAGGAGGTCATTGCGTACCTCGAAAGCCTCACGGCCGAGGAGCTTGGAGAGCTGGCGGACGAGCTCGTGCAGCGTTTCGGCCTCCTGGCGTTTGTCGAGCCTCCACGGTACGAGTTTTTTATGGGCGCGCCGCCGCCGGACCCTCACGAGGAGATAACGGAGTTTTCCGTGGTCCTCCTGGAGATCGGAAAGGACAAGCTCGCTGTCGTGAAGGCCGTGCGTGCGCTGTGGGAGATGCCCGTGAAAGAGGCGAAGGACCTCGTGGAGTCGGCGCCTGTCGTGGTTCGCCGGTGGATCACGCGCGACGAGGCGCGCGTGATCGTCGATACCCTCACCGCTGCAGGCGCGAACGCTGAAGTGCGAAACGGATCCTGAGTTTATTTTTTCGAGGGTTTCGCGCGCGCCTTCGCGGGGGCTTCTCGCGCGCCGAGGCCGCCGCGGAGGAGGGACCACACGCCCTCGAAGGCCGCATCGATGCCCGGGTCGGACCACTCCGACGCGTGGATTGGATTGTGAAACCGCGCCGTCGCGTGGAAGACGGCCCAGGCGGAGGTCACCGGATCGTCGAGGGTGAACTCGCCTTGCTCCACGCCGTCCGTGAGGATCCGGGCGACTTGCATGGCGAGCGTCTCGACGTGCACGCGGACCACGTCCCGCGCGTCGGCGACGAGATTCGTGTACGTCGCGAAGAGCTCGGGCTCGTCGCGCGCCTTTTTTCGCTTCAGCTCGAAGAGCAGGCCGAGCCAGCGCCGCAGGCGCTCGGGGGCCGGGCCCTTCTCGGCGGCGACCTCCGCGAGTGGCTTCGATACGCGCGTGAGCCAGCGTTCCGCCACGGCGTCCCGCAATGCCGTTTTGCTCGGGAAATGCCGATACACGCTGCCATGACTGACGCCGAGCGCGCGGGCCACGTCGACGACCGTGGCCTTGGCGGGCCCGAAGCGGCGGAGGACCTCCTCGGCCGCTTCGAGGATTCGTTCGGCGGTGAGCGCCTCTTCGACCATGTCAATGCGCCCTGCGTTCGCTGTCGAGGTGCGCCATTTGAGACGCGGCATAACGCTCGCCCGCGGCCGCGCCGGCCGGCACGGCGCGCTCGATCCTCGCGAGGTCGTCCGGCCCGAGCTCGATGGAGAGCGCGCTCAGCGCCTCGGTGAGGCGGTCGCGCCGCCGCGCCCCGACGAGCGGGATGATGTCGCTCCCGCGCGAGAGCACCCACGCAATGGCGATCGGCGCGACGGTCGTGCCCTTCGCCTCGGCGATGCCGCGCAAGGCCTCGACGAGCGCGAGGTTCTTGTCGAGGTTCTCCGGCGCGAAGCGCGGGCTGTACTGGCGGAAATCGGTGGGCGCCATCGAGCGCTCCTTCGACCAGTGTCCGCTGATGAGGCCGCGGGAGAGCACGCCGTACGCGGTGATCGCAATGCCGAGCTCGCGCGCGGTGGGGAGGATCTCGGCCTCGATGCTGCGCGAGATCAACGAATATTCGATCTGCAAGTCGCAGATCGGGTGGGTCGCGTGGGCGCGGCGCATCGTCTCCGCGCCCGCCTCGGAGAGGCCGATGTGCTTGACGTAGCCGGCTTTGACCATCTCGGCGATTGCGCCGACCGTGTCCTCGATCGGCACGGCCGGGTCGACGCGGGCCAGGCGGTAGACGTCGACGTAATCGGTGCCGAGCCGGCGCAGCGAGTAGGTGAGGAAGTTCTTCACTGCGCTGGGGCGCCCGTCGATGCCGACCCAACCGCCGGCAGGATCGCGCATCGCGCCGAACTTGACGCTGATGGCGACCTTGTCGCGGGCTCGCCCTTCGAGCGCCTCGCGGAGGAGCAGCTCGTTGTGCCCCATACCGTAGAAGTCGCCCGTATCGAGCAGATCGATCCCTGCGTCGAGCGCTGCGTGAATCGTGGCAATGCTCTCGGCCCTGTCGGACGGGCCGTAGAGATCGGACATACCCATGCACCCGAGGCCCAAGGCCGACACCCGAGGACCCTTCGAGCCGAGCGAACGCGTGATCATGGCGGACTCCTGTCGCGAAGTTGGATGACGGGAAGTATCAACAACGCGATGACAAAAGTCAACATCTGTCAGTCTACTTTTGTGAAACCGTGGTGAGCGGTGGGCTGGGAAACCGAAGGTCACTTCGGGGGTTCGAGCGGCGCGCAGGTCGAGACGCCCGCGCCGACGACCCGGAAGCCGATGTTCGACTTCAGGTTGACGGTGGTCCCGTCCTTGGGGCGATATCGATCGATGCGCGAGGCCACGCCGGGACACGTGAACAGATAGAAATCGCCTCCCCAGAACGCGAACGCCCACGCCGTGCCGATGTCGAGGCTCGGCTGCGACGACTGGGAGAGGACGTGGGACGTCTTCGGGTCGAGCTCGGCAACGATCGGAGGGGCTGTCGTGAAAAACCCCCACAGGTGCCCGTCGCCCGTGCCCGAGAGTTCGGCCGCGTCGAAGATCGCGTCGTAAAAGCCGAGCGTCTCGAGCTCCATCGTCGCGAGATCGATCCGCCCTAGCCCGCTGCCCCCGTAATCCGCCGCGTAGAGCGTCTCCTTCGTGGCGTCCGGCCCGTCGGTCGAGAAGCCCATTCCGAACCGCCCGAACGCCCCGGTCTTCGGCACGAACGACGTGCCCTCGCACGACGCGTCCACGGTGCTCACGCGAAACAGATGGCCGTCGTCGTAAAGCACGTACGCCGTCGCGTCGCGATCGATCGCCATCGAAAAGGGCGACGCGCCCTGCGTGGCCGGGCATGAGAGCACGCCGATCTTCTGGAACGCGAGCGTGGGCGGCGAGAAGCTATAGAGCGCATTCTCTTGCGCGAGCAGATACACGAGCTTCGCCCGTTCGTTGCAGTCCTTGCCGCCGTCGATCTCCATTCCGCCGTCGAAGAACGGGCCGCCGCCTTCGCCCCCCGAGCCGCCTGCGCCGCCGCCGCCGGTTCCCTTCGGCGTGGTCCCGGAGGCCGAGCAGCCGAGCACGCAGACCACCACCACGAATGCAATCGAGGTCCAAGCCAATCGAAGCACGTGTCCTCCTCCGCCCGGCGACGACGAAAGAAGGAAGAGCGCCCGCGTGTCGCCGCGCAGGCCGCCGCCGAGCGAGCGCACATGCTACAGCATTCCCGTTGCATCGACATCCGTCAGGCACAAAATCATTTGTCTGTGAGCACTCACACGCGCTCGCGCAGAGCGCGTCCGGGTCGAACGCCATTCCTTTCATCATTTCGATGGCCTCACCATTTCGACCGAACGGACATGCTCGGCGGTAGATTTTGTGTCATGTCGAGGTCGCAAAGAGGGAGGGCACGATGGCGCAGAGCAAGACGATTCCGCTCGACGAACAGGCAAAAATTCGCGACCTGGAACCTGAACGGAAAGATTCGGCCGGCACGTACCTGACAACCGACCAGGGCATCCGCGTCGACGATACCGATAACTCGCTCAAGGTCTCCTCCCGAGGTCCCACTCTCCTCGAGGATTTTCACTTCCGCGAGAAGATCATGCGATTCGATCACGAGCGCATCCCCGAGCGCGTGGTCCACGCCCGCGGCTCGGCAGCGCACGGGTATTTCCAGGTCTATCAATCCCTGAAGAACCTCACCCGCGCGCGGTTTCTCCAGGATCCCTCCGTGAAGACCCCGGTCTTCGTGCGTTTCTCCACGGTTGTCGGCTCCCGCGGCTCCGCCGATACGGTCCGTGACGTGCGGGGATTCGCGACCAAGTTCTATACCGAGGAGGGCAATTTTGATCTCGTCGGCAACAACATCCCGGTCTTCTTCATCCAGGATGGGATCAAGTTCCCGGACGTGGTCCACGCCGTCAAACCGGAGCCGGACCGCGAGATCCCGCAAGCCTCGTCGGCGCACGACACGTTCTGGGATTTCGCGTCGCTCGTGCCCGAGACCACGCACATGCTCATGTGGATCCTCTCGGACCGCGCGATTCCGCGGAGCTTCCGCATGATGGAGGGCTTCGGCGTCCACACGTTCCGGCTCGTTAACGAGGAAGGGAGATCGCGGTTCGTCAAATTCCACTGGAAGCCGCTCCTCGGCGTGCATTCGTTCGTCTGGGACGAGGCCCAGAAGATCGCCGGGAAGGACCCCGATTTTCACCGGCGTGATCTCTGGAACGCCATCGAGAAGGGCATCTACCCCGAGTACGAGCTCGGCCTGCAGATCATCGAGGAGGACGAGGCCGACAGCTTCGATTTTGATCTGCTCGACCCGACGAAGATCGTCCCCGAGGAGCTCGTGCCCGTGCGGCGCGTCGGCAAGCTCGTCTTGAACCGGAACCCCGACAATTTTTTCGCTGAAACAGAGCAGGTCGCGTTTTGTGTGCAGAACGTCGTGCCTGGAATCGATTTCACCGACGATCCGCTGATGCACGCGCGCCTCTTCTCCTACCTCGACACGCAACTCACGCGGCTCGGTGGGCCGAATTTCGCGCAAATCCCGATCAACCGGCCCCTCGCGCGGGTAGACAACCACCAGGAGGACGGCTTCCACCAGCACCGCGTCCCCACGGGGCGCGCGCATTACACGCCGAACTCGCTCGGCGGCGGCTGCCCGATGGTCGCGGGCCCCGGCGCGGGCACGTTCACGCATTACCCGGAAAAACTCGCCGGGGTGAAGCAGCGCGCGCGAAGCGAGAGCTTCGGGGACCATTTCACCCAGGCGACGCTGTTCTGGAACAGCATGTCGATGCCCGAAAAGGAGCACCTCGTGAAGGCGGCCGTCTTCGAGCTCGGCAAGTGCCAGAGCAAGGCGATCCGCGAGCGGATGGTCGAGCGATTCACGCGCGTCGACGTCGCCTTTGGCCAGGCCGTCGCCACCGGGCTCGGGCTCACGTCGCCCGCGAGCGTGGGCGCGACCGTGAAGAAGGCCGCGCAGGCCGTGGCGCAGAAGCTCACGACGAAACGCACGGTGGCCGCGTCGCCCGCGCTCAGCATGGAGAACACCGTGAAGAATTCAATACGCACGCGCCGGATCGCCATCCTCGCGGAGAAGGGCGTGAGCCTCGCGGAGCTCTCGGCGGTGCGCAATGCGCTCGTCGCGGAAGGAGCCGAAGTGGAGGTGATCTCGTCGAGGCTCGGCACGATCGAGGCCGCGGAGGGCGGCGACGTCGAGGTCGATCAGGCGAGCATCCACGTCGGCTCCATTCTTTACGACGCCGTCTTCGTGCCCGGCGGGGCGGCGAGCGTCGAGGCAATGAAAAAGCTCGGGGACCCGATCCATTTCGTCAACGAGGCGTTCCGTCACAACAAGCCCATCGGGGCGACGGGCGAGGGCGTGGAGCTGCTCCTCGCCTCGAACATCAAGGGCGTGACCGTGGCGAGCGCGCAGGCGGCGGGACAAACCTTCCATGCCGAGGGGGTGGTGACGATGCGCGGCGCGAGCGATCTCACTGTCTTCCTCCAGGACTTCGTCAAGGCGATCGCGCAGCACCGACACTGGAACCGCGCCGAGCAGGAGGCCGTACCCGCCTGAGCCCCGGGAGCGGCCGCACACGCGGCCCTCCGCGTGATCGCGTCCGGTTTCTCGATCCGTCACGCGCGCCTGTGGCAGGATGCCGCCTCCCGGCGCACGCGCCGACAAAGGACGGAGACGCAGATGAAGAAACTCGCGGTTGGGTTCGTGATGGTGGGTGGGATGTTGCTCGCGGCGGCCTGCGGCAACAAGGAGACCACCGAGACCAAGCCGACGGAGGCCGCGGGCGCGGCGGCGCCGGCGGCGGAATCGATTGGCGTCCCGGAGTGCGACGCGTACTTCAAGAAGGTCGCCGAATGCATGGGCAAGAAGCCCGAGCTCAAGCCCATGCTCGAGCCGGCGATGAAGCAGAGCGCGCAGGCCTGGAAGCCGCTCGCGGCGAACCCGGCCACGAGGGACGGCCTCATCAAGGGCTGCACCGCGGCCGTCGAGCAGCTCCAGAAGCAGTGTAACTGAAGTCGGGTTCGTGGGCGCCGGCCCTTCACGCCGGCGCCGCCCTGCCACGCGACCTACAGCGCAGCGGCCAGGGCCATCTCCGGCTCGGGCGTGAGGATCTCGCAGCCCTTCCGCGTCACCACCACCGTGTGCTCGAATTGCGCCGAGAGCGAGCCGTCCTCGGTGACCACGGTCCATCCATCGCCGAGCAGCCGCACCTCGGCGCCCCCGAGGTTCACCATCGGCTCGATCGTGAAGACCATTCCCGCGCGGAGCCTGATCCCCGTGCCGCGCCGGCCGACGTGGCTCACATGCGGCGCGGCGTGCATCGAGCGGCCGATGCCGTGCCCGCCGTATTCGCGCACCACCGAGCATCCCTCGCGGCGCGCGAGCTCGTCGATCGCCGCGCCGATATCGCCCAGCCGCGCGCCGTCGCGGACCTGCGCGATTCCCGCGTCGCGGCAGCGGCGTGCGACATCGACGACGTGCCTCGCCTCCGGCGACGGGCGGCCGATGAAAAACGTCGCCGAGGTGTCGCCGTGATAGCCGCCGAGTTCTGTCGTCACGTCGACATTGACGATGTCCCCGTCGGCGAGGACCTCCGCGGGGGTCGGGATGCCGTGACAGACCACGTGGTTGCGGCTCACGCAGACCGAGGCGGGAAAGCCGTGGTAGCCGAGCTGGCTCGGACGTCCGCCACGGCGCGTGGTGTCTTCTCGAACCCACTGATCGATCTGGTCGGCGCGCACGCCGGGGGCGAGGCGCGCGGCCACGGTCGCGAGGGTCGCGGCGGCGGCGCGGCCCGCCAGGCGCATGGCTTCGACGGAGCGGGGCGTCTGAATGTCGATGGACGGCATGGTACGCGCGAGGATGCTGACGCTCGCGGACGAGATCCAATACCGTTTCGATATGGCTCACGCGGGGCGCTTGGATCCGGGCGCGAGTCGTGGTAGCGATCGTTGCATGAGCCTGGCGCAGCTCAAGTACTTCGTGGCGGTGGCCGAGGAAGGGAACGTCACCCGCGCGGCGACGCGCCTCCGGATTGCGCAGCCGCCGCTCACCCGGCAGATCCGCAGCCTGGAGGAGGAGCTTGGTGTCGCGCTCTTCGAGCGGACGGCGCGCGGCGTGCGCCTCTTGCCGTCGGGGGAGACGATGCTCGCGCACGCCCGCGCGATTTTGGCGCAGGTCGACGCGGCCGTGGTGGCCGTGCAGACGAGCGCCCCGGTGCTCTCCGGAGCGCCCGCCGTGGATTCGCCGCGCTGACGTTCAGCCCGTCGAGATCCGCTTGAACGCAGGCCGCTCCATACAGCGGGCCGTCCACGCCTGGATGTGGGGCCAGCGGGCCAGCGAGGGCACGACCCCCATCTGGTACCACCAGAGATCGGCCGCGAGCAGCGCGTCCGCCAGCGTGAACGAGTCCCCGGTCACGTAGGGTTTGTCCTTCAGCTCCGCGTCGAGCAGGTCGAGCAGCCCTTCGAATTCTTTGCGCGCGCTTTCGCCCTGCGCCGCGTTCTTCTGCTCGTCCGGGACCTCCGGGGACGTATTGATCATGATCCGCGTCCCGGCATTGAGGAGCGACGCGGCGGCCCATACCGTCCACGACATCGCGCGCCCGTGCGCTTGCGTGCCGGCTTTCGGCCAGAGGCCCTTCGCCACGCCGTATTTCTCCCCGAGGTAGATGTTGATGGCCGCGGACTCGAAATACGGCACTCCGTCGTCGACGAGCGTCGGGACCTTGCCGTTCGGGTTCAGCTTCAGGAAGTCGGGCTTCTTCTGATCACCCGCTTTCAGATCCATCCGCACCCCTTCATACGGGATGCCGAGCTCTTCGAGCGCCCAATGGGTGCGAACCGCGCTGGAGTACGGCGAGAAATAAAACTTGATGGACATGTCTTTGAGTACCTCCCTGGGCCCCGCTACTTGACATGAACGGATGCTCAGTACAAGAGAAAAAAACTAGTTCCTCGACACAGGGGTCTTGACTGTTTCACGCTGCGACGGGCAGCGCGGGATGCGCTGGCTGTGGGTATGCGTGCCCCATCTTCTTGCGAGCGTGCTGGACACTGAACCTCCAGCGGATTCC
>NZ_SSMQ01000054.1 GCF_005144585.1 Polyangium fumosum | reverse complement strand
CCCCACCCCCTCACCGTATCGAATACGAAAACAACCGGCATTCGATCGGCCCATTCCAGACCGTGATCTCCTTGTCCGGCCTTATCCGCATCGCCCGCGAAATTTCCGGCGTCCCCGCGAGCAGCACCACCGTATGCCCCGACAACCGCCGAAGCGCCTCCGCCATCCCCCGGTAAAGCTCCTCTCCCCCGGCCAAACGCTCCCCGTACGGCGGGTTCGTGACCACGAACCCCGCCGGCTCCAAAGCCTCCACGTCCCGCACATCCGCGCGCGAGAAATGCAGCCGCACCCCCGCGGCTTTTGCGTTCTGCTTTGCTGTCTCGATCGCCTGCGGCGACACGTCGCTCCCCGCGACGAACGGCCCTTCGCTCTTCACCCGCGCCCGCGCGGCCTCGCGCATCTCCGCGATGCGCCGCTTGCGCGTCTCGTCGTGGCTCGGCCACCGCTCGAAGCCGTGCCGCGGCCGCAAGAGCCCCGGCGCCACGTCGCGCGCCCAGAGCGACGCTTCGATCGGGAGCGTCCCCGAGCCGCACATCGGGTCCACGAGCGGGCTTTGCCGATCCCAGCCCGAGAGACGCAGGATCGCCGCTGCCAGCGTCTCCTTGAGCGGCGCCTCCTCGATGCGCTTGCGGTAGCCGCGCCGGTGCAGCGATTCGCCCGCGAGGTCCACGTACAGGCTCGCCCGGTCGCGCACGACGTGCATGAACACCCCGAGATCCGGGTCTTCGAGGTCCACGTTCGACCGCGCGCCGTACTGCCTGCGTTGCTCATCGACGATCGCGTCCTTCGTCTTCTGCGCGATGTACTGCGTGTGCGTGAGGCGGCTGTCCTTGCACGCGGCGCGCACCGCGAGCGTGCGCTTCGGCTCCAGGTAGTAGCTGAGATCCACGCCCTTCACGCCCTCGTAGAGCGCGTCCTCGTTCGGCGCCTCGAACTCGGCGAGCAGCGCGAGCACGCGCACCGCGATCCGTGACTCCAGGCACGCGCGCATGCCCTCGTCGATCGGGCCCTCGAAGTGCACGCCGCCGCGGTCCGCGCGCACCTCGCGGAACCGCGCCTCGCGCAGCTCGTCACGCAGCGCGCCCTCCGTGCCCGCCGCTGCGGTCGCGAAGAAACGCATCACCTCGCCCCGGTTCTTCCGCTCGGTTCGCATCTCGTCGGTCCGGGGCGTACGCTCGCGCAGCCCTCCGCGCAAGGGGTTGTTTGTGTCCGAGCCCCTTGCCGACCTCGCCCCCGAGGGCCTACGCTCCGCGCTCATGGCAAACCCGACTGCACTCCTCGAGACCTCCCTCGGCAACATCAAGGTCGAGCTCTTCGTCGACAAGATGCCGATCACGGCCAATAACTTCCTCAAGCTCGCCAAGAGCGGCTTTTACGACGGCCTGCATTTCCATCGCGTCATCAACAAGTTCATGCTCCAGTTCGGCTGTCCGCACAGCCGCGACCCGAAGAGCCCGCGCGCGGGCACGGGCGACGGGCCGGACGGGACGATCAAGGACGAGCATCCGGAAGGCGCCAAGCTCTCGAACGAGCCCGGCACGCTCTCCATGGCGAACACCGGTGAGCGCAACAGCGGTTCGTGCCAGTTCTTCATCAACACCGTGCACAATCATTACCTCGACTGGTTCACGCCCGGCGAATCGAAGCACCCCGTCTTCGGCCGCGTCATCGAGGGCATGGACGTCGTGCACCAGATCGAGAAGACCCAAACCGATCGCAACGATCGGCCCCTCACGCCCGTCCGCATGAACCGCGTCGTCGTCGAAGGCGCCTGATGCACGTGTCGGCGCGCCCGTTTGCCCTCCTCGCGGCGTCGATCGCCCTGGCCTCCGGTTGTGGCGGACATCGCCCGGCCGTGGCTCCTGCCGTCGATCTCGCCGCGGGGCCGCGCGCTGCGCCTCCCGAGGCGGAGGCCGACGGGGACGTCCTCGTCTGGGGCAAGCAGGGGGACGGGCGCCCGACGACGTATCGCGTGGCGGCCGACGGGCGTGTGCTCGGCGAGGAGCCGGGCATCGTGATTGCGACGAGCCGCGGCGAGCTTGCCTGGCGCGAGCGCGAGGCGGAGGTGAAGCTCGGCGGCTGCGAGGACGGCGCGCCTCCGGCAAACCTCGAACCGGGGACCGTGACGCATGTCTGGCTCGCGCCGCGCGACGATCAGCCGCGGCAGGTGATCGTGGATCCCGGCGACGAGGGCGTGGGCGAGCTCTCGCATCGCGTCGAGCTCCTCGGCAGCGTCGGGCCGTACCTCTTCGTGCACGAGGACGTGTACGTGTTCGCGTGCGGCGCGCACGGGAACATCTCGGCGACGTTCAAGTTGTGGGACGCGGAGGCGGGCAAGGAGATCGAGCTCCTGCACGATCTGCCGAACCGGGAGGCGCTCGCGCGGCGCGCCGAGCCCCTGCTCGACGAGGGCGACATGGATCCGGAAGAGGCGCGACAGCACGAGGATCTGCCCGATCTCGTGCAGATCCTGCCCGTGTATGGCGAGCGCGGCGGGCTCCGCGTCGACGCGCAGTTCGCCCGCGCCGATTGTTATGCGTGCAGCGACGGCCTCTGGAGCGGGTACACGCGGAGCGTCATCGTGCCGAGCGAATGGACGCCCGAGCGATTCGCGCCCTGGTCGACCCCGCCCGTCGCCGTGGTGAAATTCTTGCAGTCGCGCCCTGGATTCGCGCTCGGCGGTTGGTCTCGTCGGTAGGGTTTTCTGCTATCCTCGGCGCGCCATGCACGGCTCCCCCGAAGCGCGCGCGCTCCACGACCTCTACCCCGCGATCGATTTGCACGCCGACAGCTTGATGTGGTCGCGCTGGGTGGGCTACGACCTGCATGCCCGCCACGATCCGCCGCTCCCGCGCGCCGCGCTCGGCGGGCACGTCGACGTCCCGCGCATGAAAGAGGGCGGGATGGGGGCGCAGTTTTTTGGCCTCGTCTCCTTGCCGATCGGGCAGCGGCATGGGCTCGCGCGGGTCATCGACGAGCAGATCGACGCGCTCGAATCGCAGATTTCGCGCGCGCCGCACCGCCTCGCCAAGGTGCGCACGGCGGACGAGATCGAGGCGGCGCGGGCGCGCGGGCAGGTCGGCGCGCTGCTCGGCATCGAGGGCGGGCACGCGCTCGAAGGTTCGCTCGACAAACTCGCGCATTTCGCGCGGCGCGGCGTGCGGTACCTCGGCCTCTGTCATTTCAGCCGGAACGAGCTTTGTTATCCGGCGTATGGCCGTGGGCGCAAGGACGACGCGGGGCTCACGCCGTTCGGCCGCGAGGTCGTCGCGGCGTGCGAGGCGCTCGGCGTCGTCGTGGACCTCGCGCACATCAATCGCATGGGGTTCCTCGAAGCCTGCGCGATGGCCACGCGCCCGCCGATCGTCAGCCATACCGGCGTCATCGGCGCGTTCGAGCATTGGCGCAACGTGGACGACGACCAGCTCCGCGCCGTCGCGGACAAGGGCGGCGTCGTGGGTGTCATCTTTTGCCCGCAGTTCCTCGGCGGGGACGGGCTCGCGCCCGTCGTAAAGCACATGAAGCACATCCTCGACGTCTGCGGCGAGGATACGCCCGCGCTCGGATCGGATTGGGACGGCTTCATCGTGCCGACGCGTGATCTCTGCGACGCCGCGCGATTGCCGCTGCTCACGGACGCGCTGCTCGAAGCGGGGATCCGGCCCGAGACGATCGGAAAGATCCTGCGGGGCAATGCCATGCGCGTGCTGGCAGACGTGCCCTGAACGAGGGGACGCGCGGGCGACGACGGGATCGCCGCCCGCGGGATCGATTCAGAGGTCCGACAGCGGGCCGGTGCCGTTGTCGCCGAACGTGTTCGTCGGGACGCCCGCGCCTTGCAGCATCGAAATGAACAGGTTCGCGAGCGGCGTCTCGTCCGGATATACCACGTGCCTCCCGGGCTTGAAGATCCCGCCGAGGCCGCCGCCGACGAGGACCGGCAGGTTCGTGTGCCTGTGCGCGTTGCCGTCCTCGATCTCGCTGGAGAAGAACACGGCCGAGGTATCGAGCGCGCTTACGCCATTGCCCTCATCGATCGCCTGGAGCTTGCCGAGCAGGTAGGCGAATTGCTCCACCTCCCACCGGGCGATGGTCGTGAGCTTCTCGTAGTTCGTATCGAGGTTCTGGTGGTGCGAGATCTCGTGATGGCCCTCGTTCACCAGCAGGAACGGATAACTCCGGCCGCTGCCCGCGTTGCCCAGCATGAAGCTCACGACCCGCGTCGCGTCGCATTGCACCGCGAGCGCGATGAGGTCGAGCATCATCAGGACGTGCTCGGGGTAGGGCAGTTCGCCGGGCGGGCGGTTCATCGGCGTGCATTGCGGGCCCTCGCCCGTCTTCTGGATCTTCTTTTCGAGCTCGTTGATGCCCGTCATGTACTCGTCGAGCTTGCGCCGATCCGTGGTGCCGAGCTTGCCATTCAGCGAGTTCGCCTCTTCGAGCACGTAATCGAGGACGCTCGTGCGGTAGATCTTCTGCCGCGCCTGCTCCTCGGCCGTGGCCTTGGGATCGAAGCCGCCGAAGAGGATGTCCCATACGACCTGCGGGTTCACCGCCTTCGGCAAAGGCTGCGTCTCCGAGGCCCAGGAGATGTTCCGCGCGTAGGCGCAGCTATACCCCGAGTCGCAATCGCCCGCGCTCGATCCGCCGTCGATGCCGAGCTGGAGCGAGGGGATCCGCGTGAACTGGCCGAGGTGCGCCGCGGCGACCTGGTCCATGGAGATGCCGTTCTTGATGTTCGCGCCCTCGGTCTTCACGACGTGGCGGCACGTCAAAAAGCCCGCCGTGCCCGCGGCGTGATCGCCGGGCCCGTCGGGCCGCGCGGGTGTGTTCGCCAGGCCCGAGAGGACAAGCAGTTTGTCCCGGACCGGGGCGAGTGGTTCGAGGATCGTGGGGAGTGCGTATTGGTCCCCCTCGGTCGTCGGCGTCCAGGCCGGCATGTGGATGCCGTTCGGCACGTAAAACGCGAGGATGCGCTTGAGGTCGTTCGGCTCGGCCTTCGCGTTTTTTGGGGAGAACATCTCGAGCGCCGGCAGGGCGAGGAGCGCGCCCGCTCCGCCGAGGAACGCGCGTCGCGACAGCTTGAAACGTTTCACTTTGCACCTCCCGGCGTCTCTCCGCGCCGCATCCGGAACGGCTCGCTCGTCGCGACGAGCTTGATCAAATCGACGAACTTCTTGCCGCGGTCGTCGAGCGCCTTCGTCAGGTGTTCGAGGTCGTCCGCGTCGGCCGGCTCGTGGCCACGCCCGAGCGCGTACGTGAGCATCTTCTCGGAGACGCAATGCAAGAAGCGCGGGTCTTCCGCGAGGATGCCGCTGAGCTCCGTGAGGCCGTTGAACGTCTTGCCGCCGGGCAGGACGCCGCTCGAATCGACGGGGAAGCCGAGGTCCTCCGTGCGGAACGTGCCGATGCCGTCGAAGTTCTCGAAGCCGAAGCCGAGGTTGTCCATTTCCTCGTGGCAGCCGGCGCAGATCGGATTGGCGCGGTGGATTTCGAGCCGCTGCCGGATCGAGCCCGTGGGCACCTCCTCGGTGACGAGCCCCTCGACCCCCGGCGGGGGCGCGTCGGGCTCGGTGCAGAGCATCTGCGTCATCACCCATTTGCCACGCTTCACCGGCGACGTGCGCGTCGGGTAGGACGTGACCGTGAGGATGCTGCCTTGCGCGAGCAGGCCTTTTCGATTCGGGTCCTCGATCGTGACCTTGACGAACCCGTCCGGGCCGGGGGACGGCATGCCGTAATGCGTCGCGAGGCGCTCGTCGATGTACGTGAAATCGGCCGTGAGCATTCCGGGGATCGGGAGATCGTTCTTCAGGAACTCCTGGAAGAAGAGGCGCGTCTCCTGCCGCATCGACTCGCGCAGCGTCGCGTCCCAGGTCGGGAAGGCGTAATAGTCGGGCTGGTGATCGTCGAGGGCCCGGGTGAAGAGCCATTGCCCGGCGAAGTTGTCGACGAGCGCCGCGGCCTTCGGATCGGCGAGCATACGCTCGACCTGCGCCTCGATCTCGGCCGGATCTTGCAATTTGCCCTCCCGCGCGGCCGTGAAGAGCTCCTCGTCGGGCATGCTGCTCCAGAGGAAATAGGAGAGCCGTGAGGCGAGCTCGAAATCGTCGAGCGGGTGCGCCGGCGCGGCGGCGTTCGGGTTCGGATCGAGCTCCGGGCGGAACAGGAAATGGGGCGACGTGAGGATGGCGCGGAGCGCGATTTCGAGGCCCACGTCGACGGTTTGTCCCTGCTGCTCGGCGAGCGCGACCACGCCCGCGAGCCTGTCCAGCTCGGCCTCCGTGACGGGCCGGCGGAACGCGCGTTCGGCGAATTTCTCGAGGATCTCCCGGACGCACGCGGCGCCGCCCGTCGGATCGCAGACCACGATGCGCTCGCGGATGGGGTTTTCCCCGACCACCCCGAGCGGGCCCTCGATCTCGATCCAGTCGACGTGGAGATTTCGGTCGGCGCCCGCGGCCTCGTCGTAATAATCGTTCGTGAATTCGACGGAGACGACCTGCGTGCCCGCGTTCGCGTCGGCCTCGGCCTCGACGACCACGGGATTCGCGCTCGTCTCGCTGACATCGAAGCTGCCGGCGATGGTGCCGCCGACGAGCAGGTTCAGCTTCACGGGATCCGGGCCCGCCTGATTGCCCCATACACGCGCGGCGATCCGATACTTTCCGGTCGAGGGGAATTCGTGGGTGACCGGCAGCTCGCCGCTGCTCCACAGGTTCCAGTCCTCCGCTCCGGCTTGGCCGACCTGCCCGGTGAGCGTCTCCGCTTCTACCCGGAGCGTCGTGGAGGACGACGGGAGGTTCATCGCCTCGCGCGCGAGATCCTCGGCCGCGCGGGCATAAAGCTCGGCCTGGAGCGGCGAGATGGATAGGACGTCGGAAATGTTGTCGAAGCCGTAGCCGCGATCGTCAGCGGGGAAATCGTCCGCGGGTGTTCGCGTGGTGCCGAGCAGATCGCGGACCGTATTGTTGTACTCGGCGCGGTTGAGCCGATGCATGGTGACGCGCCCGGGATCCGTCGCGGGGGCCGCGGCGTCGTCGGAGCACCCGATCGCGGCAGGAGCGAGCGCCGCGGCGAGCAAGAGCGGGGGAATGAACCCTCCACGCCGTCTCGGGCGCGGACGATGGGAAGTTGTCGAACGAGGCATCGTTTTCCTCCTCCGTCGGCGAGAGTACACCGATGCCCCGGGCGGCACGTGGACGAAATGGGCGATGAAGAGCGAAATGACCCTCGAATTCGTGAAATGTTTCGTCGAGGGTCGACGTGATGCCCTGCGGGTGGGCATCGTTGGGGATGGTGAGTACAGGCTACGCCACGTGCGTGAGGGAAGCCGGATGGATACGCCGAAGCGCGTCGTTATGCGCGCGTCACGCCCGTTGCGCGAGCCATTCGTCGATGAGCTTGCGCGCGATGCTCAGCGGAGGCGGGAGCTTGGGGAGGGCGTTTCGGTCGAACCACGCGGCTTCTTCGAGCTCGTCGTGATCGACGACGAGCTCGCCGCCCGCGCGGCGCGCGAAAAAGCCGACCATGATCTGGTGCGGGAAGGGCCAGGGCTGGCTGCCGAAGTAACGGATGTCGTCGATTTCGATGCCCGTCTCCTCGCGCGTCTCGCGCTGGGCGCAGGCCTCGAACGTCTCGCCCGGCTCGACGAACCCCGCGACGAGGCCGTACATGCCCGGGGGAAAACGAGGCTGCCGGGTCATCAGGATGCGCGGGCCGTCCTCGACGAGGACGATGATCGCCGGCGTGACGTGCGGAAAATGCTGGTGCGCGCAGCGGGTGCAGCGCTTCGAACGACGCCCGATTTCGAGGTCGAGCGGCGCGCCGCATATCCCGCAGAACTGGTGCGTCCGGTCCCAGTACTGCACCTGATACGCCGTGCCCGCGGCCGCTTCGACGTCCGGATCGATGCGGCCGTGCAGGCGGCGCAGCGATACATACGCGAAACCGGGCGGGACGGGCGCGTCGGGGGGGAGCTCGGCCGATCGACAAGGCACGGCGTCGAGCCAGCCGAGCGGCTGGACGCGGACAGGCGCGAGGCCGAGCGCTTCGAGGCCTTCGAGGAGGGGGACGTCGTGCGGGAACGGCGGCGCGCGTGTGTCGCCCTCCATGAGGCGAACGAGGAGATCGTCGCCGCGATACGCGAACCAAAGGCCGAGCGCAGGCGCGCCTTGGAGCGCAGGATCGACGCGGAAACGAGGTATTTTGATCATGGGGCGAGAGACCTCGCGCCCCATCGTAGCAAGGCCACGCTTTACCGCGGATCGATCCTCCGGTATTTTTCGTCGGGGGAAGCAACACGCCGACGGGCGGCGGGCAGACGAGGGGACGCGATTGCATGGGGGCGCTCGAGCGCGTGATCGGCGGACGGTTCGAGATCCTCGAGCGCTTCGGCAAAGGCTCGTTTGGGGAAGTGCTCCGCGCCCGGGACCATGCGACCGGCGGCCTCGTGGCGATCAAGCGGCTCTTCGACGAGGACGCGAGCCCCGAGCTGCGCGAGCGTTTCCACCGCGAGGCGCGATATCTCGCGTGCACCACGAGCCCCCACGTCGTCCGTTTCGTGGCCGAAGGGATGGACAGGCAGGGCAAACCGTGCATTGCCCTCGAATGGCTGGAAGGCACGGACCTCGCGCGGCTGCTCGGGCGCGGGCCCCTGCCGGTCGAGGTCGCCGTCGAGATTACGCGGCGCGCGGCGCTCGGCCTCCACGCGCTGCACGAGCAGGGCATCGTGCACCGGGACGTGAAGCCCGCGAATTTCTTCGTCGTGGGCGACGCCGCGCGGCTCGCGGACGTCGGGTCGCCCCCGGTCAAACTGATCGACCTCGGCATCGCGCGTGCCTCGGGGGAACGGGCCCTGACGGAGCGGGGCAGCCGGCTCGGGACGCCCGTCTACATGTCGCCCGAGCAGGCCCGCGGCGAGGAGGACGTGACCGCGGCCTCGGACCTGTTTTCCCTGGGGATCGTGCTGTACGAGCTCGTCTCCGGGAAACGCCCATTCAGCGGGGACCGCACGCTCATCGTGCTGGCGAAGATCGTGCTGCACGAGCCTCCGTCGCTCGACGTGGCGCGCCCGGACGTGCCCGCCGAGCTCTCGGCCCTCGTGGCGCGCGCGCTGGCGAAGTGCCCTGCCGAGCGGTTTGGATCGGCGCTCGAAATGGCCCGCGCGCTCGAACGCGTGTCGATCGAGTTCGCCCGGCGCGCGCGTGGGTCGTCGCCGCCGCCGTCGTGGGCCGAGGTGCAGGCCGATCCGTCGATGCCCGCCTCGGGTCTCACGCCCGTGCTCCACGTGAAGGTCCCGCCGAGGCCCGCGAGCGAGCTGCTCTCGGGGCGCGGCGAGCAACGCGTGATCACCGCGGTCTTCGCCGATCTCTCGGCCGCCGCGGACAGGACGGCCGGGCGGCTCGCGCTGGAGCTTTCCGCGGGGGAGCTCGGCGGCGTTTGTCATGGTACGCTCGGCCATCAGGTGATCGTCGTGTTCGGCAGCGCCGCGTCGGCCGGGGACGAGGCGCTGCGGGGCGCGCGGCTCGCGCTCTCGGTGCGGGCGCGGGTGCCGGGCGCGCGGATCGTCGTGGCGACGTCCCGCGCGCGCGTGGGCGAGACGGGGCTCTCGGCGGACGTGATCGAGCGCGGATCGGGGCTCCGTCCGTCCGGGGCCGGGGAGGCGATCGTGCTCGACGCGCCGACGGCGCGGCTCGTGGGCGCGCTCCTCGCGGTCGAGGAGATCCATGGCGGGTTCCTCCTGCGCGGCGAGATCGGCGCAGAGGTGCCCGCGTATCCGCGTTTGCTCGGTCGAGCGACGCCGACGGTCGGGCGGGATCCGGAGCTCGCGATGCTCGAAACGATGTACACGTCGTGCGTCGCGGAGCGGGCCGCGCGGCTCGTGCTCGTGACGGGGCCCGCGGGCGTGGGCAAATCGCGATTGCGCTGGGAGATCTCGACGCGGGTCGCGGGGCGCGCGGAGGCGCCGACGATCCTGCTCGGCCGGGGCGAGTCGCTGCGCGCGGGTTCGCCCTACGCGATGATCGCCGACCTCGTGCGCAGGGCGGCGGGGATCGTCGAGGGAGAGGCGCCCGAGGCGCAACGCCGCAAGATCGAGGCGCGTATCGGGCCGCTCGTGAGCCCGGTCGACGTGGGCCGCCTGGTCGATTTCTTGGGCGAGCTCGGGCAAGTGCAGGCCGTGCCGGGCGCTGCGAGCGCCGCGCTGCGGGCGGCGCGCTCGGATCCGGCGCTGATGGGCGACGCGACGCGGATGGCCTTCGAGGACTGGATCGCGGCCGAATGCGCGCGCGCGCCGGTGCTGATCCTGCTCGAAGATCTGCATTGGGGGGATTTGCCGACGGTCAAGCTCGTGACCTCCGTCGTCGCGGCCGCGCGTGACATGCCGCTCTACGTGCTCGCGCTCGCGCGGCCCGAGGTGCACGTGCTTTTCCCGTCGCTCGCGAAGGAAGAGCGCACGACGGTGATGCGGGTCGATGCATTGCGCCCGGAGGCCTGCGAGCGGCTCGCGCGCGCGGTGCTCGGCGCGGGCGCGGATCCGGCCGTGGTGCGGCTCGTGGCCGAGCGCGCGGGCGGCAACGCGTTTTACCTGGAGGAGATGATCCGCGCCGCGGCTGAGGGCAAAGAGGGGCTGCCCGACTCGGTGCTGGGTCTCGTGCAGGCCCGCCTCGACGCGCTCGGGCGGGCGTCGAAGCGGGTCCTTCGAGCTGCAAGTATCTTCGGCGAGCGGTTCTCCCCGGCCGGCGTGCGCGCGCTTTGCGGGGGCGACGGGGCGCTCGTCTCGGACGCGCTCGACGAGCTCGTGGAGCGTGAGGTGCTGATTCGCTGCCCGGATCCGGCGCGTGCGTCGCGCGACGACCTCGCGTTCCGGCACGCGCTCGTGCGCGAGGCCGCGTATGCGATGCTGTCGCCGGAGGACCTCACGCGCGGGCACAAGCTCGCGGCCGAGTGGCTGGGCGCGTCGGGCGAGACGGACGCGGCGCTCGTCGCGACGCACTTCGAGCGAGGCGGCGAGCCGGAGCTCGCGATCGGATGGTGGCTGCGGGCGGCGGAGCAGGCGCTCGTGGGCAACGATTTCGACGCGGCGATCGAGCGGGCGGAGCTCGGGGCGAGGC
Organism: Polyangium fumosum; assembly: GCF_005144585.1. GTDB lineage: Bacteria > Myxococcota_A > Polyangia > Polyangiales > Polyangiaceae > Polyangium > Polyangium fumosum. The sequence goes on along the minus strand of NZ_SSMQ01000054.1, from coordinate 75,329 downwards.
GCGCGGAGGGCGAGGTGCTCGGTAGCCTGCGGCTCGTGCAGGCCGAGGCGAGCCGGTGGCGCGGGGACGCGGAGCGGGGTTCGTCGTGGGCGAGGGAGGCGGTCGCGCTCTTGCCGCGCGGCTCGTCGGCGTATTTTCGCGCCATCGGGGAGATTGTGTCGTCGGCGGGGCGGCGCGCGGCGTGGGACGAGGTGGAGCGCTGGCTCGACGAGGCGCTCGCGCTCGAAGCCTCCCACGAGGCGCGGAGCGCGCAGATCGCGTGCGTTTGTCCAGGCGCTACATTGCTTTTGCAGGCGGGTCGGACCGAGCGTGCGGCGCGGGTCTCGGAGCGCGCGCTTTCGCTCGCGAGCGGGGTCCGGGACCTCGAACCTTATGCGGTGGGGCGCATCGGGCAGCTCCGGGCGTTCCGCGCGCTGCACGAGGGGGATCTTTCGGGGGCGCGGCGGGGCTACGTGCGCTCGATGGCCTTGTTCGAGAGCGCCGGGCACGTGCGGCAAGCGTGCGTCGAGCGGATCAACTTGGGGCACGTCTGCGCCGAGCTCGGCGATCTCGATCGGGCCGAGGAGGTGTTATCGACGTGCCTCTCGGCGGCGCAACGGATGCGGCTCGGGACGGTGGAGGCCGCGTGCCATTTGAATCTGGCGCGCGTGCTCTCGGAGCGAGGGCGGCTCGCGGACGCTTCGATCGCGGCGGCGCGCGCGGAGGAGCAAGGCCGGGCGCACGGCGGGCACCGCATCGTGGGCGCGGCGGAGGTGCATCGATCGGGGATCGCTTATCGCAGGGGTGATTTCGTGGAGGCCGAGGCGCTTTCGCGCAAAGCGGAGGCGACGCTGTCGAACGTGCCTCCGCTCCGCGCGGGGGCGATGGCGTCGCGGGCGCGCGCGCTCGTGGCGCTCGGGCGCGTGGAGGAGGCGCTCGTGGAGGCCCGGCGCGCGAATGCGATCGTGGAGAGCGGGAAACACGAGACGCTCGACAAACTCGTGCGATTGGTCCACGCGGAGGTGCTGTGGGCGGCGGGCGCGAAGGAGGAGGCGCGGGCGGCGATTGAGAAGGCCCGGGCGGAGATCCTGCGGAGCGCGGATCGGATCGGGGAGCCCGAGCTCTGCCGGAGTTTTTTGGAGAATGTCGAGGTCCACGCGCGGACGATTGCGCTCGTGGCTGCGTGGGCGGTCTGAGGGGCGAACGGTGCGTTGCAAGCGGGATCGGATTGGATTCCGTTTCGAGCACAGAATTCGCACGAAAAATCGTCATGTTCTTGGCGGTTGGTGAGGAAGGCCTCGTGCCCGCCATGCGTGGACCCGGCTCCCGCTTCCAACGGCGTCCGATCGTGATAGGGTCATCGAATGGCCCACGAAACGACAGACAGCCATGCAGACGAGATGAGCGCGCTGCGCGAGCGGATCGCGTCGCTCGAGGCAAGGGTCGCCGAGCTCGAGCAGGAGCAGCACGAGCTTCGCATGAGCGCCGCGCAATCCCACGCGCTGGTCGCGGCCGTGGCGGAGATTTCGTGGTCGACGAACGCGGACGGCTCGACCGGCCTTGCGTCTCCGCAATGGTGCGCGCTCACAGGGCAAACCGTCGAGGAGCTCCAGGGCATCGGCTGGGCCGATGCATTGCATCCCGAGGATCGCGCCCAGGCGGCCATGGCCTGGCAAAACGCCGTCGCCGCCCGCGGCGTATACGACGTCGAGTTTCGCCTGCGGCACCAAGACGGCGTGTATCACCAATACTGGTCGATCGGCGTCCCGCACGTGCTCGAAGACGGTAGCATTCGAAAGTGGATCGGTTGCTGCGTCGACGTCACCGAGCAACGACAAATGGAGCGCGCCTTGCGCATGAGCGAGGAGCGCTCCCGCTCGATCACGCTGCGCCTGCCCGTCGCGGTCTTCGAGACCGATGCCGAGGGGCGCACGAGGTTCGTCAACGACTCCTGGTCGGCCGTCACCGGCGTCCCTGCCCGTCAGGCCTTGGGCGATGGATGGCTCAGGGCGCTCCATTCCGACGATGTGAAAGAAACCGTCGAGAAATGGTCCGAGCTCGTGCGAGCGGGGGAGCAGAAGCAAACCATCGACTTCCGGATCTGCTTGCCCGATGGGAGCCTGCGCTGGGTCAGCGCGAGGGCCGTGCCGCTACGGGACGCGGAGGGTGAAATCGAGGGCTTCATCGGCACGCTGACCGATATCAGCGACCGCCTGCAAGCCGAGCAGCTCTTGCGCGAGACCATGACGCAAAACGAGGTCATCGAGGCGCAACGCCAGAGGCTCGCGGATCTCTCGACGCCCCTCATCCCCATCACCGATCGGATCCTCACGATGCCGCTCGTCGGCGCGCTCGATCCCGAACGGGCCGAGCAAGTCCTCACGACGTTGCTCGAAGGCGTGAGCCGCACGGGCGCAGCCGTGGCCATCCTCGACATCACCGGCGTCGCCGTGGTGGATACCCAGGTCGCGAGCGCCTTGCTCCGCGCCGCCCAAGCCGCGCGGCTCCTCGGCGCCGAGGTCATTCTCAGCGGCATTCGCGCGGAGGTCGCGCAGACCCTCGTCGGCCTGGGCGCAGAGTTCGGGAACATCATGACGACGAGCAGCCTCAAGGTCGGCATCGATCGCGCGATGAAGGCCGCCTCGCGCCGCGGGTGATCGGGGGCAGGCGGCGGGATTGGCTCCTGCCAGCGGAATTGCGGAAAAAGGCGCCGCAGCGATCGACCAGGGGCAAGCAAGGGCCTGCCCGGCCAAACGTTTCTCGACCAGGCCGGACGCGGGGACGTTGGCGGCCCCGGCCATGTCGAATCATGCTTGGCGTATGGAACGCGAGCGAAATACACGTTGGTATTGGGGGCGCCCCTTGCGGCTGAGCCGGCTCCTCTCCCTGGCGATCGCCGCACTTTCGTTCCTGGTCATCCTTTCGGCGGTTTCGCTCTTTCTCTCGACCGCGGTCCTGCATCGAAATACGGCGCGGCTCGACAATGCCATGACGGGCGCCGGCCTCGCGCGCGACGTGGAGCTCGAGCTGCTGCATTACGGGCGCCTCGCCGAGCACGCCGCCGAGCGCGACGGGATGGAGCCGGACAACCAGCGAAAGGCGGTCCATCGAGCCGTTCAGGAGCGGCTGGTCGAGGCCGAGGCGCACGTCGGGAGCGCGATGGAACAGCAGGTCCTCGGCGAGCTGGTCAGCCGGACGGAGACGTATTTCACGGCGCGGGACCGGATGGAGCGGGCCGGGCTGCCGCTCGACCAGGCATTGCAGCAGACGCAGATCGATTTCGACGACGCGCTGTCGAAGGCCGCCGAGCTCGTCACGATCAACCTGGCGGACGCGGAGGACGCGCGGAAGAGCGCGTCGTTCTGGGACGACGCGCTCGATACGGTGAGCATCATCGTCATCAGCGGTCTGCTCCTGCTCGTCCTCGCGCTCGTGCAGGGCGCGCGTACGCAGATTTACGTCCCGCTCTCCGCGCTCCGAGGCGCCATCGAGCGGCTCGCGCGCGGCGACGAGCACACACGCGTGCCCGACGTCGGGCCCGTCGAGATCCGGGAGCTCGGGGCGGTGTTCAATGAAATGGCCGCGTCGATCGCGCGAAAAGGCGAGGAGCAAATCGCCGTGTTGGCGGCCGTCGCGCACGATATCCGCAACCCGCTCGCGGCGATCAAGATGTCCACCACCGTCCTCGCGCGGAGCGCGCCTTCCACGGAGCCGCGCGTGCTCCGGACGCTGACCATCGTGGATCGACAGATCGATCGCCTTGCCCGAATGACGGACGATCTCCTGCAAGCCACGCGCATCCAGGCCGGCCAGCTCGAGCTCTCGAGGAAGCCGTGTGATCTCTGCCGGCTCCTCAACGACTCCGTCGAGCTTTATGCCTCAACGTCGCCGAACCACCGCATTTCGCTCGTGATCCCCGAGGGAAGCTTGGTATGCGACGTCGACGAGGCGCGGGTCGAACAGGTCCTCGACAACCTGATCGGCAATGCGATCAAGTATTCACCGACGGGCGGCGAGATCCGGATCGTGGCGGATCGCGATGGCGAGGAGGCGACCGTGGCCGTGTCGGATCAGGGCGTCGGGATCGAGCCGGAGGAGATCGAGCGGATCTTCGAGCCCTTTCATCGCGCGGCCTCGACGCGCAAGGTGGCGCACGGGGTCGGGCTCGGGCTCTCGGTCGCGCGGAAGATCGTCGAGGCCCACGGCGGCCGCGTCGACGTGGAGAGCCGGCGCGGGGAGGGCACGACGTTCCGCATTCGCCTGCCCTTGCGGCGCCACGAGCTGGCACGGCTCTCGGCGTGAAGATGAGACCCCTTCGAATCAGATCCCGCCGTTCGCGCTGAGGACCTTTCCGTTCGCGTAGGTGTTGTGCAGCGCGAACCACGTGATCGTTTTGGCCGCCTCCTCGGGCGTCCCGAGGCGCCGGAGCGCGCTGAAGTTGCGGTATTCGTCGGCGAGCTTCGGATCGAGCTGCGTGCCGATTCCGGCGTCGAGCAGGCCCAGGGCCACGACGTTCGCGCGCACGCCGCGCGGGCCGAGGTCCTTGGCTGCCGCCATCACGAGCGCGGACGAGGCGCCTTGCGACGCGGCGAAGATCGCGGGCACGGGGAGTGATTGCGTGCGATCGAGCGCGGAGACGAAGACGAGGTCGCCGCCGCGGCCTTCGAGCCGCCGGCCGAATTCGCGACACACCTGGAAGACCGAGCGGGCATTGAGGGCCATCGTGGCCTCCCAGTCGTCGTCCGTCGCCTCGAACACCCGCGCGGTGCGGACGATGGCGGCGCAATGAATCACGACGTCGGGCAATACGCCCTCGGCTTCGAGCGAGGCCGCGAGGCGGCCGAGGGAGGTGGGATCGGCGAGGTCGAGCCGGAGGGCGCGCGCGGCGAGCTCGTTTTCGAGCGCGCGGGCGCGGGCTTCGGCCTGGTTGTACGTGAATGCGGAAGGGATGCCGGCGCGCGTGAGCTCGGCGAGGACGGCGCTCCCGACCGCGCCCGTGCCGCCGAGCACGAGCGCGCTGCGTTTTGATTCGTTCATCCGAGCCCCTCGATGTAGTCGAGCTCCTCGGCCACGGCCACGACGAACGCGTCGAGTTTTTCCTCGGGGATGTCGAAGCGCGGCTGGAGGCGAAAGAGGCTCCAGTCGTGGCCGCAGGTGAAGCAGAAATAGCCGCGGCGGTAGAGCCTGTGGCAGACGAGCGGGGAGATGATCGATTTCTGGCCGAGGTCCTCGAAGCCAAAATGCTCGAACGAGAGCCAGGGGTGATCGGGGCTGTTCAGCGCGACGCCCTGCATGAAGCCCGCGCCGCGCGCCTCGCGGAAGAGCGGCGAACGAGCGAGCGTGTCCGACAAACCTTTCTGGAGCTTCGCGCCGAGCCGCCCGACGCGCTCGATCCGCTCGTCGGTGAGGAGGTCCAGCGCGGCGAGCGCGGCGACGGAGGAGAGGGCGTTGAACCCCATCGTCGTGTTGTGGCTCTCGCCTGACGCGAAATGGTCGCCGTATGCGCGGAGGAAGGTCTCCCGTTTCGTGAGCATGGCCGAGATCGGCGTGATGCCACCGCCGAGGTGTTTGGCAAGGAGAACCACGTCGGGCCGACGTGGCCAGCGCGCGGTGGCGAGGAAACCCCGGCCCGTGCGGCCGAGCGCGGTCTGGACCTCGTCGGCGACGAGCAAGGTGCCGTGTTTTTCGGTGAGCTCGCAGAGCGCCTCGACGAACGGCGCCGGCAATTCGCGCACGCCGCCTTCGCCCTGGATCGGCTCGACGACGATGGCAGCGACGTCCCCGGGCGCGAGGGCCCTGGCGAGCGCATCGACGTCACCAAAAGGCACGTGCTCGGCGCCCTCGACGAACGGCGCGAAGGGATCACGGAGGTACCCCTTCGACATGAGCGAGACGCTGCCGAAGGTGCAGCCGTGGTAAGCGCCTTCGAGGCCGAGGAGGCGCGGGCGTTTCGTGCGTGCGCGGGCGAGCTTCAGGGCGGCCTCGACCGCGTCGCTGCCGGTGCAGGCGAAGAAGGCGTTGTCGTAATGCCCGGCGCGCTCGCAGAGCCTCCGCGCGAGGCGACCGGCGAAGGGATTGACGCGGGCGGGGTACCAGGAGGGCGCGTCGGAGTCGAGGTACCTTCGGATCGCGTCGGCGATGTACGGATTGCGATGGCCGAAGGCCTGCGTGCCGTGGAAATCCTCGACGGCGTGGCCGTCGTCGTCGTACAGAACGCCGCCTTCGGCGCGGACGAGCTTGATGGGCTCGCCGGCGAGCGCGGCGCGCTGCGCGATGAGGGGGTTCACGAATTCGCGATACTCGTCGAACCCGCGCCGCAGGATGTCGTCGTACGAATCCATTTAGAGCCCTCCGTCGAGCACTACCTTGGCGCCCGTCATGAAGGAGTTCGAATCGGAGACGAGGAACGCGGCCATCTCGGCGACCTCGTCGGCCCGCGCGAGACGGCCGAGCGGGCACTTGTCGAGGTACTCCGTTTGCCGGTGCTGCGGGAGGCCCTGCGCCATGCCGACCTCGGCGAGCCCCGGCGCGAGCAGGTTCACCCGGATCGCATACCGGCCGACCTCGCGCGCGAGCGCCTCCGTGAGCCCGCGCAGCGCCGATTTCGAGGCGGCGTAATGGACCGGCGACTCGATGATGCGCTCGGAGGCAAAGTTGCCGATGTTGAGGATGTTGCCCCGCTTCGCCCGGATCATGTGGCGCAGGACGGCGCGGCTGTAGAGGTAGACGCCCTTCACGTTGACGTCCATCAATTCGTCCCAGTCCGCTTCTTCGAGGAGCGAAATGGGGAGCACCTGCGTGACGCCCGCGTTGTTCACGAGCACGTCGACGCCGCCGAACGCCGCGACGACGGCCGCGACCGTGGATTTTACGTGCGCGCTGTCCGCGACCGATCCTTTGAAGACGAGCGGCTCGGACCCCGCCGCGGCGACGGCGCGTTTCGCGTCCTCCGCGCTCGCGTCGTCCTTGTGGTAGGTGAGCGCCACGCGGGCCCCGTGGCGCGCGAAGGCGACGCACATCGCGAGGCCGAGGCCCCGCGTGCCGCCCGTGACGATGCAACGTTTTCCTTCGAGGAGGCGCGTCATGTCACGTTCCCCCTTGCACGAGCGGGAGCGAGCGTTTCCCCGCGCGCTCGCCCCAGGCGCGCGGCGTTTCCATGAAGCGCGCCTCCTTGTCGCGGTAGAGGATGTTGTAATTGCAGACGGGGATCGTCGAGCCGTCCGCATAACAGTTCGAATCGCAGCATTGGTACGTGCGCTCCACGTCGAACGTCTCCTCGTCCATGTGCGAGTGCACGTAGACGGCCTTCGCGGCGCGCTCCGAGATGCGCAGCGCTTCGGCCGGCGAGAGGCGTTTGTCCTTCGGGAAGAGCTTGCGGACGAGTTTGTCGAGGAGCCGGAGGCCCCGCTCGTCGTCCTCGTCGCCGCGTGCCCAGAGCATGTCGATCGCGTCCTGCAGCGCGCGTTCGAGGCGCGTCCCCGGCTCCAGGTAGAGGTGGTCGGCGAGGCAATCGTACATCGTGTCGGGATCGAGGAAACGCAGGAATGGGAGCGCCGGGCCGCCCTCGTCGTCGAGCAGGAGATAGGCGATCTGGTAGCAGAGCGGGTGCGCGCTCGGCGAGGGGACGAAATCGGAGGCGCGGAGCAGGCCGCCCGTCGTCTCCTCGATGGATTCGAGGACCTCCAGCATGGAAATGCGGCCCGAGCGATCGAAGGCGACGCCGCCTTGCCCCGTGTACGTGATCGTGTGGATTTCGAGGTGGCGCACGCAGGAGAGCTCGAGGCCCATGCGGATGATCCGGCCGACCTCCTTGTCATTGTAGCCGCGCGTCATCACGGGGATGAGCGTCGTGTCGACCTGGTGTTTGTCGAGGAGCTCCAAGACACGGGCCTTGAGGTCGACGAGCGTGGCGCCTTGCAAGGCGCGATCGACGTGTTTGTCGAAGGTGTCGAAGGAGAGCGCGATGCGCGCGCCGTGATCGGCGAGGCGCTTGACGAAGTCCTCGTCGCGCGCGAGGCGCACGCCGTTCGAGCACACGCTGACGCGGTGGATGCCACGCGCGCGGGCCATCGACACGAACTCGAGCAAGTGCGGGTGCAGGAGCGGCTCGCCGCCCGTGAGGTTGACGATGTCGAGGTCGCCGCCGTGATCCTCGACGAGGTGATCGAGGACCCGGGCAAACTCCTCCCGGCTCATGTGGAACGCGTCGTCGTTCTTGTTGTGGACGTAGCAGATGGGACAGTCGAGGTCGCACGCGCTCGTGATGGTGACGACGGGCAAGCGGACCTTCTGCGTGTGGCTCTCGCACGGGCCACAATCGAAGGGGCAACCATGCTCGATCGGGCGCCGGATCTTCGCGGGGCGCGCCTCTTTCGGGACGATGGCGCGCGTGCGCTCGTACCAGGCGGCGCTCGTCGAGAGGCGCACCTCCTGCGGGCCGTGTTTCGGGCAGCGCTTCTGCATCCAGGCTTCGCCGCTCGGGGTCGCCACGACGCGGGCCGGGAGGGCGTCCTTGCACACCTTGCAAAGGCTCGTGGTTTCGTGGAGAAGTCGCCCTGCGGCCTGCATGATGGTTCGAGGATACTCGAAGTGCGGGGCGAATCGGATAGGCTTCGGAGAGGCATGACAGAGGGGCAGCCGAGGGAGATCGTCGCGGCCGTGGGGCTCACGAAGCGCTTCGGCGACACCGTGGCGCTCGACGACGTGAGCTTCGTGGTCGAGGGGCCGGGGCTCTGCGCCGTGCTCGGGCCGAACGGCGCGGGCAAGACGACGTTGCTCGACCTCCTGGAGGGGCTCGCGGAGCCGACGCGCGGGGCGTATCGGCTCTTCGGCAAGGAGCCGCGGCCGTATCCGCGAAGGCGCGTGGGCGTAGTGATGCAGAAGGAGGCGCAGATCGAGCGGGTGACGGCGCGCGAGTACGCGGAGCTGTTCTCGGCGATCTACGGCGTGCGCGGGGGGCCTTTGCGGATCCTCGCGCGGGCGCGGCTCGAACATCGCGCGGAGACGGCCGTGACGCGGCTCTCGGGCGGCGAGGCGGCGCGGCTCTTCATCGCGACGGCCGTGGTGCACGATCCGACGCTCGTGTTCCTGGACGAACCCACGGCGCACCTCGATCCGGAGAACAAACGGATCGTGGGGGAGATGCTGCGCGAGCTCGCCGCGGAGCGGACGCTCTTCATGACGACGCACGATCTCCGCGAGGCGGACGCGCTCGCGGATCGGCTGCTCTTCCTCGTGGGCGGGCGCGTGCGCGCGAGCGGGACGAAGGACGAGCTCGTGCAAGCGGTGCCCGCGGCGGAGCGGCGTGGGCTCGGGGTCGAGGATGCGTTCTTCCATTTCTGCGCGATCGAGATCCGCGAGGGCCAGGCGATCGGGCGCGGGGAGGCGACGTGAGCGCATTCTTGGTGCTCGTACGAATGCGGCTCCTCGACACGCTCCGGAACCGGAGCTCGGTCGGGTTCACGCTGGTCTTCCCGGTCGTGCTGCTCGCGGTGCTCGGGCTCGTGTTCATGAACGGGCACCCGTTCGAGCGGCGGTACGTGGCCGTGGTCTCCGCGGGGGGCGAGAGCGCGGCGATCGAGCGGTGCGTGGCGGAGCTCGGGGCCTTCGAGGAGGTGCGCGTGGGGCGCGAGCAAACCGAGGCCGAGGCGCTCGGGAAGCTTCGCGCGCGCATGGCGAGCGCGGTGCTCTCGGCCGCGCCGGATGGCGGGAGCGTGGTCCTGCGGGTGGGGACGCGTGATCGGATCTTCGGCGGGGGGCTCGCGGCGGCGCTGCCGGTCCCGGCGCGCCTCGACGTCGCGCAGGGCCCGGCGTGGGGGTACGTGCATTACCTCTTCCCGGGCATCCTCGCGTTTTCGGTGCTCGCGTCGGGCCTCTTCGGGATGGGGTATCCGATGGCCCTGTTCCGGCAGAATTTTTTCCTGAAGAAGCTCGCCACGACGCCCTTGCCGAAGGGCATATTCATCGCGGCGAACGTGGCGGCGCGGTCGTCGATCGTGCTCGTGCAGGTGGTCTTGCTGGTCGGGGCGGCGCGGCTGTTTTTCGATTTGCCGCTGAGCTTCGTTTCGTTCGGCTGGCTGCTCGTGATCTCGATGCTCGGCGTGATCACGTTCCTCGGCGCGGGCTTCGCGCTCGCGGCCGCGATCGACAACGCGGAGCTGCTCGTCGACGTGATCAGCGCGATCAACATGCCGATCGTGTTCCTGTCGGAGATGTTTTTCCCGCTGGAATCGCTGCCGCGGGTCCTGTCCACGGTGGGCGCGTGGTTGCCGACGACGGAGATGGTGCGGCTCTCGCGCGCGGTCTTGCTCTACGGGGTCACCGACGTGGCGAGCCTCGCTGGAGGCCTCGGGATGATGGCGCTCTGGGCGGTCGCGACGTTCACGATCAGCCTGATGACGTTCAAGTGGCACGCGTGACCGAGGGCGCGTCGTCGAGCGCCGCGCCGCGCCCGCGACGTGTGGAGGGAACACGATGCGGGCGCGGCGACAGGCGCGAGAGAGAGCATGGCAGATGGAGCGCGTCCGGGAAAGCGGGCGAACGGACAGAATTTGTCCGATGGACGAGATATGTCCTTCCAGAGGCCGCCCTGCATCACGCGCGCGGGCGAGGCCGGCGCGCGGCGAGCAGGGATGCGGCGGCGAGGGCGAGGAGCCAGGCGGCGCGGGGAGGAGCGGGCGCGCCGGGGGACGCCGTGGTGCAGCTCCCGGAGAAGGCGCCGGATTGCGCGTCCTCGAAGGCCGTCCACTTCATGCAGTTCGAGGTCTTCTCGTCGCAGATGACGTCGTCGCCGGAGCAATCATCCACGGACGCGCACGTCGCGAGGCAGGCGCCATTGCGGCACGCATACGGGGCGCAGCTCTGCTTGGTGCTGTCCGGGAGCTCGAGGATCTCGTCGTCGAGGCATTTCGTCGGCAAGCTGACGCAGGCCTTCATCTCCGTGTTGCACGTCGAGCCGAGCGCGCACGAGGTGTTGCTCGTGCAGTCCGTCTCGCACGAGAGATCGACGGCGTCGCAGTTGTACGGCGCGCAGTTGTTGCTGAACGACTCCACGCAATTGCCGGTGCCGTCGCAGGCGTACACCGTGAGCGTGGACGTGTTGCATTTCTTGTCGCAGCCATTCCCCGAGGGGTACGAGCATTGCTGCGCGTTCACGCCGTCACACGTGGCGCAGGCCTCGCTCGTGCCGTTGCAGGCCGGGCGCGCCCCGTGGGGTTTGCCCTCGACCGGCGAGCAGATGCCGAGGCGAGGGCCGTCGCACGCCTCGCATTGCCCGTCGCAGGGCGCGTTGCAGCAGACGCCGTCGACGCAGAAGGAATCGTCACACGGGGTCTTCAGGTCACACGGCGCGCCGAGCGGCGTGTAGATCTCCGCGTCGACGAGGACCCCCGCCGCGCCCGTGCCGCCCGCGACGAGGACACGGCCATTGAGGAGCGTCGTGGCGGTGTGGAGCGATCGAGGCTTCTCCATCGACGCGGCCGCGCTCCAGCTCTGCGTGGCGTGGTCGAAGATCTCGGTGGTGTACGGGACGTCCTCGAATCCGCCGCCCGTGACGAGGATACGACCACCGGCCATCACGCTCGCCGTGTGGTCTTTGCGCGGGCGTGTCATGTTGAGGCCGGCCGTCCATTCCTCCGACCCGGGATCAAAGACTTCCACGGACTGGGCCGCGATCTGGCTGCCGCCGGCGACGGCCACGCGCCCCGAGGGGAGCCGCATGGCCGTGTGGCCCGAGCGCAGGCGGTTCATGGGGGGCGTCGACTTCCAGGTCTTGGGCCCCGGCTCCCATATCTCTGCGGTCTGCGTCGGGCCGACGCTCTCGCCGCCCGCGACGAGAATCCGATCCTCGTCGAGCAACGTCGCCGTGTGGTTATAACGCGCTTGATGCAGGTCCCCGCCGGGCTCCCACGTATTCGTTTGGGGATCATAAATCTCGGTCGTGTTGACCAGCATGGAGGTTTTTCCGCCGGTCACGAGGACACGCCCATCACTCAAGAGCGTCGCGGTGTGCAGCGCGCGCGGGAAGTTCATGGCTTTCGCGGGCGACCACGCCCCCGCCATGTTGGGGCTGTTTTGCGGGGTGAAGATCTCGGCCGAGTTCGTCACCGTGAGGGCCCCCTGCACCGTGGCCTTGCCGCCCAGCACGAGCACGCGGCCGTCCTTCAGCGTCGTGGCCGTGTGCCCGAGCCGGTTTTGCACCATGGGAGCCGTCGTGATCCACATCTTCAGGGCCGGGTCGAAGACCTCCGCATGCTCCAGCGGGGTCTCCCCTCCCTTATCGCCGCCCGCGACGAGGACACGGCCATCGGGCAAGAGGTTCGCCGTATGCCGGTAGCGCTTCTGGCCCATGGCATCCGTCAGGGTCCACGCGGGATCGACGAGCAGCGGCGCGCGCACGGCCGTGCCCTCCCAGGAGAGTCTGACCTCGCATTGCCGCCCGCCCGGATCGACGACCGGGCGGTCCATCGGCCATCGTGGATCCGTGCTGATCTTGCAACCCTCGACGGCGACGTGCAGCCACACGGTCTTGCCATCGGCGTCCTTGGCCCAGGGCGGCGCCATGCGGAGGCGCGGCGCGCCGCCCGCGTCGAGCAGCTCCAGCGTTTTGCCCACGAGGCGGAGGCCGGCCACGTTCTCGCCGAGCGTGATCGTGTAGCGCAGCTCCGGGACGTCCGGGAGGGCGTTCCTGAAAAACACGTAATCCTCGGTGCCGCTCTCGGTCGGGTGGTGCACGATGTCGGCGACGCCGCGATAGCCCGCCGGATACACGACGATCCCCGCGCCCGCCTCCCCCGCGACCTCCCGCGCGCCCGCGAGCGCGACCTCGACCGCGAGCCCACTTGCCGGGTCCGCGACGCGAAATGCGCCGCTCGCGTGCGAGGGCAGGCGCACGTCGGCCCGGGGCCCGGGCGAGGTCCTTGCACCAAGCGGATACGCGTCGTGAGCGAGGTGGAGGCGGATCGCTTCGGCGATCTCCACCGCGACACGCGCGTCCGAAGACGGAGCGGCCGTTTGTGCAGCGAGTGCGTCTCCCGCGCTCGGGGCGTCACCGCCCGCCGAGCACCCTCCACACAAACCCGCTGCGAGACTGAATGTCCACGCCGTGCGCCATTTCGTCCCCATGGTGACCTCTCTTGAAGGTAGGAAAGTCAGAATCGGTACGTCGCCACGAGACCGGGAGACACCACGAGGATCGAGGTCCCGGTCAACGTGTCGGAGTCATATTTGCCCTGACCATCCGTGCTCGCCTGCACATACCCTTGCTCGGGCACCCAGCTCGGAGGCTCGGGGATGAGAAGAACGAGGGCCGAGACCGAGAGGGCGACGTCGAGTTTGTCCGAGATGCGCATGCCGGCGCGGATTTCGGGCGCGATGTAAACGCCGAGCGCCGCCTGGGTCTCGGTGACCCGATCGACGGTATACGGCGTGCTCGCCTTGAGGCGCGTCCCGGTGGCGCTGGTCGGGTCGGGGACGTCCCGCGCGGTCGTGTTGTATTGGCCGGAGCGGTCGTCCTGCACCGAGCCGAAAAAGCCGCCCGCGCCGAGGCGGAACGTGACGGGGAAACGCTCGCCCACGGTGCGCGCGACGGAGGCGCCGACGTGCGCGCCCCCGAGGGAAATGACGTCGTCGGTGAGGCCCTTGTTGGCGGCGATGTTGCCGAAGACGTGCACGTCTTCGTCGGGCCGATCCGTGAAGCTGCGGCGCACGAAGAGGCCGCCGACCTCGACGCCGAAGAGCCATTTGCGCCGGATTTCGAGGCCAAAGCGGAGCATGCCGCCGCCCCCGAGCCCGAGCGACGCCGCGCAGGGGCCCGTGCAGCTCCCGTCGAGGCTGCCGCCGAACGTGGGCGCAAGCGCGAACGTGGCGCCGAGCTCGCCAAAAAGCCGTTTGTCGGCCCAGAATCCCGAGGGCGGAGGGATGGGCTCCAGGGCGACCGCGACGGCCTCGCGTTTGCCCGCTTCGAGGTCGACACGTCGCTCTTCGCGAACAAACCCATTCGCGGTGATCTCGATGCGATGGGAGCCGGCCCGGACAGGGCCTTCCCAGGCGCCGCGGCCGAGGCGGACGCCGTCGACGGAGATGTCCGCGTCCTTCGTCTTGGCCTCGACGCGCAGGACCGAGGGGAGCTCCTCGGCGATGAGCAGGATCGGGGTGATGAGGCTCGGGCGCACTTCGACCCGCGCGGGCTGGGTGCCGAGGCGTTTGTCACCGCGCAGGCTGACGAGGTGGTCGCCGGACGCGACGAGGCCACGCCAGGGCGTCTTGCCCACGGCCGCGCCGTCGAGGAGGACGTCCATCGAATACCCGGACGCCTCGTCGACCTGGAGCCAGCCGGCGAGCTCGAGCCGCGCGAGGACGGCGGGGAGCCTGGCCGTTTTGCCTCCAACGACCTGCAGCCGCGCTTCGAGCGTCTCGAAGCCAGCCTTGAAGATACGCACGGTGCGCTCGCCGACGGGGACGTGCATCGCGCCGGGGAGCGGCGTCGTGCCGCGGGGCTTGCCGTCGATCGAAATGGTCGCGCCGTCCGGGACCCCTTCGATGACGAGGTCGCCGACGAGGGGCCTCAGCTCGGCGATTTCGCGGAGCGCGACCTGTTTCTCCTCCTCGGTCACGCCCGGGAATGCGAGGAGCGCCTCGTTCATGTCGAACGCCTCGTCGAAGCGATTGAGGCGACGAAGGCAAAGCGCGGCGTTTTTCTTGGCGGCGCGGGTCGGGTAAATCGAGAGCGAGGTGAGGAACTCGGGGAGGGCCGCCTCCATGGAGCCGGCGTCGAAGAGCGCGAGGCCCTGCTCGAAATGCTTGCGCGCGTCGGCCTTGGCCTGGGCCTCGGCCTCGGCGGCGGGGTCGGGCGGCGGCGGAGGCGGGGCTGGCGACGGGAGCGGGCCGCCTTTTTTCATCCACGAGGGCTGCGGCTTTGGATTGGGTTGTCCGCTCGGCACATTTTGCGCGATCGCGGTCGTGACGAAGGTGGAGGCGAGCGCGACGGCGAGCGCCTTGCACATCGGGGAGGGGAGGGCCGCAGAGCGTTTCATTCGAAGGTTCGCACGGGCTGGGGATCTTTGGAGGGCGTCGCGGCCGTGGACGTGGACTTCGTGGTCGGATGGGCCGCCGTCGTGACCGGCGCGGTCGTGGGCGAGGGGCCTGCGGCAGGGGCGGCGGACGAAGGCGGAGACGCGGCCTTGGGTTTCGCGCTCGACGGCGCAAGCGACGCGACGTCGCCGTCGAGCGTGAGTTTGTGCGGCAATGCGCCATTCGCGGTGATCGCGACCTCGACGCGCGTCTCGTGGCCGTCCTTGTGGATGCGCAAGGCGTGGGTGCTGCCGAGCGTGCCGGAAATCGTGACGTATCCGTCCTGATCCACGGGGGCGCTGCGGCCATTGACCTCGACCTGCGCGTCGGGCGGGGTCACGAGGAGGCGCGCGGTGCGGAGCGCCTCGACCGGCGCGACGGCGGGCCCTGCTTGCAAGGAGGTCCCCGCGGGAGGCGCGGAGGCGCCTCGCGCCTCGGGGGAGGCGTCCGCGCCGGTGTTCGTGTGGTCGCGCGTCAGAATGATCCCGGCGCCGATGGCCAGCGCGACGGCGGCGCCGAGCACGACGGGGACGAACCTGCGCGACGAGGACGCGCGCGCGCCGCTCTCCGCGGGCGAGAGCGTGCTCCGCGGGTCGGGCGTGGACGCGCGAGGCAACGAGGGGCGCTCGCCGCTGTCGGCCGTGATCGTCGGGGCGGCGAGGGTGACGTCGGTGCCGATCTTGTTCGTGCGCGCGTCGGCGGTCCTGCCGCTCGACGGGACGAACTCGCCGCTCGGCCGTGATCGCAAGGACGCGCGGATGCCGACGAGGAGGCCAAAGGCCTCGACGAGCTCGGCCATGCTCTGGAAACGCGCGGCCTTGTCGCGCGCGAGCGCCCGCTCGAAGAAACGATCGACGGCCGGGTCGAGCGAGGGGACGATCGAGGAGGGCGGCGGGGCGGTATCCGTGCAGATGGTGACGAGCAACTTGCCGATGTTCTCGGCCTCGTCGAAGGGGAGGCGGCCCGTGATCGCCTCGTAGAGGATGACGCCGATCGACCAGAGATCGCTGCGATGATCGACCTGCTTGGTCTCGCGGATCTGCTCGGGGCTCATGTACGAGGGCGAGCCGAGCATCATGCCGGAGCTCGTGGACGTCGCCGGGCCCGTGATCGTGACGTCCTTGGCGATGCCGAAATCGAGGACTTTGACGATCTCGTCGTCGCCGCTCCGCGCGAGGAAGACGTTTCCGGGTTTGAGGTCGCGGTGGACGATGCCGAGGTCGTGGGCGCGGCGGAGCGCTTTGCCGAGCGGCTCGAGGATGTGGTAGGCCTCGACGAGGTCGATGCGGCCGCTGCGCGTGAGGCGCGCGCCGAGGTCCTCGCCTTCGAGCAGCTCCATCACGATGTACGGGGCGCCGTCCTCGACGCCGTAGTCGAGGACCTGCACGACGTGGGGGCTCTTGATGAGGGCCGCGGCCTTGGCCTCGCGCTCGAATCGCTGCCGGAGCGGCTCGTTCGACGCGATGCTGCCATCCATGAACTTCACCGCGACATTGGTGTCGAGGAGCTGGTGGCGCGCGACCCATACGGCGCCCATGCCGCCTTTGGCGAGAGGTCGTTCGAGCCGAAGCTTGCCGCCGATGATGGCGCCTTCTGCGATGGACACGCCCCGACACTCCTCCCGCGAGCCCGACCGTGATCGGGCAAAATGAAGCCACCTGGGAGCATATCACGATCGTTCCAGCGGGCTCCATGGCAAGCTTCGGCGTGATGTGCGCGAAACGTCTCTCCACGGCCGGACTTCCCCGCCTTTTCGCGCTCGGGGCGCTCGTCGCCTGGGCCCTCGTGTCAGGTGGCTGCCGGTCGAAGGAGTGCGTGCCGGGTCAACAGGTCGCGTGCGCGTGCCCGGCCGGTGCGCAGGGGACGCAGGTCTGCGACGACGAGGGGGCGCGGTTTCTGCCGTGTGTTTGTGATGCGCCCGCCGCCGCGCAGACGGCCGCGCAGGGAAACGAGCCGCGGAGGCCGCGGCCGGTGCTCGCGAAGAAGCAGATTCGTTGCGGGACAAATCTTTGCGAGACGGCGTGTTGCGCGACGTTCGAGCCTCCGTCGTGCACGCAGGATGGGAGGTCGTGCCCGCGGACGGCGAACGGAGAGGGCGTGATCTTCGAGTGCGACGGGCCCGAGGATTGCGGGGCCGAGGCGTGTTGCCTGATCCCGGGCGACCGGACGATCGCGGCCGTGTGCGTGCCCAAAGGCGAGTGCGCGGGGACGTTCACGCACCCGCGGCTCGGGACGACGGTCGCGCCGCGGGTGGTTTGCCACGCGAACCAGGACTGCGCGCTCTCCGAGATCTGCTCGACCGCGGGCACCGTGGCGGGCATTTCGGTGTGCAAGTAGCGTCGAGCGAGCTCGCGGCGGTTGTCGGCAACCGCCGGGGGCATCGTCGACATGCGCGGACTCAGAGATTCACGCAGTAGCCGAAATCGGCGCTCTGTCCGACGGAGAGGGTGCTGTTCCAGGAGACGCCGTTGAACACGAATTCGCTCCCTTCGACCTTGGGCACCACGTTCCACGAATTGTAGATGGTGCCCTCCTTGGGGATGCGGAGGGTCCACGTGATGCTCTGCGTGTCCGTGTTCTTCAACGACACGTTCTTGCAATAACCCCCGTTCCAGCTCGAGTTCGGCGTGATCGTCACCGTCGCGTTCCCCCCGATCACCGTCACACCACCCGCGGGCGGCGGGGGCGGCGGGGGCGGCGGAGGCGGCGGAGGCGGCGGGGGCGGCGGAGGCGGCGGAGGCGGCGGGGGCGGCGGGGGCGTGGTTCCGCCCTTCACCGTTGCAATGAACTGATCATACCCGGAGACGTTTCCTGTCTGCGACAGAATGATGCTATCGACGCCCCAGCCGACGGCGGTGGCGATGTTCGACGTGTTGAGCCAGGTCGAGTCGACGTCGATCGGGCCGCCGCCGAACGTGTACGCGTCCACGATGATGAGCGGCAGGGCGAGCTGCTGCGTGATCTCCGCGTAGGTGAAGTTGTCGATCTTGCCCGCGGTGAACGGGAAGGGCTTGCCGGTGAGGCCCACGTAACCCGCGACGGTCTTGTCCCAGCCGGAATAGAAGTCCGCGGCCGAGGTGGCCCATTTCGTCTTGCTCGGCGAGAACCACGGGCTGAAGTCGATGACGACCTTGCAGGTGGGGCAACCTTGCTTGATCGCGCCGAGGATGTTGTTCATGAAGCCGTTCGACTCGGCCTTCGTGAAGGCGTTCTGCTGGGCGTTCTCCGAGAACTGGAACCAATCCGGCTCGATGTGGATGAGCGCATTGCCGCCGCCGAGCGCCGCGTTGATCTTCTGGGCCGCGTCGAGGTAGGCGGGCACGATGTTGTTGGCGATGTTCGCCCGGATCCACGTCGCGCCCTGCTGGCAGAGGGGCGCCGACGCGTTCCCGTCGCAATCGTTGTTCGAATTGAGGCCCTTCTTCGTCTTCGCCGTCGCGATGTAGCCGAAGAGGTAGGGGGTCTTCCCCTTGGCGCGGATCTGCTGGATCTTTGATTGATGGGTGCTCGTGAAGCCGCTCTCGAGGAGCCAATCGCCGACGACGACAAGGTCGACGTTGGCCGGCCCCTCGGAGGGCGGATTCCAATTTTGATACCATTGCGGGGCGACGCCAAAGCGCATGCTCTGGGCCGAGAGGGCTTGCTCCTGCGCAAACGTTTCCGCGTCGTCGACCTCGAAATCCTCCCCGCCGCAACCAATCAAGGCGGCAGGGACGCAGAGGGAGACAGCGCTGAGCAGGGAAGCGAATTTCGTCATGAGGACTCTCCATGCCGCAACTCGCAGCGGCGCGGTCGGGTTCACGGGACGGGGGGGGCCCGTCGATGTCAGGGCGTACTTGCAGGTTATGGGCCAGCCCTGGTCGCACAGGAAGACCGCGGAAATCGCAGCGCTCGACGGGCTCGACCGATGCGCGGGTGATCGGATCGATCATGAGGGGATGAACGAATCGATCACCCCCCACAGGCACGAAGCGGATCCCGCTCGCTCAGTCGAGCACCGAGAGGAGGATGGCCGAGGGGCGCTCTGGGTCGTGATGAATCGTTTGGTCCGCGCCGACGAGGCGTGTCGTCGTGGCGAGCGGCTCGCCGGTGCCGGGGTTGCGGGCGAAGCGCGGGTGCGCGCCGCTCGAGATCTGCACGCGAATGTGGTGGCCGCGGCGAAAGCGGTGCGCGGTGGGGGAGAGCTCGACGGTGATGGCCAACGTGCCGTCGGGCCGCGGCGCCGGTCGGCCCGGTTCGAGGCCAGCTCGGGTACTCGCGCCATTCGTCGGCGCCCATCACGTAGATACGCACGGGCGCCTCGCGCAGGAGGCTGCGATCGCCGAGGAGATGCGCGCGAAACCAGGCGAGTGATTCGCGCACGCTGGTCGAGAACACGGGCCTCGAGGTATGGGACCAGGGGCCGATCGTGAGGTACGGGGTCCGGCCCGCCGCGACGAGCGCGGCATAATCTCGAAGTTGCCAGGGCAGGAAAACATCATAGAAGCCGCCGATGAACAGCACGGGCGCCGTCACGTCGGCCACGGCGCCGCTATGGTCCGCCGGCGCCCACCACGGGTCGCCCGGGGCATTGTGTTCGAGCCAGTCCTGGAAGAACCCGACGCGGTGACCGGTGGCGACGCGATCCGCCTCGTTGAGCGGGAGGTGCGCGAGGCCTTTTTCGAGCGAGCGGCGCGAGGTGAGGCGGCCGAGCAATTGCTCGTGGAGTGGTTTTTTCTGCTCTTGCATCATCTGCGTCCAGCGCAGCATGGTGTCGAGCGAGAAGCTCTCGCCGGGGTACTTGAATTTGGAAGAAGCCGCGCTCCGTGAACGGGCGGGTGAGAAACGAGAAGAGGGGATTGCGGCGGCCATACGGGGAGCGGAGGAGAAGGAGCGGGCGCTTGCGGGCGTCGCGCGCCGTGTGGAGATCCGCGAGGAGGACCGCGCCGTCGGACATGGGCACGCGAAGATCACGCTGGACGACGATGTCGCGCGTCTCGGCGGGCGGGAGGTCGAGGAGCCATTCGAGGAGGTGGCTTGGGAGGGTCATGAAGTCGTTCACAGGCTTCAGGAAGACGCAGATCCGAGGAAGACGCAAGGCGGAGGCGGGAGCGTCTTCTCCATGGCAGCCGCGAGGGTCTCCTCGGTCGCCCGCGAGTGATGCCCCTCCTGAGGGCTGTAACAGAGGTGTATCTTTTCCGGTTACAGGTACACCTCTGCCTCCCTTCAACCGATGACGTCGGCGCTCAGCTCCCACGGATTCGTCCAGGAAATCGCCCCCGCATCGCAGGTCCGAGCCGTCGAGTGCCACTGGCACGTGCCGTGCTCCCAGGGGGCAGCCGTAACGATAAGGAAAGGTGGTATCGTCATGGGACAAGCATTTGGATGTATCAACGGCGACGGCTCGATCGACAGCGGCTCGGGCAATTTCCGGGTCGTCAAAAAGGCCCCCGGTCAGTACTTCTTCACGGTGGACGGCGAATCATCGTCCGATCCCGTCGTGGTGGTCACTCCGGGTAGCGCCTACATGACGGCCAATGCCATTATCACGGCGACGAACGGTGGCAACGCACCGAACTTCACCATCTCGACCGGCTTCACCGATCAGGGCAGCACCAAGACCATGGATGTCGACTGGTTCTGCTTCGTCGCGTTCTGGAGCTGAGCGCTCCCCGCCAAGCGCATGAGGCCAGCGGCAGCAGCAGCGACTACCGCGGCCGTCGTTCGACGAGCGCGCGGTCAATCGACGCAAGCGAGGGGCACCCTGCGAGCGCCATGGCCGTCGCGAGCTCGTCGCGCAGAATGTCGAGCACCCGCAGGACGCCCGCCTCCCCCGCCGCCGCGAGCCCCCACAGCACAGGCCTGCCGAGCAGGACCGCGTTCGCCCCGAGCGCGAGCGCCTTGAGCACGTCCGTCCCCCAGCGCACGCCGCCGTCGACGAGCACAGGCACCCGGCCCGCCGCCGCCTCGACGACACGCGGCAGCACGTCGAGCGTGGCCGGCGCGGAGTCGAGCTGACGCGCGCCGTGGTTCGAGACGATGATCCCCGCGGCGCCCGCGTCGATCGCGAGCATGGTATCGTCCGGACGAACGATTCCTTTGAGGAGCAAAGGCAAGCGGGTGATGCCGCGCAGCCACGCGACGTCGCGCCAGGAGAGCGAGGCGTCGTGCCGCGACGCGATGTACCGGTGGAGGGCCGATCCCGAAGCACCGGCGGCGACCTTGGCGTCCACGAGGTTCGCCATGACGAGGCCATTCGGCAGGCCGAACCCGTTGCGCACGTCGCGCAGGCGGCGACCGAGGACGGGGGTGTCGACCGTGAGCACGATGGCGCGATACCCGGCCGCCTCGGCGCGCTCGACGAGCGAGCGGGTGAGCTCGCGGTCCTTGTGCACGTAGAGCTGGAACCAGAGCGGGCCCTTCGAGGCGCGCGCGATGTCTTCGAGGGAGGTCGTCGCGAGGGTGGAGACGGTGAAGATCGTGCCGGCGCGGGCGGCGGCGCGCGCGGTCGCGAGCTCGCCCTCGGGATGCGCGAGCTTGTGATAGGCCGTCGGCGCGACGAGGATCGGCATCGAGACGGGCGCGCCGAGGATCTCGGTTTCGAGGGTGAGGCGCGAGACGTCGACGAGGACACGCGAATGGATCTGCCAGCGGCGATACGCGCGCAGGTTCTCCCGGAGCGTGCGCTCGGCGTCGGCGCCGGAGCGGTAATAATCGTAGGCCATGGCCGAGAGGGCTGCGCGCGCGGCCCTCTCGAAGTCACGCACGGTGAGGAGGCCGGAGGAGGCGTCCTTCTGCGGCGCGTGGAGCGTGGTTTTGCCGGTGTCGTCGCTCGAATGCATGCCGCGCGGTCTTTACCACTGAACGGTGATGATCGACGAGAAGCCCGAGGAGGGGCGCGAGGACGGGCTCGATTGCGAGATCGTGTCGGGGACGTCGAGCGTGGAGAGGGCTTCGAGCACGCAATGGCGCATCTTGTCGTTGGCCGTGGAGCCAGGGTCGACGGCAAACGACGCAGACGTGTGGTTGCCCGCGACCCGGATGCGGACCGTGCCGCCGCCGCTGTTCCCGCGGCACTCGTTCATCGGCGCCTTGGAGGCGGCGACGATGGCGTCGGCGAGCGCCTGCTGGCCCTCGGCCACGCCCTCGACACCGACGCGCGGCGCGAGCGCTTCTTGTCGAACGCCCTCCGCAGGGGCCGCGGGCTTGGGCGGCGTGGCTTCTGCGGTCGCGGCGGTGGCGCCGGGCGAGGCGCTCCCGCGGGGATACAAGGGCGGAGGCGCGGCCTCGATCTCCGCACAGGCGGCGAGCCCGAGCAGGGAAATCACGAGGAGACAGGAGCGGAACGAGGAGAACATCGGCCTCCAGCATAACGCCGGGGGGCAGCCCCGGAGGAGGGGTCGGGCGTTTTCGGAGACGTGTTCAGGGCGGCAGCGGTCGCACGAGCACGAGGGCGTCGGCCTTGCCCGCGAGGAGGCGGATCTCGGCGTTGCCCTTGGCCCCCGCGTCACCGGCGCAGAGGCGATCGCTCAGCACGAACCGGCCGCGGGTGACGGTGTTCTCGCCGGTGGAGGCGTCGGCGAGGCGCAGATCGAGGCCGCTGCCGCCTCGATCGAGCGCAGCCGTGACCTCGACGCAGCCGCGCGCGGAGACGTCGAAGGGCAGGGTGGTGCGCGCGCCGGCGTCGAGGGCGACGACCTGGGCCGACGAGGCCGCCGCGGCCGAGATGCGCGCGCCGCCGGCGTCGAGCACGGCGAGCAGGCGCGCGGCTGCGAGGGGGTGGGCGACGAGCGCGGCGGGCGCGGCGTCGTCCTTGCGCAGCTCGACGGCGAAGGGGCCCGGCCGCGCGAGGGCCTCGACGTCGATCCGCGCCGGGCTCGTCGGGCCACACGAAAAGAGCGTCACGCCCGCGCCGCCGCGGCCCTCGGCGAGCAGCGCGCCGCGATCGTTCCAGAGCGAGGCCGCGGCGTCGGCGAGCGGCTTGCCCGCGACGACGTCGATGCGCGCGCAGCCGGCCGGCAGTTCGAGCGCGGCGGCCGCGCGGCTGCCGAGCTTGGCCGAGCCGACGAGGACGGTCTTCGGGGCGCCGAAGCCCTTGCCGGTGAGGTCCTTCGCGAGCGCCGCGCGCGCCGCGTCGAGCTCGCGTGTCTCGGTCACGTGCTCCGCGCGGGCAGACACGTCGAGGGCCGCGCCCGCGCCGGGGGCGGAGCGGCTCGCGACGACGGCGACGATCCCGGTGGAGGCGCGTGGCCGCATCGCCACCGTGACCTCGTTCGCCGTCGCCGAGCAGAGGACGATCGCGCGGTCGCGCCCGCGCTCCTTGCCACGCGCGAGGATGCGGCCCGCGGCATCCTCGGCGACGACTTCGAGGGAGCCGACCTCGTCGCTCGGGGAGACGAAGACGTCGAGGCAACGGCCTGCCTCGACCGTGACCGTGAGGCGCGTGGGGGCGCGCGGCGCGACGGGCACGGCCGCGCGGCGCACGTCTTCCCAGCGGCCGCCGAGCCAGGCGCGGTGCGCGAGGAGCTTGGCTTCGAGCCCCGGCCACGCTTCGAGCCGGCCCGTCTCGCCGCCCGATCGACCCCGCGCGCCGGCCGCTTGCTCCACCGCGGCCATCGCCGACGTCGGCACGCTCTGCACGCCGAGGCTCACGAGGCCCGAGCCCGACACGACACGCGCCGCGAGCCAGAGCCGCTTCGGGTGCGGCGGGCAGACGAGGATCGCCGGCCGCGCGTCGGTCGACTCGTCCACGGCGAAGCTCGCGCCGTCGTCCTCGTACGCGAAGAGATCCACGTCGACGACCGAGGGGGATCCGCGCGCCATGACGAGCGCGCACGCGTCGAGCGGGACCTCGACGAACGCGCCGGCCTTGTCGCCCTCGGAGAGGTACTCCGCGGCGACGACCTCGAGCGCGCCCGCGCCCGCATCCTGCACGCGCGCGGCGTCCATGGCGAGCAGCGCGCGTCCATCCGCCTTCCCCGGGAGCACGCGGGGAGGGGCAGGGGGCGCCGCCGCGGGCTTCGTGGGGGAGGCGGGCGCGGCGCCGCCGCAGCCTGCGGCGAGCGCGGCGAGCACGAGCGAGGCGATCCGCACGGGCAGGCGCGTCAAGGTTCGCCCCCTCCGAGCGCGAAGAGCGCGAACGTCCACCAGACGCCCGAGCCACGCGCCTCGACGTCGATCCGCGCCGATTCCTCGCTCTCGGCGCAGAACGCGAGCACGGCGCCCTCGGGCCGATCGACCACCTCGTCGCGCATGTACCTGTCGCCGACGGTCGCCGCGAGCCGGAGCCCCCGCGACTCGCCCCGCGCCACCGCGAGGGCCGCGAGGTAACAGCGCCCCGGCTCCAGCGTGACCGGCACCATCGTCGGACCCGCGACGCCGAGCGACTCGAAGACGGGCGCCGCCGTGGGCTCGGGCGCGTTGCGCCGCCGCAGCGCGAAGGCGAAGCCGGCGCGCGTGCGTGCGCCCCAGTAGTTCGGGATCACGCGCGGGATGGGCCAGACCGCGTCGATCACCATCATCGGCACCATGCCCGCCGCGCCCGCGAACGGCACGGTCACGCGGGTCGCCTCGCCGAGGCAGAAGTCGAGCCGCGCGTCCGCGGCCTCGCTGCGATCCCGCGCGAGCATGCGGCCCGCGTCGTCGCGCGCCTCCGCGTCGACGTCGGTCGCGCGGTGCGGGAACGTCGACGGCACGGCGGCCATGACCTGCACACGGTGGCAGCCTTCGCCGAGGCGGAGCTGGTACTCGCCCGCGCCCTCGACCGAGGCGACCATGGGCACGCGCGTGAACCGGTCCGCGCCCTCGGATCGCGCCCGCTCCTCGGCGCGGACCGTACGCTCGGCGAGTGGCCCCGGCTCGATGGGCCTCCCCGGATTGCCGCGCGGCGCGACGAGGCCAAAGGCGCGCTCGGGCAACGCGTCGCGCAGATCCCCGAGCGGCGCGGGCGAGCGCGCCACGAGGATCTCGATCGCGCCGCGGGGCGAGCGCATCGAGACGACGAGCGACGCGAGGTCCTTGCGGCGCGGCCCGCATCGCACGAGCGACACCACGCCGAGCGAGCTCTTCGTGCCGCGGTCCTCCGGGTCGAGCGCGGGATGGCCGTGCGGCAGCAGGCCCGCCGGCAGCGGGGGCAGGTCCGCCTCGGAGGCCGTGAGCACGGCGAAGTCCGCGCTCGGCGCGCCGAGGAGGACGACCGTCGTGCAGCCGGGCAGCTCGTCGTCGGCGATGTCTTGCGGCACCACGAAGCGCTTGTTCCGGCCGTGGTCGAGGAAGAGCGGCGCGAGGCGCGTGGTCACGGCGCCGCGGTCTTTCCAGGTGCCCGCGAGGCGATCGGCGTCCTCGGCGAGATCGGCGTGCGCGTTCGTGGAGACGAGCGTCGCTGCCACGAGCGCCACGAGGGCGCCGATCAACCGCCCTTCGCGCGCTCGTACATGCTGCGGATCTCGCGCGTGATCTCGGGGCGCACGACCTCCGGCGGGGGCGCCTCGCCGCGCTGGATCCTGTCGAGGATCTCCGCCTCGGTCGCGGTGATCCGGGTGGACGTGTCCCCCGGCGCGCTCCTCTCGGTGGCCATCGCGTTCAAGGTGGTGGAGTAGAACGGTTCCTCGATGCAAAGCGGCGTGACCCCGAGCTCTCCCGGAGCATAGACGCGGAACGCCCGCTCTGCACCGCTCGCGCCGCCCTCCTCCGCGGAAAGCGTGACGACGGCGTGAGAGGCCCCGTGGTTCTGGCTGAGGATCGCGTCGAGCACCGCCCTGCGCGCGCCGGAGCGCCGCACCTCGATGCCGTCCGAGACGAGGACACGCCTGGGCGGAAAGGACGAGGCGAGCACCTCGTAGAGGGATCGTCTCCCGCGGGCCCCGGGGTCGACGCGGGAGGCGTCGCCGCCCTCGACGTTCGTCAGCACCTGGATCCAGAGGGCCCCCGTGAGGTCGAGGGCGAGCCGCGCGAGGTGCTCCTCGGCGCGCCGGGGGATCGATCGGACCCGCAGCGCCGTGACCTTCGTTTCGCCCTCGTGCTGGAAGAGCTGCCGCGTCCTCCGGGGCGGATCCGTAGCCCCGGTGGCGGGGAAACCCTCGCGGAGCACCTGCACCTCGCCGCCGACGAGGAAAGGCCCACGGCGGAGCTGCCTCGTGATCTCGGGGTCGTCCTTGCCGAGCGGCCCGAGGAGCTTGCGGCCTCGCACGAGGTCCTCCGGCCGGTAGACGTCGCTGACCTCGACGATCGCGACGACCTCCCCCGCGGCCGTGCAGAGCGCCGCTTCCCCACGCGCCTGCGCCGCGCGCGCCGCCTCTTCGCTCGCGGCGAGCGTGACGAACGTCGGCCACGGGAGGCCCTGTTCGAGCCGCATCTCGTCCGCGACCCGCAGCCAATCCTTCGAGCCCAGGAAGCCCTTGAGCGGCGAGAGCGAACCGTCGGCGAGCCGCGCGAGATCAACCTCCGCCTCCCTGTCGAGCGTGATCGTCGGCAGCGAGCGGGCCCGCTCGGCGAGCGCCTCGCGTCGCTCCTGCGCCTGCACCGCGCGGATCACGAGCTCACCGCCGTGCGGCGCGACGAGCGAGAGGGCCGTCCCGGGCCCGAGGATCGCCGACGCTCGCCGCGGGACGAACCCGAGCTCCTCGAGCTTGCCGACGATCTTCGCGAGGCTCTCCTCCTTGCTCTCGTGGTCCGTGGACAGCGTGACCTCGGGCGCGAGGGGCGGCTCGTAGGGATCATCGACCCCCGTGAACCCCTTGATCTCTCCCGCCAGCGCCTTGCGGTAGAGCCCCTTGGGATCCCGCGCGGCGAGCGCGTCGATCGACGCGCTGCAATACACCTCCACGAACCGCTCGATCTGCGCGCGTTGCTCGTCGCGGATCGCTCGGAACGGGCTGATCGCGCCGGTGATCGCGCACGCGCCGCTCCGCGCGACGAGCTTCGCCACGAAGCCGATACGTCGCACGTTCGTGTCGCGATCCTCCCGGGAGAACCCGAGCCCCTTCGACAGATGCGTCCGCACCTCGTCGCCGTCGAGCACCTCGACGTGCACCCCGCGCGCGCGCAGCTCCGCCGCGAGCATCGCGCCGAGCGTGCTCTTGCCCGCGCCGGAGAGGCCCGTGAACCAGACGACGAAGCCGCCCACGAGGCGTTACTCCTCGACGACCGTGATCGCTTGGCCCACGAACGATCGCGTCTCCGCGTCCCACACGAAGAGCCGGTGCTCGTCGATCACGCCGTCGCGCACGCTCGTCACGAGGAACGCGAGCGGCCAGGCCGGCCCTGGGCCCATCGTGATGGCGCCGCCTTCCTCGGCGGGCGGCTCGCCCATGCTCATCACGGCCGCGTCCGTGGGGCTGAAGTACGCGCCCGCGTCGAGGTGCGAGTGGTAGAGGATCTTCACGGGCCGGCCTTCACGCGCCGCGGCGCGGACCGCGTCGTCGAACTTCTTCTCGTTGAACGAGAAGAACGTGCGCGCCGTGCGGAAGTACAGCTCCGGATCGATCGCGTGCAGCTTGTTCGCGACGTTCTGCATCACCACGGCCTCGTCGCAGCGGAGCGGGCTCTCTGCGGGCCCACGCAAGTACCCGCACGCCTCCTCGTCGGCTGCGTAGCCGCGCAGCGCGTCCTTCTCCACGACGGCGAGCGCGCTGCGCGTGATCGTCAGGTCGCCGCGCGTCCACGGAGCATCCGTCACCATAGATATCGCTTCTCCCATTTCATCGGCGCGAAGTACCGATCGCCGCGGTCGCACACGATCGCCACCACGCACCCACCGCCGACCGTCTCGTGCAGCTTCTTCGCGATCTCGACGGCCGCGAACACGTTCGCCCCGCTCGAATGCCCGACGAGCAACGCCTCCTCGCGCGCGAGCCGGTCGGCCATGTCCCAGCCGTCCTCCGTCGTCACGCGGAACGTCTCGTCGTAGGCGCTGCTGTCGTGGATCGCCGGCACGAGCGAGCTCGGCAGGTGCTTCAGCCCTTCGAGCCCGTGCATGGCCTCCGTGGGCTCGACCGCGACGCAGCGGACCTTTCGCGTGTGCTCCTTCAGCCGCCGCGACGTGCCCACGATCGTCCCGCTCGTGCCGATCCCGGCGACGAAGTGCGTCAAGCGATCGCCGAGCGCGTCGAGGATCTCCGCGCCCGTGCCGTGGTAGTGCGCGAGTGGGTTGTGCGGGTTCGAGTACTGGTCCGGGTAGAAGTACGTCTCCGGATCCTTCGCCACGATCTCCCGCACGTAGCGGATCGCGCCGTCGGAGCCCTCCATCGGGTCGCTGTAGATGATCTCCGTGCCGAAGGCGCGCGCGATGTCCTTGCGCGCCTTCGTCACGTTCGAGGGCATGACGAGGCGCACGGGCACGCCGAGCGCGGCGCCGAAGATCGAGTACGCGACGCCCGTGTTGCCGCTCGTCGAGTCGATGAGGATCTTGCCCGTGCCGAGCTTCCCCTCCTCGATCGCCTTCGTCATCATCCGGAGCGCGGCCCGGTCCTTCACCGAGCCGCCGGGGTTCGCGAACTCGAGCTTCGCGTACACCTCGACGCTCGGCGCCTCCCGGGCCACCCGATCGAGGCGGACGAGCGGCGTGTTGCCGACGGCCTCGGTCACCGAGCCGAGGCGGCGCGACCGCACGAGCGTGGCGCGCATCCTAGGCGTCGCTGCCGCCCGCGATGGCGGGCACGATCGAGATCTGATCCGTCGACTTCACCTCGGTCTTGAGGCCGTCGAGGAAGCGGATGTCCTCCTCGCCGACGAAGATGTTCACGAAGCGGCGCACGCCCTTCGCGTCGAGCAGCCGATCGCGGATGCCCGGGTGGCGCTTCTCGAGGTCCTCGATGATCTCGCCGACGGTCGCGCCCGTCGCCTCGACCTCGTCTTTGCTTCCGGTCAGCGTGCGCATGGGGGTGGGGATACGAACGACAGGCATGGGGATCTCTCCGTGGGTGCTTGGGGTCTCGCTGCTACTTGAAGTACTCGTCGAGGCTGAAATACCGCTCCCCCGTGTCACAGAGCACCGTGACCACGTGGGCGCCGGGGCCAAGCTCGCGCGCGACGTCGAGCGCGACCCGGACGGCCGCGCCCGCGCTGATGCCCACGAGCAGCCCCTCCTTGCGGGCGAGCGCGACCTTCGTGTCGTACGCCGCCTGCTCGCTCACCGTGCGCACCTCGTCGACGTGCTCGGGGCGATAGTTCGCGGGGACGAACCCCGGCGCGAGGCCCTGGATCTTCGTGGGGCCGCGCTCGCCGCGCGAGATCGTGGCGCAGGCCTCGGGCTCGACGGCGATGATCCGAGGGGCCGGGCTCTTCTGCCGCAGCACCGCGCCGACGCCGCTCACGGTGCCGCCCGTGCCGACGCCCGCGACGAATGCGTGGATCGGCTCGTTCGCCATCGCCTGCAAGATCTCGCGGGCCGTGCTCTCGGCGTGGATGCGCGGGTTCTCGGGGTTCTCGAACTGCCCCGGCATGAACGCGCCCTTCGTCGTCCGGACGATCTCGTGCGCCTTCGTGATGGCGCCTTCCATCTGCGCTTCGGCCTCGGTCAGGATCACCTCGGCGCCGTATGCTTCGAGGAGCTGCCTGCGTTCGAGGCTCATGCTCGCGGGCATCGTGAGCACGCATCGATAGCTCTTCGCCGCGCACACGAGCGCGAGGCCGATCCCCGTGTTGCCGCTCGTCGGCTCGACGACGACGCCGCCCGGCCCGAGCGCGCCGCTCGCCTCGGCGGCCTCGATCATCGCGAGGCAGATGCGGTCCTTCACGGAGCCGCCCGGGTTCTGCTGCTCGGCCTTCGCGAAGACACGGCCGCGCGGATGTTCTGTGTCGAGCCGCTGGATCTCGAAGAGCGGCGTGTCGCCGACGAGGTCGAGCACCGAGCCGACCACGCGCGGATGCGAGGGCAATGCAGGCTTTTGTCCGGGCTCGTGCATCACGCTCCTAGATGATGAAGTCGACGCGCTCGCTCTCGCCGCGGCGGAGCCCGAGGGCCTCGCCGCGCCGCACGACGTCGGCGATGGAGATGTCGTCGAAGGCTTTTTCGATGGCGACCGCGAGGTCCTTGAAGGCGGCCGCGGTCGCGTCCGGGCCGCAGGGCTCGGCGCCGCGCGGGCCTTCGTCCTCGGCGGGGCAGACGACGATCGGTCCTTCGAGCGCGCGGAAGACGTCGCCGATCGTGATCTCGGCGGCGGGCCGCGCGAGGTGGTAGCCGCCGCGGGGCCCACGCTTCGCGCCGAGGATGCCGGCCTTCTTCAGGTCCTGGAAGATCTGCTCCAGGAACCGCGCGGGGATCATCTCGCGCCCGGCGATCTCGCGGATCTGCGTGGGGCGGCCGTCGTTGTGGAAGGCGATGTCGAACAACGCGCGCACCCCGTAGCGGCCTTTGTTGGACAGCTTCACGGGGCATGGTTTAGGTTGTCGCATCGGAAAAGTAAAGAACCCGGGTGCTTGAACCGACGCGATGTGTTCTTTGGCACAAGGTTCCACCGCCTCGACCCGGTCGATCGACCGCCTCGACCCGGTCGTCGAGTCCCTCGAGACCTTTGATCGAGGGGCTCGACGCGGTCCGAGACCTCCTCGAGACCTTCCGTCGAAGGTCTCGAGACCCTCGATCGGAGGTCTCGACCCGGTCGTCGAGTCCCTCGAGACCTTTGATCGAAGGTCTCGACCCGGTCGCAGAGCCCCTGGAGACCTTCGCTCGACCCCCTGGAGACCTTCGCTCGACCCCCTGGAGACCTTCGCTCGACCCCCTGGATGCTTTTGATGAATCAGCAAGATTCAGTCTGTAGGGGTCTTCGAGTCCTCGCGTCAAAGGAGCACGCATCGATTCCGAAGGCTCGATAACCTCATCATTGCCCCTTCAGGATCTCCATGGCCCCCGCACCTCGATGCGTCCCGCGTGAGGCCGATCCTGGAGAGGGATCTCGGAGAATGCCATGCCTGTCACGCCCATCCCCGTTGGCTCGCTCGTCTTCGATTGCTCGGCGCTCGGCCCGTACCTCGTGGATCTCCCGCCTCGCGGCATGCTCGGGCTGCTCGTCGAGCGCCCCGGGTATCCCAGCGTCGTCGGGGAAATCCTTGCCAATCAGGCCGGTGTCGGCCCCAAGGCCGGCGTCACGCAGGAGGAGGTCGAAGCGATCATGCTCGACAATGCACACATCGACGATATCGACGCAATCCTGCCCGCCGCCCGCAAGCTCGTGGAGCTGCTGGAGGAGAGCCGCGCGTTTTACGACAACGACAGGCAACGCCGCGTCCACGCCATCGCGAACCTGATCGAGGGGCGCGCGCGCACCACGGGCGTCGTCGAGCTGCTCGCGAAATACGAGAAGACCCGGGCGTACCGCTCGGCGACCGGCGTGAAGGGCCTCAAGACGCGCAAGGCCAACAAGAAGAAGGCGGAGACGGAGACGCCCGCCCCGACCACCCCGCCGATCGTCCGGGCCGGTACGCAATAATCGTTTGCTGTCCGTAAGAACCGTCGCCGCGCGCTCAGTCTCGTATGGCACGAGCTGGGCGAAGGGCGCTCGTATTCGTGTACCGCCGCCTGCACTCCCCATATCGACTTGACGCATCCGCTTGGCGAGCTTGGCGAGGTGTTCTTTAGCGCCTCATGGGATGTCCCGTCCTGGCCCGAGCGCTCGGGCGCGTGCACGATCCGATTGGCACTCCTTCATCAGACCGAATGGCTGGATCCCCCTACGACTGGGAGCCCGTGGGACATGGCGCAGGCCGCCGCAACCGCCGTCTGTGGGAAGCCGACGGTGGGGCTTCAACCGTTCCGGACTTGACAGGAACTCCAACTTCTTGTGTTAATGAGGCCGCTTGAGGAGAAGGCATGCTCACTCAGTCCGAGTTCGAGGCCATGATCGCCGACGCCAGCAAGCGCATCGAGGGCGACATCTCTTGGCGTGAGGACGAGGATCACTCTCCCGCTGTCGAGTTCCGCGTGGAGGTGCTGTCCAACGCTGGGCACCCGCTTACCTTGAAAGGTAGCTACAACCCGCTTTCCGGCTCCCTGTCCTACACGCTCATCCACCGTGCAGCCGGGCGAATCTACGCTCTCGACATGGGCAAGGATCACCGTAACCCTTCTGGCGTGCTCGTCGGCGAGAAACACAAACATCGGTGGAAAGAAAGATATCGAGATAAAGAAGCGTACGTTCCGGATGACATCACCGCTCCGCTGACCCAGCCTGTTCAGGTCTGGTCTCAGTTCTGTGCCGAGGCCAAGATCACCCACCGGGGCATGCTGCACCAGCCGCCCTCTGCAAGTGAAATGGACCCGTTCTCATGAACATCGAACCGTGCAGGCTGGTCGTGGAACAAATAGGAGCGCTCTTCGTTTGCACTCCCCACGCTCCGTATATCCGGATGCGTACGCCGCTCCTCTACCCCGATGGGGATGTCATCGACATCTTCGTGCGCCCGCAGGGGAACGCGATGCTCGTGACGGACCTCGGGGAGAGCCTTCGGTGGCTACGGACGCAGACCAGCGCGGGTCGTAGGTCGCCCAAGCAGCAGCAGATGATCCAGGACGTTTGCCAAACGCATGGAATCGAGCTGTTCAATGGCATGCTGGTGTTGAGAGACGTGGAACCAGCAAAGTTGGCAGGAGCTGTCTTGGGGCTGGGGCAGGCGGCAAGCCGGGTAGGCGACATCTGGTTTACGATGCGCACGAGAACAACGCAGTCGGTGACCGACGATGTAGAGGATCTTCTTCGTGCCAACGAACTGCCCTTCGAGCGGGGCAGAAAGATGCGCGGGCGTTCCGGTCGCGATTACAGCGTCGACTTCGAAGTGCATGCCCCGAAGCATCTGTCTTTGGTCCAGGTTCTCAGCACGGGAAGCCGTGCTGCCACCTCGGGTTTGGTTGATCACGCCTATACGCTATGGTCGGAACTTGCGTACCACAAGGCGCCTGGCAACCCAATGCAGTTTGTATCGCTGTTCGACGATACCGTCGACGTGTGGGCCCGGGAAGACTTCAAGCTGCTCGAGACTGTCTCGGATCAAATCGTGATGTGGTCGCGCCCAGACGCGGTGGTGCAGGCATTGGCCGCGTAATTTTGTTGACGAACGAGGTCTGGACGTATCTCGTTCCGTCTACCTCGATGCGTGTTCTCGATCGGCGAGACCGCAACGTGCTCGTGGACACCCCCGTCACGCCCCCGACGCCGGGCGATAGGCAATAACGTTCGCAGCCTGTTAGCTGCCCCGCCTCTCTCCCGCTTCATCCGGTCTTTCGGGCCGGCCGTTTGGCCGGCCCATCGAAGCCTTCCCCTCCTGACGAGCGCCGAGTATCCTGCACGGGTGTCCCGCAGGCCGATCCCTACTTGGTTCTTCGCGATGGTCGTCGTGCGGCGCGGTGACGAGTACTTGCTCGTGCACGAGCGCGGGCACGGGCAGACGTGGTACCTGCCCGGCGGGCGCGTCGAGCCGGGGGAGCGGATCGTCGACGCCGCCGTCCGCGAGACGCTCGAAGAGGCCGGCGTGCGCGCGGCGATTCAGGGCGTCCTGCGCGTCGAGCACTCGCCACACCCGAGCGGGACGGCGCGCTGCCGCGTGTTTTTCCTGGCGAGGCCCGACGGCGATTCGACGCCGAAGAGCGAGCCGGACGAGCACTCGCTCGGCGCCCGGTGGGTGAAGCTGGAGGAGCTCGCGGGGTTGTCCCTGCGCGGGGAGGAGGCGCGCGAGATCCTGAATGCGGTCGCGGCGGGCGCCCCCTCGTACCCGCTCTCCGTGCTCACGTACGAGGGCGCCGCGTGGGCGCCCCGGCGTTAAAAGCGATTGCTCATTTGGGGGTGGTGAGCGCGGTCGCTTGACCGGCGATGGTCTTGTCCTTGTCGTTCTTGAACTTGGCGACGTAGGCCGGGCCATCCTTGGGATCACAGCCGATGGCGGCCTCCATCGCGTACGAGCGCGTGTTCGCGTGGACGGTGGTGGCGTCCGTGAGGCGGCGGGCGGCCTTGCTCCCCTTCTTGCGCTGGGCGGGCGTGAGGTCGCTCCGCTTGCAGACCTTTTGCAGCGCCATTCCCATCTCGAAGCTGACGTTTTTCTTCACGTCGACGGTGGCGAGGTCGTCGAGGAGCTTGTCCGTGAAGGACGCGCACTTGCCGATCGAGGCGATCCGCTCTGACGCGCGGCTCTTGACGAAATCGTCCTTGTCGGCGCGAAGGGCGTTGATGACCTTGCAGGCTTCGTCGGGGAAATACGGGGCGAGGTCGCTGAGCGCATTCAGCGCGTAGGCGCGCCGCGTGGAGGACGCGTCTTTGCTGGCCTCGCTCGCGTAAGCCACGACCTTGGGGTCACGATTCGTGGAGCCAAAGCCCACGATGCGCAGGAACCCGTCCGTGTAATCCGATGCCGGGTGCGCCTTGGCGATCGCGATCGCCCTGTCGATTTTGCCCACCTTGACGAGGGGGAGGCCGCCGACGAGCCGCCCGAACAGCTCGACGAGGTTCTCGTCGCGCTCCTTCTCGGCCAGGTTGAGCACGGCGTCGACCTGCGCGGCGTCGGCGGTCTCTTCGGTCAGCGTCCGGTCGAGCTTCTCGGCCGCGACGCGTCGCTCCTTGGGATCCTGGCTCCCGAGCATCTTCAGGAGCTCCGGGGTCGCCTTGCCATTCTCGAACGCTTGCTCCGCGTCGCTCCATTGCTGGTAGGCTTCGCAGTCGTCGAGCGAGCCGTTCTCCCCGACAGAGCAGGCCATCACGGCCTTGCGCAGCTCCGCGAAGCTCGGCTCCGGGGGCTTGGCCTCCTCTTCGCCCTCCTCGGAGGAAGGCGCCTCGGCCGCCGCTTCGCCCTCGGGCGCGGGCGCGGGCGCCGCGGATTTCGCGGGTGCCTTCGTGGCGTCGGAGGCGGGCGGAGGCGTGGAAGCGCCGCAACCCGCGGCGAGGGAGGCGATCGAGAGAACGAGTGCGAGGGAAAACCGGCCGACGTGCATGGAACGCGTCCGTAGTCGATTCTGCGCCACGCTGGAAGCCGATTTTGCGTATACTCCCCCGCGCGATGGCGTTCTACCAAGCTCCCCCCTCGATCGGTAACCAGTACGACGACGACCGCGTCCTGCGTTCGCTCCTCCGGCGTGTGCTTCCGCCGGACGTCCTCCGCGAAGCCGAGCCCGGGCTCCGCGAGATGGGCGAGCTCGCCGGCGGCGAGCTCTACCGGCTCCAGCTCGAAGACCGCCTGAACGAGCCGAAGCTGACGCAGTGGGACGCGTGGGGGCACCGCATCGATCAGATCGAGGTGACGCCGCTCTGGAAGCGGGCGGCGCGGATCGCGAGTGAACAAGGCGTCGTCGCGACGGCCTACGAAAAGCGGGGCGGCGCGGTGTCGCGTGTGCACCAGTTTGCCCTGGTCTACCTTTTTGATGCCTCGACCGACGTGTATACCTGTCCGCTCGCGATGACGGACGGCGCGGCGAAGACGCTGCTCTCGCACCGCGACGTGCGCGACGAGAACGATTTTGCGGCGAGGGCCTTCGCGCGCCTGACGAGCCGGGATCCGGCGAAGGCCTGGACGAGCGGGCAATGGATGACGGAGCGGACCGGCGGGAGCGACGTGGGGCTCTCGGAGACGGAGGCGCGCAAGGACGCGGAGGGGAACTACCGGCTCTACGGGACGAAATGGTTCACGTCGGCGACGACGTCGCAGATGGCGCTGACGCTGGGCCGCCCGGAGGGCAACCCGCCCGGGGGCCGCGGGCTCGCGCTGTTTTACGTGGAGGTGTTCGGGCCGGACGGGCGGATGAACGGGATCGAGGTCAATCGGCTGAAGGACAAATTCGGGACGCGGAAGGTGCCGACGGCGGAGCTGACGCTCGCGGGGGCGTTGGCGGTGCCGGTGAAGGGGCTCGGGGACGGGATCCGGAACATCTCGCCGATGCTGAACGTGACGCGGACGTGGAATGCGGTCTGCGCGGCGGCGGGGATGCGGCGCGGGATCGCGCTCGCCCGGGATTACGCGCGTCGCCGGGTGCAGTTCGGCGCGCCGCTTTCGGACAAACCGTTGCACGTCGATACGCTCGCGGACCTCGCGGCGGAGGCGGAGGGGGCGTTCCACCTCGCGTTCCGCGCGGTCGAGCTGCTCGGGCGCGAGGAGGCGGGGGTGATCACAGAGTCGGAGGCGCGCCTGTTGCGGCTCGTGACGCCGCTCGCGAAGCTGACGACGGGCAAGCAGGCGGTCACGGTGCTGAGCGAGGTGCTCGAATGCTTCGGCGGCGCCGGGTACGTGGAGGATACGGGGATCCCGCGGCTGTATCGGGATGCGCAGGTGCTGCCGATCTGGGAGGGGACGACGAACGTGCTCTCGCTCGACACGCTGCGCGCTTTGCAAAAGGAGGGGCCGCTCGAGGATTTGCTCGCGGATATGCGATCGCTCGTGGCGGCGGCGCCGGACGACGCGCTCCGGAAGGCGGGCGAGGCGGCGGTGGCCGCGGCGATGCACGCGGCGCGGTGGCTCGCTTCGACGTTTCAGAAGGATCCGCTCGGGGTGGAGGCGGGCGCGCGGCGGTTCGCGTTGACGCTCGGCCGCGCCTACGAGCTCGCGCTGCTCGTGGGGCACGCGTCGTACGCGCTCGTGCACGAGAAGGACGGCCGGCCGCGGGCCGCGGCGCTGCGATTCCTCACGCGGGGCGTGGACCTCGTGCGGGACGAGGAGGATCGCACGCTCGCCGTCGCGCTCGCCAACGACATCGCGTTCTGACGAGGGAGTTAGGATGGAAAAGGCCGCCCGCCTCGAATTCGCGCCGCCGGAGGTCGTCGTGACAGACCTCCCGGGCGGAGGGATGATCCTGCGCTCGCCGAGGCCGCTCCCGGCGTATCCGCGGCACCTCGGCGAGCTGCTCTACGCCTGGGCGGATCACGCGCCGGATCGGGTGTTTCTGGCGGAGCGGGAGGTGAGCGGGGGCGTGCGTCGGGTGACGTACGCCGAGGCGGCGGCGGTCGTGGCTTCGATCGGCGAGGCGCTCGCGCGGCGGGATCTCTCGGCCGCACGGCCGGTCGTGATCCTGAGCGAGAATGGCATCGACCACGCGCTGCTCGCGCTCGGGGCGATGGTGGTGGGGGTGCCGGTATGCCCGGTGTCGCCGGCCTATGCGCTGCTCTCGCGTGATTTCGAGAAACTCCGGTACATCCTCGGCCTCGTGAAGCCGGGCCTCGTGTATGCGCGGGACGAGGGGCGGTTTGGCAGGGCGTTCGGGGCGCTCGACCTCGGAGGCGCGGAGGTCGTGGTGAGCGAGGGCCGCTCGTCGGCGACGCGGTTCGAGGAGCTGTGCCGCGAGCTGCCGGGCGAGCGCGCGGGCCGCGCGATGGAGACGGTCGGGCCCGATACGGTGGCGAAGATCCTGTTCACCTCGGGATCCACGGGCGAGCCGAAGGGCGTGATCAATACGCACCGCATGCTCTGCTCGAACCAGCAGGCGATCGTGGAGGTCTGGCCCTTCCTCCGCAGGCGGCCGCCGGTCGTCGTGGATTGGCTGCCCTGGAGCCACACGTTCGGGGGCAACCACAACTTCAACATGGTGCTGTTCCACGGCGGGACGCTCTTCATCGACGAGGGGCGCCCGATGCCCGAGCACATCGAGAAGACGGTGCGCAACCTGCGCGAGGTCGGGCCGACGCTGTATTTCAACGTGCCGCGCGGGTTCGACGCGATCCTGCCGCACCTCGAGAACGACGCGGGTCTGCGGGACCATTTCTTCCGGGAGCTCGACCTGCTCTTTTATGCGGCGGCCGCGCTGCCGCAGAGCACGTGGAAGCGGCTCGAAGAGGTGAGCGAGAGGGCGCGCGGGGAGCGCGTCACGATGGTGTCCGCGTGGGGCTCGACGGAGACGGCGCCGATGGTGACGACGGTGTTTTTCCCGATCGACCGCGCGGGCGTGATCGGCCTGCCCGCGCCCGGTTGCGAGCTCAAGATGGTGCCGAACGGGAGCAAGCTGGAGATGCGCGTGCGCGGGCCGAACGTGACGCCCGGGTATTTCGGGCGTGACGACCTGACGCGCGCGGCCTTCGACGAGGACGGGTTTTACAAGATCGGCGACGCCGGCAAGCTCGCGGATCCGGCCGATCCGGCGAAAGGGGTCGTGTTCGATGGGCGGGTGGCCGAGGATTTCAAGCTGACGAGCGCGACGTGGGTGCACGTGGGGCAGGTGCGGATCACGGCCCTCGCCGCGGCGGCGCCCGTGATCCAGGACGCGGTGGTGGCGGGGCACGATCGGGACGAGATCGGCCTGCTCGTCTTTCCGAGCCTCGTCGGGTGTCGTTCGCTCTGCCCGGGGGCCGAAGGCGAGGCGCTCGAAGCCCTCGTGCAGCGTCCGGAGGTCCTCTCGCACCTCACGGCGGGGCTCCGGGCGTACAACGAGGCGCACCCCGGGAGCAGCACACGAATCACGCGTGTGATGTTTCTGATCGAGCCGCCGAGCATCGACGCCGGCGAGATCACCGACAAGGGGTACATCAACCAGCGCGCGGTCCTCACGCGACGCGCGGACCAGGTCGCGGCGCTCTACCGCGAGGGCGAGCCGGGCGTGATCGTGATTCCGTGACGATTCGTGACGTTATGGGAGGCGTCGACGCGTTTCGACGCCGGCGGTAACGCGGCGTGTCACCTTGGGACCGGACGTTTTTGGATCCCGGAGCCTGCCGCGGGGATTATGATGCCGGGCTCACGGGGGTGCGCGAGGCCGGAGGGGCCCCGCGGCCCAGGCCTTCCCGCGCGCCGCGCGCATGCGGTTTGCCTGCGGGGGGGCGGACGCTTGCGCGAGAAGGGAGCCCGGATCATGTACGTTGCGCGTTGGCAGTTCACGGCCCGGTTCGGTCGCAGGGACGAGTGTCTCAGGGTGCTGCGGAAGTGGTATGTCGACGTGGCACAACGCGTCGGCTGGCGATCGCTCCGTGTGCTCTCCGGCAGCATTGGTGGGCCCGAGTCGCAGATCGAGCTCGAAGTGCAGATCGATAACGTGGAGGACCTCGAAGCGGCGTGGCGCGATATGGCCGCCGTGCCGTACCACGCGGAGTACCAGAAGCAGCTCGCCGAGGTGATCGTGGACGGCACCGAGCGCTGGACGATCCACCGCGTGGCCGACCTGACGCCGTCCGAGTCCTGAGCGGAGCTACGCCACGACCTCCTCCGGCGTCTTCGCCGCGAGGACCCGCACCGTCCACTGATCGAGGGCGGCGGAATTCGCAGCTTCGATACGAGCAACGACCGCCTGCGGCAACTCGCCAAAGCGAAGGCGCAGGAGCTGGAGCATGGTGCGACGTTGCCCTTCCAGGTGGCCTTCCAGGCGTCCTTCTTGGCGTCCTTCCAGGCGTCCTTCTTGGCGTCCTTCTTGGCGTCCTTCTTGGCGTCCTTCCAGGCGTCCTTCCTCCTTGGCCTGGCGCTCCCACATGTCCATGATTTCCTGCGTGTTCATCAGCAACTCCTCGTCCATGGGGGTGACAGGGGCCGTGCCGGCTTCGATACGGTAGCGTATCAGGATCGGCAGCGCGATGCATCGCTCGAAGTCGTCCGCCCCGAGTGTCTTGAGCTCCCCGACGGCTCGCCGAAGGGTTCGTCCGCGTCCCATGAGCCGGAGAAGCAAGGTCGAGCGGTCTTCGGGGAGCTCGCTCGTGACGACGACCGAGGTATGGAGGCCGGGGGCGAACGCATAAACACCACGCGGCCAGGCCCGCTTGCTGCGCGCCGCGAGCGCGCGCAGGCCTTTCGTGGGGCGACCGGAGGAGAGGACCCATAGATGAGGCAAGGGCGGGGGCGACGCGCGTCCCAGGAGCACGTGCCTCAAATTGAGCTGCTTGCGGACACACGAGACGATTTCGGTGTCGTCGGGGGTATCCGAGAAGACCTCGAAGGTGCACGCCGAGCGGCTCATGCGGCCGAGGAGGCTCGCGCCCACGGGAGAGGCGCGTGCTGGGTCGGGGACGAACCAGCCATCGACGCGCTGAGGGTCCGGGCTCACCTCGACCTCGGGCGTAAAGGCCCCGAGGGGCGCGAGCGCCGCGCGGAGGAGCTGCTTGATGGCCTGGTCGTAACGCGTGTGCACCCCGGCCACGCTTCCACGCGGGCGTGCATTCGTCAAATGGGTGTGTCGAGGCCAGCGTTCGTCTCGGTAAATTTGCGTTTGGCCGAGCGAAACTTCCTGTTACGCCCGGAGCACCCGCGCCGGCCGTCCCTTCGCCGTCGTCGTCTCCTTGAGCTTCACGCGTTCGCCCGCGGCCCGCTTGCTCCGGCGATCGAAGAGCACGACCGTGCCACGCGTGAGCTCCTCCGCGTCGAGCACGTCCTCCAGGAAGCCCAACGCGCGCGCCTTCACGCCCGGTTCTCCTTTGCGCCGTGACGAAAGGACGAACGCCTCCTGTTGCTCGTCCCCGTTCGCGAGCGGCACGCGCAGCGTCACGTCGATCCGGCCATGCGAGCCGCCCCAGTGGACGGAGGCCCAGCCACGGTGCTCAATCGTTCGATAAAGATATCCCAGGAAGACGAGCTCCGGCGCGACCGCCGGGTATGCGGCGTCCGTGACGAGGTGGCGGGCGTGTGTCGTGTAAAACACGGCGAATGCGTGGAGGAGGGTCTCGACGTCGAGGGCGCCGTCGGTCTTGTAAAACCGCGCGGGGTCGTCCGCGACGGCGCGGCCGATGCCCGAGGCGAGCAGGCGCGGGACGAGCGCGTGGTGAATGCCGCCCTCGATACGCGCAGGGTCGTCCTCGGCGAGGAGGCCGAGGTCGCGCGCGTGGCGGATGTCGTCGTCGTGGGCCCGCGCCACGAGCGCCGTGCCCGCGAGGAGAGGCTCGACGACACGGCGGACGCGTGGCTCGGCGAGGCGCGCCGCGAGGGCGTCGATCGGGGTCGCGCGGCGATCGATGAGGTGATGGACCGCCGCGAGGACGTGCGCTTTGTGAATGGGTTCGGCGCGCGGGACGGTCGTCACGAGCTCGCGGCCAAGCGCTTGCACGAGGAAGGGGTGGCCCGCCGTCGCTTCAAGAGCGGCCCGGATCGCGGCCTTGTCGAAGGCCTGGCCCGTTTCGTGGGTGTGCTGCACATACAGCGCGCGAATCTCGTCCTCCGTGAAGCTTCGAAGGGATTCGGGGGAGAGCGCGATCTCGAAAGGGCCGGTGAGGCCCGGACGAACGGGCGCGTCGTCCGCGGCGAAAGGTTCGAGGCGCAGGTCGTGCTGGCCGGCGAGGACGACGGACCAGGGAAAGGACGCGGGGCGGCGCGGAAAGCCGATCTCGAGCTGGCGCAGGACCGTCCGGAGCGCGGCGCCGTGCAGCGTGTCCGCGCCGTCGAGAAAGAGGACGAGGGGGCGCGGACAAACGCGCGCCCAGGCCGAGAGCGCGGCCCAGATGCGCGTCCCTTCCGCCGACGCGGGGAAGGGCGGCGGGCGCAGCTCGGGCGGCAAATCGTGCTCCGCGGAGAGGCGCAGCGAGGCGAGGAGCGCTTCCTCCACGCGGGCGAGGTCGGCCCCGAGGGGCTCGGCGACCTCGGCGGAGGCCACGAGCGCGGCATACCGACCCGACGAAAGGAGCGCGGCGGCGAGGGCGCGCAAGGTGGTCGTCTTGCCCGTGCGCCGCGGCGCTCGCACCAGGAAATACGCGCCTTCGTCGACGAGGCGGAGGGCCTCCGCGAGCCGCGGCGCCGCGGGCAGGTGGTAGTGGCGCGCGGGATCGCAGGGCCCCTCGGTGCTGAAGGTGCGCATGGGCGAGGCGCAGGATATCGAAGGCCACCCCGGCCGAGAAGCCTCGGGGCCCGCGCGAGGCGTCAGTTGAAGATCGCGCGGAAGAGCAGGAAAAACAGCGCGGAGAGCGTCATCGACGCGGGCAGGGTGAGCACCCAGGCGAGGCCGATGTTGCGCACCGTCGAGCCCTGCAGGCCCGAGCGTTGCGCCACCATCGTGCCGGCGATGCCCGAGGAGAGGACGTGCGTCGTGCTCACCGGCAGCCCGAGCCAGGCCGAGACGCCGATCGTGCTCGCCGCGACGATCTCCGCCGAGGCACCCTGCGCGTACGTGAGGTGGCTCTTGCCGATCTTCTCGCCGACCGTCACGACGATGCGCTTCCAGCCGAACATCGTGCCGATGCCGAGCGAGAGCGCGATCGCCACGAGCACCCAGGAGGGCGCGTATTCGGTGAGCCCACGCAAGGCCTTGCGCTCGTCCGCGAGCTTCGCCTCCTCGACGGGCGTGAGGCCGAGGTGGCCGCCCTTCAGCATGTCGCCGATGGACTTGTCCGCGAGCAGGAGGTCCTGCCGGAACTTGAAGCGATCCATCGCCGGGATCTCGGCCGCCGTCTTGCGGCCTTCGAGGAACTGGTGGAGCTCGCCGAGGCGCACGAGCGTCTTGTCGGCTTCCGCCTTCGAGTGCTGATCGTGGTGGTCGCGGACGAGCGCCGCGACGTTGTCCGCGGCGCGCAGCGTGCGCTCGAGCTGCGTGGGGGTCGCGTCCATGTTGATCGCGAACCCGGCCGGGACGAGGCCGATCAGGATGAGCATGACGAGGCCCACGCCCTTCTGGCCGTCGTTCGAGCCGTGCGCGAAGCTCACGGCGGCGCAGGTCGAGACGAGCAGGGCGCGAGTGCCGCGCGGCGGCGGCTGATCCTTCGGCGGCGGCTCGAGCAGCGTCTTGTTCGTCGTGTAGCGCTTGATCAGGACGACGAGCAGCGCCGCCAGGCTGAAGCCGAAGAGCGGCGAGACGAGCAGCGCGATGCCGATGTCGGCGGCCTTGCTCCAGCTCACGCCGTCACCGAACTTGTGGCCGGGCAGGAGCGAGTTGGCGATGCCGACGCCCAGGATCGCGCCGATGAGCGTGTGCGAGCTCGACGCGGGGAGGCCGAGGTACCAGGTGCCTAGGTTCCAGGAGATCGCGGCCAGGAGGAGCGCGAGCACCATCGCGAGGCCCGCGCCCACGCCGCTCGAGACGAGCAGCTCGACGGGCAGGAGCTTCATGATGCCCATGGCGACCGCGATGCCGCCCATGAAGACGCCGACGAAGTTGCAGATGCCCGAGAGGACGACGGCGACGTGGGGCTTCAAGGTGTTCGTGTAGATGACCGTCGCGACCGCGTTGGCGGTGTCGTGAAAGCCGTTCACGAATTCGAAGCCGAGGGCAATCAAGAGGCAGAGGACGAGGAGCGCGCGCACCCCGTTGCCAAGCGACGGATCGAACAGAGCCTCCATGGACACGAGAGCCTTTCGGCGCCCCGACCGCCCATCCGCGCGATGACCCGAGGGCCATCACGCGCCGGAGACGCGGGGCGCCGTCTCCTTAGTGGAACGAGCGCTCGCATGCTAGGGACAGCTCCGTCACAAGGACGTGACAGACCGATGTCTGAAGGGTGGACAATCGGTTAACGATTGCAATCGCGTGTCCTGGGCTGCGTTTCCCCGGGGGGGTTGCGGTTCGGGCGGGAAGGGCAGCGCGAGCAACAAAATCCGCGGTCAACGGGGAGGCGGGGGTCTCTTCTGGGCAGCCTCGCGGAACGCGCGGATGCCGAGCGTGACGGCGTGATCCGGCCCGAGGTCACGCGCTGCCAAGGACAACGCGCGGTCGTAGAGAGCGAGCGCCTCGTCCACGCGGCCCTTGGCTTCGAGGAGGTTGCCGAGCCGGACGAGCGTCGGGCGGATCTCCGGGGGATCGCCCGCGTGGGCGGCGAGCGCGCGCCGGTAGAGGTCCTCGGCCTCGTCGGCGCGGCCGTCCGCCTCGACGAGCGTCGCGAGGTTGTGCTGCGCGAGCGCGAGGATCCCCCCGTCGGTCCGCGTGTCGCCCTCCGTGAGGATGCCGATCGCGCGTCGCAAGGATCGCGCGGCGTCGTCACGCCGGCCCGCCGCCGCGAGGACCGTGCCGAGGTTGTAGAGGGCCTCGGCCGCGGGACGCGAGCGCGCGCCGAAGACACGTTCGGTGAGGGTGAGGGCGCGGGCGAGGAGGAGCTCGGCCTCCGCGGCTTGTTTTTGCTTGCCGAGGAGCAGGCCGAGCCGGCCCGCGACGTCGGCGATCGCGGCCTCGTCAGGGCTGCGCATGCGCTCGTACCCCGCGAGGAGCCGGCGGTAGAGGCGGGTCGTTTCCTCCAGGCGGCCGGCTCGCTCGTGGATCGCGGCCGCGAGCTCGTAGAGCTTCGGCAGGCGGGGCTCGGTGGGCGTGCCGGCGAGCGCCTCGGCGATACGGAGGGCCCGCGTGCAAGCGGCGAGCGCGTCCTCCGTGCGGCCCGCGGAGAGACGCGCCGCGGCGAGCACGTAGAGCGGCGTCGTGAGCTCGGCGGCTTCGTCGCCGAAGACCTCCGCGCCGATCCCGAGCGCGTCCGCTGCCGCGGCCTCGGCCTCGGTCACCCGCGCGCCTTCGAGCAGCGCGGGCAAGGCCGCGAGCTTTCGCTCGAACGCTCGTCTTCGCAGGGCGCGGCGGAGGCGACGGAGCATGCGCTCGCGCTCCTTTCTACGGCCGGACGAGGTCGCGCAGGTGGCGCATCGACGGCGAGCCGAAGCTCAGCACCTTGTCGTGGAAGGCTCGCTCCGTGAAACCCGGAGCCCCTTCGTTCGCCG
The DNA here is from genome assembly GCF_005144585.1 of Polyangium fumosum. Classification (GTDB taxonomy): domain Bacteria; phylum Myxococcota_A; class Polyangia; order Polyangiales; family Polyangiaceae; genus Polyangium; species Polyangium fumosum. The sequence continues at coordinate 30,809 of NZ_SSMQ01000054.1, read as the reverse complement.
CGCGGAGTTTCATCATCTCGGTGAAGCCGTAATAGTAGGTCGTGAGCTGAGCGCTCGTGAGCAGGGCGCGTTTCCACTTGCCCACGGCCTCGCCCTCCTCCTGGAACGCCTCGTTCGTCATGAGCGCGAGCCCCTCGGCTTCGGTCATCGTGCCGGCGTGCACGCCGTGGTCGAGCAGCGCGTTCACCGCGAGCCGGAGGACCATCTTCTCGCGCTGGATGCGCACCTTGGGGCCGCCGAAGCCGTGCTTGGCCATGACCCACTCGCTGTAGACGGCCCAGCCCTCGACGAAGGGGCCACTCGAGAACACGGCGCGGAGCTTCGAGGGGAAGCGGTTGTTGTGCATGAGCTGGAGGAAATGCCCGGGCATCGCCTCGTGCACGGTGAGGTCGGCGAGCATGCTGCGGTTGTACTCGCGGTAGAACGAGAGGCGGCGCTTGTCGTCCCAGTCGTTCGGCGTGGGCGCGATCGCGTAGAAGGTCTCGGCGCGCTCTTCCAGCGGGCCCGAGGCGTCGCAATACGCGATGGAGACGCCGCGCCGGTACTCGGGCATCTCGATGACCTGACACACCTCGTCGGGCACCCGCACGATGTCGCGCTCGCGGACGAACGCCGTCGCTTTCTGCACGAGATCCCGCGCCTCCGAGACGATCGTCTCGTTCGTCGGGTGATCGTCGCCGAGCGCGGCGAGGACCTCGCGCACGAGCGCCTTGCGATCGACCTGCGTCGTCGTCGTGGGGAGCTTGCGCTTCGGGAAGAGCGTCGGCCAGAGCTGCTTCGAGGTCTCGACCATCTCGGCCTGCGTGCGTTCGAGCAGCGCGCGGGCGCCCTTGGCGATCCCGTCGACGTCGACGTCGTCGTCGAGGTAGAACCGGAGCTTCTTCTCGAAGCGCGCGCGGCCGAGGCGGATCTCGCCGTCGCTGCGGGGGAGGAGGTCCTTTTCGAGGAAGCTCTGGAAGTCCTCGAGCGCCTTGGCCGCCCGCTCGCTCGCGGCGGCGAGCTGGGAGACGAGCGCCGCGTCGGGGAGTTTTCCGTAAGGGGCGAGGACGTCGCCGCGGCAGAGCGAGATGAGGCCACGGTTCTGCACGATGGCCGTCTCGGTGTGCAGGCGCGGGGGACGGCCGAGCCGCTTCTTCGCGACCGCGACGATCGCGGGGATGCCTTCGAGCCGGCCGACGAGGCTCTTCGCGCGGGAAGACGGCGTGCCGAAGCTCCGCGTGACGAGCGGATCGAGGCCGTCGCCGACGAGGCGCGTGGAGTAGAGCGGGCTCGCGGACGCCTCGCGGAGCTCGTCGATCGCGAAGAGCGCGTACCGGAGCTGGTTGCCCAGCATCGCGTGATCGACGCGGCCCTGCATGTCGAGGGCCGAGGCGGGGATGCGGTCGAGCTCTTCGAGCAGGCCGACGTAGAAGCGGCGGGCCTCGGCCTCGCCCTCGTCGCTGCGATCGGGCCAGCGCGCGTCATGCGCGTGCTCGCCCGCCTCGGTGGCCGCGACCGGCTCACGCGCGAGGTAGCCCGAGAGGAAGCGCTCGGCGAGCGCGGCGAACGCGCGATCGGGCGTGTCGGGCGGGGCCGGCGGAGCGGCGGGGCCGGGCGTGGACGAGCTCTCCGCCGAGGCGAGGGCGCCTTCGGCTTGCACGGGCGGCGCTCCCCCGGCGGGAGAACACGACAACGAGGAGACGGTGGAGGCGGTGGACATGGCGGCGATCGCAGCGAGACGTCGAACAGACGCGGGGAGCACGATCGACGCTCTAGCCTTTTGCGAGCGCGGAGGGAACGGCTAGACGCCGGACGCGTCCCTGGCGAACGTCGCGGCGATCGCCATGTCCTCCTCGACCGATGTGACGAGCGGCGCGAGCGCGGCCGCGAGCTGCGTTGCGTCGCCATGGCCGACGGTATCGACGAGGTGCTGGCAGAGCGCGGGGACGAAGCTCTCCGCGGGGATCGAGACGTAACGCGCCATCTCCAGGACCGTGCCGCGCTCGCCGCCGAAGGCCGAAGGCGCAGCCTCCTGCAGGATCGGCAAGCCGACGCTGGGCGGCACGCCGAGGCGGCCGAGGGCCATGTGCGCGAGGTAGATGGCCGCGACCTGACTCTCGCGGCGCACGCGCTGGAAGACGGCCTCGCCAAAGGCATTTTGCCAGCGCGCGAGCTCGGACGTGCGGCTCGCCTCGTAGCCGCCGAGCGGCGCGTCGGAGACCGGGACGAGCGCGGCGAGCATCTCGGCCGAGCCCTCTTCGAGCGCGAGGCCGCGCAGCGCGAGCAGGTCGTAGCCGCGGAGGAAGCCGACGAGGATGCGGCCCGCGCAGTCCCGCACGAAGGGCGCGAGCGCCTGGCCGATCGCCTCCGGCGGCGCGCCGGGCGCGAGCATCATGCCCGGCATGATCGCGCGCATCCGGCCGAGCGTGCCCCGCCGCGTGGGCGGCGAGGAGGACCGAGGCCCGGACGTCGAGATGGGACCACTCGCCGGCCCAGCGCTCGAGATCGGCGCGCGGAAGGTGCCCGACGTCGAAGCCGCGAGCTGCGACACGCGGAAGCTGGCCGAGGGAGCATCGCCGCTCGGGGGCATCGACGAGGGCGAGCGTCCGCGTATCGTGTTCGGCGCGGGCGTGGAGACGGGCCCGGCCACGGCGCGCATCGTGGTGGTCGACGCGCGCCGCAGCGCCGCCGACGTGCTCGGATCACCGACGACGTGCAGGGCCGCGAGGTCGAGCGAGCGGATCGAGGGGAAGCGCGGCGGTAGGCGGAGGCGCAGCGCGGCGGCGAGCTCGGCCTCGGCGCCGATGAGCTGCTCGTGATCGTCGGCCTCGCCGAAGAGCTCCTCGGCGAGCGTCGCACAGCGATCGCCGGCGTCGTCGGCGTTCCCCTGCGTCTGCGCCTCGGCGAAGTGCAAGGTCAGCTTGCCCCGCACGCGGCGATCGTTCTTCGTCTTCGCCGTGACGACGCGCGAAACGAGCTCCACATCGGCCGTGCTCCAGAAAGCCATCGCCTCTCGTCGTCCTCTTCGCGGCGCCCAGGCGGCGCTCCGGAAATACCGGGAAACCACGGGATCATCGCGCAGGCGAGGAGGATCCGTCAACTTTTCGCAGGCGCGCACGCGCGCATCTTTCCCCGCGTTCGCCCGCGACGCGGAGGATCCGTTCCCCACGAACTACACGTCGATCCCGAGGCGCTTCAGCCGGTAGTAGAGCGTGGTCCGCTGGACGCCGAGCAGGCGAGCCATCTCGGCCTTGTTGCCGCCGCAGCGATCGAGCGCGGCGAGCATCTCGCGGCGCTCGATCTCTTCGAGCTGCGAGTCGAGGTTCTGCCTTCTTGCGCCGCTCTCGGGCTCGGCCGGCGTCACGGGCTGCGAGGGGGGCGACGTCGCCGCCTTCTCCCACGCGGCGACGGGCGGAACGAAGGCGAGGTGCTCGGGCTGGATGATGTCGCCGCGCGCGAGGATGGCGGCGCGCTCGACGACGTTCTCGAGCTCGCGCACGTTGCCCGGGAAGCCGTAGGCTTCGAGCTTCGCGAACGCGTCGTTCGAGAGGGCGCGCGCGGCGCGCGTGTTGCGGCGTGTGTACTTGCGGAGGAAGTGCTCGGCGAGCGGGCGGATGTCCTCGCGGCGCTCGCTGAGCGGCGGCAGGCGGATGGGGAAGACGGTGAGCCGCGAGGCGAGCTCGGGCAGCACGTCGCGGCCCCACGCCTCGTCGAGGTCGGGCGTGACGGAGACGACGAGGCGCACGTCGAGCCTTCGTGACTCGGCGTCGCCGACGCGCTCGGCCTCGCTGCCCGCGAGCAGCCGCGCGAGCCGCGCCTGCAAGGCCGCGGTCGGCGGGCCGGGGTCTTCGAGGTAGAGCGTGCCGCCGTGCGCGAGCTCGACGCGGCCCGCTCGATCGGCGGTCGCGCCCTCGAACGCGCCGCGCCGGTAGCCGAAGATCTCCCGTTCGAGCGCCTCGCCGCGGAACGCCGCGCACGTGACCTTCACGAAGGGCCGCTCCTCGCGCGGCGAGCCGACGTGGATCGCGCGCGCCACGATCTCCTTCTCTGCGCCGACCCGGCCCTCGACGAGCACGTGTGTCGAGGTCGGAGCGACCTCGCCGATGCGCGCCGAGACCTCCTTCATCGCGGCGGAGTTGCAGATGAGCTCGCCGAAGTCGATGGGGTCGCGCTGCTCGCGTTCGAGGTAGCCCGCGTAGTGCGCGAGCTGATCGCGGAGGCGCTTGTTCTCGCGCATCGTGGCGAACACGCTGATCCCCTGGCGCAGGATGGCGGCGAGCTCGCTGCCGTCCCAGGGCTTCTGCACGTAGCGGTAGACCGTGCCCGAGTTCAGCGCGTCGACCAGCACGGGCAGATCCGCATACGCCGTCAGCAAGATCCCGAGCGCGTCGGGCCGCATCTGCTTGGCGCGCCGCAAGAGCTCGAGCCCGCTCATCCCCGGCATGCGCTGGTCGGTCACGATGAGGGCCGCGTCGAGCCGCGCGAGCTCCTCCAGCGCTTGCGTGCCGCCGAGGGCGTAGTGGAGCGAGAACGTCTTGCGGAAGGCGAAGCGGAAGGCGTCGAGGTTGTCCTGTTCGTCGTCCACGACCAGGACGTCGAAGCTCTTCCAGTCGAGGTCACGCATTGTGCCTCCCTTACACCTACTACGGGCGACCGCCCTGGGGCAGCGGGCAGGGGCGGGCTGCCGCGTGAACTTCGGGCGCTGGCTTGCCTGGCCTTGGCCGGCGGGGACCGTCGGGGCCGCCCTGCTTCCGCGGTTCCGTGCGCGGGGCCCCTCCGCAACTGCCCCCTCCTGCACAAAAGAGAGCTAAGCTCGCCCCCGCCGCACGAGACCGAGGAGAGACCGGCATGCTGGAAGACGTGTTGAATGATTTGCGGACAGGCATCGAGAAATCCATCGAGGCGCTCCGCCGCGATCTCATGCGCGTGCGCACGGGCCGCGCCCACGCCGGGATGCTCGACGGCGTCCGTGTCGACTACTACGGCGTTCCCACGCCGCTCCACCAGATGGCCACGGTGAGCGTGCCCGAGCCTCGCCTCATCACGATCAAGCCCTGGGAGAAGAACCAGGTGAAGGCCGTGGACAAGGCCATCCGCGAGAGCGACCTGAACCTGAACCCGCAGGTCGACGCCGACCTCATCCGCATCCCGATCCCGGCGCTCACCGAGGACCGGCGCAAGGAGATGGTCAAGCTGACCAAGAAGTACGGCGAGGAGGCGCGCGTCGCGATCCGCAAGCACCGCAGGGACGCGAACGAGCTCGTCGACACGCTCGACAAGGACGGCGAGGTCAGCGGCGACGACGCCGATCGGGCGAAGAAGAAGATCGAGGACGTGGTGGCCGAGGGCATCAAGCAGGTCGACGGCGTCATCGCCCACAAGGAAAAGGACATCCTGGAGGTGTAGGGGTCTCCGGAGGAGGCAAGGGAGGGGGAACGCATGGCCCAAGGCAGCCGAGATCCAAGCTTCACGCGCGGCGGGGCAAAGAGAGCCGAAGGCCTCGCGCGGCGCGTCTTCCTTGCCCCGAGCGAGGAAGACGGCTTGACAGCGGAAACGCTGCGTGAAACCGTGAAAATCGTCGGTTTTGACCCGGTCTAAGGTTGCCGAGGTTTATGCGCGCATTTGCTTCCGGGATGACCGATGTCGGTCTCCAGCGCGATCACAACGAGGACAGCTACGCTGTCCTGCAGGAGTTCGATCTGTTCATCGTCGCCGATGGCATGGGGGGCCATCGCGCCGGTGATGTGGCGAGCCGCCTCGCGACCGACTCCATCACCGAGTTCTTTCGCTCCACGGCGAACGACGACGCGACCTGGCCGATCCACTTCGACGCGAACCTGACCGAGGATGAAAACCGCCTGCTCAGCGGCATCATGGTCGCGAACCGGCGGATCTTCGAGCGCAGCATCCGCTCCCGCGAGTGCGCCGGCATGGGCACGACCGTGGTCAGCGCCGTCTTCTCGCGCAGGCGCAACCGCATCTACGTGGGCCACGTCGGCGACAGCCGCGCCTACCGCGTCCGCAGCGGCGCGATCCAGCAGCTCACGCGTGATCACTCGTTGATCAACGACTACCTCATGGCGATGCCCGAGCTCACGGAAGAGCAACGGGCGGAGCTGCCGCGCAACGTGATCACCCGCGCGCTCGGCATGCAGGACAGCGTCGCCGTCGACCTGATGAGCGACGAGCCGCACCTCGGCGACGTCTACATCCTCTGCTCCGACGGCCTCTCCGGCATGCTCACCGACGAGCAGATCCGCGACATCGTCGCGACCTCGCAGGACACGACCGAGATGTGCAGGCGCCTCATCGCCAAGGCGAACGAGCTCGGCGGCGAGGACAACATCACCGTGCTGGCGATCCGCTTCCTCCAGGACGACGTGGAGTACGGCGACGAGCCCACGCTCCAGGTCCCGGCGCACCGCATCGCCGTGACCGTCGGCGACGACAGCGACTCCTGAGCCTCCGCCTCACGCCCCCTGTTCACCCCTCTCCCCGTGGGGAGAGGGGCTAGCAGCCTGTGGACTTATCGTCGCGAGCGCCCCGAAGCTAGGGCGACGGAGCGAGGAATCCTCAAGGATTTCGAGCGATGTCGACCGACGATTCGGGGCGCGCAGCAGATAAGTCCACAGGCTGCTAGCGGGTGAACGTCACAGATCGCAGTTCTCGAGGATCAGGTGGCTCTCGGAGATGCCACACGTGTTCGTCGACTCGACGACCTCGGGGCACTTGAACGAGACCCAGAGCTTGCCCCCCGCGATGCCCTCGCCCGTGCCTTCCTTGAAGTAGAAGTCGCACTTCGACGAGCTGAACGCGTCGCCCGCCGTCCGGTCCGAGAAGAACGCGAGAGAACCCACGGCCGGGCTCGCCTCCGTCGCGCCCACGTTGATCGCGGGGATCGACAGGTTGATCCCGTCGCTGCCGAGCCGGACCTGCGCGCTCACGTTGAACGGCCCCGCGCCCGAGACCGAGCAGGTCACCGTCGCGCCTTCCACGCCGTCGATCACGACGGCCGTCTTGTCCGAGGCGCTGATCGTGCCGACCTCGGACCTGTGCGAGGCGATCGGGCAGCCGCTCGTCTTCGTGAACTGCACGTTGAACGCGCCTTGCGGCGTGGGGGGCACGGGGTCGCTGCAACCGCCGAGCATGGCGAATGCGACGAGCGGGAAAGCAAGACAGGCAGCACGCAGCATGGAAAGTCTCCCTGGTTTCCGCGGCGCGCCGATGCGCCGTCGCCCCAGGTTCTACCGCATTTCGGGCTCGGGGGCGTAGCTCCGGCTACGCCCCGAGCTTCGTCTCTCAGCCGAGCGCGTGTTCGAGATCTTTCCAGAGATCATCGACCGCTTCGAGCCCCACCGAGAGCCGCACGAGGCCGTCGGAGATGCCGAGCACCTTGCGCGTCTCCTCGGGGACCGACGCGTGCGTCATGATCGCCGGATGCTCGGCGAGCGACTCCACGCCGCCGAGGCTCTCCGCGCACGAGAACACGTGCAGCCGCTCCAGCACGGTGCGCGCCGCCATGAGCCCTCCCGCGACCTCGATCGAGATCATGCCCCCGAACCCGCCGCGCATCTGCCGCGCCGCCACGGCGTGATCCGGATGCGACGCGAGGCCCGGGTAGTGCACACGCTCGACGCGCGGGTGACGCGCGAGCCGCTCGGCGAGCGCGAGCGCCGCCATGCTCTGGTGACGCACGCGCACGGGCAGCGTCTTCAGCCCGCGCAGCACGAGGTAGCAGTCGAAGGGGCTCGGCACGCCGCCCATCGCGTTCTGCAGGAAGCCGATCCGCTCCGCGACCTTCGGGTTCGATGTCACGATCGCCCCGCCGACGACGTCCGAGTGCCCGTTCAGGTACTTCGTCACCGAGTGGACGACCACGTCCGCGCCGAGATCGAGCGGGCGCTGGAGCATGGGCGTCGCGAACGTGTTGTCGACGACGAAGGTGATCTTCGCCTCGCGCGCCACCGCTGCGAGCGCCGCGATGTCGAAGACCTTGAGCATCGGGTTCGTCGGCGTCTCGATCCAGAGCAGGCGCGTCGAGGGCCGGATCGCCGCGCGCACCGCCGCGGGATCACGCATGTCGACGAAGCTCGACGAGATCCCCATCGGGCCCATGACCTTGTCCATCAAGCGGAACGTGCCGCCGTAGACGTCGTCGCCGCAGAGGATGTGCGCGCCGGGCGAGAGCGTGTGCAGGAGCGTGGTCGTCGCCGCGAGCCCGCTCCCGAAGCTGTAGCCGTGCGTGCCGCCTTCGAGGGCCGCGATGCACGCTTCGAGCGCGCGGCGCGTGGGGTTGCCGCTGCGCGAGTACTCGAAGCCCTTGTGCACCCCCGGGCTCTCTTGCGCGAACGTGCTGGCGAGCACGATCGGCATCATCACCGCTCCGCTGATCGGATCGGGCTCCTGACCGGCGTGAATGGCGAGGGTGTCGAGGGAAACCGGGAAAGGCGCGTCCTTGGTCTTCATTTGGCTGCGCGACTCTAGCGCAGGTCCGGCGCACGTGGCACCGGCGCGAGCGCGTCGCACAGTTCGCGCGCCGACGCGCGCCGCCGCGACGGATCCGGATCGAGCGCCTCGAACAGCGCCGCGCGCTCCTTCGCCTCGAACGCCTCTGCGTGAAGCACGAGCTCGCGCCGAAGCCCGCGCGTCGCCACCTCGGCGAGCATCGCGGCCTCCGTCTCGGCCTCGCAGAGCCGCTCGCCCGTCGCCAGATGCAGTAGCGTCGCGGCCATCGCGTACACGTCGGTCGCCTGCGACGGCTTCGCCTCGCCCGATGCGATCTCCGGCGCCGCGTACGGCAGCGTGCCGCGATCGTCCGTCTCGAGCTCGGCTTCGAGCCCTCGGAACCGCGCGGCGCCGAGGTCCACGAGCCGCACCTCGCCGAGCGGGCCGAGGAGCACGTGCGCGGGGCCGAGATCGCCGTGCACCACGTCGAGCGGCCCTGCCTCGTCTCCGAGCGCGTGGATCTCGGCGAGCGCTTCGAGCGCGTGGATCGCCACGTGCCGCACGAGCGTCCGCGGCACCCGCGCGCCTCGCTCTTGCCATCCGCGCACGAGCGCCGCCACCGACGTCCCCGCGGCGAACGTCTCCAGGAAGAAGGGCCCGCGCGCGTCGTTGCCCACGCGTACGAGCGAGGGCAGCGCGGGGTGCGCGATCGTCGACAGGAGCCGCGCCTCGCGCACCATCGCCACGCGCCCTTCCCGCGCGGCGAGCGCGCGCGGCACGAGCCGCTTGCACACGAGCTCGCGCCCCCCCTCGCGCACGAGGGCCACCTCGAACACGCTCCCGCCGCCCAGCAGGCGAACGAACTCCGTCCCTTTGGGCGCGAGGAACGTCACGTGGTCGAACCCCTAGCCGCGAGGAGCGCGGCCGTCACGACGAAGGACGAAGCGCGCAGCATCGCGGGCCGCGTCACTCGAACGTGAGGCTGAGCTCGTATCCCGTGATCTTGGAGTCGTTGTTGTATTCCTGGATCCACACGTAATACGTGCCGGCCGGCAGGCTCGCGAGCGTCGTGTCGTTCGCCTTCGACAGCATCGAGCAGTTGCCCGGGCCGTCGTCGTCGTCCTCCACGATCTGCACGCCGTTCGCGTCGAGCAGGTGGATCACCGTGTCGAAGTCGCAGGTGGCCGCGTTGCCGATCGCGTGCGACGTGATCACCGGGCTCTGGCCCTCCGGCAGATCGAACACGAAGTAGTCGACGTCGGCGATCGGATCGATCTTCCCGTACCAGCTCGTCGTCATGGGCCAGACCGGGCTCGCCGTGGCCGTGCTCGCGTTCGGCTCGATCTCCCACGGCGTCTCGGCCATGCACGTCGGGCTGCAGCCGTCGCCGGCGACCGTGTTTCCGTCGTCGCATTGCTCGCCCGGGCTCGTGAGGATGCTGTCGCCGCAGCCCGGCGCCGCCACCTTTACTTTGAGCACGTACGAGCTCTGCGCGTCGTCGTTCAGGTACTCCTCCACCATGACCACGTACGTGCCGACGGGCAGGTTCGTGGCGGCGCTCGGGTCGAGCAAGGGGTTGATGAGGGAGCACGACTCCACGCCGTCCTCGTCGTCCGACACGAGGAGCTGGTTCGAGGGCGAGTAGAGGTAGATCTTCGAGTCGAAGCCGCTCGGGCAGCCGCCGTACCCGTCCGTCACCTCGATCGTCACGCTCGATCCCGGCTCCGTGACCTGGAAGCTGAAGTAGTCCTGATCCCCCGCGGGCAAGATCGACCCGACGACGCCGTCGTAGCCGACGACCGAGTTCGCCTGGTTGTTCGGCTGGTTCGGCTCCGTCTCGGTCAGGTAGTTTCCTTCGAGCTGGCACGTCGGCGAGCAGCCGTCGCCCGCGGTCGTGTTCCCGTCGTCGCACTGCTCGCCGACCTGCACGAACGTGTCGCCGCAGCCGGGCTCGGTGAGCTGGAGCTGGAGCACGTACGAAGCCTGCGCCTCGTCGTTGCTGTACTCCTCGACCATCACCGTGTACTTGCCGGCGGCGAGGTTCGCGACCACGGCGTCGAGCGTGGGATCGAGCAGCGAGCACGTGCTCAGCCCGTCGTCGTCGTCCACCGCGATCTCGGTCCCGGCCGCGTTGTAGAGGTACATCTTCGAGTCGAAGCCGCTCGGGCAGTTGCCTTGTCCGTCCGTGACCTCGATGCGCGCGCGGGTGCCGGACACGGCCACCTGGAACGTGAAGAAGTCCTGATCGCCGATGGGCTGGATCGCCGCGACCACGCCGTCCGTGCCCGAGATCGAGTTCGCCATGTTGATCGGCTGGTTCGGCTCCATCTCGGTCGGGTAGTTGCCTTCGAGCTTGCAGTCGGCCGCGCAGCCGTCGCCGCTCGTGTTGTTGCCGTCGTCGCACTGCTCGTTGCCCTGCACGAGCCCGTCGCCGCAGCCGGGCGCTGTGACGGCGATGTCGACGACGTAGAACGGCAGCGGTGAGAACGTCGCGCTCTCGACCTGCACGGAGTACTTGCCCACGGCGAGGTTGCCCATCGCGGGGTTGGTCGCGGGCATGATCTGCGAGCAGGAGGCGGGCCCGCTGTCGGTGTCCGAGCCGAGGAAGCCGCTCGGCCCGAAGACACGCACGAGCGTCGCCGCGCCGGCCGGGCAGCCGCCCATGCCGTCGCCCGTCGACACCTTGAGGACCGAGCCGGCCACGGTGACATCGACCGAGAACACGTCGACATCCCCCGTCGGGTAGATGGCCGCCGTGAACCCCTTCGTCCCTTCGGCGAGCGGATCCGCGGTCGCGGGCAGGTTGTTTTGCTCCGTCTCCGCCGGGTAGTCCGCCGTGCCCACGGGCGGCATGAACCCACCCCCACCCCCCGAGCCGCTCGACGAGGACGACGAAGAGGACGAGGACGACGACGAAGAGGACGAGGACGACGACGACGCGCCGCCCATGCCGCCCATGCCGCCGACGCCGCCCATGCCGCCGACGCCGCCGACGCCGCCGACGCCGCCGTCGCCGCCCATGCCGCCCATGCCACCGAGGCCGCCCATGCCGCCTTCGCCGCCGACGTTTCCCGTGCCCCCCGAGCCTCCGGCGTTTCCATCATCGCCGCCCCCGCCACGCGTGTTCGTGCTCGTGGCGCAGCCCTGGAGCGTGGCGGCGGCGAGGAGGAGGCCTGTCGTCATGGAAGCGAGCGAGCTCGGGAAGAAGATACGGCGGCGTTGATTCATCGATCGTTCCTCGTGGACTGCGGAGGAGAAAGGTCCCTGCGGCGCGGCCGTTCGGCGCGCCAAGCAGACGTCATGCTTACGGCTTACGGTAGCCGACGGGCCGACGCAACGTCCGCGCACGGCGCGCGCCTTCGTCCTCCGGGTGCAGAGGACACGTCGACGTGCCAAGACCGACGCGTGCGCCCCGTGATCCAGAGCATCATCGACGAGCTGTACGCACGTCATCACGCGTCGGGTCGAGTCGACCTCAACGACATCGCAGAGATCATCGGCCCTCGTAGCGTCTCCTACGAGGAGGTCGACCACATCGTCGAGCGTCTGGAGGCGCGGGGCCTCGTGGTCGGCGAGCCGATCGACGCGATCGAGGTCTCCGTCATGAAGCGCGTGCTCGGCGCCGCGCGATCCCTGCGCTCGTCGCTCGGGCGGAATCCGACCATCGCGGAGATCGCCGCGTCGTCGGGCGACCCTGCGCACGTCGTGCGTCGCGCGCTCGAGCGAGGCGTCTCGCCGCGCGTGGTCAGGAGCTACTAGCCTGATAAGGTGAGGCCGTGCCCTTCGGCCCGCGCCTCTCCTTGGCCCTCGCGCTGCTCGCGACGACGATCGCGCCTCGATCGCTCGCGGAGCCGCCCAAAGCCGCGCCGCCGCCGAAGGAGCCGGTGGAGCTCTCCGCCGATCAGCTCGACATCGACATCGCGGCGAAGCGCGCCGTGCTCGAAGGCCATGTGCGCCTGACGAAGGGCGCCCTCGTGGTGCGCGCGCCGCGGGTGGAGGTTCGGTACGACGAGGTGCCGAACGTGACGTGGGCGAAGGGCGCGGGCGGGGTCGTCGCGGAGGTGAAGGGCGTGCGCGCCGAGGCGCCCGAGGTGGAGATCGACCTCGCCAAACAGACGCTCGCGCTGCGAGGCGGCGTGCGTCTTCAGCGAGGCGCGGGGTGGATCAGCGCGGAGAAGGCGACGATCGATCTGGTGAGCCTGAAGGTGTCGCTCTCGGACGTGAAAGGCGCGCTGCCGGTGCCGGAGGGCGCGGAGAAGAAGTAGGGGGGTCAGCGCGGGACGGGCGCGACGCGTGTCGGTTCGGGCTCGCTCTCGTCGGTCGACGCATTTTCCCTCCGCCGGCTCACCTCGACGATCGGGAAGAGGACGTCCTGCAGGTCGCGATCCCGCGGGAAGGCGGCGCGGACGATCCCGATCACCTTGTCGACCACGTCGTGATGCGCGTCGCGGAGCGCGAGCTCGACCTGGAAGGCCTCGTCGTGCGCGGCGAGTGCTGTGCCGTGTGCGTCGACGGTGGCTTCGAGGGTCGCGAGCGCGGCGTCGAGCTTCGGCGCCCAGACGGCGCGGTAAGCGTCGATTCCGGCGACGTGTGCATTGTGCAGCCGTTCGACGAGCTCCTTCAGGGGTTTGACCTGGCGTTTCCCCATGGGGAGGACGACCGGCCGGAGCCCTTTCGGAAACAAGCAGGCGCAGATACGACCCCGCCGTCCGCCGTCCGCGATCTCTGCGGCGCGGAGGGACGTGCGAATGACGCGCTCGGCGCTGAGCTTCGCGAATCGGAGCGCGGCGCGGGTCTCGATGACGGGGACGTGCAGGGCGTGGCGCTTGTCTTCTTGGGCGCCGAGGGCGTCGTTGATGGCCCGGATCTCGTTCGCGGCGGCGGTGGTCTCCGGGAATTGCGAGAGGCCGGCGGCGAGCTCGATGCCATATGCGAGACGAACGGCCGACGAGACGTTGGAGCGATACTTGCGCATGATGTTTCCCTGGGCCCTTGGGGCCCGGTAGGTGGATGTTCGTCAAACCCGCGCGGGGGGCGCGCGAGCGGGTGCTCGTGGAACGGAAGGCGGAAGGTTTCCTTGGGGAGGAGCAGGAAGGCGACATCGGCGCGGTCAGCGGGGGTTGATGCGCGTCGGGAGTCGTTGATCGCGTTGGACAGCGAAGGTTGATGCGTGTCGGAGGGGCGCTGATCACGATGACCCGCGTGGGTTGATGCGCGTCCGAGGGGCGCTGGTCACGATGGACAGCGTGGGTTGACGCGCGTCAGGCGCCTCGGATCAGGACGGACAGCGTGGGTCGACGCGCGTCCTGGGGGCGCTGGTCATGAGAGGCAGCGAAGGTTGACGCGCGTCGGGGGGCGCTGGTCACGAGGAACAGCGAAGATTGATGCGCATCGAGGGGGCCGGGTCGTCATTTCGACGACGGCGCGCCGAGGCTCGGGTGAAGCGGCCATGAATGGACGTGCACCTTCCCGTCCGCGGCCGCGTAGGCGATGCCCTTGCCGTCCGCGAGCAGGAACTCTCGTGCCTCGTCAGCGGTGGAGGACCTGGTTCGTCTCTACGCGGCGCCGCTCGGGGAGCTCTGCCAGCGGAGCACCTGGAGCGCGACGGCGACCTCCACGCGGTTGTGCTCGAGCGGGCGCGGGAGCAGCTCTTCCGCGCGGGCGAGCCGGCGGAGCAGCGTATTGCGATGCGTGTGGAGCCGGGCCGCGGCGCGGGAGGCATTGCAGCCTTCGTCGAGGAACGTGAGCAATGCGCTCCGGAGCTCGGGGCTCGCCGATTCGAGGTCCCCGAGCGTGTGCTTGACGAATTGGTCCGCGCCCTCGGAATTCTGCGTGACCAGGGAGACGAGCCGGACCATGTCGAAGCTGACGACGCGCGGATCGGAGCCCAGGCGGGCGATCATGCGCTGCGTGGTGAGGGCGTCGAGGTGGCTCCGACGAAATCCCTCGATCTTGCGGCTCTTGGATCCGATTGCGACACGGACGCCTGGCAGCGGTCCTATCGCTGCGCGCAATCGCTCGACGTCTGGTTCGGCTTCGCCGGGCACCCATACCCACAGGGTCGCCGCGCTCGCCACGACGACGAGGGGGCGCTCCGCGCCGGCGGCGCGGGAGAGGGCGTCGGCCGCGCTTTCGAGGGCGCCGAGGTCGGACGCGGGTTCGTCGCTCCAGAGGACGGCGGCTTGGTGCGTCTGGTCGAGCTCGTACCCGAGGCGACGGGAAGCGATTTGCGGGCTGATCGGCGCGCCATTCAGGAGGAGCGCGACGACCTCGCGGCGCTCGGCGTGGGTGCCGCGGGTCAGCTCGTCGCGCTCCGCGTTCATCTGGGCGGAGAGGACCGCCATCGTCGCGTCGAGAAAGAATGAAATGGACCGGGCCGAGATGTCGAGCAACTCGCGTAGCTCGTCCGGATCCGAGGTCAGCTCGAAGCCGATCGACATCCACCGGAGCCAGGCCGCGTTTTGCCCGGTGCGATAGGCGTGCACGGCGGACTCGGTCACCCCACGGCGCACGAGGTCCCGTGCCATGCCGAGCGACTCGGCGCCGAGGTGGGGCGCGACCGGCGCGCCCGGGTCCTTCAGGTTTGCCTCGGCCCAGTGGAAGAAGTACGCGCGGCTCGTCCTGCGCGTGGCCGCCGCGAGCACCGGGTCCTCGGCGATGACCTTCATCCTCTCGATGGAAAGCGTCGCCCGGTCGAGCTCCTCGAGCCACTCGTGTGGCGTGTCCAGGGCCCTCTCGGCGCCGCGCCGGATCAACTCGCGCACGCGCTTCGACGGGCGCGGCCACGGCCACGCGCCCAGGTTGTCATCCCGCTGGTGCATATTGCCCAAGTCCTAACGAATTTTGGTGCAGCGTGCACCTTGCCGTCCCCGGCCTCATTCTCCACGTTTCGCGTCACCGGCATGCGCGAACCGCGTGGCAAGCCGGGATGAGCATTCTATCACTCCCTATCGCCAAGGGACGGAGCGAACCATGGCCCACCGCCTGCGCCTCGATGGCCGCGCCGCAGCCGCCACCGGCGCCGCGAGCCGCATCGGCCGCGCGATCGTGATCTCGTTCTTCGTTTTCGGCTGCGCCTCCGAGGAGCCTCTGGACGGGCAAGGCTGGCGCAGAGAGCCGCCCACGCTCGATGAATCGTGGGACAAGGACTGCTCGGGCGAGCATGATTGGAATGGTTGCGACGACTGCAACCCGTGCACGTGGGACGCATGGTGCGACCCGGACGAGTGGGATGCCTGGATTCCCGAATGGTGCCGGGAGGTGGCCACGCTCGGACATGCTGTCTGTGTGCACTTCGATCGGACGACGCCGGACGGGCAGATCAACGACTGCTTTCCGATCACGCCCGTGACCGACGTTCGGGCGGGAAAATGTTGCGCCGGGAGATGCGTGGACAACGTGTCGGAATGCGAAGCGGACCCGGTTTCACGTTGAAACAGGCTTCGTGGGATCGCTGTCGAGGCGCGCGGCCGCCCAATCCGAGCGCAGCAAACCGTACATGTAGAAGTCGTGCGGTTGCCCGCGACAGATACGATACCTCCTCAAGCAACCCTCACGCACGAACCCACTGCGCTGGAGCAAGCGCTCCGACCGCCTGTTGTCGACCCTGACGTAGGCGTGTACGCGATCGACCTGGTCCTGTTGGTACGTCCACTGAAGGACTGCATCCACAGCTTGGCGCATCCGTCCCGTGCCCCAGTGAGCCTGCGCCAGGTCGTACGCCAGCTCCGCCCAGCGGTGCACCTTGGACCACTCGTTGAATCCGCAGGTGCCGACGAGCTGATCCTCGTGCTGGAGGGCGATCCCCCATTTGGAGAGCTCGCCCTCCGCCCAGCGGCGCAGATACCGCTCGATCATGGCTTCGACCATCGGTAGCGATACGACAGGATAGCTGGTCAATTCTGTAACGGCAGGATCCCGCAGGTAGGCATAAAACGCGGCAGCGTCGGATACCCGAAGCGGGCGCAGGCGTGCTCCCTGGAGGTCGATCGTCGGCGGATGTCGTGTCTCGTCTGCCATGGGTCTCCTGGCTCCGACACAAGGATACAAATCTCACGGCCTTTGTCGCCTACAAACCAACGAACCCCCGGATTTGCATCTCCATTCGGCCCATGCGACCCTCCGAAGGCCGCGAGGCGACGACCGAGCGGAGCTTTGGTGAAGAGATGCGCCACATTGCCCCTTTTGCTTTCCTTGTCCTCCTCGCCGGCTGCGGAACCCCGCCTCCCGGCACGAATCCCACCGAAAAAGACGCCGGCGCGGACGGCTCGGCCCCCATGGGACCCGGGATCCTGGGCGTCCTGAAGGACCACGCGGATCAGCCGATCGGCGGCGGCAAGGTCCTCGCCTGCATGGCGACGATTTGCCTCTTCGGCGACGCCGAGCCGGATGGCAGGTTCTTCTTTCCGATCGAGCCCACGGCCGAGGTCGCATTAAAGACCCTCCCGGACCCGACGGCCACGCCCCGGAAGTCCGCCGCGCTTTGCCCCGTGCGAATCGTCGACGATTCCCTGATTGACGTGGGCTCCCTTCACGTCCCGAGCCTCCCGGAGGGCGCGCTCCTCGGGCCCGCCGCCGCGGACCCGCAGACGTTGATGGCCGGCGACGGCATTGCGTTGACCCTGCGCGTCGCCGACCTCACGCCTTACCTCGGGGACACCCTGGTCGACGTCGCTGCGCGGCGCATTCCGCCGTCCCAAGCGTGCCCGTGGGTCGTGCCCGCGGGGGAGGAGCTCGTCGCCGTGTATACGTTGCACCCCTTTGCCGCCGTGAGCGCTTCCCCCATTGCGGTCCGCGCTCCCTCGGATTTGCCCGCCGGGACGAAGGTCCGGTTTCGCTCGATCAGCGAGATCGACGGCGCCTTCTCGGAGCCAGTCCCGGGCGAGGCCGATGGCACGAGCGTTGCGACGGCGCCGCAGACGGGCTTGACCGAGCTGACTTGGCTCGTGATATCAAAAGAGTGACCTGGCACAGAAAGGCACGATGATGACACTTCCTTCCTTGGTACGAACGATCTCTCGCACCGGCGCCGCGCTCCTCGGCGCGTCCTCGCTCCTGCTCGTCGCCGGTTGCTCCGACGACCCGCCGTCCCAGGCCCCGGGCCTCTCGTGCGGCGAGGGCACGCAGGCGGTCGGACGCGAGTGCTTGCCGACCGCGCTCGAACCCGGCCGTTACCTGAGCCCGCTCGTCCAGCTCCAGAACCTGGCCGAGGTCGGTAGCCATACCGACGAGGTGCGCATCCGCGAGGACAACCTGCTCCTCAATTGCAGCTACACGTTCAACGTGATCGACGCGACGCACGCGAACGACATGGAGACCCTGACGGGCGAGGGCCTCAAGCACACGATCCCCGGCGATACACGCACGCCCGGCTGCAAGCACCTCGCGTGGGACGACAAGCTCGTCTTCACCACCCACCTCGGCAACATCCGGAACCCGGCCTTCCTCAGCGGTTGGGACATCACGGACCCCGAGGCGCCCGTGCAGCTCCCGGTCCTCCAGGAGCCCGGCATCAGCTACGAGGGCGTCGACGTCGCGAATCACCACATCTTCGTCGGCCTCCACGAAAATGGCCTCGGCGTGTACGATTACGACGCGGCCAATGGCTTCACGCGCGTCGGGAGCCTCGGCGGGTTCACGAATGCGTGGGGCATCGCCGCGCGCGACAAGCACGTGTTCGTCGCCGACGGCATCGGAGGGTTTGCCACGGTCGACGCCACGGATCCGGCGAAGCCCGTGGAGCTTGGCCGCGTCGCGATCGGCGGCCAGGCCCGCGGCGTCGTCGTCGACGGCAACTTCGCTTATGTCGCCGCCGGCTCCGCGGGCGTCGCCGTGGTCGACATCGCAGACCTCGCGAGCCCGAAGGTGGTCGGCCGGGCGGAAATGCCCGGCACGGCGCTCCGTGTCGCGTTCTCCGAGGGCCGCATTTTCGTGGCCGCGTGGAACGACGTGCGCGTCTACGACGTGAAGACGCCGTCGGCCCCGACCTACGTCGCCTCCGTCCGTATTCCGCGGCCCTTCGATTACGAGGATGCCGACCGCGAGCTGCCGACGATGCGCACGTTCGGCGTCGCCGCGCGCGGGCAGGACGTCTTCATCGGCGCCTGGGAAAACCCGTATTCGTACCGCCTGGAGCCGGACCGCCTCGCCCCCAACATTCGCCTCCCCGAGACGGCGGCCCGCCTCGATTTCGGCAAGGTCGCGGCCGGCGCCGCGAAGACGATCCAGATTCCGGTCACGAACCAGGGCACGGCGCCGCTCACGCTCGTGGACAACTGGATCAGCGGAAAAGCCTTCCGCGTCGAGCCGAAGCAGGCCCGGATCGAGCCGGGGGAGACGTTCTCGCTCGAAGTGACGTATGTCGCGTCGGCGGCCGAGGAGGAGGTCGGGTATCTGCACATCGTCTCGGACGACCCCGCGGCCCCGGTTCGCAAGGCCTACCTCGTCGGCAATGCACCCGGCGTGACCCTCGGCAGCCCGCTGCCCGCCACGACGGCCACCTTGCTCGACGGCACGACGTGGACGTCGGAGGCGTCGGCCGGGAAGGTGCTCTTGCTCAGCTACTTCGCCACGTTCTGCCCGGTCTGCGCCAATCACCTCCCGGACGTGGAGGAGCGATTCTGGCAGTCGTACCGGGACAAGGGCCTCGAAATCGTCGCCCTGAACCCGCGCGAGACGACCGACAAGATCGGCGACGTGCAGGCCTATTGCGAGAACCTCGTCGTCTCGTTCCCGCTCGGCATCGAGGAGCCCGCGAGCACCTACGCGGCCGTGACGACGAACTTCGTCGGGCCCAATCCCTTCCCGGTCGACGTGATCGTCGGCAAGGACGGGACCGTTCGGTATGCGAGCCACGAATACGATCCGGACGCGATGGCCGCGGTGATCGAAGAGCTCCTCGCCGAGTGACCCCGCCGCGTCCGCGCCCCGTCAGGGCGTGAAGCCCAGCCGCGCATCCCCATCGTCGCCCGAGGGCGTGTTAGACTCGCCCCGATGCTCATCCCGTCGCGCGTCCTCGCGGTAGGCGTCCTGCTCGGCGCGTCTACGCTCTTTCTCGTGTCGTGCGACCGCGCCCCCGATGCTTCGTCGACGCCCCCGGCCACCCCTACGTCGGCCTCGACCGCGCTCCCGCCGCTCGGCGGGGATGGGCTCGTGCGCCTCCCGCTCGAAGGGTTCTTGGATGCCGTGATCGCCGCGCCCATCGGGGCGACGTCGCCGCGGCCGATTCTGATTGGCGTGCATGGGTTGCGTGATCGCCCGGAATCGGCCTGCGGCGCGTTTCTCGGCGTGACGAAGGGACATCCGTTCCTCCTTTGCCCCCACGGCGTCCCCGAGCACGGAAACCCGGTGTACGGGTTCACGACGGCCGAGGCCCTGAAGCTCGAAATCGACGCGGGCCTGAAAGCGCTCCGCGCGCGCTTCGGGCCTCAGGTGGCCGAAGGGCCGATGATTTATGCAGGGGTTTCCATCGGCGCGATCCACGGCGTGTCCATCGTCGCGGACGATCCCGCGCGGTTTCCCGTCGCCCTCTTCGACGAGGGCGGGGGAAGCTACTGGACGGACGACCGCGCCTCCCGGTTCGCGCGTGGCGGAGGCAAGCGTGTCCTCTTCGTTTGCTCCACGGCGAACTGCGAAAGGGAGACGCCGCCGGCGCTCGAAAACCTGAAACGGGCGGGCGTCGAGGCGAAGATGATCACTGCCGGGCACATCGGGCCTATCGTCGATGATCGCGTCGTCACCCTGATCCGCGGCTCCTGGCCTTGGCTCGTGCAAGATCGAACGGGGGCGCTCGGGCCCTGGTGAGCGAGCGGCGCGCCCCGATGCTCGTCCGGTCGCGCGTCCTCGCGATAAGCGTCCTGCTCGGCGCGCCTACGCTCCTGCTCGTGTCGTGCGACCGAGCCCCCGATGCTTCGTCGACGCCCCCGGCGCCGCCTCCGACGGCGCCGCCCCCGCCGGCCTCGACCGCGCCTTTGCCTTCCGCCTCCACGCTCCCGCCGCTCGGCGGGGATTGGCTCGTGCGCCTCCCGCTCGAAGGGTTCCTGGATGCCGTGATCGCCGCGCCCATCGGGACGACGTCGCCGCGGCCGGTCCTGATTGGCGTGCATGGGTCGCGTGATCGCCCGGAATGGGCCTGCGGCGAGTTTCTCGGCGTGACGAAAGGACATCCGTTCATCCTCTGCCCCCACGGCGTTCCCCACCACGCCGGGCCGGAGCCGCTCTATGGGTTCACGAACGCCGAGGCCCTGAAGCTCGAAATCGACGCGGGCCTGAAAGCGCTCCGCGCGCGCTTCGGGCCTTACGTGGCCGAAGCGCCGATGATTTATGGAGGGTTTTCCCGCGGCGCGTACCTCGGCGTGTCCATCGTCGCGGACGACCCCGCGCGTTTTCCCGTCGCCGTCTTCGGCGAGGGGGGGCAAAGCTCGTGGACGGACGACCGCGCCTCCCGGTTCGCGCGCGGCGGAGGCAAGCGTGTCCTCTTCGTTTGCTCCACGGCGAACTGCGAAAGGGAGACGCCGCCCGCGCTCGGGATCCTCAAACGAGCAGGGGTCGAGGCGAAGATGATCACCGCCGGGCACATCGGACATATCGTCGATGATCGCGTCGTCACCCTGATCCGCGGCGCCTGGCCTTGGCTCGTGCAGGATCGAACGGGGGCGCTCGGGCCCTGGTGAGCGAGCGGCGCGCGCAGCCCCTTCAACGGGCCTCCACCTTCGACGCCGGCAGCCGGACCGTGAATGCGCTGCCTTGACCCGCCCCCTCGCTCTCCGCCGTCACGGCCCCGCCGTGCATCTCGACGAGCTGCTTGACGAGCGTCAATCCCACCCCGAGCCCCCCTTGCGCACGGTCGATGGACACATCGCCCTGCGTGAACAGATCGAAGATACGCGGCAGGAGCGCCGCGTTGATTCCCATTCCCGTATCCGTGATCCGCACGACCACGTCCTCTCCGCTTTGCGTGGCGGTGATGCCGATCTGCCCTCCCTGCGGGGTGAACTTCGCCGCGTTGTTGAGCAGGTTCGCGAAGACCTGCGTCAGCCGCGTGAGGTCCGCGCGCACGGGCGCCGGCGCCGGAGGCAATTGCACGACGAGCTTCTGCCGCCGCGCCTCCACGAGCGGACGCACCATTTCTACGGCCTGCGTCACGGCCCATCCGAGGTCGATGACCTCGGGGTGGAGCGTGATCTTTCCCTGGCTCACCCGCGACGCGTCGAGCAGGTCGTCGACCAGCCGCGACAACGTCATCACCTGACGCTCGATGATCATGCAGGCGTCCCGCACCCGCGTGTCCGCGAGCGAAGCCGTCTTGTATCGCACGAGGGTCGCCGCGTTGAGGATCGGCGCCAGCGGATTGCGCAGCTCGTGGGCGAGCATGGCGAGGAATTCATCCTTGCGCTGGTCTGCTTGCTGGAGCTCCAGTGTCCGCGTCCGGAGGCCCTCTTCCAGCGCTCTGCGTTCGCTGATGTCCTCCACGAGCCCGTCCACCACCGTCCGGCCGTCGTCCACCCTCACGCGCTCGCTCACCCGCGCCCATACCCGCGAGCCGTCCGGCCGGCACACCTCCATGTCCCGCTTGGTCGTGGCGTGCCCGCGCTCGCTCGCCCGGACCTCGTCCACCGGCGGCCAAAGGAGGCATTCGATGCTCCTCGCCCGCGCCTCCTCCAGCGTGCGCTGGCCGATGATCCGCAAAAACGCGGGATTGCACGAGAGAAGCTCGCCCTCGGGGGTGGCGCGAAACACCCCGACGTCGAGCGCGTCCGTGAGCTGCTGGAGGTCGGCCTCGACCTGGGTGAGCCGTCGCTTGGCCGTGGCTCGCTCGATCGCGTGCCGGACGGCGAGCGGCAGCCGGACCCTTCGGTGGGGGCTCTTGGCCACGTAATCGTCGGCCCCGGCCTTCATGGCCTCGACCGCCACCTCCTCGTTCCCGCTGCCCGTGAACAGGACGACCGGGCAATCGGGCCACTGGCTCTTGACGAGCTGGAGGACCTGAATGCCGTCCGTCCATTGCATCATGTAATCGGTCACGACGGCGTCGTACCCGCCGCGGGCGAGCGCCCGTTCGAACCCGGCCCGATCGAAGACCTCGTCCGTCTCGAGCTCCGGAAATTCGTGCGAGAGGAGCCGGATGGCCATGAGGCGGTCGTCCGGGTTGTCGTCCAGGACGAGGAAACGCATGAGTTCAGGCGACCTCCGTGTCGGGCTTCCGATTGAGGATGAGCCAGTAGACCCCGAGCGCCTTCACCGCGTCGAGCAGCCCCTCGAAGCTGACGGGCTTGACCAGGTACGAATTGCACCCGAGGTCGTACGCTTTGCGGACGTCGGTGCTCTCCATCGACGACGTCAGCACGACGACCGGGATCCGCCGGAGCCCCGGCTGGCTCCGCAGCCATTCCAGGACCTCCAGCCCGGAGCGCCGCGGCAGCTTCAGGTCGAGCAGGATGAGCGCCGGCAGCGGGTGCTCCCTGCGATCGTCGTACGGCGGCCTCCCCGAGAGGTAATCGACGGCCGTGTCGCCGTTGTCCACGAAATGGAGCGGGTTCAAGAGCTGCGCTTTCTTGAAGGCGCGGCGAATCATGAGGACGTCGGTCGAGTCGTCCTCGACCACGAGCACGCCGAGGTCTTCGATGTTCATGCGTTCTCCTGCTTCGGCAGCTCGACCCAGAACCGGCTCCCTCCGCCCGGATTGGCCTCGACCCCGCACGATCCGCCCATTCGTTCGGCGCCCTTTCGAACGATGGCAAGGCCGATGCCGGTGCCCGGGTAGGCCTCCTGCGCGTGGAGACGCTCGAAGACCCGGAAGATGCGCTCTCGGTGCTCGGGCTCGACGCCGATGCCACGGTCTTCGACCCAGAGCCGGACGCGATCGCCGCGGTCCTCGGAGCGCACGTACGCCACGGGCGTCTTGCCCGCTTCCGCGAATTTGATGGCATTGCCGAGCAGGTTCGTCACGACCTGCCCGAGCGTCGTCCGATGGGCGATCACCCGGCCGAGCGGCCACGCCACGCGCACCTCGGCCCCTCGCTCGCGGATCTCTGGGCGCATTTGCCCGAGAACGTCGGTCAGCACGGCGTCCAAGTCGAGCGGATCGAGGCGAATCGCCTCCCGCGCCAGCCGGGCGTACGCGAGCAAGTCCTTGATGAGGTCGTCCATCCGGACCGCGGCCGAAACGATGCGCTGCGTGTAGCCCCGGGCGTCGGGGGAGAGCTCCTCCGCATGATCCTCGACCAGCGCGTCGGCGAGGGAATGCATGTTGCGCACGGGGGCCCGGAGGTCGTGGGCGATCGTGTAGGAGAACGCCTCGAGCTCGGCATTCGCGTCGGAGAGCGCGCGGGTGCGTTCGTCCACCCGCAGTTCGAGCTCGGCATTGAGCCGGCGCACTTCCTCTTCCGCATGCTTTTGGTCCGTGACGTCGCGCGAGACCCCGACCAGGCCGACCACGGCCCCGCTTTCGTTCCGGAGCGGCGTCTTGATCGTCGAATAGGTCCGGACCGCGCCCGGCGGCCCGAACTCCTCCTCTGCCCTGATCTCCTGGCCGGTCGTGAAGACGCGCCGATCGAGCGCGGCGATATGGCGGCCCTGCGCGGGTTGCGGGGCAAAATCGGTGTCGCGGTGCCCGATCGCTTCTTCCTCGGTCCGCCCGAGGACGCGCAGCGTGGCCGGGTTCGCCAGCGTGAGCCGACCGGCGAGGTCTTTGGCGTAAATGAGGTCGCTCGTGGCGTCGGTGACGGCCCGCAAGAGCGCTTTCCCATGCCGCAGCGCCTGCTCGGCCTCGGCCCGCTCCGTCACGTCGTGGAAGACGAACAGGGCGCGCAGCGGCTCCCCCTGCGCGTTGCGAACGATGGTCGCGGTCACCCGCACCTGGATTTCCCGACCGTCCTTGCGGACGTACCGTGTATCGCTCTCGAACATGGGGCATTCCCCCCGGACGGCCGCCTGGAATCGCCTCCAATCCGCGGCCCGGTTGTCCGGGTGCGTGAGCTCGGAGAACGTCATGCGCGCGAGCTCGTCCGCCGTGCACCCCGTGATTTCACTGAGCATGTGGTTCACGCGCAGGAATCGCCCGGTCGACAGCTCCACCTGGGCCTCGCCGACCCCGGCGCGCTCGAAGGCCTCCCGGAACTCCTCCTCGCTCGCCGCGAGCCGCTGCGCGGCCTCGTGCTCGGCCGTCCCGTCCTGGAACACGAGCACGACCCCGCGGATCCGGCCCGTATCGTCCAGGATGGGGGCCCCCGAATTCGAAATGGGGTATTCTTTTTCGTCGCGCGCGAGGAGCACCGTATGATTGGCGAGACCCACCACGGAGCCGTCCCGCAAGACCCGCGTGACCGGGTCTTCCATGGATTCTCGATCGGCCTCACCCACGACGCGGAACACGTCGCCGAGCGGCCGGTCGATGGCGTCTTCGGCGTCCCACCCCGTGAGCTTCTCCGCGGACGGGTTCATGAATGCGACACGCCCCGACTCGTCCGTGGCGATGACCCCGTCGCCGATGCTCCGGAGCGTGACCCGCAGCCATTCCTCGCTCGCCTGCGCCTTTTGCTCTGCGGCCTCGGCGCGGATGCGCGCGCGGTGGAGCGAATCCGTCAAGTAACTCAGGCCCATGCCGGTGCATAGAAAGAGCACCAATTGCACCTGTCCCATGACGCTCGGGAGAACGAATTCGAACTTCGGGTGCAGGACGAAAAACGTGGACGAGAGGGCGGCCAAGACCACGGCGAAGAGCGCCGCCCGCAGCCCGCCGTACCAGGCCGCGGCCATGACGGCCAGGGTGAAGAGCAGGAAGGGAGACTGCTCCCCGAGCACGGGATCGAGCGCGAGCCGAATCGCCGTCACCACGGCGACGGCCGCGACGGCTACGCCATACCGCGCAAAGAGGCGTTTCCCCGTCCGCTCCGGGGGCGGCTTGGGGCTCGCGCTCGTCGTCGCGGGGGGCGACCAGACCGGCGCGCTCGTTCGGGCGTCGTACCACATTTCATAGCTGTACGTAGCCCTGCGTGAAGCGCTCGGTAGAGCATCGCGACGTCATTCACCGTCGATTCGGCTCGGCCGTCGGGCGTCGGGCGTGCCCATGACGCGGCGCTCGACGACGACGAGGCCGATGCCCCAGACGAAGTAGAGCGCGACCGCGGGAAAGAACTGCCAGGCCGCGACGTGGAAGTCGCGCTGCACCAGCGTCACGAAGCCGATGACGGGCGGGGCGACGAGGAGCGGCAGGAAGAGGCCATAGTAGAAGCCGTAGACGCGGCGGTTGCGCGGGCGGTCGACGGGGAGGCGCTCGACGGTCTGGAGCGGGGTGGTCTGCCAGGTGAGGACGAAGGGCAGGCCGCGCTGCTTCTCGGGGCCGAGGAAGCGCAGGCGCTCGCGACGGACCGGCGCGACCGGCAGGAAGGCGATGGTCAGCCAAAGGGTCATCATCAGGACGCCGCCGGGGCCGTGGTGGTGCGGGTCGAGGTAGCGCAGGCCAAAGCCATTGAAGCTGAAGGCGCTCTCGAAGAGGCCGGGGTTGGCGAGGGCATAACGCTCGAGGAAGCCGCGGGTCTCGGTGGTCTCGCTGCGCTGCGGGCGGGTCCGGCGCCAGGCCTGGAAGAGGCGGAGCGCGCCGAAGGACGAGAGGGCGATGAACACGGCCAGGCCGATGCACGTCGGCAATGCGGTATCGTCGACGACCAGCCTGCCGGCCGCGTACTCGACGGCGAGGCCGACGGCGGCGAAGCAGAGCGGGAAGGTGACGAAAAGGGCGAGGACGAGGCTCGCGAAGAGGCGCCACATGGGCGCACCGTACTCCAAACTCGCGTCAACGCGTGAAGTCGCCGCGGCCGGGGAGCTTTCGGCTCGGCGCCCTCGCGAAGCGCCCCACGCTCGCCACGACGCACCCCGCTGCTCGGTCACGAGGGCGCCGCGTCCCTCGGCCTGCGGCGCGCCTCCCTCACGAACCGCCCGCGCCGACGTTCCTCCGCAACGTCCACCCCGACGCAAAGGCCCCCGCCTCCCCGAGCGAAGGAGACCGCCTCCCCGAGCGAAGGAGCCCGCCGACCGATCGAAGGAGCCCGCGCACCGACGCCCGGACCCCGCGCACCGGTTTCCGGACGTCCCTCCCGATGGCCCCGCAGCCTACTCGCCCGTCGGAAGCGGCGCGCCCTGGGCCGCAGGCGTGACGGGCGCGGGCGGCGAGGGCGCCGCCGTGTCGTCCTCGTCGTCCTTCTGCGACGCCCGCTCGACGCGCAACTTCTGAAAATCCTTGTCGTTTCGCCCCACGGCATGCGCGAGGCTCCGGCGGAACGTCTGGATCTCCTTGTCGAGCACGGCGCCGGTGGCGCGGCTCTCCTTGAGGAGCTTTTGGTACGTCGCGTCCGCGGCTTCCGCCTCCGACCATTCCTTGTTCGCCGATGC
Source organism: Polyangium fumosum (assembly GCF_005144585.1). GTDB lineage: Bacteria > Myxococcota_A > Polyangia > Polyangiales > Polyangiaceae > Polyangium > Polyangium fumosum. The sequence continues at coordinate 3,998 of NZ_SSMQ01000054.1, read as the reverse complement.
GAGGGAGGGATGCAGCGCTTCGAGCGCCACGAATTTGTAGGCGAGCGGCTTGCCGTCTTCCGTGGTCGCCTCCTCCAGCACCTCGGCGAGGCGGCTCCCGTCCTCGATCACGTCATCGGGCACGTCGGGCTTGTCGCCGAAGGTCGAGGGGTCGAACCCCGGGATATCGCGCGTGAGGAGAGGCAGCCAGCTCTGAATATGGCGGAGCAGCGCGGCGACGGCGCCTTTGCCCTCGCGCATCTCACGTCGCCAGGTGTTTTCGTATTTCGCGGCTGCGTCGTAGGAGGCGACGAAGGCATCGACCTTCGCAGGCAGGGTCGACGAATACGCGGCGAGGACGGGCGACTCCGCGGCCCTGCGCTCCTGCACGCGTTTGGCGCGGGTCGCGAGGCGGCGGAGTTTCCATGCGGGGGTGGTTGCCATTGAGGGGGTCCTTTCTGGAAAGGTGCGGCTGGAAGGAAAACCGGAGGGAGGGGGGAAGGTCAAGGTGGATCTGCTGCTGCTGCTACCGTGCCGGCGTCGATGCGTACTGCTCCGGGCCGACGGTCTGCACCTCGCCTAGGATCGCGAGGGTCTCCAGGTGGCGCGCTACGATGTCGCGCCGGGCGCCGGCAAAGCGGCGTGCGGCTTCGTCGACGGTGATGGGGGCGGCGGTGACGAGCGCACGCAGGGCGGTGATCTGGCCGATTGCGTCGGATGGCCAAGGGGCGAGCGCGGGCGCGGCCGTGTCGGCGGCATCGTCGTCGGGGGCGATGAGGTCCGCGCCCGCGCCCTTGGCAAAGCGCGGTTTCTGATAGTCGGGGCGGAGCCAGCGCACGGTGCCTGCACGCTCCTCCTCGACCCGGCGGTCATGAAGCGCCACGAGACGGGTGAGAATTTCGGCAGGCTGTTCGGGCCACTGCCAACCGTAGGCTTCGGCGACGAGGCGATCGAGTTCATCGTGCAGATCGCGGAGTGTGCCGCAGGCGGCCAGTTGGTGGACCTCGCGCTCCAGCTTCGAGAGCTCAGCGCCCGCGCGAAGCTTGTCGACGACGTTGTACATCGTTGTCATCCCGACCTTCTCGCTACGAGCGAGCGCTGCCTTGCGGTGGGTGTCGATGGCTTCGGCAATGGCGGCGATCTTTTTCCGGAGAGCGGGTGGAGGATCGGGGAAGGGGAATGCCTCGAAGCAAGGGCCCTTATTGTATCGCGGGGTCCCGTCGATGCCGAGGCGGCTGCCGGCAGCCAGCGCCCAAACGCTATGCACCACCGACGAAAGGACACCGAGAACGAAAGCGTCAGCCGTTGGCATAACGATCAGGCTATTGTCGGGAGCGGTGACGCCGTCGAGAAACTCGAATATTCGATGCTTCGACGTTTCAGGGGTGACAATGTACCGAGGGAGCCCGATGAGGGCTTCACGAAGGAACTCGCGGGGACGCGCCAAACGCCACCATAGCTCCCGACGAGTCCGGTCCGGCTTCACATCGCGCTCTGGTTTTACCCGATCCCGCACAATATCATACAACACCGGGTACCCACGAGCGTCCGACTCGTCCATCGCACCGAAGTCGATCAAGAACACGTTGCGCGGGCGCGTGGTAAAGTCCTTGCCGTTGCGATATGGCTTCAGGATTGCCGCATTTCGGGGATCGGCCTGAAAGAGTCGCTTGGCTTCGCGCGCGTCAATGATGAATCCAGCAGCATCCAGCTTGAAGCCTGGTGACGATAGCCCATCATTGGCGCGGAGAGGAACGCCTGCTGCTGTTGGTACATCTGCATGCGCTGTGAGATCCGCGTTGAGCCGCGGCACCTCCACGGTCGCCACCACGTTTGCGTCCCCATCCACAGTCACGAGCGTGGCGGATGGGGGATTCTTGGCGATCACCGTCATCGCAACGCGTACACGCGCATCGTCGCTGCCATCGTTCCAGTAATGATCGGCGATAGCCCAGGCAACGCGCGCCCCGCGCGCCTCCGCATCCACGATGACCTGTCGGTTCTGCTTCTGTGTGATCGACTGCGTCGTGATCAGACCAGCCCTGAACGCCCGCCCCTCGGCGACCTCCTTGGCGGCCTTGTACCACCAGTACACCACGAGATCGGCAGAATCGGGGACGTGTGGATATGCCGCGCGCAGGGCGTCCACGTATCCGTCCCCGAGCGCCTCCCGCTGGCGGAACTGGCCCAGGAATGGCGGGTTTCCGATGATGAATTCAGCCGGCGGCCACGACGCCTCGCGTGCGTTGATCAGCTCGACGTATTTGAGCTTCGCTTTCGGGTCGGGGACGAGTTCCCCCGTCACGGGGTGAGGGATGCGAGGCGTCGGGTCCGGTCGGTCGCGGCTTGGAACGCGCCGCTCATCGTCCCACACAAGCACCGCGTCCCGATGGTCGAGCGTCCCGGTATCACGCAGGATCGGCTCCTCGGGTTGGATTTCGCCATGGACGCGCCGCCAGAACTGGTGGAAGCCGATCCATAACGAAAGCTCGGCGATCTCGCGCGCCCAGGGCTTCACCTCGATGCCGTAGAACTGGCTCGGATCCACCTCCTGAAACCGCAATTCGCGGTTCCCCGTCACGTCGGCGAGCTCGTTCAGGACCTCCACCTCGACGCGCTTCACCGCGTGCATGGTGACATAAAGGAAGTTCCCGGAGCCGCAAGCCGGGTCCAGGAATCGAAGCGATCGAAGCCACACGTGGAAGTCGCGTAAACGCTGCTCGGCTGCCTTGCGGTTCTTCTTCGTGTCCTTCTCGCGAAGCTGGAGCACTTCGGCCTGGACCGCGGTCCAGCGCTCGCGGATCGGCTCCTCGACCGCAGGACGGATCACGCGCGCGATGAACTCGGGCGGGGTGTACTCCGCCCCCAGGCGGTGGCGCTCTTTCGCGTCGAGGGCGCGCGTGAGCAGCGTGCCGAAGATTGCGGGCTCGACCTCGGACCAGTCTTTCCCCGCCGCCTCCCGGAGGATGACGAGGTCCTTGTGTTCCAGCGGAAGCGCCTCGGCGTGCTGGAAGAAGTGACCATTGAACAGCAGGAGCTTGCGGGAGCCGAAGCGCTTGCCGTGATCCATGGCGCGCCAGAGATCCTCGGCCGCAGGGACGAATTCCGAGGGGTTCGGCAGCGCCACGTCGTCGAGCATGCGGCGAAAAGGCTCGTCGCGAAGGAGTCGCACGTCTTCGGCAAACATCGTGAAGACGCAACGCATGAGGAACCGGCTCACGCGCTCCTGGGGGTACCCACGCGTCTCCAGCGACGCAGCAAGGCGAGCGAGCTTCTCCGCGATCTCTTCCGTGACAGCCTGGGCCTTCGCGCGTGGATCACGCGCCTGGGGGCGCTCCCAGATGTCGCGGAGGAGCGCGATGTCGGCCTCTCGCTCGTGGAGCGTGGGCAGGTCGATCCGCTTGCCGGCGCCGAACCCGCCGAAGGTGCCGTCCCAGCGATCCCACACGACGAGCGTCCGGGCGACGTCGAGAACCATGATGTAGGGGGGCGTGTTGCCGGGGAGATGGGCGACATAGTTCCGAGCCTGCCCATAGGCCTTGCGGAGCATCAGCTCGTCGGAGCGCCCCGGCTCCTTGTCCTTCGCCTCGATGAGGAAGTGATCCTGCTTGAAGAGGTCCACGAAGTTCGATGTTTCCTTGCCGGTGCGGTCGATGACCTTGACAGGGAACTCGTACTCGTAGCCGCTGCCTGCCGGCCTCGGGCCCTCGACGCCGAGGGCTTTGCACAGCTCGCCGAGGTAGAGCTGGTAGTTGGCACGCTCGCGAGCTTTGGCGTCGACCCAGCGCTCGGCGAGCTTGCGAAGTGCTGGGGTGATCCCTGCGGGCAGTTGGGTGGGAGCAGTCGAGGCCGACATCGGGGCGCGTAGAGTGCCCTGTTGAGGAGCTTTCCGCTAGTTCCTCGACACAGGGATCCTGATCGATTCGTTTCAGGGTCTTCGAAGCACGGGAAGCAGCTCGGGGTCTACGAGGAGCTCGATGCTACGAGGCTGTCCGGGTTGGCGACGGATCAGCCCTTTG
>NZ_SSMQ01000053.1 GCF_005144585.1 Polyangium fumosum | reverse complement strand
CGGCCTGTTTGAAAAACTGCGCACCGCGCAGTTTTTCAACCCTGGGTCCAGCGCCTCGCTGGTCCGGGGTCGAGGGGGCGGACAGCCCCCCGCGGGGTCCGGGGCAGCGCCCCGGCGCGACGCCCCCAGGTCCGCCTACTTCTTGATCCTGTCCGGATCCCCGAGAAACTCGAAATGCATCGTGTCCTCGAGCGGATCATGCCCGAGCCAATCGAACCCGAATCGTTCGAATGCCTTGATCCAGCATTTCGGCATCGCTGCGCGGTCGTAGGGTGAGCGCGACTTCTGCTTGCATTTCGGGTGGCTCGGCCAGGGGTCCACGCAGCCGCAGCAGGGGTTTCGGTCGGGGTCGATGTCGAGCGCGATGCCGAAGAGGTGGTTCGAGATTTCGATGCCGCGGTAGGTGTTCGCCCCGCGAAAGCCTCCGAGGGCGCGCGGGGTGTACTTGGAAGCGCCGGTGCAGGACTTCTTGATCTTCTTCTCGATGCAGGCGAGCGCGGGCGCGACCTTCGTGTGCACTGAAACGGGAAGACCCATGAACTGCACGGTCACGGCCTGGGGGAGCGCGCCTTTGGGGTTCAGCTTGCGCGTCACGTCGTCGCCGACGTTGCCGTAATGGGTCGCGAGGTACTGGACGGCTTTCGTGTGTTTCCCGCCGTCGAGCACGCCCTTCGAGACGAACGTGCGGCGTTCGAGGAATTTTTGCGGGCTCTGGACGCGGCAGCCGTGCTCGAACACACCCTTGCCGGCGGGGGCCTTCTTCTCGGCCTTGGGCTTGGCCTTGCCCTTCGCCTCCTTGGCCTCGGCGATGGGGAGCTCGCCTGTGACGAAGGGCGCGGCGCAGACGAGGCCGAGGGCGGCTGCGAAGAGCAGGCGCGAGGCGCGCTGGAGCCTTCGGTCGTCGGGGCGCGGAGAGCGGGCGGACACGCCCGAGTTCTACACGCAGATCGGGCTTTTGGGAAGGGACGGCGCCCCGCGGCTTCGGGGAATTTGCGGTTCAGGGGTCGTACGAAAGCTTCAGCACGGACTGCTTCGACGAGCTGTAGCGGATATTGACCTGGTGTGCGAGCAGCGTCGCCGGCTGATAAAGCGGGTCGTAGGTGTCGAGCACGAGCGCCAGGCGGTGGCCGGCCGGCACGTCGTAGCCTGCTGCGACGAACTCGATGGACATCTTCACGTCTTGCCCGGGCGTCGCATTGTGCAGGGTCCGCACGCCGTGCGAGATCAGCTTCCCGTTGCCGAAGGCGTCCTCGTCGTAGAGGTAGGCGACGAGCTGCGTCTTCGCGTGCGAGGGCGATATCCATACGTCGAGGGTCGAGGCGCCGCGCAGCTTGAGTGGGGAGCTGAAGGACGAGGTCTCATACACGATCGAGTTGATGTCGGAGGCCGCGGGCAGCCAGGCCGAGACCTCGAGATTGATGTGCGCGTCGAGCGCGGCCGAGAGGATGGGGATGCCCGTCGTGGCGATCGAGTCGGCGCCCGACCAGATCGCGTTCGTGTAGGTCGACGTGTTGGGGGAGCTCCGCAGGGCGCCGTCTCCGATCAAGCCGCGGGGGCCCAGGTAGAGGGTCTTCGTGCTGACGCTGGCGCTCGGCCAGTCCTCGAATTCGACGCGCTGGTTCGAGGATTGAAGCTCCATCGTGACCGGCGGCTCCTCCGTGATGCCGTTGTCGACGCCCTTGAGCCAGAAATCGAACCAATCGTGGACGTTGTTCCACACGTAGTTCGGGAGCCCGAGCAAGCCCGTCGCCTCGGCGCTGATGTGGATGCCCTGGTTGACGTCGATCCGCTTCGGGCCGGTGAGGAGCGAATACAACTTCAGCGAGGAGTTCGGCTTGAACAGCTCGTCGTTGAAGTTGTTGCTGATGTAGACGGGGGCATTGCGCGCGTTGATCTTGTCCACGTGCGTGAGGGGGGAGCGCTCGTGGGCCCAGGCGATCGCCTCGGCGACGTCGGTCCCCGCGAGCAAGTCGCCGAAATACGCCGGGATGTCGCTCGAAATCTCGCCGAGCAGGTAGCCCGAGCCGACGAGGAGCGTGCCCCAGACGAGGCTCGTCGACTCGCCGCCGTAGAGGGCGTCGGGCAGGCTGCCCCATCCGCTCAGCGCCGCCGCGGTCTTGATGCGTGGCTCGTGCGCGAGCCCGAGCAGCGAGAGCCCCGCGCCGTACGACATCCCGGAGATGCCGATGTTCGAGATGTCGGCCTGCGTGTTCGCGTCCAGCCAATCGATGATCGCCGACAGGTCTTCCACGTCCTCGGGCCCGCCGACCGTCGCGAATGCTGTCGACTGCCCCCAGCCGCGCGCGCTGTAGCTGAGGACGAGGTAGCCATCCTGCGCGAGCTTGCCGGCCTGGACGAGATACTCGTGCTCTTCGAGCGCCCAGCTATTCACGAAGATGATGGTCGGGAGCGCCGTGTTTGGGCTCGTGGTGACGGGCGTGAAGAGGTTGGCGGCGATTTCGGTCCCGTCCGCCGACGTGATGACGATCTGATCGTCGAACGTGACGCCCCCGGCGGCGAGCGCACTTTGCGAACAAACCAGCCCCGCGACGGTGCCGAGCACCACCGTAGTGAACTTTTTCATTTTTTGATCCCCGGTACGAGCTCTTGAAATGGCAGAAAAGCTGCCTCTACGCGTCAGCACGCGCATCGCCCGTCATCTCGGGATACCCTTACACGAACCGAGGTCGAAATGGCCAGCGAATTCTTACGCACGCTAAGGAGTTTGTGGGACGTATCAGGTCCTTGGACGGATCCTGGCGCTGGCATTTCAACTTTACGATATCGGTGCTGCGCTGGCGCTGCCGCGAAAGCGCCGCGCGCCGAACCACACGACCTTGACGGATACGACGGTTCCGTGATGTACGGTGCGGGTGAACTCTTTCGCGACCCGAAGCGCTCGACGATGGCTTGCTTTCTTCGCCGGATGCGTTGCCATCGGTTGCAGCAGCAGCCCCACGCCCCCGATCCCGCAAAGCGCTCCCGTGACACCTCCGAGCCCCACGGCCGCGCCCCCGACCGCACCTCCGGTCCGCGTGGTCTTTCAGCCGTGGCGCGTGGGAGGGGCACGCCTCCTTGCATTGCCTGAGCGGAAGGTGCTCTGGAGCGAAGAAAACCACCTGACGTTCTTCGAGAAGCAAAATTCCGGCGAGGTCGTCGATCCGGGGCGTTTCGTCGCCGTCGCCTCGCTTCCCGTGAACAGCCTCAACCCACGAAGCATCGTGCTCACCTCGAATGGCGCCGATGCCCTCGTGCTCTCGTCGGTCGCAGCGACCGCCTGGGAGGGACATCTCGTTCGGACCCCGTCGGTGCGGGTCGTGGAACGGTGGAACCTCGCCACGCGCACACGGGTCTGGTCGCGCACCTTGCCTGCCATGCCGAACGTGCAAGACGGCGCGTCGTCGACCGAAAATGACGACCTCCTGACGCTGGGTCCGCGCGGCCTCTTCGCGACCCGCTGCATGCCAATGCGCGAGCCCTCCCTCACGAACTGCCACGTCGTCGCGCTCGACGAGCGTACGGGTGCGCTTGGCGCCGCGGAAGCATGGTCGTTCACGGACTTTCCTTTCTCGTGGTGGAACCATGGCTCTCGCGAGGTGTCGCCAGGACGGCGTTATACGCTCGTCGATGCTTATCGGTACTGGCAGCAGTTTCCCCATTTCATCGTGTTCGACGACGTGGGGCACATCGTCGGGAGGGTGCGCGCATCGTGCGCTCGTTTCGCGGAAGGCGGCTCGGAAGAGAGGCCTACGATCCTGGTCGACGAGCAGAGCAACCTCGACCAGAACGCCGACATCTCCAAGCGTTTTCGCCTGATCAAGGACCCGAGCGCCTGCCAGTTGGAGAAGCATCTGGCGGAAGCGCGCCAGTCCCAGCGAACGGACGACAAGGAGCGGTTGACGAGCCAATTCAACTGGGTCGGCGGGGGCCGCCGGATCGTATGGAGCTCCCTCACCCAGCGCTTCCTCACCTGGGACAAGTTGCCCAGGTCCTCCTCCATGGATGTCGACCGTGTGGGCCTCCCCGCGCCGCTGCCCGAGCCGCCGGGCGTGGCGGACAAGCAGGTGAACTTCGCCGGCTCGGGCTCGGATCTGTATGCGTACACGAATGAGAAGATGTTTCATCTGGAGGAGACCGGCTTCGTGTTCGATGGACCGAAGACGGCGCCGGGCGTCGTCCTGAGCCGCGGCAACGAGGCGCTCCTGGCGACCTACGCGGGGCTCGACGACAGCAAATACGTCCTTTCGTTGGGCAAGCGAAAGCCGGGTCAACCGGGCTTCACCTGGCAAAAGACCTCTGCGGTCTCGACCTTCAGCCCCGATTTCGTCTCCTTCGAGCATGCAGGGCGCCCGCAGATGCTGATCGCCGGCGGGAAGGCCGGCCTGCAATGGGTCGACACGCGGACGGGACAAGTGTTCCTGCGGAGCTGCTCGCCCGGCGTTGCATCGTCGAGGCCCTGCAATGATCGCAACGCCAAGGATGAGTATCGCGGACTGGTCGTGTCGAGCGCGCGCCAAACGGCCTTCACGATGCACCTGAAGGATCCGAGCATCCGGTACAACCATTCGTTCGAAGAGATCGAGCTGTCCACCGGGAACGTGCGACGGAGCTTCCCGGCGCCGGATTGGGATCTGACGAGTCCTCTGGCCTTGGCCATGGGCTGGCTGGAGAAGGATCGCCGGTTCTGGATCGTGGGGCACGATTTCCGGGCCGGGAGGGCCGGGGCCTCCGTCACGATCGTGACCCTTCCCGAAACGGACGGCGCCGAGCCGCAGTACACGTCGTTCGCCACCCAGTCGCAGCCTGCCCATTTCGGCGCCGATCCGGAGGGGCGTTTCTTCGCATTCGCGCGCGACGTCGATACGATCGATGTCTTTGCCCCGAGCGGGAGCCTCGTGCTCACCCTGGGCGTCCGCGCCGATGGCGCCTTCGCGCAGGCGGGGGACGGTCGGTTTGCTTGCACGGGCAAAACATGCGACGAATTCCGGTGCGTGGTCGGGGACGTGGCTCGCCCGGCCACCGATCCGGCCTGCGCCGCATTCCGCGTGGAGGGATTCTCCATTGCCGAGGAGGTCTCCCGCGCCCAGCGCGTTCGCGAGGCCGGCAAGGTGAGCCTGTGATCAACCCCGTCAACGTTGGCGCGACCGGGGTTTGGCTCCGCGTGAACCTTCGGCCTCGTGGGTCGATTCTAACGGCAGCAGAAACGGTGCGGGGGCGCTCAAAGGTGGAGGACGGAGCGCCGGGGGCGGCGGCCCTGAAACGGGGCGTCTGCCGGGAGTGACGATGGTCGCAGGAAATTCGCCGCGGGGCCGTAGGCTCGGGGGGCGTTCTACATCGTACAGTCGTTGGCGGTGCCCTTGGTCGGCCCGATCGTGACGACGAACGCGCCGCTGCCATCCGGACAGCGGCCGTCCCCGGAGCGCCGCCCATTCCGCCCATTCCTCTGATTCCTCCGATTCCTCCGATTCCTCCGCTGCCGCTGCTGCTCGACCCCGCCGAGCCGCCGGCGCCCGGATCGTCGCCGGTCCCGGATGCCGCGCAATGAGCCATCAGCAGACTCGTGACCACGAGCGTAACCGTCTTCAGCACACCGCTTTTCAACTGCCCAACCTCCGGCGACGACGATAGTGTACCTACGGTGGCGGAATCATGCGGGGGACGCGACGATCGTGTGACGCCGCGGGGGACACGCGGCGCTGCGACGTGCTTGTCGTTACGATGAAACCGCGTCGCCCTCCAATCGTCGCGGGGAGGGTCTATGGGGTCTCGTCGCGTCGGCGCCCTTTGCGGCGAATCGCGACAGGAGTTCGATATGCAGTCCCTCACCATGGCCCTGCGGCGACGCGGGGATCGATTTTCCAAGGGCCCCCTCGTCACCCTTGCAGGCGTATTGCTCGCTTCCTGCCTCTTGCCGCTGACGAGCTGCAGTGACGAAGGAGAAACGAGCGCGGATGCAGGAGCCACGAGCGGCCAGGGCGGCGCCGGCGGCGTCGGCGGTTCGGGCGGCGTGGGGGCCCTCGGGGGCACAGGCGGTACAGGCGGCGCAGGCGGCGCAGGCGGAACGGGCGGCGCGGGCGGCCAGGGCGGCGCCGGGCCGGCGCTCGTCGACGTGCAGATCCTCGGCTTCAATGATTTTCACGGCAACCTCGAGCCGCCGACGGGCAGCAGCGGTCAGATCAAGCTGCCGGACATGACCCTGGTCAACGCCGGCGGCGCGGCGTATTTCGCAACGCACATCGCGGCGCTTCGCGCACAGAATGTGAACACGGTGGTCGTCTCCGCGGGCGATCTCATCGGCGCCTCGCCGCTCGTCTCGGCGCTCTTCCACGAAGAACCGACCATCGAGTCGATGAACATGATCGGCCTCGACATCAACGGCGTCGGCAACCACGAGTTCGACCAGGGCGCGGCCGAGCTCCTGCGCCTGCAATACGGCGGATGCAGCCCCGTCGACGGGTGCGCAGACGGCTCCTTCTTCCCCGGCGCCGATTTCAAGTTCCTGGCCGCCAACGTCGTCGTCGACACGATGACCGGCAAGACGCTCTTCCCGCGGTACGACATCCGCGAATTCGACGGCGCGAAGGTCGCGTTCATCGGCATGACACTCGAAGCCACCCCCTCGATCGTGACCCCCACGGGCATCGCGGGTCTGACCTTCACGGACGAGGTCGAGACCGTCAACGAGATCGTCCCCGAGCTCCAGGCCCAGGGCATCGAGGCCATCGTGGTGATCGTCCACGAGGGCGGCTACCCCACGGGCTTCTTTGATGAATGCCCGGGCATCTCCGGCCCCATCGTCGAAATCGCGGCCAACCTCTCGGACGCCGTCGACGTCATCGTCAGTGGTCACACCCACCAGGCCTATAACTGCGTCCTCTCCGGCAAGATCGTCACGAGCGCCGCGTCGTACGGCCGGCTCGTCACCGATATCGATCTCACGATCGACAAGGCCACCGGGCATGTCGTCGACAAGAAGGCGGCGAACAGGATCGTGACCCGGGACCTCTCGGATCCGATGGTGGAGGCCTTCGTCCAAACGTACAAGGATCTGGCGGCGCCGCTCGCGAGCAAACAGGTTGGTTCCATCACGGCAGACCTGTACAAGCCCGTGCCGCAGGCGCTCCCGCAAAGCTCGTCGATGGGCGCGATCATCGCGGACGCACAGCTCGAAGCGACGAAGGCTCCGAACCTCGGCGGCGCGCAGATCGCATTCATGAATCCAGGCGGCGTGCGCGCGGACCTCGTCCATGCCGCCTCGGCGGGCGAGATGGCGGATGGCATCGTGACCTATGGTGAGATCTTCACCGTCCAGCCCTTCGGCAATAGCCTCGTCGTCATGACCCTGACGGGCGAGCAGATCAAGCAGCTCCTCGAGCAGCAGTTCCAGCAAAACGCACAGGGAATGCCGATCGTGCGGCTCCTGGAGATCTCGGAGGGTTTTACCTACACGTACACCTTGAGCGGGATGGCCGGAGCCAGGGTCGATTTCGCGAGCATGAAGCTGAACGGCGTGCCCATCGAGGCCAATGCCAGCTACCGCGTGACCGTCAACAGCTTCCTCGCCGCGGGCGGAGACAGTTTCACCGTCCTCGTGCAGGGCACGGACCGGCTCGGCGGCGCGCTCGACCTGGAGGCGCTCCAGGTCTACTTCGCAGCCCACTCCCCCGTGAGCCCACCCGCGCTCGATCGAATCACTGCGCTGCCATGATCTTCCAGGGGGGGCGACGGCGCCCCGTTCGAGGCGCTCAAGGCCTTGGTCGAATGGGTCTCAGGGAATAGGCGCGGCTTCACGCGCGCCGCTCGCGCCTCCGCCATGCGAACATAAGCCCGAGCGCCAGCGCCGACAGCGCGGACGAGCTCCCTGTCTGCGGCGCCGTCCGGCATCCGCAGCCACCGTCCTCGGATGGCGCGCTGCCGCCCGCGCCGCCCGCGCCGGCCATCCCCCCGGAGCCACCCGCGCCCGCCATTCCACCCGCGCCACCCGCGCCGCCTGCGCCGCCCGCACCGCCTGCCCCCTCGACGCACGTGCCGCCTTCGCAGACGCCGGCCGCGCAAGGTGTTCCATCGACGGCGACTCCATCCGCAGGGCAATCCAGGGCGTGGCCGTCGCAGGTCTCCGCCACGTCGCACACGCCCGCCGACGCGCGGCAGACCGTGCCCGCCGCGACCCTCACGTCCGCGGGGCACCCTTTCACGGTGCCGTCACAGAACTCGACCACATCGCATACGCCTACCGACGCGCGGCATTCGGTCCGTGCCGCGACCTTCTCGTCCGCGGGGCAATCGTCCGCGACCCCATCGCAGCTCTCGGCCACGTCGCACGCGCCCGGCGCCGCGCGGCATTCGGTCCCTGCCGCGACCTTCTCATCCGCGGGGCAATCGTTTCCGGCCCCGTCGCAGGTCTCGGCCGCGTCGCACGCGCCCGCGGACGCGCGGCAGACCGTGCCCGCCGCGACCTTCGCTTCCGCTGGGCAATCGTGCGCGACCCCATCGCAGGTCTCGGCCGCGTCGCACGCGCCCGCGGACGCGCGGCATACCGTGCCCGCCGCGAGGGGCCCGCACGTCCCGTCCACCGCCGCGCCCGCCGCCACGCTGCACGCCTGGCAGTCCCCGATCGCGTCTCCACCACATGCCGTATCGCAGCAGACGCCATTCACGCAAAAACCGCTCGCGCAGACGGCACCACTTCCGCACGGCGTGCCCAGGCTCAGCGCAGGGCCGAAGATATGGACATCGCCAACCCCCGAAGGCCCGACGGGCTCTCCCACGAGGATCGTCTCCCCGGAGATGGCGACCGCGGCGCCGAACTTTTCGTTCCCCCACCCGCTCGTATCCTCGAGCATCGCCTCCTTGGTCCACACGCCCCCGCTCCGCGCGAACACGTACGCCCGGCCGGGGAGCGTGGCCCCCACGACCGCCAGATCCCCCTGGAGCGCGACCGAAGCGCCGAATCGCTCATCCAACGCCGCGCCGCTCACGAGCTTCGCCTGCTGGGTCCAGACCTTATCGCTCTGCACGAACACATAGGCCGCGTTGCGATTCGAGAAACCGAACTCGTCGCGATGCGCTCCCACGAGCGCCGTATCCTCCGAAAGCGCGGCCGAGTAGCCGAGCCAGTCATTCCCCATCCCGTCGTTCGCCAAGAGCTTGGCCTGCTGGGTCCAAACAGCACCGCTGCGCACGAACACGTAGGCCGCGCCGGCATTCTCTCCCTTGTCGTCGTCGCCGATCGCCCCGACGAGCGCCGTGTCCCCCGTGAGCGCCACCGAAGAGCCGACGCGGTCCTCCGCCTCCCCGTCGCTCGCCACGAGCCTGGCCTGCTGGGTCCAAACAGCACCGCTGCGCACGAATACGTAGGCCGCGCCGGAATACCCGCCCTCGCCAATCGACCCCACGAGCGCCGTCTCCCCCGCGAGTGCCACCGAAGTACCGAATTCGACCTCCGCCCCTCCGCTCCCCACGAGCCTGGCCTGCTGGGTCCAGACCCCGCCGCTGCGCACGAACACGTAGGCCGAGCCGGAATAGGGGCCCGTGGCGTTGTCGTAGTTCGCCCCCACGAGCGCCGTGTCCCCCGAGAGCGCCACCGACCAGCCGAACTGATCATACGTCGCTCCGTCATCCGCCAAGAGCTTGGCCTGCTGGGTCCAGAGCCCCTGGCTGCTGCGCACGAACACGTAGGCCGAGCCGGAGTAGGGGTTGATGCCGCCGTCGCTACGCGCCCCCACGAGCGCCGTGTCCCCTGAGAACGAAAGCGCGTTGCCAAAATTGATGACCGACCCGAAGTCCGGCCACAGCTTCCCGAGATGAATGGCCATCAGCGGATCGATCTCCACCGGATACACGGCCCCCGCGTCGTCCACGTGAATCACGACCCGCCCCTTATCGAGCGACAGCCACGCCGGCAGCTCCTTGCCCGCCGCGTCCTTCACGTACAGGTCGGTATACCGGAGCGTCGCGCGCCCTTCGTTGTCCCGCAGCGAAAGCGCCTCCCCAAGGCCGTCCCCGTCCTCGTCCACGAGCTCTCCCTGCCAATCCCCGCCAAGCTCGATGGCCACGACCTTCGTCCCGGCGCACGCGGGGGCCGACCGCAGGACGAACCCCTGTTCGAGCCCGAGCGGCCCGTTCACGTACCATTCTTCCAGGCCGTCGCGCTCATAACGAATGCGGTTCCCCTCCACCGCGGGCGCCGCCGCGCCGAGCGCCGTCACCTGGCCCTCGCAGCCGAGCCCCGCCGCGCGCATTCCGAAGGTCCACGCGCCGTCGTCCGACGAAAGGGAGACACCTGCGCTGTCGAGCGTCGTCCCCCATCGCTGCGCCTCGTTCTCGGCGCGCACGAGCCCCGGCGCGAGCGCCACGGCGGCATACTGCTCCGAGGCATGCTGCTGCACGGAGGTGATGTAGGCCGCGCGCAGGGCTTTTGGCATTGCTGCCGATCCTCCCCGCGCCGCCTCGGCAGGGGCGCTCGCGGGTGCGGCCATGCCCTCGGCGGGCGTGGCGTCGCTGCAAGCGGCAAGCATGGTGATCATGACCGGGCCGAGGATACGACCCGGCCACGGCCCGAAGCTCTGTCGTTCAAAGTTCATGAGGGGAAGCCTTCGTTTTGGATTCGTCACATCAGGTGTCGGGCACCGACGCGCGCGGCTCGTAGGGGTCCACCCTGACTGTGCCTAGACGACGCGCCTCGGCCATCGCTTCAAGGAAACACCGCCGGGATCCTGCGCGGATCATGCGGACTGGTGGGAGCTCCGCATGCGCGCGAGGAAGGCGCGCGCGGACGTGTCCTCAGTCCTGCGGGGTCCGCGGGTTTTCGGTGCGTGAGGGTGTTCGAACGTTCGAACGGTGGCAGGAGAACGTGACGCGTGGGGGTTCGAACGCTTGGAGACCCACGAGCGACCGTGACGCGTGGGTGGGGAAACGTTCGGATCGGCTCGGGAGATGGTGACGCGTGGGTGTTCGAACGCTTGGAGACCCACGAGCGACCGTGACGCGCCGGGGTTCGGGCGTTTGGAGAGCCGCAGGAGACGGTGACGCGTGGGGGTTCGAACGTTCGAACGGGCGCGAGCTACCGTGACGCGAGGGGGGTGGGACGTTTGAAGACGCGGGAGCGGCGGCGGCTGGCAACATCGACGCCGCCGCAGTGGCCCATGAGGCCCCGCTTATTGCCTGTAGAGCACGACCGTGCCGCTACATTCTTTGGCGTCTGCGCAGCCGGCACGCACTTGATATTTACCGGTCGCGGGGACCGTGTACTGGATCAGGGATGCGAGATCGCACTGGTCTGCGCATGCAGATGTATTGTCGTTCCCCGCCACGTAAACCCACGTCCCCTCCACTTCCCGGTAGAGGCGCAAATAGGTATCCCCGGTGGCCTTCGCGCCGTGAGCAGCATAGTTGCAAGTGCTGACGCGAACGATCTGGTTGGCCGTCAGGGAGTACGTCTTATTGGTGGTGTTGACCGCGGCATTGTTGGTATCTTGGGCGCTATACGAGAAGACGACCGGATCCCTCCGGGCAATTTGCACCGAATTCGGCCCGCATGCATCGTTGCCGTAGCAGCCACCCCAGAGAACGAAGTTTTCCTTCGTCCCATACGGAGATGTGAACGCGATCAGGGATCCCGAGTTCTGGGCGCATGCCGAGTCGTCATTGGACGCAGCCTGCTTGTCGAGAAAATTGTAAAGCCGGAGATACGTATCTCCTTTGAAGAGGGCTCCCGGGAGAACCGTCGTCCCGATCATGACGGTCTCTCCGGCGCCGATGCTGATCGTCTTCTTCTTGACGTTGGCCTCGTTCGCAGCGCTGTTGGTGTCCGAGGCGGAGTAGTCGTAGAGATGGAGCGCTTGCTCGGCCTCCGCGACGCTCTCCTCGCCCGGGTTGCCCTCCAGGGCGCCCTCTCCTTCATCCGCTGCCTCCGCTGCACAGCCCGCACCCACGAGAACCATCATCACGAGAGTCGTCAAACGCTTCATGCACATTTCCTTTCACATTCGCAGTGCGCAGGGTGGATCGATGGCCCCACACCTGGCTCGCCCTGTGCGCCCGTTCCACTTTGTCCGCCTGCGCCGCGAGGTTTCTTCAGGACTCGTCCTGAAGGCACGTCGCACGTGCTTCCACGTCGCAGGTGGTTGTTCTGGATGTACTTCCGCGCGAAGGCGCTTTTCCTTCACAAAATCGGATCGAGCGCCACACGTTTCGAGACTGGGGCGTCAGGGCGCGAGCTTGGCGATGACGATGTCCTCGTCCCCAACGCTCGTCATCGGACCGCAGCCGAGGTCGATCGTGCCCTCGAAGGAACCGGCGAGGAAGATATTGTGGTCTTGATCGATTGCGGCCGCGCCGCCTGCCCATGTTCGGTCCAAGAAATAAATCCGGCGAATATCCCCGGCATCATCGAGCTTGAACAGGAACGCGCTTGCCGATCCATTCGCGAGAGGGCAGCCGTCCAGATGAAGATCGCGATCGGTTGCTTCAGGCAGCGTGTCATCGTGAACGTATCCGCCAACAATTGTAGCACCTGCCCCAGCCGTCATCAATGATGGCGCTCGAATGCTTCGGATCTGCGTGGTCCGAACATGGTTCCCCATGGCGTCGAACTTCGCCATGAACGCTTCGCTGCCCTCTGGATCAGAGACGAGGGGACACCCGCTCAAATTGGCGACGCCGGCGAGCGAGCCGACGACAATAACGCCTCCCTGGGAGTCGACGGCAACATCATCGAAGGAACTGATGTCCCCGTCGCGATCGAGTTGTTTGTTCCAAAGGGGCTTGCCATTCGCGTCAAATTTTGCCAAGAACATCGCGAGCGATCCGCTTTTGGTCAAGCCATACCCGTCGACACGCAATGGCAACGCGGAGTTCCCGCCAACAAAAACGTTTCCCACCGAATCAGCCGCACAGCTTATGTCCATAAATTTGCTACCACCTGCGAGCTTCGTCTTCCAGTGGTCGTTACCGTCTTCTTTGAGCTTGAGTAGAATCCCCTCTGCGGTATCGTCTTCGTTTTCACGGATACCACATACAATCACGCTCCCCATGGCATCTATTTTCACTTGTCGTGCACAATCATATGCATGGTCTACGCCGAAGAGCTTGCTCCATCGGTAACTGCCGTCAGCAGCGAATTTGGCGACGAACATATCACGTTGCCTCCCCCCTGCCGGATGTAGCGGGCCTCCACCAAAATCGACGATGCCATCGACCGCGCCCGTAAGCACGACGTTCTCCCACGGGTCGGTCGCGACAGACATGATGTCCAATACACTACCACGAAGCTGCTTGCTCCATACGTGGTTACCTTGCGCGTCTCGCTTGGCCAAGTACCATGCCCCGGTCGCCGACTTGAGCGGCTCACCGCCCAAGTCGAGATTGCCTTGAAACTGACCAGCGATGAGCAAGTTCCCGCTACGATCGAGGGTGGCAGACGCAACGCTGCTCCGGTACTGGGAGTCGAATCGCTTGCTCCAGACGCACGCACCGCGTTTGCAAGCCTGCGCGCCTCCTGGGTCAACCCCGAAAGCTTGGCCACTTGTGCAGCGTTCGCCCCGAGAACGCGCAATGTCGACATCGGTCGTGCATCCGGCGAGGAGCAGCGCAGTTACGGCACCGAGACGGACGTTGCTTTGACGGCACGAGACGCGCTTGTTCATGGAGCCGTGGACACCGTGGAGGCTGAAGATGCCCGCCCGTGCGCTCAATGTTTGGCGGCCGACACGAGGGTGGAACCGGCCACGGTGGATATGCCCCAGCCGTATGCAAGGGCGATGTCCGTCACATGGTCGCCGTCGAAGTCTCCCACGGCATTCACGTGAGATTCACTCGGGTAGACAATTTTGCCATGATTCACCAGTTTGCCCTGTCCGTCACCTAGCAGGACCACAATCACGTGTCTCGAAGGCTCGGCCTCGAACAAGTAAACGACGTCGGCATTGCCATTCCCATCGAAATCGCCAGTCTGCAATTGAGGCCACGTCCACTGCGTCGCTTCGCCGACGTCAAGACGAGCGGACGAAAAGAATGTGCCTTCCCCGTTTCCGCGAAAGGTAGCGATATGCTGGGGACCATCTATATAACCAAGAAGGCCCACGAGATCCAGATGCCCATCACCGTTTAGGTCCGTTGTCAAGAGCAACCTTGTCTCAGGTTCATACGACGTCACCCATGGCTCATCCGAAGGATGAACTCGATTGCCAAATGGATCGTAGGAATCCGAGAGAGCAAACTGGAATGGGTCGCCAACGACGCCGCAGTGGAGTTGCCCCCCAAATATGAGATCACTCGTCCCGTCTTCGCAAAAATCGCCCGCAACAACAGCCGCGCTTGGCATACCCAGCGACAAGAACCATGATGAATCGTCAATGCTGCCAACGACATTCTTGCCGTGTTCCAGCACGAACGCATCACACTCTGCGCCAAATACGAGCACATCCGTCGCCGCGTCGTTTCCGAATTTTCCAGGCACGGGAAGCCACGGTCGTACCATGTCAGGCGTCCAGTTGTCCCCCCAAGACAACAACCAATCCTGATCCGTCCAAGTGCTGCACCCGATCGTTTCGACGGGAGCACCAAACGGTACCTCCTTTCCACCGAAGCCATGCCAAAATGCCACGGCGAACCCGTCGGGCCCGGCCAGCGCAATGAGATCCTGGTTCCCGTCACCGTCGAAATCGCCTGCCTCGAGATCCCGATAGGTTCTGTAGGAGCCAAGGGGCAGCGCGACGGGCGGCTCCTCGAAGGTCCCGTCGCCATTCCCGAACAGCGTGATGACGGAGCAATCAGCCCAGCTACACTCACCCCAGCCACTCATGTCCGTCGCATCGGCGACAGTTTCGCAGACGATGGCGGCGATATCCAGCTTATCATCTCCATTAAAATCACGCGCCACCATCGACTGTGGATACCCCGGAACCTTCGACGTCGACATCGGCTTCATGCCCGACGTAGCCGACTGCGGCTCCCCGTCCGTTTCGGCTCCGGGCCCCTGCTTCACCGCGCCGCTTGGGCCATTCGCCTCATGTTCCTCCGGCGCACACCCCGTCACCATTCCCAGGACCAGAAGCCCAGCCCTCACACGATAGCCCATCAATTGCATTCCTCGCATGGTTCGCCTCTCTCCAAATCAGCGCATCTCGTCGAGCTTCCGCCGCACCCTCACTTCGTACGGCGTCCCGCTCGATCGCTCGAGCAGAGCCTCGCCTCTCGCCCGGGCCTCGCCTTTGCGCCCGAGCCTAAGCAGCGCGTCAATCGCAAGAAACTCCCGCTCCGCCGCGAGCCGCCCCGCGGGAAACTCCCGCGCATGCGCCTCGACGCGACCGAGCGCCTCCGAGGGGCTCGTCGCCATGAGGCGCCGCGCTTCCTCCAACATCACAATCTCACGGGTGATCGAGTCCTCCATGACAGGCTCCGCCGAAACCGGCGGCGACGGCATGGGAGGCGCAACTTTCTTCGTGACCGAACCCCTGGCCGGTTTCTTGGGCAATGGCGCCGGACGGCTCGCTGCCGGCGTGGCGCGCGACTCCATCCCCTCCGTCGAGCGCTCGCCGCTCTTCCCTGGCTCCTCCGGCGCAGGCCCTCCCGAGCCCGCCGCCTCCACCGTCGCTCCCACACGCTCGATCGGCTCCGCCACCTTGAGCATGAGCGGGACGTCCTGCCCGACACGAGGCGCGACGACCAGCGCGACCGCGCCGCCGATCCCCAGAATCGCCATCACGATCTTTTTCGCGAGAACCCCCGGCAAAACCCCCACAGGTGTTGCCGCAATCTGCGCAACCTGCGCGGTCGACCGCGCCAGCTCGAGCTGCGTCATCTTCCGCGTCGGTTGAGCGCTCGTGAAGAGCTCCCGCACGCGCGGCGGAGCCGAACCGCCGGCATCTCTCCATCGCGTCGGCTCCTTCATCGGCGCCCCCCCCGCGAGAGGCGCGCCTGGCGACGCACGAGGGCCTTCTCGAACGCCTTCCGAGCCTTGTGGAGCCGCGAGTGCACCGTCCCCACCGGCACGCCCAGCTCCTCGGCGATCTCCTCGCACCCCAACTCGTCGATCTCGAACATCACGAGCACGGCGCGCTTGTCGAGGTCGAGCTCGTCGAGCAGCTCCTCCAACTCGGCGCGCGCCTGCTTCGTCGCGAGGCTCTCCTCGGGGCTCGGCAGGACCCCCTCGGAGCTCGTCTCGGGCACCGGGATCGCCGTCGTCTCGCGCCGCACGTAGGCCCGTTGCCGATGGCGGGCGACGATGTTCTTGCAGATCCCGAAGAGCCAGGCCTGCATCGGACTGCCCGTATCGAACGTGTGCAGCCGCTTGTGGACGACGAGGAACACCTCCTGTCTCAGATCGTCGAGATCCGGAGGACGAACCCCGAGCCGCTGCAGGGATCGGAAGACGAAGTCGGCGTACTCCGCGTGAACCGCGACGACGTCGAGCGGGCGCTCCACCGCCGAGGGCGGGCTCCCTCGGGCCGCCCATGGAAACAATCGAATCATGCGGAACACGCCGTCCACGTGCCCCCCTCTTCCGCTCAGCTCGCCCAGTGCTTCACGGAATCGACAGGCCGCCCCCCACAAACCCGGAGCCCGCGATCACCGTCTGTTCGAAGACGGTCTCCGGAGGGTCCCCCTCGACGTGGAAGCGGCAGCGGGTGACTCCTCCTCCCGGGGGATACGCGCTCGGTGGAGCGAACGGCGTCACACAGAACACGTCGCGGCCGAGGCGCGTCGCAGCCGAGTCGTGTCGTGTTCTCCCGCTCGATCTCCGCTTGGTCCGGACAGCTCTCTGTGCCTGGCAAAGCGCGAGGTGCCACTCATTGCCTGTAGAGCACGACCGTGCCGCTACATGCTTCGTCCGTTGCACAACCGGCACGCACTTGATATTTGCCGGATGCAGGGACCACGTACTGGATCATGGATGCGAGTTCGCACTGGCCTTGGCATGCCGATGTATTGTCGTTTCCGGCCACGTACACCCAGGTTCCCTCCACGTCTCGGTAGAGGCGCAAGACTGTATCACCAATGGCTTCGGCGCCGTCAGCAGCATAGCCGCAAGTGCTGACACGAATGTACTGGCTGGCCTCCAGAGTGTACGTCTGTTCGGCGGTGCTGTTGGCATCTTGGAACGCATAAGAGAATACCACCGGATCCCTTCGAGCAATCCGCACCGCATTCGGCCCGCATGGTGTATCGATACAGCCAACCCATAGAACAAAATCCTGCGATACCCCATACGGAGACGTAAACGAAATCAAGGAGCCCGTGTTGAGGTTGCATGCCGCGTCGTCATTGTACGCAACCTGTTTATCTAAGAAGTTGCAGAGCCGGAGGGAAGTATCACCCTTGAAGGCGCTTCCCGGGAGACCCGTCGTCCCGATCATGACGGTCTCTTCGGCACCGATGCTGATCGTCTCCTTGACTGCCCCTGCTGCCCCGTCGACGCACCCAGCCACGCTGCTGCCCCCAATCCCAACAGCCCCGCCGCTCCCCTCAGCCATGCTGCTGCCTCCAATCCCAACAGCCCCGCCGCCACCCTCAGCCATGCTGCTGCCTCCAATCCCAACAGCCCCGCCGCCACCCTCAGCCATGCTGCCGCCCCCGTTGGTGCCCGCATCCGGTGAGGTCGAGGCCCAAGGACGCGCGATTCCAATATCGAGTGAGCATCCAACGAAGACCAGCATGGCTGCGGCCCCGAATCGAATCCCGATAGGATGAGAAATATTTTTGTTCATACAATTTTTGAGCGGAGGTAGCTACGCCGCGGCACCCACCGCAGCACACGCGGAGATCTCCTCGCACCCATCTGTCGTTCTCGAACATCACGAGCACCACGCGCTTGTCGCGGTCGAGCTCGTCGAGCAGTTCCTTACAGCTCCGCCCGCTTGAACCGCGACCACGTCGAGCGGTTGCTCCACCGCCGAGGGCGGGCTCCCCCAAGGCCGCCCTGAAAAGCCGTCGGCTCCTGCGGAACACGCCGTCCACGTTCCTCCTCTTCCCCTCAGCTCGCCCCGCGCGTCACGGAATCGACAAGCCGACCCCCACAAACCCGGAACCGCCGATCACCGTCTGCTCGAAGACGGTCTCCGGAGGGTCCCCCTCGACGTGGAAACGGTGGCGGGTAAGGGGCAGGGTGACGTCCCCGCCAAGCTCGACGACGAGCGGAGAAACAAGGCGAAGCCGGAGCCGCGGCGACAGCGAAACTGCGGCCCAGGCGTGCTCCCCTGTGGCAACCGGTTCGAAGGACTCGAGCTTGACGACGACGCCATGCACGGCGCCGCCGAGGACATGCCCGCACGTCGAGAACGTGGCCCGCCAGAAGCGCAGCGGATGGAAGCACCCCCCGAGCCACACCGCGTTGAGACCGAAGGCAAACGCGTCCTCGGACGTCCGGACCTCGGGCATCCACGACAAGCCCACCGAGGCTTCCCACCGCCCTTTGCCCACGCCGGCGAAGAGCGCCACCTCGGGCGCCACACCCGGCAGAAGTCCGTACCGAGCAGCTCCTCGCGCGATGAGCGTCATCGTCATGGGCGCCAGAGGCGGTGGCCGTGAAGGCGGCGGGGGCCGTCGCGGTGGCGGCGGCGGCGGGGGTGGCGGCGGGGGTGGCGGCGGCGAGGGAAATGGCGGCGGCGGCGGCGACGATGCCGCCTCGGGATCGATGAGCACCGCGATCACGAAGACGCTCGCGTCCTTGATGGGGGTGCAATCCGGCGCGTCCACGTGGAGGGGTGCCCGGGACGTGAGGAGGCGGGCACCCTCGCGCTCTTCAATCTGGGCTATCCAGCGCCCGTTCTTCTCCTGCCGGATGAGACGCGCTTGGATGGAGCGGTCGGCACAACTCGAGAACACGTCGCGGCCAAGGCGCGCCGTGATCTCCTGCTCGATCTCCGCCTGGTCCGGGCAGCTCTCCGCACCGGCTTCACGTGACCAGACGAACTTCACCAGGTTGCATGCGGGTTCAGCGCCCACGCTCGGCGCGGCCAGAACGAACGCCGCCATGATGCACGCAGAGAGGAACGGGGTTGGACGTATCAAGGCGAACGTTAGTTACTTGCACGGGTCTCGTGTCGCAAGTCCGCGGGGTCGGCGCCCCCGGGTCAGGCGGACCGGAATCCTCTTCCGCTACGGACTCCGGAACCCCCGACCCGGCATTTCCCGTCGGGCTGACGTGGCGTCACCAAGCTCCCAGCACGTCACCCATGCCAGAAAGCCACGAGCGGCATCGAGGCAACGAGAAGCACGGCGAGCGTGACTGCGTCCATCGGGGAAAGGGAAACCCAGCGCTCGCGGGCGAGAACTTCGGCGCGCTCCCCGGGGAGGATCTCGAGGTCTTCAGGAAGCACGTCGCCTCGATAGGGCCCCTGGGAAGCCGCGGACCCTTCACGGGACATGACGATCACCGGGCCGGGAGGAAGACGCGTGAGAAGATCCGCGCGGAGGGGCGAGGCGCTCTAACCGCCGGAACGCCACCCACCCCCGAGCGCTTGATAGAGATGAACCACGGCCAGCCATTGCCGCTTCTTCGTCTCGATCAGCTCCATCTCCGCGTCCAGCGAATCCCGCCGGGTCAGCAGAACCTCCACATAGTCAGCGCGCGCAGATTGAAAGAGGACCGTGGACGTTTCACTCGACCGGGTGAGCACCTCCACCTGCTGCGCCTGGAGGTCATAAACTTTTTGAAGGTTTTCGACCAGCGAAAGTTGATTCGCGACGTCGGTGAACGCTTGCAGGAGTGTCCTCTCGTAGTTGAACACCGCCTGAAGCTGCTGGGCGTTCACCGAACGATACTGGGCCTCTATCGCTTTCCGGTTCAAGAGCGGCGCCGTGAGATTCCCCGCCAGGTTGTAGATGAGCGAGTCCGGCGTCACGAGGAGGTGCTTGACGTTGAACGACCTGTAACCGACCGCTGCGTCGATGCTGAGCGAAGGGTAAAACTCCGCCTTCGCCACCTGCACGTCCAGCTTCGTGGCCTGAAGCTCCAGCTCGGCTTGCCGGATGTCCGGGCGATTCTTCAAGAGATCGGAAGGAAGCCCCGACGTCACCTTCGGCAGAGGGTCCTTGAGCTTCTGATCGTTTCGGCGCACGGCCTGCGGGTAACGACCGACCAGGAAGTTGATCTTGTTCTCGATCTGAACTTTCTCCTGTTCGAGGCCGTAGAGGCGGCTCTTGTTCTTCAACACCTCCGCCTCGAACCTCTGCACCGCCAGCTCCGTGACCCGGGCCGCCTGCTTCTCCAGCTTGATGATCTCCAGCGCGTCCCCGAGGATCTCGACGTTCCGTTTCAGGACGTCGAGCTGGTTGTCGATGGCGACCAGCTCGAAATAAGAGCTGGCGATTTCGGCGACGATTTGCGTCACCATGAAATTCCGGCCTTCCATGGTCGCGAGGTAGCGGAGGTCGGCCGACTTCGTGGCATCCCGCAGCTTCCCCCAGACGTCGATCTCCCACGAGCCCCAGAATCCGAACGTGAAGTCCCCCAGGTTCTGCGGCAGCCCATGGCTTTCGTCGCTGATGCCCTGGCTCGTGTTCTTTCCCATCCTCTCGACGCCGACCCCCGCCCCGACGCCCACCTTCGGGAGGTAATCACCTTGCCGCGCCGACACTTCGTTGCGGGCGATGATGATCTCCTGGAGCTGGATGTTCAGCTCCTGGTTTTTCGCGAGCGCCATTTCGATGAGCGCCCGAAGCTCGGCGTCGTCGAAGAAGGTACGCCACACCGTCTGCGTCGAGCTCGCGGGCGAGGACGAAGCGCCCGCGGTGCTGCTCGCACGCCCGAAGCTCGCCGGAATCGCCTTGCTCGGCTCCCTGGGCTCGTTTCCTTCCAGAGAGGGGATGCAGCCCGCCGCGAAGAAGCACAACCACGCCAGCGCGGCGACCGACGATGACGATCCTGTCCTACCCCTCCGCATAATGGCTCACGTTCTCGGTCAAGGGTTCGTCTTCTTCGCCCTGGATCAGGCGCCTACGTTCCGCGAGCGTCCCGAAGATGAAGTACAGACCCGGCACGACGACCACGCCGAAGACGGTGCCGAAGAGCATTCCCCCGAGCGCCGACGCGCCGATGGTGCGGTTGCCGATGGCGCCCGGCCCCGTCGCGAGGACGAGGGGAACCAGGCCCGCGATGAAGGCAAAAGAGGTCATCAAGATGGGGCGGAAGCGCGCCTTCGCTCCCTGGATCGCTGCCTCCATCACCGACGCTCCGTTGTGGTGTGCCTGGACGGCAAACTCGACGATGAGGACTGCGTTCTTGCCGAGGAGGCCCACCAGCATGATGAGCCCAACTTGCGCGTAAATATCGTTCGCCAGGCCGAGGAGCTTCAGCATCAGGAAGGAGCCGAACACGCCCACGGGCAACGAGCAGATGACCGCCAGCGGGAGGACGAAGCTCTCGTATTGGACAGCGAGCACCAGGTACAGGAATGCGAGAACGACCAGGAAGATGTAGACGGCCTCGTTCCCACGCTTCGCCTCGTCGTAGGAGAGGCCCTCCCACGCGATGTCGTAGCCGCGTGGCAACGTCTTCGCGGCGACCTCACGGACAGCAGCAATCGCATCGCCGCTCGTGTACCCCTTCGCCGGACCGCCCCGGATCGCCGCGGAGTTGTACATGTTGAAGCGCGTGGCCTCGTTCGGTCCCTGCGTCTTCCTCAGCTTCATGAAGGCCGAGTACGGCACCATCTCTTCCTTGTCGTTCTTGACGTAGAGATTCATGAGATCCGAGGGGAATCGCCGGAACTCCGGCGCCGCCTGGGTATACACCTTGAAAAAGTTGCCGAAGCGAATGAACCCCTGCTCGTAGGTGCTGCCGATGAGGATGTTGAGGTTATCCATGGCGTTCTTGATCGAGACGCCCTTTTGCATCGCCAGCTCGTTGTCGATCTCGAGCTCGTACTGCGGATAATTCGCCGCGAAGAAGCTGAAGAGCCCGGTCAGCTCCTTCCGCTTCCCAAGCTGATCCATGAAGTCTCTCTGGACGCGATCGAAGTCCTGGTAATCCGTCTCGTTGTTCTTGTCCAAGAGGCGGAGCGAGAAGCCACTCGCGGCGCCGTAGCCCGGGACGGCCGGCGGCTCGAAGAACTCGACAATCGCGCCGATGTCCTTCGCCTTTTGCTCCAGCTCCTCGATGATCTGGGTGACAGAGCGCGTACGCTCGGACCACGGCTTCAGGTTGATGAGGCAGGTGCCCGCGTTCGAGCCACGTCCCTCGGTCAGGATCTCATAACCCGCGAGGGAGGAGACCGAGGCGACACCGTCCACGCCCTTCGCCATGCCCTGCAGCTCTCGCGAGACGTCGTTCGTTTGCTCCAGGGTCGTGCCCGGGGGCGTCTGGATGATCGCGTAGATCTGCCCCTGGTCCTCGTTGGGCACGAAGCCGGCCGGAAGGACCCGGTTCAATTGCAGGACACCAAAGCCGAACGCGAGCAGGATGCCGAACGTGACGAGCCTTCGATTCACCAGCTTCCGGAGCAGGCGGACGTAGACGTTGGTCCCGGCGTCGAAGGTGCGATTGAACGCATCGAGGAAGATGCCGATCGGCGTCCGCTTCTTCGGCTGACCGTGCGTATTCTTCAGGATCATCGCGCAGAGGACAGGCGTCAGGGTCAGCGCGACGATGCCGGAGAGCACGATGGCAGAGGCCATCGTGATCGAGAACTGACGATAGAAAATGCCCACCGGCCCGGTCATGAAGGCCACGGGCACGAAGACCGCGGTCATCATCAGGGTGATCGCGATGACGGCGCCGCTGATCTCCCCGAGGACCTTCTTGACGGCGTTGTACGGCGATAGCCCCTCCTCCGCCATCTTCACGTGCACCGCCTCGACGACGACGATCGCGTCGTCGACGACGACGCCGATCGCGAGGACGAGCGCGAAGAGCGTGATCAGGTTGATGGTGATCCCGAACATCTGCATGAAGACGAAGGCGCCGATGAGCGAGACGGGGACGGCCAGGGCCGGGATCAATGTCGAGCGAACGTCCCCGAGGAAGAGGAACACGACGAGCGACACGAGGACAAAGGCCTCACCGAGCGTGTGGAGGACCTTCTCCATCGACGCATCGAGGAAGCTCGCAACGTCGTAGTTGATCTCGTAGTTCATCCCGGCAGGGAACGAGGTCTTCTTGAGCTCCTCCAGCTTGGCCTTGACGTTCTCGATGACCTCGCTCGCATTGCTCCCGTAGGTCTGCTTCAGCACGATCGCCGCGGAGGGGTGACCGTCGAGATTCGAATAGATGTCGAAGAACTCGCTCCCGAGCTCGACCTTCGCAATGTCCTTGAGGTGGAGCTGTTCGCCGTTTTCGTTCGCCCGGATGATGATCTTCTCGTATTGCTCGGGCTTGTTGAACCTGCCCTCGTAGGTGAGAACGTATTCGAGCGACTGCGCCTTCACGCCGGTGGCCTGCCCGAGACGTCCTGGCGACCCGATCACGCTTTGCTCGCGGATCGCCTTCATCACGTCCTCGGTCGAGACGTTGTACGCCCGCATCTTGTCCGGATTGAGCCAGATGCGCATGGCGTACTGCCGGGAGCCGAGGATCCGGGTCTGCGCGATCCCGTCGACGCGGCTCAACTCGGGCAGGAGGTTGGCATTGGCGAAGTTGTAAAGAAACTTCTCATCGGCCGTCTTCTCCTCGCTGTAAAGGTTCACGTACATGAGCATGCTGGGCTGCACGCGGTTCATGACGACACCTTCGAGCTGCACGAGCGTCGGAAGTCGGCTGATGACCTGATCGATGCGATTCTTGACGTTGACGACGGCCTCGTTCGGGTCCGCGTCCAGCTTGAACACGACCTGGATCGTCGCCTCGCCGGCGCTCGTGGCGTCGGAGATCATGTAGATCATGCCCGGAACGCCGTTGATGGCGCGCTCCAGGGTGATGATCGAGGACTGGACCAGGACGTCCGCGCTCGCGCCCGGGAATGTCAACGAAACCATGACACGAGGCGGCGAGATCTCGGGAAACTGCGAGACCGGGCGCGAGCGCATGGCCAGGATGCCCAGGAACACGAGCACGATGGACAGGACCATCGCCATGACCGGGCGATGGATGAACTTGGACGTCAGGCTCATTCCGCTGGCACCTCCAGGTGCGCGAACACGTCGGAAGGTTCCTTGTAATCGACCTCGATCGCGACGCCGTCCCGGACCTTGCGCAGGCCTTCCACGAGGATCTTGTCGTGTTCTTCGAGGCCACTCGCGACCACGAAGACCTGCGGCATCTCCGCGGCGATGGTGATGGGGCGCGAGTGGATGACGTTCTTTTCGTCGATGACGAAGACGAACTTCTTGTCGAGCACGTCGAAGGTCGCCTTCTGCGGAATGAGCAAGGCGTGCTTGAGCGGCACCTCCATCAGGATCTTGCCCGTCTCGCCATGTCGGAGCAGCCCCTTGGGATTGGGGAACGTGGCCCGAAACGCGAGGCTCCCGGTCTGGTTGTTGAAATCGGCCTCGATCGTCTCCACCGTGCCGGGTTGATCGAAGACCTGGCCATCCGCCATCTGGAGCTTCACGGTGGTGATCCTCTCCTCTTCCGGCTGAGATTCGTATTTGAGGTACTCCACCTCGCTGACGCTGAAGTACACCCAGACCTTGCTGTTGTCGGAGAGCGTCGTGAGCAGGTCCCCCTCGTCGACCAGGCTGCCCATCCGCACGTAAAAGCGCCCCACGAGGCCGTCGAACGGCGCCCGCATCTCGGTCATCGATTTGTGCGTCGCCGCGAGCGCCACTTCGGCCTTCGCCTTGCTGAGCTTCGCCTTGGCCAGGGCGAGCTCGTTGGGGGACACGACGTTCTTATCGGCGAGGAGCTTCGTGTTTCTGAGCTCGATCTCCGAGAGCTGCGCCTCCGCGTCGGCCTTCTGCACCTCTGCCTGGTAAATCATGGGCATGATTTGGAACATCTTCGCGCCCTTCGCGACCTGATGGCCCTCGTCAATGAAGGTCCCTTGCAGGTAGCCCTTTTCGAGAGCACGCACCTCGATGTGCTGGATCGCGCGGATTTGTGCGACGTAGTCCCGGGTGAGCTCGGTGCCTTTCCGAAGAGGACGCGTCACGAGGAACTTGCCATGTTCCTGCGGCTCTTGATGTTCGTGGTGGCACCCCACCACCAAGAAGGCGGCGACCAAGAGGAAGGGCGTGGGGGGGCGGTTCATCGCAGATAAGTCGGCACGACGGTCGCCGCGGTTCCATCCACGCGTGAAAAAAGTTTCTTATGTATCCGTTTCCAGCATATCTGATCTTCCGAAACCCTGTACTCGGGGTTACGCTGAGGGCGTGCGCGGCTGGGCGTACAGCCACACGGATCCTGCCGGCTCTCGTTTTGCCAGGGATGTTCGGTTCGTTCCGGGCTGGGTCCCCTCCCCGCCCGGGGCCGTTGGCCCTGGACAGCGGGCGCGTGGTGGAGACACAGGTGCAGCCGCGCGCGACGCCCTCGTTTCGTGTATCGTCACGTCCGCAACACGAAGGAGATCAGGATGACCGCCGACGAAAAGATCACGCTGCTACGTGCCATCTTCAAGGAGTTCGCGGCCACGGGGGACCCGCAAATTCTGCTTTCGAGCCTCACCGACGATATCGTCTACAAGCTCTCGATCGGGCCAGGGACGCCCCTCAGCGGCGAGTTCCGGGGCAAGAATGGGGTCGCGGAGTATTTCCGTGGGATGCCCTCCGCAGTCGAGCACGTAGGGCTCAACGTCCATGACTTCTTCGCCAACGACGAGAAGGCCGTGGTGACCGGCGACGAGACGTTGCGCGTGGTGAAGAATGGCGCCGTCTTCTTCACGGAGTGGGCCGTCGTGTGCACGTTCCGCGGCGACAAGATCTGCCACATCCTCGTGGTCGAGAACCTCGGCGCGCTGAGCCAGGCCTACGACGCGCCGCACGCAGGTCCGCCCGCGGCAGCGTCCTGAAAGGACACGAATCGCCGGGCTACCGCACGCGTGGCAGCTTCTCGACAGGGCCCTGCCGCGTGTCGATGCGCCGCGCGCTCCCCCGCATGCATACCTTGATGGCCTCGCGCAGGTTGCTGAGCGTCCTCGCGCCCGCGAACCCTGTGGCGAGGCACGTGAAGGTCTGCGCCACGGCGGGCCGGATCCCCGTGACGAGCCCCTCCGCCCCGAGGAGCTGAATGGCGCGGAGGATGCCCGAGAGCCGCTCCGCCGTCCCCGCGTCCACGGCCTCCACCCCGGTCAGGTCCAGGATCGCGAACCGCGCTCGGGTCGACACGACCGCGTCGAGCAGCCGCGTCGTGATTTCGGACGCGCGCGCCTCGTCGAGCCCGCCGACGACCGGCAGCGCGAGGACGTCGTCCCATACCTGAATGACCGGCACGGAGAGCGCGTGAATCTCCGACCGCTGCTGCGCGATGATCGCGAGCTTCTCTTCGACCTCGTTCTCGCGGCGCTTGAAATCGTCGATGTCCTGGAAGGCCCCGATGACCCGGGTCACCTTCCCGTTCTCCATCACCGCCGTGCCCGCGGTGCGCACCCAGAGCCTGCGGCCCTTCGCGGTGACGATCTGCAACTCCAGATCGTAGGGCTTGCCCTCGCCCACGCAGGCGCCGAAGGCCTCCGTGATGATCGACTGGTGTTCCGGCGCGTAAAACGAGATCCCATTGTCCACGTTCGGATTGAATCCGATCGGCACCTCGTGGATCCGGTACGTCTCCTCGGTCCAGAACTGGCGTCCCGTCGTGCAATCCACGTCCCATCCCCCGACGCGCCCCGTCGCTTGCATCTTCTGGAGGAGATCCCGCCGCCTCTCCCATTCGTCCACGGGTTCCTGCGCCTCGACCTCGAGCCCGGCCCCGTAGACCTTCGTATCACCGGCCACGCGGCGAAACGAAAAGAGCAGCGTCCGGTAGCTCAAATCCCGGTGCAGGAACCCCGCGTCGAGCTTCAATGACGCGTCTCCCTCCTCGCGCGGGCGCAGGAACGCGGAGAGCGGCGCGGCTTCGTCGGGATGCACGAGCCGGGTGAGCTCCGCGCCCACGAGGGAGGACTCCGTATACCCGAGCGTGCTCCGAAACGTCTCGTTGGTGCGGATCAGCCGCCCCTCGCCACTCAGCACGCAGAGCAGGTCCCTGGACGTCTCGAAGAAGTGCTCGAATTGGATCTTGTGCTCGTCGTGCATGGGAGACATGGGGCGAACCTCATCCGCGCGTGCCGTGCTCGGCGTTGTCCCGAGACAACCCGAACCCCCCCGGGGTTGGATGCTGGGTCAGGGCGATTGGACGCGCATGTAGGTGAGCAGGCGCAGCGTCCGTTTTGCGATCTTCCAGCCGTGGGGCGTACGCACGACGATGTCCTCGTAGGTCCCGTGCGCCAGGTCGACGATACCGGAAGGATCCACGACGTGGGTCGCGGTGAGGTAGGTCGACATCGTCGCCGTGTTCCCCTGCACGTTGATCACGACATTGCCGTTCAAGTGCTGCGTCGAGACGTAGCCGTTCGTGGTGAACTCGTTGTTCGCGACGTCGGCCCACGCGGTGGGATTGGAGGTCAGGCTCGGGGGGCCATTGGGGTCGTCACCGGGGTAATAGGCCTCCAGCACGGCGTTCGGCGTGAAGCATTTCTGGTACAGGCCCCGGCCCACCTCCAGCTCGCCGCGCCCGATGGCGTCGGTCCCGGCGGCATAACAGTAGGTCAGCTTTTCGATTTCAGCCTCGTCGAGGAGGCGCGCGAGCCCTTGCCCCCCGGCATTCCCATGCCCGCCCCCGGGATGGCCGCCCTCGGCAGGCGTCGCCGCCCCCAAGGCGCTCGCGGCAATGGCCCCCGCGCACAACGCAGCTCCGACGCGCCCCCAAGAAGCCCGTGACCCCGAACGGCTGCTCTGCTCCATTGTGTACCTCCTCCAGTACGGCCCCCTTCAGTCACACTAAAAAGATTCGCGCAGGAGATCAAGCGTTCCATGTGTCCCGTCGAGAATCCAACGACACGGCGCATTTCCACCAGGACGCAATCTTCTACCTGGGGACACGTGGCGACCGCGCGTGGTCCTTCGGCCTCGACGCCGAGCTTCCCCGCGTCGCCTGGGCAGGGGCGCGCTGCGTTTCGCGGCGGAATCTGTCGCGTGCGAGGGGTCGAACGTTCGAAGGGCAGCAAGCGCGCGTGACGCGTGGGTGTTCGAACGCTTGGAGAGCCACGAGCGACGGTGACGCGAGGGGGATCGAACGGCGGGAGGGCCACAGGAGACGATGACGCGTGGGTGTTCGAACGTTCGAACACCCGCGAGCGACGGTGACGCGAAGGGGATCGAACGGCAGGAGAGCCACAGGAGACGGTGCCGCGTGGGTATTCGAACGTTCGAACGGCCGCAAGCGACGATGGCGCGAGGGGGGTGGGACGTTTGGAGACGCGGAGGCGGCTGTGGGCGGGGGCGGCAGCGGCTTGAGCTGCCGCTGCGGCTGCTGCAGCAGCCTCCGCTTCCTCCCCTTGACCCTCTCCCTGCCCCCCGCCTACCGTCCCCCCTCGTGCCACCCTGGCCGCGCCTCCTCCCGTTCCTCCTCCTCCCGGCCCTCGCGCTCCTCCCTGCGCCCCCCGCCTCTGCCGACGACACCCCGTCCCTCGCCGCCGAGCCTGCCCCTGCCGGCGATCGCGCCTTCCTCGTCGAACACGCTGACGTCCGCGGCCACCTCCTCCCCTCGGCGCGCCTCCTCCTCGATTACGCCCGCCGCCCCCTCGTCCTCCGCAACCCCAACGACGAGCTCGACCCCGTCATCTCCGATCAAACCTACTTCCACGCCCTCGCGTCCCTCTCCCTCTTCTACCGGGCCACCGTCTCCCTCGACGTCCCCTTCTCCCTCACCCAGGCCGGCAGCACGCCCCCTTCCGGCGACGCCTTCCCCCGCGCCGCCGTCGGCGCCGCCCTCGGCGACCTCCGCATGGGCGCCCGCGTCCGCCTCGCCGGGGGCCTCGACGAAGCTGGCCAGGGCGCGGCCCTCGGCCTCTCCGCCTCTCTCTGGCTCCCCACCGGCACCGATGGCTACGCCGGCGATGGCGCCGTCCGCGCGCGCTTCGCCCTCGTCGCGGAAGCCACCGGCAAGCGCCTCCACGGCGCGTTTTCCGGCGGCCTCCGCACCCGCCCCGCCGTCGCGCTCCCCGGGGTCTTGCCGACCCGCGTCGCCACCTCCCTCACCTTGGGCCTCGCCGGCGGCTTCTTCGTCGATGGCGCCCGCACCCTCACCCTCGGCGGCGAACTCTCCGCCGATCTCCCCTTCCTCGGCGGCGCCCGCCTCTTCGACCCTCGCGCCACCGTCGCGCACGCCCTCGTCACCGGGCATTACCGCATCACCGGCGGACCCCTCGAAATCGGCCTCGCCATGGGCCCGGGCCTCGGCCGCGGCGCGGGCAGCGCCGACGTGCGGGTGCTCGCGCTCCTCGGGTATGCACCCGTAAAAGCCAAACCGCCGCCGGATCGCGACAGCGACGGCATTCCGGACAAATCCGATGCGTGTCTCGACCTCGTCGGCGTGGAATCGGGCGATCCCCTCCTGCACGGCTGCCCCGAACCTCCGCCCGATTACGATGGGGACGCGGTCCCCGACGAGAACGACGCTTGCCCGCGCGCCGCGGGCGAGGCCACGTTCGTGCGCAAGACACACGGCTGCCCCAAGGACACGGACGAGGACGGCGTGCCCGACAAGAAAGACGCTTGCCCCACGGAGCCAGGCCCGAAGCCTCCCGCGGGCAATGGCTGCCCGAAGCCAAAGGAGCCCGAGCCGCCGCCCGTCGCTTCGCTCGCCGAGCAGGAGATCGTGATCTCCCAGCAGGTGCAATTCGAGACCGGCACGGCCGTCCTCCGGCCGGAGAGCGACGGCGTGCTCGGCGAGGTCGCGCGGGTGCTCACGGATCACCCGGAGGTCACGCGCATCGAGGTGCAAGGCCACACGGACGACACCGGCACGCCCGACGTGAACCGCAAGCTCGGGCAAGACCGCGCCGAGAGCGTGGTCGAATGGCTCGTCCGGCGTGGGATCGCCCGCGCTCGGCTCGTGCCCAAGGGGTACGGGTCGGACAAGCCCATCGCGGACAACACCACCGAGGAGGGCCGCGGCAAAAACCGGCGCGTCGAGTTCCGGATCCTCGAAAAGAAGCCGGTCACGAAGGACGCAAGCAACCCCGCGGCGGGAGGGGCGAAATGAGCCGCGCGCGAGGGCTCTTCGCGCTCGCCGCGCTCGCGCTCGCCTCGGTATCGGGCGCGGGCCGGGCCGAGGAGCCGGCCGAGGATCGGGACACGATGGGCCCCGAGGTGCTGCACAACCCGACGCTGGAGCGGACGGCCGAGCAGGGCATCTTGCGCGCCGTTCCCATTGCGATCGATCTCCCGATCGACATCGCGCTCCGCGCCCGCCGCGTGCTCGTGCATTACCGGCTCTGGGGGGATCCGGACTGGACCGCGCTCGAACTGCGGCGGAGCGGCGCCAGGTACGAGGGCGCGATCCCTTGCCTGGAGATCAG
The DNA here is from genome assembly GCF_005144585.1 of Polyangium fumosum. Classification (GTDB taxonomy): domain Bacteria; phylum Myxococcota_A; class Polyangia; order Polyangiales; family Polyangiaceae; genus Polyangium; species Polyangium fumosum. Next base: position 57,505 of record NZ_SSMQ01000053.1, on the reverse strand, counting down.
CACCGTCACCGGGGATCTCCGCTACTACCTTCGTGTCCACGACGCCGAGGGCCGCGTGATCGCGACGGGCGCGTCCCGCGCGCGGCCCTACCTCGTGACCATCAAGCACGACACCGTGCTCGAGCCCGGCGAGGGGAAGGGCGCGAAATGCCCCGATCCGGCCGATTGTCCCGCGGGTCTGCTCGGTTGCCCGAGCGAACGTGTCGTGGAGATCGCCTGCCAGTCGGACGCCGATTGCGAGGGCGGCACGACGTGTAGCTGGCGCGGGTTCTGCGAGCGGGTCGATCGGCGCAAGAACTGGTTCTCCCTCGGCGTGCAGCAAGACGTGGGCGCCTTTGCCACGGCGGGCGTGTGCAGCCTGTATTCGCAGGAAAACGAGGGGTACGCCTGTTTCCGCGCGGACGACGCGCAATACACGGGCACGGCGGTGCAGACGAACACGCCTCCGTCCGGGGGCCTCGGGCCGACGCGGGTCGTCGTCGGATTCGAGCGGCTCATCCATTACGACACGACGCTCGGCCTGCGGCTCGGCTGGGCCTTCTTCGGCGAAGGTCCCACGCCGCGCGAGGGCACGGCGTTCGTGCCGTTCTCCTTCGCCGCCCGCGCGACCCATTGGTTCGGCGACGACCTCTTCGCCCGCTCGGGGCCCCGGCCTTATACGTTCGTCACCGGCGGCTACGCGATGGTCGACCTGAAAGGACGCACGGTCGTGCGGGAAAACCCGCTCGCCCCGCCCTACCAGGGCGGCAATGACCTGGAGCAGGAGGTCACGGTCTGGAAACGCGCGGGCGACGGCTTCGTGGGCGCCGGGGCGGGCCTCGCGTTCGCGTGGGAGAGCCGCCGGGCGGCCTTCGTGGAGATCGCGGCGCATGCCGTGTTCCCGTTCGGCGCGCTCGTGCTCGCGCCGAGCGCGGGTATCACCCTCGGCTTCTGAAGGGAGGCGACCTTGTTGCGAGCAAAGCTCCAGAACCTCTGTCTCGGGTGGGCGAGCGCCGCCCTCGTGGCCGGTTGCGCGTCGGACGGTTTGACCCCGCCCGAAGCCCGCATCGATACGCCCGGCGCCTTCGTGGCCGTGGAGGGGTATGACGAGCCGGGCGAGCTCACGCTCGTCCGGATCCTCGATCGCCTGCAATTCGAGGACGCGCGGCTCCTGTTCATGACGGTCCACGACGCCCGCCCCGCGACCTACGAGGAGGCGCGCGAGCTTTCCAAGGACCCCGATCTCCCGATCCGCGAGCTCATCCGGATCGAGCCGGACACGGTGGTCACGTTGTCGCCCCATCGAATCGTCTGGTTCCGGACGCTCACGAAAAAAGAGCAGGAGCGCGTGCCGTGAAATTCCCCCAGCTCGCCCCCGTCGTGCTCGCCGCCGCGGCCCTCGGCGCCACGGCCGCGCCGCTCGCCTGCACGAGGCACGCCGACCTCCGCGACGAACCCGACGGATCGGGCATCGACCGTCCCCCCGAATTCGACGCCGGCGGCATCCCCGAGCTCGACAGCGGCCTCGGCAGCGACGCCCATCCGCTCTGCGCCGAGCGGCCCACGGGCGAATGCGTCGGCTCGAACGATTTTCCCTGCGCATTCGAGGACTGGGTCGCCGCGACGGCGAAAGAATGCCAGACGGCCTCGGGCTGCAAGACGAACGGCTGGCTGGAGGTGCGGATGGGCCCCGGCGGGTGCGTCGAGGTGATCGGGATGGAGGAGCCCAACGACGAGGTGGTCGCGTGTCTCGTCGCGGAGATGGGCGCGGTGAAGTGCCCGTGCGGCGAGGGGATCAGCCAGTATTATTTCGGTTCGGGGAACGTGGGGCCGTGCGGCTCGAAGTGAGGCGGACCGTCACTTCGGAATGGCGGCCTCGCCTGGTTCGAGGTTGTCCTTGATGGCCTCGACGTCGCACGCCTGGAGGAACATCGAGAGGACCTCCGCGCGCCGCGGCAAGAACACGTCCGTGAGCGCTTGCGAGAGCGTGCCGTTCTCGTCGATGTGCACCTCGCCGAGCGTCGACGGGAACGAGAGCCCGCACCCGAGCGACCGATCCGGGCCGAGGAAGCGCTGCGGCGCATGGCAACCGGCGCAGGTGAGCGACGTCGCGCGGTGCAGGACCGATTCGGCCGTGAGCGGATCCCCCGGGGGGCAATCCAGGTTCAGGCCCAAGGCGTCGATCGAGGTCTGGATCTCCGACGCGAAATCGGCGCCCGCGACGCCGATGGCGCGGGACGCATAATCGACGGAGGCGTCCCCGGAGACGACGCTCTCGCCCATGTTGAATTGCTTGCCGGTCTGCATGCGGACCTTGGGGAGCTCCTTCTGCCCGAGATCCCACAGGCTCATATTGACGAACTCGCTCCGGAAGCTCACCGCGGTCTCCGTGTCGTTCGCGCCATCGAAGAGATCCGGCAGGGGGTTGTTCTTGACCGTGACGGGCTGGAACCTGAGCGCAAGCTTCATCGCCCCCGGCAGCAACCGCTTCAGGTGATATTCGCGCATCTCCCAGGGCACCTGCATCTGCTGGCTCACGCGCACCTGGCCGTGCGAGCCGCTGTAGGGATCACTCTCGGAGGAGACGGCGCCGTAATGGTCGGGGTGGACGACCGGGGGGAAGCCCGGCAGGCCCGTGAAGAAGAGCTGTTCGAGCTTGTCCGCGACAATCTCCAGATCCGCCTCGGCCCCGAGGCTCGCCCACGCCTCGGCCACGGGGCGGCAGCTCGAGAGGACCTCGAAGCCCGACGGGTTCGGCAACGCCGCCTCGAAGATCAAAAAGACGCGGTTCGCCGGGTCCGTGCGGCCCGAGGTCTTCGCATACACGATGCGGTGCTCGCCGCAGGTCGAGCCGAACTGCGGGGTGAGGTCGAAGCGATTGACGATCGCCACGGGCACGAACGAGTCGGGGTGGCCCGCCTCGAAGAGGCCCGCGCTCGACGCGAGCGCCCCCTCGGCCCGCGGGCAGAAGAGGGCCGCGCCGTTCTTGAACGCGGCGTTGTCGAGATCGTCGCAATGCGGGTTGTCCGCGAAGACCCCCTCGGCCGCGGCGTTCTGCGCGTCGAAGAGGCGCCGCAGGAGCTCCTCGGGCGTGATGTCCTCCCCCGCGAGCGAGACGATCTGCGACAGGACCCGCTCGAGGCTGAATCGCGCGAGCACAGACGGATCCCGCACGACGAGCGCGCGGCTGTCCGCCGCGACGGTGATGTCCGGATTGCACGTGAGCGCGTCCGGGTCGGGGAGCGGCGGATGATCCGGCGTGTCGGGAATCGGACCGTCGGGCGTCTCGCCCATGTTGCTCGGGATGATCCCCTCTTCGGGCTGCATCCCACACCCCGCGAGGACGAGGACCGCTGCCGCCGCCAATGGCCGAGAAACGAAGCGCGAAAGCCCGTAAGCCATGAACCCCCCTAACCCAGCAAAGGAACGAGGAAGGCTCTCAGGGTATCGGGACCCACGTCGGGGTCAAGAGCGAGCGAGCGTCAGGAGTCGGCCGAGGAGGCTGCGTTCGCGCTCCCGTTCTCTTTGGACGGAGCGTCGGCGACGCGGCCGCCGAGCCCGAGGAGGAGCTCGGCGACGGCCGCATGCGTGCGGTCGCGCAGGTCGACGACGCGCGCGGATTCCTTGCCCGTGGTGCTCGGCTGAATCGGCTTGCCCACACGCACGCGGACGAGGCGCATGCTGCCGTCGCCCGAGTCGATGGCGCCCTTTTGCATGAGGTGCCCCGCGCCCTCCAGCGCGACGGGCACGACGGGGACGCCGGCGCGTACGGCCGCGTAAAAACCCCCCATCTTGAAGTCCTTGAGGACGCCGTCCTCGCTGCGCGTGCCCTCGGGGAAGATGAGCAGGGGCTTGCCGCGCTGGAGGACCTCGGTGAACCGCTTGATGACCTCGGCCGCGACGCGGGGCCCGCCGCCACGCTCGACCGGGACGTGCCCCGCGAGCTTGAGGTGCCAGCCGAGGAAAGGAATGTTCATGAGCTCGCGCTTCGCGGCCCACTTGAAATCCCCCGGGAGGACCGCGCCGAGGACAAGGATGTCGAGCAGGCTCTGGTGATTCGAGGCATAAACGTACGCGCCGTCGGTGGGCACGTTCTCGAGCCCCGTGGCGTCGACGTCGATGTGCAGCCCCCGCGCGCTCGACTTGCACCAGCGCTTCATTGCCCACAGGCTCGCGCGGTGATCCTGCGTGAGCGGGCCGAGCGTGAGCGAGATCGTCCCATACCCGACGGTGCGAGCGGTGAAAGGAACCCACTGACGCGCGGCGCGAATGGCTTCTCGGAGCTGCATGGATTTGCCTTCCTAACACCACGGAGGAAGCAATTCCAGACCTGCAACGTGCGCAAAATGCTTCGCGGTATGGGACCTCAGAGAGGATCCATGATCAAGCCATACCCCACGACCTCTGGCTTGCCCGCTCGCTCGAACTTCACCGTGAAGATCCCCGGCTCGGTCTCGCTCTGCATCACGGCCCGGCGCATCGTGCCCGCCCACTCGGCCCATACGACCGCGCCCGGCTTGCCTTTCCATTTGATGGGGATCGGCTGCAAATCCGCTTCGTCGGCGATGAGCGCCGCGCCGCCGAATCCCAGGCAAAACCAGCGCTTCATCCCGCCGGCAGTCGACGCTCGGGGCTTCGGATCGCCTCCGGCGTCCTGCGCCCCGAACCCCCCCTCGAACGGCGAGACGAGCAGCACGTGCCGGACCTCGCCCTCCTGCCGGTGCGCCGCATAGTTGCCAGGTTCGAGCCCGTTCACCTGCTTGACCCAGCGCACCCCCTTCAAGAGCCCCTCGGGCGCGCGCGCCTCCATGTCCGTGTATCGGACCGCGATCCGATCCTTCACGTACCGCCGCACGACGGCGTGCTTCATCACGCCGTTCCACTCCGTCAGCACGGCGTCGTTGAGCTTCGGCTTCACGTTGTCCGGCACCGGGATCACGTAGCCCGGGTGGACCTTGTACGACGGGCCGCCGGATTGGCCCTCGATGACCAGGTCGTCGCCGTCGAAGCCGATCGCCGTGGCCGCGTAGAGCACGAGCGTCGAGCCGATGCGCGCGTTCGTCAGCATGGGCTCGGAGAAGGTGAAGACGCGGCGCCCCGGGTCGAGCTTGATCTTGCGCGGCGGCAGGCCGAGCGGGTTCGGCTGGGGCGACTTCGGCTGCGGGGGCTGCGTGGGGCTCGGCGCGATGAACGAGCCGAGCGGCGGAGGCCCCGGCGATCCGCTCGCAGAAGGCGCCGCCTCGGTGGTCGTAGACGACCCGCTGCTGCACGCGGCGAGCAGGGCCGCGGCGAAGAGGCCGCGGACGAGGGGTCGGTACGGACCGAGCATCGGCCAGGATCTTTGCCGCGTCGCGGCCGGTCTGGCGAGCAAAAAGCGACCGGGGAGGCGCAGGTTCCGGTCGGTATGTGCACAAACGATTCCCCTCGCGCGCCTCAGTGAAAGTCGCGTGATCGCGTGGGAACGCCGCGTTTTCCGGGTGCGTCGAGGCGCTCGAGGGCCTCGGCGAGGATGTGAACGACCTCGTAGCTCGACGCCCCGGGCTCCGGGGCCCCGGCCCCCTGCCGCTCGACCCGGCCCCGCACGGCCATGATCTTCGCGTACCGCGCGGCCGCGTAGCTCGCCTCGAAGAGGTCCTTGCGCACGATGACGTTGACCACGCCGGTCTCGTCTTCGAGCGTGACGAACGTGACGCCGCTCGCCGTGGCCGGGCGCTGCCGGCCCACGACGAGGCCCGCGACGCGCACCGTTTCGCCCGCGCGCCGCTCCTTGATCGAGGCCGCCGTCACCGTGCCCTCCTGCTCCAGCCGCGCGCGCAGGTGCCGCAAGGGGTGGTCGTGAAGGGACAAACCCACCCGCCCGTAGTCGAGCACGAGCTGCTCGGCGGCGCGCATCTTCGGCAGGCCGACGTCCTTCTCTTCTTCGAGCGGGACCTTCGCGAAGAGGCCGTCGGGCAGGCGTGGCGCCCGCGCCCTCCAGAGCGCCTCGCGCCGGCTCGGGACGAGCGCTTCGAGCGCGCCCGCCTCCGCGAGGGCCTCGACCTCGTTCTTCTGCAGGCCCGCGCGCCGCACGAGGTCCGCGACGCCCGTGAACGGCGCCTCCGCGCGCGCCCGGAGCACGCCCTCGGCCCCACCCCAGCCAAACCCCTTCACGAGCCGCATCCCGAGCCGGATCACGCCGTCATTCGACGTTCGGGGCTTCGGATCGCCTTCGGCGTCCTGCGCCCCGAGCCCCCCTTCGAGGAAATGATCCCAGCCGCTCGACACGACACACACGGGCCGCACGATCACGCCGTGCCGCTGCGCGTCCTGGACGAGGGAGGATGGGCTGTAAAACCCCATCGGCTGGGAGTTCAGGAGCGCGCAGGTGAACGCGGCCGCGTGGTGGACCTTGAGCCACGCGGAGGCGTAGACGAGGAGAGCAAAACTCGCCGCGTGGGACTCGGGGAAGCCGTACTCGCCGAAGCCGTGGATCTGCAGGTAGAGCTGCTCGGCGAAGCGAGCCGAGATGCCCTTCTCGGAGAAGCCGCGCAGGAGCCGCTCGCGGTGCCGCGAGAGCCTTCCGTGTTTTTTCCACGCGGCCATGTCGCGCCTTAGCTGATCGGCCTCGCCGGGCGTGTAGCCCGCGCCGACCATCGCGATCTGCATGACCTGCTCCTGGAAGAGCGGGACGCCGAGCGTGCGCGCGAGGATCCCGTCGAGGCAAGGGTGCGGCGAGATCGGCGCCTCCTGCCCCGTGCGGCGCCGCAGGTACGGGTGCACCATGCCGCCCTGGATCGGGCCCGGACGCACGATCGCGACCTCGATCACGAGGTCGTAGAACGTCTTCGGCTTGAGGCGCGGCAGCATCGACATCTGCGCGCGGCTCTCGATCTGGAAGACGCCCACCGTGTCCGCGCGCTGGATCGCCTGGTAGACGGCCGGATCCTCGGCCGGGATGCGGGCGAGCGCGTCGATCGGGTCGAAGGGTTCGTCGGGGCGCGTTCGCTCGTGGACCATCGCGAGCGTCTTGCGGATCGCGGTGAGCATGCCGAGGGCGAGGATGTCGACCTTGAAGAAGCCGAGCTCGTCGAGGTCGTCCTTGTCCCAGGGGATGACGGATCGGCCGGGCATCCGCGCGGGCTCGATCGGGGCGACGTGGTGCAGCGGCGCGGCCGAGAGCACGAAGCCCCCCACGTGGATCGACAGGTGCCGCGGCATGCCTTCGAGCGCGTTCGCCAGGAAAATCACCTGCCGCAGGCGCGCGTCGTTCGGGTCGAAGCCAAGCTCGGCGAGCTTCTTCTCGCTCGTGTCGGCCTCGTGGTACAGGGCCAGCCCGCTCAGCCGATCGAGCTGATCCGTGGTCAACCCGAAGACCTTGCCGACCTCGCGGAGCGAGCTCTTGCCGCGGTAGCAGATGACCTCGGAGACCATGGCGGAGCGGTCACGGCCGTACATCTCGTAGATGGCCTGGATGACCTCCTCGCGGCGCTCGTGCTCGAAGTCGACGTCGATGTCCGGCGGCTCGCGCCGCTCGGGCGAGAGGAAACGCTCGAAGAGCAGGCTCGATCGCGCCGGATCAACGGCCGTGACGCCGAGGACGAAGCAGACCGCGCTGTTCGCCGCGCTGCCACGCCCCTGGCACAAGATGCGTTTTTCCCGGGCGATCGAGACGATCTGGTGGACGCTCAGGAAGTACGCGGCGACGTCGAGCAGCTTGATGAGATCGAGCTCCTTCTCGATCTGCGCTCCGACGCGGGGCGGCGTGCCCTCGGGGTAACGGTCACGCGCGCCCTCGTACGTGAGGCGGCGGAGCGCGTCGTCCGGCGTTTCGCCGGGCAAACAGAGGCCCTCGCTCGGGAAGTGGTAGCGGATCTCGGCGAGGGAGAAGCGGCAGGCCTCGGCGATCTCGACGGTGCGCCCGACCCAGGCGGGCTCGTCGCGGAAGAGGTTCCGCATCGAGGCGGCGCCGCGCAGGGTGGCCTCGGCGTTCGGGGCGAGGAGGGCGCCGGCCTGGTCGAGCGTGGTCTTGTGGCGGATGCAGGTGAGGACGTCGGCGAGGGGCTTGCGGCCGCCGTGGTGGAAGAGGGGGCGCGCGGTGGCGAGGACGTCGAGGCCGTACCGGGCGGAGGCCTTCGTGGTGGCTTCGAGGCGCGGGGCGTCGCCGCGGTCGAGGTGGCGCCAGGTGGCGAGGAAGGCGCGCTCGGCGAAGGCGTCGCGGAGCGGCCCGAGGAGGGCGTCCGTCGCGAGCGCGGGGCTCCCGAGGGGGACGAGGGCGAAGAGGCCGCGGTGCGCCTGCGCGACGTCCTCGACCGTGAGGCCCGCCGTGCCCTTCTCGTGTGTCGCATGGGCGAGCGTGAGCAGGCGGCAGAGGTTCGAGTAGCCCTCGTGATCCTGGGCGAGGAGGACGACACTGCCGCTCCTTTCGCCCTCCCTCTCCAGCGTCAGCTCCGCCCCGACGATGTACGGTTGTTCGAGCTTCTTCGCCTCGGCGTGCGCCCGCGCCGAGCCGTAGAGGCCGTCCCGATCGGCAATGGCTATCGAGGACAACCCCAGCTCGTGCGCCCGCCGCACCATCTCCTCTGGCTGCGAGGCGCCTTCGAGGAACGAGAAGGCCGAGCGCGCGCAAAGCTCGGCGAACGCGGGCTTTTCCGCGGGCCCTTCGGGCGAAGGCTCGGAGGCACCACCGGAGACGACGGAGAGGGCCGGCCTTCGTCGGTTCATTCGCACCAGCCCTGGAGGTACCCTTCCCCGGTCGTCCGGTCCACGAAGACCCACGCGAGGCCGGCCGCCCGCGATGCCCCCTCGGCCTTGGATCCCGCCGAGCCCTTCGCGCTCGTGGCGCCCGGGACGAGCCAGGCCACCCCGTAATCCCGCGAGGCCGCCGAGCTCGTCCACCACTCGACCCCGTCGAGCCGCATCACGAACCGCAAGGACTCGATGGCGTAGAGGCGGTTGTCGATCGCGACGACCGCGCCCTTCGTGATGCGGCCGATCGCGACGGGCGTCGCGAAGAGCCGCGTGGGCAGGGGGACGTCGCGATCCTCGGCGGCTTCGAGGTCGCCTGCTTGGGCGGGGACGCGCTTCTGGTCGAGATCCCGGACGGGGACGAGCTTCGAGCGCGCCTCGGGCTTGTGGGCGTGTGTCGCTTCGAGCAGGCCCACGCGGTCCTGGCCGATCTCGGCCGAGAGCTCGGCGAGCAGGGCGGGCAGCGCGTCCGGACGAACGGCCTTGTCGCGCGAGAGGTCGATCTGGACACGCCGCGCCTCGACGATCTGCGAGACCTCGAGGTGAACGCCGACGGCCGGCGCGAAGAGCTCGGCGCGCTCGAGCTTGGCCCGGAGCGCGCGGTGGAGGTCGCCCGCGTCGGAGAGCGGCGAGGGCAGGTCGATCGAGAGCGAAAGGACGGGCTCGCGGGCGGGATCCCGCAGGCTCGCGATGGATCGGTCGAGCGGGATCGTGATCACGAGCGAGAGGCAAGCCTCGCCGCGGGCGCCGAGGCGGGCGGCGAAGCGCGAGGTCATGCCGCGGAGCACGAAGAGGATCGGCTCGACCGTAGCGATCGGGTCCTCAAAACTCGTCTCCTCGACGATCGTGCGCGGGGGCGCGTAGGGGACGAGCGGGAGTTCGTCGCGGCCGGCGGCGAGATCGAGCACCTCGGCGGCGCGCAGGCCGAGCCGCGGCGTGAGCTCGCTGCGCGGGAGCTTCGTCAGGGCCTCGACCGTGAAGATGCCGAGCCGCCCGAAAAAGGCGGCCGTGTCGGGATCGAGCGGCAGCGCCGTGAGCGGCAGCGGGCCGAGGACCCGCGCGCCGGGCTTGGCGACGACCGTGGGGTGGGGAGCTTTGCGGACGAGGAGCGGGGGTTCGGGGGCGTAGCTCGGCTTGTCCGAGCGTAGCCCCTGACCGTTGACCGAACCATTCGCGAGCACGGGGCTCGCGGCGAACCGGGCGAGGGCGCGGGCGATGCGCGGGCCGTCGGCGATCGCGGCAAGGACCTTGTGGCCGAGCGCGTGGATGCGCTCGCAAAGCTCGTCGAGCAGGGCTTCCTCGCCGCCCACGAGGTGCGCCGCGCCCGTGACGTCGAGAAAGACCGTGTCGAAGGGCGCGTCGCCTGCGGGGCCGCGGCGTTTGTCTTCGTCGGGATGTGGGGGGGCCAGCCGAATGGCCGCGGTCGTCCCGAGGCTCAAACAAACCTCGGCCACGCGGCCGAGCGCCGCGTCGACCTCCGTGAACGACACGTTCTGGATCGTGAGCTCGGCGAGCGTGGCTTGCGCCTCGGCCACGCGCTGGCCGGGGCGGATCCCGTACCGCCACGCGACCTCGTCGACGAGGTCGAGCGTGGCCGTGGCCCGATCCTGCGCCTCCCCTCCCCCGTCCGGTTTGCCCCTCGCGAACAAGACGGCGAGCGGGCCGCTTTCGTGGCTCTCCTCTGGGGTTTGGGGCGAAGGGCGCTGAAGGCGATCCGAAGCCCCAAGCGTTGGAATGGCGCGTTGCCGCACGAGCTCGCAGCCGAGCTGCGGCAAGACCACCGCCACGATTCGCCGGCCCATCACCCGAACCTCATGCGCCCATCATGCGCTCTTTCCAAGCTCGATCGACTGCGCCCCCGTCACGCGGCCGCGCCGGTCCTTGGCGACCCGCAGGCCGAGCCGATCCTCGCCGAGCCGCTCGAGCTCGATGCGCATCGCGGCGGGCAGCGGCATCGCGCGGGAGGCGGCCGCGTCCGTGAGCAAAAGGACGGTCGTGTCGCTGCCTTCGACGGCGAGGGCGAGGCGGCGGACAATCGTGACCCATCGGTCGAGCCGGGTCTCGCCGCGGCAGCCGGGCACGCCGGCCGTGTCGACCACGACCACGGAGAAGGCGTGGCAGCCGGCGACGCGGACGGCGACGCGGGCGAGGTCGTCGAGGTCCGGCCGGACGACGAGCAGCCGGTCGGGATCCACCCCGGCGCGGGCGAGAGCGGGCGCGAAGAGCGTTTGTGTAGGATCAAGCCAGGCGCACCACGCGCCGCGCGTGTCGCTCTCGCCGCGGAGGCGGGCCTCGGCTTGCGCGGAGGCGCAGAGGGACAAGGCGAGCGTCGTCGAGCGGGCGAGGCCCTGGGGCGCCGCCAGCTCGACCACGGCGCCTCGGGGCAGGCCTCCTTCGGGCAAGGACGCGTCGACGGTGTGCAGGCCGAGCGGCAAGGCCTTGGCGCGGCTGGAGAGGCCCTCGATCGCGGGACGGACGAGGGCGCTCTGGAAGAGCTCCTTGTGGCGGGCGTCGGCGTCCGTGGCGAGGACCGTGGCAGCGGCGGCGCGGTGCATACTGAACACCTTACCAGGTACCTGAACGCCGGCCAAGAAAGATGACACGAACCGGGCGCCTGTGACGGACGTACTCTGTCCGATCACCGGTGAACTTGTCCGGGGAAGACCGAAACGGGCTCGCGGGATCCTGGTTCGTGTCCTGGACGACGGATCAGCGGGGGACCACTGAACAGACCGGGTCGATGAGGGAGGGAGACGGGCAGACGTTGGCTTCCTCTCGATATTTTTCCTGCACGCCGCGCGGAACGCGCCTGCCACATCCAGCAAAGCTTCATTGTCGCAGCCCAGGCAAAGGCACGAGAGGGCGATGCTCGTTGCTTCGAGAGGACATGCGATTGATTTCCATGTACATTGACGTCGCTCGACTCAATCGAGGAGGCTTCCTTATGGCCATGTTCGCCCGTCAGCAACGTGCTTCCGAGCCGCTTCATCCGACCTCGAAGCCCGCACCCCCGAAGCATGCGCCCCCGATGTCCGCCCGCGACTCGACCGACAGGGAGCCGGTTCAGCCATTGCCGGCCCCGTGGCGTCGGTCCCTCCTCGATATACCGCTCCACCCACAGAGCGCGCATGCGCCACGTTCCCCCCGCGCCACGCACGTGCCGCCCGCTGCGAAGGTGATCAACGACGCGATGCGCGAAGGTGGAAGCCCCCTCGAGCCGGGGACACGTTCGCGCATGGAGTCACGCTTCGGCGTCGATCTCGGCGCCGTGCGAATCCACGAGGGCGCGCGTGCAGCCGAAGCGGCCGATCGGCTCGACGCGCGCGCCTTCACCCTCGGGCGCAACATCGTTTTGGGTGACGGCGAGCCGGCGCTGGGCAGTCCGGCCGGTGAAGGCCTGCTCGCGCACGAGCTCGCGCACACGATCCAGCAGGGCTTCGCCGCGTCCATCCCGGCGGCGCCCCGCATCTCCCGCGCCTCGTCGTCCGAAGAGCGGGCCGCGGACGCCGCCGCCCGCTCGACCACGAGGGGCGCTCGCCCGGCGCTCGCAACCACGCCGGTGCAGATCGCGCGAGAGGCGAAAGGCGACAAGCCCGCCGAAAGGGTCGAGATCGGTCCGCCCGTCGCCGATCCATGGAAAGGCGTCCTCGTTTCGTCGGTCATCATCTCGCTCGCGCGCGGCAAGTGCGGCTTCGTGACCGACCACGGCGTGTTGATCGGCGAAGTCTCCACGGACCTCCCCGTCGGCGTTTACGAGCTCACGCCGGTTCCGGAAACGGGCACCTGGAACATCTCGGGCAAGGACGTCAAGGAGGGCAGCCGCTTCGATATCGATTTCTCCAAGTCGGGCGCCGACCCGTGGACCCTCCGCTATCCCAACAAGGTGCCGCTCACCGTATCGGCTGGATCGCTCGCCGAGCCCGCCGACGTGAGCGCTCACCTGGCGCAGGGCGGCGAGCTCGACCCCTTGTGGGCCTTCGACGGCCCGCAGCCGCCGCCGCCGGCGAAGGTCACGGGCATCGACGATTTCGAGACCGTGAGTCTCGCGGGGGGCTCGCCGCCTCTCTATCGAATCGAATATCGCGACCGCCCCGATGAACTCCGCACCTATGCCGATCTCACGCCCAAGATGCGAAAGCGCCTCCAGAGCTATTTCGACGCGAACAATGAAGGGTTCTCGGACTTCGTGGTGGGGACGTTTCCGCTGTGGTGGGGCTTCGTCAGCGGGGCGCCGCTCTTCACCGGCTTGCCGCAGGTCGGGGGCGCCCGCCCGTACATCCCCGGCCGCGTATCGTTCGCCAAACCTCCCCAAGGGCAACCCCCGCCCGGGGGAGCCCCTGTCGTCACCGTGCCGCCGGTGAACACGCCGCCCGGGCCCAAACCCTCCCGCATCCCCTTGCAGCGCCCCGCTGCGGGACGTCCGCCCGAGCCGATGACACAATCGCCCCCGCAAGAACAGGCCGGCGCGCAGCCCCAGGGCGCGACCGCCACCGCTGCCGCGAGCCCGGTGGTCTCCGTGTCAGCGCTGCAAACCCCGCAAGGGCCGGGCGTGCAGTTCGGAAAAGACGCTGCGGCGCGTCTCAAGGCACAAGGCATCACGGGGGGAGGTATCTTGCACCCGATGGCGACGGAGTTGAACGCCCAACCGAACATGGCACCGATGGACAAGGCGACGGCGATGCAAGTGGCGTGCAACGCGCAAACGGCGTTTGGCGCCGGCCCGATCGTGCGCATGCCGAATGACGTCATCGTCGTCACCTCGCGCGCACCATTGCAAAACGCACCCGTCGTGCTCGTGCATCCCAATGGAACCGTCGGCTTTGGAAGAGCCAATATCAGGCTCGATAAAAAAACGCTCACCTACTACGTCTGGGATGTAACGCCCAAATGAGCCCCATGCGAGAATTCGAGCTTTACCTCATGTCACTGATGACCGGGAAAGAGAAGGTCGAATCCGTGCTGGCGTCGCTCGGTTCGTCCGTCGAGGCCATGGAAGAGGCTGCGGCGCGCGCTGCGAAGACCGTGGGCTTCTTCGAACTCATTCCGCGAGAGCTTCCGGCGTACGTTCGCTTCATCGGTCCTCCGCTCGACACCACGATCGAGCCGGGCATCGACGACAACAGTCCATTTGCTGGCTCGGTGCGCCACCGCTTCCACCTCCCCACGTGGCCCGATTTCGATTTCATCTTGCGCACGGATGGTGATGGATCGGCGTGGGGCCCGGAGTTCATTCGCGCGGCGCACGCCGTCCCCAAAGCGCCGGCGCGGGCGCGCGAGCTCTTGCCGTGGACGTTCATCGAGCGCGAGGTCCGCGATCGCTTCGGCCCCTACGCAAGGGAAGAAGCGTGGGAATTCAACCAGATCGTGACCTACGTCGAGGAAGGCGGCGCGACGGAGATCAAACTCACGTTCGATCTCGCGCTCCTGCAACAGGTCGACATCCGCCGGATCGGGTGACATCCGGGCGTCCACCTCCGCCTCACGCGCGCACGTGGATCACCTGCCCCGGGTCGAGCAGGTAGCCGTCGTCGCGCGTGCGGAGCACGTCACGCAGGCCCAGCGAGCGCAGCGTGGCGATCGCCACGTACACGCGGTTCTCGGCGACCCCGCGCCGAGGCCGCTCGTCAGGCCAGGCGCTGGCGAAGACCTCCGAAAGCGACAGCGCGGCGCCGGGGCTCCGGCGCAGGTGCTCCACGAGCCGGGCCAGGATCGCCCGAAGCACGGGCCTTCGGCCGAGATCCACGGGCGTCCCCCCGGCCGGCGTGAACCACGAGCCGTCGGCCGCCACCTCCGGGGTCGAGGCAGCTCCTGCGCGCGTCGACGAGGGCGCCGGAAGCGGGCCCTCGAGCGCGGCGAGCTCGGTCCGCAAAAGCCGCGCGGCGAGCCGGATGTCAGCCCAGGACGCGGCGGCGGGCGACGCTTCGGGGATCCGGCTCCCCTTGCGCCGGCCCTTCACGCGAGGCCGCAGCGCGCCCGCCTCGACGTCCGAAAGGCGCCGGTGCGCGCGCCGCGCGAGGCGCTTGCAGCCTTCGTCGTCTCCGCGCAGGTCCCGCGCGCGCCGCGCCTCGGCGACCTCGAGCAGACCTCCGAGGACATGCAGCACCCCGGCCACCCATTGCGGCGGCTCCGCGCGGCTCACGAGCTCGCTCGCGACCTGGAAAAGCGCCCGGGCGTCGGCGTCGCGGCCGGAGAGCGCCTCCGCGGCGCCGGCGAACGCCACGAAGGTCGCGCGCGCATGGCGGTTTCCCACGTCCTCCAGCAACAAGGCCGCGCGGCGGAGGTGCGCGCGCGCCTCGCCCACGCGGCGCTGCAAGAGCTCCACCACGCCGAGGGATCCCACCACCAGGCCTTCGGCGAGCCTGTGCCCGAGCTCCCGGGCGAGCGGCATCGCTTCGAGCAGCCGCGCCTCGCCGCGATCGAAATCGCCGAGATCACTCTCGAGCAGGCTCAGGTAGACGAGCGCGCGGCACTCGACCTCGCTCGCGCCGTCCACGCGTGAGCGGGACAACGCCTCCTCGAGGACCACGCGCGCTTCGGCGTGCCGCCCTTGCTCCACCGAAAGGCTCCCGACATGCACCATCGTGGAGAGCAAGAGCCGCCGGTCCCCGACCTCGCGGACCAGGTGCAAGGCTCTCTCGGCGAGCTCGCGCGAGCGGTTTTGCGAGCCGTGCGCGTCGAGCACGAGCAGGAGGTGCAGCGCGCGCGCTTCTCCGTACCGATCACTGCCGGCGAGGAAGCTCGCGCGCGCCCTCTCGGCGTGCTCTGCCGCGTCCGCGAACGCCGTCGCGTCGAAGCACAGGTATGCGCGCACGAGCGCGGCCTCGCCCTCGAGCGTCGGGTCCGCGAGCCCCCGCGCGAGCTCGGCCGCTTTCACCACGCGGGCGAGCGCCGCGCGCGTCTCGCCCAGGTATCGCTCCTGCTCGGCGCACGCGAGCGCCGCGCGCGCCGTGAGCGCGGCGTCTCCTGCGCGCTCGGCGAGGACGGCGCTCGCGCCGTAGATCTCCTGCCGCGCTCGCAGCGGAGAGGACGCAATCAACACGGGGCCGAGCGCGAGCGCCGCGCGCACCGCGAGGGAAGGCGCCCGCTCGGCGAGGCGCACGTGAATGGCGAGGAGGTTTTCGCGCTCCCGCCGGAGCTTCGCACAACAATCGTCCGCGTCGGGCCCCACGGCGCCGCGCGCCCATCGCTCGGCGAGCGAAACATAAAAGCGTGCGTGCACGAGCTCTGCGGACGCGCGCTCCGGGCCATCGCCGAGGCGCGCGGCCGCATAATCGCGCACGCTCTCCCCGAGGCGATAGCGAGCCTCTGCCTCCGGCGCCACGCGCTCGCGGCTCAGGAGGGATTGCTCGCACAGGGATTCCAGAAGGTCGAGCGTGAAGGGAGCCCGTCCGGCCGCGCCCTCCGCGAGCAGCGCCTCGGCCGCATCGAGGTCGAAGCCGCCCGCGAACACGGACAAGCGCGCGAGCGCGCGCTGCTCGGGAGGGTCGAGCAGCTCCCAGGACCCGTCCAGGGCAGCGAGCAAGGATCGCTCGCGCACCATCGCGGGGGTCTCCTGCGATCGCGGCGCGCGCGCGGCGCCTGTGGGAGGCCTCAAGAGCTCGAAGCGGCGGGTCAACCGGGCGCGGAGCTGCGGGAGCGTCAGGACGTCGGCCCTCGCGGCGGCCAGCTCGATGGCGAGCGGGTTTCGATCGAGCCGCTCGACGAGCGCCTCCACCTCGCCCCGATTGCCTTCGCCGATCACGAAGCCGGGCTCGGCGGCGCGGCACCGCGCTTCGAAGAGGCGCGCCGCCGCGCGGCTCGGCAGGGGATCGAGGCGAAGGCGAACTTCTTCCGGGATGCGCAGCGGCGCGCGCGACGTCACGAGCCAGCGCACGCCCTTCGCCCCTGCCGCGAGCGCGGACAGGAGCGCGACGCCCGCGCCGTCCACCTGCTCCAGGTTATCGAGGACGAGCAGCAGCGGCGCGCGCGCCGAGAGCTCCGCCGTCATCAGCTCGACCGAAGGGCCGCGCGGCCCGACCTGAAGGGAGAGCGCCTGCGCGAGCGCCGTGAGCAGCGCGTCGGCGCCCCGCGCGCGCGACAGATCCACGCACCCCACGGCCCTCCGCCCGCCGGCGAGGGCGCGCCTCGCGTACCGGAGCGCGAGGCGCGTCTTGCCGATCCCGGCGGGCCCGAGCACCGAGACGAGCCGGGCGCCTTCGCGAAAGAGCGCGCCGATCCGGCGCAGCTCTCTCACGCGCCCGACGAAGCTCGTCGTTTGCTCGGGCAGGCGCGCGCTGGCGGGCAGCGCGATCGGAGCGCGCGATCGGGACACCTTAAAGGACCTTAGAACGCACGTGCGCGCCCCGGTTTATGTCGTCGCTCGGTCTCCCGCTGCGCATGTTCAAGGCGAGCGGTCATGGCGGCCGCGTTCTTAAGGAGCATGGCACAGATGCGAACGAAGATGAATCTCACGGGGCGAGGCCGCGCGGTGATGGTCGGACTTGCGCTCGCGCTCGTCGCGGGCGGCTGCAACAATCGAGGGGATGACCCGGGCAGCTCCGGCGATCCGGGCGGGACGGGGGGCTCCGGCGGAATGGGGGGCGAAGGCGGTGCGGGAGGCGGAGAAGACAATGCCTTGCTCCTCGAGCCGCGCGCTGGTTCTTGCGAGATCCTGTGGATCGCCGGTGGGAAAACGACCTCGGAAGGGCTCGGCCAAAACGTCGTCGGCGTCGGGGATGTCGACGGCGACGGCCTTCGGGATCTCGTCGTGACCCGCAAGCAAGGCAACGCCACGGCCCTGGTCGTCCTCTCGGGCAAGGATGGGACGCGGCTCGACGAAATCGTCCTCGGGAGCAGCGCCTACCTGCGGGCCGTGGGCGGTGATTTCGACGGCGATGGCGTCGAGGAGGTCGCCGCCCACGAGCGCGTCTGCGAGGACGACGGCGGGGGTTCGTCCGGGAGTTCCTCGAGCCCCCTCGCGTGCGCCACGAATGTCCGCGTCTTCTCGCCCAAGGGGTTCGCGGAGCGGTTCACGCGCCTGGGCCAAGGAACGCCGGCCGCGGATGGCTTTGGTCATGGCATCACGCTCGCGGAGGATCGCAATGGCGACGGCACGCCGGACTTTTTCGTGGGCAGCTCCGGGGGCAGCCAGCAGCTCCCGGGCTGGGTGGAGCTCTCTTCGGGCGCGGATGCGTCGGTGTTCACGAAGCCGCCGACGCCTGCCCAGGCGAGCCCTCTTTATGGAGGCAATCTCGCGACGGTGCCCGACGCCGACGGCGACGGCCTGCGTGAGCTTTTGGTCGGCGACGTGTACGCGGACTTCTTCAAGGGGCGCGTGCAAGCGATCGGCTCTCTCGCGGGAGACCCTCTGTGGACCCACGTGGGCGAAGCGGGCAGCCAGGGGGGCGCGCCGGATTTGATCGGCAATCCCCTCGCAAGCCACGGCGACGTGAACGCAGATGGATATCCCGACGTGATCGTGGGCGCGCACAACCACGCCTCGCTCGTGCCGAATGGTGGGAAGGTGGTCGCGCTGGACGGGCGAACCGGCGACGTGTTGTGGACGAGCAAGGGCGACCGGGCCGATGACCATTTGGGTGTGGCCTTCGCGTCTGCGGACGACGTGAACGGCGATGGCGTGTCCGACGTCATCGTCGGTGCGAACGGCGTCAGCATGGACATCATCGTGCTCGGCATGACCGGGCGCGTCGCGGTGCTGAGCGGGAAGGACGGCGCCGTGCTCATCGACGTGGTGCACGCGCTCCCCCCGGACAACATCGGCGTTTATGGCTTCGGGAGCGGCGTCGCGTTGCTCGGGGATCTCGACGGCGACGGCAAGGGAGAGATCGCCGTCAGCGCGCCGGGAGCGCCCTTCGACGGTCATGAGGGCGCCGGGCAGGTGATGGCCTTGCATTGCACGCCCTGACGTGCCGCTTCGGCGCCGCTCCCCGTCCGCAAGATGGAACCCAAGTCCTACCTGCCGGGTCGTGCCAGCGCGGCGCAGAGCTCGCGGAGCTGGAACAACTCCGCCAGCGCCCGCACCTCGGCCCCCCACGCCGAGAGCCGCGCGTCTTTCGCTTCGAGGGCGTCGAGCATCTGCAAAAGCTCCGGGATCCGCCCCCGCTCGGCGAGATCGAGCAAGCGCGCCAGGTCCTCCCCGGGCGGCTCGATCCGCGGCGCGACCTCCTCCTCGGCCTCTGCAACGACGCGCGGCGCGCGAATCCAGTGGATATCGAGCCGCCGCGCGAGCACCTCGTGAAGCACCGGCAGGTGCACGGGTTTGGGGAGGAATTCGTCGCAGCCGGCTTCCTTGGCGCGCCTTCGTTGCGCCTCGTCCACGCTCGCGGAGGAGGCGACCAGGGAGACCCCTGCGAGCGCGGGGGCTTGTCGCAGTCGTCGCGCGACCTCGTCGCCCCCGATGTCCGGCAAGGCGAGGTCGAGGATCACCAGATCGGGCCGCCGCGCCTCGATCGACGCGAGCGCCTGCGCGCCGTCCTCGGCCAGGACGACATCGAATCCGAGCGGGACGAGGGCGTCGCGCAAGAAAGATCGATTCCCCTCGTTGTCGTCGACCACCAGGACGACCCGCCGCGCCCCCTCGTACCCGGAGATCCCCTCGTCCGGAACCGCATGGACGGCGGTCCCTCGGTCGGCGACGACAGGCAGCCGCAGCGCCATCACGAACGTGCTGCCCTCGCCGGGCGCGCTCGCGACGTCGAGACGGCCGCCCATCTGCTCCACGATCTTGCGGCTGATCGAGAGCCCGAGCCCGGCGCCCTCGGCGCGCGCCCCCCGCTCGCCGGCCTGCTCGAAGGGCTCGAAGATCCGCGCGAGGTCCGCGGGCGTGATCCCCGGGCCCGTGTCCTCCACGCGAAAGATGAATTCGTCGCCCTTCGCCTCGACGTGCAGGGTGACGCTCCCCTCGCGGGTGAACTTGACCGCATTGCCGAGCAGGTTCAGGAGCACCTGCGTCAATCGTTTCTCGTCGACCTGCACCCACGAAGGCACGCCCTCCGCCCGCACGTAACGAAAATCGAGCCCTTTTTGCGTCGCGCGCACCCGGCAAAGATCGGCGACGCCCTGCACGAGGGCCGGCAGATGGACCTCGGTCGGGGTGAGCGCCATCTTGCCCACCTCGATCCGGGCGAGATCGAGCACGTCGTCGATGAGCGCGAGCAGGTGCTCGCCCGAGCGCTGCACGATATCGAGCCCGGCGCGATCCTTCCGCGAGAGCCTTGGCGACTGGGCGACGAGCTGTGCGTACCCGAGGATTCCATTGAGGGGCGTGCGCAGCTCGTGGCTCATGCTGGTGAGGAAGCTCGATTTCGCCTGGTTCGCCGCGTCCGCCGCCTCTTTGGCCGCCGTGAGCTCCGCCGTCCGCTCTTCCACTTGCCGCTCGAGCTCGAGGTTCCGCCGCGCGAACGCCCGGACCCGGAGCCGCACGCCGCCGTACACGAGCCCCGAAGCCGCGACGGCATACCCGAGGTAGGCCCACCACGTCCGCCAGGGCGCGGGTTTCACCTGGAATGCAATCGCCGCCGGCCCCGCGACGACGCCCGCGTGATCACGCCCCCAGACCTGAAACGTGTACACGCCCGCCGGCAGGTTCGTGTACCGCACTTTCCCGTCCGTGGTCCACGCGCTCGGCGCCGCGTCGAAGCCGACCATCTGGGTGCGATACAGCGTGCTGCGCTCGTGGAGGAAGTTGAGAAGCGCATACTCGAACGACACCGTGTTCTGGTCCCAGGCGAGGGGCACGCCGGGCGACAGCGCGAGCGCGCCGTCTGCGGCCCACGCGGAGGAGAACACGAGGGGCCCGCCCGCGTGCTCCGGGACCTCTTCCGCCGGATCGAAGACCGCCGCGCCCTCGGTCGTGCCCACCCAGATACGCCCGCGGCTATCGACCGAGGCGGTCCCCGCATTGCACTCGTCGCCCGGCAGCCCGTCCTCGCGCGTGAAGACGTAGACGGAAAACGCCGCGGGGTCCTCGGGGGTCGGCGCGCGAGGGGTGAGGCGCGCGATGCCCCGGTTGGTGCCGAGATACACGCGGCCCCGCGCGTCCGCGCGCGCGAAAAGCACGGTGCTGTCCGGCAGCGCCGGGTTCGACCTCTCGTGCAGCGACGGGAGCCACGCCTCCGCGTCGAGATCGTATCGCGCGGCGCCGCCGCCCGCGGTGCCCACCCAGAGGATCCGCGCCCCGCGCGTGTCGCGCAGCTCGCTGAGCGTCACGATGAAGTCGACGCCGAGGGGCGAATTCGTGGCCGTATACGTCCGCCACACGCCGTCGTCATCGAGCCGCGACAACCCTTTCGTCGTCCCGAACCAGGTCGTCGTCCCCCCGCCGGAGCGCGTGGTCTCGAGAACGGCGTACAGGTGGTCGTGGATGAGGCCCTCGGGGCTCTGCTTGTAGACCGGCCCCCTGCCCTTCTCGTCGAGGCGCGCAGCGCCGGCCGTCGTGCCGACCCAGAGCGCACGCCCGTCCAGCGACTCGCTGGCGGCGTACACGACCTCGTACGGGAGCGAGGAGTTCTGCCGGGTGAAGGTGGAGAGCTTTCCATCGGCCCAGCGGTGCAGCCCCTTGCCAGCGCCGCCTGTCCAGACCACGCCCGGCTGATGCCGCGAAGACACGAGGAAAGCGAGCCGCTGGCTCGTCTCTTTGGCTTGCTCGGGGGAGAGGACCTTCGCGAAACCCTGCTCCGAGGACCGGAGGAGCTGGTCACGCACGGCGAGCCAGATCTCGGGCGCGCCGCCCGGCGCCGTGACCTCCGCGACGCCGCGCACGACACTGGACACGCCCGCGCTCCGCTCGGTGAAGCCGACCCAGCCGTCGTGCCGCAGGCGACCCAGGCCTCCGCTCTCGGTGCCGATCCACAACGTGCGGCCGCCATACGCTCCCTCGCTCGCCAGGAGCGTCGTGAGGTAATCGTCCGGCAGGCTGCTGTTTTGCTTGGTCAGCGTCGTCCACACCCCGTCCTCCACGCGGGCGAGGCCCCCGCCGCCGGTGCCGACCCAGAGGGTCCGTCTCCCGGAGCCGCTCACGGTCTCGGCGAGCGCGTGGATGCCCTGGGCCGGGCTCACCACGCCCGGAGGCGCGACGAACTCCCAGCGCCCTTCCGCGTACCGGGCGAGCCCCTTGGACGTGGCGGCCCAGAGCAGGCGACGGCGCGCCTCGTCGGTGGTTTGCAAAAGCGCGTTGATGACCTTGTCCGGTGGTCCTTCCCCGAGGGATTCGAAGGGCGCGCAGCGGTGATCCTCGCAATGGAAGAGCCCCCGACCCGTGCCGACCCACAACGTCGGCTCGCCGCTCGGGAGCGACCCCGGATGCAGGGCGCGCACGTCGATATACCCGAGCTCCGGCCCGAAATCGATCCGCGAAAAGCGCGCTCCCTCGAGCCGATAGAGCCCGTCGTTCGTCCCCGCCCAGAGCACGAATCCCTTCGCGGAAGGCGCTTCGACGAGCGCGCCGACCTCCCGCTCGGCCGTGAGACCTTCCCCGGACCCGAAGCGGGTGAAGCGGCCCTCCGCATACCGGAGGATGTGGCCGGTGTACATCCCGAGCCAGACGGCCCCGTCGCGTGTTCCGGTGATCGACTGCACCCAGCTCGACGCCTGTTCGGGCGGCAGCGACAGCGGCGTGAAGCGGCGCCCGTCATAGGAGGCGACCCCACCCTGCGTGCCGATCCACAGCCGGCCCGCGGTATCGAAGGCGATGGCATTGATGGTGGACTGCGGGATACCGTCATCGAGGCCAAACGTGCGAATCCAAGGCACGCCGCGGGTCCGGATGTCGGTGGCTGCGGTGGACGTGCGCGCGGAGGTGGCCACGAGGAGGGCGGCGAGGACGGCGACGAGGCGACGGGGCACGCGGACCATGGCGCAGCAGGAAAAGGGG
This sequence comes from Polyangium fumosum, assembly GCF_005144585.1. Classification (GTDB taxonomy): domain Bacteria; phylum Myxococcota_A; class Polyangia; order Polyangiales; family Polyangiaceae; genus Polyangium; species Polyangium fumosum. Next base: position 34,932 of record NZ_SSMQ01000053.1, on the reverse strand, counting down.
TTGGCCCGTTATGTCGGCACCGCGGGGATCTCGGGCGAGCCGGGCCAGGTAATGCCCACCTTCTGAAGCTGTCGCGTGAAAAGCTGTGTCTCCGGCCTGGGCGGGGCGCCAAGGAGCGTTTCGATCTCATCGGGCGTCAGCTCCGTGGGGCCACGCAGCGCCCGGGCGGTCACCGCGTCCACGATCGCGTGGATCGGCACGGCTCTCGGTTGGTCCGCCTCGAACGGCTCGACTCGTCCACTACACGCCAGCGGCAGGCGATTGCCTTTGAGCAAGCCCCACGCGGCCAGCCGGTTGGCGCCGCAGGCCGACGGATCGTCGAAGAGCGTGCCGGCGACGCGATCGCCGTAAAGCCAGAAGCCCACGCCCGCCAGCTTCTCTCCATACACCACCCCATTGTCATGCGCCTCCCCAGTGGGGAGTATGCCGACGGCCCTCACGAAGGCGGGCTCGAGCTCGGCGGGGAGCCCTGGCACGGCCCCGCGCACGTCGTCCGGGCCGCCGGTCACCGCGTCGAGCGAGAGGCCAAGCTGCTCGATCGGACCGAACCCCATATGGAACGCGAGACCGACGACGCCTGACTCGGTCCACGCCACGACCTCGTAGTCTCCGCACCCGTCATCGTTGTAGAAGGCGCCACGCCGGAGGTCGCCCTCCCAATTTCCGCCGTCGGAGACCGCGAACCTATGTCGCTTGAACGGATCCACCCTCGCAAGGATGGTTTCGACGTAGGCGCGCAGCGCGGCGCGCACGATGGCGTCTCGGTCGAAGACGAGGCGTCCGAAGCGGCTGGCCCTCGCGATCATGGTGCCTCGACTACACCCCGTCGGTCTCGACGTCAACGTGCTCGCCGCCTGCGTCCGCCTGCCGCGTCAAAGGGTGTACGGCGGAACCTGGTTGATCCGCAACACCTCCTTTTCCGGCGGAACCTTGTTGTAGAGATATTGGTTGAGCCCCCGCGAGATGACGGCCGCGTTCTTATTCGAGTTCGTGCCCCAGGGACAACTGCGCCGATCGGTCATGGGCACCACGTGGTGCACCTGCGCGCGATCTGGGTCATTTTTTAGGCGTGTTTTCATCAGCCGGATCTTTGAGGACGAGCGGCTCTGTGCACATCGTTGGCTTGCAGTTCTCATCCTTGCAAGGATACGTGAAGCCCGCGAGATCGGAGTGAATCTCGCCCTTGTGCGCTTTGCGGTTGACCTGGAGGATCCAGTCCTTCTGCTTGAGGCTGTTGCCCTCCTCGTCGACTTGACCGCTGGAGCAGTAGAAGTCTTCCCCCGGTGCGAGTTTCTGTGGCTCGGTCAAATTGCGGTACGGACCGCTCACCTCCGTCGGGACGGTCTTGATCTCGATGAGCGACGACTGGAGCGGCGCGTCCTCATGTTTGATGACGATCCGGATCGAGAGGCCCCCCGCACGCACCCGTCATCCCTGCCCCAACGAAGCCCAGCATCAGCACGCCCAGCATTGCCGAGCGGAGCCTCGTCATTGCTTGCATGGAGGACCGAATCGCACGTGGATCGGCCGAGCGACAAGGGAAAACGAGCCAGGGTGGCGGGAGCCGCGGGAGCGGTCCACAATCAGATTTCGCTCGCTGCCCGCGCTCCCGCTACCGCTTCTGCCTCTGCCTTGCGTCCGCCTCCTCCGCTTCCGCCTCCGCTTCCGCCTCCGCTTCCGCCTCCGCCTCCGCCGCCGCGCCCGCAATCCGCTTCCGCTTCCGCTTCTGCGGCGCCGTCGCTTCCTCCGTCGCCCGCATGTCCCGCGACGCTCCGCGAATCACGCTCGAAAGCCGCTTCCGCAGCGCGTCGTGTTTTCTCGACCTGCGCCGCACGATCCAGGGGAACATCAGGCGCGGCAGGAGGAACGCGAATACCAGACAAGCGACAGCGGCCAGGGCGGCGGACACGCCGTCCTTCGTGGCGGTCCCGATCGTCACCGCGGCGGGCATGCCCACGCCGAGCCCGACGCCGAGCCCGATGCCCAGGTACAAGCCCAGCGCGAGGTTCGTGTGTCGCTCCTCGACCCGGACGAGCGTCTTTCCATGGCGGGAGCGCACGGTGACCGAGAGTTGCCTCTGCTGCCCCTGCGGGATCACCGTGGGCGTCCAGGTCAGGGTTTTTCCCACGATCTGCACCTGCCCCGCGTCGCCCATCACGTTGCGGATCACGTCGACGAGATCCTCGTGGGTCTCCGACGCGATCTCGCCGTCGATTTCCTCCTCGGCGACCGTCCGCGTCGGCGCGCCGAGCCAGCCGCGCTGGCTCTTCAGCTTCTCGGGCGGCGCCTGCTCGGCCGCCGCGCTCCGAAGGGCCGTGCGCGGAATGCCGAGCTCGCCCGCGTGGCGCACGAGCTCGGCCTCGGTCATCGAGGTCTCGATCGCTTGCGTCTCGGCGTCCTGCTCGGCGAGATCCAGGGCCCGGCGCAAAATGCGGCGCACCTCGGCGGGAGAGAGTCGACGTTCGCGGAAAGGGTCATCCATGGCGGCGGGAGGATACACCGTCCCCCCCTGCGGTTCATGCGAGAACGCCTCCCGATGCGCGCGTATAGGACTTTGGTCCCATGGTCCTCAGCGGCCGAAAACTTTAGAAGGGGGACACGCAATCGTCGTGGAGCCTTCCGAGGCTGCCACGGCGAAAGAAACCCGAGGCGGGTCGCCTTTGCAGTGCGGGCTGGCACGCCGCCCATCCCACGAGCCATTGAGGTGCGTATGCTCAACCCATTTTTACGCCCGATCGGTCTGGAGATCCCCATGTCCATGTATGCCGTCAATGTCCTCTTCCGAGTGGACGACCTCGGCGAGGTCACGCTGGACTTCAAGGGCGGGCTCAAGGTCCGGGTCGAGAAGACGATCTCGAGCGGATTGGGAGGCGTCATGCTCAAGATCATCGGCCACGAGGTGTCGGCGGACCACCCCGTGTTCGGGAAGGTCACCCTCTCCCAGGCTGACATCGACACGACCCCACTGAGCCCGCTCGAGCTCGTCAAGCAGTTGCCGCCCACGTTCCAGAACACGATCTACCACGACTTCAAGTGCACCTTCGGGTGGTGGCCGGGCGGTGGATCCATGGTGCTGAGGAACACGAAGACCGCCGCGCTGGTCAACAACGCCCTGACTGTTTTTCCTCCGCAGGGCTCGGTTTACCACCTCCAGGAACCGATGGATCTCGCGCCACTCGGCTCTCCGGACAAGGTCGTCGCCACGTTCAAGGAGATGCACTTCACGGTGACGCACAACCCGTGATGCGAGCCTGAGGATCCCCTCCCCGTTCGCGAGCTTCTCGCAGAGCTCGCGAACGCGGTCGCTCTCGGCGAGCGAGCTCGTCGAGGAAAAAAAGCAACCCTAGGAGAGCGGGCTCTGGCGCATGACATGAAAGGTGCGCCCCTGTCCTGTGCCCGCTGCGTCCGCCCAAGGGGGCCGCAGGCGTCACCTGCCTCCGTGCGCATCGTCGAGGGGGGCGGATGACGGCTCGCCTGCCCCCGCGCAGCTCGTGACGACGCAAGGGACGGCGTGATCTTCCGCTCTGCATCGCGTGACCAGGGGAGGATCACGCTTCGCCTCGGCGAGCGCGGGAGGTGCACGGGGGAGGATCGGGGCGTCCTTCGCGCGTGATTCCCGTGGAGGGGGCAAGGAACGGGGTCGCCTGCACCTTTCATCCAAAAAGCGGGGGTGGATGACGCCTTGGGTGCCCGCGGGGGGCTCCGGTCGTTTCGACACGGTCGAGGAGCCGCACCCCATCCACGCCGAAATGCGGGCCCTCCACGAGGAACACCTGCGACAGGAACATCGCTGTGGGCACGTCCATCAAGAGCTTGTAGACTGGGGTCAACCCAACTGGAAGGAGGCAAAGGCTCATGCTCGACGGGAAACTGCGCGAATCGGTAACAAAGCCGCCCGCCCCGAAGCCCGCGTCCCATCTTCCGGTGCAGGCGTCGCGGGAGAACGCCTTCGAGCCGCGCTCGGCGCCTTCCCGTGCAACGTGGTCACGCCTCGGACACGCTGCGCCGGAAGCGGACGTGGAAACCCCATCGTCTCCGCCCCGCGTGTATGGTCCCCGTTTCGATTTCTCCCGCATCCCCCTCACGCCGCCGGTCCAGCGCAAAGCGAGCATCAGCTCTCCGCGTGATCCAGACGAGGTCGAAGCGGACGAGGTGGCCGACGAGGTGATGCGAATGGCCGAGCCGGCGCCCATCGGCTCGGCGCCTGCCTCGATCCAACGTGCGCCCCTCACGACACAGGCCGCTTCCTTGCAGCGCAAATGCACGGCATGTGAGCAGAACGAAGAAGAGGACGAGCGACGCATCCAGCGTAAATCCGTTTCGGGTGCACCGGCGATCTCGGCGGACGTGCCGTCGATCGTCGACCAGGCCCTGCGTTCCGACACAGGGAGGCCGCTCGATGCCGCGTCACAAGCTTATTTCGCCCCACGTCTCGGCTTTGATTTGAGTACGGTCCGAATCCACACCCATTCGCGGTCAGCGGAGTCGGCGCGGGCCCTGAAGGCGTCAGCGTACACCGTCGGACATCACATCGTCTTCGGAGAGGGTCACTATTCACCTGGGACGAGCACGGGAAAACGGCTCCTTGCACACGAGCTCGTGCACGTCGGCCAGCAGTCGAGAGTTCCTCGGGCGGGTGTGATCCAGCGACAGTTCGACGACGACACGCAAGCACAAAACAGCGCTCATGCGCCTGTGGCTGCCGACACCCTCTCGCTCCGCATCGGGGTCACGCTCGGACACGAGATTGGTGTCACCGCGCAGGACAACCTCGTGCGAGATGCGTTGCCTGCGCTCGAGCGATTGCTCCAGCTTTGGGCGATTGATGTCCCCACGTTCAACACCACGGCGGCGGCATGGAGGAAACTCGGCCTCGACGCACAGCTCACGGGACCAGACCTCTTGGTTCTGCGTACCGCCATCATGAGGGGGCTCGAGCCGTCCCTCGCCAATGAGGTGGCCAACAACTACCTTGGGCTCGATCTGCCACCGGGGCGCGGCATCGGCAGCGGCAGTGGCGTGCAAAATGTGGAATCTGACGTGACGGCCGTACAGCACGAGATGCTCGCTCGCAAGCATATACTGTCGATCTCGACTCCAGGAAAGATCGATCAGGAGACACGCAGTGGCATCGTCCGGCTCAAGAGGATGGTTGCCGAAGGGACATGGGGCTGGAAGCCCCTGCGTTCCGAGGAGATCGAGTTGGGGGGGCTTGACAAATATGCTGGGCGCACTCGCATGTCCGGTATATTTTCCGTCTTCGTACCGCCGGCGCTCCATTCCGACAAGAACTTCGTACACGTGTTCTTCTCTCCGAACGACGTGGATTCCGATTCCAAGAACGGTAGCGACATAGGCGTCGGACACAACTCCATCCTTGCCCAGGGCCTCCGATCCGCAGCCGCGGACACGAAGTGGATCCTCATCGGTGTACCGCTCAGGACCACGATAAGCATGGCCCAGATCCAGGGTTGCCTCGAGAGAGCAGGTCGGAAAAGCACGGCCATCGAGGAGATCCATCTCTCGGCACACAGCCGCGGGTGGTGGGGGCTCGTCAATTCCCTGAAGAATGATTCGGAGGGACGCGCCCTCCTCGACGGGAACAAAGTCAAGAAGCGAACCATTCTCGATGCCGGCAATCAAGAATTCGTCACAGAGCTCCAGAAGGCAAACATCGATCCGAAGGGCATGACGTTCTACGATGTCACGGTGCCCAACAAGCTGGACGCTCCTGCGAAAAAACTGACGCCCGCGTGCGTCCAAGCCATCGGCTACGTTCGGCTGGTGCGGGATGCCATCGCACGTGGCGAGGTGAACCCGCCGAAGAATGTCATGGCCCTCGTCAACGCGCTTCCCTTGCCCCCGCGCGGAGCCTTCACCACGAAAAAGCAGGAGGATGCTCCCGGCAAAGTGAATATCGATACGTTTTGTCGTCAGCACGCTGCGGCCATCGCGGAGATCGAGAAATTCCAAACGGGTCTGTTCTGGTATGTCAACAAGAACAACCTCGCGAAGCTCCACCCGAAAGTCATAGAGGGCCGCATCAGCGACGAAACGAACGCCAGGATTTGGTTCGGGACGGAGGCGCATCATTGGTGGCTCGCCGAGTTCGCCCACGAAATCCTGAACCCATGAAGGGCCACCTCCTCGCCGTGCCCTCCGCGTTCGTTTGTATCGTCGCAGTCGTCTCCTGCGCATCACAAGGGGAACGAACCGAATCCACGCGCGCTGCGCCGAGCCAGCGAACGGAACTCTCCGCCCCTCCCACGCACACAGCGCAGGCCCCTGTCTTCGAGCCCCGAGCGGTCGAGAGCGCCGAGGATTCGGCCCCGCCGGGTCTCCCCAGCGACGGTACGCACGAGGCCGAGCTGGAAAATCGCTGCTTCAAGGAGGGCACCCCGGCGCGGGACGACGACATCCTCATCGATTACGTCGTCCAAGGTCCGCTGGGCTATCCGATCATGGACCTCTCCGTTCGGCGCAACGGCGATGCGACTTATGGGAACCTCAGCAGCTACACCGGAACGGGATTTCCGCACGATTCCTGTGTGCGCCAGATTCCGCAGCGTGTCATGGATGATTTCGTCAAGACCCTCCTCGCAAACAAATTCTGCGAGCTCGAACCCCCCGGGAAGCCCACGCTGGATACCCATGGACTCGACAGGCTCTGTGCGCATGCGGGCGGTAGAACTTGCTTCATCCCGCTACCGGGCCCGGGAAAGACCGCCCGCCATCGCGCGATCCTCCAAGCCCTCAGGCGAGTGGTCGCAGCGACCTGCGTGCAGTCGAGCACGCCCCCTCGCGCTCCCCGAGATGCCGCGACCTCCCGCCCGTAACCTTTGCTTCACCAGCGCGTTCAACTTTCCTCCCCCGCGAAATTTGCCCCTCCCCCTTCCGCTACGTTAGGAGCCGCCTCGCCCGGACGAAACCACCGAGGAGAGGATCGATGAAGACGAAAGGCAAGAAGGCAGCAGCGAAGAAGAGCGACGCAGACAAGAAGAGCGCGAAGGCCGCCGTGGCCGCCGCCGCCGTCGCCGAATCCATCGCGCCGCCGCCCGTCGCCGCCACGACCGCGCCCGAAGCGCCGGCCGTGATCGACGAGGATTCCAAAGCGCCCGCCGCCTCCGAGCGCAGGCCCATCTCGATCGAGGAGCGCCGCCGGCTGATCGCGCTCACCGCCTATCGCCGCGCCGAGACGCGCGGGCTTGGCACGACCGACCCCGTGGAGGATTGGCTCGTCGCCGAGCGTGAAATCGACGCCATGCTCGTCGGCGGGGTCCACATCTGAGCAAGGAGGCTCTGCCTCCCCCGGCGCCACCCGCCGCGGCCGTTCCGGGCCGGCTGCGCGAGGTGGCGCTCTTGTTTTTGCGCCTCGGATGCACCTCGTTCGGCGGCCCCGCCGCGCACGTCGCGCTCATGGAAGCCGAGGTCGTCGTCCGCCGGAAATGGGTGACGCGCGAGGAGTTTCTGGATCTCTTCGCGGCGACGAACCTGATTCCCGGGCCGAACTCGACCGAAATGGCGATCCACCTCGGGTATCGCCGCGCCGGCACGCCGGGGCTCGTCGCCGCAGGGGTCTGCTTCATCCTGCCGGCGGCGCTGATCACCGCCGGATTCGCGATCGCCTACCAGCGCCTGCGCACGCTGCCCGCCCTCGAAGGGCTGCTCTACGGCCTGAAGCCCGCGATGCTCTCGATCGTGCTCGCGGCCATGGCGCGGCTCGTCCTGCCTCGCAAGAAGGACCTTTTGTTCCTTTCGCTCGGCCTCGCCGCAGCCGCGGCGAGCGTGCTCGGCGTGAATGAAATCGGTGTGCTCTTCGGAGGCGCGGCCCTCGGCGCGATGGGCGCGGGCTGGAAGAAGCCGCCGGAGAAGCCGCCCTCCGATACGAATACGAAAAACACGGGCTCCTCGGCCGCCGCGCTCCTGGGTCCGGTCGCCGCGTCCGTCGCGACCACAGGGGGAAAACTCCTCCCGCTCGGGCTGTTTTTCCTCAAAGTCGGCAGCGTCCTCTACGGCAGCGGATACGTGCTGATCGCGCTGCTCCGCGCCGGGCTCGTGACCGAGCGGGGCTGGCTCACCGAGGCGGAGCTGCTCGACGCCGTCGCGATCGGCCAATTCACGCCGGGCCCCGTGCTCTCCACCGCGACCTTCATTGGATACCTGATCGAAGGCCCCGCCGGCGCGGCCGTCGCCACGCTCGCCATCTTCCTCCCGAGCTTCGTCTTCGTCCGCGCGAGCGCGCCGCTCCTGCCGAAGATGCGCGCCGCGCCCCGCCTCGCGGGTCTGCTCGACGGCGCCGCCGCCGCCTCGCTCGGCCTGCTCGCCGCCGCCACGATCGCCCTCGGCCGCGGCGCGCTCGTCGACGTCCCCGCGTGGCTGATCCTCGCCGCCGCCCTGCCCGTCGCGATGCAGCCGAAGATCAATGCGACGTGGATCGTGGTGGGCGGCGCGCTCGCCGGCCTCGCCGTCCGCGGCGCGCTCGGACATTTGCCGTAAATGCGGAATCCGGTTCGCTGCGGCCCCGGGGGAACCTGACGCTCGGGGCGACGCCCCAAACCCCGGAAAAACCGGCTGCACGTTTCGACGCACTGCGCTACCGTCCGGCCGCCATGATCGTCATGAAGTTCGGCGGCAGCTCCGTCGCCAACCGCAAGCAGATCGAGAAGGTGCTCGCGATCGTCCGCGGGCGCGCGGGGCGGACGCCGCTCGTCGTGAGCTCGGCCCACAAGGGCATGACCGACGCGCTGCTCTCGGGCGCGCGCGAGGCCGCCCGCGGCGTCTACGCCCCCGAGCGCGTGATCGAGCGCCAGGCCGCGATCGCCCGCGATCTCGGCTGCGACGACGCCCTGCTCGCGCCGTTCTACGAGGAGATCTCGGCCCTCTACCGGGGCCTCTCGCTCGTGCGGGAGCTCAGCTTGCGCAGCCTCGACTATGCCGCGAGCTTCGGCGAGCGTATGGCCGTGCGGGTCATCGCCGATTTCTTCACGCGCGAAGGCCTGCCCGCCCAGGCCTTCGACGTCTGGGATCTCGGCTTCCTCACGGACGCGGCCTTCGGCTCGGCGCGCCCCCTGCCCGGCTACGAGGCCGCGATGCAACGCGCGGTGCGCGAGCGCGTGCCGGCCGGCGTCGTGCCCGTCGTGACGGGTTTCGTCGGAAAGACCGAGGCCGGTGACATCACGACCGTCGGCAGGAACGGCAGTGATCTCACGGCGACGCTCGTCGGCGCCGCGATCGCCGCCGAGGAGGTCGAGATCTGGTCCGACACCGACGGCGTGATGACCGCGGATCCGAGCGTCGTGAAGAAGGCCCGCTCGATCTCCGAGATGCGCTTCGACGAGGCCGCGGAGCTCGCCTACTTCGGCAGCCGCGTGCTGCACCCCTCGACGCTCGTGCCGGCGATGCAAAAGAACATCCCGGTCCGCGTGCTCAACACGAACCGGCCCGAGCACCCCGGCACGGTCATCCGCGAGGCCGCGCCCCCGAGCGAGCTGTCCGCGACGAGCATCGCCTACAAGGAAGGGCAACTCGCCGTGACGATCCGCTCGACGCGGATGTTCGGCGCCGCGGGTTTCCTCGGCGAGGCGTTCCAGGCGCTCGGGCGGCACGAGGTCGTGGTCGATATGATCGCGACCTCGGAGGTGAGCGTGTCGTTCACGACGGACCGCCGCGAGCCTTTGGATCGCGCCCTGCCGGACCTGGAGCGGCTCGGTGAGGTGCGGGTCGAGGCGGGAAAGACGCTGATGGTGGTCGTGGGCCGGAGGCTCGCGGCGCAGGCGGGCCTCGGCGCGGCGATCTTGCAGGCCGTCGCGGACGCAGGCGTGAACGTGGAAATGGTGAGTTACGGCATGAAGAGCATCAGCCTGACGATGCTCGTGGCCGACAAGGACGTAGGCGCCGCGTCGGCGGTGCTGCACGAGAGGCTCTTCGAGCGCGCTTGACGCCGGCCGGCGCGTGGTCGATGGCAGAAGGCGATGAAAAAGATCGCCCTGTTCTGGCCCGGCGACGCGCGGGCCAAGCCGAACGAGGTCGCCGTCCCCAGCATCACGGCCGCGACAATCCAGCTCGAACGAGCGCTGCAAAAGCTCGGTCACGCGCCCTATCGCATCGAGGGGTTCCTCTCGAAGCCCCACGAGTCGATCGAGAAGCTCGGGCCCGTCGACGACCCGATGATCGGCGTGTGTGTGCACTGGTTTTACGGGCCACACACGACGGACGGGGTGGTGAGCAAGGAAAACCCCTTGCTCCTGGCGTCGAATTTCTCGGGCCGCTGGCCCGGCCTCGTGGGCCTGCTCAACACGGGCGCCTGTCTGGAGAGCCTGGATCGGCCGTTCTCGCGGATCTGGACGGACGCGGAGGACTGGACCACGGACAAGGCCTTCATGGAGCGGCTCGACACGTGGTGCCAGACGGGCCGGCTCGCCTGGCCCGAGGACGCGATCCGCGAGCCCGGCCCGATCGCCCCGGCGGCAGCGGCGATCGCCCGGAAGGTGGCCGAGGAGATCCACAAGCGGCGCGTGCTCTTGCTCATGCTCGGCGACACCTCGATGGGCATGATCAACGGGTATTTCGGCCCGCGGCTCCTGAACAAGCACGGGTTCACGGAGCACAAGATCGATCAGGCGTGGATCCTCGATCGCGGCCGGGGCATCGCCGAGAAGCGAATCGACGACGCGCTCCGGTTCGTGAAGGATCGGGGCCTCTCGTTCCACTGGGGCGAGAACGGCGCGGCCGATTTCGACGAGCGCGCGACGCGCGAGCAGCTCCGTGATTACCTCGTGGTGCTCGACCTGGTGAACGAATACAAGGCCGATTGCCTGGGCTGGCAATACCAGCTCGGGCTGATCCCGCTGCGCCCGCCCTCGGACCTCGCCGAGGGACTGTTCAATTCGGCGTGTCGCCCGGAGTCCAATGGCACGACGATCGCCTGCGCGACCGAGGCCGACCAGGGCAACGCGATCCCGATGGAGCTGATGAAGCGGCTCCTGCGGGAAAAAGGGCTGCACGAGGCGGTGATGTTCCACGACGTGCGCTGGGGCGGCGAGCACGAGGGCCGGTTCTTGTGGGTGCTCTTGAATTCGGGTTCATGCGGCGCCTACGCATTCAACCACGACAAGGACACGCTGCGCGGCGCGCACAGCTACCGGCAGCCGGCGATGTATTTCCCGACGCCGGGCGGCTCGTTCGCGGGCGAGAGCTTGCCCGGGGCGATGACCTGGGCGCGGACGTACATCAAGGAAGGCGCGCTCTGGATGGATATCGGCAAGGGCGAGGTCGTCAAGCTCCCGCCCGTGGTGCGCGACGCCTGGTGGAATGGCACGACGCGCGAATGGCCGTTCATGGCCGCGGACATGGGGATCGGACGCGATACGCTCATGGCGCATTACCTCTCGAATCACGTGGCCGTGGCCTACGGGGACGTGTTCGACGAGATGGTCGCGCTGTCACGCGAGCTCGGCTTCAAGGTCCGCATCCTCGCCGACCGGGCGGGCTGAGGCGCGTCCGCGTCAGGACGTCATGACAAACGTTCGGCCCGGTCGGTCCTGTGACCAGGGATATCGACCGGACGTGGGCGAGCAGGACGAGAGGGCAGACCACGTTGCGCACGTGCTGCCATCTCGTTAGCCTTGTCAGGACGGGTGTGCCCTGGTTCCGCCGTTCCGAGCGAGGGTCGATGCAAACAGCCGACGAATGCCGCGAAGCGCGGCTCGAGGCCCCCCGGAGTGGTCGTGTAGGTCCGGGAAAGGCGCTCCACGCCTACGGCCTCTCCATGGCCGTGATGCTCGTGATCGTCCTCGTCCGGTTCTCCCTGGAGCCGTGGCTGGATGGCAATGCGCCCCTGCTCGCCCTGCTGCTGCCCGTGGCCATCGCCGCTGTGTATGGAGGGGTCCTCGCGGGCCTCGTCGCCACGGGCCTCTCCGCCTTGCTCGGCGCAGCGCTCTTCCTGTGCCCGATCGGCAGCCTGAACATCTCCACGCTCGCGGATCAGGCGCGCCTCGGCTTCTTCGTGGCCGTGGGCGTGGCCATCACCATGCTGAACGAGCGCGCGAGGCGCGCGCGTGAAGCCGTCCTGGCGCGAAAGCTCGAAGCCCGCATTTGCGCCGAGGCCGAGGTTCGTCACCGCAATGCCGAGCTCGAACGGCGGATCGCCGAACGCGCCGCCGCGCTGGAGGCGAGCGAGCGCGAGGTCATGGTGTCGCTCGAAGCCGCGCGGCGCGCCGAGGAGGCGCTGCGGGAGAGCGAGGCCGTGGCGCGCCGGCAGCTCGCCGAGCTCGAAGCGACGTACGCGGCCGCGCCGATCGGGCTTTGCGTGATCGACCGGAATTTCCGCTGGGTGCGAATCAACCAGCGGCTCGCCGAGATCAACGGCTTTTCGCCGGCCGCGCACATCGGCCGCTCGGTGCGCGAGATCCTGCCAGGGCTCGCCGACAAGGCCGAGCCCATGTTCCAGAAGATCTTCGACACGGGCGAGCCACTCCGGAACGTGGAGCTCGTCGGCGAGACGCCCGCGCAGCCCGGCAAGACGCGGGTATGGCTGGAGAGCTTCTTCCCGCTTCACGACGCGTCCGGCGTGATCGTCGGCGTGAACGTGGTCTGCGAGGAGGTGACCGAGCGCAGGGAGGCCGCCGCGGCGCTCGCCGAGAGCGCGGATCGGCTCCGCATGGCCCTCGACGGGGCGCAGGCCGGGTGGTGGGAGTACGACGTCGCGAGCGACCTCTACACGTGGTCCGAGGTGCAGTACGAGATGTTCGGCTTCGACCCGAAGAACCGGACGGTGCACCTCGCCGACTGGGTTCGAGGGGTGTATCCGGACGATCTCGCGCGCGCGAACGCCTACATGGATCAACGCATGGCGCAGCGGATCCCGGATTTCTCGCACGAGTTCCGCTTCGCGCACCCGAAGCGAGGCGAGCGGTGGATCCACACGCTCGGCCGCATCACCTACGACGAAGCAGGCAAGGCCCTCCGCATCGTGGGGATCTGCCGCGACGTGACGAAGGAGAAACAAGTCGAGATCGAACGCGCCTTCCTGCTCGAGAGCGAGCGCACCGCGCGGGCGGAGGCCGAGCGGGCGAGCCGGATGAAGGACGAGTTCCTCGCGACGTTGTCCCACGAGCTGCGCACGCCGCTGAACGCGATCCTCGGCTGGGCGCAGCTCGTGCAACGGCCCGGGATCCGGCCGGAGCAGCTCTCCAAGGGGCTCGCGGTGATCGAGCGGAACACGCACCTGCAAGCGCAGCTCATCAACGATCTGCTCGACGTGAGCCGCATCGTCGCAGGCAAGATCCACGTGGAGCTGGAGCCGACGCAGCTCGCCCCCGTGGTGGAGGCCGCCATCGAGGCCTGTCGCGCCTCCGCAGAGGCCAAAGGCGTGACGCTGCGCGGGCCGCGGAATTCCGCGCGTGTCGCGGTGCGCGGAGACCCGGCGCGTTTGCAGCAGGTCGTCTGGAACCTGGTCTCGAACGCCATCAAGTTCACGCCCAAGGGCGGGCAGGTCGAGGTGATGCTGGCCCAAGCGGGCAAGGGCGCCGTGATCACCGTGCGCGACACGGGAGAAGGCATCACGCCCGAGTTCCTTCCCTTTCTGTTCGAACGATTCCGCCAAGCCGACTCGTCGATGGCGCGGCGGCACGGCGGCCTCGGCCTCGGGCTGTCGATCGTGAAGCGGCTCGTGGAGCTGCACGGGGGCGTGGTGCGCGCCGAGAGCGAAGGCCAAGGGAAAGGCGCGACCTTCACCGTCGAGCTGCCCTGCGAAGTCGGCGAGCGTCTCCGCATGCCCTCCCGGCTGCCCCCGAGCGTGCCCGCGAACGATCCGCGGCTCCTGCACGGCGTGGCCATCCTCGTGGTCGACGACGAGGCCGATTCACGCGAGCTCGTAAAGCGCGTGCTGGAAGAACACGAAGCCGTCGTCTGCACGGCAGCCTCGGCCGCCGAGGCGCTCGACGTCTCCGCGTCACGGGCCATCGACCTCATCGTGAGCGACATCGGGATGCCAGACATGGACGGCTATGCGCTCCTCCGCGAGCTCCAAGCGCGGCGAAACGGCCGCGGAAAGGCCATCATCGCCGTGGCCGTGACCGCCTTCGCGCGGCCCGAAGACCGAGAACGCGCGCTCGCCGCAGGCTACCGAGCGCACCTCGCAAAGCCCTTCGAGCCCTCGGAGCTGGTCTCGCTGCTCGCAGGGCTGCGGGAGGCCAGTTAGCCCTGAGGGCAGCGTAGCGCCGGGGTTTCACCCCGGGCCCGACCAGGGGTTGTCCACCCCTGGACCCGGACCAGCGCCAGCGCTGGACCTTGGGTGGAAGAACTGCGCGATGCGCAGTTCTTCCAACAGCCAGGGGGGATACGAACCGTCAGCGTCAGCGGCGCGTTTCGCTCGCGCGACGTGCGCGATCGAGCGCGACCGCGGTCACGACGATGCCGCCCGTGACGATGTCCTGCACCCAGTTGTCGATCCCGAGGTAGGTCGATCCCGTGCGGATCACGGTCATCAGGAGCGCGCCGAAGAGCGCGCCTGCGACCGAGCCTTCGCCGCCTGCGAGGGAGCCGCCGCCGATCACCACGGCTGCGATGACTTCGAGTTCGAGGCCCACCGAGTCGGTCGGGTCGCCGACCGTGAGCGTCGAGAACTCCATCACGCCCGCGAGCCCGGCAAAGAGCCCCGCGAGCCCATAGACGAGCCATTTCACGCGCTCGACGCGCACGCCGCAGAGCCGCGCCGTGGCCTCGTTCGACCCGATGGCGACGATGTGCCGCCCGCCTTTCGTGTACACGAGCATCGCCGCCACGAGCCCCGACGTGGCCAGCATGATCCACACGCCCGGCGGAAACAGGGCCCAGCCATACCCAGGCGGGAGCGGCGCGACGAGGGCGTCGAGGCCCGAGGATGGCGCGTCGATCTTCTGCTCGTCCGCGAGACCTTTCGCGAGGCCTCGGAGCGCCCGCATCGTGCCGAGCGTGACGATGAAAGGCGTGATCCGCAGCGTCGTGACGAGCGCGCCGTTCACGAGACCGGAGAGGAGGCCGCTCGCCATGGCGGCTGCGGCGGCGAGGATCGCGGGCGCGCCCGCGCGCATGCAGAGCGCGCAGACGACCGTGGAGAGCGCGACGTTCGAGCCGACGGAGAGATCGATCCCGCCGAGCAGCATCACGAGCGTCATGCCACTCGCCGCGATGCCCACGACCACGGTCTGGCCGGCCATCGTCGTGAGGTTCTCCGCCCGGGTGAACGAGCCGGGCGCGACGATCGCGAAGATCACGTACACGACGACGACGGCCACGAGCGGGCCGAGAAACGGGTACTTACGCAAGTACTTCATGAGGCCCCTGCCTGCTCCAGCATCACCGCGCGGACGTCGAGCTCGCCCACCGGCCGCGCCGGGCCAAGCTCGCCCTTGTGCATGACCGCGATGCGGTCCGCGATCCCCACGAGCTCCTCGGCCGCGCTCGACACCACGAGGACAGCCTTGTTCGATTCACACGCGAGCCGGTCGATGAGCGCGTAGATCGCGGCGCGGGCGCCCACGTCCACGCCGCGCGTGGGCTCGTCGAGCAGGAGCACGTCGACGTCGTGGTAGAGCAGCCGCGCGAGCGCGACCTTCTGCTGGTTGCCGCCCGAGAGCGAGCCGACGGGCGCGTCGGGCCCCGCGCAGACGACGCCGAGCTTCTCGATGAACCGCGCGGCCGCCGCGCGCATCCGCGCAGGCGTGACGAACCCGAGCGGGCCGAGGCCCACGAGCCGCGAGAGCGTGACGTTGTCCGCGATCGTGAGCCCGAGCGCGAGGCCCTCGCCGCCGCGATCCTCGCTGAGCAGGCCCACGCCCTGCGCGAGCCGGGCCGCGGGCGAAGCCGGGCCCACGTACGCGCCGACGCGCACCTCGCCGCGGCGCACGCGATCAAGGCCGAAGATCGCGCGCAATAGCTCGGTGCGGCCCGAGCCGACGAGGCCGGCGATGCCGAGCACCTCGCCGCGGCGAAGCACGAGGCTCGCGCGCACGGGCAACCCCGCGCCCGCGAGATCCTGCGTCGAGAGGACGACGTCGCCGGGGACGCGCGGCGATCGTGGATAGAGATCCTCGATGGATCGACCGGCCATCATGGTCACGATGTCCGCGGGCGTGGCCTCGGCGACGCGGCCGGTCCCGGCCGTGCGGCCGTCGCGGATCACCGTGAAGCGGTCTGCGATGCGGCGGATCTCGTCGAGGTGGTGCGAGATGTACACGACGGCGAGGCCGGCCTCGCGCAGGCGGGAGACGACGGCGAAGAGGGCCTCGACGTCGTCGGCGCCGAGGCTCGACGTGGGCTCGTCGAGCAGGAGCAAGCGGCAACGAGGCTCCGTGATGGCGCGGGCGATCTCCACGAGCTGCCGCTCCCCCGGGCCGAGATCCCGCACGAGCGCGTCCGGCCGCAGGCGATGTTTCTTCGCGCCCGTAGGATCGATCGCGAGGAGCGCGCGGGCCGCGATCGCCCGCGCTTCCTCGCGCTTGAGTACGCCGAACCGTGTGGGCTCGCCGCCAAGCAGGACGTTCTCCTCCACGGTCATGTGCGGGCAAAGCGCGCGCTCCTGGCTGACGAGGCGCACGCCGGCCGCGCGCGCGGCGGCGGGATCTTTCGGCGCGAACGGCGCGCCGTCGAGCGTGAGGCGCCCGCCGTCCGGCCGCACCGCGCCGGCCAGGATCTTCACGAGCGTGCTCTTCCCCGCCCCGTTTTCGCCGAGCAACGCGTGCACCTCGCCGGCGCGGACGTCGAGATCCACGCCGGCGAGCGCGGTCGTCGCGCCGTACGCCTTCGTCACGCCCTGCGCGACGACGCCGCTCACTTCCCGAGCCACGGCGCGAGGTCGGGCGCGACGATCGCCTTCGTCTCGGGCTTGTCGAGGCTCGCCTTGTCGACGACCACCGCGCCCGTGTCGATGCGCGGCGCGACGGGCTTGCCGGCGAGGATCTCGGCCATCGCGCGCACGGCCTCGTAGCCGATCTTGAAGGGATCCTGCACGACGAGCGCGTCCACGTGCCCATCCCGGAGCGCGCCGACGAGCTTTTCCGAGGCGTCGAACCCGACGAACTTGATCTTCCCGGCGAGCCCCGCCTTCCGCAGCGCGAGCAGCATCCCGAACGTGGTCGATTCGTTGGGACAGAAAACACCGTCCACGCCGCCGCTGCCGGCGCTCTGCGCGGCGAGCAGGCTCTCGGCCTTCTCGAAGGCGCTCTCCGTGGTGGCGCCGCCGTACTGGTTGTCGCTCACGATCTTGATCTCGGGCATCTTCCGGATGGCCTCCAGAAAGCCCTCCTCGCGCTTCTGCGTGCTCGCCGAGCCCTCCTGGTAGCGGAGCACCGCGATCTTGCCCTTCTGCCCGAGCAGCGCGGCGAGCTTCTCGCCGGCGAGCCGGCCGGCCGCGAGGTTGTCGGTCGCGACGAAGCTCTTGTGGGCGCTCCCCGCGAGATCCGAGTCGAAGATCACGACGGGGATGTTCGCCTTCACGGCGCCCTCGACCGGCTTTTCGAGGGCCTTGTCGTTGAGCGGCGCGAGCACGATGCCGCTGACGCCCTGGGCGACGAAGCTCTGCACGACGTCGATCTGCCCCTTGAGATCGTCCTCCGCGAGCGGGCCCTTCCACACGATCTCCACGCCGATCTCGCGCGAGGCTTTGACGGCGCCCGCATGCACGGCCTTCCAGAACTCGTGCGTCGTGCCCTTGGGGATGACGGCGATCTTGGTCGCGCCTCCGTCCTTGCTTCGATTGCACGAGAGCAGGAGCAGCGCGGCGACGAGCGTGAGGGCGAAACGAAGGGTCCGGCCAAACATGGGCGCCGAGTATAATCGGCCGGGATGCAAGACCGTCACTATCTCGGGATCGACGTGGGCACAGGGAGCGTACGTGCCGCCCTCTTCGACGGCCAAGGACGCAAGCTCGGGATCGGCGTACGACCGATCTCGCTGCATCGCCCCGCGCCGGACTTCGTCGAGCAGTCGTCCGACGAGATCTGGGCGGCCGCGTGTGAGGCCACGCGAAGCGCGCTGCGCGAAGCGGGTGATCGCCCGGAATTCGTGGTCGGCGTGGGGTTCGACGCGACGTGCTCGCTCGTGCTGCTCGACGAGGGCGATCGCCCCGTGACCGTGAGCCCCACGGGCGACGATCGATGGAACGTGATCGTGTGGATGGATCACCGCGCGATCGAGGAGGCCGCGCGCATCAACGCCGGCGGCCACGAGGTGCTGCGGTACGTGGGCGGCGTGATCTCGCCGGAGATGCAGACGCCGAAGCTCCTCTGGCTCGCGACGCACCTCGGCGCGAGTTATAGGCGCGCCGCGCGTTTCCTGGATCTGCCGGATTTTCTGGCCTATCGCGCGACCGGGAGCGACGTGCGTTCGCTCTGCACCACCGTGTGCAAGTGGACCTACCTCGGGCACGAGCCCGGCGCGGACGGGAGCATCGGGCGCTGGGACGACACGTATTTCCGGTCGATCGGCCTCGGGGATCTCGTCGACGAGGGGTTCGCCCGCATCGGCAAGCGCGTGCGGCCCATGGGCGAGCGCGCAGGGGGTTTGACGGAGCGCGCCGCGGCCGAGCTGGGCCTCCGCGCAGGGACGGCCGTGGCGGTGCCGATCATCGACGCGCACGCCGGCGGGCTCGGGTTGCTTGGCATCCCAACGAAGGGCGTGGCTCCGGACGAAGGCGCGATGGAGGAGCGGCTCGCGCTCATCGGCGGGACGTCGACGTGCCACATGGCGTCGTCCCGCGAAGCGCGCTTCGTGCCGGGCGTGTGGGGCCCCTACAACTCGGCCATGATCCCGGGCCTCTGGCTCACGGAGGGCGGGCAAAGCGCGACGGGCGCGCTCATCGATCACGTCGTGCATGCGCACGCGCGGGGGCCGGAGCTCGCGGAGGAAGCGCGGCGGCGCGGGACGACGGTGTACGCGCTCTTGAACGAGCGGCTCGACGCGCTCGCCGCGAAAGCCGCGTTCCCGGCAGCCATCACGCGCGACGTGCACGTGCTGCCGGACCACCACGGCAACCGTTCGCCGCGGGCCGATCCGACGCTCAAGGGCATGGTGAGCGGGCTCGGGCTCGCGGACGACGTCGACGCGCTCGCGGTCCTGTACCTCGCGACGATCCAGGCGCTCGCGCACGGGACGCGGCACATCCTCACGGCGATGAACCAGGCGGGCTACCGGATCGAGGCGCTCTACGCGACGGGCGGGGACACGAAAAACCCGGTCTTCGTGCGGGAACACGCGGACGTGACCGGATGCCGCGTGATCCTGCCCCGCGAGCCCGAGGCGGTCCTGCTCGGCGCGGCGATCCTCGGCGCCGTGGCCTCGGGCGATCAGCCGACCGTGCTCGCGGCGATGGGCGCGATGAGCGAGGCCGGCGCGGTCGTCACGCCCACGGGCGGCGAGGTCGCGCGCTTCCACGACCGGAAGCACCGGGTCTTTTTGCGGATGTACGAAGATCAGATGGCGTATCGCGCGCTCATGCGCGAAGACGCGTGACGAGATGGCAGGGAACCACATGGATTGGCGTGAGCGTTTCGCGGACAAGATCACGACAGCCGAAGGTGCCGTGCGGGCGATCCCGCCGGGGCGCCGCATCCTCATCGGCTCGGGCGCGGCGGAGCCGGCGCGGCTCGTCGAGGCGATGACCGAGAAGGGGACGCACCTCGAAGGCAACGAGATCGTCCACCTGCTCACGCTCGGCCCCGCGCCGTACGTGAAGCCGGGCCTCGAAAGACGCTTCCGCCACACGGCGTTTTTCATCGGCGCGAACGTGCGCGAGGCCGTGGCCGAGGGGCGCGCCGACTTCATGCCGGTCTTCCTCTCGGAGATCCCGCAGCTCATCTGCTCGGGCCGCGTGAAGATCGACGTCGCGCTCGTGCAGGTCTCGCCGCCGGACGAGCACGGCTACGTGAGCCTCGGCGTCTCGGTGGACATCGTGCGCGCCGCGATCGACACGGCCGATCTCGTGCTCGCCGAGGTGAACCCGCGTATGCCGCGGACCCACGGCGACTCGTTCCTGCACGTGGATCGGATCGGCCACCTCGTGCCCGTCGACGACGAGCTGCCGGAGCGCGAGGCCGAGCCGCTCGACGACGTCGACCGGGCGATCGGCCGCCACGTGGCGAGCCTGGTGCCGGACGGCGCGACGCTGCAGATGGGCATCGGCAAGATCCCGGACGCGGCGCTCGCGGCGCTCGACGGGCACCACGATCTCGGCATCCACACGGAGATGTTCTCCGACGGCGTGATGCACCTCGTGCACAAAGGCGTGATCACCTGCCGCAAGAAGACGCTCTTGCCGGGGAAGATCGTGACCTCGTTCGTGATGGGCAGCCGCGCGCTCTACCGCTGGGTGCACGACAACCCCTTCGTGGAGATGCGCTCGTCGAGCTTCACGAACGACCCGTTCACCATCGCGCGCAACGATCAGATGATCGCGATCAACGCGGCCCTCGCGATCGATCTGACGGGCCAGGTCGCGGCCGACACGCTCGCGGGCCGGTTCTTCTCGGGCATCGGCGGCCAGGTGGACTTCATCCGCGGCGCGGCGCGGAGCCGCGGGGGCAAGCCGATCATCGCGATGCGCTCGACGGCGAAGAAGGGCGCCGTGAGCCGCATCGCGGCGACGCTGGAGGCCGGCGCGGGCATCGTGACGAGCCGCGGCGACGTCCATTACGTGGTGACCGAGCACGGCATCGCGGATCTTTGGGGCAAAAACATTCGTGAGCGTGCGCTCGCGCTCATCGACATCGCGCACCCGGACCACCGCGCGGATCTGCTCGCGGCCGCGAAGCAACGTCGCTACGTTTTCCTGGATCCCGCCTGATTTCCCCTGTCATGTGAGGCGCCGGCCGCTGGAATTTGGCCCGCCTCCAGCGGCACGACTAGGCTCGGCGCACTTCCTGCTCCGCAGGGGATCACATGCGTGGAACAAGGCGAGCCATTCGTATTGCGGTGCTGTTCGCCGCGCTCGGGACGATGTCAGGGACGACCGACGTGGCCTCTGCGGGCCAGGTCCGCGGCCCCATCGACAGCGACGGCGACGGCATTTCGGACATGTCCGACAACTGCCCGCACGTCGCGAATCCGTCGCAATCCGATTGCGACGGAGACGGGAGCGGCGATGCGTGCGACGCGGCGAGCGTGATTTCCGAGCAAAAGGTGAACGTCACGCCCGACATGGAGAGCTGCCTCCAGTACAAGTTTCACGGCTGCGCCGGGTCGAAGCGGGCCACGGTGCAATACCAGTGCCTCGCGCGCGGGACGTCCTGGACCGAGAATCGCTGGTGCACGAGCGGGCAGGTGCAGCGGAGCAACACGTCGAACTTCCAGACGTGGGAGTATTATCTCCGGAATGTGCCGTGGCCTTCGTGCGCGGAGTGAAGGCTCGGATCAGGGCGCGGGGATAGTGTCCTCGGGCTTGATCGCTCGCATGAATCACCGGCCCATGGCGTAGAGCTCCTTGCCGCGCGCGGCGGCAGCCCAGTCTTGGCGGGCGAACCGGCGGAGCTCCTCGGGGTCGTGCACGACGGCCTACCCGATTACGGAACATCGTCCCGGCCCCTCCCAGGATATCCTCCCCCTCGTGCACGACCTCACCGGCCTGCTCCGCAATGGCATCGGCGTCGGCGTCCCCGTCCTCGTCGGCTTGGCGTTTGCCCTCGCGACGTTCCGGGAATCAAAGCGGGTCCAGCGCGAGAACGAGCGGCGCGCCAAGGCCGAGAACGAGGTCCGCGCGCCCGGCGATCTCAGCCCAGGCCTCGCGCGCCTCCGTGTCCACGTCGTCGACGCCGGCAGCGCTGCGCGCGTCAACATGGGCACTTCCGTCGAGTCTGCCGAGGACCTCTCGGGCGCACCCGAGCTCGAAACCGTAGAGGTCCTCCTCGCCGACGAGAGCGGCCGCACGTTTCGACTGCCCGCCGGCCATCGCCTCAAGGTCCACGCTTTCGGCGGCGCGCGCCGCCATCTGACCGAGTCGGTCACCACCGAGGACGGGGGCGTCCGTCAGCGCTTTTCCTTCGAGGTCGGCCCCGCGCAAAGCTTCGTCCTCGCCTGCAAGCTCCCCGAGGCCACGGCCGGCAACCATCCCTTTCGGCAGGCCGACGACGCGGCGGCGCTGCTCCCAGCGGGGGATCGATTCGAGATCAACCCTCCGCCGGACAAGGCGCAGACGAGCGGCGTCGGCTGCATCGTGGTTCCGTGCCTCGTCCTAGGCGCCGTCGCCGCGACGGTCCCCGAGCACACGGGATGGCGAATCGCCGGATGGATCGTTTGGCTGATGTGCGTGCTGCTCGGGCTCGTCGGACGCTCGGTCGCGAACGATACCCTGCCGAAGGCGTAGAGATAGAGGCGGAAAGTATCAGCAGGGGGCGGAGAAGCGCCGCGAGCGCCTCGAAGCTAGGGAGGGCGACGCAGGAATACTCCCGTATTCCGAGGAGCCCGACCGACGATTCGAGGCGCGCAGCAAGCTTATCCGTCCCCTGCTATTCGCCGCCCGGCGCGGGGGCCGGATTGGCGTCGGGGGCTTCGTCGTCGTTCGAGCCGCCGAACTTGAACGTATTGCGCGCCCAGACCGAGAGGTCGTCGAAGAGCGAATACGCGACCGGCGTGGCCAGCAGGGTGAGCAGGAGCGCGAGCGTCTGGCCGCCGATGATGACGAAGCCCGTCGCGCGGTTCGTGCCCGCGCCCGCGCCGCTGGAGGCAACGAGCGGGACCATGCCGGCCACGAACGCCGCCGTCGTCATGAGGATCGGGCGGAGACGATCCTTGTTCGCGAGCAGGATCGCTTCGAGCCGCGGCAGGCCCTCTTCCCGCAGCTTGAGCGTGTGATCGATCTGGAGAATCGAGTTCTTCTTCACGACGCCGAAGAGCACGAGGATGCCCAGCATCGAGAAGATGTTCAGCGATTGCTTGAAGATGATCACGCTCAGGATCGCGAACGGCACCGTCAGCGGGAGGCTCAGCAGGATCGTGATCGGGTGCAGCCACGACTCGAACTGCGCCGCGAGCACGAGGTACATGAAGATGAACGAGAGCAGGAAGGCGAGGCCGAAGTTCTTCGCGGCGCGGCCGAGCTCGCGGGAGCGGCCCGTCGCGCTCGCGCTGTACCCCGGCTCCATCCCGAGGTCCTTCGCGGCCTTGTCGAGCGCCTCGATGACCGTGCGCTCCGAGAAGCCCTTCTGCAGGTTGCACATGATCATGACCTGCCGCTGCCGGTTGTAGCGGTCGATCTTCGACGGGCCCGAGCCCTCCGTGAACGACACGAGGTTCTCGAGCGAGACCGTGCCGAGGCGCATCGAGGGCACCGTGAGCCGCTTGAGCCCCTCGACATTCGAGCGGTAGCTCGGCACCGCGCGGACGTGGACCTCGTACTGCTCGCCCTTCTCGTTGTAGTTCGTCACTTCGTAGCCGCCGACGAGCAGGCGCAACGAGCTCGCGATGTCGGCGACGCTGACGCCGAGATCCGACGCTTTTTCGCGATCGATGTGCGCGCGGAGCTCGGGCTTGCCGAGGATGAGCCCGGTGTCGGCGTCGACGACACCCGGCAGCGTCTTCATCTTGGCGAGCAGCGCCTCGGCGTAGGACGAGATCTTCGTCATGTCCGGGCCGGTGATCTGGTACATGACCGGGTAGTTCGCGCCGCCGCCCATCGAGTTCACGGGGCCGATCGAGATCCGGTAGTCCTTGCCGTACTTGGGCAAGAGCTCCGCGCGCGCCTTGTCGATGAGCTCCTGCTGCGAGAGCTTGCGCTCGTTCGCGGGGAGGAGTTTTACGTAGAGGCTCGCGAGGTTCGGGGTCTTCTGCGCGTCGTCGCCGACGGTCGTGATCGCGTACGCGACGCCCGGGATCTTTTCGAGATCGCCGACGATGCGCGTCGCGATGAGGCGCATCTCGTCGAGGCTCGTGCCCTCGTTCGCGCGGATGCTCGCCTGGAACTGCGACTCGTCCTCGTCGGGGAGGAAGTTCGCGTTCGCCCGGCCCGCGAGGACCGGAATCGAGAAGAGCGCGACGACGCAAGAGACCACGATCACCCAGCGGTGCGACATCGACCAGCGGAGGACCCGGACGTACGTGCGCTCGATCGCCCCGTAGATCCCCTTCGCCTCGCCGTGGCCATGCCCGTGCCCGTGTCCGTGGCCCGGGGCCGGGGCTGCGGCCGGGGCCGCGGCGGCCTGTACCTTGCCGTCGCTCCCCTTCTTCACGTGCCTGCGCAGCCACCGCGCGCACATCATCGGCGTCAGCGTGAAGCTCACGAGGAGGCTCACCATGATCGAGAACGACATGGTCAAGCCGAACGAGCTCATGAAGCGGCCGACGATGCCGCCCATGAACGCGACCGGGAGGAAGACGGCGACGAGCGAGAGCGTCGTCGCGAGCACGGCGAGGCCGATCTCCTTCGTCCCGTTGATCGCGGCCTCCATGGGCCGCTCGTCATTCTCCTCGATCCGCTTGAAGACGACCTCGAGGACGACGATCGCGTCGTCGATGACGATGCCGACGGCGAGCGTGAGGGCGAGGAGCGTGATCGCGTTCAGCGTGAAGCCCGCGGCGCGCATGACGCCGAAGGTGCTGATGACGCTGGTCGGAATGGCGACGGCCGCGATGATCGTGGACCGGGCATTGCCGAGGAACGCGAACACGATGAGCGCCGCGCAGAGGGCGCCGAGCACGAGGTGCTCCTTCACCGAGTGGATCGAGTTTTCGATGAACTCGGACTGATCCCGGGCGATGTCGATCGTGTAGCCCTGGGGCAGGCGCTTGCCGAGCTCCTCGAGGCGCTCCTTGACCGTGCTCACGACCTCGACCGTGTTCGTGCCGCTCTGCTTGCGGACGTTGAGCACGACCGTGGCGCGCTGGCCCTTGAAGCCCACGGATTCGGGCTCGGCCGTGCCGTCCTCGACCTCGCCGATGTCGTTGAGGCGCACGCCGTAGCCGTCGCGCGTCGCCACCACGATCTCGCCCATCTCCCGGACCGACTCGACGCGGCCGCGCGTGCGGAGCGTGAGCTGGCGGGCGCCTTGCTCGACGCGCCCGCTCGGCAGCTCGATGTTCTGCGTCTTCAGCGCGCGTTCGACCTCGGGGCCGGAGATGCTGTACTTCTGGAGCTTCTCCGGGTCGATCCAGACGTTGATCTGCCGCGGGCGACCGCCGATCAGGGTCACCTGGCCGACGCCGTTGATCGACTCGATCTGCCGGCGCACGACCTTGTCCGCGGTCTCCGTGACGTCACGCACGTTGCCCGGGCCCGAGAGCGCGAGCGTGAGGATCGGCGCGGCGTCCGGGTCCATCTTCGCGATCACGGGCTGCTCGATGCCCGGCGGCAGCTCGTTGAGGACCGCGTTCACCTTGTCGCGGACCTCCTGCGAGGCGACGTCGACGTCCTTTTCGAGGACGAACGTGACGATGACCATGCTCACGCCCTCCGAGGAGGAGCTGCGGAGCTCGTCGATGCCGCTGATCGTGTTGACGGCGCTCTCGATCTTGTCGCTGATCTCGGTCTCGATTTCCTCGGGCGCCGAGCCCGGGAGGATCGTGGTGATCACGACGGCCGGGAAGTCGACTTTCGGAAAACGATCGAGGCCGAGCTGCACGTAGGAGAAGAGCCCGACCACGGTCAGGATGAGCACGATCACCGTCGCGAAGACGGGCCTTCGTACACAAATCGCTGCGAGCCATTGCATGGGTTACTTCGCTCCAGGGGCAGCGACGTTCACGTCGGCGCCGTCCTGCAAGAGGTCGACTCGCTCGATCGCGATCTCGTCGTTCGCGGTCACGTTGCCGCGGATCTCCACCTCGCCGTCGATCTCGCGGCCGAGCGTGACGATGCGCTCGACGACGCGGTTGCCCGCACGAACGAAGACGCGGCTCGCGCTCCCGCTGGATCCGACGGCGGCGCGGGGGACGAAGATCGCGTTCGTGTCGGCCTCGCCGAGCTCGACGTACGCGCGCGCGAAGTAACCAGGCTTGAGCTGGCCGTCCGCGTTCTGGACCTCCGCCTCGATCGGCAGCGTGCGCGACTGCGCCTTGAGGCTCGCGCCGACGCGCTTGACCGTGCCCTTGAAGGTCTTGCCCGGGTGCGCCGAGACGGTGAGCGTCACCTCCTTGCCCGCGGTGACCTTCGACGCGTCCGTCTCCGGCACGTCGATGCGCAGCCGCAGGATCTCGTCGCGCACGACAACGGCGACGACCTTGCCCATAGGCGCGAACTCGCCGACCGTGGCGCGGCGCTCGGCGACGGCGCCGTCGAAGGGCGCGCGGATGCTCGTGTCGGCGACCGATTTGCGGGCGAGGTTCGCCTGGGATTGCGCGGCCGCGAGGCCTGCCCAGCCTTGCATCGCGCCGTTCAGCGCGCCCTCGTACTGCGCGCGCGCCTGCTCGGCGCGGGATCGCGCCTGATCCCACTGCGACGCCGAAATCGATCCGCCCTCGTAGAGCTTCTTCGTCCGGTCGGCCTCGGACACGGCGAGGTCCATGCCCTCCTTCGCGGCGCGGACCTCGGCGACGTTGTTCGGATCGAACTTCTGGCCCGACTTCACGCCGAGCTTGGCGAGCGCCTGGGTCGCCGATGCGTCGGCGGCCTGTGCGCGCAGGGCCGGATCGCGGCTGTCGAGCTGCACGAGGATGTCGCCCTTCTTCACGCGCGTGCCGACGTCGATCTCGACCTTCGTGACGATGCCGGAGGTCGCGGAAGCAACCTCGCTGGTCTCGTCGGCGGCGAGCGTGCCGGTCAGCTCGAGCGTGGGCGAGAGCTTGCGCTCGGTGACCTTCGCGAACTTGACCGCCGGCGCGGGCTCGGCGGTGGCGCTCTCCGCGGGTTTGGCCTTCTGCTCGGCGTTCTTCTTGGCGCACGAGGGCGTGAGCGAAAGAAGCAGCGCGAGCGCGGCGACGTACGCGGGTTGATCAAGACGCATCATCGTTCTCCAAGATTGCTTTCATCACGCGGGCGCTCGGGGCGATCGGCCCTGCCCGCGCCGTTCAAATAAAGGTCCACGAGGAGCGAGGCCTCGGCTTCGAGGTTGGGGTGGCTCTGCTCCATGACCATGCCGATGGTGGAGGCGCGAAGAAGGCCGCCGAGCATGCGCGCGAGCGGCACGGGATCCATCTGCCGGAGCGCGCCGCACGAGATCCCCTCGTTCACGAGGGCGAGCGTGGTGGCGCGGAGCTTTTCGAAGTGCTCCACGGCTTTTTCTTTGAGGATGTTCGAGGCCGAGGCCGTGCCCTTCGCGAAGAGCCCGCAGTCGAGCGCGACCTGGTGGAAGTCGCGGTGCTCCTCGACGAACTGAAGCGTGCGGACGACGCAGCACCTGAGCTTTTGAGCGAAGGGCTCGGGATCCGTGGGATGCGGCCGCAGGCTCCCGATCATCTGCTCGAGCCGCACTTCGAGCAGCGCGTGGAGCACGTCTTCTTTCTGCTCAAAGTGGTTGTAGACGGTGCCGACCGCGATCCGCGCGTGGTCGGCGATGTCCTGGATGCGCGCGCCGTGGAAGCCCTGCTTGGCGAAGACGTGCTCGGCGGCGTCGAGGATCGCGTTACGGAACAGCGCCTTGGCCTCGTCACGGCGACGTGGAAGCGCTGTTCGTCGTGCGGACGAGTTGCTCACGGGGTGAACCGTCGCTCATCTTTTGAACGAAGGCAACGACCGTTCGCCGCAAATCGATGAATTTGGGGGGATAACTAACGAGATCGGGTCACGATGCTGCGGGGCGTCGACGGCGAAGCCGTGAAGCACCCCACATCAACCCAAGGAGTCCGAGTCCCGCGACCCCGGAGCGCGCGTCGCCCGGGGCGCGGACGGCGCAGGAACCGTCGTCGCCGCTGCTACTGCCGCCGCTTCCGCCTGCGCCGCCGTTTCCGCCGTTTCCGCCGCCTCCGCCGCTCCCGCCTCCGCCGCCGCTCCCGCTTTCGTCGCAGACGCCGCCGGGATGGACGTCGGCCCCGGTCCACATCGGCTCGTCGGGGGTCCACTGCGTCATGCCGGGCGGGTCGACGCGCACGTGGCAAGGCAGCGAAACCACACTGGATCCGCCGGATTGTCCCGCTGCGTCGTGGGTCGTCACGCGGAACGTGAAGGCCGTCGCGGGCTCTGCGCCTTGGAGTTCCTGGGCGAGCTTGTAAAACCGCAGCGCGCCACCCGCGAACACCGAGCGCGTGAATGCGAGGTCTTGCATCGCCGCGTCCCGGAAGGCCTCGACACGCCACACCTCGGGCGCCGCATCCGCCGCCGCCGCGGCCGCGTCGACGTGCAGAAAATACGCCAAATCGCTGTCGGACTGGCAATCCCCGACGCTCGCCTTGAAATCGGGGTAGTCGTAGACGTTGAAGAGCAGGCTCTTCACCGGCTCCGGCGCCGTCGTGTCCGGCGCGCTCGTCGTGAACGAAATCGATACCGGTTCACACGTGACGCCCGCGGTGCAAAAATCGCCGCTGACCTTCACGACCTGCCCGATCGATGGGGTCGGGTCGATGTGCACGACGAACCCGCCGAGGCCCTGGAGCGCCGCGTCCGCGACCGGCACGAACGACGCGGGGTTGCCGTCGACGGTGACGGTGACGGCGTCGAGCGAGATCGAATGACCTGAAAAGAACAACGCCGCGTTCATGGGGTACGTTGCCCCGTTCTCGGGGATGTGGTTGTAAAGGCCCGGCAGCGGGGGCGTGCAGGCGTCGGCAGGCTGTGGGGCCGCGAAGACGAGCGAAAACGCCGCCGCGAGACCAAGCGACAAACGGGGGAGCATACGCATGGGAAGCCTCCTCGGAGAAGCAAGGACGCCCCATCGTATCGCGGAAGCCGAGGGGGCCCGAGCCCTCTTGACCGGAAAGGGCCATCCCCCCATAGTGACCCACCGGTCAGTAATGCCTCGTATCGCCGATCCACGCGCGCGCATCGACCTCCTCCGGGCCGCTGAAGCGATCTTCGCCGAGAACGGCCTGGCCGCAGCCAAGGTCGAAGACATCACGATCCGAGCAGGCGTGTCGAAGGGCGCGTTCTACCTGCATTTCAAGAGCAAGCAGGACTGCTTCCGGCAGATCGTGGAGGGCGTCGTGGCGCGGCTCGCGTCGTGCGTGGAGGCCGCGCGCTTCGACGAGTGCCCGCCGGCCGAGGACCTCGAGGCGCTCCAGGAGAGTCGCCTCGCCCACGTCGTCGACCTGCTCGAGTTTTGCTGGCAAAACCGCGGGATCTTGGGGATGATCCTGACCGGGGGAGGCGGGACGCCGTATGCGTACCTGATCGACGCGTTCACCGATCGCATCGAGCGGCAGAGCGAGACCTGGCTGCGGCACAGCGTGGAGGTGGGGCTCTACCGCGACGACATCGAGCCGGCGATCGTCGCGCGGCTCATCGCAGGCACGCACGAGCGGCTGGTGCGCGAGATCATCAGGCAGCCGCGACGCCCGGACATCGAGGGCTGGGCGCGTCAAGCGCAGGATTTGCTCACGCGCGGGCTCTTCTCCGTGGCGGCGAGCGCGGTAGTTGACCGGACGGTCACGAAGAACCGGGAGCGGGAGGAGAGCCCGCGAGAACCCAGGTCGAGGGCGAAGGCAGGATGAGCACCGTGGCAACGACGGGTACGACGAAAAAGTTTGGCGCCGGCAAGCTGATCGCCCTTGCGATCGTGCTGGGCACCGGGGGGCTGATCGGGGTCCGGGTCAAAGCCAAGATGGACCAGAAAAAGGCGCTCGAAGCGCAATCGGCCGTGACGGCCGAGCACGCCGCGGCGCCCGGCAACCCAGCGGCGCCTCCGAAGGTGACGGCGCGCGGCGGCACGCTGCTCGCGAAGCCCGAGGCGATGCGCTGGCAGCCGAGGGTCGCCGTGACGGGCACGCTGGAGCCGATCCAGCAGGCCGACGTGGGCTTCAAGGCCGGCGGGCGGCTGCTCGCGATCAAGGCGAAGATCGGCGACGTCGTGAAGACGGGGCAGGTCCTCGGCGTGGTCGACGCGTCGGAGTCCTCGGCGCAGGCGAACGTCGCGCAGACGGGCGTCCGCGTGGCCGAGGTCTCGCTCGAAATGGCGAAGGACGCGCAAAGGCGCTCGGATACGCTCTTCCAGCAGAGCGCGGTGCCCGAGGCGGAGAAGACGACGGCGACGCAGCGGGCGCTGCTCGCGGCGGCGCAGCTCGAACAGGCGCGCGCGCAGGCGCGGCTCGCGTCGGTGTCGGTCGGCAATGCGACGCTCACGGCGCCCTTCGGCGGGCTCGTGACGCGCGCGCCGAACGGCATCGGCAAGATCGTCGCGCCGGGCGAGCCGCTCTATCACGTCGAAGACACGTCGGTGCTCAAGCTCTCGGCCTCGGTCTCCGAGAACGACGCGAATGTGTTCGAGGTCGGCGCCGCGGTGTCGATCGACGGCGCGCCGAAGGCCACGGGCAAGGTGACGGCGGTGCTCGGCTCGCTCGATCCGCAGACGCGCCGGGTGCCGGTGATCGCGGAGATCCCGAATGGGCCCGAGGTCGGGATGCTCTCGGGCTCGTTCGTCCGCGCGCAGATCGTGGCGGCGGAGACCATCGAGGTGCTGCGGCTCCCCGCTTCGGCGCTTCGGCCCGGAGCGCAGGACGAGATCGTCGTGGTGCAGGACGGCAAGGCGCACCTCGTGCGGGTCTCGTTCACGGTCGCGCCCGACGGCTCGCTCTACGTGCGCAAGGGGCTCGAGGCTGGGGCGTCCGTCGTGGCGAACCCGAGCCCCGAGGTGAAGGAAGGCGAAGCGCTCGATCTCGGCCCCGCGGCGGCGGCGCCCGCGAAGTGATCGGCTGAACCACCAGGCGAACGAGGACATTTCATGAACCTCTCGGCGATCGCCATCAAGCGCCCCGTCTTCACGGTGATGGTCGCGATGGCGCTGCTCGTGCTCGGCGTCGTGGGCTACCAGCGCCTCGGCACGGATCTCTTCCCGGACGTGTCTTTCCCCGTCGCAAGCGTGACGATCGTGTATCCGGGCGCGAGCCCGGCCGAGATCGAGACGCAGATCTCGAAGCCGATCGAGGACGCGGTCGTGTCGCTGAACGGCATCGATCGCGTGCGCTCGTTCTCGCGGGAAGGCGTGTCGACCACGGTCGTGATCTTCAAGCTCGACGTGGATATCCAGGAGGCCGCGCAGCTCGTGCGCGAGCGCGTGGCGCAAGCCCGCTTCAAGCTGCCCAAGGATATCGAGGAGCCCGTCATTTCGCGCCTCGACACAGGCGCGGCGCCGGTGCTCGTTTACACGCTCCGCGGCAAACGATCCCTGAGCCAGATCCGGGATTTTGCCGACGACGTGATCCGGCCCTCCCTCGAACAGGTCGACGGCGTGGCGGCGGTGAACATCCGCGGCGGCGCCGAGCGCGAGGTGAAGGTGCTCTTGGATCGGGCGCGGATCGACGCGCTCGGCGTGCAACCCTCGCAGATCGTGGCGGCGATCCGGGGCGCGAACCTGACGGTGCCCGCGGGGCGCTACGAGCAGGGGACGCGCGAGATCAGCGTGCGCGCGATGGGCGAGCTCGAAGCGGTCGATACGCTGCGCGATCTCGTGGTGTCGATGGCCCGCGACGGCTCGTCGGTGCGGCTGCGCGACGTGGCCGACGTGCAAGACGCCTTCGAGGACATGCGCACGCGCATCCGCGTGAACAACGAGGAAGCCGTGGCCTTCGAGGTCGTCAAGCAGAGCGGCCGCAACACGGTCGAGATCTGCCAGGGCATCCGGACCCGGCTCGCGACGCTCGAAAAGCAGTTCCCCGAGGATCTCAAGACGTCGCTGATCATGGATCAGTCGACGTTCATCGAGGAGAACGCGCACGAGGTGCAGATCGCCATCTGGTTCGGCGGCGCGATGGCGATCCTGATCATCCTGATCTTCATGCTGGATCTGCGCTCGACGCTGATCAGCGCGGTCGCATTGCCGACGAGCGTCGTGGCGACGTTCTTCCTGATGTACGTGCTCGGCTTCACGCTGAACATGATGACGCTGCTCGGCCTTTCTTTGGCGATCGGCCTGCTCATCGACGACGCGGTCGTGGTGCGCGAGAACATCTTCAAGCACCTGGAGCGCGGCGAACCACCCATGGAAGCCGCGCTGAACGGCACGAAGGAGATCGCGCTCAGCGTGCTCGCGACGACGCTGACCATCGTGGCGGTCTTCGTGCCCGTGGCGTTCATGGGCGGCATCGTGGGCCAGTTCTTCCGTCAATTCGGGCTCACGGTCTCGGGCGCGGTGCTGGTGTCGCTCTTCGTGGCCTTCACGCTCGATCCGATGCTCTCGTCGCGGTTCTCGAAATCGCTCGAGCACGGAGCGAAGGATCCATTCGCCTGGCTCAAGCGGCCGTTCGAGTGGGTCTTCCGCGCGATGGACGATTCGTACCGGGGGCTCCTCGGCTGGGTCGTGAAGCACAAGCTCGTGGTGGGGCTGCTCGCGTTCGGCACGCTCATCGGTTCAGGGCAGCTCATGGCGCTCATGGGCTCGGACTTCGTGAACCCCGAGGATCGCGGCGAGATGATGGTCGAGATCGAGCTGCCCGCAGGGACGTCGCTCGACGAACTCGCCGTGCAATCGCTCGAAGCCGAAAAGAAGCTGCTCGCGCACCCGCAGATCAAGACGCTCTACGTGACGCTCGGGCCGGGCGGCGAGGTGAACAAGGCGCACTACCGCATCCTGACCACGAAAAAACACGAGCGGTCGATGCACATCGACCACATCAAGGACGAGGTCCGCGCGATTGCGAAGAGCGTCCCCGGGGCCAACGTCGTCATCACGGATCCCGAGTTCGTGGAGGGCGCGGGCGTGCAGGCGCCGATCATGATCCTCGTGCGGGGCGACTCGTACGACGACATCCGCGCGCTCGCGGATCAGGTCGCAGGCGCCCTCCAGACCACGGTGGGCGTGACGGACGTGCAGGTGAAGTTCTCGCCCGGCAAGCCCGAGATGCGGGTGAAGGTGGACCGGCAGCGCGCGGCCGATCAGGGCATCAGCGTGGCGCAGGTGGCGATGACGCTGCGCACCGCGATCGAGGGCGAGGAGGCGAGCAAGCTCCGGCAAGGCAAGGACGAGGTGCCGATCCGCGTGCAGATGCGCGAGGAGGATCGGGCGTCTCCGGCCGAGCTTTCGCGGCTCACGTTGTGGTCGCCGCGGGGCGCGGTGGCGCTCGCGGATATCGCGCGGCTCGAAATGGGCGAGGGTCCGCAGGTGATCGAGCGTGAGGATCGGCAGCGGCAGATCGCCGTGTGGGCGTCGCCGCGGGGCCGCTCGCTCGGCGAGATCGTGGGCGAGCTCATGCCGAAGATCGACACGCTGCAGAAGCCGAAGGGCACGTCGCTCGCCTACGACGGGCAGATCGAGCAGATGAACGACACGAACTCCTCGATGGGGACGGCGCTCCTGCTCGCGGTGATCTTCATCTACCTCGTGCTCGCGTCGCAGTTCGAGAGCTTCATCCACCCGCTGACGATCATGATGACCCTGCCGCTCGCGCTCGTCGGCGCGATCCTGGGGCTCTTCCTGATGGATACGTCGATGGCCATGGGCGCGATGATCGGGATCATCCTGCTCATGGGCCTGGTCACGAAGAACGCGATCTTGCTCGTCGACCGGGCGATCGTGCGCGTGCGCGAGAACAACGAGACGCCGCTGCAGGCCATCCTGGAGGCTGGGCCGGAAAGGCTCCGTCCGATCCTGATGACGAGCGCTGCGATGGTGCTCGGCATGCTGCCGACCGCCCTCTCGAACGGCGAAGGCAGCGAGTTCCGCGCGCCGATGGCCATCGCGGTCATCGGCGGCGTCGTGAGCTCGACGTTGCTCTCGCTGATCGTGATCCCCGCGCTGTACCTCGCCATCGAGAATGCGAAGGCGTGGCTCCGGGCGCGCGGCATCGTGAAGGGCGACGCCGAGCCCGCGCCCGCTGCCGAATGAACAAGCGGGGCCCACGCGGCCCCGCTTGTTGACGTCCCTCCCCGAAAGCCCAAAGGAGCCGCTGCCCTGCTGCGAGAGGAGGCGCGCGCGCTCATGGTCGGCAAGCTCAGCTCGGACGAGATCGAACGGGTCCTCGGGACCGCAATGATCGCCCACCTCGGCTGTCATGCCAGCGGCCGGACGTACGTCGTGCCCATCACGTACGCGTACGAGGACGACTACATCTACGGCCACACGGGTGAGGGCCTGAAGCTCGCGATGATGCGCGAAAACCCCGAGGTCTGCGTCGAGGTCGAGAAGATCGACGGGCCCGCGCACTGGCGGAGCGTGATCGCGTGGGGCACGTTCGAGGAGCTCTCCGGGCGGGACGCCGCGCATGCGCTGCAGGTCCTCCTGGAGCGATATTTCTCGCGTGAGGCGAGCGAGACCACGCGCGGACCGCTTGGACCGCACCGTCAAGGCGCGGTTCACCCGGACGCACACCTCTTTCGTATCCACCTCACCGAAAAGACCGGGCGCTTCGAGGACGGCGCGCGAAAGCGGCCGCGACCGACGCTCGTTCGTTAAGTTTGTCACAGTGTAAACCGCCAAGAACATGGCTCCGAACAGGTTTCACCCGGGACATGCGAGGGTTCGTCCTTCCTGCATGACGGTCGGGTGACGTCGCTCGGGGCGTCTCTGGTTTTGCGTTCGTCCCGGCGTGCCTCCGTGGTAGACGCGGCGCAGAGGGACAATCATGCGCAGGACCACGAAGCTGACCTTGATGGCATTCGCCCTCCTTTCCACCGGCACAGGCTGTGAGATCATCGCCGCGGTGGATCGGAGCCAGATCGACCCGTCGACGGGCACCGCCACGGGAGGGACCGGGGGCATCGGCGGCATGGGCCCCGGCTCCGGCGGCATGGGCCCCGGCTCTGGCGGCATGGGCCCCGGCTCCGGCGGCATGGGCGGCGGCGGCATGGGCGGCGGCGGCATGGGCGGCGGCGGCATGGGCGGCCTCGGCGGCATGGGCGGCATGGGCGGCGGCGGCATGGGCGGCCTCGGCGGCATGGGCGGCATGGGCGGC
>NZ_SSMQ01000052.1 GCF_005144585.1 Polyangium fumosum | reverse complement strand
CGCCTCCCCCTCCGCCGCCGGCGGACACCGCCGCGCCGCCGGCGGACACCGCCGCGCCCCCCGCCGCGCCCGCCGCGCCCGCCGCGCCCCCCAAGACCGAACCGAACGAAGAAACCCCCGAGGATCCGGGCGGCCGCGTTCGCTGGGGTGTCTCCGGCAACCTCGGGTGGCACGTCCCGCAATCGATGTTCACCATCGGCGCCGAGGGCCGCATCGGCTACCAGGTCTCGAACATCTTCAGCGCGTACGCCGCCATCGGCGGCACCGGTGGATTCGGGTTCAGCGCCGATGTCGGATTCGACGGCATCAACGTGGGCGTCTCGGGCATCTCGTACTGGTACGTCGGCGCCATTGCCGAGGCCATTTTCGGCAACCGATTCTACGTCGGCGGCGGCCCCGTCCTCGCGCGCGGCGCCCTCGGCGGCATCACCACCGGGGTGAGCATCGACGGCGTCGCCGAGGTCACCGAAATCGCCTCCGCCGGCTTCAAGCCGGGCCTCAACCTTCGTTTTGGCCTCTCCACGGCGAACCCGAGCGGCCCCTCGCGCCGCCGCGGCGGCTTCAATATCGGCATCGACGCGCTCATGCTCTTCCACCCGAGCGCGCTCTTCGTGACCACACGCGCGGACGGGCCAAACGGCTCCGCGGGCGTGTCCGTCCGGGAGAACACGCTCGGCGTCTCCCTCATCCCCATGCTCACGCTCGGCTACGATTCGCGCTGAGCCGCCGCGACCCCTTCCGTTTTCGTCCGCATCCCGGCTACCATCGCCCCCGCCCGCTCCCCATCCTCGAGAGGAGGCGACCGATGCTTGCCGGACGCATGATGGACTTTCCCCTCACCCTCACGCATTTTCTCGAACGCGCGCGCACCTTCTTCGGTCGCAACGAGATCGTCTCGCGCCTCCCGGACAAGACCCTCGTCCGCAGCACGTACGGCGACTTCTACCGCCGCACCGCAAAACTCGCCGGCGCCCTCCATCGCCTCGGGGTTCGGCCGGGCGATCGGGTCGCCACGCTCTCGTGGAATCATCAGCGCCACCTCGAGGTCTACCTCGGCGCGCCGGCCATGGGCGCCGTCGTCCACACCTTGAACCTCCGGCTCCACCCGAACGAGCTCGGCTACATCGCCAATCATGCCGAGGACAAGGTCGTCGTCGTCGACCGCTCCCTCCTGCCGCTCTGGCGCAAGTTCGCCGACCAGGTCCGCTCGGTCCGCCACGTCATCGTCGTCCCCGACTGCCCCGCGCAGGGCGAACCCACGAGCACCGAAATCGATTACGAAGAGTTCATCGCCCCCGAAAAGGACGAATATCCCTGGCCCTCGCTCGACGAGCGCAGCGCCGCGATGATCTGTTACACCTCGGGCACCACGGGCAACCCCAAGGGCGTCGTCTACAGCCATCGCTCGACCGTCCTTCACACGCTCGTCGTGTGCAACGCCGATACCATCGGCGTCCGCGAAGCCGACACCGTCCTGCCCGTCGTCCCGATGTTCCACGCCGCCGCCTGGGGCCTGCCGTATGCGGCCGTCATGGCCGGCTCCAAGCTCGTCTTTCCCGGCCCGCACCTCGACCCGCCGAGCTTGCTCGACCTCATCGCCGCCGAAAAGGTCACGATCGCCGCCGGCGTGCCCACGATATGGCTCGGCATCCTCCAGCTCCTCGATCAACACCCCGGCAAGTGGAACCTCTCCGCGATTCGCTCCACGGTCATCGGCGGCTCGGCCGCGCCCCCGGCGCTCATCGACGGCTTCAAGTCGCGGCACGGCATCGACGTCACCCACGCCTGGGGAATGACCGAGACGAACCCCGTCGGCACGCTCGCGCGCGTCAAACACGCTTTGTCCGACCGCGACGAGGCCACGAAGCTCGGGTGTAAAGCGTCGCAGGGCTATGCCGTGCCGTTCGTCGAGCAGCGGCACGTCGGCGAGGACGGCACGATCCTCCCGTGGGACGGCGAGACCATGGGCGAGCTCGAGGTGCGCGGGCCCTGGGTCGCCTCCTCGTATTTCAGCGACGAAGGCCCCGACAGGTTCACGGCGGATGGCTGGTTCAAGACGGGCGACGTCGTCACGATCGACCGCGAGGGGTATCTCCGCATCACGGATCGATCGAAGGACGTCATCAAATCGGGCGGCGAGTGGATCAGCTCGGTCGCGCTGGAGAACGCGCTCATGAGCCACCCGGCCGTGCTCGAAGCGGCCGTCTTCGCGGCGCGGCACCCGAAATGGACCGAGCGCCCGCTCGCGGCGATCGTGCTCAAGGAGGGCAAGGCCGCCACGAGGGACGAGCTCAATGCCCACATCGAGTCGAAATTCGCAAAATTCTGGCTCCCGGACGATTATGTCTTCATGGCCCAGATCCCGCGCACCTCGACCGGCAAGTTCCTGAAGACGAAGCTCCGCGAGTTGTACGGCGATCACCTCGAAAAGCAGGGCGCCGCGGAGTAACACGGCGCATGCGTCCCTCCCTGCTCCTCGCGCTCGCCCTCGTCGCTTGCGGCGGCGCACCGCCCCCGGAGAGGCCGGCCGTCCACGTCGCGACGGCGCGCGCCTCGTCTTCCTCCACCGGGGCGCTCGTCGCCGAGCCGCTTCGGGATCCCGCGCCGTGCACGCGTGTCGCCGAGCTCGTGCGGATCGAGCGCGTGTCCGAGCCGGAGAACGGCATCACGCTGACCCCGGATCCCGGCATGGGGCAGAAGTCGATTCATTTCGAGGGCTCGCTGAACGACGACCGCTTCCCCGACCTCATCCTCTACTTCAACGATACCATGGGCAGCACGCATGAATGCATGAGCGGCGTCTACCTCGGCTGCGGCGAGGGGGAATACCTCCCCGTCTGGGGTCCCGAGTACGCCTTCGCCATGCAGCCCACCGACACCGAGACGGCGAATGGCTATCGCCTGATCAAGCAGACCGACCGAACGAGCGAATTCGAGGCGAGCGTCACCGACCTCCACTTCGACGGACAATCGTACCAGCCCGTACCGGGAGAAACGCCTCCCCGCCCCTAGGTCTACCTCTACCGTTTCTGAGGCCACGCTCCTCCAGCGTCCGTAGGCCCTCCGCGTCGCGTGCTCGTTGGGCAACGCGGAGCGGCCTGCGGCGGCGTCCCCGCCTACATCTGGCGCTGGCCGACGAAATTCGGGGGGGCATGCAGAATGTCTGCGACGAACGGATCCCCCGAGCATCTTCGGTACGACGCCACGGATGGATGGCGCTCAGGAGGTCTTGATGGTCCGCTCTTCGTCGCTTGTTTTTGGTGTGCTCGTGTCGACGCTCCTCGTTGCGTTCGTGGCCTGTGGGGGGGAGGGCGACGCTGACTCCGGGCCCACCGGCGGCGCGGGTCCCGAGCAGGGCTTCACGTCGTGCGGCAATTTCCCCGACATGGTCGCGAAGTCGTGTCAGCCAGGCCAATATTGCGCGGACGCGGCGTTCTCCGATTGCAAGGCCGGGTGCCTCTCGAACGTGAACTGCGCCTCGGACCAGACGTGCCAAAAGGCGGCGGGGGAGACCACGGGGGCGTGCCAGAACAACATGACCACCACGTCGAGCTCGAGCGCGAGCTCGAGCAGCAGCGGAGGCGGCGGCGGCAATAACCTGGCGAGGTGCCAAGACGCCTGCAAGAAGATGCTACAATGCGGGCTCCTGGACGCCGCGGACGGCGCCCAGTGCACGAATGACTGTAGCGAGGCTTCCGACGTGGAGCAAAAGACCATCGCGGATTGCGTCGAGCCGTGGACGTGCAACGCGCCGATCCCTGGGTGCCTCGATCCGATCGTGTGCGGGCCGAGTTATCCCTGCCCCGCCGGTCAGGATTGCCTCGCCCATACCTGCCTGTGAACCTCGAATGAAGCGATCGGGGTGACGCGCTCATCAGCGACGCGAAGGTCCAGGAGATCGTCCGCCAACTAAACGACGCTCTCCACCTCGTACACCTTCGTCCCCTGCGGCGTCGGCACCTCCGCTTCATCCCCCTCCGACAAACCCATCAACGCCGCGCCGAGCGGGCTCGTCGGCGTCACCACCTGCACCTCGGTCCCGCCCACCTTCACGCGTTGCCCACCCGCCGCGGGCAGCACGAAGCAAACGAGCTTCGCGCCCCGGTGCACCAAGGTCACGAGCGCCGTCGCGGCGATCCCGTCCCCGTCTGCAAATGCGCGCACATGGATCGAGCCCAAAAGCGCGAGCGATCGTTCGAGCTCCCGCGCTCGCTCGGCCTGGCCGCGCGCGATGTAGGACGCCTCGGTCGAGCGCATGTCCTTGTCGTTCTCGGGCTTGTTTTCCTCGTGGGACGCGGCCGCGGCCGCCTCCGACGCGATCCGCGCCATCGTGGCGAGCTCCTCCGAAAGCCGCGCGCGAAGCTCCTTCAGGAGGGCTTGTTTGTCGAGCTGCACGGCCCCATCAAGCCACGGACGCCCCACCCCCCGCAAGCGCCACGCGGTACACGACGCCCCATTTTTCCGCCGTCCCCTCCACGTCGTCGATCACGGGCACCCGATACCGCGTGATCTCCTCGATCCCCTGGTTCGGCAGATACGCGCGCCCCGGATCCCCGAGCAGCACCGTCCGCCCCTCGCCTGCCCGCGCACGAAGCCACGGGAACACGACGCGTGTCATCGCCGCGTCGTAACAAACGTCCCCCGCGAGCACCACCTCCGCCTCCTCGGCCCAGGCGGGCAAACCCGCCCCACGCAGCAGGTCCTCGACGTGCGCCTCCACGGCGACCCCCCCGTCCTCCGCGTTCCTCGTGATCGCCACGACGGCCAGCGAATCCGTGTCCACCGCGACCACCCGCCGCGCCCCCGCGCGCGCCGCTGCGATCGCGCAAAGCCCCGAACCCGACGCGAGATCGAGCACGACCTTGCCGCGCACGAGCTCCGGCCGATCGAGCACGAGCCGCGCGATCGCTTGCCCGCCGGCCCAGGCGAACGCCCAGAAAGGCGGCTCGATCCCGTGCGTCCGGAGAAATGCCTCCGTGGCGCGCCAGAGCGGCGTCACCTCCGTCGCGAGCCGGAGCCGGATCTCGGGCAGCAGCGGCGGCGCGCACGACGCCGTGTTTTCCTCGATGAATCGCCTCGCTTCGGCCTCGCGCATGAACGCGCGCGAGCGTACTCGATGCTTGACGCCTGCGCGGAAAAAAGGTCAGTAGGGACCGATGTGGGCAAACGCGCGTCCTGCCATTGTGACCCTCCTCGGCCTCTTCGTCGCCGCCTGCGCGCCTACGAAGCCTGCGGAGAGCGCGGCCGGCGCGTCGCCTACGGTCTCCGTCGCGGCGACGGAGCCGAGCGGTGAGCCTGTCGGACCGGACGTCGCGAGCCCCGGCGACCAGTTCGAGCTTTTGATCGGGGGCAAGGTCTACTCCGTGGCCGACGGCAAACCTTTCGAGGTGCAGATCGGCGGCGAGCGCATCGAGGCCACGATCCGCTCGAAGCAGGTCCTGCAATACGAGGGGAACGGGATCTCCTTCCGTTATCCGAAAGAAATGACCCTGGAGGAGGAGCGCTCCACGGGCGTCTCGAGCATCACCGTCGAGGCGGCCGATTCGACGTTCCTGATGATCCAGGTCTATACGGTGGACGTCGACCCCGCGACGCTGAGCCAGTCGCTCGTGGATGGGATCGAGAAGGAGATGCGCTCGCGCGGCGGCCAGTTTCACCCGGGCAGCGGCAGCACCGTGCACAGGCGCCTGCGGGGCGAGAACGTCGAGGGGACGCGGCTCGAGTTCACGCTCGCGAAGGAGTCGATGCAGACCGAGATCTACGTCCTGCGCAAGAACAAGCTCATCGTCTCCGTGCTGATCCAGCGCTCGGACGACGACACGATCATGGCGGAGCGCCGCTTCAAGGTGATCACGGACTCGCTCCGGTAGGCTTGACAGGCGCCCGTTCGTAAGAGAGACCGAGGCGCCCGTGAGCGACCCCTCCCCGAACGAGCCCACGAAACAAGCCGCGCCGCGTTCGCTCGTGCGGCTCGCCGTGCGCCTCGTGGGCCCGGTCCTGCTCGTGGTCGTGCTCCTGCGCATGCGCGACACGCGCGCGGCGTGGGATGCGCTCGCCTCGGCGTCGCTCCTGCCGCTCGGCCTCGCTTTTGCGCTGAACGCGGCGAGCTACTGGCTCAAGATCGTCCGCTCCGACGTCCTGCTCTCGGCGCGCGGCTACGACTACCCGCGCAAGCGCGCCTGGCTCGGCTTCCTCTCGTCGGTCTTCGTCGGCATGTTCACGCCGGGCCGCGTGGGCGACGTCCTCCGCGCGCAGTACTTCCGCCACGACCTCGGGATGCCTTATTCCGAAGGGATCGCGGTCGTCGTGGTCGACCGTCTCTGCGACCTCTACGTGCTCGTCGCGTTCGTGGCGGTGGGCGTCGCGCGATGGAGCTCCGTCGTCGTCGGGGATCTCGCGCTCTTCACGTGGGCCGGCGTGCTGCTCGCGGCGCTCGGCCCGCTCGTCCTCTTCGTCCCCTCGTTCGCGCAGACGGCGATGCGGGCGCTTTACAAGAAAATGCCCGGCGACCGCACGGGCGAGGGGTTTGGGGCGCAGGGCGCCGAAGGCGAACCGAAGCCCCAAGCGTTGAAGGGATTCGATCGTTTTCTTTTGGCCCTGCGCGCCCAGCGCCCGCGGCACCTCGCGTCCGCGGTCGTGCTCACGCTCCTCGCGTTCGGCGTCAATTACCTCCAGGGCTATTTGATCGCGCAATCGCTGCACCTCGACCTGGCCTTTTACGACGTCGTCTGCCTGCTCGCGGTGGCGAGCTTGCTCGGCCTCCTGCCGATCTCGGTCTCGGGCCTCGGCGTGCGCGAGCTCTTCTTTTCGGAGGTCTTCCCGGCGCTCGGCCACCCCGGGGACGCGGGCTTGATCTACGGGCTCGTGGTGTTCCTCGTGATCTACGTGGGCGTGGCGGCGATGGGGTTTGTTGGGTGGTATCTGGCGCCGCCGCCGCTCGGAGACAAACCCGACGCGCGAAGCACGGCGGGGGCGGAGCGCTGACCGCCCGTGCGGGATGTGGTAGGATCCAGGCATGAACGCGTTTCCGGCGCGCAAGCAGGACGAAGAGGAGCGGAACACGCCCGAAGTCGAGGCGGCGTTCGAGGCGGTGCCGGAGGGGGTCTGCGAGGTCATCTCCCCCAGCACGCAGGCGATCGACCGGGGGAAGAAGATGCGCATGTATCGGCGCGAGGGGGTCGAGTACCTGTGGTTCGTCGATCCTGCCGCACAAATGGTCGAGGTCTTCCGGCTCGACAATGAACGCTGGTCACACCTCGACACGTACGAAGGTGATATCCGTGCCCGGCTCGAACCTTTCGAGGCCATCGAAATCGACATCGGCGCATTCTGGGCCCGGTGAAGTGAACGAACCGACGCCCCCTCGCCTCTCCGTCTCCGGCCCCGACGCGATCCTCCTCGCCTGGATCACCGCGGCCCTCACGAATGCGATCACCATCGCGCGGTCCTTCCGCCTGCCGCCGCGCCTCCTCACGCGCGTCCTGCACCACGCCTTCGACACCGGCCATTTCCTCGCCCTCGGCCTCGCCGGGGCCGGCCTCGTGGGCCTGTACGTTCGGTTTGGCCACACGCGGAGGCGTTCGTCCGCCGCCGTGTTCGTCGTCCTCTCGCTCGCCCTCGGCGCCCTCGTCTTGCCTTCGGACCTCGCGACGGCCGCCGAGCGCCACGCCTCGGGCCAGGCGGCCTGGGTCGAGCCGGCGCTGCTCGTCCTCGCCGTCGGCCTCCTCGCCCTCACGGTCCCCCTCGCCGTCCTGCTCGGCCGCCTCGCCGCGCGCCCTTATCTCCGCTGGCTCGCCGTCGCCGCCGCCTGCGCGCTCCTCTCGGCGAACCCCGTCCTCCTCCAGGGCGATTATGCCGGCGCGCGCCTCTTCGTCGCCTTCGCCGCCGCGGCCCTCTTCGCCGCCGCCCTCGCCGGCGCCGCCTTGCCCGCGCGCCTCGCCCCCTTCGTCGCCCGCCTGCGCCCGCTCCGCACCCCGTTCCTCGCCGTCGCCTCGCTCGCCGCGGCCGCCTCGCTCGTCGTCGCCCCGCGCCCCACCGTCGCCTTGGCCCTGCAAAGCCCGACCGGATCGCTGCTCCCGCCCTTCCTCGGGCCCCTCCACGAGGACGCGATCGTCGACGACGCCCCCGTTCCCCCCGAAATGGCCCCGTGGTTCACCGACCGCAAGGACGCGCCGCCCGTCCCGCCCAGCGCGCCCCCGGTGTTGCCGACCCACCCCGTCGTTTTCCTCTTCAGCATCGATTGCCTCCGGAACGACCTCCTCGCGTCCGGGAAATACGACGAAAAGCTCCCCACCCTCGCCGCCCTCCGCCGCGAAGGCGTGTATTTCCGCAACGCGCGCTCGCCCGGCGCGCAGACCGTCTACAGCCTCTCGGCGCTCTTCGCCGGCACCTACTTCTCGCAACAATACTGGACCCCTTCGACCGGCGACGTCCACGGCCTCTGGCCCGAGAACGACCCCACCCCGCGTTTCCCCGAGCTGCTCCGCGCCAAAGGCGTCACCACCGTCACCTTCGCCGGCGCGCCCTGGCTCGTGAATCGATATGGCATCGTGCGGGGGTTTTCTGAAGAGACCTTCGTCCGCCCCGTCGGCAACCATTTCACCCTCGCCAAGCACCTCGTCGACGCGACCCTCCGCCGCCTCGTGGCCACGCGCGGCGAGCCCTTGTTCCTGTACATCCATTTCCTCGACGCGCACGCCCCCTACGACCTCGCCGGCAGCTCCGGCCCCGAGCTCGATCGGTACCTCGGCGAGCTCGCCCTCGTCGACGCCGAGATCAGCCGCATCGTCCGCATGGTCGGGGCCTCCCCGCTCGTGGACCGCACAGCCTTCGTGGTCACGAGCGACCACGGCGAGGCCTTCGGCGAGCACGGCCAGTACCGCCACGCGAACTCCCTCTACGACGAGCTCTTGCGGGTCCCCGTCCTCGTCCAGGCCAAAGGCCTCACGCCGCGGGTCGTCGACGAGCCCGTCACGCTCGTCGACCTCGGCCCGACGATCCTCGACCTCTTCGGCGCCGCGACGCCTGGCACCTTCCTCGGCCAGAGCCTCGTGCCGTTCCTGCGCGGCGAGAGCCCCACGCTCACGCGCCCGATCCTCGCCGAGACCCGCATGAAGCGTGCCCTCGTCCTGCGCGACGGCACCAAGGTCACGGTCGACGATCGAAGCCGCACCCTCGAGCTCTACGACCTCACCTCCGATCCGGGCGAGATGCGGAGCCTCGCGGACGACCCCACGCGCCTCGTCCCCCCGCTCTCGCTCCTGCGCCGTTTCCTCGCCACGCACACCTTGCGCCGCGAGGGTTACGTCATCCCCTATCGACGATGAGCCCTGCTTGACGCCGTCCCCCGAGGCAGCTACGCCCTCGCCCTCCATGGAATCGGGAGAGGCTCGGATCCAGGGCCGCGCGGGAGGGCGCCTCGGCAGCGCCGCCGTCGCCCTCGTCCTCCTCGCCGGGATGGCCTATTTCGGCAAGGTCGTCCACGCCCATTATCCGATCCAGCAATGGCTGGTCTGGCATTACGCCGGCATGTGGCTCGGCGTGCTCGTCGTCCTCGCCGGCGCCTACGGCCTCGGCCATGTCCTCGTCCGGCGCGCCTTTGGCCTCCGCCTCCCGCTCCTCGAACACGCCATCACGGCCTTCGCCGTCGGCATCTTCGGCTACGAAATCCTCGTCTTCCTGGCGGGCCTTCTCCAGCTTTATCGCGCGCCCACGTTTTTCGTGCTCCCGCTCGGCCTGCTCGCCGCCGTCTCCGTGCCCCTCGCGCGCCACCTCGCGCACGTGCGCCGTGTCCTCGCGCGGGCCTCGCGGCGCGCGCCGCCCCTTGGCAAAGGGGCGATCGTCGCGCTCGTGTTCGGCTGCCTCGGCCTCGGGCTCTTGTATATCAACGTCCTCACCCCGCAGAACGTCCAGTTCGACGCGCGGTGGAAGCACATGGCGATCGCCGAGGATTACGTGCTCCACGGCGGCATTCACCCTTCGGCCGA
The DNA here is from genome assembly GCF_005144585.1 of Polyangium fumosum. Classification (GTDB taxonomy): domain Bacteria; phylum Myxococcota_A; class Polyangia; order Polyangiales; family Polyangiaceae; genus Polyangium; species Polyangium fumosum. The sequence goes on along the minus strand of NZ_SSMQ01000052.1, from coordinate 79,039 downwards.
GGGCTGGGTCTTCTCGGCGCGCCCGCATTTCAGCTCGTATCTCTACACCTGGGCCTTCCTCCTGCCCAAGGCCCGCCTCTTCGACCGGATGGTCCTCGCGGCCCACCTCGAATTCGCGGCCTTTCTGTTCACCACCGTCATCGGCATCCCCGCGCTCGTGAGGCGCCTCGTCCGGGGCGCCGATCCTCGCTGGATCTGGGCCGTCCGGTTCCTCTTCCCGGGCGTCCTGCTCTACGACAGCTCCGTCAGCGGCGGCGCCGATCACCTCGGGGCGATGTATTCGGTCCCGATCGCGCTCTGCACGTTCCGTGTCCTCCGCGATTTCGATCCGCGCCGCGCCGCCCTGCTCGGCGTCCTCGCGGCCGGTGCGGCGCTCACGAAGGAGACCGTGGCGATCATGCTGGTCCCCTTCCCGGCGCTCGCGCTCCTCGTCCAGTCGATCCGCGCGGCCCGAAACAATCGCCGCGCCCTCCTCGCTCCGCTCGCCTTTGGCCTCGCCGCCCTCGTCGCCACGTCGCCGCTCTGGCTCAAGAACTTCGTCTTTTATGGCGACCCCGTTTATCCCCTCTCGCATCGCTTCCTGAACCTGCACCCCTTCTCCGAGGACGCCGCGTATCGATTCCAGTACGGCTATCTCGAAGGGAAGATGTGGGCGCCGACGCGGGACCTCGCGGGCCTCGCCGAGACGGCAAGTTCGCTCTGGCTCTTCTCGTTTCTCCCGAACGATTGGGGGAAATTCCACGGCGACGTCCCCGTCTTTGGCTCGCTCTTCACGCTCCTGCTGCCGGCCTTGCTCCTCGTGCGCGTGGACCGGCGCGTGTGGTTCCTCGTCGCGTGGATCCACGTGGCGATCTTCGCGTGGTACTCCGTCCACCACCAGGACCGTTACCTCCAGGGGCAACTCCCGCTGATGACGGCCGTCACGGCCGTGCTCCTGCTCTCGCTTTCTCGCTCGTTCGGCCGTCCCACGCGGGCCGCGCTCTTCGGGCTCGTGGGATTGCAGGTCGTCTGGGGTGGGGACGTGTATTTCATCCAGACGCACGTCCACGCGAAATCCCCGCCGAAGCAGGTGATCGACCTCCTGAGCGGCGGGTTCGACCAGAAATACACGGATCGTTTCGCCGTCCAGGCGCGCTTCCAGAACATCGGCGCCGAGGTCCCGCCGGGCTCCCGCCTGCTCCTGCACCTCATGCACGTGCACCACGGCCACCTCGGCACGGGCCATCGCACGGTGCTCGACAATTACCTCTGGCAATTCGGCATCGAATACGGCCGCGCCGGCTCCCCCGAGGGCATACGCAAGCGCCTCCGCGCGCTCGGGGTCACGCACGCGTTCGTCGCGCCCGAAAAAGAGAGCGACGGTTCGAACTCGATCGCGGCCGACATCCTGTTCTGGGAATTCGCGCAAAGCGGGCTCGCAGAGCGTCGCGTTCTGGAGGGTGGTGTCCTCGGCCGCGTGACGGACACGCCGATCACGGCTCCGTTCCACGACGCGGCCCTCATCCTCGGCTGCACGAAGGACGCGCCGCCGCGTGGGCTCTATCGCGTGAACGACCTGCACGTCTTGCCGTATGGCCCGAAGGCGCTCGACTTCCCGGCGTCCGAGGCCGAGGCCGCCACGAAGGAGGCCGCGGAGCGGCTGATTCCGACTGCGGAATACGTGATCCTCGAAAAACAATGTTACGAACAGAAGCCCGCCGCGCTGCTCCAGGGCTTCGAGCTGCTCGTCGAGCGCAGGAGCAGCGGCGCCTGGAAGAAGCTCGAGATCTGGGCGCGGAAGCGCTGAGCGGCGACGTTCGGGCTTGATCTTCCACGGAGCGGGCCCACGTGAGGCTTGACTCACGGGGGGTCGGGGAGTACTCCGCCCCGGGCGATGGAGTCGGAGTCGGCCCCAACTGTACCGTCCGCTGGAGCACGCGCGCTCGACGTCGTGCGTACCCACCTCCGCGGGGCCCTCGCCACGACGATGCTCGTGGCCGGGATCGCCCTCTTCGGGTGGGTCGTCCACCGGCATTATCCCATTCCGAAGTGGCTGTTCTGGCGTTACGCCGGTTACTGGCTCGGCGCCCTGGTCGTCGGGACCGCGAGTTACGGGATCGGCCACGTCCTCGTCGAGCGTGTCTTCCGCCTCCGCCTGCCGCTGCTCGAACACGCCGTCCTTTCGTTCGTGCTCGGCATTTTCGGATTCGAGACCACGATGTGCCTCGTCGGGGCGGCGCAGGGCTATCGCAAGCCCGCCTTCTACGCCGTCCCCCTCGTGCTGCTCGCCGCCGTGGCCTGGCCGCTCCGCCGCCACGTCACGCACGTGCGGAAGGTCCTCGCCCGCACGGCCCGCACGCGCCCCGCGCTCGGCTGGTCCACGCTCGCCACGGTCTTCGGCGTGCTCGGGCTCGGGATGGTGTATTTCCTCGTGCTCACGCCGCACAACGTCCAGTTCGACGCGCGGTGGAAGCACATGGCGATCGCGGAGAACTGGGTCGCCCACGGCGGCCTGTATCCCGCCGCCGAGGGCTGGGTCTTCTCCGCCCGCCCCCATTTCACCTCGTACCTCTACACGTGGGCCTTCCTCGCGCCGGGCCGCCTCTTCGACAAGATGGTCCTCTCGGCGCACCTCGAATTCCTGATCTTCGTGGTGACCACGGTCGTCGGCATCCCGGCGCTCGTCCGAAGGCTCGTGCCGAAGGCCGATCCGCGCTGGGTCTGGGCCGCGCGTTTCGTCTTCCCGGGCGTCTTCCTCTACGACAGCTCGCTCAGCGGCGGCGCCGATCACGCCGGCGCGATGTACGCCGTCCCGATCGCGCTTTGCCTCTTCCGCGTCCTTCGTGACTTCGATCCGCGCTTCGTCGTGCTCCTCGGCCTCTTCATCGGCGGCGCCGGGATCACGAAAGAGACGATCGTCATGATGCTCGGCGTGGCGCCGCTCCTGCTCGTCGGCGGCAAGATCCTCGTCGTGCTCGTCCAGAGCCTCCGCGGCAAAGCCACGCCGGAGCTGCGCCGCCGGGCCCTGCTCTCGCCGCTCCTCCTCGCCGCGGCGGGCCTCGTCGCGACCTCGCCGCTCTGGGTGAAGAACTTCCTCTTTTATGGGGACCCGGTCTACCCGGTCTTCAGCAAATACCTGCACGCGCACCCGCTCTCGGACCAGGCGCTTTATCGGTTCAAGTATGGTTATGCCGAGGGCCTGCTCTGGAACCCGACGCGGGACCTGCAGGGCCTGCGCGAGACGCTCCAGGCCCTCTTTACCTGGTCCTTCAGCCCGAACGACTGGCCCAAGTTCCACCGCACCGTCCCCGTCATCGGCTCGCTCTTCACGCTCCTGCTCGCGTGCCTGCCCTTCCTGAAGAACACGAAGCGGCTCTGGATCCTCGTCTTCTGGATCCACGTGGGGATCTTCGGCTGGTATTCGGTCCACCACCAGGATCGTTATCTCCAGGGCCTGATGCCGCTCATGGCAGCGGTGACGGTGACCATCGCGATCTCCCTGTGGCGCTCGTTCGGCGTGGCCGCGCGTGGCGCCCTCGGTTTGCTCGTCGGCCTGCAAATCATCTGGGGCGGCGACGTCTACTTCATCCAGACGCACGGCTTCGTGAAGACGCCGCTGAAATCGGCGATCGACCTCTTGAGCGCCGGCTTCGAGAAGAAATACGACGATCGCTTCGACATCCAGGAGGGCTGGCAGGACGTCGGCAACGCCATGCCGAAGGGCTCGCGCCTGCTCGTGCACATCTTCCTGAGCCACCATTTCCAGCTCGGGACGAACCGCGAGACGATCCTGGACATGTACCTGTTCCAGTACGGGATCGAATACGGCGCGGCGAAGAACCCCGAAGGCGTGCGCCAGATGGTGAAGGACCTCGGCGCGACACACGTCTTCGTGCAGCCCGACAAGAAGGCCGACGGGATGAACTCGATCGCGGCCGACATCCTGTTCTGGGATTTCGTCCGGTACCTGACGAATCGAAAAACCGTGAACGAGGGCGTGCTCGGCGGCGTGCCCGACAAGCCGATCGAGGTGCCGTTCCGCGACACGGTGGCCGTCCTGAGCTGCTCGGCGAAGGCGCCCCCGAACGGCCTGTACAAGCTCTCGGACCTGCGCACCTTGCCCTACGGCCCGGACAACCGTCGCTTCGGCAAGCCCCTGCGCGCGGCGAACAACAAGGAAGAGGCCGCGGCGCTCCTGCCGATGGCCGAGTTCGTGGTCGTCGAGGACACCTGCTTCGACCCGAAGAACCTGCCGCCGGACCTGTCGCGCTCCTACGACTTGCTCGTCGAGCGCCGAGAATGGTCAGGCTTCCGGGCGATGGACATCTTCCGCCGCAAGGGCCACCTGCCGGTGGCGCCGGTGCCGCCTGGGCCTTAGAAGCCGCCGCGCGCGAGCGCTCGCCTGCCGGTCCACACGAGGGCGCCGAGCAGGACGAGCCAAGCGGCGTACCGGTCGTCTGCGTGCGCTCCGGCGGCGCAGGTTCCACATGCGGACGTCCCCTCCGGCAAGCTGCCCCGGTTCGGCGCCACTGCCGAGGCCGCGGGCGGGCTGCTCGACGGAGGCGGCGGCGCAGCCGCATCCGCAGCGGGAGCCGAGGGCTGGGCGTCGACCGCGGGCCACTGCGTCGAACCGGGTTCGGAATCGATGACGGCTCCGAGCTCCGAGAGCCGATCCGTGCGGACGTGCTTGCTCGCGCACGATTTGCCGTCGGCTTTGATCGTGTAGAAGAGGCGGACCTCCTTCACCGGCGACGTCGGCGTGTCCCTCCGCTGAATCTTGAGAAAATCGGAGCAGGGCAAACCGCGGTCCGTGATGGCACTCCGCGCCTCGTAGGCCGATGTCCCAGGCACCCAGTTCTCCCGAATGGCTTCCACCTTGGGCAAGTCGCCCGCATCGATGAGGTAGAGGCGGACGAACTCGTATCTTCCGAGGATGAATGGAACGAGGGTGCCCGTGTCGATGACGGCAGCGCCCTTGAAGGTGCCCGTCATGAGGAGGACCTTGCCGGGAGGCAGCGCGCCCTCGACGTCGACGTGGATCGAATGTTTCACCGGGACCAGGCCGGGAGGGGCCACATTGGCGCGGGCGACCCCCGACGCAAGGGCGACGAGGACACATGTCCCGAGGATGCAGAGGGCGCGGGGGTGAGACATCGGCCGCCCTAATTCGTCTTCAACTTCTCCGCATTGAGCACGAGCACGTCATCCGCGAGCACGTGGGCCCAGTTCCCCGCGGACTCGTCGACGATCACGACGCGCCCCTGCTTGCCCGCGTACGCGCTCGTCGAAAGCTCGGTCGGCCGGAGGATCTCGTCGTTCTTGCCGCAAGCGCGCGCCACGACGCGCCCGTCGACCTCCAGGCCCACGTACGTCTTCTGGCAATCCTTGCCGCCGGCCACGAGCACGTGCACCGGCTGGCCGTCGAGGGGCATCAGCGGCAACACGAGCTTGCCCTTCGCCGCATCCCCGCCGTGATACCCGTTCACGAACGCGCGGCCGAGGAACCCCGTGACCTCCTGCTGGTTGCCCGTCGGGCCCGTCGTCGGCACCTTCCCGAACGCCGTGCCCGTGACCTCGCTCCCCGCGGGAAACACGTCGTCGAAGCTGTAAATCACCGAGAACCGCGCCGCGAACGCGACCACGTCGGGATCCGAATCGGGTAGCTCCGTGCGCGCCGCGCGGAAAAGGTCGACCGCATTCGCCGACGTGCCCGACCGGAGCCGCGCGCGCACGTCGTCCTTCGTGCCGCCGGACCAATGAATCCCGTCGACATAGAGGCCCATCCCCGGCGCCTTGTCCTCGTCGACGATCCGCAGCGTGGCGCGGCGGCCCTGCAAATCCTGAATCTGCCAGGCCTCGGGCACGAGCTTCCGGTCGACGCGCGGGCGCGCCGTCCGCAGGGCCGCGCCGTCGACGACGAGCTCCACACGCAAGCCGGGGCTCGACCTGCCGCCGAGCGCGAATCGAAGCTCCGGCCGCGCGAGCACGCCGAGGTCGATCTCCAAGGTCCCCATGTGGTCGCCCGCGTCCGGCAACGAGACGAGCAGGCTCTTGCCCGTCGCGCCCGAACGCCGGGCCTTCTCGATGCGCAGCCCCGCGCCGCGTATCACCGCGCCCGGAGGGAGGCTGCCCTCGAAATCGGCGACCTCGCCGAGCCGCGCCCGCAGCTCGCCGAGCAACTTCTCCCGGTCCGGGTGGCGCTCCAGGAAGACCTGATAAAACTCCAAGGCATCGAGGATCTCGTTCCGCGTGCCCGTGCGCGTGAGCGTCGTGATGTCGCGGGCCGGGTCCGGGAGCTGGGCGCCCTTGACGGCGCGGAGCACCTTCACGACCTCCGGATCCCAGCGAAGGAAATGGAACGAGCTGCCGTCGATGTTCGCGCGAGTCTTTTCCTTGTATTTGTCGCCCCAGGGATTGCCGAGGTCGACGACCGCGCCCTCGGCGAGGAAGTCCTCCAGGGTGCCGCGCTTCTCGTGCCCCGGCCGCCCGCGCTTCTCGATCGGCTTGTGCGCGATGCGCCGGTTCGCGAGGCCATAGGCGTCGACGATCGGCAGATCCGCGTACCAGCCCACGAGGCCGATGCAATCGATCGAGAGGCGGGGCTTGAGCCCCCGGGCGACGAAGAGCTTGTGAATCCGCTGGCCCATGCCCGCGTACGTCGAGCCACTTTCGAGCGGGAACACGCTCTTCAGCGGGTAAAACGTGTTCTCCTCGGCGAGGTTCCAGCGCTTCTCGTAGGGCTTGAGCACGCGGACGGGCAGGACGGCGAGCGCGACGGCGAGCGCCGCGGCCGAGCCGAGCAGCGCGCGGACCGGGAGCGCGGCCTCTCGCAGGCGATACCGAAGCGCGATCTCGGTCGAGGCCGCGAGGATCGGCAGGAGCGAGATGAAGAAGCGGTGCTCCATGAAATCGCCGCCGACCTTCACGACGTACCGTCCGTAGACGAGGAGCGAGAGGAGCGCGAAGATCCGGAGCCGCGTCTCGGACCGATTGCGGGCCCGCCCGGAGAGCACGAAGAGGAAAAGCGGGAGCCAGATCGCCGCGCCGCTCGTGAAGAGGAAATGCGTCGCGTAGATGAGGCCTTGCGACCAGTACGTGAGGTTGCCCGACTTCGCGTAATAGGTATTCGGAAAGAAATCGCCGTACGCGCGCCAGCGCCAGAGGAAATACGGGACGTAGAGGAGGACGAGCGGCGCGCCGTAGGCGAGGTACCGGCGGAGATCGAGGCGCTTCCAGAAGGGCCGCTCTTTGTGGTGGACGAGGTCCTCGGCGACGAGGGCGAGGCCCATGCATCCATACAGGAGCAGGTGATCGGGCCGCGTGAGGGCGGCGGCGACGAAGGCGAGCCCGGCGCCGAACGCGCCATTCTTGCGGAGCGAGGCCCACATGCCGACGGCCACGAGCATCGCGGCGGGCATGGTCTCGAGGCCCGACGAGGCGAACGTGTAGAACGGGCGGCTCGCGGCGAGGCCGAGCGCGGCGAAGGGCACGATCGCGCCTTTTGGGCTCGCCTTGCGCACGACGAGCGCGACGAACACGATCGCGAGCGCGTACGACGCGAGGTTGCCGAAGAGCCCCGCGTGCGGGATGGAGACGCGGACCTTGGCGAGGAGGCCGAGCACCAGCGTCCACAGGAAGTTCGTGTATCCCTCGACCCACTCGCCCGGGTTGAAGACGAGCCCGTCGCCCCGCGCAAAGTTGCGAGAATAGCGGAACGAGATGAACGCGTCGTCACAGAGCCATCGGATCTTCCACGCGAAGAAGAGCCCGGCGCCGAGGCCGCCGAGGAGGAAGAGCGCGTAGAGGACACGCTTGACGGCGAAGGAGACGCGGCCGGCGAGGAAACGCTCGAAGAGAAGCAAGAGGGCCGCGCCGAGGATCAGACCGGCGAAGAGGGGCAAGCTGGCCTGGATGGCTTCGGCCGCGGCGACGACGATTTCGAGGAGCATCACGGAAAGTCCGGAGGCGTAAGGGCGGGATCCGGCGCCCCGCGGGGCGGAGACTAGTACATCCGGGGGGAAGTTCTAGGGGGTCGTGCGACCCTGGCAGGACGTGAGGGGGGCACCTCCCGCTTGACGCTCTCCGCGCTCCCTTGCAAGGATGCCGCGTGTTCATCCGTAAGATCGAGGTCCAGAACCTGCGCTCCATCGAGCATCTCGTGTGGGAGATCGACGACCGAGAAGCCTGCGGCTGGCACGTGATCATCGGGGACAACGGCGCGGGGAAGAGCGGCTTGCTCCGGGCCGTGGCGCTGGCGCTCGTCGGTCCTCTCGAAGCGCTCGCCCTTCGCCAGGATTGGAACGATTGGCTTCGCGGCGGAGAATTGCAAGGATACGTCAGCCTTACAGCGAGATCCGACGCTCAATTCGACGGGTTTTCGGGAGGGGGCGACCCCCGCGACATCGACCTCAAAGCAGGCTTGTCATTTCATCGCAAAAACCTATCCGACAACCACGTCATGCTCGGCATGATTCATGTACTCATGGAACCCCACGAGCAAGTATGGGGAGGAACATCCGGTAGGTTCTCCGCGTCTTACGGCCCCTTCCGTCGTTTCACCGGCGGTGACAAGGACCAGGAGAAGCTCTTTTCCTCCAATCCAACGCTTGCGCGTCACCTCTCCGTGTTCGGGGAGTCCGTCGCGCTCACCGAATGTATCCAGTGGCTCATCAACCTTCAGTATAAGAAGCTCGAAGGCGATCCAGAAGGCAACCTGCTGGAGCCCGTGAAGGCATTCGTGAACCAAAGCGGATTTTTGCCCCACGAGGCGCGACTTCAATCGATTTCATCCAAAGGCGTGCGCTTCATCGACGGGAACGGCTGCGAGGTCCCCGTCGAGAACCTGAGCGACGGTTACCGCTCGATCCTCAGCATGACCTTCGAGCTGATCCGCCAGCTTGCAGCCACCTATGGCGCAGACGCCATCTTCGACCCCGAGGACCCCACGAAGATCGTCGTCCCCGGCGTCGTCCTCATCGACGAGATCGACGCGCACCTGCACCCCACGTGGCAGCGGCGTGTCGGGCGCTGGTTCCGCGAGCACTTCCCCAAGATCCAGTTCATCGTCACCACCCACAGCCCGCTCATCTGTCAGGCCGCCCGGCCCGGGAGCGTCTTCCGATTGCCAAGACCCGGCAGCGGCGAGGAAGCCGGAATGGTCACCGGCACCGAACTCGATCGCCTCCTCTACGGCAACGTGCTCGACGCCTACGGAACCGGCGCCTTCGGCGACGCAGCCACACGCTCCCCGGAGGCCCTGGAGCTCCTCGAACAGCTCGCCATCTTGAACCAGAAGGAGCTCGCCGAAGGACTCTCTTTGTCCGAAAGGAAGCAGCAGAAGAAGCTCCGCGCCATCCTCCCCACGGCGGCCAGCGAGGGGGCGGAGGACGACGCGTGATCGGCCTCCCCAAACGAACTCTCCCCAAGGCCGCGCGAGACAAGCTCCGCGAATACCAGGCCGAGATCGACGCCCTCCCCGACTACGCCGCGCGCGTCGAGCAAGCCAAGGCGAGCTTCAGCTCCCAAAACCGCAAAGGAAACGCGACCTTCGACGCGGTCAAGAAGGCGCTCACGGCCATGTGCTGCGGCGCGCGGCGTTGCGCCTATTGCGAGGACTCGGCGGCCGACGAGGTCGAGCACGTACGGCCCAAGAGCCTCTACCCCGAGGCCACGTTCGTGTGGTCGAATTACCTTTACGCGTGTGGACCGTGCAACGGCCCCAAGAATGACCATTACGCCGTGTTCGCGCATGCGTCCGGCGTGAGGACCGAGGTCTCGCGGCCTCCGAAGGCGCCCGTCCTGCCGCCCGTCCCCGGCGATCCCGCGTTCATCGACCCGCGCGCCGAGGACCCGACTGCATTCCTGGCGCTCGATCTGCGGGACACGTTCTTCTTCGTGCCCCGGAAGGCGCGCGGGACGAGGGAGTACGAACGAGCCCAATACACGATCAAGACCCTCGGCCTGAACACGCGCGACTACCTGCCGAAGGCAAGGCAGCAGGCCTTCAAGGACTACAAGGCGCACCTCGCGCAATACCGCGCGAGCCTCGCGGAAGCCGCGCCGGAACGAAGGCTACGCCGACTCGAACAGGACATCCGCGAGCGCGGTCACCCGACGGTGTGGGCCGAGATGAAGCGCCAACACCAGCAGCTCCCCGCCCTGCGCGAGCTCTTCCGCGCCGTCCCCGACGCGCTCACCTGGTGACAAAGGCGTCACCTCCCCGAGAACACGCCGCGCAGCGCCAAGGTGACCCCTCACCTCCCCCCGCGCACGTCGTGACGCGCGAACACCCGACCCAATCCGCCCCCCCGCGCCCCGTGACCTCGACCCGATCACCCCCGCCCTGGCCCCCCGCAACATCTGCTCGCGGGAGGATCGCCCCTACCTCCCCGCTCGCATCCTCGGCGCCCCCGAGGATCGCCCCTCCCCTGCCCTCTTCATCTCCAGTGCAGACCTAGATCACCCCCCAACGATCCGCCCCCGGTTCTCCTCGTACCAAGCGATCGTCTTCACCAGCCCGTCCCCAAGCTCCGTCCGCGCCTCGAACCCGAACCATTCCCGCGCCCGCGACACATCCAGCATCCTGCGCGGCTGCCCGTTCGGGCGCGCGCTGTCCCAGACGATGTCCCCTTCATACCCCACCGCCTTCGCGATCGTCGCCGCCAGGTCCCGCATCGACACCTCGCGCCCCGCGCCGAGGTTCACCGGCTCCTCGCCGTCGTAACGCTCCGCCGCCCGCACGAGCCCCTCGGCCGCGTCCTCCACGTAGAGGAACTCCCGCGTCGGCGACCCGTCGCCCCACAAAACGACCGACCGCTCCCCGCTCCGCCGCGCCTCCACGAACTTGCGGATCATCGCAGGGATCACGTGCGAGTCCTCCAGGTCGAAATTGTCCCGCGGGCCATACAGGTTCACCGGGAAGACGACGACAAACTTCGACCCGAACTCTTTCCGGTACGCCTGCGCCATCACGAGCAACGCCTTCTTCGCGATCCCGTACGGCGCATTCGTCTCCTCCGGATACCCGTTCCACAGATCCTCTTCCCGGAACGGTACCGGCGCAAACTTCGGATAGGCACATATGGTACCGGCCACTACAACCTTGGGCGTCCCCGCGCGCCGCGCCTCTTCGAGGACGTGCAGGCCCATGGCCATGTTGTCGCGGAAGAAGGTGCCGGGGTGGCGCCGGTTCGCGCCAATTCCACCGACACGCGCGGCCAGATGCAAGACGAGGTCGGGCCGATGCGTTTCAAAGAGAGATCGCGTCGCGTACGCGTCCGTCAGATCGAACGCGGCCGAGCGGGGGACCACGATCTGGCGCGCGCCACGCGCTTTCAGCACTTCCACGACGTGCGAGCCGAGGAACCCGGCGCCGCCTGTGACGAGGATCTTGGAGTCAGAGAGAGGGAACATCGGCATGGCAAGCACGACCTTAGCGCAGGCGATACCACCCCCACGCCCCGGGCGCAGCCAATCGATCGAGAAGTAGCGAGACGCACATGCCGCGCAGAGTCCGTCCCAAAAAGCTCTTTCTCACGATCGGCGAGCGCGTGAAGACGTTCCGGCTCGCCGCCGGGCTGACCCAAGAGGAGGTGGCCGAAGGTCACGCGCCCGGCGAGTCGCTCGCCAACAAAGGCCACATCTCCAGCATCGAGCACGGGCTCGCCAACCCCACCGTCGAGACCCTCCAGCGCATCGCCGAGGCGCTCGAAGGGCTCGACGTGGAGCTCGTCGACCTCGTCGTCTCCCCGGACGAGAGCCCGCGCCACGCGGTCATCGCGCTCTCGCGCACGCTCCCCGACGAGGTGCTCGAAGAGATCCTCGCGAAATACGGGCCCCTGCCGGATCTCGCGCCCCGGAAGAGGAAACGCACGCACCACCGGGCGAGCGGGGCGCGGCCGAAGGCGCGGTGATTACGTCCGGGAATACCAGTCCACGAACTTGCGAATCCCCTCGCGAATCCCCGTCCTCGGCTCGTACCCGAGCGCTGCCTTGGCCGCGCGGATGTCCGCAATCGTGTGCTCGACGTCGCCGACGATCGCCGGGCCCCGATGCACACGCGCCGGCTTGCCGAGGGCCTCGGCGAGCAGCGCGACGACCTCGTTCAACGTCGTCGGCGTGCCCCCGGCGCCGAGGTTGTAGACGCGGTAGCCGTCGCCCACCCGATCGATCGCGCGGAGCGTGCCGTCGATGACGTCGTCGACGTAGGTGTAGTCGCGGCTCGCCGCGCCCGTGCCGTAGAGCTCGATCGTCTCGCCCCGGTCGATGGCGCGGCAGAACGCGTGGATGGCCATCTCGGGGCGCTGGCGCGGGCCGTAGACCGTGAAGTAACGGAGCGACGTGACCCCGAGGCCGTGCGTGTGCACGAGCGCGCGCAGCACGAGCTCGGCGGCGCGTTTGCTCGCGGCGTACGGGCTCATCGGCTCGTCGGCGCGGTCGTCCTCGGCGAAGGGCAGGCGCTTGCTCGCGCCGTACACCGAGGAGCTCGACGCGAACACGAAGCGGCGCACGCCCCGCGCGCGGGCGAGCTCGGCGAGGCGCGTCGTGCCCTCGACGTTCACGCGCTGGTAACGGGCCGGCGCGCCGAGGCTCGGCCGCACGCCCGCGAGGCCCGCGAGGTGCACGACGACGTCGAAGTCCGTGGCCGAGAGGACCTCCGCGACGGCCGCCTCGTCGAGCAGATCCGCCTCGACGACGTGGGCGCGGCCGCGGACGCGGGCGAGATTTCGCTCCTTGATCGAGCGTGCGTAAAAAGGATCGAAGCTGTCGAGGCCGACGACCGTGTCGCCTCGATCGAGCAGGCGCTCGGCGAGGTGAGATCCGATGAACCCGGCGATGCCGGTCACGAGCAGCTTCATCGCGGGCGCGAGGGTAGCATCCCGATCTCGCCTTGCCTGTCCTCCGAGGCCTCGTGCGGACGGACCGTTCTGCTATCCTCCGCCGCCGTGAGCGCCGTGGACATCACCCAGCCCTCTCCGGGCGAGCCTCCTGCCATCGCCCTGACCCGCAAGGTGGCCGAGAGCCCGGTGGTCATCCTCCCGCGCGTCTCGCTCGTGGTCCCGGGCCTGAACGAAGCGAAGAGCCTGCCGGAGCTGGCCCGGCGCATCCACGAGGCGCTCTCCGGCAAGGAGGCCTACGAGCTCATCTTCGTGGACGACGGCAGCACGGACGACTCGTGGGCCGTGATCAAGCGCCTGGCCTCGGAGAACCCGAACGTGCGGGGCGTGCGGCTCCGGAAAAACTTCGGCAAGGCCCAGGCCCTCACGGCCGGCTTCCGCAGGGCGCGCGGCACGATCTTCGTGACGATGGACGCCGATCTCCAGGACGATCCCGCGGACCTGCCGAACTTCCTCGCCAAGCTGGAGGAAGGCCATGACGTCGTCGTCGGCTGGAAGGTGCAGCGCCTCGACCCGACGAACCGCCTGTTCCTCTCGCGGATCTTCAACGGCACCGTCGGCTACATGACGGGCGTGAAGCTGCACGACATGAATTGCGGCTTCAAGGCGTACCGGAGCGAGGTCATCCGCGCGATCCCGATCTACGGCGACCTGTTCCGGTTCATCCCGGCGCTCGCCGCGTCGCAGGGCTTCAGCGTCACCGAGATCCCGATCAAGCACCACGCCCGCAAGTACGGCAGCTCCCGCTACGGGCTCGAGCGCATCCTGCGTGGATCGTTCGACCTCATGAGCGTGCTCTTCCTGACGCGGTACCAGAAGAGGCCGATGCACCTCTTCGGCTTCGCGGGCCTCTTGCTCGCGGGGATCGGCGTGCTGATCGAGTTCTACCTGACGGTGCTCTGGTCCTTCGGTCACAAGATCGGCGACCGCCCGCTCTTGCTCCTCGGCGTGCTCATGATCGTCACGGGCATTCAGCTCTTCTCGATGGGCTTCATCGGCGAGTTCCTGACGTACCAGAGCCAGACCCGGCACCTCGAAGACGAGCCGCCGATCCGCGAGGAAATCCTGTGATCCCCGACGCGTACTTCGACCGGTTCGAGACGCAGAAGTACCGGCACAAGAACCCGGTCCAGCGGATGCTGATCCGCCGCTTCGCCGCCACGCTGCACTCGATGTTCCTCGAAGCCCTGCCGGCGCGCACGGTGCTCGAGGTGGGCTGCGGTGAGGGGTTCCTCTCCGGCTACCTCTCCGAGAAGCTCGAAGACACGAGCTTCATCGGCGTCGAGTACAACCCGGAGGACGTCGCGCGGCTGCAACGCCACTTCCCGCGCATCGAGGCGCACGTGGGCTCGATCTACGACCTCGGCTTCCTCACGAAAAAGCCCGACATCGTCGTGTGCTGCGAGGTGCTGGAGCACCTCGACGATCCACGCCGGGCGCTCGCGGAGCTGCGCAAGGTCGGGGCGCGGCGCGCGCTGCTCTCGGTGCCCCACGAGCCGTTCTTCATGCTGTCGAACTTGCTGCGCGGGAAAAACGTGTCGCGCTTCGGCAACGACATCGATCACAAGAACCACTGGGGCATGGCCTCGTTCCGCGCGCTGCTCGAACCGGACTTCGAGGTGCTGGAGCTACGAACGTCGTACCCGTGGATCCTCGCGCTCGCGGAGCCGCGCGCCTAGCAGACTCCAGATCGCGGGCGCGGCGCTCACCACCCGGGGTGGAGGCTCCCGTTGCAGCCGGACGAGGCCTCCTCCACCTCGTAACAACATCGGCCGTTTTCGAGCAGGCCGTCGTCGAGGATGGTGAAGTCGCTCGGGTTCTCGCGCGAGATGATCTGGGTCGCCCGCGTGATCGAGGGGCACTTGTTCGGATCGTCGCCCGGCGCGTCCGGCCACGCGAAACATCGGTACGTCGTGAGATCATCGCCACACCCCTGGGTGGTGATGGGCACGACGAACAAGGCGAGCATGAACACGCGCAGGAGGTTCTTGGAGGTGCGCATCCGCGTATCCTATCCGAACGTGCAGCCGGCCTCTGGACTGCGCTCCTTTCGCGCACAACGCGCCCCCACCTCCAAGCCGCCGGCTCTCCGCGCTTCCCCGCGTTGGATCCTATCTCGCAACGCTCCCGCACGTTGACGCGCCGCGCGGCGGGTCTTCCCCGACAAACCATCCTCGCGCGCCCTCGTCCCCCGCGCTCGGCTGCGCCCCGACTGGACGAACCTTCCCTCGGCGAACGCGTTTCCGCCCACTGGCCGCGAGCTTGCATGGGTGGATCCCGCGCGCGCGAACCACGTGCCCGAACTGCGAGGCTCTAGCCCATGGCGCTCGATCTATCGATCTCCCACGGACAACGTACCCCCCCTGGTGCCCAGCCCGACACGAGCGAGCCCAGCGATGCCCGTCCCGAATCGACCCGCGCGGAGGGCGTCTCCCCGGTGTCACGAGCGCTGTCGCTCGCGCAAGCGCTGGCCGATGCGCTCACCAATACTTGCGGCTTCGGGGTCAACGCCGCGGCCCAGCACGAGCTGTCGCTCGCGCATTCGCTCGCCTCCCACGTCGTCGACATCCTCGCGGGCCTGCCGCCCGAGTCCGTTCGGTCGAGGCCGTCCACCCCCGACGCCGAGGAGTGACCCTAGGACGGCGGTCCCGCCTCGATCGCCCGCCGATACCGCTCCCGCCGCGTCCCATCCTTCAAAATCTCGTAGGCCTCGTCGAGCACCTCGAGGACGAGGCGCACGTCGCCCTGGAGATCGGCCGTCGCCGCCGTGAGCAGGCGTGAAGGCTCGAAGAAGCGCCGCAGCTCCAGGTAGGCCCGCCGGATCTCGTAACTCGTCGCCGCGCGGCCGATGCCGAGCAGCGCGAAGTAGTCGCCGTCCTCGACGAGCGCGACCCGCGCCCGCACCCGCATGCGGATCGCCTCCTCGTCGAGCGGATCCTCCGCAGGACGGCGCTCGGCCGAAGCAGGACGCGCCGGGGTGAGCGCGGTCAGGACCTCCAGGCACACGAGCGCGTAGAGCAGCGGCGTGAGGTCGTGCCCCGCCTGGGCCGCGAGCTCGCCCACGGTCGTGCCCGGCGCCTGCGCCACGAGCGTGGCTTCGTCGGGCACGAGCGCGCACTCGGAGAGGAGCGAGATGCGCGGGCCGGCGTCGAAACGCGCGGCCGCGCCGCCGAGGCGCGTGAAGGCGGCCTCGGGCGGGATCACGCGCCGGACGATCTCCACGAAGACCTCGGCCCCGGTGGCGCCGCCGAACACGTTGGGCTCGGCGCGCAGGCGGCCCGGCGGCTCGGCTTCGAGCTCCAGCGTGCCGGACTCGATGAGGATCGCCCGGCCGATGATCCACTCGGCGTGCGCGCGGAGGACGGGCCAGAGCGCGTCCTGCTGGAGAAATCCGTGCGCGATGAGCGCCGCGCCCGCGTGCCGGCCCGAGGGCGGGAGCTTGCCGGCGAGGCGAAACGCGACGTCGCGCTCGAGATCGCCGCGGGCCGAGAGGAAGGAAAGGAGCGCCTCGTCGGCGACGCCCGATCCGGCCGTGACCACGTCCCCATCCTGGAGGACCACGCGGCGCACGGCCCCGCCTTCATGGATGGCGAGCGAGCCCGTGGCGCGGCTGGCGATGGCACGGGCGAGGGCGCGCGGCGCGTCGCCGGGGCCGAGCACGGTGGGATGCGCGCTGCGTGGCCCCTGCGAGGCATGCGGGGTCTGCGAGGACGGAACGGGCGCGGGCGGCGGCGGCACCGGCGGGGCGAGGCGCACCGAGGGCGGCGGGGCGTCCGAGGCGCGGCTGAGGATGCTGGGGGCCGTGGGCGGGGTCGGGGGGTTGGGGGTCGAGGGCCCGCTCGCCGGCGTGTAGCCCCCAAGCGGACGGGGGTTTGGGGGCACAGCTCCGCTCGCCGGCGCGTAGCCCCCAAGCGTGGACGCGAAGCGCGGCATGCCGCTCGGCACCGTCCAGCGGGCCGGGAAGACCGTCGGCGGCGCGACGTCGATCATGGGCTCGATCACGGGCGGCGGCGGGCGTGGCGGCGTGGGCGCGGACGCGGGCCGCGGCTCGATCGAGCGGGTGGCCGTGGTCGTCGCCTCCGTCGGGCGGATCGGCGTGCCCGGGTCGTCGCCGACGCGGGTCGAGCGCGGCTCCCAGGGCGTCGCGGGGGCCTCGGAGGTGGCGCCGCGGGTCTCCAGCGAGCGCGGCGTCGATGCGCCGGGCGCCGTTTTTCCGCCCAGCTCGCTCGGCTGCGGCGTGGGCGGCATGTCGAGCACGAGCTCGCCCACGCTCGGCGGCTCGAGGGCGGCGGCCGACGACGGGGGCGCGGGGTTGGGCGCGGTCGTGTTGCCATCGGCCAGGGCAAACGAGCCGGTCGTGATGCTGAGGGCGGCGTTGGGCCCCGTGCCCGGATCGAGCCCCGTGTTGGCGAGGTCCGACTGGGAGCTGTCGGCCTCGGCGTCGAGCGGCTCTTCGAGGATGGCGAGGAACTCGTCGCCGAGGATGAGGTCCACCTCTTCCTCGACGGCCACGGCCGGCGGGGGCACGGACGAGGCCGGGGTCTGCGCGAGCACGCGTTGCTCGGCCGAGGCGAGCAAGTTCATGAGCTCGGGCGAGAGCTGCATGGGGTGCGTGGGCAGCAGCGTGGGCGGCGACTGCCCGTCGCTCTCGTCGGGCGGGAAGATCGACGCGCCCATCTCGGCGATCTCGGGCGCGCCGGGAAACGCGGACTGGAAGGCCGGCGGGAAGGCGCCGGTGCCGTCGTCGAGCAGGCCCGGGGGCACGGTCTCGCCGGGGCGGATCCCGGCGGCGCCGCGGTCGTCGACAATCGAATCGTCGAGCGGCGCCGGGTCGGCGAGCGCGGCGATCTGCGCGACGATGGCGTGGATGTCGAGGGGCCGCGCGAAGGAGCGACCGGCGGCGGAGTGCGCGCCGATCTCCGCGGCGCGCAGGCGGCTGCCCAGACAAACGAGCTCGGCGTCCTCGCCGCCGGGCAGCTCCCGCAGCCGCTCGATGGCGTCGCGCGCGCCGGGCTGATCGATGTCGACGAGCAGCACCCGCGGCGACTCGTCGAGCACGCGCGCTTCGAGCCGCTCGATGGGCGCGAAGGCCACGGCGAAGCCTTGCGCGCGGAGCGCCGACGCGATGGTTTGCCCTTCCGCGGACGCGTCCGCGATCAGAATCACGTCGCGACGCGGCGTGTTCGGGGCTTCCTCCATCGCGGGCACGGCGTGATCCTTCGACCCGAGGCACCTGGCTGTCAACGCGTGCGCCCTCGGGTCTTCCTTTCCTACGTCCAAGGCGGCGTTCGTTCCAACATTTGGACCGATGCGTTCACCTTTCTGGTGGTAAGAATCCAGCGCATGTCCGCCTTCGGCACCCCCCGAGAGCTCGCGCTGGTGGCCTTTCTGGTCGGGCTCGTCGTCATCCACTCGGTCGTCCCGCGGATCGGCGAGGCGATCGGCGGGCTCTTCGAGCGGAAGAAGGGAAGCGGAAAGGCAAGCCGCTCCGAGGGCGCGGGCTGAAAAACGTGGTAGGGCTCGGCCCGTGCAGACGCGCACGCGCAACGCCCTCGTGTTCGCGGCCGCCGCGGTGGTGGTCGTCGCGGCCGTCGCCTGGGTCTGGCAACGACGCGAGATGGCGCGACCGCTGCCCGCGACGCTCGACGCGATCCCCGAAGGCGCGCTCCTCGTCGCCACGGCCGACCTCGGCGCGCTGCGACGCTCGGACGCCTTCGCGCCCCTGCTCTCCGAGACCCGCGAGATCCCCGGGCTCGGTAAGGTCCGCGACGTCTGCGGCTTTGATCCCATGGCCGGCCTCACGGAGCTCGGCGTGGCCGTGCCCTCCTCCGGCGGCGACGGCGACTTCGGCCTCGTCGCCTCGGGCGCCATCGACCCGGACGCGCTGCTCGCCTGCGCGAGCAAGGTGATCGAGGCCCGCGGCGGCCGCTCGGTGGTGAACCCGATCGGCGCGTTTCGCACGGTGCGCGACGCGAGCCAGTCGACGAGCGGCGCGGAGATCGCCGTGCGCGAGGGCGGGCCCATCCTGCTCGGCGCGGGCAGCTACCTGCGCGCGATGATCGACGCGGCGGAGGGCCGCGTGCCGAGCGCGCGCGCCGACGGGGACCACACGAAGCTCGCGGCGGAGGCGGGCCCGGGTGCGCTGCGCGTGACGGTGGTGCTCACGCCGGAGCAGCGGCGCACGTTGCTCGAAGAGATCGCGCTGAGCGGGGCGCAGGGCTCGCCGGCGGCGTCGGTCGTGGGCCTGGGGCTCTCGGTGACGATCGGCGAGCGCGTGGGTTTGTCCGGAGTGGTGGCCTGCGACGCGGCGGCCCCGTGTGCCGATCTGGCGCGAATTTTCGAGGGCAAACGGACTGCGCAGTCGGGCGATCCGCTCGTGCGCCTGATGGGCCTCGGGCCGATCCTCGAACGGCTGCAGATCGGCGCGGAGGGCCCGCGCATTTCGGCGCGCGTGGACATGTCGACGGACGAGGCGACCGAGCTCGTGACGCGCGTGATCGCGTTGCGCGCCGCGGCAGCGCGGCAAAGAGGTCCGGTCGAGGAAGAGCCGCTGGCCCCGGCGCCGCCGAGGCCGCCGCCGCCGTCTGCTTCGTCGGAGGGGTCGACGCCCCCGCCGGCTCCGGCGCTGAAGCCGCGCTGAATCTTACGGCGCCGTCCGTTTTTCCAGTGCAACGAACGGCGCGCCGCTCGATTACACTCGGCGCAGCCATGTCTATGCCGAACGAGACCATCCCTTCCCGGCTCTTCAAGCAAGCAGAACGCAGGCCCGACGCGCCGGCCCACCACATCAAATCGGGCGGCGTCTACCGACCGAAGAGCTATCGGGAGCTCGCGGACGAGGTGAAGCGCCTGGGCAAGGCGATGATCGCGCTCGGCCAGGCGCCGGGCTTCACCGTGTGCCTCCTCGGCTTCAACCGCTCCGAGTGGGTCGCCTTCAACGTCGCGGCCATGGCCGCGGGCGGCGCGCCCGCCGGCATCTACACGACGTGTTCGCCCGAGGAGGTCGCGTACATCGTCCACCACGCCGAGAGCCAGATCGTCCTCGTCGAGGACGCCGGGCAGTGGGCGAAGATCGAGAAGATGCTGGGCGAGCTGCCGCACCTCAAGCACGTCGTCACGATGCGAGGCGCGCCCCGCATCGATCATCCGATCGTGTCCTCGTACGAGCAGTTCCTCGACAAGGGGAAGGACGTCACCGACGAAGCGTTTTTCGCGCGCATCGCCGCGCTCGAACCGCAGGGACTCGCGACGTTGATCTACACGTCGGGCACGACGGGCCCGCCGAAGGGCGTGATGCTCTCGCACCAGAACCTCGCGTGGACCGCGGACACGGCGCAGCGGCTCGTCGGCGGCACCGCGCAGGACTGCGTGCTCTCGTACCTGCCGCTCTCGCACATCGCGGAGCAGATGTTCACCATCCACGGCTGCATCACGATGGGCGGATCGGCCTACTTCGCCGAGAGCATCGAGAAGGTGCCGGACAACCTCAAAGAGGTGCAGCCGACGCTCTTCTTCGGCGTGCCGCGCATCTGGGAGAAGTTCCACGCGGGCGTCCAGGGCAAGCTGAAGGAAGCCAAGGGCGCGAAGAAGGCGCTCGTCACGTGGGCGATGGACATCGCGCGTGAGGCGACGGCGGTGAAGATGCGCGGCGGAGAGCCCTCGGGCGCGCTCGGGCTCCAGTACAAGCTCGCGCAGAAGCTCGTGTTCGCGAAGCTGAAGGCGGCGATCGGCCTGTCACGCGCGCGCACGTGCGTGTGCGGCGCCGCGCCCGTGTCGAAGGAGATCCTCGCGTTCTTCGCGAGCCTCGACATCCTCGTCTCCGAGGTCTACGGCCAGAGCGAGGACACGGGCCCGACCACGTTCAACCTGGCGAACGACATGAAGCTCGGCGCGGTCGGCACGCGCATTGAAGGCATCGACGTGAGGATCGCCGAGGACGGGGAGATCCTGGTGAAGGGCCCGAACGTGTTCCTCGGCTACTACAAAGAGGCACAAGCGACGGCCGACACGCTCCAGGACGGCTGGCTGCACTCGGGGGACCTCGGGCAGTTCGACAAGGACGGGTTCTTGTCGATCACGGGCCGCAAGAAGGAAATCATCATCACGGCCGGCGGAAAAAATATCGCCCCGAAGAACATCGAGGCAGCCCTGAAAAACCACCCGCCCATCGCCGAGGCCGTGGTCATCGGCGACCGGCGCAAGTTCCTCACGGCGCTCGTGGTGATCGATCCGGCCGCCGCAGGCGAGATCGCGGGCGCACCCGGGGCAGATCCGGCGAAGCTCCGCGACGACCCCACCGTGGTGGCCGCGGTCCAGCAGGCGGTCGACCGTGTGAACGCCACGCTCGCTCGCGTGGAGACCGTGAAGAAATTTCACATCCTCGACCGCCCCTTCACCATCGAGCGAGGTGAGCTCACGCCCACCCTGAAGCTCAAGCGCCGCGTGGTGTACGACAACTACGCCAGCGAAATCGACGGCATGTACGAGGGCGCGCAAGACGCCTGACGCAGCAACGAATCCCCCAAGTGCCTCCGCTCCGTGCTAACGGAGCCTGCGCCATGCATGCCGTCACCTTCGACTTCGGACAGACCCTCGCCGCCCTCGACGCGGACCTCACGGTCGCGCGCCTCGCCGAGCAGAGCCTAACGTTCGACCCCCAACGAATCGAAGCCGCCCTCCCCGACGCATGGCGCGTCTACGATGACGCCATCCATCGCGGCCTCGGCGGTCATCCCTGGAAGGTCTTCATGCGCGCGCTGCTCCAGCGCGCCGCCTCTTCTCCGCTCGACGAGGAGGCGCTCACGGGCGCCGTGGATTTCCTCTGGTCCGAGCAGCCCCGGAAGAACCTCTGGCGGCGCCCGATCCCCGGCATGCTGGAGCTCGCGGAGGATCTCTCCGACGCAGGCGTGCCCGTGGGCATCATCTCGAACTCCGAGGGCCGGCTCGCCGAGCTCGTCGCAGAGCTCGGATGGGACGATCGGTTCCTCGTGATCGCTGACAGCGGCCGGCTCGGGATGGACAAACCCGACCGCGCGATCTTCACCTGGACCGCCGAGCGGCTCGGCCGGCCGCTCACGCAGGTCGTGCACGTCGGCGACTCGCTCGCCGCCGACGTGGAAGGCGCGCTCGGCGCGGGGATGCGCGCGGTGTGGTTCCGCGGAGATCCGAAGCGCGCGCTCGGCGAGCGGGCGCGCGTCGCGAAGGACGCAAGCGAGGTGCGGCGGGTGCTCGTCGAGTTCGGGCTGACCGCCGTCGCCGAGCGTGTGCCTACTCGAGCTTCGACCCGGCCTGGATCCAAGCAGCGATCGACTTGATCTCGGCGTCCGTCATCGGCTCGCCCGACGGGCCCCGTAGAAAAGCGGGCACGAGCGGGAAACAGGGTCGCCCTTGCACCTCAGAGCGGTGACGCGGCATGTTCTTGGTGAGCAGCCATGGACTGGGAGCGGTTCGACACGCACGGCGAGGACAAACGCGAGACGTTCGAAGCGTTCGTGTGCCAGCTCTTCGAACAGCTCTGCCGGCGCGAGTACGGGCGTGACCTGCTCCAGGTACGGCTCGTCAACGGGGACGGGGGCGACGGGGGCGTCGAAGCGTACGCGCTCGTGCGCAAGGCAGGCGCGTCGGAGCCGGACGTGGTCGGCGTGCAGGCGAAGTGGTTCCCGAATTCGCTGACCGATACACAAGTCAAGCAGATCGACAAGTCGTTCCAGGCGGCGAGGCAGAACCATCCGCGTCTCGTTCGCTACCTCGTGGCGCTCCCGCGGAAGCTCGGGGACAAGCGGAGAGGTACGCGGCGTAGCGAGCGTGACCGCTGGGATGCATGGGTCGCCGAGGCGAAACGCAGGGCGTCAGGCACGCGGGTCGAGCTCTGGGATGGCGGGCGCCTTGAACGGGAGCTCGCTGAACCGGAGAACGAGGGCATCCACGCGTACTGGTTCAGGGGGAGCGTGTTCACGTGGGCGGACCTCGACCAGCACTTCCGGCGCGCGAAGGACGGCTGGCTCCGCTTACGATATCTACCTCACCTGCACACGCGGATGGAACTGGAGCGGGACCTCGATCTTCGGATGGGGTCTGCCGTAGCTCGGCAGGTCCTTCTGGTGAACCTGGGCGGGGCACTCGACGATCTGCGACAGACGCAACTTCTCGTTGCGCACTTGCCGCGTTACCCAGGGTGGCGGCAGCGAGGGGATGCGCTGGAAGAGCTGCGCGCGTCGCTGGCCGCTCTCGACGGCCTGGAGAACGCTGGGAGGACACTGGCACTCGCGGTCCGCCAAGGCCAGCCGATCCTAAGCGACTGGCCGGTTGATCTCGAGAGGACGTATCGCGCGCTGCAAACGCTCCAGCGAGCACTTCAGGACCTGGACCAGAAGCGATATTCCCCCACGCAATACATCCTGAAACAGTTGTCTCGAAGCCTCGAACGTAGCACCGCGGACCGGTTGCGGGAGTTCTGGAACGAGTGGCAGCAGGCGCGCCGCTTCGTCGCGTATGTGGGACCGCCCGGAACCGGCAAGACGCACGGGCTTACGCATGCGGTCGAGCATCATATGAAGGCGGGACGCCCGGCGCTCCTCCTTCGTGGACGAGATTGCACGATCGAAAAAGGCTTGGCCGAAATCCTTCGCGACGCGCTGGATCGACCGAACGCATCCTTGCGTGAAATTCTAGCGGCGATGCAGGCAACCGCGATTCGAGCGGATGTTCGTCGGGCACACGCAGCGACGGCAAGCTCCTCCGAGGGCGAGCTCGAACGGGAGCCGACCTGCTTCTTGCTGGCAATCGACGGTATCGAAGAAACGGGCCACCATCGCCGCTGGGCCGAGGTGCTGCGTGACCTTGCCACCGACCTCCCCGAGCACCCACGGCTCCGGGTGGCGGTCACGCTCCGCAGCACGAGCGCGGAGGCCATTCTTGGACAAGTCCGTCGTGATCGGTATGCCCGCGTCGACCTGCGGGCGCACGAACAAGAGGTCGGCCAGCTCCTCGAAACGTATTGTCATTTCTACCATTTGCCCCTCCCCGATCGGCGACTCCGTTGGGCGCTGCGCGAGCCCCTGAGCGTTCGCCTCTATTGCGATCTGAAGAGGGAGGATCCCGCGTGGGGTGCAGATCGACGAAGCCTCTCCTTGCCTCGGCTCCTTGCGGAGAAGCTTGACCTCGCGGAGGATGCGATCCGCGACACGTGTGGATTCGGTCCTCATCAAGCACCGCTCCGCGCTGCGCTTCAGGTGATCACAAAGGCCACGCTCGCACGTGGGCGCATTCCTTACGAAGAAGCCGTACAGCTGGCTAGCGCGGCGCTGCCGTCGATGGACTCCAAGATGTGGTCGAGCGTCCTGGACCAAGCTGCCAGCCATGGCTTGCTCCTCATCGAGGATTTTCGGCACGATCCACTGGCGCCAACCTGTACGTATGTCGAACCCGCCTACGACCCCTTGACGGATCACTTCGTCGCAAGGGCTGTGTGCGCAGGGCTCGAATCTTCGCTCACGAATCCCCATCGGGCCGTTCCACGCGGAATATCGGCCTTGCTCCGAAGGCGGCCCGATGCAGCCACCCAGGCGGCCATTCTGCTCGCCGACGAGGGGGTTAGCCTGATCGAATCGGGCGTGTTTCAGGACGTGTTCTCCACGGAGGAGGTCGAACGGCTCGAATTACGAGCGATCGCCGCGATAAACGAGGTGAGCGCGCAGCGGTATCGACCGTGGGTGCTCGAACGACTGACGGCGAGCATGCCGTCGTGTCGGCGTGTCCTGAAAGAACTGACCATTCCTGTGGCACGGGATCCGGAGCACCCTTTCGGACCGCGGTTCATCCACGAAGCGCTTTTGCCATTTTTGCCCGCAAGGCGTGATCTTTTCTGGTCCGGGCCTTCCGCGCTGCCCGGCGATACGGAACAGCCCTGGGAAGGCTTCGGTGACGAAGCGCTCGAAGATCTGGATCTACGACCAGATGACCCAGCCGATGGTCCTCCCCTGCTGCTCGGGTGGAGCCTCACGTCCCTGGACAACCGGTTCCGACGTCGCGCGCGTGCCAAGCTAGCGAATTGGGGCAGCCGGGACATCTGCGCGTTGGTCCGATGGCTCGATCTGGTCAATGCCAGCAACGATCCTCAGATGATCGAAGACGTTGCGATGATTGCCTACGGCGCAACAATACTCGCCAAAACCGACCCGAACATCGAACAGGTTGTAAATTGGGTCGACGTGCACTGGCTTGCCCGTACCGATGTCCCCCAGCAGGTGGACCTCATTGTCCTGCACGCCGCCCGTGGGATCGTCGAGCGGGCACGCATCATGGGCCAATCCATAGCATCCACGTCGCTCGTGCGCGCCCAGCATATTTACGGAAATATACCCTGTGAAATTCGTATGGACGAACAGGCCGCCCGACTCGCAGACGATCATGATGGCATCTCGCCCATCATTGGCGACCTTGCCTGGTACACCGTACCTCGCGCAATCGATGCTTTCTTTCGCAATCGCCACGTGGGGCCAGGCGGACACGACGCTAGCGAGATGGTGCCCAATGCTACGCACCTCCTCGCGGCGCATGCGACACGCGCGGGGCTGCCGAACCTGAGTCCGCAGCGATTCGCATTCGGTGTCCTCGCGGCCTACCTGCAAGCGCAAGGAATCGAAACGCAAAGGAACGATGACGAGCGTCGGTCTGCCGGGGTGTCGGACATCGACAGGGCGATCCTGCAACGATATCGAAGCGCGACCCATGGTGCCCGCAGCGCAGTGAGCACGACCCTCGAAAAATACGTCTGGACCGGTTGCTATGCGCTGCAAGCCTTGCTTGCAGCTCACGTCCCTGGACGACGAGGTCACCGCCCGTACAAGACGCATCCAGATCCCACGTATGTTTCCGATCTGGAGCCGAATCCCATCATCGATATCGTTGGAGCGCTTCCAGCCGGGTCCTGGAGTCAGTTTTCCGAGGGGGACCTCGCGACACCGATCCCATCGTCCTTGGAGAGTCATCGAGAAAGGGCGAACGACTGGATCCGCCGGGCGACGAAGCCGAACGTCCAGCCATGGATTCTGCTGCCTCGTCACAGGACGCCCGATTGGGCGCGAGACTCGGAATGGGTTACGTTGTTCTGCTGCGTGACCGCAATCGAACCCGATAGCCGTACGGAATCTACGCTCCGGATAGGTTCGGCGATCACTTCATCGGCTACCACGACAGCTTTGCGGACTGACAAGGCGCTAGGTCTACGCTTGCATCGCCACGACCTGTGCGAGTTCGTCGAGAGTGTTGCGTGCCGGACGTATATCCACCCCATGGAGGCCATATGGGCTCCGTGGGCTGATGGAAGGGAAGGCACGATCTCGGAGCAGACAGAACACGCCGCGAAGGTCGATCTCCGTGCCACGACCGCCCATGGGACCTACCTCCGTACATCTGCGTCGGATCCCTTCGGCAAACTGAACGGGGAGTTCGAACTTTACATGCCCGCTTTCTGGCTGCGCCGCGCTCTGGAGCTCGTGGACGCGATTCCAACGGTAGATGGTGCAGAATGGCGATTCAAGGATCGTCAGCGAAGAACGTTGGCTGTTTACATTGACCAGCGCGAGCCATCAGGAGAACGCAGCGAGGCGCTGCTGGTGCGTAGGGACTCGTTGGAAGAGGCTCTTTCCCGGACGGATACGAAGGTCGTATGGGGCGGTTGGTTGCACCGCGAACCGAGCTTGGGGCTCATGGATTCAGCAGATCCAGCTCGCCCGTTCATGGAGCGCGAATGGCGATGGCTAGGGTTCATGGCGAATGGCCTGCCGCAGATCATCGATCTCCTGGACGTATGCGGGAACGAAGTCCTGCAGCCCGAGCCTCCGCCTCCTCCTGCCCCTCCCACCATCCCCATCGGCCCTACCAACCCCGATCTCGCCATCCCCCTCACCACCGATCTCGACCGGGACGATGCCATCCCTTATTTCCTCTGGGATGACCCGATCCCTGTCCGTGAGCTCCGTCACCGCCTCGCCACCGCACCCCAACGCGAGCAAGATCGCCTCCTCGGAAAAATCCTCCGGGAAGCTCGCGACACTGACGTGTGGAAATTCACAACACCGGACGACGTCGCGCATCGCTGGAGCGCGCTGAAACGTCACCTCGGTCGCCGTCGACCGTTCTGGGAGTTCCTGCTGAACCGCTGGCACGTGGAGGGACTGCTTGCCGAGAAACCAGCTTAGCCCCCTACAAGAGGAGCTACTCAACGCATTCTTCCGACGTGAGCGGCGCTTCTTCCTCACCGGCGGCGCCGCCCTGGCCGGCTTTCACCTCGGGCATCGCAGGACCGCGGATCTCGATCTCTTCACGACGCCGAAGTCAGCCGGCCCCGATGCAAACACCCTTGACGAGGCCGACGAGGCCCTCCGCAATGCCGCCGCCGAGATCGGCGCGACCGTCGAGAACACGAGGACCAACCCAACGCATCGCCAGAGGCTCGTCAAACGCGGGAGTGATCGCCTGAAGGTCGACCTCGTCGTCGACGAGGCCACCCAAGGGTACCCGCACAAGATGACGATCGGCGATGTCCTCGTCGATCCCCCGGAAGAGATCCTCGCGAACAAGCTCTGCACGCTCCTCTCCCGCTCGGAGCCTCGCGATCTCGTCGACGTGCACGCCCTCGAGCGCAAGGGATACCGTGTGGAGGACGCGTTGCCGCTCGCCGCGCGAAAGGACGGAAGCGCCACCCCCGCCGAGATCGCGTGGGTCCTCGAGCAGATCGAGATCGGCGAAGACGCCGTGCTACCCGGCAACGTCCCCGCCAGGGAGATTCGTGCCTACCTCGAAGACCTCATCGCGAGGCTCACCCGCCTCGCATACCCAGCCGGAAAGAACTCGCCTTCTTGACGAACCCTACTCGAGCTTCGACCCGGCCTGGATCCAAGCAGCGATCGACTTGATCTCGGCGTCCGTCATCGGCTCGCCCGAGAGCGGCATGAGGCTCGTCATGTCCGCGCGCCCTTCACACGCCGGATCCACCTTGCAAAGCAGGTAACTCGCCGCCGGTTGTCCCGGCACCACGCGTTGCGCGCCCGTCTGCACGCTGGGCACGTTGATCACGTTCGCGAGGAATGTCGCCGGGTCGGGTGTCAGATCCAGATCCCCCGCCTTGTCCGTGCTGTCGTGGCACTTCGAGGTCGCGCAGCGCGAGCCCATCAGCGTGCGCACGCTCCCCCACGTGCCGGCCGTGTTCGGATCGGGCGCGTCGGGGTCGGGGGGACAATTTCCGTAGTCGATCGGGTCGAGGGCCGACAGATCGCCCTGCGACGTGTCCGGCTTCATGCCCCGGATCCAGCACCACACCGCGCGCGTCGAGAGCGCGGTCCACGTGCGCTGGAGGAGCGGCATGCGCGGGCCGTGTTTGTCCGAGAGCAGCCGCTTGTAGAGGTAGCTCCGCCCCGGATCACCCGGCGCGACGAGCGACCACGGCGTCGCCGACGGATGCGCGCTGCCGTTGCCGTTCGCGTCGCCGACGTGCACCCGATCGAGGTCGGTCACGCGCACGTCGAGGAAGCCCTTCAGCGACGGAGGCGACGCGGTGAGGTTCACGATCACGCTCGCCGGCGAGCTGCCTGGCAGGAACGACGCGCCGTCGAGGGGCACGCTGAGCACCTCGGCGCCTGCGTCGTCGAGCCTGCGGATGCGCGCGCCGTTCGCGTCGAGCGAAGGCGGCGCCGACGCGAGCCGAAGCTCCACGCTCGCCGGCGGGAACGGCGCGTTCTTGTCGAGGACGACCTGGAGGATCTCCCGCTCTTGCCCGCCGAGAACGAGTTTGTCGCCGGGGCGCTCGCACTCGTCGGGCACGAGGCTCGGCTCGGCCGCCGTGATCTGGCAAGGCGCGTTCACGAGCGCGAGCATATCCTTCACGCCGCCGAGCTCGGGGTACTGCCGCGACGCATGGCACACGCCCTGGTTGAGCGAGCACGTCTGCGCGACGCCGAGCGCGTGCAACGACGCGATGTTCGGGTAGATCGCCTCCGCCGGATCATCACTGCCGCCCGCGCCGCCGCCGTTCCCGCCGGCGCCGCCGCTCCCGCCGGCGCCGCCGTCTCCGCCCGCGCCGCCGGTGAGCTCGACGTCCTCGTCGGCCCCGCACCCGACCACCATCCCCAAGGCGATCGAGAGTGCCCCGATCGCCCTGGTCGCCCGCGACAAACCCATCCTGCTCGTCCTTTCAAAGCTTGGGGCTTCGCTCGGACAAGCCGAGCTACGCCCCAAACCTCTTCAACGTTTGGGGCTGCGCTCGGACGAGCCGAGCTACGCCCCAAACCTCTTCAACGTTTGGGGCTGCGCTCGGACGAGCCGAGCTACGCCCCAAACCCCTTCCTTCACTGCTTCTTGGCGGTGATCGTATTCGGACCGCAGGTGATCGTGTACGGCGCGCCGATCTGCCCCGCGATGAGCGTCACGTACCCGCACGTACCCTCGTACGAGATCTCCGGCGGCGTCAGCTTCGGCACGTCGGTCGCGTCCGGGGGCACGACGCCGCCGAGCATGAACTGCGGCGCCGCGACGAGGACGCCGCAGAACGAGCGCAGCTTCGCGTCGAGGCCCGCGAGGTTCGTGTCCGCCAAGGTCGTCTTGACGAGCGCCTCGATCTGCGGCTTCTCCGCCACCGGCTCGACCCACGGCTCGCCGAGGAGGCGATCCTTGAGCGCGATCACCGCGTCGCCGACCGTCGCGCCCGTCGTCGCCTGCGCCCTCGACACGATCTTCGCGATGAAGTCGTTCCCGCCGAGCGGCTTGCACGCGCCGTACGTCGCCTCCCACGAGAGCCGCCCCTGGAAGTCGAGCCCGCGGAAGCCCGGCTCGGCGTCCTTCAGCGCGAACCCGATGGCGAGCTGGAGGCTCTCTTCCGCGTTGTCCTGCGGATACTCGCTGTAGCTCGGCCACTCCATGGCGCGGTGCAGGCTGCGGCGCAGCGGGCGCGACGAGATCGCGAAGACGCCGTCGGCAGGGCTGTTGCCGCGCCGGCCGATGTCCTTGTCCGCGATCGTCCACGGGTCGAAGACCCGCGGCACCTCGTAGGCCCCGTTGCCGCAGCCTTCTTCCGGCGCCTTCAGGTTGAAGGCCGGGTGCGCGAGGATGTCCGTGAGCAGCTCGCGGAGCGAGAAGTGCGACGCGACGAACTTCTCCGTGAGGCCCATCAAGACGTCGCGTTGCACCTCGGTGCGCGGGAAGTAGTTCGCGATCGTCAGCCGCGTGCCCATCACCTCGGCCCACACGACGTCGACGATGTTCTGCGCGACCATGTACGCGAACGCCTCGTCCGGATCGGCGAGCTCGCCGCCGGGCAGGCGCACGAGGCCGTGCGCCGCGAGCCGGTCCACGCCGCGCTTGAGCGCGCGCTCGAGGTCCCACACGCTCGCGCGGCGGCCCTTGTTCGGGGCCTCCGGGGTCGAGCGGATCGAGCCGAAGTACGTGTCGACGCCGAGCGGATCGTCCTCGGTGGGCGCGCGGAAGCTGCCGCACGCGTTGCCGTTCCAGCCGTAGGGCGCGCTGCCGCCGCCGTCGGCGACGCCCCAGTAGCGCAGCATCGAGAGCGCGCGCATCTCGTCCGTGCCCTTCGTCTCCTGCTCCTCCTCGGGGTGCACGCCGGCCGAGTTTCCGTAGAGCGCGACCTCGAAGAGTCCGGGCACGGGCCACGCCCGGTTCAGCGCCGGGTCGTCGCTGTACGTCACGGAGAACTCGCTGTTGTGGCAGGTCAAGCACACGCGATCGCGGTGGAGGTAGGCACGCTCGAAGATCGCGCCGAAGTTCTGCCGCCGCGCGCGCTCCATCTCCAGCTCGCCGACGTTCGCGCCCGAGTACGGCTGCGACATCATCGCGAAGAGGTTCGCGCGGTACACGGGCGAGAGGTCGTCGAGCTCGAGCGACGACGAGAGGAGCTGGTTCATGGTGAACCCGGGGCTCGGCGGGTTCTTCGTGGTCGCGTCGTTGTCGCGCACCCACGCCGCGAGGTTGCCGTTGTCGTACGCCGCGGCCGGCGGCGCGCCGTAGCACTGCTGCAGCGACTTCGTCTCGATGCGGTTCACGCGCAGCGTGTCCATGAAGAAGTCGCTCCACCGCTGCCGGAACGCGTCCTCGCGCATGAGCGCGCGGGCCACGATTTTGCGCGCGTTCACGAGGTCGTCGCCGTAGGGCGGCAGCGCGCCGCCGAGCTCGCCGAACTTGCCGGCGGCCTCGAGGTCCGCCTTGCGGATCGCCGTGATCGCGTCGGTGTACGCGTTCACCTCGGCCTGGCCCCACGGCTTGCGGCCGCTCACCGCGACGATCGCGCGGCGCACCCACGCTTGATCACTCGCCTGGCACTCGGTCCACACGTGCTCGGGCGTGTGCGGCGTCGAATCACCACCCTCGCCGCCCGCGCCGCCCGCGCCGCCTTCACCGCCGCTGCCACCGCTGCCGCCGCTGCCGCCGACGCCGGGGCCCGTCGGCGCGGGCGGGTCCGTATCGCCGCCGCCGCATGCGGGCACGGCGGCCATCGCGGCCGCGCACGTGATCACCAGGGTGAGCGTCGAGAGCCCGGAGAAACGCCTGGTCTTCATGCCACCACCCCCAACTGCCGCTTCTGCACGAGGAGCGCAGCATCGATCTCCGTCGTCGCGCCCGGCACGTCGGAGACGTTGAAGCTCTCCTGCGCAAAGGGCCAGATTCCAAGCGAGAGCAGCGCCGCCATCCGGTTCTCCTGCGGCGTCGAGGCGATCGTCGCGCGCCCGTCCTCTCCGCACGCGCCGAACACACCCTTGCCCGAGGGCCGCACCGGCCCGCCGATGAACACGACCGGGAAGCCATACGGCCAGTGGTTTCGCCCCTCGCTGCCTTGCTTGAACGGCGTGCGCCCGAACTCGGTCGTCAGCACGATCAGCGTCTTGTCGAGATCGAGCTTCGCCGGGTTGTTCTCGCCCGGCGCGTTCACCACCGAGAGGAGCTGCCGCAGCGTGTGCGACAGGTTCCGCGCCTGCGTGAACGAGTTCTCGCCGTGCGTGTCGTACCCGCCGCCGCCGTCGGCCGAGAGCAGCCCCGTGTCGACGATGCACACGTACTTCGCAGGCACCGTCGGGTGCCGCAAGAGGTGCGCCGCGAGCTTCAGGTTCATCGTCATCGCGTCGGTGCCCGCGTTGTCCCCGCAGTTCGAGCCGCCGATCTTCGTGAAGAACTGCGGCTCGAGCACGCCCGAGATGGCCTGCGCGTTGGCGATGGAGCTCGACGCGGCTTCGAGCTCGCCGAGCCGCGGCGCGCGCAGCGGACCACCTTCCCCTCGCCAGCGCAGCCGCTCGTGGTACCGATCGATGTAGCCCTGCATCAGCGCGTCGTACTGCGCGCGGTTTTGCCCGACGGTCCCGCGCGCGAGCAGGCTCGTGAGATCACCGGCCGCGTCGACCTTGATGGCGAGCGGACGCGCCGCGCCGGGGTGCATTCCGATCGACACGACGCTGCGGACGTTGTCCGTGGGCAGCCCGTTCGCGCCGTTCGACATCAGCGCGTACGAGTAAGGCGCGCGCCCCGGCGTGTTGAACCGTTCGAGGAAGTAACGCTGCACGTGCGCGCCGAGCCCCGAGAACGCCGGATGCCCGAGCCCGCGGCCGCCGAGCATCATGGGGATCGCGCCCTCGTGTGGCTCGAGGTCGTGCGCCGAGACGGAGACGCGCGTACGTTCCATCACATCGGGCCGCTCCCGCAGGGGCATCACGAAGGGCCCGAGGTGCACGGCTTGGCCCATCGAGTCGGCCGCGAAGGGCTCGGTCAGCGGGCCTTGAAACGCACACTGGTCCACGGCCGCCTGCACGTGCCCCGACTTCAGGTACGCGTGCCACTGCGTCCCGCTCGCCTCTCCGAGCGAGGGAACGCAGTAAAACGACTCGTACTGGCTCACGCCGCCGTAAAGAAAGATCTCGAGGATGTTTTCGGCCTGCAGCTCGAGCGGCAGCATGGCCCCCTCGGCTTCCTTGGGCACCTCTCCGAACGCGCGTGCTTGCCGCATGCCCCAGAGCGATACGCCGAGGCCGCTGGCCGCCGTCGCGGCGACGAGCCCTGCGCCCTTGAGAAAATCGCGACGCTTCACGTAAGCCTCCAAGTCGAACGTGCCGCGACGAACCACGCCGACCGGCACGTGTCTACGTTCTCTTGCGCGGAAAGGGTGGTCAATCAAGTTTTCAACGTCCACCCGGAACGGTTTCGAAAGCGGCATCGTTTGGTGCCGCAACGTTACGCGTGCGCCCATTCGTTCCGATGAGAGCGTGAAATGCCGCGTCTATTGAAGCTGCGCGAAGGACCGCGACGACAACGTGCTCCGGCGCGGCGACAACGTGCTCGGCGGTGCCCGGCGGCTCGGGGCCGTGGAAAATCGCGACCGACGGGAAGGGTTTGCATTGCGCATTCCCGGGGTCGCCTTGACGCACCCCGGCGCGCCTCCTAGCATCGGCGCCGATGTCGCGCGTCTTTTGGCCCTCGTCCCTCGCCCTCCTGCTCATCGGCTGCGCCGGCGCCACGCCGCCCGCCGACGCGCCGCCGCCCGCGGAGGCGAAAGCCACGCCGGCCGAGGCGCCCCCCGCGCCCGAGGCGAAGGCCGAGCCCTCGAACAAGGGAACGGACGTGATCGGCGCGCTCGATGCCCCGGCGGGGAGGCTCGACCCGGCCGAGATCCAGAAAATCATCCGCGGCAACTTCAAAACATTGCAGGCCTGTTACGAGGAGGGCCTGAAGAAAAACCCGAACCTCGGTGGCCGCATCGCGATCAAGTTCGTCATCGGCAAGGATGGCAAGCCCGCCTCCGTCGGCGAGGAGACGCCTGCGACGCTGCCCGATCCCGACGTCGTGAAGTGTGTCCTCGCGGCCGTCGAGACGCTGACGTTCCCCGCGCCCGAGGGCGGCGTCGTCAAGGTCGTTTATCCGATCATGTTCGCCCCGGCCGGCGGCGATGCAATGAGCAATTGCAAGAAGTCCGCCGAGGAGAAAGACGGCATTCGCACGGTCTCGATCGTCTGCGACAAGCAAACGCTCAAGGTCACGGACATGCCCGTGCGCGCCGTGGACGAGAAATTCGCCGACGCGATCCTGACCGGATTCGAGCAGCAATCGCCGAAGATGCGCCGCACCCGCGGCAAGCCGACGATCGCCGACAAGCCCTGCTACACCACGCTCATCGACGGACAAACCTGGGTCTCGACGTTGCTCGTCACCGAGGTCACCCCGGGCCGCGCGCTCGTCGTGTCCTGCCTCGACGAGACGGGCGGGATCAGCTCCGGCCGGTGCGACGCGCTGGTCGAGTTCATCGTCAAGCGCGAGGCCACCGCGCCCGCCACGCCCTCGCCCTCCCCCACGCCGAAACGACCGGTGCCCACGGGGACGGCCACGGGCGGCGGCTTTTGACGGGTCTCCAGAGCTTGCCGTCTCGGGCCTATCCCTGTATGCTCCGGCCCATGTCCGCGCCGATCCGCGCCCCACGCCGCCTCTTTCTCCTCGGCGCCGCGCTCCTCGCCTTTGCCGCCGGCTGCAATTTGAAGACACGCGGCCCCGCGCTCGCGGCCTCGGCGCAGGCCCCCGCATTCTCGCTCCCGTCGCACACGGGCGAGACGGTCACCCTGGCGAGCCTCACGCAAAAAGGCCCCGCGGTCGTGGTGTTTTACCGCGGCTACTGGTGACCGTATTGTCGTAGCCAGCTCGGGCAGTTGGCAAGAATGAACGATCGGTTCCGGAGGCTCGGCGTGGGCCTCGCGGCGATCAGCGTCGATTCCGAGGAAGATTCGCGCGAGTTCGCCGAGACGCTCGGCGCGCGTTACCCGCTGCTCCGGGACGACGGGTTGAAGACCGCGCTCGCCTATGGCGTCGCCATGCAGGGCCAGGACATCGCGGTCCCCTCGACCTTCGTCATCCTGCCGGATGGACGAATCTTCTTCCGGCAGATCGGCGAGAGCATGGCCGACCGGCCGAGCACCGCCGAGATGCTCGATATCGTCGACCGCGCGCTCGTCGAATCACGGCGCCATTGATCCGCTGTTCCCCGCGCGCCTGCGCCCTCGAAGCGCCGCGAGCGCGCCGAGGAGGAACATGAATCCCGCCGCGCCCTCCTCGCCTTTCACCGCGCACCCGCCGCAGCCGCTCGGCGCGTGCGCAGGCGCGGCCGGCGTGTTCTCGGCCGGATCGGCGGTCGTGCTCGGAGAAGGTGTCTCCGCGGCCTCGTCCCGGGGCGGCGTCGGCGCGAAGCCGGGCGGAAAGGGCCGCTTTCCATCGGCCGGGTAATCGACCGGCACGCGCTTCCCGTCGTCGAAGAAATAGACGACCTTCACGAGCCGCGCGACGAACACGCCGCCTTCGAGCTTCTCGACGCGGACGACGTCGTGCATGCCCTTCACGGGCCAGCGGTCGGGCACGAAATGCTCCGGCCGGATCGTGAGCCCCGACGAGATGAGCCCCTTTCCCTCTGCGAAGAACGCTTCGAGGGCCGCCCCCTCGAGCTTGCGCAGCGAGGACGCCTCGTAATCGGACTTCTTCATCGCATACACGACGGGCTGGACGTACTTCCCCACGATCCGCGGCATCCCGCCGAGCACGCAGAGCTCGGGCATGGGCGCGCCGAACGACGTCGTGTACGGATGCGCCAGGAACACGTAGTCGGGGAACTGCGAGGAATTCTCCAGCTCGAACGTGTAGTCGACGCGCTTCTCCCCGTCGGGGATGAGGTCAGCCCGCGCCTCCCGGGAGACGAGGAGCCCGAGCGAAGCCAGAAAAAGCAGGGCAGTGCGTCGTGTCGTCACGGATGGGTGCTCTCCTCCGCCCATCCTACACGAACGCCCTGCCCCGTCCCCGGCCGAAAACTTGTCCCACGCACCGCGTACGTGAGACCCCCCTCCCCATCATGACGATCCCCCGCTCGCAGGCCGAGCTCGTCACGCTGCGCAAGCTCGCCCAGGACCTGGCCGCTGCGCGTAAGGAGCGCCCGACGAGCGTCCACCTCCTCGCCGCCATCGCCTCGCGCGACGGTCAGGCCGGCGAGCTCCTGCGCGAGCGGCGCCTCGACGCGGACACGCTCCTCAAGGCCAGTCGTTCGTTCGACGAGGACACGCCCGATCCGCTCGCCCGCGCCACCGTCGCGGCCCGCGAGCTCGGCAAGCGCGCGCCGCTCGGCGAGCCGAACCCCCTGCACCTGCTCCTCGCCCTGCTCGCGGATCGCACCTGCGCCGCGCACCGCGCCCTCGTCCAGGCCGGCGTGGACACAGGAAGGCTGCGCACGGCGGCCATGCAGCTCTCGCTCGGGGTCGTCGCGGCCCGGCGCGTGCCGCAGGCCGCGGGCGGCAAGACCACGGAGGCCGAGCCCCGGCCGGCCCCGCGCGCTGCCACGCGCATCGACCTCGACAAACCCACGCCCACGCCCGCGAAGCGGCCGACGGGCACGGGCGTGACGGTCCCGCTTTTTCCGCCGCCGGGTCGGCTCGGGCAGGAGCAACGTCCGCCCACGAAGGCGCCCACGGTCACGCCGACCGCCGCGCCCTCGCCCCCTCCGCCGCAGGCCACGGCGACCGCGACGCCGATCCCGCTGCCCACGCCCGCGCCCGCGAAGCCGGCCGAGAAGGACCGCAAAATCAAGGCGCGGGAGCTGCTCGCGCCCGGGCCTACGATCCCGGAGGGCCATCCGCTCGCGCTCGATCGGGCGAAGACGCCGACGCTCGCGGCGCTCGGGAAAAACCTCACGCTCGCGGCGTGCCTCGGCGAAATCGATCCCGTGATCGGTCGGGACGCCGAGGTCGACGCGACGCTCGACATCCTGGCCAAGAAAAACCAAAATAGCTGCCTGCTCGTGGGGCCGGCCGGCGTGGGAAAGACCTCGGTCGCGCGGGGCATCGCCGAGCGCCTCGCCCGCGAGGCCGATCGAGATCCGTCTGCGGCGCGGCTCTTCGTCGAGGTCGCGGTCTCCGAGCTCGTCGCCGGCACCGCGACGCGCGGCGCGCTCGCCGAGCGCATGAACGCCATTCTGCGCGAGATTCGCGAGGAGGGGCGCGCCGTCATCCTCTTCGTCGACGAGATCCACGAGCTCTTCTCCGGCGGCCTCGACGAGGCCACGGCCGAGATCAAGCTCGCCCTCGCCCGCGGCGATCTCCGCCTCGTCGGCGCCACGACGCCCGAGGAGCACCGGCGCGCGTTCGAGCCCGATCCCGCGCTCGCGCGGCGATTCTCGGTCGTCGAAATCGAGGAGCCGGACGAGGAATCGGCCTTCCTCCTCTGCAAACAGGTTTGTCAGGGCCTCGGCGCCCACCACGGGCTCGGGTACACGGACGAATCCATCGCGTCCGCGGTCTCGTGGTCGGTCCGCTATCTGCCGGGCCGCGCCTTGCCCGACAAGGCCATCGGGATCCTCGACCTCGCCGGCGCGCGCGCTCGACGGCGCGCCGGGGCCGGAAAGCTCGCGCCCGTCGGGCCCTCCGAGGTCGCCGAGGTCCTCGCGAGCCTCGCGGACATCCCCGAGGAGCGGCTGCTCGAGACCGATCGCGAGCGCATGCTCAACCTGGAAAAGCTGCTCGCCGATCGGGTCGTCGGCCACACGGCGCCGCTCGCCCGCATTGCGAGGGTCCTCCGGCGCAATGCCGCCGGCATTCGCGCGGACCGGCCGCTCGGCACATTCCTTTTGCTCGGGCCGACGGGCGTCGGCAAAACGGAGACGGCCAAAGCCATCGCCGAGGCGCTCTTCCATTCGGCCGACGCGATGACGCGGCTCGACCTCTCCGAGTACAGCGAGGCGCACGCGACGGCGCGGCTCATCGGCGCGCCGCCCGGCTACGTCGGGCACGAGGCCGGCGGCCAGCTCACGGAGGCCGTGCGCCGCCGCGCCTACCAGGTGATCCTGCTCGACGAGATCGAGAAGGCGCACCGCGACGTGCTCGAAGCGTTCCTCCAGGTCTTCGACGAGGGGCGCATGACGGACGGTCGCGGCCGGCGGGTCGATTTCACGAACACGGTGATCGTGTTGACCTCGAACCTCGGCGCGGCCGAGGCCGGGGCCCTCAAGAGCGAACGTTCGGTCGGGTTTTCCCGCAGCAGCGCGGCGCAGGTTTCGCCGGACAAGCTCGAATCGACGATGCTCGCCGCCGCGCGCGGGGCCCTGCCGCCGGAGCTCTACAACCGCATCGACGAGGTGCTGGTCTTCGGCCCGCTCGGCAAGGTCGAGGTGAAGGAGGTCGCGCGCAGGCTGCTCGCGGCGCTCGGGCGTGGGCTCGAAGAAAAGGACATCCGCCTCGACGTGGAGCCGGCCGTGCTCGACGTGCTCCTCGCGGAAGGCGGGTTCGACGAGGGGCTCGGCGCGCGCCCGATGAAGCGCGCGATCATGCGCCACGTCGAGGCGCCGATCGCCGAGATGATCCTGCGCGGCGAGCTGCCCGCGGGATCGGTCGCGCTGCTCTCGGCCGATCGTGGGCAGATCGTCGTCGACGCGGTGGACGAAGCCGCCGGCGAGCTGGCAACGGGCGCTTGAGGATCACCGCCGCCCCTCTCCCGCGAGGGAGAGGGGTTGGAGGTAAGGGAATCGAACGGCGCGAAGGAGCGCGTTCGGGCTAAAGCCCGATGTCCTCGGACGCCTGCATCGACGCCGGCATCGACGACGGGGAGCCCGAAGCCTCGGGCCGCGGCGGCCGCTGGCGGCGCTCGCCTCGGCTCACCGTGCGGTCTTGCCCTTCGTCCTTCGAGGCCTGCGCCTTCTTGTCCTTGTCGCCTTCGCCGGGCTTCTTGCGCAGGCTGATGCGGTCGGCCTCGCGCATGTTGAGGCAGGCGCGCAGGCCGTCCTTCAGCGTGCGCAGCGTCATGAGCCCACCGAGGTGGACGCCGATCTCCACGAGCGTACGCGCCACGTCGGGGCGCACGCCCGTCAGCACGCATTTCGCGCCGAGCAGCTTGGCCGCGTGCGTCAAACGCACGAGGTGCGCGGCCGTCATCGTGTCGACCACGTCGACGCCCGTCAGGTCGATGATCACGTACTCCGCGCCGCGATCGGCGATGCGCTGCAGGAGCTTCTCGGTCATCTCGGAGGCGCGCGCGCTGTCGATCGCGCCGACGAGCGGCAGCGTGAGCACGTCGTCCCACACGTCGATGATGGGCACGCTGAGCTCGCGGATCGCGATGCTTTGCCGCTCCACCGTGGCGACCTTCTCCTCGAGGTCGCGCCGCGACGCTTCGAGATCACTCATCGCCTTGTCGTGCTCTTCGCGGGTCTGCTTGAGCTCCCGAAGCAGCACGAGCAGGCTCTCTTCGAGCGCACCGAACCGATCCTCGGTCAGCGCGCCGGAGAGCCCGATGGCCTCGTCGAAGGCCCCGACGGAAGCGAGCGAAAGCGCCTCCAGGACGCGCTCGATCCGCTTCCCCTCCACCACTACCGACTCGTCGGTCGCGTCCGTCATCCCGATGGTCTCCGATGCGTCCCTCCTACATACGGGAAGATGCCCATGAGCATCAAGTTCCTCCTGATGCCGGCGGCGCGTGAAACCGTGCTTTCCTCGAATCCTCGGGAAAGCATGTCTACAGAGGGCGGAAATTCGGCGGAAAGCGGGGGAGAGCGGCCGGGCCGCGGTCCCCTCGGTCGGGCCGGCTTCAGGGAAGCGGGAGCACGTTGACGTCGATGCTCGTGTTGCCATCGCTCGACGTGAGCGTCACGACGGCGTCGCCGGGCTTGCCCCCGACGAAGATGAAGACGGCGCGCGGCACGTCGGTGGCGTAGCGCTGATACGCGTCGCCCGGCGCGAGCAGATCCACGAAGCCGGGCAGGACACGCACGATCTCCGGATCACTCGAGGTCGCGGTCGCGTCCTCGCAAGGGCTGTTCTGGTAGGTGCACTCGATCGCGAGCGCGATGCCCTGCGAGAGGCGGACGTCCTTCTCGACGTTGTCGACGTCGGCGACGGCCGTGGGCGGCGCGATGGTGAGCGCGGTGATGCTGGGTTCGCAGCCCGCGGCGAGCGCGGCGGCGGCCAGAAGGAAGAGGGACGCGCGGGGGCTCACGGCGACACCTCCAGCACGGTCAGCGCGACGGCGGCCTCGATCCCGAGCGCCTTGACGGTGACGGTCGTCTCGCCCGCGGCCGTGGCGACGATGCGCCGGCTGCCGGCCACGCCCTCGTCGAGCATCAGGACCACCTGCGGATCGGCTTCGAACGCCGCGTCGAGCTCGCCGAAGAGCCGCTGCGGGCCTCGATGCGGCGCCGCGACGAGGGTGAGCTCGTCGCCCACGAGCATCTCCATCGCGGCAGGCAAAGGCGACGTCTGAAGGCCGCCGTTGGTGACGCGATGGAGCCGGAGCGCGTCCGCCTCCGCGACCCACACGTGAAGAAAGTCCACGACCAAATCGCCCTCCATCGTGATGAGCATCGACGCGATCCCAGGCGCCTGCGCGTGGATGCGAGCGTCGTCGATCGTGAAGACGTCCGGGTTTGCCGAGGCGAACGAGAGCGGCGGCGTGGAGGCGCCCTCGGAGGTGACGGAGACCTGGATGGGCAAAGCGGCGCCCTTGGCGATGGGGGCATCGATGCCTGCGACGGCGCAGACGAGCTCGCTCGGAGGGCAAGCCGCGGTCGTGTCGGTCTGGCCGAGCGCGCCGGACGAGCCCTGGGCACATCCGGTCGCGAGCGCGAGGAAAGGAAGCAAAAAACGAGGGAATGGCATGGCCCGCCGACGATAGCAACGGACATGCCCGTCGCGAAATCGCGATCTGGCTCGGGTCCGGCGGCCCGGAAGGCAGGGCACGAACGTCATGGCCGGCGCGGCGATTGCACAGCGAGGCGTGTTCGGGGGAGAGGCCCCCGAGACACGCAACGAGACACGAAAGGAGAACGGGATGGCGACGTCGCTCCTGACGACAGTCGAGAACCGATCGAGCGTCGATACGCTCGCGGAGGCCGTGCATCGGCCGGTCCAAGCAGTCCTGCAAAAGCGCCCGGAGCTCCGGACCACGCTCGACGGGACATGGCTCGGGCACCCGCTTCACGCGGCGCTCACCGATTTCCCGATCGGCGCATGGGCGACGGGGCTCGTCCTGGACATCGCCGGGCTCGGGCGACGCAAAAAGGGGCTGCACGACGCGGCCTTCACGGCGCACGCCTTCGGGCTGGCAGCCGCGGGCGCGGCGGCGCTCGCGGGGCTCGCGGACTGGAGTTACCTCGACGGAAAACCGCGGCGCGTGGGCTTCGTGCACGCGGCGCTGAACACGGTCGCGGCCAGCCTCTTCGGCGTCTCGTTGCTCCTGCGCAAGAACGGCCGGCGCGGGACGGGCATCGCCGCGTCGACGGCGGGCTTCGGCATCGTGCTCGGCAGCGCGTGGCTCGGCGGGGTCATGTCGTACCATTACGGGATCGGCGTGAGCCACCGGGCCTTCGAGCAGGGCGGGCCGAGCGGCTTCGTGCCGGTGCTCCGCAATGACGAGCTCGTCGAAGGGCAGCTCCGCCGCGTCGTGGCCGAGGGCGCGCCGATCCTGCTCGCCCGCGCGAACGGCCGCGTCCACGCGATCGGCGATACCTGCACGCACCTCGGCTGCTCGCTCAGCGCGGGCCGCCTCGACGGCGAGCGCGTCGTCTGCGCCTGCCACGGCTCGCAGTTCCGGCTGCGCGACGGCCGGGTGATGGTCGGCCCCGCGACCGACTCGGAGCCCCATTACGAGACGCGCGTGCGCGACGGCCAGATCGAGGTCCGTAAATCGGGCCTCAATGGTGCTTCGTAATACGCGGGTGCGACGCTCCCAGCCGCAGCCGGGTTCGTCCGCCGCGGCTGGGCCTTCGTTTGCATCGGAACGTCGGGGACGCCGCCTCGCGGCACGAATCGCCCACGGAGCTAGGAATGGTCCGCACCGAAAGCGTGGCCGATCACCATCGAAAGGCCGCTGAACATTTCGAGAACGCTGCCGTGCACCATCGGATGGCCGCGGAGCAGCACGAGCGCGGAAACGAGGCCGAGGCCCTCCGGCACACGATCGAGGCTCGGCGGTATCACGAGCAGGGAATGCGGCACGAGCAGGAGGCCGAGAAGCGGCACGCCGCGTGACACCCATCGCCCGAGGAGGAGGAACCTACCATGAGATGGCCCCGATGGATCAATATCGTCCTGGGTATCTGGCTGCTCATCGCTCCGTCGGCGCTCGGATACGTCGACACCTACGCCGCGAACAATGACCGCCTGCTCGGGATCCTGATCGCGTCCTCGGCGATCGTCGCGCTCTGGGCGCCGAAGGCCCGGTTCGTGAACGTCGTGCTCGGCGCGTGGCTGATCATCGCGCCGTTCGTCCTCGGATACTTCGGCGGCAGGGCCGTGGCGAACGACATCGTGCTCGGCATCGCCGTCGCGGCCTTCGCGTTCATCCCGAGCCGCCCGATCACGACCCCCCACACGCCCGCGGGCCCGGGGGAGCTGAGCTGACCCAACGGAGAACTTGGCCCGGGACCTCGCCCCGTGGGAGGTCTCGGCCATGTCCATTCGTGTCGCCCGGCCCTGGCTCGTGGCCTCCGGCCTCGTCCTCGGCCTCGTCACGCGGTCAGCGCCCGCTCTGGCGTGGGTCGACGTGCACGTCGCGGGCGACGACGTCCGCGTCGACGTGAACAAGGACGGCTCGGCCCGCGTCGAGCACAAGCTCACCCTGCGCGTCTCCGGCGGGCCGCTCAAGTCGATCGACCTGAAAGGCATCGACGCCGACGCCGTGCCCGAGCCCGACGGCTACGTCGTCCCGGGCCGCGACGCCGCCACGAACTCGCTCGCCTCGGCCGCGCCCGTCACCACGGAGATGCTGCCGCCGCCGAGCCGCCCGCGCGACGACGGCCAACCAAACCCCTCGGCCATGCGCATCCGCTTCGACGCGGACAAGGGTTTGTCGCGGGGCGTCTTCGTGGTGTTCGTCCGGTACCGCACCGAGCTCTTCCGCCGCGGCCTCGTCCAGCGCGACGGCTCCATGGCCCGCCTCCGCTGGACCGGGCTCACGTGGGAAGACGGCTTCGACTCGGCGCGCGCCACGTTCGTCCTGCCCGCGGGCCCGACCGAGCCGCGCCCCGACGAGGCCGGCGTCGCCGCCGATCCCTCGAACGAATCCGCCGCGCCGCCCTCGGTCCTGTCCACCGTTCGCCGCGCCACGGGCCGCGACGAGCTCGAACTCTTGCGGCCGTACGCGCCCAAAGGCGAGCCCGTCACGTGGCTCGTGCGCTTCGATGCGCGCGCCCTCGAAGTCACCGCGCCGCGTGCCGAGCCGACCACGGTCGCGTCCCCGGGCCCCGCGGCGCTCGCCCCGGATCGCCGCACGTTCGTGCTCCTCGGCGGGGGCCTCGCGTTTGTCCTTTACGCCCTGCTCGTCGCCTGGAAGACCCGCGAGGTCGAGCGCGCCGCGCGCGCGGCCGGCGCCGAGCCGCGCCCCTTGATCCCGGCGCCGCTCTTCGTGCGCGCGACGGGCGCGGGCCTCGCGCTCGTCGGTGGCCTCGCCCTG
Organism: Polyangium fumosum; assembly: GCF_005144585.1. Lineage (GTDB taxonomy): Bacteria > Myxococcota_A > Polyangia > Polyangiales > Polyangiaceae > Polyangium > Polyangium fumosum. Next base: position 35,711 of record NZ_SSMQ01000052.1, on the reverse strand, counting down.
CAGCTCACCTTGTCCACGGGCACGGCGGGCGCGCTCCTCGTCGCGCTCGCCTCGGCGTTCGCCGCGTTCCGGGCCCCGCGCTGGATCCGCGCGTCCTCGCTGCGCGGCCCGGGCACGTGGCTCCCCGTCTCCGAAGAAGAGGCCTTCGCCCGCGCCGCGCGCCCCTCCGCGCAAGCCGGCCTGCTCGACGTCTCCACCCGCGCCGGAAAGGCCCTCTTCGCGCTCGGCCTGCTGCTCCTCGGCGGGGCCGTGTGGTTCGTCTCGCGCACCTCGATGTACCACGCCGAGCTCTTCGCCTACGACGCGGTGGCCCTGCTCGCGCTCTTCTGCACGGGCCGGCTCGCGGAGTTGCCGCCCGATCCGGTCGCCTCGGCCGCGCCGCTCCTGCGCGACGTCGCGAAGCGCGTCCGCAAAGCGACGAAAAAGGCCGGCGAAGAGGTCCGCATCGTCCCGCGCATCCGGGTGCCCGAGGGCAGCGCGAAGGCCGACGAGCTGCGGCTCGCCGTGGTCCCGCGCGCGCCGCTCCCGGGTTTCGCGGGGCTCGAGGTCGGCGTGGTGCTCACGCCGGCCGCGGGCTCGACGTTGCGCTCGCCGGAGGTGCTGCTCCGCGTGACGTCGGGGACGCCGTGCGAGGAGGCGATCGAGGCGGTCGCGCAGCAAGGCCGATCGCAGCGCGGAAAACGCGCGACGGAGCGCGCGATCACCCTGGTCCCGCGCTTGCCGACGGCGTGGATGACGGCGGACCTCGTCACGCGCCTCGTGGGCCTCTTGCGCGATGGTCGCAAGGCGGAGGAGCGCTCGGGCATTCGGCGGTCGTCCCAGGTCATCGCAGCCTCCGACGAGGGCCGAGCGGCTTGACGCCGGGCAGGTTTTCCCGCTTGCTTCGAGGGCGCCCGTGAACGCCCCTTCCGAAAAAACCCCCCGCCTGTTCGCCCGGATCGCCGCTGCTGCATTGCTCCTCGGGATCCTCGGGTTCCTGGTGGCGGCCGCGCAGAACGACCCGAGCACGCCGGCGCCCCCCGCTGCCGGAGCTGCGGCCAACGCGCCCGCGCCTACCGAGCCTTTTGGCCCCGCTCCCGCGCCGCCCGATCCGGCGCTCGTCGCATTGCTCGACGGGCTGACCGTGGGGAATGAGGTGAATGGGTGGAAGGTGGTGAACTTCTACCCGACGAACGAATCCGTCGTCTGGGTGGAGCTGCAAAAAGGCGAGATCTTCTTCTCGGTGGGAATCGGCCCGAAAGGAACGGGCAAACCGCCGCCGCCGATCCAGACGGAGTCGTACGAGGTCGGTTACGGAATGCCGAAGCCGCGCGATGCGGGCATTCCAGCGCAGGAGATGACGGCGGCCGCGGAGCAGGTGGCGGCGCGGATCCGGAAGCGGGAGAAAGAGGTCCCGCGGCCGAAGGGCCTTTGAACGGGCCGCCTCAGCCGCCCTCTTCCCCCACAATCGCCGCAATGTCCCCCGGCAGCGGCGAGCTCGCCGTGAACGCCGGCACCTTCGCGTCCCCGCTCCACGTGATCCGCGACGCGTGCAGCGCGTGCCGCGCGAGCCCCGGCACGCTCTCTCCGCCGTAGAGCGTGTCTCCCGCCAGCGGATGCCCGATCGCCGCGAAATGCGCCCGGATCTGGTGCCGCGACGCCTTCCCCGCGCGCGCCTCCACGAGCGCCCATTCGCCCCGCTCGGACAGCTTCTTGTACGTCGTGTGCGCCGGCCGCGGCGAATATCGCTCCACGTCACGCGGATGCACACACGGATATACCCGGCGGCGATCTTTCGGGTGCGGCGCCAGCGGGATCTCGATCGTCCCCGTCTCCGGCAGGTCCTTCGCCGCGCAGACGAGCAAATATCGTTTGTCGAGGCGCTCCTCCTTGATCGCCCCCGTCAGCACCTCGAACGCCTCCCGCGTCCGCGCCGCCAGCACGAGCCCGCTCGTCTCCGTGTCCAGCCGATGGCAAAGCCCCGGCTCCCGCGTCGAAAAACCAATCCCCGCGCACTCCGGGTACCGCGCCACGAGCGCATTCGCCAGCGTGCCCCGCTCCCCCGGCTCGAGCGGCGCCGTCGGTTGCCCGGCCGGTTTGTCGAGAATGACCACCTGGCTCGTCTCGAACACCACGGTGAGCGCCGCCTCCGCGTCCGGCAGCGCCCCGCCCGAGACCGACGTCGGATCGAGCTCGACCGAGACCACGTCCCCCGCGCGCGCCGCGTCCCCCTTCGCCACCCTGCGCCCGCGCTCGCCTCCACCCTCGTGCAGGCGGACCTTGCCAGCCTCGAACAGCCGCTTCGCCCCCGCTCGCCCGAGCGTCGGCATCACCTCGAGCAGGAGCTTGTCCAAACGAACCCCTGCCTGCGCCTCGTTCACCGTGATCTTCATGGTCTTCCGTGATGTCCGTCGCCCGCGACGAACGATCGCTGCTCTACCGCAACGTCCCGCTCCACGATAGCCCCACGACGGGCGCGCGCCGATCTCCCACCTGGCTCTGCCCGATCACCCCGAACACCGGCAGCGTCCCCGGGCCCTCGCCGTGCGCCTGCTTGCCGTGATTCGAAGCCTCCGCCTTCGGCTTCGTCATGAACCACCCGATCGCGCCCCCTGCGAGCGCCATGCCGCCGATCATCCCCACCCAGGCCCGCTGCTGCGTCTCCGTCGGCCCATCGAGCAGGAGCGGGCTGCCGAGCGCCGCGCCGCCGAGCCCGCCGAGCAGCGCCCCGAGATCCATCCCCACCACCCGGTTCGCCGCGGGCCGCCAGTGCACCGCCAGCGCCGCCGCCCCGAGCCACCCGAGCCCCGCGCCGTAGCCCATCCCCGTGATCGGAAAGCTGTCCACGTTGCCCCGCACGAGCGCCTCCGTCACGCCCCCGAGCACGAGCCCGAGCCCGCCGCCCGTGTGCGCGAGGAGCGCCCCGCCCTCCGACATCCCGCGCAACGCGAGCCCCAGCGTCGACAACGTGAGCCCCGTCATGCCCGCCACGAGCCCCGCGGTCCATTGCTCGCCCTCGCCCCCCGACGCGCCGAACCGACCCGCGTAGATCATGTGCCCCGCGATCGACGGCCACCACACGCCCGACGCGAGGAACCACGCAGGTCCCACGCCCACGTCCCACTCCTCCGCGACGAGGATCGACGTGACCAGCCCGCCTCCGGCGCCCACCGCGAGCAGCGGATACAAAAGCCGCGGATCCTCCGACCCGCTCGCCCGCTGGATCGAATACCCGAGCAGCCCCCCGAAGAGCGTCGCGTTCACCGCGAGCGCCGTGCGGCCCGCGCTCCTCGCCGGGTACGTCAGCGTCCCCTCGAGCGCGCGCCGCGGCTCGGGTCGACGCGCCGGCACCGAGCGGAGCCCCGTCACGAGATCCCGCAACATCACGACTGCGCGCACGGAAAGATCCGCTGGGCTCGCACGCTCGATCCGCACACGAAGCTCGGGCGACGACGCCTCCGCGAGCACGATCCTGAGCTCGATCTCGCCGTTCCGCGCGCGCACGCTCGGCACGATCAGCGTACCGCCGAGCGCGCTCGCCTGCGCCACGAGCTCGGCCTCGTCGGGCGCTGCGCCGCGCTGATCGAGATCCAGCACGAGCCCGAGATCCTGCGCCGCGTCCGCGAGCAACGCGTCGAGCTGGCCCGCGATCGGCACGAGCTCCGCGCCTTCGCTCGCCTCGTCCGCGTTCGCCGGTCGACGCGAGATCTTCGTGGGAAACAAGACGGCGGAGTTGCGCCAGGCCTCCGCACTCGCGCTCGCCGTACCGTTCGTCCGCGGGGCCTCGGCCGAGGCAGTGCGCGCAGCACCGAGCGCCGCGAGGACCACCAGGAGCCGAGCCACGCGGCTGCGTTTCAGAACATCACCACGCCGCTCGCGAAGACGTCGAAGGTGTTGCTGTCGCTCACCCAGAACCGCCTCCCGACCGCGTTGATCGTGGGACGATAGTTCGGGTTCGGAATACCCGTGGCGGAGACGAACTCGCCGACGTTGAGCTCGTTGCCGCTCTTGCACGGGCCCGACTGGCCGATGTCGTCCTTGAACGTCGGGTTGCACGGCTGATCGCCGGTGATCCCGTGCTTCTGATCGTGCGTGAACCCGAAGCCCAGGTTGAACTTCACGTACTCGCTCGCTTGCCACGTCACCGACGCCTGCCCGCGGATCGACGCGTACTGCTGCACGTCGGTCAGACCCGTGACGTACGTCTTCTGCGAACCCTCGTCGATGATCGAGATCGGCTGCCGCATGCCCGCCGGCGCGTTCTCATCATAGGCCGGGTTGCGCCGGTATTTCGCCCACTGCGGCTGGCGCATCGAGTTCGCGCTGCTCGATCCGAGCGCGTCGAAGATCTCCGAGTAGTCGCGGCCCTCCGACGTGTACGTGCCCTGCACGCGCAGATCGAAGGTGAGCCGGCCGAACTTCTCGCGGTTCTCCCACGGGATGATCATGAGACCGAGCGTCATCGTGCCCCGGATCGGCGGCCGGTTCACGAGCGAGCCCTCGAGGTCCGTGAGGCCGTAGTCCGAGTCCTGCTGCTGGAACTCGAAGAGCGCGGAGAAGCCGCCGTAGGGCTCCAGGTACTTGATCCGCTTCGAGACGAGGGTGTGCACCTCGAGCCCGATCGTGCCGCGCGTAACGCCCGCGTCTCGCTCGCCGATGCCGATGCCCTCGTTCGCGAGGTCCGACTGCCCGTTGCGGTTGATGTCCGACGGGTGCGCGCACTGCACCTGCCCCGAAGGCGCGTTGGGGTTGCACGCGTGCATGGGCGTGCCGAGCGCGAAGCGACCCTCGACGCCGAAGAGCAGCGTGGGCTTCGTACGATCACGCGCCTGGTTCATGAACGCGCTCGTGTCGATGCCGACCGCGAGGTACTCGAGGCCGCTGCGCTCGGGCGAGGTGAACGGCAGCCCGAAGAGCTGCTCGCCCGGCGCGCCCGCGAGCACCACGTTCTGCACGTTGGAGCTGCCGTCGAGGTCCGTGAGCTCGCGCGAGTTGTTCAGGATGATCGGCGTGCGGAAGTAGAGCGCGAGATCCTTGTAGAGGCCGATGTCGACACGCGGGATGAGGCGCGAGGTCTGCTCGCTGTAGCTCGCCACGTTGAGCAGGTTCGAGGTGAACCCGCCCGACGTGAGGCCCGGCCCGAAGATGTTCGTCTCGCGCTGGATCTTTGCGCTCTTCGTCGAGTACTGGAAGCCCAGGCTGATCGCGATGTCGAACGGATCGCCGTCGTCGAAGGCGTCGATCACGTTCACCACCTCGCCGGGCTCCTGCATCACGCGCGGCTCGGTCGCGCTGTGCGGTTCGTCCGCGAGCGCGCCGGTCGTCACGAGCGACGAAAGAAGCCCCGCCACGAGGGCGAGCGAGACAGGCGATCCCAAGCCCCGCCTCCCGAGGCGAAAGCCATTGCCCTTGCGATCGCAGAACATTGCGCCTTCCATGGCAGACCTTTCCGTTGGACGGACGCTACCGGCGCTGGGGCGAACGTGTCAATTGGAACTACCAGGAAACCCGTATGCCCCAGGCGGCGCGGCTTTTCTCAGGCCCCGACGGGGGGCGATTGATCCGAAGGGGGCTCGGGGAGGTAGCTGTCGCGGGGCCGCGGCTCGGTCACGGGCGCGTCGTCCTCCCCCGGCTCCACCTCGTCCGGGAAGATCGCGTCCGTGATGTCCTCGGCGTTGAGCTCTTCGCGCGCCGAGCTGAGATCACGCGAGGTTTGATCGAGCCGGTCGGCGAGCACGCCGAGGAACTGCCAGAGCAGCTTCACCGCGAGCTCGTGCTCCTTGCGCAGGATCTCGAAGAAGTCGTTCCGGTGCAGCACGATGAGCTCACTCGGCTCGATCGCGGTCACCGTCGCCGATCGCGGCGCCGCGCGGATCAGCGCCATCTCGCCGAAGTGTTCGCCGGGGCCGAACTCGTTCAGCACCGTCTCGCCGCGGCTGATGCGCACTTGCCCCGAGAGCACGATGAAGAGCTCGTCGCCGCGGTCGCCCTCCTGCACGACGATCTGATCGACGTCGTACGAGACCACGTCCGCGACCTGCATGATCCGGAGCATCTCGCGCTCGGACAGGCGCGAGAAGAGCGGCATCTTCGCGAGCACCTCGCGCTTGAGGTGCAGCCGCCGCGCGCGGTTGTCGTCCTGTTTGTCGCCGGCGCCGAGGCGAACCAGGATCGCGGTGATGTTGTCCTTGCCGCCCTTCCGGTTCGCGAGATCGATGAGCTCACGCGTCGCCGTCTCGCCGTCGGCCTCCTCGAAGTACGGCTCGAGCTCCGCGGTGTGCGCGATGTATCCATGCAGGCCGTCGGAGGCGAGCAGGAACTGGTCGCCGGGCAGCACCTCGATCGTCAGCGTGTCGACCTCGACCCGCTCGTAGACGCCGACGGCGCGCGTGATCGCGTTCTTCTGCGCGACCTTTTCGATCTGGTCCCGCGTGAGCTTTCCGCGCTTGATGAGCTCGTTGTAGACCGTGTGATCTTCGGTGATTTGCTGCACCTTCCCGCCGCGCAGGAGGTAGATGCGGCTGTCGCCGACGTGCGCGATGAAGCCGTGCGAGGCCACGATCAGGAGGGCCGACAGCGTCGTGCCCATGCCGCGTTTGTTCGCGTCCTGCTTCGCCTCGTCGTGGATCTTCGCGCAAGCTCGCTGCACGGCGAGCTCCAGCATCGCGAGGATCTCCTTGGCGCCTGCCCGACCGCTCACGCCCTCGCGCGCGTACTTCTCGACGACGTCCTTGTGCTTCTTGACCTCCTCGTGAATGATCCGCACCGCGAGCGCGCTCGCCACCTCGCCGGCCGCATGCCCGCCCATGCCATCCGCGACGATGGAGAGCGCGAGCTTCTTGTCCACGAGGAAGTTGTCCTCGTTGTGATCACGTACGCGGCCTACGTCCGTCGCGGCGTAGAACTGGATGTTTTCGGACAGCGCCATCGGACGCGAGGCTACCACGGGGAGTCGAGCGCCCACCACCCCCTGCCCCGTTCGCCCGAGGCGTGGTGAGGGACCATCCGCCGCCGAGGCCCCGGCGCCGCCGCGCCCGACGTCAACGAATGGTTGCGATGGTCTGGTGGTTCAGCGCGAGGAGACGGCCGTCTTCGGTCCAGAGCTGTCGTTGTTCGACGCTGTATCCATCCGCCGCGACGAGCACCTGGCCGCGGTGAAGCAGCGGCGCGCCTTCGGCCACGCCGTCGAACGGCGGAAAGAGCTGGAGCGTGAAGGAGACGGTGCCGACGGGGCGCGGCTCGGTCCAGACCGAAAATGACGCGGGCCAGGTCGCGTCCGCGAGCGCCGTGAGATACGCCGCGTCGAGCTTCGGGCACGGAGGACGAAGGCGCACCCAGGTCTCCGTGACCGGCGACGAATGCCCCGAAAAAGGAAAGGGGCCCGTCACGCGATACTCGAAAAATTTCGCGAACGTGGGCCATTCTTGCGACGGCATCGGCGCGACGTCTTTCCAAGGCGTGAGACGCGGCGGCGGGATTTCGAGGTGCGTCGTGGTATCGGCTCGCGCGCGCGCGAGAATGCCGACGGCATGCGAGATGACGGCGCCTTCTTGCACCACGCGTGCCGCCACGGTCGTCTGGCCCGAGCCGCGGCGCAGGACCTCCACCGAGACCTCCGCGGGGCCGGGGAGCAGCGGGCCGCAGAGCTCGGCCGTTAGCGAGCGCAGCGGCCTCTCCGCGACGTCCTCGGTCGATTCGAGGGCCCGCACGAGCACGGCGAGGGAAAACCCTCCGAATGCGCCGCGCCCCTGCTGCCAGCCATCCGGGACGTCGAGCGAGAATCGGCCCGGGGCGACAGGGAGCGGGGTCGTAAGAGCGACGAAATCAACCATGGGATCAGGCACTTGTAGCACGCGGCCCGCCCCGCGCACGTCAGAGCGGCTCGCCGCGGAGGAGCGACAAGAGGACGCGCTTCTCGGTCGCGTCGGTGACGACCTCGAGGACGCGGTTGATCTCACGCACGGCGGCCGCGACGAGCAGGGTGCGCGCGCGCGGATCCTCCGCCGCTTTCGCCGCGAGCGCGCGCACAGCGGGATGCGAGCGATTGAGCACGAGCTTGCCCGACGCCGCGTCGAACCGCAGCGGCCGACCGCTCCGCGCATACCGCACGCCGGTGACGACCTGCGTCGGCGCGAGGCCGAGTTTGTCGATCGTCTGCACGAGCGAAGGCCCGAGCGCGCGCGTGGCCGGCTCCATGGGCTCGGGCGGATCGAAGAGCAACACCACGCGCGACACGAGCCCGCCGAACCACGACGAAGCAGGCTCCTCCTCGACGCCGCTTTCGGCCTCCGGCGCCTTTGGCTCGACGACGTCGGGCGCGACGAACGGCGTGACCTCCCCCCTCGGCCGTGTGGCATCGTTTGGCACGCCAGACCCATAGGTGAACGCATGCACGGCTGCGAGTACTTCGGGCTGCATGGCCTCGGGGGCGGACGCCGCGCGCCTCTCCGGGACGACCCCGCCGAGCTCCCGGACGATCCGCGTCCTCGCCCGCAACACCGAGGCGAGCACGCCGCCGTCGCGCAGGACAAATGGCGGCGCCTCCCCCGGAAAACCCCCTTCCGCCGTGCCCTCGTGGCGCGTGACCCATACCTCGCCTTTGGCCTCGACCTGCGCCACGACCTCGGACGCCGGTACGCGCGTGCCATCGGCCGCCACGACCTCGAGCTCCCCCACGTCGCCGCCGAGAAGCTTCAGGATCCATCGATACCCTTCGACGAGCTCCGCGGGCGCGCCCTTCTCCTCGGCGGCCTCGACCATTTCGATCGTCCGCTCCATGAGGAGCCGGGTGAGCGCCGCGCGCATGTCCGTCTTTTCGAGGTTCCCGACCTTGGTCGGCGCGACGAGCAGCCGCCCGCACACCGGCACCATCCCGTCAAAACGCTTCAGGCCGGTGACCTCGTAATGGCGCGCGACCGTCTCTTTTTTCGTCGCGTCCCGCACCTCGATGCGCCCCGCGCCGGCCCAGGAGGGCGGCAGCCATAACATTCCCTTCACGAAGAACGGAACACCAGGGAGCGGGCCGTGCACGGAGAGCTCGGCGAGCACCCCGGGCGGCGGCGCGAGCCATTTCGCGAGCTGCTCGTTCGCCTGCCCGACCACCCGCGCCCGCAGGCCCTCGCGCGCCACGTGCCCCTTGATCCCGTCGAATCCGCGATTCGTCGGGAGCGCGTCGTCGTTCACGACGGCGAGGACGGGCCAACCGTCACCGTCGAGGATGCGACAGAGAGGCCTGCCCGTCGTGTGCACGTGAATGCCACGCGCGGCGGCGTGCTCGGGCATGAGGATCCCGATCTCACCGAGGACACCGTCGCCGCGAAACGGAAGGACCTCCAGGCATTTCGCCCGCTGCGTCGCGTCGAGGCCGATGAAATCGGCCGGCCGGGAGAGCCGGCGTTGCTCGGCGGCGAGCTCACGCTTGAGGATCTGGGAGACGTCCTCGAAGACGGCGCGCGAACAGATCGCCTCGAACTCCTCGGACGTGAGCGCGAGCGGCGGACGCGGGCGCGGCGCGGTGGGATAGGGCGGCGGGAAGTTCACGTACGGATACGCGGACGAACCATCCCCCGCGATGTCCGCGATCGAATGGTATCCACCGAGGATGTCCGGGAACACGCGCATCGCGAGCCGGCGCTTGGTGAGCGTCTGATCCTTGCGGGAATGGGCGCTGACGACCCGGCGGAGCGAGGTCCGCACGAACGCTGGCAGCTCGTCGAGCTTGTCGGCGAGCGTTTCGATGTGCTTCTTCGCCGATTTCGTGAGATCCACGGCGATGTCGCGTTTGTCCTTGTCGTCGAGCTCGACGTCCTCGACCCGCACCTTCGCGCGGAAGGGGAACATCGCCTCGACGTCGAGCGCCACGACCTCCCCGCGCAAGGTCTCGACTTGCACGTCCGAGCTGTCGCCCTCCGTGAGCTCGATCTCCCCCTCGTAATGCGAATGCAGCGAAGCGAGATCGACCCGGAGCAGGGGATGCGCCGGCGAGCCCGGGAGACGCGGCCGGCCTTGCGCCGCCTCGCCCGTGCGCCGCGCTTGCAGGGCGGCGACGGCCTCGCTCACGTCGACGAGCTCGTATCCCATGCCGACGAGGATCGCCCGCAGGAGATCACCCTCCGGCGAGGCCGGCGCGTGTACGATGGGCGCGTCGAGTTCGCTCCCGGCGCGCGCCGGGGTTTGCCATTGCGTGTACCGCGCCCGCCCATAAAAGAGCTTGGCGCTGCCCGGGACGAGCTCGGCGAACGCCCGCTCGTCCCCTTGCACCGTGGGCCATCGGAAATCCGCCGAACGAAGCGCGAAGTCCGCCTGGAGGATGTCGGAGCGTGAGCGATCCTGTGCCGAAACCTTGTACAGCGCGGCGACGAGGCGCAGCACCCGGAGGTCCCCGAAAAACGCGGCGGGCTCGCGCCCCTTCGCGCGCTCGACGAGCCCGGCGGCGAGCGAGCAGGCCGCCGAATAGACGCGCGCCTCTGCGACCGACACGCCCGAAGGCGTCACGTCCGAAAAGGGGACGACGAACGCCTCGGAGGCGAGGAGAATCCGCGCCACGACGGGGACGGGCATTCCCGTGAGCTTCCGCGTGCAGAGCAGCCGCTTGTCGAGGAGGATTTCGACCTCGGCCGCGGAAAGCTCGAGCCCGCGCCGCGGCAAGGCTGCCGCGACGGACATCGACGTCTCGGTTTGCTCCTCCTCGTACCAGAGCGCGGTGAGCCCCTCGGGCTCGGCGAGCGGCCCGCACACGAAGGGGTCGAGCACGGGTTTGGCGCGAAACACCTTCCGGTCATACGCGGTGCGCGCGCCGTGTCGCCGCGCATCGAGCTCGCCCTGCGCATTCTTGGCCCGACCGCCCGCCCACCGCTCGAATGCGTATGCCTCGCGGTCGTCGAGGCATAGGACCGGGCGCCAGGAGAGCGTCGGAAAATCCGGCGCTGCCCGGAGGAACGGAATCATCTCCGGCTCTGGATATGTTTTTCGCACCGATTCGAGCGAGACGAGCTGCGGCCGCCCGTCCTCGTCGAGGACGGGCACGAGCGGGAGCGCCTCGATCCGCGCCGTGAGCTCGTGACCCCTGTGGCGTGTGATCGCCTCGATCACATACGCCCGGAGGAGCGGCCCGGGCGCGCCCGTCGGCGCGTCCCTGAGCGATGCGCGCGCCTCGGCGTTCCCTTCGAGCGCCGCGACGATCCGCCGCAAAAGCTCGTCGCGCACGGGCACGAGAAACGCCATGTCTCGGGTCCATGCGATTCGATCCCACGAGGGCGCGGGCACGAGCCCGTCGTAGTCGACGACGATCGTCGTGGGCTCGATGTACTTGTCGGTCGCGACCACCTGGAGCAAGACCCCCGCGTGCAGCCAGAGGATCTCGTCCTTGCGGGCCGGCGCGATGACGCCCCGCCCCTGCTGCGCCTCGAAAGGCATCGAGGGCAATACCTCGCCCCCCGCGCGCCGGGACGCGCAAAGCTCGTGGAACATCGCGAGCCGCGGCGTCGCGGGCTCCCGGGGCGACCGCAACGCCCGCGCATAAGGAACGAGCGTCACGCCCCGAAACACCTTTTCGAGCCAACCGAGCTCGAGGTCCGTGACGGCGACGACGGGCCGCTTGTCCGGAGCAACCCCGATGGAGCCCGGCGGCACATGGCAAATGGCATTCGTGCGATCGACGTACGAGCGCAGCTCGGCGAGGCTCAGCGGGAGCCGATCCGGATCGGGCGAAGGCCAGAAGCTCCGTGTCCAGAGGGGCGTGTATGCGGAGAGCGCCGGTTCGGGCGGGGGATTCTCGATGCCGAGCGCCTCGGCCGCGAGCACGAACGCCCCGACCGCCGCGCGCACGAGCGGCCGCAGCCGTTCGAGATCTGCGGCTCGTTTTTCCTGCGCGAGCCGCTCGACGTGCGAGCCGAGCGCGAGGAGCGAAAGACGCGTGAGCTGGAACATGGCGAGGCGCAACGCGTCGCTGTCATGCACGCCCTCGTACGAAAAACGAGGCACGATCTGCCCGTCCCACGCAACGGCCGCGTCGATCGCCAGGGGAAGTTTGTCTCGGTCGACGGTGATCGTATCGATGTGCCGCCCCTCGACGTACACCCGCACGGTCGTGGGCCGCTGCCCCGAGCCGATTCCCTCCGCGCCGAGCGCGAGTTGCCCGCGCAGCCCCCGGAAAGGCCCGTCTTTGACGTGAAACGTCTCCTTGACGACGTGATCTGGCTCCGACGGCACGGCGGGCTCGCTGCGCGGCCGCGCATGCAGGCGCCGCCTGCGCTCGTACGCGGCCTGCGCCGCCGTGATGCGTTTCTCCGCGCCCTGGATCTCGAAATCGACGAGGATCCGCTCCGCGAGGCGCCCACGCGCCCATACCACGTCGTCGAGCCATGGTTCGAGCTCTGCGGGCGCAGGCTCCTTTCCCTCGAAGACGTACACGGGCCCCTCCTCACGCGAAAGCAATGCCATGGGCGTGAGCGACCCTCCGACCGCATTCCGAAGCAGGGGCAATTCGAGCAGCGCCCGCGCTTGATCGGGAAGATCCATCCCACGTCGAAGCGCCCCTGCCGCGACACAAACGAATGCGCCGAGCGCATCTTCGAGGCGCGCCTTGTCGTGGTCGAGAACCTCCACGTCGGGCAAAGGTTTTCCTTCGCCCGTGACGATCGCCACGAGCGTACGAAGCGCATCGATGAACCCGCTGCGCGCCGCCTGCTCCGCGCGCAACATCATGCCCGCATCCTCGCGCAACGCGGAGCGCGAGGCATTCGTGGGCAGCTCGTCCGCGTCGACCAGCACGCGAACGGGGAGCTCGACCTGCGCATGCGCCGCGCTCGGAAACATGGGCTCTGCCGCGAAGGGTCGCCGCAAGAGAAGGACCCCGAGCTCCAGATACGCGACGACCGGCGGCCCCGCGGGCACCGCGAGGATCTCGACGACGCCGCGCCGGGTGTCCTTCTCGCGAAACCGAACACGCAAAAGAGCCGCCGGACGCAGCGCGAGGGGAAGTTTTTCCCCGGCCCTCCGGAGCGCGAGCGGCGCATCGTGCATCGCCTCGGCGAGGAGCCCAATCTCGCGCGGCAACTCCCGCCGCGCCGCGCGCTTCAAGGTCTCGAAACCCATACGCCGGCGCACGTGCACACGCGTGCCCCGCTCCGGCATTCCCTTGGGCAACGCGACCCGAACGACCTCCGGGAGCGGCGCGTCCTCGCCCGCGAGGACCGACGGAACGAACCGCACCCGCGCGGTGTTCGTATCCCCCGCCGCACGCACATGAATGTCGACAAACGAAGGCCCGAGCCCGAGCGCCGCATTGACGCCGAGCGCGAGTCCCCGCAAAACGCGCCCCGAGCCCCCGGAATCCCCGAGCACATGATCGAGCAGCCGCGGCAATTCCGTCTCGGCCACCGGCTCCCCATCGAACACGAGCACGACGTCGTCGGCGTCGTACTGCACGTCGAGGAACGTGGCCCCCGAAGCGACCGCGGCCCGCGCGATCTCCGCAGCATACAGGTGCAGATCGACGAGCAGATGCTCGCGCAGCTTGGCGAGCGCGCGCCGCGCGTCGACACGAATGCGCCCCCGGGCGAGGATCTCGCGCCCTTCCTCCGCCATTCCCGTCATGCAATCACCTTCGCCGAAGCCTCGAACAGCGAATCGGATACCTTGCCGGATGGATCCTCGCGCGAAAGCAAGAGGATCCGCGCGAGCAGGTGCGCCGCGACAAACGAATCCTCACGCGCCCGCTCCCGCGCGGCCACGACGACCTCGTTCGCCGCGTCGAGGAGGAGCCCACCCCGGGCCCGCTCCTCGGCCCACCCCCGCTCGACAAAACCCATTCGGCAAAGCCAAACCCCGACCCCGACACACCGCACGTCCCCCTGGACGAGGACACAAGGAGCGGCAATCCCCGTGCTCGGCCGCGCGAGCGCCACCCGATCGACACGAATCCCCGCCCCGCGCAGGGCCTTCTGCACGCCGAGGCAAAGCTCTCCGTCGGCCTTCGTGACCTCGGCATCCGGAAGCTCGTGCAAAAGCACCCAATGCTTCTCGACCGCGAGCGGCCCCGGCAAAGGCCCCCGCGCCGCGAGCGAAGAGACAATGGCCGGATGCGGCACGAGCACGACCGGCTCGCCGACCTGCGCGAGCGCGCGGCCGAGCTCATTCGCGAGCGGGGCGACGAACATCTCCTTGCGCTTGAAAAGCTTGCCCTCGGGAGCGACGTGTTTCCCCTCCCAGGCCGCGACGAGCGGGAGCACGACCTCGTCCTTTGGCAAAACGAGCGGCGGCGCACAAGCCGCCTCCAGCAATGCGACATACGAGAGGACGACCTCCTCGTCATAAGGTGGCCTCGCCTTCGCGAGATCACGCGCGGCCCGCGCGAGCCGTGAGCCGAGCTCCCGCCGGAGCGATCCCGTCACGAGGTCGCGCACCTGCGAAACGACGCGATGAAACGCCCGGTCCCTGAGGACGTTGTCGCGGCTCAACGTATGCCGCAAATGAGGACTATCGACGCGAAACCGCACGTGCTCGAGCCCCGGAAGGAGCGGCTCGGTGGTCTCGAACAGCGTGAGCCCGCGATTGTAAAACCCGGCAAACGTAGGCTTGCCCCACGCAGGGTCCTCGGGCGCAGGCGGCGTCGCGCAAAACCGCTCCGACCCTGCCGAAGGCCCGACGACGAAATGCTCGCCGCCCCGATGCGTCTCCACGAAAATCGGCGCCGGCACCCCGAGTGCCCCATCGATCCGCCGCGCCCCACTCCCCTCGGGTCGATCCGGATCGGACACGTGCAATTCCATGGGCACGGTCGCGTACCTGCACCACCGCAAGAGAGCCCCCTCGATCCGAGCCTGATGCTCCTCGAACCGAGCCGCCTCCATGGTCTGATGCAGCGAAACGATCGTCCCGTGCCCATCTCGCGGCGCGAGCCGTTCGAGCTCATACCGATGGTCCCGAAACAACCGCACGCGATGGCACGTCCCATCCCGCCAGGTATCAATCTCGACGACCTCGGGATCGACGGCAAACACGCTGACGAACCCGACCCCATACTTGCCGATCTTGGACGAATCCCCCTCCTTGGAGGAATTGAACAGGGTGAGCAAAGGCCCCTCGATGACGGCCCGATCCATGCCCGCGCCGTCATCCTGCACGGAGGTCGTGACGCTCGCCCCCGACCGCTCGACACGCACGACGATCGCAGTCGCCCCCGCATCGATGCTGTTCTGCACGAACTCCCGGACGAACGCATACGGATCGGCAAACTGCCGAACCATCTCGGCCACCGGCCCCGCCTCAGGCCTCTCCGCCCCCCCACGCTTGCGCTCGGAACGATACGGCATGCCGCCCACGAGGCTACCACAACCCCCCGCAAACGAACCCGCCCACCCCGCAAGCCCACAGCGCCAGGTCGATGGCAAGGCTGTACCAAACGGGGATCGTAGGCTCTGCCCTCGAGAACCACACTTGCCCCTTGACTCGCTCCACCCGCCACGTACGATCCCGCGGTCCTTCGTCCCGAGAAGGACAGCCGTGCCCCCGTAGCTCAGTGGATAGAGCAGCGGTTTCCTAAACCGAAGGTCGCAGGTCCGATTCCTGCCGGGGGTGCCAATGATTTCGCGGGGTTGCGAGGCAGATCCCCTCGCTCCCTCCCCGTCGCCCAAAGCTGTGGCCTCACTGTGGCCTCAACCGAGAACGCCGGTCGAGCCCAGCGGAGGACGTGTCCTCTCCGGGCCCTGCTCGACTGTCTGGAGACGTTTCCTGGGATGCGGGCGGCGGTGCGGTGGTCTCGCCCACCTTGACTCTGGTCGACCCTTGCCCCCGGCGTTGCACCGAGAGCCCCGTCACCGGGCGTCAGTTCTTCTCCCCGTCGCCACGGCGGCGGACAGGCAACCGACGAGCAGCCTCCTCCAGGTCTTCCTTGAGGAAGTGCACGTAACGCTGCGTGGTCGACAGGTTCGTGTGACCTGCCATCCGCTGCACGACATGGACCGGGATGCCCGCGCGAAGCCACGCCGTAATCGCGTAGTGGCGCAAGCAGTACACCGACCACCCTTCGACGCCGGCCCGCTTGCTCGTGCGCGCGAACGCCTGTTTGAGCCCAGACTGGCCCCACGGCTCCCCGGCGTCGTTGAGCGCCACGTACGCCTCGCGCGTTGCGCTCTTGACAACCGGAACGAGGACCCGCGCGAGCTCCCGCGAGATGGGGATCTCGCGCTGCCCGGTCTTCGGCGTGTGGGTCTCGCCGTGTGACCGGCCCTCGCGCACAGTGAGGAACCCGCCGACCGCCTCGCCGTTCTCCCACCGGAGCTGCACGTCCTTGCCTCGGAGCGCGCGCACTTCGTTGGGACGAAGCCCGGCGTCCGACATGAGGGTGAAGCCCAGGCGGTGCGTATCGTAGGCGACCCCGAGGATCTGCTCGACTTGATCGTCGCTCGGAATCTCCAGGATGCGCTGCCCGACCTGCTTCAACCGCGGCAGATTCGCCGGCCGGTCCTCGATGTATCCGCGGCTCTTGGCAAACCGCAGAACCGATCGAAGCACGACCTGCGTATTGTTCCGCGTCGAGCGGCTCAACTTGCGCTTCGTGAGCGCGAGATCGAGATCCGCCGCGGCCTTCCCGTCGACCTTGTCCACGGTCAGCTTGCCGAACTTCGGAAGCAACGAGGCCCGAAGGACCGATTCGTACCCTTTTCGACTGGTAACCTTGAGCTCCGCGACCATGAAGGTCTCCCGGAACTCGGTGACCACCTCGGCAAAGGTCTTCCTCGGCTTCGGCGCCGCATTCGCTCCGGACGAATCGACCGAATCGGCCGCCGTTGGCGCAGTCCCCGGCTCGTACGGCTCGCCATGATTGGCGATGTTGAGCAGGTACCGCTTCTCCTCCGCACGGGCCGCGGTCCACGTTTGGACCTCGGCGTCCTTGCGGAAGCGGGCCCGCGTGCCGTCCCGCTTCTTGTATTGAATGTCAATCAACAGCCGGGTTTCCCCGTATCGCTCTACCTTGCGGACTGCCATGGTCAGATTCCTTTCCGACCATCCCAGCCACCTTTGCGAGGCTGGGACTGTAGCACGTGGTCCGTCCTCACGGGACCCCCCAAGCTTCGGAGAATCGAACCCGCCAGATCCGGCCGAACTTGCGCGCCCGCACGCCGTCGACGCTCGCCTCCGTCACTCCGTCCGCCGCACGGACGGCACGGCGCTCCAGCGTCTTTCGCAGCGCACCCACATTCATGCCGAGGTGCGCCGCTGCGCGGTCGATGGGCACCCAGCTCCCGACCGCTTGATGGGCTTCTACCTGCTTTGCCGACATGCCGGGACCTCCCTTCCTTGCCGCCCATGTCCACCTCCCCCTGGCGCGCGCGAGGGCTCTCCGCGGCGCCACGTCAATCGACGACCGGGCGAGGGGGCTCGAGCTCTCGGCGAGCGACCCCTCCCACGTGTCGGTCCCCGGAATGTACGGCAATTCGTCGCCGACCTTCAAGCCATTTCGTTAGCAAAATCAGCAACTTGCCGAAACAGATCAAAATCCCGAGCTTTGATCGGGGATCCTGAAGGCCCCCTCTTGTTTCACCGCATGGCGATCCGAGGACCGCCGAGAAATCGAACCGCCTTTCGCATGCGCGCCGGGGCACCGGAGCGCACTCGACCGCCTGCCATTGTACGAGTTCGCACCTGACGACCCCATCCAACAGCGCGTATCCCACAACGTCGGGCGCGAGCTCGTCGTCGTGATCGGGTCCCGACGCGCAGATTCCCGACCCTTCCCAGGGAAACGCCACGGCGCGGCCGGGCTCAATCTCGGTGAACGCTCGGAAAATCGCGGCTTTCGCCCGGCAGGCACTCGATCATCGAGCAGCGTCCCCTTCCGTTCCGCATGTACGCACCATCGTGCCAATTCCACTCCAAACGTTCCCTCTACGGCGATCGCCCCAATCTTCGGTACACGGGATGCCGGATGCGACTCAGGCAGGGGTTCGTCTCGCCGCATGCAGTTCAGCCATGGCAAGCCTTCGCTGTTTCAATGGCCGAACACTGAACAGCGCTGTTCACTGCCGAAAGCAGCGCGCACGAGGCGCGCACGTGGTGCCACAAAGAACTCTTCGCGGGTGTTCTGCCTGGTTGCATGCGTGGCTTGCCTTGTTTCACGCTGCCGCATCGCGCCGGTACGTCTACGCAAACAACGACTCGGGCGATAGGCAAACCTCGACCGCTACGCTTCCCGTACGGATCGACCTCGTCCGGACGGTCACTTGCGTTCGATGCTCCCGTAAAGGGGGGGCAGCGTTTCGCGGCACGTCCCGTTTTCACGCCGCTTGCATGCGAGTGGCCTCTCGAGGATCACGGAGCAGCCCCCAATCGCCCCCTGGGAGACACCCCCATCAGCCGCCCCTCATCATGCAAAATCCTCGGCACTTTCTCGGAAGGCGCACACTTGCTCGCGATCGTTATTTTGTTCTCAAACGATTATTCAGGCGCTTCCCCAAAAACGCGTGGCCCAAGCAACAACTTTTGTGTTGCAATGCCTGAGGGACTCGTCCCATTATCGACCCAGCACCATGCACCACCCAGAGCCCACTGGGCTCGATGGGCAGTCGTCTGCCGTCGAGCCGGATCTCGGTCCGGCGCGAGAGCCCTTTGGGAAAAGGAGGTCCAAGCCATGATCCAGGCCGAACCCAGCGCGCCCTCGGACGAGCCCGCCGATCTCGGCGGTCATCCGCTGTTTCCTCGGCCGGAGACCGAGGTAGGCCCGGATCCGCGAAGATTCGACCTCATTCAAATCGTCCGCATCCTTCCGGACAAGACGCGGGAGGTCTGCCCGACGGCGTGGAAGGGGTCCGAGCTGCGAAGCTGGCAGCAGATCATCGACCTGTACGGTGGTGAGTGCTGTTATCAGCTCAATGCGATGTGCGGAAAGACGCATCGATATTCGGCCAAGTCCGAGATGCTCTACTTCGCCGGTCCTGCACGAAAGCCCTTCGTCCAGGAGCCGCAGGCACCCCGACCCGCACCGGCGGCGCCTGCCATCAACCCGGCTGCGGTGCCTCCCTATTATGCCCCACCTGCGCCCGCGCCCGCGCCTGCACCCGCGGCCGTGCCCACGATGGGGGTGGAGTTCGTGAGCCTGCTCAAGGTCGTTCTCGAAACGATGCGCTCGATGCTCGAGGTCAACAGGCAGCCACAGGGAAACCAGGCTCTCGAAGTCGTACGTGAGATCGTTCCGCTCCTCCAGCAACCGCCGCAATCCAACTCGACGCTCGAAGTCGTGCGCGAGATCGTGCCGCTGCTCCGCGGAAACGACGCCGGGAAGCCGAGCGGCGGGGTCGGCTATGAGCGAGGGATGGAGCGCGGGATTGAACTGGCGAAGGCACTCGGGGGCGGAAACGGCGGTGGCGACGAATTCGGCGAGATCGCCAAACTGCTCACACTCGTGAAGTCTGCGACCCCTCCGCCGCCACCCCCTCCCCCGCCTCCGCCACCTCCGCAGGCGAATCCGTGGCCTACGGCGCCTGTGTCTTGGGATGGCTGGGAGATGATCCAGACCCCAATGGGGATGATCTTGCGGCAGGCCGCTGCGCCCGCGCAGCCTGCACCCGCGCCCGCACAACCCGCACAGTCCGAGCCCGTGGCGCCCACGCAACCCGCGCCAGCTTCCGCGTCCGTCGAGCTCCCGCAGCTTGAGCTCGTGGCACCCGTGCGCGTGCAGCCCGCGGCGCCCGTGCAGTGCACGGACGGCCCGCAGAATGTCGCCCCCGCGCCGCGACCCCCGCCGCCGCCCCCGCCGCCGCCGGAGCCTCCTTTCGTGAGCGCGCCGCTCCCGCCGCCCGCTCCTCCGCCGCCGCCGCCGCCAGCGAATGCGCGACCCGAATCTCGAACGCACAAATCGCCCAATCTCGCGCCGCACCTCACGGCCGCGGGCTTCGTTCCCGCTCCGCCGGAATCGCTTCCTGCCAACCCGCTCGGCGGTGCCTTGACGCAGGGTCTCCAGCTCCTCGGCACCAATCCAGATATCTACGCAAAGCTTCAGGAGTTCGCCGCGACCCTCTCGCCCGGAGTCTTCGGCGAGGTACTCGCCGTGGCGGAAAAGGGCGGTGCCAAATGATCCGGCCGCGTATCGTCCACTTCCCTTCGAACCTCGCGAAAGCGCGGTTCATGGCCGAGGGCAGCAAGCGCGACCTTCTGCTTCCCGAGGTGCAGCGCTGGGCCGCGGTATTCCGGCGATTGCCGATCGGGGAGCGGGCTGCTGCCATCCTGAAGTTCTGCCAGTACGCGATCGACTACGTGCGCGATCCCAAGCGCGAAGTCCTCGAAGACTCCGCCGTGACGCTCTGCCGCGGCTTCGGCGACTGCGACGCGAAAACGCGAGTCTTCGTCGCGCTCTGCCGCGCATGCGGCATTCCGGCCCGCGAGAAGCCCGTCCGCCCCGAGCAGGACTTTCCGCACATCCTCGCGGAGGTCTTCGTGAATGGGCGATGGCAACCCGCGGACCCAACCATCCTGAACTCGACGATCGGGCGTATCCCGCCCGCCTGGCTCGCGAAAACGAACTATTGGTGATGCCATGAGCCACAAACCGCCCCTTCGATGCGCCGTCTGTCTGCGGCGACGGCCCTTGCTTTGCGGTGGATACTGCGAATGCGGCGCGACCGTGTGGGAACTCATCCCGCACGAGGTCCCGCCGGGCATCGTCGTGGAATCGCTTGAGGAGCGTAGCACGCCCTTGCGTCCCACGCATTTCCCCGCGCTTCTTTCCCGCGCGCTCGGGGGCGTCGTGCTCGGCTTGAAGGTGCTCGTGGGCGGCGTTCCCGGGGCCGGGAAGTCGACCCTCTGCGCCGAGCTCGCCGCGCAGATCGTCGCGAAGCTGGACGGCCTCGGGTATTGGCTCGATGCAGAGCAGAACCGGAACCTCGTGCAGGAGCTTTTCCCGCGCACGGGTTCGTCCTCGCGACACATTCGGCTCGTGAGCAGGCGGAGCGAGAGCGGCAGCAAGGTTGGCTGGCGCGACGCTCTCCAGGCCGTGCCGCCCGATGCCGCCGTGATCGTCGTGGACTCACTCCAACGCTGGGCGCGCAGCTACGCCGAGCAGACCACGCTCCTCGAAACCGTCGCGACGATGCACCCGACGGTGCTCGTCGTCTCGCATTTCAACAAGGCGGGCCAGTTCGCCGGCCCCATGGGGAACGAATACGACGTGGACGCTACGGCCATCGTCCGGCCGAAAAACATTGAAGTAACCAAGTGCCGCTGGAGCCTTTGCCCGCGCACGATCGAGCGTCCGATGGCCTCGTAGAGCCATCGCACGAACCACAACCGAAGCAGGGAGAGGAGGCATTTCGGTATGCCTAACGCTATCACTTTGTCTTACGAGACCGACGAGGAGACGAGCGGCGCGCCCGAAGAAGAAACCGCGACGCCGTTCGACGACGATACGGGGGGCTTCTTCGACAGCCTCGTCAGCGGCGGGGGGCAGTTGCTTTCGTCGATCCTGGGGGGTGGCGGCGGCGCCAAGCCCGGCGGGGGCGGCGGGGGCATCGGCGAAAGTATCGGCGCGATCGCCGGCGCGGGGCTCGGAACGCTCGCGGGCGGGGCCGGTGCGTCGATCGGCGCGAATATCGGGAAGATGGCTGGCGGCGCGGTGGAGAGCCTCGTCCGCACGCAGGTGGGGAAAAAGAAGCCTCCAAAGAAATCGCGCCCCGGCAAGCCGCAGCGCCAGCTCACGAAGCGCGAGAGGAAGATCCTCGCGGACGGCGAGCAAATGACGAAGCGTACCGGAGATCCCATGTACGTGCATGAGGCGCGTCTCCGCGTGTATCGGCCGGCGGAGTACAAGCGCAAGCGCGACGCGGGGCAACTCTTGTCGCAGATCATGGCAACCGATCCGGAGACGGAAGCATTGCCGGAGCCGCCGCAGCCGCAGCGTCCCCGCCTCAACTTCGGGGCATTGATGGCCTCGCCCCAACTGGACGAGCCTGAGGTGACGTACAACGATACCGCGTCGCCCGACGCGAGACCGCGCCCGTTGCAGCACGTGTCGGCCTCCCCGATGAGCGCGGCGCAGCTCGAAGCGATGATCCGCGCCGTGCCCCTGCTGCGGATGCACGATCCGCGGCTCTTGCGCACGCTCACGGGTGGCGGCGGCGCGCGCGACGTCTCGGGCGTCGATCCGACCACCGGCACATACCACGCGGTGCCCGGCGAGACGCCCCACGGCATCACGAAAAAGCTCACGGGGCAGACCGAGCGCACGCAGGAGCTCCTGGCGGCGAATCCGGGCAAACCTGCATCGGAACCTGCGTGGAATATCCCGCCCGGATGGCTACATTACTCGGGCGATACTGGAGCGGTCCTCAACACGGCGCGCAAGTACGTCGTCATCAAGGATGACTGGCCGCAGAAGATCGCCACGAAGCTGGGCGCCTTCCCGACTCGCGCGAAATGGTGGTCCGAGCTCCGGGCCGCAAACCCGCACAAGGCCACGGAGAACGGGAACTGGAAATATCTCTACCCGGGTGAGGAGATTGGAATCCCGAACGAATGGCCGGAACACGCGCTCGCGGTCACGGTCAATGGCAACCCGGCGCAGCCGTCCACCCCGGGCGTGCCCACTCCGGGCAAGACGACTACGCTCGATCCTGCCGTTGTTCCGCACACGCAAGCTCTCCTCGCGAACTGGGCGCTGCGCAATTCAAACGACTGCAATCCCTCGGACTTCGGCCGGAATCCAATGGACCTCGTCAGCGGTTTCACGCCGCGAACAACGCAAGCGCTCGCGTCATTCCAGACCTGGTGGAACAAGAGGCAGCCGACAAGACCACTGTCGACGACGGGGGAGCTCGATCAGACGACGTACAATGCGCTGATCGAGGAGAACAATGCACAGTTCACCTCGCCGCAGCAAACTGGTCCTCAGCAGACATCGACGCAGAGCCAGCAACTGCCTGCGCCGCAGCAACAACAAACCGAGAATGGGACGCCCGCCATCACGATCCCGGGCATCGGTACGTTCCCATTGCCGAATCTCGGCACGCCCTCGACCTCCACGACGACAAGCCAGACGCCTACGCAGACCCAACAGCAGCCTGCGCCGCAGCAGACCGACCATGGGACGCCCGTCATCACGATCCCGGGCGTCGGCACGTTCCCATTGCCGAACCTCGGCACGCCCTCGACTACTTCCACGACGACGACGCCGACCCAACAGCAGCCTGCGCCGCAGCAGCAACAAACCGACCATGGGACGCCCGTCATCACGATCCCGGGCGTCGGCACGTTCGCATTGCCGAACCTCGGCACGCCCTCGACCTCCACGACGACGAGCCAGACGCCGACGCAGACCCAACAACAGCAGCCTGGACCGCAGCAGCAGACGAACCAGGGAACGCCCGTCATCACGATCCCGGGCGTCGGAACGTTCCCATTGCCAAATCTTGGCACGTCCGCGACGACGCCCACCTCTACGACGACGAGCCAGCAACCTTCGGGGTCGGGTGGAACTGCACAGCAGACCTCACCGGGTCAGCCAACCGGCTCCGGTGGAACTGCACCCCTGCTCGACAACGATCTGTCTGCGTCCGAGAAGAACGAAATCATCCTCGTCCTCGAAAGCGTCTACGACGCAAATCTGCTCGAACAGTTGGCGAGCACCTACGAATCCCAAGGACATCCCCTCGCGGCGAAAGCCTTGCGGGCGCGCGCAGACGCTCTACGGGAGCTCGCTGCGCAGGGTGAGCTGGGCCCGGAAGACTGGAGTGGCTCCGGCGGCTCTGGTGGCTGGCAGTACGGCCCTGTGGACGCACCTGCAACCACGTCCAGCAGCAACAGCAGCCTGATGCCGGTGATCGCCGTCATCGGCGTCGGTCTCGCGTTCTCGTGATCGAATAGGGGGCGGCGTCATGCCTACGCATTTGCCTTTCTGGTGGTGGAACTGGTGGCAGCGGGAGAAAGGGACCCCCGCTCCATCTCCCGTCCCGGCGCCGGCCCCCAACCCCAAATCCTCTGGCCTCTTTCGCTGGTTTCACCAGGATCGGGACCTGAGTCGCGTGGGCGCGGACGCGCTCGATACGGCCAAGCGCGGGGCATGGCTCGCGCTCGACAAGAAGACGCGCACGCGGCAGTTCCGCGCATTCGTCGTGATGTCCCTGCGCATCGCGCCGCTGTCCTGGCGACCCGTTCCGCTCGGGCAGCTCGGACCGCACCTCTACAGCACGCCGGAACGAAATGCCGCGGGTTCCGCCATTGCACGAACGCTCGTCCTGCTCGCGCCCGAGAACATCCGCCCCGGCTCCGACATCACGACAGAGGAGGCCGAGCCGCCGCGGGGCACGATCGAGACGGGCGTCATTCACGTCGTGACCATTTTGCTCGTGACCGCCGTGGCCATCGCCGCGGCGTACCTCGGCAGCATGGTCGCGCAGGCCATTCACGCCGTGAACTTCGACGACGAGGTGACCAAGCGACTCCTCGCCGCGCAGGCCCGCGCGATGGAGATCCTCTCGCTCCACGTGGAGCGCGAGCGGATCGCGGGGCGCGAACTGCCCTTCGATGAGACCGAGAAGTCGATGCTCCTCGCCCTGGAAGACATCCAGCGACGCCTCGCGACGCTTCGCCAAAGGCCGCTCCCTTCACCATTCCAGGGCGCGACGGAGCTCGTCAAGGCGACAACGAACTTCCTTCCCGTTGCACTGATCGCATTCGCAGCTTTCTTCCTTCTCAGGCAGCAGAACGAAAGGAGATCGTAAAGGCATGGCAGAAGAACAACGAGTCCGCGTCGACCGTTCCCTCGTGGCGGTTCCGCGTGCCCGGTTCCGGCGCCGGGGAAATGGACACATGGCGCGCGACGTGGGGAAAGGATTCCTCTACACGGCGCTCGCGGGTGGAGTGGTCGCTCTTCTGGCAAATCTGGATGATATCCGGAACAGCAAAGAGGTGAAAGACCATTGGTGGCTGATGCCGGTGGCGTTGGTCGCGATTGGTTACATGCTACGCAAGCGAAAGCATGCGCATGCGGGGGCGGTCATCGCGGTGGGCGGGGCCATGTTTGCGCTCGCGTATTTGGCACAGCAAAAGGCCACGGCTGCACAGGCTCCCGCCGGTCAACAGGCCGTTTTCAGAGGAGGCGACACCGCGGCCCCCGGCGGCATGCTGCCGCCCGGGCCGCAAACGGGCTTCTGGCTCCAGACGTCCGATGGTCGCTTCATTCGATTGCCGAACATCTCGCGGCGCATGCCCATCAACCGGGCGCAAGCCGCAATGTGAGACAGAAAGGACTGACCCATGAACGACCCCAGAACGGCGCTCGACATCTTGCGAGAATCCGACCAGGAGGGCGAGACCGCTTCGCCCTTCGACGAGCAGGACGAGTCCGACACCGCCGGTCCCGGCGAAGAGGACGACAACGACACGGCCGCGCTCGAGCTCGAGGCCGAGGAGGAAGACACGGGCGACATTCGCGCGCTGCGCAAGCGCGGGAAGAAGCAGATCTCCCTCGACGAATTGCGCCAGATCCAGAGGCGCTCCCGCGCGCGTGGCCAGCGCGTCGGAGCGAAGAAGGTGCAGGCGCAGAAGCCGAAGACGCGTCCGAAGTTGCCGCCCAATTTCGTCCCGCCGAACAGCGGCGCGCGCGAGATTTTCAACAAGTGGACGGCGCGTGATGCCAAATTCGTCATGCGCCAGGACGGGCATTACTACTCCGTCGTCGAGATCCCGTGCAAGTGCCAGGGGACCGAGAAGCTCGCATGGCTGCACATCGCGAAGGGCGAATACATGCTCTTCAACGTGGCCGTCGGCGAGTCGATGACGTTCCTCGGCAACAACGCGACGGTGACGACGAACTGGACGAACCTCCAGCGCCCCTCGAAGAACACGTACAGCGACCAGGAGTTCCTGATCCAGTCGATCACGATGCAGGAGGCCGGGCTCCGCGTCCGGTACGATGGCGCTGAGATCGACAAGATCGCGGGCCTCGGCGAAGCGAAAGGCGTCCTCACGGGGCAGGCGTGGTTGTGGGACGATGCGGGCACGTTCTTGCCGAAGGAAATCTTCCACGATTTCAGCGGGGAGAACCTCCTGTACCGGACGCTTCGCCGCTCCGCCGTCGTTTACTTCAACTGGGACAAGGCCCGGACGGGCGGCAATGCCACGTCGCGCAAGGTGCTGATCGATCACTTGCGAAACGTGCCGGATACGAAGGTGCGGACGCTCTCCCGGACCTCCGGAGGCGCGGCCGTCTTGCCGGTACCGGATGGCTACGTGTTCACCGACAACCCTGAGCGGAGCGAGCATGGCGCCTTCTCGGCGATCATCCACATCCCGGAGGACATCGTCTTCCCGATCAAGCCCATCGATCTCGGGGGCGGCGCGCCGATCCGGCCGATCGAGGTGGGGCTGTACGTGCAACTCTCGCTCAACGGGATCGCATTCGAGCACCACAAGGGCTCGAACGTGACGGTCTGATAGGGGGATACCATGAGCGTGGCGGAGATCGACAGCGAAGCGAGGCAGAACATCGTCGAGACGGATCCGCTGTTCGGCGCGTCGACACATTGCATCGTGATCATGGAGCAGCCGCCATTGGTCGCGGACCAGCCACCGCCGCAGTGGCGGGTCTCCGCCACGCTCACGCTTCGCGACAATGTTCTCGGCAAGAACCCAGTGCAAGCTGATTTGCCTACGGTCGTCGTGGGGCCGTTGATTCACAAGCGGCAGGTGGTCGCGATGGCCAAATATCCCGCTCGGGTCGAGCGATGGTCGTTCCGGTTCGAGAGCGACGCGGGGCGGGCGACAGCGCGGGTTTGGCTGCATCCGGGGACGTCGCCCGTGACGGAGTGCGGAATCTTCGTGGTTGAGCACGGGTTGAAGAAGGGGTGAGGATGGTGCTCGGCGAGGAGCCCAACGAGGCACCGGAGCGCGTTCTCACGACCGCGGGGTGGCTCTCGCTCGAACGCGAATACGTGCCACGTGTCGTGGCAGGCGAGCATTTCCACGCGCATCCCGAGGCAAAGGCCACGCTTGCCATCGCGGCGCGGACGTACGTGCTGCGTGCAATGAGGGATCGGCCAACGCTCGGACGAACCACGCCGATCCCGAACGGAGAAAGCTTCCAGGTGTTCGCACGCGGGGCGACTGAAGAATGCGCGATCGCCGCGTCCATGACGCGCGGGATCGTTCTGCGCTACCAGGGGCGGATGATCCTCGCGAACCACGTTGCCGGGGCCCAGTGGAGGCGTGACGGGTCGCCTGGTCCCGACTCGACGAATACCGAGCGATGGGTCACGTATAATGTCGGGCGGCGCGGTCTCGACGTCGTACCCACGGGCCTTTCGCTGCGGTCACACCCTGGAAACCGTGGCTGTCTGGGGCAACACTGCGCGAACTGGCTGGCTGCGCAGGGGTACGACCACAGGACGATCCTGCGCTTCTTCTACGGGGAGGACATCGAGTTTCACGAACTCGGGAGCGGGGAGAGCCCGGGGCTCGGTCGGACGATGTTCGGCATTCTCGCGCTTGCCGTCCTTGGGGCGACCATGTCGCGGAGGTAGCCGCGCCGCGTCGTCACTCTGCGATGCTCGGATGGTTCATCCGCGCGAATCCCGAGAGCAGCGTCTCAGACAGGGGCTTGATGTGCTCACACGGCTTCATCTCCTCGCGCCGGAAATGCTCCAGTGCGAGGGCGAATCGGAGCATGTTGCGGCGTCCTGCACTCGCGCGGGGTTCACCAGCGAGGTCGCTCGGCCTTCCAAGGGCGAGCAGCGCTTGGCGAAAGCTCGGACCAGGCACCACAGCGCCATTCGAAACGAGCCACGTGAGCCCCACGTCGAATCTACCGAATGTGCGGGGAGGCGGAGGCGATGATATCGGCATGCTGATGCGCTCGCTGAGTGGAACGCTCTCCACCATCGTGCCGTGGCGCCAATCCGCGCCGTCGAACATCCAGACGTCGGAAATGTAGCCGCTGCCAGGCTCGCGCACGTCGACGAGGAGCATGCCTCGCACCCCCTTTTCCGCGTCGAGCAGGAAGAACGTCGCTGGCCCAGAGTACAGAATCCTTTTGCCGCTTCCAAGCTCGATTCCCGAGCCATTCGTCACAATGGCAATCTTCGTCTCGTCGACGCCTTCGGCCTTGTGAGGGACTGCCGGTTCGACCCTGCTGGTCGGCCCAACCACGACGTTCACGGTTTGCGTCTGGGTTACGGACGGCGCGGAAGATGCCGGCGGGGTGGACGGGGAAGCGTTTGTCCCCCACGTCACGGGCATGAGCGCCGCGTCGCCGGTAGCCGCATGGATGACCGTATTCGGCGTGGGGCCGCTGCACGCCGTGAGGCCAAGGGACATCGCGAGCATGAGAATCGTGGGGGACTGCATCGACGTTCCTCCGGTCGCGATGCTCCTCATCACGACGCATCGAGCAGTACCCCGCTGTGTGAACGAGGGCAGTGCGGGATTTCGGCGACTCCAGGTAGGCGAGATCCTGGTGTCTACGTCGCAGACGTGCGCGGCTACGCCCTGCACACGGGTTCCTGATTGACGGACATTTGATCATGATGCTACGCAAAGTCGTCCAATGCCGCAACGTGATCAGGGGACGCCAGCCCCCTCCTCGGCAGCCCGGATCAGCTCCCAAAGGCGGGTGTCGAGCGCGTTCGCGATCCGCACGATGTTCTGGATCGAGATGTTGCGTTCGCCCCGTTCGACGGACCCCACGTACGTCCGATGCAGCGCGCACCGATCCGCGAGTTCTTCCTGGCTCAGCCCAAGCGCCAGCCGTCGATCTCGGATGATGTGGCCTAATTTGCGCTGTAGGAGGGTCTCGTCCACGACGTCGGGAAAAGTAGCCTACCCGACGAGAGCGGCGAATCTACAGACTTTAGATAGCATGAGCAGGACGGGCCGACAGTTGGGCTCCTTTGCTGGAAAGGGCAACGGTTTGTCGTCGCGCTGCACCAGGAAGGAATGTCTTGCACATTTTCCGCACTTCCTGGTAGCCTGGGGTTCGTCCGAGGATCGATGCGCCGCGCCCACGCTGACCTGCTGACGATTGCCCTGGTGATGCTCGCGCCGCCCGCGATGGCGGACGACGCGCCGACGGCGAAACGCGTCGCCTTTCGGCTCGACTACCTCGCTCCCCCTGGGGCGAACTGCCCTGCAAAGTCCGCCCTGGCGGAGCTGACGAGCGCGAAGTACCGCTACGATGCCTTCCCGGACACAGCGCGCGCATCGCTGTCCGTGACGGTGCGGCGTGCCGGTGGACGCCTGGACGCGCTGCTCGTCGCGCGAGACGAACAGGGGGCGGTCCAGTGGGAGGAAACGGCGACCCCGCGGTGGAGGTGCGACGAGCTCGTCGAGGACGTGGCGCTCATGATCTACGCGCGGTTCATGACGATCAAGGGCGAGACACCGGAGGCGTGGACGCTCCTGGTCTCGCCGTCGGCTCCGCCAACACCCCCGCCGCCAACCGTGGCGCCTCTACCGCATCGGCGGGCTCCCGAGGAGCCCCTACGACTGCCCCCACCGCCCTCGACGCCTGACGCTCCGCCGTTTCGGACCGAGCTGTCTGCGGCGTTCGTCGTGGCTCCTCTCGACACGCCTGGCCTCGCCTTGGGCGGAGGTCTTCAGGTCGCCTTGCGATGGCCGTGGTTCTCGCTCGGCGTCGAGTTGCGCGGCGTCGTAGATCACCGGGGGGACGTGGACGATGTGCCCGTGCGGACATGGCTCGCGACGGGGGGTGTGCTGCCATGCCTGCGGATCGGTGAGCGGGCCCGTGTCTGCACCCCGCTGGCGGGCGGGTACTATCAATTCGTCATGGGGGACACGGTGGAACCGCAAACCCACGCAGACCAGCCCTTCGGTGGCGTGGGGCTGC
This sequence comes from Polyangium fumosum, assembly GCF_005144585.1. Classification (GTDB taxonomy): domain Bacteria; phylum Myxococcota_A; class Polyangia; order Polyangiales; family Polyangiaceae; genus Polyangium; species Polyangium fumosum. The sequence goes on along the minus strand of NZ_SSMQ01000052.1, from coordinate 5,902 downwards.
GAGGCTCGTACGACGTACCGCTCTCCAAGAATGTCAGGCTGCGAGGATATGCCGAGGTCCTTTACAAGCTGCACGGAACCACTTTGAAATTCATGCCGCCGGGATCGGAGCGCGTGCTCTGGACGCCGCCCGGTGCATTGCCGTCTATAGGAATTGGTGTGATATGGAATCCGTAATCACTATGGGCAGAGTCCTGCTGATCGCCGTCGCCGGCATGGCCGCGGCATGTGGGAATAGCGAGTTTGTCATCGTCCCCAAGCTCGACGCAGGACTGGACGCCGAGGATGCCGGGGCAGACGCCGATACCGATGCCGGCGACGGCGGCATCGAGGCCAAAGCCTGCACAGGCCAGTGCGTCCCTTTCCGGCCCCTCGGAGGATGGAGCGAGCCGGTCCTCGTGGCGAAGTCACCAGGACCCCTCATCATCGAGTGTCCGCCCGATGCCCCCCACCACCACTTCACCAAGTACGCCCATCTCACGGCGGGACCGCTCGCTTGCGGCTGCGCCTGCAAGCCTTCGACGGGCTCGTGCACGCTGCCGACAACCACGACCGCAAGCAACGCGGCCTGCAACATTGCTGGCGCGGACCCCACGTCCTTCGACCCCCCGGCCGACTGGGACGGGAGCTGCTCGAACGCCAACGGCATTGCCGCGGGAAAACAGTGCGGCGGCAAGCCGTGCGTCGAGTCGCTCACCATCGGGCCCATGCAGGCCGTGGACGAAGTCTGCGAGGTCGACTACAAGCCGATCCTGACTGGGACTTCGGACGAGCCAACGTGGGGGCTCACGGTCGTTGTTTGCGAGGGATACCCGGAAGGCGGCGAGGGCGGGTGCGGATTCGGCGAGAAGTGCGCCCCCGCGCCCACGCCGCCGCCCGAGTTTCTGGTCTGCGTGTATCAGGCGGGGGACCTCCCCTGCGAGGGCGAGGACTACACCGACCGGCTCGTTATTTACAGCGGGTTCGAGGACAAACGCGGATGCACCACGTGCGAGTGCATGCCCGAGGTCGAGGGCAGCATGTGCACGGCGACGGCCTCGATCTACAAGGACGACGCGTGCGTCGATCCTCTGTTCCTCGGGTACTCGATTTCGTCCCTCAAGGAAGCATGCTTCGATGTGACCGTCCCGGGCTCGGCTCTTGGAAGCAAGTCGATCTCGAACGTTCAGTACCACGCGGGCACGTGTCAGCCGACAGGCGGTGAACCCATCGGACAGGTGGAGGCGCTCCGTCCCTCGACGATCTGCTGCCGTCCGAAGGCCAAGTGACGATTTGGGTGTCCCTCTCGGGCGCTCAACCCAATCCATAGAACGTGACCCGACGATTCGACACACCAGATGGTCCTCACGAGCAACTCGCGCAGCTTGCGCTCCGCGTGCCGGGATGGCTGGCCCGGCTTCCTCCGCCCTGGGGGCCCGTTCCGCTCACCGAGGTGGAGGACCTCGGGCAGGAGGTCCTGACGGTAGCCGTCGCGGGTTTGCCGCGGTACGATCCGGCGAAGGGGTCGATGGCCGTCTGGCTGTATGCGATCACGCAGCGCAAGGCGCGCGATTGGCAGGTGCGCGAGCAGTATCGCGGAGGATTTTCCGTTTATGAAGATGTGATTGCGGCGCCGAGCGGCGCGCGGAACCCCGAGGAGGCCATGGCGACAGCGCAGTACGTGCGACTCGTGCACGAGACCATCGGCGAGATGGACGCGGACCTTCGCGAAGTGCTGACGGCCGTCGAGCTCGGGGAGCTGAGCCACGAGGAGACGGCGCAGTTGGTCGGCGTCTCGAAGCGCACCGTCAAGGACCGACTCGAACGCGCGAGGGAGGATTTCACGCGGCGGATCAAGAGGAAGATGCGCGACAACGGCATGGTCGTCCTGCCCTTCGCGGCGGACGGGCTGTTCGCGTTCCTTCGCGCCCGCACGGAGGACGTTCCGGAGGAGCTGCGCGAGCGGCTGCGCGCCATCGTCGAGCAGGGACCCGGAGCGGCGCAACCGGAAGCGCCCGCGACCGCGCCCGACGGCGATGCTCCAGGCACCGGGCAGGCCGGGTCGGACGCGGCCTCGTTTCTCGGAGGAAACATCACGGGCGGGATTGTCGGAGCGGTCGTCGTTTATCTCCTCACGCGTCCCGTGGCGGTCATGCCCGAGGCCACGAGGAGCCATCTCGACGAGCGCATTCCCCCGGCTGTTGCCGCATTTCCTGTGACAGCGGTGCCGCCACCTGCGCCGCCGCCGCCTGCGCCGCCGCCGAGCTCGATGCCGCGTCCTGCGGATCCGGCGGCCGAAGCGCGGGCCTTGCTGAATCGGGCGGTGGGGGCGCTTGAGCAAGGCGACCTTGCGGACGCACGGGCGGCGTTTGAGCGGTACGATCGGCGGTTCCCGTCGAACCCGCTGCCCAAGGTGAGAGCGTTCGTCCTCGGCGAGCTCGTGAGGGCCGAGCGACCGCACCGCGCTCCCTGATCACTTTTTGGTGTCCCTCCGGGGCGACCAACCCAATTTTATCTATGTGCGCGCGCCTGAAGGCAACGCACGTAGCCGACAAGCGACCCGCAGAAGGGGGCGATGGGATGGTTTTTCTGGGCACAGCGTTCCATCGCCCTCTCCTGGGGGTCGTTTGTCGCCGATCTCAGGCGACGCCCATGGAGGAACCATGCATGCACTCCGCGACGTCGATGACGACGCAGCAACGACCGTGATGGACCGCTCGGCGGTTCCGCCGCAGAGCGGGACGCGGATGAGCGCGGCGCATTCCGAGCTGCCGCGCGATACAATCGTGGATCCACCTTCCCCTTGGAGCCGGGCCCGAGCGTTCGTGGGCGCCGTGTTCCTCCGCGTGCGTGAGCGATTCCGCAAGGCTCGGCTGTCGGATCGTCTCCCACCGCTTCCGCCTCCGCGATCCGCGCGAGTGACCCGCATCTCGGCCGGCGCAGTCGGTCATGATGAGCGCGGGGAGCTGCTTCTGCTTGAGCTCATGCGCGCGGATGCTGCCTACCAGGAGGCGGCGATCTACGTGGCGCACTACGCGGCGGAGCTCCGGAGGCTCGGGGAGGATGCGCGGGTCGAGGGGCTCGTACACTTCGCGCTGTCGAGGATGCGCGTGGATGCGGATGGGTTCGTCTCTGTCGCACGCCTGCGGGATCGGCTCCCCGAGCTTTCGTATTCAGGAGCGCTCCTGCCGGCGCTGCTTCGGCTGCAACGAAGCGGCATCATCATTTTGCTGCTGTCGACGAGCCTGGAAGTGGCTCCGCGACCTGAGCGGGTGCTGCTTCGGATTTCGTTGTGACTGCAAGGGGAGGTCGAGCACCATGGCGACTCTGCCGACCGAGTTCGTGTTCGCGAGTGATGGCACGATCTACGTCTACATCGAGGGCGAGCCGCCTCCGGGGCGGCGCGTGTTCGTTGGGTACGCGTTGACTGCTGAGGAACGGGCGCAGTACGGGACGCGTGGCTTGCTCCGGTGGGGGTGTCTCCAGACGCTCGCGCTCGGGAGCGATGGGCGCGTGTACGTCGAGGAGGGTGCGATCAACGCGGAGGGGCGCAAGGTGTTCCGTGGGTACGCGCTGAGCGACGAGGAGGCCGGGAGCGTGTTCCAGGAGTTCCACTACACAGCGCTGAACCTGACCGACGCCGCGCTGCGGGCGCGGTAGGTTTCGATCGCCCTCGTGGAAGCCGCACTCCGACGGTTCGGCGTGAGCGGTCCCGAGGTCGAGAATCTCCGCCAGGACGTGCTTCACCGCGCTCCTCACCCGTGATGCGGCGGAGCGCGCAGTGCACGTGAACCCGCGCAAGCCGGTCCTCGGGGGCGGCTGGAGCACGCGCCACCACGCGAAGGGGGTCGGCCGATGGCGATACCGACGGTTCGCCGCGAGCCTCCGGGCCGTCTGCACCAGCCAGCCACGAGCGCGAGCTGCTGGTGCGGCACATGCTCGGCGGCGAGACGCTCGCGGAGGGGCTCGGCGTGTGTGTCGAAGAGTGGCCTCCATGGGAGGCTGAAGGGCGTGTGCGCGGTGCTGCGCGGGGGGCCCACGCGTCGCAGGGCGTGAAAGGGGAGGCCGCGCCCGGGTTCCAGACTGCCTGGTTAGCATGAAGGTTCTCGGCCCCATCTCCTGGGCAGAGCCGGGCGGGGTATCGCGAGTTCGGGATCTGGAGCGAGCGCGGCCTCCGGGGGGCGAGTTTGCCCTGGAACGAGCGGCCTCGATCGACCCAGGCTCCAGCGACAACTCGCCCAGCGCCTGATCCCGGCAGATGCGCGCCGACCGTCTAAACTTTTCGCTGCCGCGACGAAATGTGGCACCCTACCGGGCCGAGCCCAGTCATGGATCGTGCACCCCTCAGGCAGCCCCCCGCCTTGCTCTCGGCCCCGTCCAGAAAGCCGCCAGCGGTGTCTAAACTGGTTGCGGTTGATCTGTTCTGCGGTGCCGGGGGGCTCTCTTACGCTTTTCACCGTGCCGGTTTCCATATCGCGGCGGCCGTTGAGAGGAATGCTGACGCCGCAGCCTCGTACCAAAAATCGTTCGTTGACACCTACTCACCCGAGACCAAGCTGCTCAACCATGACGTCAGTAGTCCTCAGGTGACCAAGGCGCTGGCACTGCGCGCGAAAGGCGCCACAATCGATGTCGTCATCGGAGGACCGCCGTGTCAGGACTTCTCGCCAGCGACGGAGCGCACCAAACGAGAAGGGCATCGCGCCAATTTGGTTCTTGAGTATTTTCGCATCTTAAGGCTGCTCGATCCTCAGGCATTCTTGTTTGAAAATGTTCCGGGAATGCTGACTGCGATGAGAGGAAAATACTGGAAGTTCGTGGTCAACGAGGCCCAAAAGCTTGGCTATTACATCTGTCACGATATTCTTCGTGCAGAGCGATTCGGCGTTCCCCAACGACGAAACCGCCTATTTGTCGTAGGCACAAAGCAGTCACTGGGGCCGTTGGCCTTTCCCATCGGGACCGAAACGCCGCGTACGGTGATGGAGACCATTGGTCATCTCTGCCCACTAAAGGCGGGCGAGGTTGGCGAAAGCGACCCAATGCACCGTGCCCGGAGTCATCGACCGAAGACCGTCGAATACCTCGCCACAATCCCAGAAGGCGGCGCCTGGCGCGATGCAGCCCGAGTCCTGAAGTGCCATAAAGATCACAATGGACACTACGATGTCTACGGGCGTATCAAGGGCGATAGCATCGCACCTACCATCACTGGAGGCTGCACCAACCCCTCCAAAGGACGTTTCATTCATCCAAAGCAGCACCGTGGGCTCACCGTCCGCGAAGCAGCGTTGCTTCAAACGTTTCCTCCGGATTGGATTTTTTGCGGAGGTATCGAGTCGCAGTCGCTCCAGGTAGGCAATGCCGTGCCGGTGAAGCTGGGTGAGGCGCTGGCGCTGACGTTGAAAGCGCTGCTGGACCCCGGTCCCTGCTGCTTATCGAAGCCTCACGAACTCAACCCCCACACGAGAGAGATGATGCCCGGTCTCTTGCAGTAGCTTTGTGGCGTAAGATTCTCGGAGCTGGCCAACGACCACAAACGTCTCAGGCTCGGAGACCGTTGGCGTCCCATCCGTGGCAACATCCACGGTGGTCGCGCGGAACGTACCGTCCGTGATACGACCCTGGTTTGCCACAAAGAACATGTACGGTTTTGGTGTCACGTTCGTGCCGCGTATTGTCACGACGCATTGTTTGCTTACGCCGTCGTGGTTCTTGAGGCGGAGAAAGACGAAGTTCATTGTCTCCGCTTCCTTGAGTGCCCTAAGCATCTTCGCATCATCGTAGGAGACTTCCACTAGAGCAACAAACGGTTCAATTCCACCTGAAGTTACGCGGCCTTGGCCAGCTCGCCCTCACGACGCTGGATGACCTCCAGGTTCAGCAGGATCCCATATCGGCGTAGGTCGAAGACATTGTTTCGG
>NZ_SSMQ01000051.1 GCF_005144585.1 Polyangium fumosum | reverse complement strand
GCGCAGACGTCTGCGCGCGCTTGCTGTCGAAGCTCGATGCGCCCGGCGGCCGGACGAACGCGCGTGCGCGCGGCGCCTGCCACGGCAGCGGGCCGGCGTCCAGACGGGGGTGAGCGAGGTGATACGGATGATTGGGCTTTCCGATTGGATCGTAATGGGAGCTATTGCAGTTATTGCCGCTCGAGCGCGGGGTGTACGAGTCCTTCCAACCGCAAACAGGATCTTGATTGTTCGGCACCGGTGTCGTGGCGAGCCACACCGAATATTGCAGGCTCGTGACCTCGGTCGCGTCGATGCAATAAGGCCCCTCGGGCCTCTCGACGAGCACCATCGGCGTGTTGCCCACGGGGCACGTCGGCCCGCCCCCGCCCACGCCTCCCTGGCCGCCCGCGCCGCCCATTCCGCCGACGCCGCCCACCCCGCCCGTCCCGCCGATGCCGCCCGCCCCCGCGCTCCCACTGCTCGAACTCGCGCCGCCGCGCCGTCGCGCCCGCCGAAAGCCCGAGCGCCACGTCGCCGGGGAGGCGCGGGCGCTCGGGCTCGATGCATTCACGTCACTTGATGCAGTTCGACTTGTACACCGGGCCCCGGCCCGTGGCGAGGTTCACGGGGATGACGCCGATCGCCAGGGGAATCGCGCTCGAACAGGCCTCCGGGAACGGACCCATGTGAATGTCCTGCTCGGCGAGCAAGCCCGGCTCGACGACCTCCATCGAGTTCGTCGGCAAGCTGTTCTGCGCGGCCTCCTTCACATCCTTGATGCATTGCTCGACCGTGTCCACCATCTCGGGGAGCGTGTTCGCATCGCCGACCCCGCAGGCGGTGAAGACGCTCTCGACAATCGTCTGCCACCCCTCGCCGATGATGATGAAGATGTTGAAGTTCGGGTCCGAATTGAAGCCGTGACCGTGCACCCAGGTGTCGTATCCGACCTTCGAAAAACTCGTGCTCGAGCTCGCGTACATCATCTCGATGACCGGCCCCTCCGGGTTCGGCGGGAGGAGGTAATCGATCGCCTGGATGAGGATCAGGTTGTTCAGGCTCTTGTCGATGGCCTCGATGTATTTGCCGTACATCTTGTTGATGAGCTGCATTTGGAGCATGTTCTGGTTGAACATGCCGAGCGTGAGGCTCAAGAAGCCGAAATGGCTCGCGCCGCCGCCGGGCTTTTCGTCCACGCCCGGCGCCTTGGCCATGAAGACGGGCGCCGCCTCGGCCTTGACCATCGCGCTGACGAGCTGCCCCACGGACCGGCCCGCGGGCGCAACCTGATCCCGCACGAGCCCGGCAAACTTCGCGCGATTCGCGATCACGCCGTGCGCCGTGGGCTCGAGCGCGGCGAGCTTTTGCACAGCGGACGCGACGGCCGCGCTCTTCGCTTCGAGCAGCGCCTCGTCGCCGGCCTTCGGCGCATTCGGATCGATCGAGGCGATCGTGGTCCGGAGCGAGGCGAGCGCGGCTCCGAGGCCATCCAGGTCCGCCGCGAGGGCGTCGTCGTCCGCGCTTTTCGCGACGCCCACCGCCGTGAGCTCGGCGGTCGTGGGATAATCGCCGGGGATCTTGCGCAGGACGTCGGCGAGCTCGGTGTAATGGAGCGGGTCGAGGTCCACGAGGCTCGCGTCGAGGGCGAGGACCGCGTCCTTCAGCGCTTGATCGGAGCCGCCGTTCGCTGCGATCACGGCGTGCATCCCATTCTGCACGCCCGCGAGGCCCGCGCCCGCCTTCGCGAGCACAGGCGCGATGGCCTCGTTGAGCACGGAGACCTGCGTCTCGGCCGTGACGGTTTGTCCCTCGACCACGACCTCGCAGCCCACCGTGAAGATGCCCGCCTCGGCGAACGTGTACTTGCCCGCGCTCTCGACGACGCCCGCCTGCGGCGAGACGGTGACCGTCGAGCTGAACGCGCCGCCGTATGCCACTCCATCTTTTTGCACGCCGCAGCCGGCCGCGAGCGCGCCGCCATTGTCGGCCTCCAGCACGACGTGGCTCGACGGCATCACGATCGCCGCAAAGCCATTCATGCCGCCGCCGCCCGCGCCGCCCGCGCCGCCCATTCCTCCCGCGCCGCCCTCGCCACCCATCCCGCCGCCACCGCCGCCGCCCATCCCGCCGCCGCCGCCGCCCGCGCCGCCTTCCCCGCCCGCGCCCGCCTGGCCTCCGGATCCGCCGCTCGCGCCCGATCCGCCGGATCCTCCTTCGTCGCCTCCACAAGCCACGAGACCGGTCAGCGCCAGGAACGAGAATGCGGCGAGCTTCGGTCCCCACAAGCGATTCGATTTCATGCGAAGTCCTCCCGTGTGCGAAAAGGGAGCGCCGAGGCTATCACGGAATGCCCTCCCCTCGCGTCACCCAACATGGGACAGAGGTTCAGGGTTCGTGACGCAGGCCACCACGAAGACCTGAACAAAAAATCATCTCCACAAACTGTGCACACGTTCAGCACAGGGGGTAGGGTGCGATCATCATGATGACGCCCAAGGACATCGCGCCCTACATCCTCCGTGCCCTCGCCGAGGCCCAGACCGAGGGCCGCACCATGGACCTGGAGACGCTCTCGATCGCCATCAAGGTGCGCCGCGGCGACGTGCGCAAGACCGTCAGCGCGCTCCATCAGGAAGGGCTCGTGGACGCGCTGCGGCTGCGCCTCTCGCTGGCAGGGTTCGCGCTCGGATCGGCGCTGCTCACGCAGGAGCTGCCCCCGATCCGCCGGCCGAAGCAGGTCGCGCAGAAGGTGGCCGCGGCCTGAGCGCGCTCGCCCACGCTCCGCCGAAAATGCGGTAAGGAGGGGGCATGAACATGGTTTCCACGCGCGTGATCGCCGCGATCGCGCTCCTCGCAGGGCTCGGGCTCGGGTGCAGCAAAGGCTCGTCGGGGCCGGATCCGGCCGGATCGGCGGCGCCCACGGAGGCGAAGCCGAGCGCCAAGGGGATCGAGGCCGCCGGGAACGACGCCGCCGTGGTCGAGCTCGCGAAGAAGGCGCTCGGCTGCAAGTGGGGCACCTACGGGTTCGATTCGATGTGCCCCGAGATGAAGGCGCTCCTCGAGAGCGACCTCATCCGCGAGGGCAAGGCCGACGCGACGTTCGTGAGCTTCCTGGAGGACCCGAACGAGCAGGTGCGCTGGCTCGGCAGCCGCGCACTCTCGCAGCGCGGAAAGGCCTTCCGCAACGACAAGGCGCTCGCCGAGCGGATCCTCGTGGTGGCCGAGGGCGAGGCGAACAAGACCGTGGCGCAGGAGCTCGGCGGGGTCGTCGGCGGGATCAAGCACGCGGACACCGGGCTCGGCGAGCGGATCCAGGGGATGGCGAAAAACCACCCGGTGCAGCAGATGCGCACGAGCCTGCTCGCGCGGATGCTCTTCTCGAACGGCGAGACGCTCTACGACTTCGTGAAGGACATCGCGACAAACGACAAGGACGTGGTCGTGCGCAAGGCCGCGATGTCGGCCTTCTGGACGGGGACGCCGCCGACCCGCGCCGCCGAGTCGTGCAAGATGTGGCTCGGGTTCGTCGACGACGCGGCCGACGACGTGTCGGGCGAAGCGGCCTACCTCTGCTCGTTCTACCCGCAAGGCGGCGGGTGCAAGGCGGAGTGGGATCCGCTGCTCGACAAGATCGAGAAGCGCGCGAAGGAGGGGACGATCAAGTCGACGCAGATGGCGTCGGCGCTGTTTTACCTGCACCGGCAGCCGGGGGCGTCGGACGCGCAAAAGAAGCGGGCGCTCGCCGTGGCGCGCGCGATCCTCGAGACCCGCACGAACAGCGGAATGGCGCGCGGCAGGGCGCTCGAGCTCGTCGCGGAGAAAGATCCCGACGGGAAGAAGCTGCTCGTCGCGATGCAAGAGGATCCGGACGTGTTCGTGAAGCGGCGCGCGAAGGACCTCGCCGACAAGGCGGGCAAGTCGGCCGACGAGAAGGCCAAGGCGCCCGAGGCCGACAAGGCCAAGGCGCCCGCGGCCGACAAGGCCAAGACGGACGCGACGAAAAAACCCTGAATCAGCGGCCGGAGGGCGCGTTCGTCGCGGCGGCCCCGGGGGGCGGGGCGACGGGCGCCTGGGGCGTCTCGGCCTGGCTGCGCTGGAGCAAGAAGAGCACGCCGCCGATGAAGAGGCCCACGGCGAGCGCCGCCGCGCCGACGATCAGAATGGGGTTCGTCCTCGGCGGCGGCGGCGGCTCGGGCGCAGGCGCGGCGGCCTCCGGGGCCTGCGCGTAGACGAGCCGGATCCCCGACGACAGCATCTTCTTGCGCATCGGCGGCGGCGGCGGGAGCACCGAGGCCATGACGCCCGCGACCGCCTCGGCGAGATCCTCCATCGAGGAGAATCGCTCGTCCGGCGATTTCGAGAGCGCGCGGCGGACGATCGCGGCGAGCTCCTCCGGCGCGCCCTCCAGCGGGCGTGGTTCGTCGTTCAGCATCGACGTCACGAGCCCGAGGCCCCCGCCATCCGTGCGGAAGGGCAACCGACCCGCCATCAATTCGAACGCCATGACGCCCCACGAGAACTGATCGGCGCGCGCGTCGATTTCGTGGCCGAGGAGCTGCTCGGGGGCCATGTACGCGGGCGTGCCGACGATGCTCCCGTCGCCGGTGAGCCGCGACAGACGCGAGACGCCGCTGTCCTGCGTGTTCGTGAGGCCCCCGGGGAGCCGACGGGCGATGCCGAAATCGAGCACCTTGGCCACGCCGTCCTCGCGGACCATGACGTTCTCGGGCTTGACGTCGCGGTGCACGACGCCCTCGGCGTGCGCGGCGGCGAGCGCGAACGCGACCTGCAGGAGCAGCTCGATGCGCTCGCCTTGCGAGATGTCGCGACCGATCGACGAGCGCAGCGTCTTGCCCGCGACGAGCTCCATCGCGATGAACGGGACGCCCTCGTGCTCGCCGACGTCGTAGACGGCGACGATGTTCGGGTGCGTGAGCGCAGCGGCGGCGCGCGCCTCGCGCAGCATGCGCGCAACGTTGCGGTCCCAAGCTTCGGACTCCATCTCGGGATCCCGACGCAGCACCTTGAGCGCAATTTTGCGGCGGAGGCGCGTGTCCATGGCGCGGTACACCTCGCCGACGGCGCCTTCCCCGAGGCGCTCCTCGATGACATATCGGTCGAAGCTTTCGGCCGGGGACAGGGACATCAACCGGGGATGGTAGCGCGAAGGACCGCCGCGTGGGAGGCCCAACCGTGCGCCTCCGGTTCGTCCCTTTGTTTACTTGGGGATGGGCGCCGTCCCGACGGTCGTGCCGGGCTTGGCGATCCACTGCCAGTTGTCGATGAGGGTCGTCGTGTCGAGGCCACCGTCGCCCGAGTCGTAGACGGCGAACCGGAGGGTGATCTGATCGCCGGGCTTGACGGGGGCCTGCGTCTTCAGCCAGCCGGTCGAGGCGTGGTCCATTCCGTCGTCACCGTCAAAACCGAACCCGGTCCCGATGAGGTCGACGTTGCCGAGGCTGCACTGGAAGGTCTTGTCGCCCGCGAGGCAGGGGTTGGGCGGGTTTCCCGGACAACCGCAGACCTCGAGGAGCGAGTTGTTGACGCTGACGGGGTTGCCCAGGCTATCGAAGGAGACGTTGCCGTCGCTCTGCCCGGGCGGGATCGGCGTGAGCAGCGCGACGAAAAAATCGTTGAATTCGCTGCAGATGTAGTTCGGCCACTCGTAGGTGTAGAAGTTGAAGTCGAACGAGAATCCATAGGCGTTCGAGGGCACGCGGATCACGGCCTCGAGCCCGGCGACGTCGTGCGGCTCGCCCGTGCTCGTGTTGGGGCACGCGGGCGACTCCTTGGGGAAGCCCTGCGGGTGGTTGCCCATGTAGCCCTTGTGGAAGCCGCCGACCGATTGATAACTGGGATCCGTGGGCTGGCGGGCGGTGCCGCTGGAGAGCGCGAGAAAGCGTTGGCCCTTGCGCGTCGGGATGTTCGGGCCGAACCCGCTGAGCAGGCCGTGGCCGAGATGGAAGTTCACCTCGTCCCCGAGCGGGGGCGGCGAGCCGTCCGCCATGGTCCATTGCGCCGAGACCACCCCCCAATCGCCGAAGCCCTGGGAGACCTTGCAGAGATCGACGGCGCGGACGCCGTCGAGGGGATCCATGCTGTCGAGCGCGAGCGTGTCGTCGCAGAGGGAGACGACCACCTCGTCGATGGTGCCGTCGCAGTTCTCGTCGAACGCCTCCTTCCCGGGCTCGGTGGGCACCTCGACGGCGTTCGGGTTTCTGTGCTTGTCGCAATCGTTGCAATCGCCCTCGGCCTCGGTGAAGCCGTCGCCGTCGACGTCGTCCTCCGTGCCCTTGGGATCGCAGTTGATGATGCCGCCCTCGCCGCCCGCGCCGCCCTGGTTTCCGGCGTCGAACCCGAGATCGTCGCCGCCCATGCCCGTGCCACCCTGGCCCGCGCCGCCCTGGCCCGTGTTGCCGCCATCCCCGTCGAACCCCGTGCCGCCGCCGTTCGCCGCGCACGCGGCGGGCGCGAGGGGCGCGAGGAGCGCGACGGCGAGCGCCGCGAGGGCGACACGCCGAGGGGCCGTATCGAAGAGACGCATTCGTTCGCGCATGACGAGCTCCTAAGTCAAAAAGCTACACAAAACTTCTCGTTGAGGCCGCTATCCAGGCAGGTGTACCCCGGGCGGCACTGGGCGTCGGTCTGGCAGGTGCGCATGCAGGTGCCGGCGCCGCTCGGGAAGAAGAACCAGCTCGTGCAGATCGAGCCGGGCGCGCAATCGTCCATGAAGTGGCAGTACTCGGAGCAGTAGCCGCCGGGCGCTCCGAACCAGTCCTGGTGGAGGCAGATGGGATCGTTTTGCCCGGCGTAACACTCGTTCGATTTCGTGCAGGGCTGGCCGGCGGCCTTCGAGCCGGGCTTGCAGGCCGGCGTGGCCTGGCAGCTCGGGTCCTCGCAATCGCTGAGCTCGTTGTTGTCGTCGTCCTGGAAGTTCGTGCACGCGAGCTCGGGCCCCTGCCGGCAGACCTTCGTCGGGTATCCCTCGTCGACGCACGCATACCCGCTGCGGCAATCCGCGTCGGTCGTGCAGCCGTCGAGGCAGATGCCGTGCACGCTGCCGAAGCCGAGGTCGGCGCAATGGCCGTCGCCCGGGCAGTCCTGCGCGGCGAGATCACACCACTCGGTGCAATATCCATCGGGAAACCCGAGCCAGTCCTGGAGGCAGGCGGGATCCTTCGCGTTCGCCGCGCAATCGGAGGGGACGATGCAGGGCGTGCCGAGCAAACCGGCGCCCGGCTCGCATTCGAACGTCTCCTGGCACTGCGTGGTGTCGTCGCAATCGACGTAGCCGTCCTGATCGTCGTCCCAGAAATCCGAGCAGAAGAACTCGGGCGGAGGGATATCCACGTTGAGATCGAAGGAGCCAGGGCTGCCCGCGGTGCCGTCGACGACGACATAGAGCTTCTGGCCCTGGACGACCTCGAGCGTGACCTTGTCGGTCTTGCCGCCATCGGGGTTCGGGTCGTCGTTGCAAGCGAGCTCGCTCGCGGGATCGCTACAGGTGGTGCGGAGCGAGACGCTGAAATCAGCGTCCCAGCTATTCACCGTGGCCACGAACATGCCGCTCTGCGGGATCAGGACCTCGAAGATGACCTCGGGGCCGCTCGCGGTCGAGCACGAGGCGGCCTGGAGGTTCGGGCGGCCCGAGGAGTCGCCGTTGAACCAGCCGGGGACGGAGAGCGATTTGGGCGCGAAGCACGAGTCGAGGCACGCGGCGTCCATGAAACACGTGTCGTCGGCGCAATCGAGGAGGCCGTCCTGATCGTTGTCCTTGAAATCGTTGCAGGCCTCCTTGGGGACGCAGCCGCTCGCGACGATGCCGCAGAACGGGTTGCACAGGAGATCACCCGATCCGAGGCCGATGCTCGCGCACGTCTTGCCGGCGAAATCGGCGCCGTCGCATTGCTCGCCCGGATCGATCACGCCATTGCCGCAGTTCGGATTGCCGCCGGTGCCCGAGCTGCTCGAGCTGCTCGCGCCGCCCGCGCCGCCCGCCGAGACGCCGCCGCCCGCGCCGCCCATGGCGCCCGCGCCGCCGTCGCCGGTCACGCCGCCGGAGCCGCCGAAGCCGCCCGCCGAGACGCCGCCGGAGCCGCCGGAGCCGCTGCTCTCGCTGCCGCCCGAGCTCTCGTCGACCACGCCCATCGCGCAAGCCGACGCGTACACCACCGCCACGAGGGCGACCCCCAACCTGTGCCAGCGTCCACCCATCGTTTTCGCCTCGGCGTCGTCGCGTGTCGGAAAAGTAAGCAAGGGGCGCGGGGGCCGAGCGAACGATCCCAGCGCTGGTCGCCAGCATGACCATGGCGGGCCCCAGACGTCAACAGCCGGGATGTGCTCGTTCTCGCTCCCGATGGTGGACGCCAGGAACCGCACGGGCGGTTTGGCGAGGGCCGCGCAAGAATGGGACGGCGATGTCCGAGCCGAATCCCAAGCCGAACCTCCTCGCCCGCCTGCGCGGGAGCTTCGAGCATACGCCACGCACGCTCCTGCTCCTGTTCCGGTCGGCCAAGCTCGCGACGATCACGCTCTTCGCGCTCACCCTGGCTGCCGCGGTGCTCCCGCTCGGCGTGGCGTACGTGGGCAAGGCGATCGTGGACGCGGTGGCCGCGCATTCCCGCGAGGCGACGCTGCGCTGGGTGCTTGTGGAGCTCGCGCTCGTGGCGGCGCTCGCGCTCGTGCAGCGCGGAATGGGACTCCTGCGCTCGCTCATCGGGGCGCGGCTCGGGCTCGACATCAACGGGGAGATCCTCGAAAAGGCGCTCTCGCTGGAGCTCCGGCACTTCGAGGAGCCGTCCGTCTACGATCAGCTCACGCGCGCGCGGCGCGAGGCTTCGTCGAGGCCGCTCGCGATGGTGACCGAGACATTCGGGATCGTGCAGAGCCTGGTGACGCTCGCAGGATATGGAGCGCTGCTCTTCCGCTGGAGCGGGTTCGCGGTGCTCGCGCTCGCGCTCGCGTCGCTGCCCGGGGCGATCGCGGAGGTGAAGCTCGGCAACCTCGCGTTCCGGCTGCGCAACTGGCGCTCGCCCGAGGCGCGGAAGCTCAACTACCTGGAGTACGTCCTCGCGAACGACGCACACGCCAAGGAGGTAAAACTCTTCGGCATCGGCCCGCTCCTGCTCGATCGGTACCGCACGCTCGGGGAGAAGTTCTACCGCGAGGATCGGACGCTCGCGGTGCAACGCGCGAGCCTCGGCTGGGGCCTGTCCTTGCTCGGCACGGGCGCGTTTTACGCCTGCTACGCGTCGATGGCGCTCGGCGCGGCGAGCGGTGATCTCACGCTCGGCGACCTCGTGCTCTACGGCGTCTCGTTCCGCCAGGGCCAGCAGGCCTTCCAGTCGATCCTGTCGTCGCTCGGCGGCATGTACGAGCACAACCTGTACATGTCGAACCTGTTCTCGTACCTCGCGATCCCCACGAACGACGGGTCGAGCGCGCCGCAGCTCGCGCTCCCTTCAGAGGCAGGGCGCGAGCAGGGCATCCGCTTCGAGGGCGTGAGCTTCCGGTATCCGGGGCAGGAGAAGCTCGCGCTGTCGAAGCTCGATCTGTTCGTGCCGCGCGGGCAGAGCGTGGCGCTCGTGGGGCACAACGGCGCGGGCAAGACGACGCTGATCAAGCTGCTCACGCGGCTCTACACGCCCACGGAGGGGCGCATCCTGCTCGACGGGAAAGACCTCGTCGATTGGGATCTCGACGCGCTCCGGCGCCGCATCGGCGTCGTGTTCCAGGACTACAACCGCTATCAGCTCACGGCGCGGGAGAACGTCGGCTTCGGGAGCACGCCGCACATGGGCGACGCGGATCGGCTCTCGCGGGCGATCACGCGCGGCGGCGCCGAAGAGGTGCTCGCGACGTTGTCGGGTGGTCTCGATACGCAGCTCGGCCGGTGGTTCAAGGACGGGACGGAGCTCAGCGGCGGGCAATGGCAAAAGGTGGCGCTCGCGCGGGCGTTCATGCGGGAGGAGGCCGACGTGCTCGTGCTCGACGAGCCCACGGCCGCGCTCGACGCAGAGGCGGAGCACGCGGTCTTCGAGCGGTTCCGCAAGCTCGCCGAGGGCCGCACGACGTTCGTCGTGTCGCACCGGTTCCCGACGGTGCGCATGGCGGATCGGATCCTCGTGATCGACGGCGGCCGCGTGATCGAAGAAGGAACCCACGCCGAGCTCGTCGCGCAGGACGGACGGTACGCGCGGATGTTCACGCTGCAGGCCGAAGGGTACCGTTAGGGAACCTCGCCAAACCACGGCGCTCGCGCGACGAACCGGCTATCGCTGCCTGCGCGCGTTCGTTACGATGCGCGAGCACGAGGGGGGAGCGCGCGGAGCGCGTGCGAGGAGGTTTTCCCATGCGAGCGCGAAGGTGGCTGTGGTTGTGCGTGGTTTCGGCGGCGGCCCTCGGGGGCTGCGGCGATGAGAGCGGCGAGCTCGTGGACGGGCATTTCCTGCCGGAGGAGTGGGCCGAGATCGAAAAACTCTCGCCGCTCCCGCCGCTCGAGGCGGACACGACGAACGCGTTCGCCGACAACCCCAAGGCGGCCGAGCTCGGGCAGCGGCTCTTCTACGAGAAGGGGTACGCCGGGCCGATCAAGGTCGCGAACGATCTCGGGAACGTGGGCGAGACGGGCAAGGTCTCCTGCGAGAGCTGCCACATCAAGACGGACTGGTTCGTCGACACGCGTTCGAAGCCGGCGAACACGTCGATCGCGATCGACTGGTTCATCCGCAACGCGCCGACGCTGGTGAACGTCGCGACATACACGGACTGGTTCGGCTGGGTCGGCTACAACGACAACCTCTGGGGCAAGTGCCTCGTGCCCGCCGAGTTCGTCATGGGCACGGACCGCTCGGGCATCGTGCACTTCCTCTACCAGCAGGCGGACTACCGCGCGGCGTACAACGATCTCTTCGAGCCGGACCTCGACCCCGCGCTCGATCCGATGCACCCAGACGCCGCGCGTTTCCCGATGATCGCGTCGCCGACCGTCGCGCCCGACGTGTGGAAGGGCATGCCGGAGGAGGATCGCGCCGTGATCAACCGCGGCTACGCGAACTTCGGCAAGGCCCTCGCGGCCTACCTGCGGCTGCTCCAGAGCGGCAACGCGCCCTTCGATCGGTACGTGGCCGGCGACGTGTCGGCCATCAGCGAGAGCGCGAAGCGCGGGCTCGGGCTCTTCGTGGGGAAGGCGGCCTGCGTCGCATGCCACACGGGCCCGACGTTCAGCGACAACGACTTCCACGTGACGGGCGTGCCGCAGATCGGCGAGCACGTGCTGCCGCCGGACATGGGCGGTGATCCGGGGCGTTTCCAGGCGCTCGACGTCTACTTCGGCTGGGACTTCAGCACGAAGGGCATCTACAACGACGACCCGAGCATCGACCGCAGCAAGGGCGTGACGAAAGACGAGAAGCTCACCGGCGCGTTCCGCACGAAGGGCCTGCGCTCGGTCGCGAAGACGGGGCCCTTCATGCACACGGGGCACCTCGCGACGCTGCGCGAGGTGGTCGAGTTCTACAACGTGGGCGGCGCCGACAAGGACTTCGCCGGCACGAAGGATCCCCTGATGGTGCCGCTGAACCTGACGCCGCAGGAGATCGACGACATCGTCGCCTTCCTGGAGACGCTGACGGGAGATCCGATCCCCGAGGCGCTGCTCGTCGATACGTCGTTCGGTTCCAAGATGTAGCTTGAAGGCGCGGAGCCGGGGTTTCACCCCGGGCCCCGACCAGGGGTTGTCCACCCCTGGACCCGGACCAGCGCAAGCGCTGGACGCGGGGTCGATGAACTGCGCGATGCGCAGTTCATCGAACAGCCAGGTTCAAGACTGTCCACGACCCTGCCAACCAAGGCCGCAGCGCTGACGGCTCGACGGGCAACGCCCCGTCGCCAGCTCGACATGCACCTCCATGCTCTTGCCACCGGCCCGTTGGAAGAACTGCGCACCGCGCAGTTCTTCCACCCCCGGTCCAGGCCGTGCCTGGTTCGGGTCGAGGGGCGAACAGCCCCCGCGGGGTCCGGGGCAGCGCCCCGGCGCGACGCCCTGCGAGGAAACCTCAGCGCCCCTGAACGAGGAACGCCTTCGCCTCGGGATCCCCCGGGCGGTAACGGAGCCACGCGCGTGCGGCGGCGACGGCCGCCTCGGGCCTACCTGCGGCGCGCTCGGCGGCGGCGAGGGCTTTCCAGACGATCGGGTGCGGGAGCAGGCGCGCGGCCTCGTGGAGCGCGGCGGCGGCTTCGTGCGGACGGCCGGCTTCGAGGAGGAGGCGGCCTTCGAGGTGAAGGAGCCGGCCGCGATCGAACGGGAAGACCCGCGCGGCGCGCGTGTGGTGGAGCGCGGCGTGCGTGTCGCGTGAGGTCGTCGCCGCGCGGAGCGCCTCGCGGTGGTGGTGGGCCGAGAGAACCTGCGCGAAGGCCACGAGGGCCCAGGCGAGCGCGCACGCGAGGCCCGCGCGTGCGAGGGCGAAGGACGCGGATGCCGGGACGCGCGCACGGAGGGTGCACGCGAGCACGAGCAGCGCCGCGATCCAGGTCGCCGGCGAGGCCGAGAGGCCGGCGCCGAGCGCGAGCAGGGCGAAGGTGATCCACGCGGCGCGAAGCTCGGCGCGGGGCAAGGCGGGCGCGAGGCGGAGGCGCTTTCGCGCGAAGAGCAGCGCGAGCGCCGCGGGGAGAAGGCCAAAGGCGAGGACGAGCGCGGCGACGTCGTCGTGTGGGTGCTCCGGGAAGGTCCAGAACGGCGCGGCGTCGGGGTGCGCGGCGAGGTGCTCGGCTTGCCAGTCGAGGAAACGGGGGGCGATCGCGTCGGGGCCGACGCCGAGGAGCAAGGTCTTCCCCCACAGACCACGCGCGTGGACGACGAGCAGGTAGAGACGGCCCTCGAAGGCGCGGACGAACCCCTCCGAGGTGAACGCGAGCGGGACGAGCGCGAGGCCCGCGAGGGGCGCGGCGAGCGCGGCGCGTGGGACGAGGACGAGCACTTCGGCGGCGAGCGCGAGGACCGCGAGGTGCGAGCGGCAGAGGAGGATCGTTGTGGCCCCAAGGATCAGCGCGATCGCCCCTTCGATCCGGTCGGCGCGGCGCGTGGCGGCGGCGCGATCGGCGGCGCAGAGCGGGAGCACGAGCAACAGGAAGGCCGCGAGATGGTTCGGGTTGCCGAACGTGCCGACGAGCACCGGGTACGGCAGGCGGAACGCGCCGGTCTCGAACGGGACGAGGCCGATCACGCCCGCGAGGGCGAGGCCGCTCGCGGCGAGGACGGCGCGGCGCGCGAGGCGCAAGACGAAGGCCCGGTCCTCGGCGACGAGCTCTGCGAGCGCGGCGAACACGGCCGGGGCGGCCGCGACGGCGAGGATCTCCCAGGGCGCGGCAGGCCAAACGAGCCACGCGACGAGGCCGGCCGCGAGCGCAAGCGCCGCGACGAGCGAGGGCGCGCTCCACGCGCAGAGCGGGAGCGCGAGCGCGAGCACGAGCGTCTTCTGCGGGCGAAGGTCGACCGTGAACGGCGAGGTCGCGAGCGGCAGGAGGACGAGGAGGACGAACGCGGCCGCTCTTCGGGCGGCGGATCTTCTCAAGGAGCGTCGAACTGGCGCACGCCGACGAAGCTCGCGCCGCCGCGCTGGGAAAAGTACACGACGAACCTGCCGTCCGGGGACAAACAGGGCTGGATGGCGCCACGGTTCCCGGGCCAGGCGAGGTACCAGGGCGGCGTGGTGACGATGGCGTGGCGGGTCGCGGCGTCGACCACGAAGACCTGATCGTCGCGCTGCTCGACGCGTCGCTCGCCGACCTTGGAGGGGCACTGATCGGCGAGCTGCGCGGCCGGCGCTTGCCACGCGTCCTCGGGGCCGCTGATGCGCTTCGGCTTCGCGCTGCGCAGATCCCAGCTCATCCAGCCCTCGTATTCGGGGAAGCCCGAGAAGAAGATCACGCCGCCGTCCTTGCCGGCGCGCGTGTGGTAGGCGCCGTGCACGAGCGCCCGGCGCGCGCGTTTTCCCAGGTCGAGCAGGTAGATGCCCTGCCCCGCGTCGTCGCACTCGTAGGTCGAGCAGCCGAAGGCCATTCGATCGTCGCCGAGCCACACGGGGTGGTAGCCAGGGCCCTCGTGCACACGCGTGCGTTTGCCGGTCTCCACGTGCACGACGTCGATGCCGGCCTGGCCCGCCGCGGGCGCGCCGAGGTAGTTCACCTGGTTCGCGATGGCGAGGCGCACGCCGTCGGGCGCCCACGCGACGGTGGGCGTGTCGCCGAAGATGGCCCACTCGAGATCCCCGCGCGCGGAAGGCGCCGGCGCCGCGACTTCGACGGACGTCGTGGCCGCGGGCGGCGGGTCGACGACGACGAGCACGGAGCCGGGATCGGCGACCGTCGTGGGGCCGGTGGAGGACGGCGCGGCGCTGCAGGCGGCGGCGAGGAGAGGCGCGAGGAGCAGGGCGTGGCGCATCGGGGCCAGCTTGCGGGAAGCGCGCGCCGAGATCAATCGAAGCGGTCGATCCGCGGGCGGGGGATGCGGTGGCGATGGGGATGCGGCGGGGGCAAACGGACGGGCTGCATCCGCGATTCGGAGAGGAGCACGAGCGCGGGCCCTGCCTCGCCGGGGAGCCTGCTCGCCTCGGCGCGAACGACGTGCCCGCGCCCCCCGGCCGCGTAGCCGAGCACCGTGGCGTCGACGCCGTCCGCGCCGGGCTCGAGCTCCATGCGGAAAAACGTCTGCTCGTTGGCTTCGACGTGCTGGATGCGATCGAGCGGCGCATCGCCGAAGGTGCGCGCGGCCGCGACGGTGAGGGACTCGACGCGACAAACCACGTCGAAGCCCGCGCGCGCCCCCTCGAACGCCTTGCATGCGTGGCGGCCCTCGGCCTCCTCCGCGACGGCGGCGAGGAGCGTGGTCGGGCGGAGCGTGGCCGCGTCGAAGCGCCCGTCGTCGCGGAGGTCGACGAACGCCTCGCCGCGGATCGTCTCGAGCGTCTGGCGGTCGGTCGTCTCCCACGCGATGGGCTCCTTCGGGTCGACGGCGAGGGCCACCTCGTTCGAGCCGAGGACACGTTTGTCCCCCTGCACGAGCAGGACGACGTGGCGCGGATGCACCACGGTGAGGGTGATCTTCTGGCCCCCGCGTTTGCCGAGGATGGTGCGCATCTCTTCGGGCAACGCGGGGGGCTCGGGCGCGGAGGCGGCTCCGGAAGCGGAAGCGGAAGCGGAAGCGGAAGCGGAAGCGGAAGCGGAAGCGGAAGCGGAAGCGGCAGCGGGAGCGGCCTCGGACGCGGGTGCGACAGCGGCCTCGGGCACGGCGGCGGCCTCGGGCGCGTGCTTCGCGCAGCCGGACGCGAACAGGGACGCGGCGAGCAGGGGCAGGAGGTACGTCTTCACAGGGTCCTCAGGAAGGCGAGCAGGGCGGCGCGGTCTTCGGACGTGAGGTGGCTCGTCTGGCCCATGCGATCGAGGTTGTCGTCGAGCAGGGCTTCGAGCGTCGGGTAACGGCCGTCGTGGAAGTAAGGCGCGGAGCCTTCGAGCATGGCGAGCGGAGGCGTGCGGAACGCGGCGTGCGACTCGTCCTTCGCGCGCGAGCCGACGTCGTGCACCACGCGATCACTCGTCCCGTGATCGAGCCCATGGCAGCCGTTGCAGCCGAGTTGTTCCGACGTGTAGAGGTCCCGCCCGCGCGTGACGAGCGCCTCCGCGCCGGGATCCTTCACCTCGCGGCGCGGCACGAAGAGGCCCTCGCGGAGGTAGTTCGCGAGCGCGGCGAGGTCCTCCGCCGGCAAACCCGAGCCGCCGAGGCGCGTGAGCGTCTCGGCGATGTTGTCCTCGAGCTTCGCGTGCATGCCGTGCCAGCCGTAGGGGCCCCGCTCGACGCGGCCCGCGAGCGCCATGGTTTGTCGCGGGCCGTCCCCGAGCCGCCACACGAGGCCGTCCTCGCGCCCCTCGGGGTGGCAGCTCGCGCAGGCGCGGCCGTCGCGCGAGATGCGGCGGTCTCCCTCGGCGTGGAAGAGGCGCCGGCCGCGCGCGAGGTCCTCGCGGAGCGGATCCGCAGCGACGGGCAACGTGTCCACGGCGCCGGACGCGAGGCTCACGACGGAGAGGTCGTGCGAGCCCTGGTTCCAGACGACCGCGATGGCCGTGCGTGGATCGACGTCGACGCCGGAAGGGCCCTCGCCGACAGAGAAGGCGCGCCGCGGGGCGAGCGCCGGATCGAGCGAACGCGCATCGAGCTCGACGAGCTCGCCCGTGCCGTGCGAGACGACGAAGAGCGCGTCGCCGAGCACCGCCGCGGCGCGCGGCTGCCGCGCGGGAGAGCCTGCAGGCGCGACGGCGCTCCCCATGAAGGCATTCGCCGCGATGTTGACGAAGTTCTTCTGCGCGGCGACGTCGGTCACGCCGAGCGTGCGCTCACGCGCGACGTCGAGGACCGCGACGGTGGGGACCGAGGTGTCCTCCTCGATCGCGACGCCGCCATAACCGCCCGCGACGACACGGGTGGTGCTCTCGCCGTTCTGCACGACGAGGTGCGGGACGAAGAGGCGCGTGCCACTCTCATTCAGCACGGCCGCGTACGCGAGGGACGAGGTCGGGTGCAGGGTGTTCGCTCCGACCATCGCATCGACGCGGTTCCGGTAGCTGCCGCCGAGCGCGCGCACGGCGCGGACGACGGGCGCCTCGCCCGCCTCGCCGCCGTCGAGATCCACGACGGAGAGGGCGTCGCCCGCGGCATGCGTGACGAACGCGCGGCGGCCATCGGGCGTGACGGTGATGCCACGTGGCTCGCGCGGGAGGCGCAAGGAGAAGCGCTCTGCGAGGGACGCGCCGTCGAGCGCGGTGAGGGCGCGGCCATACGCGGAGGTGACGAGCAGCGCGCCGCGCGGGCCCCGGGCGAGGCCCCAGGGTTCGGCCGGGACGACCGCACGCGCGGCGACCGTGCCCTCGCCCGCCGCGTCGAGGTCGAGGACCTGGACCTCGTTGCAGCCGCGCAGGCTCACGGCGACACGATCCTCGGCGAGCACGAGGACCTCGGCGGGCGCGCAGCCGAGCGGGGTCGTGGCGACCGAGCCGCTCACGAGATCCACGCGGTGGAGCGCCTCGTTGTCGGCGTCGGCGACGTACGCGACGAGGGAGCCTCGATCGAGGGCGACGGCCGAGCTCCGCGCGGGCGCGGCGGCAGCGGCGGCGGGTGCGACGAGCAGGGCAGCGAAGAGGCCAAAGGCGGCCGAGGAGCGACGGGGCGGGCGCATGGGGTGGGCTCGTAGACGCACAAGCCCTCGGAAAGATCTCTGGCCCCGCAGCGCGCCGCCTTGACACGTCCGGGATGCGCGCCTCGAATGCGCCGGAACGGAGGAGCCGAGGGAGATGCTGGGCCAGGACGTCGAACCGCTGATGCAGTCCATCGAGGAGGCCGCGGCCGGCCTCCTGTTCCCGAGCGAGTCGGACTTCCCGATCGAGGCCTACCGCTTCGGCGCCGAGGAGCCGACGCCGAGCGTGGTGCTTCGCGCGCGCGGCCTGCCCCCGGACACGCCGGTCGAAGAGACGTCGCTCGCGTCGTTCTTCGAGGGCCTGGTCGAGGGCGACGACGACGGGTCCGGCCGCTTCCGCGCGCTCGTCGACCTGCTCCAGCGCGAGCTCGCAGAGCTGCGCGTCTACCGCGTGGGCAAGGTCGACATCGACGCCTTCGTCCTCGGCCGGCACCCGTCGGGCATGTGGCTCGGCGTCACGACGAAGCTCGTGGAGACCTAGTCCCAAGGGGGACGCCTCGCGTCCCCCTCTCGTCCGGGCAACGCCCGGACGATTCACCCCCCGAGGCGAGCTCGCTTTGCGATCTCGTAGAGCGCCGAAGGGTTCGGCGCTCTACTCCCCCTTCTTCGCCTCGATCTCCGCCTGGACGTCCTCATCCACAGCCGGGAGGAAGTCGTACCCGGTCCGCTTCTCGATCTCGTCCACGGTCGTCCGGTACTTCTCCCAGCCCTCGTCCTGGATGCCCTCCTTGTTCGGCATCAGGACCGCGATCACCCGCGTCGACTCCGTCACATCGGCAGGCCCCTCACGCGGCTCGAGCACGACGACGATCTTGAAGTACGTGTCGGGCACCACGACGCCCTTGCCGATCGTCTTCGAGGCCTTCTTCCCCCGCTTGAGCACGCCGCCCGCCATCACGAAGAGCTGCTTGCCCTGCTTCCTGCCGAGGTCCTCGCAGTGCTCCTCCAGCCGGAGCCAAGGCCCCGCGTTGAGGTCGTGGTACTGCGGCAGGATGTTCGTCATCAGGAAGGTGACCTTGTTGTCCTCGGGCGAACGGGTCCGCTCCTCCGAGCGCACCATGTGCCCCCGGTCGTACCCCGAGCCCGTGTAGTCGTCGTGCGTGACCCGGTAAAAGCCCGAAGGCAGCTCCGGATCCGTCATGAACTTCCCCTTGTGCCGCGGCGCATCCCCGAACCAGCCCGCGTTGATCTGCCAGCTCACCCAGTTCGAGACATTCTGGTCCGCGTTGTACGAGAGCGCGTACTGCGGCTTGCGCATCACGGAGTCGTCCGAAGAATCGTCGTCCGTCGGCACGCCGAGCGCGAGATGAACACTCGCATCCGCAGGCTTTCCCCCACCCCCACGCGCCGGGCTGCCCTTGGGCCCAGGCGCCGCCGACGGGCCCAGCGTCGCCGTCGGGCGCGGGCGGCTCGTGCCTTCCCCCGATCCCTGCGACGCAAAGTCGTCGAGCCAACGGTCCGCCTTGCACGCATGCAAGAGCGCCCCAAGCCCACCCAAGAGCGCCACGACGAACACGCCCAAGCTACCTGCCTTGCGCCGCTTTCTGGATGCAGTCCGGCTCACGTGATCGCGCCTCGTTTCGCTGGCAACGCTATACCATGCTCCCAGGGAGCGTCCCGACCGTCGAGCGAGGCGTCCACGCTCCAGCAGCGCCATGGGGGTAGCAGAGGTGCGACGGAGCGCGCTAAGGTCGCGCGTGGGCATGAATCGAGGGACGACGTCTTGAGGCGGATCCCCGGGTACGCCGTCGGCTCGTACTACAAGCTGGGTTCTCCCCTGGCCGGGCTGAACGCGAACCCGATGCGCGGGCTCGTCTACCTCGTGACGAACCAGCGCAAAGAGCCCATCCCAAGCTCCATCCAGCACCCCCTCCACCCAGGCCGAACCATGATGCGCCTGGAGACGCCCGCAAGCGCCTACGCCTACGTCGCCGACATCGTCGCCGTCCACGAGCGCGACGTACGCACAGCCCTCAGCATCACGAAGCCAAACATCGCCCTCGTGCCCATCCCCGCCGCCAACGTGGTGCGCGGCAACCGCACGACCGACCGATGGCCAAGCCGCGATCTCGCCCTCGAACTCGAACGTCTCGGCTTCGGCAAGGTACGTCCCTGCGTGGTGCACAAAGACGCCATGCGCCCGCGCTTCAGCTACGAAGAAGACCCCGCCCACGACCTCGCACAAAACCTCGTCACGATCGGCAAGCCCCTGCCCAACGAAGCCGTCGTCTACATCGACGACATCGTGACCTCGGGCGACCGCATCGCCGCCATCGATCAAGCCCTCGGTCAACCCCCCGCCGCCGGCATCGTGACCACCGCCGTCTCCGAAGAAAAGACACGCTACGACGCCTACAAGCTCCGCACCTTCGCCCTCGGCTACGACCCCGCAACGTCGCCGTGGAAGCTCATGATTCTCTAGTCGGAGCGTCGCGCCCCCCTTCCGGGGTTTCACCCCGGACCCCGACCAGGGGTTGTCCACCCCTGGACCCGGACCAGCGAGGCGCTGGACCCAGGGTCGATGAACTGCGCGATGCGCAGTTCATCGAACAGCCGGTGGCAAGACCGGCGACGACCCTGCCAGCCAACGCGGCAGCGCCGCAGGTTCAACCGGCAGCGTGCGCGTCGCCGGCTTGAAACCCACCTCCATGGTCTTGCCACCGGCCCGTTGGAAGAACTGCGCGGAGCGCAGTTCTTCCACCCTCGGTCCAGGCCGTGCCTGGTCCGGGTCGAGGGGCGGACAGCCCCCGCGGGGTCCGGGGCAGCGCCCCGGCGCTACGGCCTTTCCTGGCTCAGGGCAGGAACATCCGCAGCAGCTCGCAGATCTCTGGATCGAGCGTGCCGCGGTCGATGACGTTCTCCAGGGACTCTGCGTTTGCGAGCTCCTCGGCGTACTGACCGAGGAGGGGGAACCCTTGTGCCGCGAGGGGCGCGAGGAGTTCTTTTCGGGCGAGCACGCGCTCCATGAGCTCGATCTTGCTGCGCAGCACGCCGCCCCAGAGGTCGCGTGCGCGCGGGACGACGCCGAGACGGGTCGACTCGATGAACGTGAAAAAGCCTCGCTCGCTGCGGAACCACTCCTCGACGTGCTTCACGATGCGCGAGTCTTCGAGGAGCAGCGCTTCGCGCTGGGCGAGGATGGCTTCGCGGGAGGGATCGTCGTCCGCGAGCATGGCGAGGTGCGCCTCGATCGCGCCGAGCTCGCCTGGGATCTGCACGAGCCGCCGCCGCCAGATGGGCATCTTTTCCACGAGCACCGGCGCGCCTACGTGCGTCAGCCAGAGGTGTGGCGGCAGCACGCAGCCCATCACGTCGGCGAGCGTCAGCCTTCGCTCGAACTCGGTCACGGCTTGGATGCGTGGGCGGCCGGGCCGTACGAAGAAGGTCGTCGCGCGGATGCCGGCCATGCTCTCCAGCACCAGCGCGGTGGGCATGCCGAAGGCCAGGCCGATCGGGGCGGCGTACTTCTCTGCGGTGTCTTCGTGCGTGAGGGGCGCGGGGGCGCCGTCGGGGCGTGTGCGATCGGTCCCGCCGGAGTGACCGTAGTCGTGCCCGAGGGCTGCGAGCAGATCCCGCGCGAGCACCGATGCGGGGGTGCCGGCTTCGAGCATCCGGCCGAGCGCGTCGCGGAGCACGGCTGCGATCGCGTCGAGGTTCGGGTACACGCGCATGGGCGCTTCCTTCACCTCGTCGGGCAGCGGCGTGGCTTCGGGCCACTCGAGCAGGAGCAGACGCAGCAGCACCTCGTCGTTGTGCAGCGTCCGGTGGAAGGCGTTGTTGATCCGGAGCAGCCGCTCGACGCGGCAGGAGCGGGTCTCGAACACGCGGATCATGCGATCCATCGCGTCGAGGTCCATGGTGAAGCGCTGGGCGGCTTCGAGGTCGATGCCGTCTTCGAGGATGCGGCGGCGGAGCGCGGGCGAGTGGATGGGCCACGCGTTCGGGCTGATGCGCGTCTCGATGAAGGAGCGGAGTGTGGCCTCGTCGCGGCACGCGCTCGCGCTCAGGGCTTCACCACGGCCTCCGCTCATGGCCGAGCACTGTACCTGGATTTGCGCTCTGTGGGCGAATCCTCGGCGAAGGGCCAGGCACCGAATGCCTCACTCATCGATGGCGTCGCGGATGTTGGCCCCCATCAGCTTCGTGCCCGTCCGCGAAGCGCCGCTCAGTGTGCAACGACGGAGGTCCGCATCACGCAGATCGGCGCCGTCGAGCTTGGCCTTCGCGAGGTTCGATCCGGCGAGCAGCGCGGCGCGGAAATTCCCGTTCGTCAGGTCGGCGGAGGTGAAGTGCGAGCGCGAGAGATCGGCGCGGCCGGCGATCACGTTTTGTAGGTTCGCGCCTTCGAACCGGGCCTCGTGCATGCGGGCTTGGCGCAGGTCGGCGCCGTCGAGGATCGCGCCGTCGAGGTTGGCTCGGTCGGCCTGGACGCGGCCGAGGTTTGCGCCTTTGAGGTTCGCCCCCTGGAACTTGGCGCCTTCGCAGGTCGCGCGTGTCAGGACGGCGTTGTCGAGGCGGGCCGACGCGAACGAGGAGCCCGCGAGCGCGGCGTTTTCCCAGGTGGAGCCTTTGGCGTCGATCTCGTGGAAGTTCGTGTCGGTGAGGGCCACGCCTTCGGCGTGGGCTTGATCGAGGCGGGCGCCTTGGAAGCTCGCGCCTTTGCCGCGGGCGTCGACGAGCTTGACCTCGGGCAGGACGGCGCGTTCGAGGATGGCGGCTTCGAGCGAGGCGCCGGTGAAGTCGGCGCTGAGCGCGTCGAGGGCGCGGAAGCTCGCGCCGTCCCAGGTGCCGCGGGCGAAGACGGGGGCGCGGCCGCGGCAGCCGTCGAAGCTCGCGCCGCTGCCGCGGGCGGAGGCGAAGATGGCTTGCTCGATGGAGGCGCCGTCGAAGCGGGCTTTTTCGAGGTGGGCGCGGGAGAGGTCGGCGCCTTTGAGGTCGGCGCTGCGCAGGTCGGCGCCTTCGAGGTCGGCGTCGACGAGGCGGGTGCCGGAGAGGCGTGCGCCTTCGAGGTTTGCGCCGGAGAGCTTGGCGCCGCCGAGGTCGTGGCCGGAGAGGTTTGCGCCCTTGAGGTCGAGGTTCGAGAGGTCGGCGCCGGCGACGGAGAGGCCGTGGAGCGGGTTGCGCTCGCCGGCGCGGAGGCGCGCGAGCACGGTGGCGCGGATGCCGGTCTCCTCGGGGGCGGGGGCCGGCGTCGCAGGCGCGGCCGCGGGCGGCGAAGGCAAGGCCGCGGGCGGCAAAGGCAAGGCCGCGGGCGGCGAAGGCAAGGCCGCGGGCGGCGAAGGCAAGGCCGCGGGCGGCAAAGGCACGGCCGCGGGCGGCGAAGGCAAGGCCGCGGGCGGCAAAGGCAAGGCCGCGGGCGGCGAAGGCACGGCCGCGGGCGGCGAAGGCAAGGCCGCGGGCGGCAAAGGCACGGCCGCGGGCGGCGAAGGCACGGCCGCGGGCGGCAAAGGCACGGCCGCGGGCGGCAAAGGCACGGCCGCGGGCGGCAAAGGCACGGCCGCGGGCGGCAAAGGCACGGCCGCGGGCGGCAAAGGCACGGCCGCGGGCGGCGAAGGCATGCCTCCCGAAGGCGTCGGCACCCGCAACGGCGGTGCTTGCACCATCGGCGGGGGCCCCACGACGGTCGACGGCAGCGGCGGACGCACGCTCCCCGGCGCGCGATCCCCGGCTCCACCTTTCTCGAACGGCGTCGCCGCGCGCTTCGCTTCGAGCTCTGCCAGGTCGATCGCGCGTGTCGCGTGCTCGTCATCGTCCCGGCGGTACGGCCTCGGCGGCGGCGGGGGCGCCGACGGGATGCCCAGCGCGGCACGCGCCTGCGCGGCGGCGCTCGGCGGCGCGTTCATGAAGGGCATCGCCGGGCGCGACGGAGGATCGTCCAGCTCGACGGCGCGCGTGCGCATCAGCGGATCGTCGAAGGGCGTCGCCGGGCGCGACGGCGGATCGTCCAGATCGATGGCGCACGTGCGCATCAGCGGATCGTCGTCCTCCTCGACACGCGGGCGCGGCGGCAGCGGCGGCGTGTTCGGCGGGAGCACCGTCGGCGCGCCGGGGGGCCGCGGCTGGAACGGGAGCACCGCCCGCGAAGCCGATTTCTCGTCCCGAACCGGGAGCGTCGTGAAGATGTCCGCCGCCGGAGCCGGGGCCTGCGCAGCAGGCACGACCGGCGCGGGCGCACGCGCGCGCATCACCTCGGCCGCCTCGGGCCAGCGGATCGGGTTGCCCGGGAGCTCCACGTCCGCGAAGGCGCGGAGCTGGGGCACGGTCTCCAGCCGATCGAACGCGAAATTGCCCCGGAAGACGAGGGACGCGACGAGCCTGTCGGCGTCGATGACCAGGAGATCCGCGACGAGGTCGATCACGCGCCCCTGCCCCGGCCCGCCCGGGCCGACGAGGTACGTACACGCCTTGGCGCGGACCTGCGGCAGCCGCGACTGCACGCGCGGCAGGGTCGGGTGCATGCCGTCGAGGACGATCCACTCCTCGCCGCGGAGAAACTCGATCTGCTGGTCGGGCGGCGCCGGGTTGAACCAGCGGAAGTCGAAGCCGTCGGGGATCTCGGCGACGACGCCGTCGAGCCGCTTCCGGTCGACGTTCCCGAGCAAACGCCGACGATGCGGCCAGTAGCGCCCGTACGGGCCAAAGCCCGCGGCGCGCGTAGGGCCGCGGGGATCCACGAGGTTCGGCAGCGTGGGCGCGCTCGGCGGCACGCCGACGGGGTTGTCGTCGGTCAGGGCGGCGCGCTCGTAGAGGAGCGGCATGCGGTCGAAGGGACGAGGCGCCTGGGGCGCGTTCGCAGCGCGGTCGCCGAAGACGTGGATCGTCTTGTCGAGCAGGCCACGCTCCCGGAAGATCGCGAGGCGGGCGGAGAGCGCGGGGACGGGCCGGCCGCCGGGGGCGTAGGCGTGGCCGGAGAGGAGGACGCCGGCCGAAGGCAGGTACGGCGCGGTCTCGAGGGCCTCGACGACACTCGCCGCCGGGTTCTTGTCGCGGTTCTTCTCCTCGCGGATGAGGTCGAGGGCCGTCGTCGGCCACGCCGTGCGCTCGTGCGTGAGCGAGACCGTGAGCTTGAGGAAGATCGTGGCGCGCAGGACGCCGCCGCTGCGCCAGAGCGTCGAGCCACAAGCGACGGGCTTGAGGGCTGAAACCGGGATCGGGAAAGGTGACGTGGAGGGCACTACCCGCGTTCCTGGTGAAGCGCTTTACGCCGCGCGTAGGAAGGACGGTAGCCCCGGCGGGGAGGCCATGGCAAGCGGTTCCGCAGGGAGGGACCCCGCTCACTTCTCTTTCTTCTTCGCGTCCTTCTCGTCGAGCCGTCGATTCATGTAACCGCGGGATCAGCTCGATCGCCTCGACGTGGTCGGACCTTCGATCAGCACGGGGTGCAGGCGGCGCGCGGCGACCGCGGCGATGGCCGCGTGCATGTCCGCGACGCCGAATGGGCCGACGAGCGTCCCGCGACGAGCAGGACCGGGCGGCCCCGATCGACTTGCTCGGCGGTCGGCGGCCTGTGCTCTTCGGTGGTGGGTGGCAAACCGGGTCGGGTCATGGGTCGAATTCAGTCGAGATACACGAATACGTGGACGGGGGCGCTGTACCGGGGGCCGGCGCGGAGCAGCATCCCGCGACAGAGAATGGAGTTCTTGAGCCCCTCGCGATTGTCCGCGATTCGCACCTCGGGATAGAGGTCCCTTCTTCCCTCGACCACGCGGATGAAGATACGGCCGTACGCGAGGTCCATCGTGCTTGCGCGCAGGACGTTGACCTTGTCTCCGCCGTCGCGGACCATCTCCTTCATCGGGGAGCAAGCCCGATCCCCGGTCCTCTCGTTGCGCATGCACACGATGGCAGACGGGTTCGTTCCCGCGAGATCCCGTTTCCCCTCGGGCAACTCGGCGCCCGTCATGCGTAGGGTCCAGGTACGCTCGGGGAGGGCTTTGTCCTCGCAGCGCCCGGCATTGCATGTGCGCCCGGAGTTACACTTCCCGTCGTCCCCACAGCAAGGCAACCCCAGATCCACGGCGGGCTCGACGACGTTCGGGCCAACCGTCGCCGCGGCGGTGCTCTTTGCGGAGACGTCGATGGGAATCGCGGCCTGCGAATCGTCGGCGGGTTTCCCCTTCATGTACATCCCGAGCGCGAATGCACCCACGCAAGCGGCCACGACGAGCACGAGGAGGAGGGGCCTGGTCGTCCCCCCGGGGCGGGACGGGGCGGACGGCGGCGGAGGCGGCGGAAACTGCGGCACCGAAGGCGAGCGCTCGTATGGCATGGGCGCGGTCCGAGCCACCGGGGGAGGAACCGATGGCGGCGCATGCATCCCCTCGGTGAAGAACATGGGCGTTTGCGCCGAGGTGGGCGGGACATGCGCGGCCGTCGGCGCGCTGTGCGCTTGCGTGATCCCCGGAAGCGAAGCCGATCCGGTTCGCAGCATCTCGTGCAGCGCCCCGCCGTTCGGGGGGCGGCGGTGAGGATCGAGCGCGAGGCACGCGCGCAGGATCGGCACCCAGGGGCTCTCCGGCGCGGGCGGCGGCCATGGGAGGCGTTGCTCCCAGGCGGCTCGATAAGCATCGTAATAGGCTGGCTGGACCGCTTCTGCGGGCAACCCCGTGGGATGCGATCCGAACAGGAGCTCCCACCCGAGCACGCCGAAGGCGAACATGTCGCGGGCAAACCCCTCGCGATCCGGGGACCAGGGCCCAGGAGAGATGAGCTCGGGCGGGAGATACGGCGTCGTGCCGACGACGGCCCCGAACGTGGTGATCGGCGAGGGATTGCCTGCGGGCGCCGAGATCCCGAAGTCGACGAGCTTCACGCCGCCCGGCGTGAAAGGAGCCGACCAGAAGGCGTCCGTGACGAGGACATTGTCCGGCTTCAGATCCCGGTGGACGATGCCGAGCGCGTGCACGTGCGCGAGGACCGCGGCGAGCTGGTCGAGCACAGCGATCCGATACTCGGATCGCATGCGGGGATCCCGGGCCGCAGCGGCGAGGGATTGGCCCTGTATGAGATCAAAGACGAGCCCGATCAGGTCCTCGACCGAGTTTCGGAACAACTCCCGGCACGGCACGAGCCCCGGGTGCGTCACCCCCTGGAGCGCCTGCGCCTCGCGCCATGCGCGCTCCGCGGCCCCCTTCTCGAGCTCGCGGAGCGCGATCAGCTTGAGCGCGCGGGGAGCCCCCTCATCGAGGACGTCGGAGACCTCCCAGACGGATCCCTGCCCTCCCTTTCCGAGGCGTCGCTTCAGCTCGTAACGGTTGACGCGTGATCCAGGTTTGATCTCCACGACTGTGGTTCATACAACAGCACACGGTCGAACGGGAAGAAAGATGCGCGGGAGGCTGATCGCGATCGTGCCGCGAGGGGGACGAACCTGATCGCGGGCACGAGGTTCGGCCGGCGCACGATAGCAAAACGAAAGCTTTTCACGGGTTTGCCAAGGCCGCGGGGGGCGATGGAGCCGGGCACGGAGGGTGCAATCCGGGGTGCGCTCGTCGCGCTTGGACGCGACGAGCATCGGAGGAACCGTGAACGATCGATACCAATTGCAGGAGAAGCTCGGCGAGGGGAGCTTCGGGGCCGTCCACCGCGCTGTCGACAGGGACAGCAGGCGGGTCGTAGCCGTCAAGCTCCTCAAGGACCGCAGCCCCGAGGGGCGAGAGCGGTTCGCCCGCGAGGCGCTCGTGCTCTACGAGGCGTTCGACAATCCGTTCATCGTGGAGTTGCTCGATCACGATCTCGCGGCCCCTCAGCCGTACATCGTCCTCGAATACTGCGATCAGGGCCCCTTGGGGCGGCTGCTCGGGAAGCTGCACTGGCGTTCGACGGCCGTGATCCTGATGCAGGTGATCACGGGATTGCGCGCCATCCATGATCGGAACGGGTTTCATCGGGACATCAAGCCCGACAACCTGCTCGTGACGACCGTGGAATCCGGTACGTTCGTCGTGAAGATCGCCGACTTCGGGCTGGCGAGGATGCCCGGCGTCGGAACCATGATGACGCGGGGGCCCGGAGGAACGCCGGGGTACATCGCCCGCGAAATCCTCATGGGCGAGCCGTTCAGCGCGGCGGCGGACATTTATTCGCTGGGCGTCGTAGCCACCGAGCTGCTCACGGGCACACGCGACGCGTCGGCACTTCGCACGGCGGATGTTCCTCCTGCGTTGCGCGACCTCGTGCTCGCCATGCGGAGCGACACGCCCGAGAACCGTCCCGACGCACGCAAGATCGCAGCGGTGCTCCTGTCGTTGCTCGCTCCACCGTCGGGAAATAGGACCCCGCCAGGCCCCGCGGTACCCCCGGCGCCCCCGGCCCCCCCCAGCTCGGGTCCGTCGTCGCCGCTCGTGATCGGCGGGGCGCTCCTGACGGTCGCAGCACTTGTCGCGCTTGCCGCGCTCGCCGAGGGCCGTCCGGAGTGGGACGCGAGCGTGCGCAGGTACCGGGGAAAGGACGGGCAGTTCAAGAAGGGCTGAGTGGCGCGATCGCGATCACCGCCGCTGCCCCGGAGAGGTGATCGCGATCGGCGCGTGACACGCAGAAACGGCCGTAGAAGGCCGGAAATCGATGGGCACAGCGGATGCAGTGAACGATCGGCGCGCGCCGTGAAGGGCGCGTGCAACAAGCACGAAGGAGATATGACGATGGCGAAGAATCAGCCGAGCCCCAACGATCAGCGTTCGGACGTGAAGAACCCCAACAACCCTGCGTACGAAGACGACCGCCAAAACCGTATCGAGCAGGGGCACCCCAACGTGCCTCCGCCGCCGCAGGGACAGCCCGAGGCCCCCAAGCAGGAGCCCAAGAAGTAGCGGCTTCGCGCGGGGTGCCCTCTGTACGCGGGTACTCCGCGCCTCTTCAAGCAGGACGCTCGGGCGCTCACCCCTTCGAGCGCCCGAGCCGCCCCTTCTTCCGCGCGTCCCGCCGAAACTCGAGGCATTGCCACGATCCCGCCTGGAACTCGCGGCACGTGCTCGCGCGTTCCGCGTAAATCGAGCAGATGCTCCGGCCCTCGGGACGCGTGAAGTAGATGCAGGCGCCCTCGTGCGTCGTCGGGAAGGCCATCATGCCGAAATGGCCCTCGTCCACGCGCTCGGCAAGGTCCTGCCTGCCTGCTCGACGCCAGAGGACGAGGTCGTCCTCCGTCAGGGGGATGTTCCCCGGCCCTGCCTCGCAGCAGGCGCCGCAGCGCGTGCAATCGAGCGGCTCGCCCGTCTCGGGATCGACGGGCGCCTCCCGCTCGGTGGCGAGATCCGGATCGAGCGGGAGGTGCGTCTTTTCCATCAGGCCTTCAGGAAGGGGAGAATCTCGCTCATCACGCCGAGCTCGGCGTTCGTGTACTTGTTGTACCCGCCATACCAGCTCTCCGTCGAGAGCTGCACGAGCCCGTAGCCGCCGTACCCGTCCGACTCGTAGTCCGAGGGCGCGAGGCCCATCGACTGTAGCACGGTCCCGAGCCACTGGTTGTAGACGAGCCCGACGTGCGAGTCGACGAGGTTGTTCCCGTCCGCCTTGCTCGCCGGTTTTCCCAGGTTGCGATAATCGCAATACGTGCCCGTCGAGAAGAACCCGTCGGCGCTGCCCGCCGTGACCACGGCCATCTCGATGGGATCGTGCGTGACGCAGCCCGACTCCTGGGTCCATTGCACGAGGGAATGGTCCAGCACGGAGCCGCCGCTCGCGTCTTGCAATGCGTCCAGCTTGGAGACGAGGTCGAGGTAGACGTCCTCGAAGAAACGCCGGTGCCCCGCGAAGTTGAGCTCGTGCCTCTCGGCGCTCACGTTCGCCTGGTGCGCCACGTCCTGGTGCCAATCGCCGACGTAATTCGAGAAATGGTCGCCGATGTTCATCGTCACGACGCGGCAGGTGTCGCAGGCGAACGCGGCCACGATGACGTCGTTCATGAGCTGCCAGAACCGCTTCTGCGCCTCGGGATCGACCGAGAACGAGGAGCCCCACTCGTCGATCGACGAGCTCGAAGGCGTCTGGATGTCGCCGCACGACGCGCTCACGTTGAGCTTGCGATCGAGCTCGTTCACGCGATCCATGTGGTCGTCGAGCCGCTGCTTGTCTTTCGAGGAGAGGCGGCGGCTCCCGTCCCGCAGGCGCTTGTAATCCGCGAGCACGCGGTCGACGATCGGCGGGCGCGTCTCCGTCGGATCCTGCGGGGGCACGAAGATCTTGTTGAAGAGCGCGAGCGAGTCGTTCTCCGGCGCCACCGCCTGGATCGTGCCCGTCTGGTTGCCGGGGTTCGACCACCCGTGCGACATCCCGCCGCTGCCGATCACGACCGATCGCTCGCGGATCGAGCCGAGATCCGGGTAGAACTTGCTCGACCAGGCGAGGATCTGATCGAGGGTCTGCTTCTTCTTCTCCCAGATCGCCTGGCCGTCCGCGCCGTTGCCGTCATTGTCCGCGTAATTGCCGAGGTGGCCGCCGCGGTGGTGCGCCAGGTAAAACGTGACGTCGAGCCCGCGCAGCACGTTCATCTTTTGCACGAGCGCGCTCGTGAGCTTGCTCGAATCCCCCGCGAGGACCGGGGAGAGCGAGGCCAGCCCATTCGCGGCTTCGAGCGCGAGCGCGCCGCGCCGGACCTCGTGACCGGCATACATCATCGATTGCGTGAGCGTCGCGTCATTCGGGTACATCCGCGGCTGCCAGACGCCGCCGTGTTGCGTCGCGAGCGCGACGAAGCGCTTGGGTCCGCCGGCGGCGAACGCCTCGTCCTTGCCGAAGAGCGAGGGAAGGAACGGGATCGCCAGCGTGAACCCCGCCGCGCCTCGGAGCCACATGCGTCGGTTGAGCTTCTTTACCATGTCCATCTCCAGTTTCCGGGCCGTGTTCACGCACCATCAATCCACGAACGAGCGCATGCGGAACGCCTTGCTCCGCGCGATGGATCGGAGGACGTCCGCCATGGGCTTGCCCTCGTCGAGGGCGAGCTTGACGTCTTCGAGCGCGCAGGCGTCGCGATCGAGGTCCTCCACCCGGCCAAAGGTGAACCGGAAGTATTGCCTGGCGAAACATGCATACGGCTTGGGGCTCGCGGCGATGAGGCTCGTCAGGTCCGCCGCGTTTTTCGCGACCCGCTCGTCGCCGCTCTCCACGCGCGGCACGACCTCCGTGTCCACGCTGGCCGTCCCCACGACGTCGCCCGTCGCCGGATCGAAGAGCGGCTGCTCGGTGCGGACGCGGCCGAGGGAGTCGAAATTCTCCGTGGCGAAGCCGAGCGGGTTGATGACGACCTTGTGGCAACCTGCGCACGCGCCTTGCCCCGTCAGCTCCTCGACGACCTGCCGCGTGGACAGGCTCTCGCTGAGCTGCGGCGGATTCGCGGCGGCGTTCGGCGGCGGCGGCGGGATGTCGTCGCAGAGCAGCGCCTTGCGGAGGAACACGCCCTTCATGATGGGGCGTGTATTCGCCGAGCCTGTCGAAAGGAACGCCGCGCGGGTCAAGAGCCCGACGCGCTCCGGCTCGGTGAATGTCGGCGGCTCGCCGCTCCCCGACCAGACCGGCACGTGATACAGGCTCGCGAGGTCCTCGGTCCGGGCGAACGATTTGCGGCTCGTGAGCAAATCGCGGAACGTGCCCGGCTCCTCGAACGTGTAATAAAGCGCCGCGTCCGTCACCTCGGCGAGCATGTGCTCGCGCAGATCGGGCCCCGGGGTATAGCCAGCGGTGAATGCGTCGAAGAGCGGCGTGCCCACGCGGGCGTCGAGCTCTTCCAGCGTGGTGTTGTCGAGCCATTGCCCGAAGAGCTCGCCCATGGCCACGTGCGTGCGCGGGTCGTTGAAAATGCGCTCGACCTCGGCCTCGTAGCCGGCCTCGGTGAGCAGCGCGCCGCTCCGCGCCGACGCGAAAAGGGCCTCGTCGGGCAGCGTCTGCCAGAAATGGTAGGAGAGCCGCGCGGCGACCTCGTACGCGTCGAGCGGCGCCGTGGAATCACTCCCGTCCTGTCCGTGCTCGACGAAATACATCAGGTGCGGCGCATTCAGGAGGAGCGCGACGACGTCGGCGTAGTCGGCTGCCTCGAAGGGAGCCGCGCCGGCCGGGCCTCGATAAAAGGCCACGTCCTCGTCCGTCACGGGCCTGCGCAGGGCGCGCTCGCCGAGGCGGCGGATCATGTCGTCGAGGCAGGCGTCGTCGTTCGCCGCGTCGGCGTCCGTCGCGCAGGCGCCCGCGAGCTCCGCGAGCCGCGCGGGCGAGGCCGTGAGCGCCTTGCCGATCTCGCCGCCCACGCGATACGCGCCGTCCACGTGCTGCTGCTGGAGCGCCTGATCGAGGCGCGTGAAGCCCGCGTAATGCTTATCCGGGCCGACACGCCGATCGTCCGGGAGCTGCGCGAACAGCGGATCGGCCGCGCCGAGGATCTCCGCGGCCGCAGAGGGCGCCGCGAAGCGCACCAGATCCGACACCGTATTGCGGTATTGCAGGTGGCTCAGCCGGCGCAGCGGCAGCGCCTCCGGCACCGCCTCCGTGTCGCACACGAACGATGTGGGCGTCGAGCCCCCCTCCCCGTCCAGAGGCTCACCAATGAGCCCCGTGCAGGCACCCGTGAGGGCGCCGAGTCCCAAAAGCCATGGCCAGCGTCTTCGCATCATCGAAAAGGACCTCCTGGCAAGAGCGTTCACGAGGCTTTCCCCCGTGAACGAGGGCCCCAACGTATCCGCATCGGCAGGCGCGCGCCAGCGCGTCGAACGGCCGAGACCCGCGCCGCATCGCGCAAAGATGGCATTGTATCCCGCCCCTGGATCCAGGGCTCCGCGTCAAGGCACGTCGCGAGACAGGCCCCTTGACGCGCCGCCGTCGCGCGGATCTCCTTTGCCGCGGAGGATTCTCGGCATGCTCGATTCGGCGGCGTTCGTAGGCAAATATGGGAAGGCGGCGCTCGCTGCGGCGGCGCTCGTGCTCGTCGCTTGTGGGGGCGAGACCGCGGGAGGCTCGGGCGAGGGCGGCAGCGCGGGCCCGGGCGGCGCGGGAGGACAGGGCGGCGGCGGACCGGGCGGCGGCGGGCAGGGAGGACAAGGCGGCGGCATCGTCGACCCGGATCTCGTGCCCATCTTCGTCGCGCAGGGCATGGTCGGCCGGACGGTCGTCTCTTGCGACGACGGAATGACCTGGGTCGGCAACCGCTCCGACGACGACACGTATCCTTGCTTCTCCAGCATCGAATTCGATTGTGATCACCGCCCCGGCGCGGGCCGCGGCATCACCTACGGCAATGGCTTCTTCGTCGCGACGTTCGGCTGGGGCGAGCCCGGCTCGATCCGCCGCAGCAAAAACGGCGTCGACTGGGAGACCGTGCTCGAAGGCAAGACGTTCGCGGGGATCGTGTACGGGAGCGACGTCTTCCTCGCCGGGGAGCGCCCGCCGCAGGTCGCGGACGCGTTCGGCGGGGCGTGGGCCCCGGGCGGCGACGTGGATTCCGAGGTGTGGAACGTGCGCCGGACCGGCTTCGCGCCGCACGACGGAGGACGCTTCCTGCTCGCGTTCAACAGCGGCAATGGCAACGACATCAACGTGAGCAAGGACAAGGGCGCGACCTGGACGCGACCGACCACGCTCCCGGCCGCATGCGCGGGCGACATTCAATGGGCCGGCGGCTTCGCGTACGGCAACGGCACGATCGTCGCCCTCGGCGGCACGGGCGTCGCCTGCCGTTCCCTCGACGGCGGCGACACGTGGACCGCGTCGGACATCGGCGGCGAGGTCGACGCGCGCCTGCTCTGGACCGGCGACACCTTCGTCACGTGGGGCCGGGACGCGGACTACGTCTCGCAGCGGTACACGAGCCCGGACGGCGCCACGTGGACGAAGACGCCGATCCAGGTGCGCAAGAAGAACGCGGACGGCACCACGCAGACGAGCCCCGGGCCCCTCGTCGGTGCCGTGACCCGCAGCGACGGGGGCACGTACGTCGCCGTCAATGGCAACTGGGGGCAATGGTACGACCAGCAGCGGTTTTTCCGAAGCACGGACGGCGTGACCTGGGACGAGCTGCCGGCGGGCGCGTTCCCCGGCAGCCACCCGATCCAGTTCATCACCCACGGCCTCGGCGAACGCAGCGCCGTCTGTCCCTGATGTCCTACCGGGTGTGAAATTCCAGGCGCGCGACATCTGCTCAATTCGAGCAACACGCGCCCCGATTGCTCCCCTCCCCTCGGTTTTCCCCGCCTGAAACGCGCCGCTCGCGCGCTGGCACGCCGGTTGCCAATACGAAGCCGCACAGAACAACCCCCCGTCCTCGGGAGGAGAATCTCATGCGTGCTCCTTCGATCCTCGGCATCCTGTCCTCCATGGCGTTCCTGTCGGCGTGTGGCGCCGATACTACACTGGGCGAGACGCCCGATCCCGGGCCGACCTGCGCGGCGATCCTCGAAACCGAGGGCACGCTGGGCGGCGCCTCGGCGGCAGAGGCCTATTGCACGGGCGGCATGGCGCGGATGCAATCGGGCGACGCGTGGCGCATTTCGGCCGAATACCAGGTGACGGACGACCCCGCGGACGGCACGCTCAGCGCGCGATTCTGGGGCACGGGCAACGTCGAGGAGGATCAGGCCGTGACGCCGGTCGTGGGGATCGTGGAGGTCTCGTCCCCCGACGCGCCGCGCGAGATCCTGTGCGTCGGGAAAACCAGCTCGGTGACGCGTGGATCCACGCCGGAC
The DNA here is from genome assembly GCF_005144585.1 of Polyangium fumosum. Taxonomy (GTDB): domain Bacteria; phylum Myxococcota_A; class Polyangia; order Polyangiales; family Polyangiaceae; genus Polyangium; species Polyangium fumosum. The sequence goes on along the minus strand of NZ_SSMQ01000051.1, from coordinate 57,691 downwards.
AAGGATTCCTTCACGTTGCCCTCGCTCACGCGGCTCGGCGCCTGCCCGGGCGGCGAGGCCACGACGGACATGGTCACGGCCTTCGTCACGGGTGACCTGATGACGGGGCTCACGACGGAGGTCGGAGGGACGCTCGACGGCGTTGCGCTCGGCGGCGCGGACGGCCTCACGTGCTCGGGTCGCGCGTGCGAGGTCACGTTCGAGGTCGCGGGGAAGCGGGGCCTGCTCGAGCTGAAGCTGCATGCCCCCATCGGGGAAGGCGCGTTCGAGACCATGATCGACGAGGCGTATCTCGCGTATCCGTTCGACGAGGCGCGCGTCGCGTTTTTCTGCGGCGGGCCAGCGTCGGTCGTGCGAGGCAGGATCGAGGACACGCGAATCGACATCGAATTCACGCTCGCGGTGCCCTCGGCGCTCGGGAGCTGCCCGGGAGCGCCGTTCGAGGGCACGCTCTCCGCGCGCGGCGTCGCGCCCTGAAAAGTCCCCGCGCGCAGGCCGCCGCAGGCGGGATTACCCGCTGGTGCCGGTCCGCTTGACGTGGTGAATGCCGAGCAGCTTGTTCCAGAGCTCGTAATCGACCTCCTTCTTCATCACGTACCAGTGCACGTCGTCGGCGAACATGCCCGCGCGGCCGAGGATCTCGCCGCGCTCGCGGTGCCGGATATCCATGTACGTCGCATTTTCGAAGAGCGGGGCGCCCGGCGGCAGCACGCGGAGATCACGCAGCTCGTCCGCGGTCAGGTCGGGCAGGGCCTCGTGGGCCTCCTTGATGTCGTAGGCGCTGTGTCCCTCCTCCTTCTCCGGGTGCGACGCGTCCTTTCCGATGTTTTGCCCGGCGAGCGCGGTCGGGTTGAGGTCGTGGAGGTATTCCTCGGGATGCTTGTCCGGCGTCGTGGCCTGGGGTGCTTTCGGATGCTTCACGTCGTCCTCCTCCGCGCGTTCCTCTCGCGGCAAAAGCGGACGTGGTACCGAGGCTTTCCCGATACAAGCGGCGCCGCGTGGCTCGGCTCGACCGCCGCGACCCGTCAATCCAGGCGAACGTGGAACGGCCGCAGGACGTCGCAGACCCTTCCGTGATACTTGATCAGGCCGGCGTCGAACGTCACGAGCGCCGCGCTCCGCTGGAACGCGACCCACAGGTACACGAGATCCGTCGCATTCGTGAACGGCGCGTGATTCCGCGCGTGACGCGCGAGGCGCTCGAAGAGCACGTCGATCTCCTCGACGCTCGTGATCGGCACGAGCTCGACGGCGAGCGCGGCGAGGAGCTCGGCCATGCCCGGCCACGCGGAAGGGACGCCGAAACGCCCGAGCTTTTGCGCGACGGCGCGCACCTCGAACCAGAGCTCCGGGGGCGCGAAGACCTCGGCCCGGCCGGCCGCGTGGGCGGCGCGCAGGCGATCGAGGAAATCGACCGCGTCCGCATGGCCGGGATCGGCTTCTTTCATCGCGGCGACGAGCACCGAGCTATCGAGGACCAGGCGGACGTTCACGCGGACGCGCGCGACGCTAGCACCGCCGCGGCCGGCCCGTCGAGCCGCAGCTCGCCCGCGGCGAGACCCTCCCGCACGGCCTCACCCCCGGCGCCGCCGAAGCGGCTCTCTTCGGTCGCGAGAACGAGCTCATGGGACAAACCCTTCGGGAGCTTCTCCCGCAGCCTCCCGCGCAAGTTCACGTGGACCGAGACCTCCTTCCCGCCGCCCCGCCGCACGAGCACGAGCGCGTCCTCGCCTACGGCGCGGGCCTCGAACGTGCCACGCTCCCGCGCGCGCAGGGCCGGGTGTGTTGCGCGCAAGTGCAAGAGTTCGCGGTAGAGCTCACGCACGCCGGCGTGGGCGGGAGCGTCGCGCTCCTCGTACGAGAGCTTCGAGGCGAGGAACGTCGACGTCGCCTGGGGATCGGGAATCTCGGCGCCCTGGAACGACGCAAAGGCGGAGAACTCCTTCCGCCGCCCTTCCGTCACGAGGCGGCCGAGCTCCGCGTGGTGATCCGTGAAGTATTGAAACCGCGTCTTTGCATTCCACTCCTGCCCCATGAAGAGCAGCGGCACGTACGGCGAGAGCAAAAGCAGCGCGCTCATCGCCCGGAAGGCCGCGGGGCTCACCCGCTCGCCCAGGCGGTCGCCGAACGCGCGGTTGCCGATCTGGTCGTGATTCTGGATGCAATGGACGAGCTGCGTCGGCGCGATCGATCGCGGATTCGTCCCCCGGGGTTTGCCCGTCCGCGGCGACGTTTGTCCGCTGTAGAACCAGCCCTCGTTCAGGGTCCGGGCGATGTCTGCGGCGCTCCCCGAAACATCTTGAAAATAGCCGTCCTTGTCACCGGCGAACGCGCGGCGCATCTGGTGGTGGAAATCGTCGGCCCATACGGCGTCGAGCCCGAGCCCTCCTTCGTTCACGGGCCGGACGAGGCGCTCTTCGTTTCGCTCGTCCTCGGCGATCACCACGATCCGTTTTCCCCCGCCCGCGCGGCGGGCACGCTCGGCGATCTCGCGAAGGATGTGCGGGTCGCTGTCGTCGCGGATCTCGTGGGTCGCGTCGAGCCGGAGCCCGTCGGCGTGATAGTCGCGGATCCACATCTCGGCGCTGCGCGCGAGAAGCTCGCGGACGGGCCGCGCATCCTCGCCGTCGACATTGAGCCCTTCGCCCCACGGCGTCTCGTGCCGATCCGTGAAATAACGCCGCGTGTAGGCGCGGAGGTAATTGCCGTCGGGCCCGAGGTGGTTGTACACGGCGTCGATGAGCACGGCGAGCCCGTGCGCGTGCGCCGCGTCGACGAGGCGCATGAGCCCGAGTGGCCCGCCGTAGGAGACCTGCGGCGCGTAAAGACATACCCCGTCGTAGCCCCAGTTCCAGCGCCCCGGGAAGCTCGCGAGGGGCATCAGCTCGAGGGCCGTGATCCCGAGGGCACGCAGCTCGGCGAGGTGCGGGATCAGCGCCTCGAACGTGCCCTCGGCCGTCGCCGTGCCCACGTGGATCTCCTGAAGCACGAGGTCCTCGGGGCGCACCCCGCCAAACCCTTGATCCGTCCACGAGAACGAGAAACGCCTGGCCTCCGACGGCCCGTGCACCCCGAATGGCTGCGAGCGCGAAGACGGGTCGGGAAATGGCCCGGCGCCACCCACGCCGAATTTGTAGAGCACGGACGCCTCGGCCCCGGAGGCGCCGCCGACACGCGCCCGGAAACACCCGCCTGGCTCGGCCTCCATGGGGACGCGCACCCGCTCGGTCACGGCGTCCGCGTCGTACAGGACGAGCTCGGCGTGATCATGATCGGGCGCCCAGATGCGAAAGACGACGTCGTTCCCCTCGAACGACGCGCCGAGCGGAGGGATGTTCGTCGGGTTCTTCATGCGAGCCCCTCGCCGTCCGGCGCCTGCCGCGCGAGCAGCGCCACCGGAAAGCCGCCGAGCACGCGCGAGAGGGGCAACCCGAGCCCGGCGTCCGCGGGCGTCGCTTCCATCGTCTCAGCGGTGAACAGGTTTTCGTACACGTATTTCGTGGTCCCGCCGGCGGGAGGATCAATGCAGAGCGTGGTGTCACCCCATACGGCGCCGATCGGCGGCTCGCTCCGCCCATTCGAGAGCCGCGCGGTGAGGCGCGGCGTCACGACGAGGATCTCCTGGTCCCGGGTCCGCCGCGCGAACGCCACCACGTGGTCCTTGAGGGGCCCCGAGACCCCGAGCGGCACGTAAGCGCCCTCCGGACCGAAGAGCGCCCGCGCCGTTCGCCGTGCTTCGAGGGCGACCCGCGTGACGTAGAGCTTGATGCGGCCGTCGCTCGCATGCGCGACGAGCGCCCGCGCGAGCGCCGCCCTGGATTCGGGCGCGCGCCGCTGCGCCTCGATGTCCACGAGGATCTGCCGGCGAACCCCGAAATCGACGGGCCTTCGGTTGTCCGGGTCGACCAGGCTGAAATCCCAGAGCTCATTGCCTTGATAAATGTCCGGCACGCCGGGCGACGTGAGCTTGAGGAGGAGCTGCGCGAGCGAGCCCCACATGCCGTGGAAGGCCACGGTGCGCGCGAGCGGGAGCAGCGCGTCGCGGAACGCGCGCGTCTCGGGCCCGTCCGAGAGCGTCTTGCGGACGAAATGCTCGACGGCCGCGTCGTACGTGGGATCCGCGTTGATCCACGAGGTATTGACCTTCGCCTCCTTCGTGGCCTTGCGCATGTAGTCGACGAGCCGCTCGACGTACACGGGCGAGGCCGATTCGGCGCCGAACGGCCACGTCCCGAGCAAGGTCTGGTAATACAGGTACTCTTCATTGCGATCGGGCGCGAAGATCCCTTCGAGCTCCTCGCGGAACGGCGCGGTCGCCTCGGCCAGGCGATACAAGGTGCCCGCCCAGTCCGAGGGCAGCTCGGAGAGCACGTGGATCCGGGCGCGGACGTCCTCGCTCCGCTTCGTGTCGTGTGTCGTGGTGGTGAGCATCGACGAAGGCCAGAGCCGCTTTCGGGCCTCGTTCCCGCGGTGCAGCTCGTCCACGCCGATCCCGAACCGCTCCGGCTCACCGCCGACCTCGTTGAGCGAGACGAGGCGGTTGTACACGTAAAACGCCGTGTCCTCCAATCCCTTCGCGGTCACGGGGCCCGTGAGCTGCTGGAAGCGCATCACGAAATCACGGCGGCTCGCGAGCTCCTGCTCGGCGAGGTGTGGCGGGCGTTCGAGGAGGAGGATCCCGCCGAGGAACGTGTACACCGAGGCGTCCGTCGTGGGATTGCGCCGGCGCGCCGCCCGCAAGGCCGCGCGAATGGCCGCGGCGTCGCGCGGCGCCACGCTCGTCGTGCCCTCGTGGAGGTAGGTCCGGTACACCGGGAAACACGCGATGACCTCGCGCAGCGCGTCCGTGAGCGTGCCGAGCGTGAAATCGCGGGTATGCCGATCCCGCTCGGAGATGCGGTTCAGCGCGCTCGCGAGGACGTTGAGCTCGCTCGCGAGCGAGCTCTCCAGGATGACCTTCTTCTTCTGGTAGGCGAGCGTCCCGAAATCGAGGTGGAGCCCCGTGAACCCCTCGTAAATGGACGTGATCGTCCGCTCGGCGCTCCGATCCACGAAGAGCGCGGAGGCGAGCGCGGTAAAATCGTAGCCGCTCGTCCCCTGGACCGCCCAATCGCGCGGCAGCTCCTCGCTGCGCGAGAGGATCTTCTCCACGGCGATGTAAAGGGGCCGCGGCGGATCCTCCGGGCGTTTTTCGGCGTCGCGATCGAAGCGGCTCAGGAGGAGCGATTGCAACGCCGCCGCCGCGCCCTTGCCGTCCTCGGCCCCGGCGAGCTCGCGCCGGATGCGGTGAAGAAAAAACGTGCGCTGGAGCCGACAGAAATACGTGGAGGGCGCCCATAGGCCGTCCGGGTGATCGATCCGGAGGCCCGTGACCTTTCCTTCGTCCATGAGCTGGAACAGGAGCCGGTGCGCCTCCTCGAAGACCACGGGGTTTTCCATGCGGATCGCCCCGAGATCGTTGATGTCGAAGAAACGCCGGTAGTTGATCTCCTCCGCGGCCACGCGCCAGTAGCTCAGCCGGTAGGCCTGGTTTTCGAGGAGCGCGTCGAGCGCGTCGAAGCTCCGCGGATCACCCTTTTGCCCGTTCATCACGCGGATCCGCTCCTCGATGGCCCGCGCGACCGCGGGCGACTCGGCGACGACGGCCGCGAGCCGCCGCTTGAGGATCTCCTTTTCGCGCCGGCGCTCGATCACCTTCGATCGATGCGTCTCGCCCTGCGGCGGCAGGTGCCCGAGGCCCGTGAGGATGCTCATGAGCTCGAGCACCGCATCATCCTCCTCGCCGAGCGCGTGCGCGAGCGACGGCACGATCGGCTCCAGGATGAGCGGGAACGTCCGCGGAGAGAGCGGCAGCGGATTGCCATAACAACGCACGAAAAACGCGCCGTGCTCGAACGAGAGCTGGAGATCGCCGTTCTCCAGCACCTTGCCGTAATGCTCGCCGAGCACCGGCAGGAGCACCCGCCGCTCGAGCTCGCTCTTCAGCGGGTTCCAGTCGATGTCGAAAAACGGCGCGTAGAGCGAGCTCGGCCCATTTTCGAGCACGTCCATCCACCAGGCGTTCTCCGCCGTGTGGACCCCCATGTGGTTCGGCACGAAATCGAGGAGCAGCCCCATGCCGCGGGCCACGAGCCGCGCATGAAGCGCGTCGAAATCGGCGCTGGTGCCGATCTCGGGATTCAGGCTGTTGTGATCGACGAGGTCGTAGCCGTGCATGCTGCCCGGCCGCGCCTTGAAGAAGGGTGATGCATAGAGATCCGTCACCCCGAGCAGGTCGAGGTACTCCACGATGGCCGCGGCGTCCTGGAACGTGAACGCGTGGTTCAACTGGACACGATAGGTCGCCCCGGGCACGCGCGCGCCCACGAGGATCGTCTCGTAAAGCCCCTCGGCCGGGTCCGCTCCGGCGGCCTTCGGGCCCGGTGCGGGTGCCTTGTCGGTCGCATCCATCTGCATCATGGGTCATCCCTCAGATCACGCTCTTCGCGCCGGGCTCTTGCTTGCGGCAAAGGCGGAGCACCGCCATCGAGCGCGACTCGAGGGCGTATGGCTCCCCCGCCCCGGTCGGCAGGCCAATCTCGGGCGCCGCCGCGGTGCGGGTATCGATGACGACCTCCCAGCGCTCGCCCCACTCGATGGCCGGGAGGACGAAGGGCATGGGCTCGTGGTGCGCATTGCAGAGGACGAGCAGCGTGTCCCCCACGATGGGCTCGCCGTGCACGTCGGTCGAGGGAATGGCGTCGCCGTTGAGGAACATCTGGAGGGCCCGCCCGTGCGGGTTTTGCCAGTCCTCGGCGCACATCTCCCGGCCGTCCGGTCGGAACCAGACGATGTCTTTCATCTCGCTGCCGCGAACGTAGCCGCCCGAGAAAAACTTCTTTCGGTGCAGCACGGGCTGCTCGTGCCGGAACGCCGAGAGGCGCCGGACGAACTCCAGCATCGATCGCTGCCGGGCCGAGATCTCCCAGTCGTGCCAGGACATCTCGTTGTCCTGGCAATAGGCATTGTTGTTCCCGCGCTGGGTCCGGGCGAGCTCGTCGCCGCCGCAGATCATCGGCACGCCCTGCGAGATCATCAGGGTCGTGAAGAAATTCCGCATCTGCCGATCACGCAAGGCCACGAGGGCCGGGTCATCACTCTCGCCTTCGACGCCGTGGTTCCAGCTCTCGTTGTTGTCCGCGCCGTCGCGGTTCTCCTCGCCGTTCGCCTCGTTGTGCTTGTGGTCGTACGTGACGAGGTCGCGCAGCGTGAATCCGTCGTGGGCCGTGACGAAATTGATGCTCGCGGTGGGCCGCCGCCCGCCACCCTCGTACAGATCACTCGACCCGGTGAGCCGATACCCGAGCTCGGCCGTGACCGCGGCGTCGCCCTTCCAGTAGCGGCGCACGGCGTCGCGATACCGACCATTCCACTCGGTCCACAAGACCGGAAAATTGCCCACCTGATACCCGCCCTCGCCGACGTCCCAGGGCTCGGCGATGAGCTTGACCCGCGAGAGGATTGGATCCTGGTGGATGATGTCGAAAAACGCGCTCAGCCGGTCGACGTCGTGGAGCTCGCGCGCAAGCGTGGAGGCGAGATCGAAGCGGAAGCCGTCGACGTGCATCTCCGTCACCCAGTACCGCAAGCTGTCCATGACGAGCTTGAGCGTCTGCGGGTGCCGCATGTTGAGCGAGTTCCCCGTGCCCGTATAATCCATGTAATACCGCGGGTCCCCGGGGACGAGGCGATAATACGTGGGGTTGTCGATGCCCTCGTAGCAGAGCATCGGCCCGAGGTGGTTGCCCTCGGCGGTGTGGTTGTAGACGACGTCGAGGATGACCTCGATCCCGGCCGCGTGGAGCGTCTTCACCATCCGCTTGAACTCGGCGACCTGCTCGCCCCTCCGGCCCATCGAGGCATACCGGCCCGCCGGCGCGAAATACGAGAGCGTATTGTACCCCCAGTAGTTCCGGTGCCCCCGGTGGACGAGCATCTGATCGTCGACCATCTCGTGCACGGGGAGAAGCTCGACGGCGGTGACGCCGAGCTTCTTCAGGTAGGTGATCACCGGCTCGGAGGCGAGCGCCGCGTACGTGCCCCGGAGCGAATCCGGGATGTCGGGGTGCCGCACCGTAAAACCCTTGACGTGGAGCTCGTAGATCACCGTGTCGCGCCAGGGCGTCCGCGGGTGTTTGTCGTTCTCCCAGTCGAAGACGTTGTCGACGACGACGGCCTTCGGCGCGCCCCACGCATTGTCCTCCTCGCACATGGCGAGATCCTCGTCGGGGTGGCCGAGCTTGTAGGGGAACATCGGCGCCCGCCAGTCGACCTCATTGGCGACGGCCTGAGCATACGGATCGCACAAGAGCTTGTGCGGATTGAACCGGAAGCCCCGCGTCGGGTCGTACGGGCCATGGACGCGATATCCATACAGTTGTCCCGGGCGCAGCGCCGGGACATAACCGTGGAAGACGTGCGCGGTCCGCTCCGAAAGGACGATCCTGTCCCGCTCGGACCGGTCGTCGGGCCTCTCGAAGAGGCAAAGCTCGACCCGCTCGGCGTTCTCCGAGAAGACGGCGAAGTTGACGCCGAATCCGTCGTAGAAGGATCCCAAGGGGTACTCGCGACCGGGCCAGAAGCGTGCGGGCATGGAGTCCTGTCCATAGCATCCACGCTGGAATACGGTATCCCGAGCGCCTTCGGGGAATTCCTTCATCCTCGTCCGGGTGAGCCCGCACGAGCGATTGGTTTGGCAAGCCCAGCCCGGCTCGCCTCACGGCTCGACGAAGGACGATGTGTCACGCATCTTATCGTCCCAAAGGGGATGCATGCGCCGTGCGATGGAGGCGCCGCCAGCACGCTGTGGAGATCCTATCGGGAGACCGGCTGCCTGCCGCCGAGGCGAAGGACGAGATGGCCCGGCGGCGCCATTTCGCGGGGATGGCCGTGGTGCGTCCGCTCGTCCTCGGGGTGCTCATGGTCGGCCTCTTCCTTCTGGATATCACGACACCCCTGGGATTCATGTTTCCCTACGGATACGTCGTGCCCGTCTCCCTCGCCGTGTGGCTCCCCCGTCGCGGCGCGACGCTCGTCGTCGTCGGGGGATGCACAATCCTCACGACGCTCGGCTTCTTTCTCACCACGGGGACGCCCGTCGTTCCGCCGTGGGTCGATGCCACGGGCCGCGTGGCCAGCGTGGTGGTCCTCTGGGTCACGACGGCGTTCGGCGTGCAATGGCGGCGCGCGGCCGAGCGGCTTCGCAAGGTCGCAGAGCAGAGCGCGCAGGAGGTCGCCGAACGGAGGCGCATGCAGGAGGCCCTGGAGGCCCAAAACACGCACCTCGGCCTGCTCGCCAAGGCCGCCGGGCGCCTCGTCCTCAGCGACGAGCCCGGGGAGCTGCTCGGGCCGATGTTCGCCGAGCTCGGCGCCGGGCTCGGCGTGGAGCTTTATTTCAATTACATGAAGGGGCCCACGCCGAAGACGCTCGAACTCGAATCGAGCGGGGGGCTCACGGACGAGCAGCGCAAGCGATACCATGTGCTCCATTTCGGCGAGCTCCTCTGCGGCGCGGTGGCCGAGACGGGCAAGCCCCTCATCCTCGAAGACCTCCAGCATTCCACGTTCCACGGATCCGACCCGCTCAAGGCGGTCGGCGCGCAGGTCTACGCAGGGTATCCGCTCATCGCCCACGGCCGCGTGCTCGGCACGCTGGCCTTCGCGACGAGCCGGCGCCCCCGGTACTCGGACGACGAGCTCCGGCTCATGCAGACGCTCAGCGATCAGGTGGCCGCCGTCATCGATCGCGGCGAGCTGCTCCACAGGCTCAAGGAGAGCGAGCGAGCCGCGCAGCGCCACCTCGCCGAGCTCCAGAGCGTGTACAAGACCTCGCCCGCGGGCCTCTGTGTCCTCGACACCGAGCTCCGGTACGTGAACATCAACGAGACGCTGGCCCGCTACAATGGCGCCTCCGTCGCCGCCCACATCGGCCGCACGCTCGGGGAGGTCGTGCCTGGCTTGCCGGAGTCCATCGAGCCCTTGCTCCGTCGCGTCTTCGAGACCGGCGAGAGCTCGATGGACCACGAGTATCGAATGGAGACCCCCGCGCAGCCTGGGGTCCTGCGGGATTGGATTTCGAGCTACGTGCCGATCAAGGACCCGGCGGGCCTGGTGCAGGCCGTCAACGTCATGGTGCAAGAGGTCACCCGGCTGAAGCAAACCGAGCGCGCGCTGCGCGAGGCGGGGCTCGCGCTCGAGGAGGCCGATCGCCGCAAAGACGAGTTTCTGGCCATGCTCGGGCACGAGCTCCGAAATCCCCTGGCCCCCATTCGTACGGCCGTGAAGGTCCTCGACATGCAGGCCGGCCGTTCGCCGGAGGCGCGCCAGACGCTCGCCATGATCGAGCGGCAGGTCGCGCACATGGCCCGGATGATCGACGATCTCCTCGACGTCTCGCGCATCACCCGCGGCAAGATGGAGCTGCGCCAAGAGCCTTGTGACGTCGTGCAGATCGTCCGCGACGTCGTCCACGATTACGCGTCCATCGTGTCGGGCAATGGCCTCGCGCTCTCGCTCTCCGTGCCGGAGGAGCCCCGCTGGGTGGAGGGAGATCCCACCCGGCTCTCGCAGGTCGTCGGCAATCTGCTGCACAACGCGGTCAAATTCACGGACGCGGGCGGGCGGATCGAGGTGCGGGTGGACGAGGACCCACCGACGAACCTGGTCAGCATCACGGTCAGCGATACCGGGATCGGAATGGATGCGGCCATGCTCGGGCGGCTCTTCGAGACCTTCAGCCAGGCGGATCGGAGCCTCGATCGATCGCGCGGCGGGCTCGGGCTCGGGCTCGCCGTGGTCAAGGGGCTCGTCGAATTGCACGGCGGAGACGTCGAGGCCGAGAGCGCGGGGCCGGGGAAAGGCTCGACGCTCCGCGTGCGGCTCCCGCTCTCGGCGGAGGCCGCGCTCGCAGCCCCGGCGCCCTCAGCCCCGGCGCCCCGACAAACCGAGGGCCCTTTGCGGATCCTCGTCATCGAAGACAACCACGACACCGCCGACATCCTGCAGAACCTGCTCGTGCTCCTCGGCTATCGCGCCGAGGTGGCGTACACGGGCCCCGAGGGAATCGAGGTGGCAAAGCGGCTGCGCCCCGACGTGGTGCTCTGTGATCTCGGCCTGCCGGACATGGATGGGTTCGCGGTGGCCCGCGCGCTCCGGGCGCTCCCGGCGACGGCGGGCAGCTACCTCATCGCGCAGACCGGATACGGCGGCGCGGAGGATCGCCGCCGCACGCTCGCCGCAGGATTCGATGCCCACATGACGAAGCCGATGGATCCCGCGGAGCTCGAACGTGTCCTTTCCTCCGTTGCGGACATGCGCCGCGAACGCCCGCGGGCCGTCGCGCGGAGGCCCGTGCGTCGTTCGGCCTGAGCGCGAAAGGGAAGGCGGATTGCGAATCACGCTTGACAAACGCAGCCTGTTCGCATTCCGTCCCGCCATGGTTCGTCGGCTCGCGGCAGCGATGACATGGACGCTCTGCTTTTCGCCGGCCCTCGCCTGGGCGGCCGGCAGTGAGCTCGCCGAGCTCGCGGAGCGCACGAAGCCCTCGGTCGTCCTTCTCACGGTGGAGGACGCGACGGGCCACACGGTCGGGACGGGGACGGGCTTTTTCGTTTCGTCGGACGGGCGGATCGTCACGAACCACCACGTCGTGGACGGCGCCGCGAAGGTGACGGCGGCGCTCGCCGACGGCTCGAAGCTCGACGTCCTCGGGCGCCTCGGCGACGACGAGGCGCGGGACATCGCCATTCTGAAAGCGGATGGGGCGGGGCTGCCGGCGCTCACGCTCGGCGATTCGAGCGGCATTGCGACGGGCGACGAGGTCGTGGTCATCGGCAGCCCGCTGGGGCTCTCGGGCACGCTGACGGTGGGGATCGTCTCCGCGAAACGCGAGCGCGGCGTGGGCAAGGAAATCGATCGCGCCTCGGAGCTCGAATCGTGGGGCATCCAGATCACGGCCGCGATTTCCCCGGGATCGAGCGGATCCCCCATCATGACGAGGCGCGGCGAGGTCGTCGCCGTCGCGGTGGGCACGTTGAATCGAGCCCAGAGCTTGAACTTCGGCATCCCGATCGAGGTGGTGAAGGGAATGCTCGAAAAGCTCGGCCCCGCGGCGCCGGTGCTCCCCTTCGAGAGCAATCCGGAGCAGGACGTGCTCCGCAATCTGTTGATATCGGCCGCCGTGATCGGGGGGATCGTCGTCGTGGTCGCCGTGTGGAGCTTCGTGAGCACGCGCGGCTCACGTCCCAAGGCGCGCCGGGGGAATTAGCCCCGGACGAATCTCGATCAAAACGGGAGCCCGCTCGGCTTTTCCGTGTTGTTGCTCACCGCCAGTGGTAACATCGCGCGCCGGGGGGGTCATGAAAGCCGGAGACTGCATCGGGGGTGACTATCGCCTCGTCCGTCCACTCGGCGAGGGGGCGATGGGGTCGGTGTGGGAGGCGCAAAGCGAACGCACCGCGCGTCGCGTCGCCATCAAGTTGATTCTGCGGCCGAGCGCGGACCTCCGCCTTCGCCTCAGCCGCGAGGCGCGTGCATTCAAGAGTTTGTCCCACCCGAATATCGTCGACGTCTACGACGCTGGTGAGACGTCCGCGGGGGATCCTTTTCTCGTCATGCAGCTCCTCTCGGGAGAGACGCTCGCCGATCTCCTGGAGCGCGAGCGCAGGCTGCCATCCAAGCAGGCCGCGCGGATCGGCCGGGACGTCGCGCTCGCCCTCGCGGCGGCGCACGGGGCCCGCATCATTCACCGCGATCTGAAGCCGGAGAACGTGTTTCTCCACCGGGAATCGAGCGCCGACGGCTTCGTCGTGAAGGTCCTCGATTTCGGCGTGGCCAAGCAGCTCGATACGAAGGACTGCGTCCGCACCGTCACGGGCGTCATGGTCGGCACGCCGGGGTACATGAGCCCCGAGCAGGTGTTATGCGTCGAGGATCTCGATTTCCGCACGGATGTGTGGTCGCTGGGCGTCGTCCTGTACGAAATGCTCACCGGCGTGCGGCCCTTCAAGGGCAATGTGGACGTCCTCTTTCAGCAAATCCTGACGGCCGAGATTCCGCCGGTCGCGAGCCGCGTCCGTCACGTCGATCCACGGCTCGCGGCTCTCGTCGACCGATGCTTGCAGCGTGAAAGGGCCAAACGTCTCCAGTCCGCGCAAGAAGCCGCGGCCCTGCTCGAGTCCATGGCAGGCGCGCGCGAGAGCCTTTCCTTCGTGGATCCGGCGCTCGAGCTGCCCATTCCGTCGACGCTCCCGCGACCCGACGTCCTGCCGGAGACGCAGAAGTTCACGCTTGCGATCGACGGGACGACGCCCGAGGAGGCCGAGGCGCCGACGCAGCTCGGGGAAGTCGCCCTGAATGGCACGGTCATCCTTCCCCCCGGGACGAATCCAACGACCGACGGGGACGAGCTGCGCCCCGCGGGGTTCGATGGACCGCGGGCGCCGTGGCGCAATGCGTCCTTGAGCGCCATTCTCACCGCGACGACGCAGGTCTCCCCGACCACCGGGAACGGCACCACGCCGAGCACCGTGATGACGGTCGGAGCCATCACCATGACGGCCGGGACCGAGCCGGCGGATGGTGCATCGCTGAAACAGCGGCGAAAGCGGCAGGTGATGCGCCGGGGCGCGCTCTTGTTCCTGCTCGTCGCGGCGCCGTTCTTGATTTTCATGGTGGCGTCGCGGGCGACCTCGAAAAAGCCCGCGGACACGGCCGCGCCGAAGGAGACGATCGCGCTCCCCTCGCCTCCGCCCGCGCCGGACGATCGGGCGCACATGGCGCCTGCGCCCGTGTCGTTGCCGGAAGCCGAGCCCGCGCCGTCGTCGTCGGCGGACGCAGGGCCCGCGCCACAAGTCGAGAGCACGGACAAACGGAGCGCATTGCCCGTCCGCGGGGGCAAACCGCCGGCCGATCCCCCGGCGCCGCGCGCACCGGCGACGACAAAGGCGAAATCACCCGCCCCGAGCACGAAGGCGCCTGCGGGCCCGAAGGCGTGCCCTCGGTTCTTCCCGAATTGCAAGCGCTGAGCGGGCGAGTTTTCCGCAGAAGCGCTCGATTCATTGGCAATTCGTGTTATCCTGCCGCATGGGTGGGAGCATCAAAAGGACCCAACGAGCGGTGTATTTCTTGCCGCTCGTCCTGGGGCTCGCCGTGCAGAGCGCCGCGCGGCCCGCCGCTGCGGCCGATCCTGCGGAGCCGCCGGAGGTGTCGTCCTCGCCCGCCGACGTGGCCCGCGCGCATTACGTGCGCGGCAAAGACGCGGCGAAGGCGAAGCAATGGCAGGCCGCCCTCGACGAACTGCAGGCCGCGTGGCGGATCATGCAGCACTTCCAGATCGCGGGCACGCTCGGGTGGGTCGAGCTCGAGCTCGGCCACCACCGCGACGCGGCAACGCACCTCTCGTATTTTCTGCGGCACGCCGAGGACGTGGCGGCGGACGAGATGAAGGCCACGTCCACCATGCTGTCCGAGGCGCGCGCCAAGGTCACGGAGCTGTCCGTGCAGTCGAACGTGGCGGGCGTCCATTTGATCGTGGACGGCGAAGACATGCCGTGGCCCGAGGCGAACGCCGGCGTCTTCGTCGAGCCGGGGAGGCGGACGATCGAGGCGCGGCTCGGCGAGCGTTCGTCGGGCCCGGTCGTGATCCACGCCAAGCCCGGCGCGTCGCAGCTCTTGCGGCTGGATCTGCCGAAGGGCGAGGCGCCGCGCGCGGGGGGGCTCGCGCCAACGGAGGACGAGGCAGGTATGGACGCGCCGCCGGGCGTCCCGGGATCGATGCGCAAGCCGCTGCTCGTCGCGGGCAGCGTGACCGCGGGGATCGGAATCGTGGGGGGAATCGTGTTCACGGCCCTCTCGCAGGCGCGCGGCCGCGAGGCGGCGGCGAAGGCGGAGCCCCTCGCCGGCGCGAAGGACGATTACTGCACGTCAAACCCCGGCGCGGGCCCGTGCCCCGATCTCATTCGCCTGAAAGCCGCGCAAAACCAGCTCGGCGAGGCCGCGCTCTGGAGCTTCGTCGGGGGAGGCGTGATCGCGGTCGGGACGCTCGTGTACGGCCTTTCGGGGCCGAAACGCGAAACGACGGGCTCGGTGTACGCGCTCCCCGCGGTGTCCTCGCAGGGGGGCTCGCTCGTGGTCCTGGGAACTTTTTGAGGAAAAACGATGATGCGTGGTGTGAATGGGGGAGGTTCGCGGCCCATGCGCCGTCCTGGCGCGAGCTCCGCGCTGGCGCTGCTCGCCTGCGCCGCGGGCGCCGTCGCGTTCGGGGGCTGCGGGCTCGACGTGTTCGCCGATTGCAGCGTGACGAAGACGTGCGCCGGGGAGGCGAGCTCGCAGGCGGGATGTCCCCTCGGCGAGGATCCGAGCCGGCCTTCGCCGTGCGGGCTCTATGTGGCAACCTCGGGCGACGACGACCATCCGGGGACGGCCGAGCGCCCGCTGCGGACGCTGCGCGCGGCCGTCGAGAAGGCGCAGACGCAGGGCGCGAGGCCCATTTACGCGTGCGCCGAGGCGTTCATCGAGCCGCTCGTGCTCCGCGGCGGAGAGGTGCTCCACGGCGGATACAATTGCACCGGCGGCTCGCCGTGGACCACACAAGCCGGCGTGACGACGCTGTCCGCGAGCGCGGAGGAGGTGCCCTTGCGGGTCGGCGCGGAGGGGCCGACGGTCGTGACGAATTTCAAGGTCGTCGCCGCGGACGCCGTTTCGAGTGGAGGCTCCTCCATCGCGGTCGTCGCGGACCGGGCCGATTTGAAGCTCGTCCGTTGCCATCTGGAGGCCGGCCTCGGCGCGGACGGGGTTGCCCCGCCGAGCGAAGCGGCCGGCGCGACCGGCGGCGTCCCCGGGAAAATGGGGTTTGCCGCATGCACCTATTCCACGGTGCAAGAAGTCTCCTCGGTGTGCGGCGCCGTCGAATCGACGGGGGGATCGGGAGGATTCGGCACATCGCCTTGGGGAAAGGCCGGCCGCAATAGCTCGTTCGGCAAGGACGTGAGCGGCGGGCAGGGCGGCGAGCCCGAAGAATTCACGCTGACCGAATGCACGCCGGGCGGGCCCGGCGTGAACGGGAGCATGGGCGTGCACGGCGCAAACGGCCTGGAAATGGGGGCGCTCTCGGCGAATGGATACGTAGGGGCGCCGGGGACGATCGGCGGCGAAGGCGGCGTGGGATTGGCCGGCGGCGGCGGCGGCGCCTCTTTGGGCGGGTCGGGCGCGAACAAATGCCCGACGGGGAGCGCGACGCTCCACGGGGCCGGCGGCGGAAGCGGCGGCACGGGCGGCTGCGGCGGCAAAGGCGGCGCGGGCGGGGGCGCGGGCGGCGGGAGCTTTGGCCTGATGAGCCTCGACGCGCGGCTCTCCTTCGAGGCCGTCACGATCGTCACGGCGAGCGGCGGCAAGGGCGGGAGCGGGGCCGCGGGCCAGGCGGGCGGCAAAGGCGGCGCGGGAGGAATCGGCGGCACGCCGCCCCTGATCTCCCCTTTGAAGCCCGGATGCGGCGGTGGGAGCGGCGGCAAGGGCGGCGACGGCGGGCACGGCGGCGGCGGGCGGGGTGGGCATTCGATCGGCATTGCCTACGTGGGGAATGCACCGCCGGCCACGGGCGTCTCGTTCGAGCTCGGGCTCGAGGGTCCCGGCGGCACGGGCGGCGATCCCCAGGATCCGGCGCCCGCGGGCGTCCGCGCAAGCACGCAAGCCTTCGACTGATTCGCTGAAAACGACGTCGCCGCGCTCCTCCGGGGCGCGGCGACGTTCCCTGCCAAACGCGGACGTTCAGAACCTCGGCGGGCCCCCGACGACCGGCGGCGGCTTGCGGGGCGCCTTCGGCGACCGCGCTTTCGCTTGCTTGTTCGACGAGGCGCTCTCCTGCTCGGCGAGGCCCGCGCCGGCCTTGTGCTGCGGGTTCGGCGCCGCGGAAGACGGGCTCGCCAAGGGCGTCTCCGCGGGCCGCGCGGCGCCGAGCGGCGCGACCTCCGCGCCGGGCGTGAGGAGCGGCGCCGGCGATTCTGCCACGGATTCGGCGTCCGGATTCGTCCCGCGCAGGAGAACCAGGCCAAAGCAGCCCATGGCCACGACCGCGCCGAGCCCGGCCCAGGGCCATCGTTTGGCCACGGGCAATGGCATTTCGGCACAGGGAGCGGCCTCGTCCGCCGGCGCGGGCCCCTCCGCGCACAGGGCCTCCGCGGGTCCACGATATTGATCTCGCCAGCCACGCCCGCGCTCGGGTTCGTCGTCCCCACGTACGGGCGTCGCGCCGAACAGCTCCCGCGCGAGCTCGTCCTCGTCGAGCGGCACGCGTTCGAGCGGGAGCACCGGCGTCCCCGAAGGCTGCGGGCCGACCTCGCTCGCAGGCAAAAATCGGATCGTGACGCCGTTCGGCAGGTCGGACTCGCGCCCGTTCGAAAGGGCCGTCCATTTGATGTTCGATCGATAGAGGACAGCCGCGATCCGCGCCGCGCACCCTGCGATCTGCTCGAAGGGGGCCTCGTCGTCGTGCACGATCACGATACGCCCCGGCAGCTTGACCTCTTCGGCCACCGCCCAGCGGAGCGAGCGTGTCCCCGGGCCCGCGGCCGGCAGCCCCTCGAAGCTCGCTTGGTAGGCTTGCAAGAGCGGCAGCGCCGCGGCCGGATCCTCGCCGCGGCGGGCATACGTGTGATACCAGCCGCTGCCCTCGGCCGTCACCGCCGTACGTTCGAAGAGCCGCGCCCGGAATTCGAGCGCGGCGCGCTGCACGAACGCCGCGTCGAGATCCCGCTCGATGGCCACGATGGCGTGCGAAAACGGCGGGTCTTGCCGGCCCGCGTGGTCGCGGGCGCCGCGGATGCGCAGCCCGAAGATGAGCGCCACGCCGCCGCGCCCCGGCTCGTGCTGGGTATCGTCGCGGGAGAGGTTCCCGATGGCGAACGCGCAATCACTCGTCGTCCGCGGCTCGATGTACTTGAGCAGCCGCGAAAGGTGGCCGAAATGCTGCCGGGACAAGGGCCCCTGCGGCACCTCGGGGTGATGGATGAAATCGATCTGGTGCCCTGGGACGTTCCCGTGCAGGAAATGGTACCATGCCACGTCGGGAGGCGCCTTGTACGTCGGCGCCACGTAGCTTCCCCTTCGGTCGCCGCCGCGCGCGCTCATTCAGTTCACCCGCGAAAGTTTGGGAGGTTCGGACGACGCGCTCACCGCGGGCAGCGGGATCGTCTTCTCCGACGTCGCCGCCTTCGGCGCCTCCGAGAAGTCCTTCACCATGCGCTGCAAGAGCTGCGAATCGTACGCGTGTTTCGGGAGGATACGCTCCACGAAATGCGAGAACAGAAGGTGGGTCGAGTGCCCGAAGTTCGCGGAGCCGACGAAGACACGGATGTCGAGCTGCATCGAGTATTTCATCAGGTTCTCGATGAGCGGGGCATAAAGCTTCTTCGCTTGCTCCTCCACTTCGAGCGGCGTGCCCGAGAGCAGGTCACTCTTGTTGATGAAGAGCACGACCGTCTTGCACGACGCCACGGTCTTCGGGCCGAAGAAGTACTTGAGCGCCTGCGACTGGAACTCCTGGAGCTGCTCCTGGATGCGCCCGGGCTCGACCTTTTTTGCGTCCTTGCCGCCGAGATCGACCACGATGAGCAGGCCGTGAATCTCGTCCCCGATGAGCTCCTGCTGCGCGTCGACGATGTGCTCGCCGCCCCAATCGCCGACCTCGAAGACGTGCTCGATGACCACGTCCTTCTGGGACACGTGGCTCACCGTCCGCTCGTACCGATCGATCTTGGTGCCCGCGAGGACGCCGAGGTCGATGAGCGGGTTCGCCCATTTGAGCGTGAGCGAGGTCTTTCCCGTGGCCTTGACGCCGAGGGTGAGGATCTTGTACGTCTTGCGCGTGATCTTGGGCCGCTTTTCGAGCTCGGCCCGGAGCCAGAGGATCTCCTGCTCCTGGTGGTCGAGCCAGCCGACCTTTTTCTTGTCTTCTTCCACGGCGACGTGGAGCTTCGCCCCGAGCGCCCTGTTTTCATGTTCCAGGACCTCGGCGCGCTTGCGAGCGTCGATTTCGGCTTGTGTCGTCCGCCGATGTCGCGACGCCATGAGGACGAGCCCGGCCAGGGCGAATGCGAGCAAGATGCACGAGGCGATGAGCATCGACATGAAAGTCCCCCGGAATGGCCCCCATCGTCGAGGACGGGACGGCCCGCGCGTCACGCAAGGCCGTCCGGCTCGTCCGTCGGCGAGCCCCAGTGTAGCCCACAATTGAATCACGGAACACAGGGTTTCGGCGGTTGTCGGGAGTCCGTTGCGCTCGAAATGCGCTCTTCGTCGTGCACGTTCTCCGGCTGAAGCGACGAGAGGGTTGCCTTCTCGCCCGTCGTGTGGCAGGGTCGCGCCGTGGCATTCCTTCGGCTGCGCTGAGCTCGGCATCCTCGTCTCCTTGTATCCCCGGCATGGCTGGGTCGATGCAGCGAGCGCGTGGGTGCTTGTCCGTGCCCGCTTCCCTCGGGGAAGACGGGGCGCGGTGGCTCACGCCGGCAGCCTGGCAGCCCACGGTGAATGCTCTCTCTCGAGCTGCCGGTCGTGAGACGACGCGTTGCGCGTCTTCCCCTTCCGTATGCGCCTTCGGGCGCGCGAAGAGGAGTTTTTCATGACTGAAGGTAACAATCTCTCGTCCGCGGCATCTTCGTCCTTCGAGCCACTCGATTCTGCCCCCGCGCTCCTCGCGGCCGCGCGCCGCGCGGGGCTCCGGGTCACGACCGAAATGGCCGATTTCGATCGAAGTGGCCTCGATTTCCTCGTGGTGCACGCCCACGACGAGGAAGGCGTGCCGTGGGTCGTGCGGACGCCGCGGCGCTTGTCCGTGGCCTCCGCCGCGCGCGTCGAAGCGCGGGTGCTCGACCTCGTGCGCGCGCACCTGCCCGTCGCCGTGCCGCATTGGCGCGTGTTCACCGATCAGGTGATCGCCTACCCGCGCCTCGGCGGCGTCCCGGCCGTCACCGTGGATCCCGCGGCCGGCGTCGTCTGGAATCGTATCGATCCACAAGCCCCCGCGGCCGTGTTCATCACGTCGTTCGCCGAGGCCCTCGCGGCCCTCCAGAAGGTGGACGCCCGTGCGATCGAAGCGGCAGGTGTTCCCACGAAATCGATCGACGAGGCCCGCGCCGAGCTCGCCCGTGCCATGGACGATACACGCGCCGTGCTCGCGCCGCCCGAGGGGGTCTGGGCGCGCTGGCAACGCTGGCTCGCGAACGACGCGATCTGGCCGCGCCACCGCGCCCTGGTGCACGGCGATCTCCACCCGGGCCACCTGCTGCTCGACGAGGAGGGTCGGTTGACGGGGATCCTCGACTGGACCGAGGCCCACCTCGGGGATCCGTCGATCGATTTCGCGCTCTTCGTCGGCACGTTCGGCAAGGCCGCGCTCGAATCGTGTATCGAGCGGTTCGAGGCGGCCGGAGGCACGACGTGGAGTGGACTCGCCGCGCACGCCGCCGAGCGCTGGGCCGCGTTCCCCGCGCTCGGCGCGAAGTGGGGGCTCACGACGGGAAATGAAAGCGTGATCGAGTTCTCCCGGACGATGCTCGCGACGATCGCCCAAGAGAGCGGGTAACCTCAGGAACCCTGCAATCGCCAGGGCGGAAAACGTCGCGCCTCCCCGGCCCGATAGAGACATACACGGTTGCCCGCCGGATCCGTGAGGTACGCCTCGCGCCAGAGCCAGCGCTGGTCCGTGGGAAGCACGTCGAAGGTGAGACCCGCCTTCGATAGGCGCTCGACCGTCGCGTCGAGATCGTCCTCCTCGAAATAAACGACCACGCCGTCCTTTCCGGGCGGCGTGTTCTGGAGGTGCAATGAGAACGTGGCCGGTTCGCCGCCGGCCGCGTCGGGGCATTCGAAGCGCGCGTAGTGGTCGGCGCGGACGATCAGCCGCAAGCCGAGCGCCTGGTAGAAGGCAATCGAGGCGGCGATGTCCGTGGCCGGCACGGTGACCTGGTTCATTCGCATGAACCAAGTGTATGGCGGCCGGCGCCGCGGTGTCACCCAAGATCCCGGTTGCACAACCTCCTGGCGCCGGTCGAGGACCTCCTGGAGGAGGTCGAGGGACCTCCTGGCAGAGGTCGACGATCTCCTGGCAGAGGTCGACGATCTCCTGGCAGAGGTCGAGTGACCTCCTGGCGCTCGTCGAGTGCTCTCCTCGAGCTGGTCGAGGACCTCCTGGCGCTCGTCGAGGACCTTTTGGCGGAGGTCGAGTGACCTCCTGGCAGAGGTCGAGGACCTCCTCGACCAGCGCAAGGACCTCCTCGACCAGCGCAAGGACCTCCTAGCGCTCGTCGACGACCTCCTGGCGCTCGTCGACGACCTCCTGGCGCTCGTCGACGCGCTCTGCCCCGAGGTCCTTTCTACGGAACGTTCCGGGCACGCCGCCCCGCGAGGGCCACGGCGGGCGCGGGCGCGGGCACGGGCGCAGGCGCGGGATCGGCGCGCACCATCTTCGCGAAGTGCGCGTCGAGCCAGCGCTCGGCTTCTGCGAGATCGGGGGTGCTGCGGAACGACTCGGCGCGCTTGAGCACGTCGATGAGCAACGTCTCCTCGTGGACGGGGTAGGCCAGCGACAGCGCTCCATCCGCGAGGTGCGTCTCCCAGCGGCCGCGCACCGCGGCCCAGAACGGGGCGGTCTCCTTCCAGTAGCGCTGCGCGGCGCTCAGCGGATCGGCGATGCGGGTGTATTCGTTGAAGCCGAACTCCCGAACGAGCGGCCGCTCGGCGCCGTCGCGGCGGATGACCTTGGTGTTGTCCTGCTCGTGGGTCCAGCCGAGCGGCGTGATGGTGTGCCGGTTCTCGGCGATGATGACGTCGTAGTCCTTGCGCGAGGAGTACTCGCGGCGCGGGAGCGGGCGCAGCGTCGTCTCCGAGGTCCACGTCGACGAGCTCTTCTGGTGCACCCAGGCGCCGCTGCCGGCGTAACGGGGCGCATCGTTGACTTCGTAGACGAGCTGGGTCCACGTGCCCGCGCGTTCCTGCTCGCTCCGCGTGCGCCGGTCGAACTGCTGCGCGCCGAGGAACCGGAAATGCTCGGGCGCCTCGTAGACCCACACCTGGCGCCAGTGCTTGACCACCATGCCCGCGGGGAGCACCAGCAGGTGCTGGAGCTCGATGCGCCGCGGCTCGTCGCTCACCACCACCACCGCCTCCGTGCCGGTCACGTCCTTCACGGGGCGCGGGAGGTAGCCCGGTTCGAGGAGCGTCGTCTCGTCGAAGTGGAACGACACGCGGTAGTTGCCGGCCATCGCGAGGATCGCGCGGCGGTCACAGTCGAAGGCAGCGACGCCCGGCCCACACCAGGCCTCGGTGCGGGGGACGCCCTGGGCGAGCCGGTCGCCCCGCGAGCCTGCATGTCCACATCCCACGAGCATCGTCGTCGCCAGAGACAGAGCCAGAGCCACAGTGCGCATACGGAGGCTCGTAGGTTTCGTTGCGAATGAAAGTCAATATCAAAAGGAGGGCGCGGCAAAAAAACGAACGCTCGCTCACGTCGCGAACGAAAGGCGCGCGACCGCGGCGTGCAGAAGGAGGTGGCCCGCGCCGACCCGCGCGGGGAGCGTGCGTCAGCTCAGCGGCTCGTGATGATCGTGCGCGACCACGCCGCGCTTCCAGTGCCCCGAGGCGTGGATCCGTGCGCGCGCGAAGCCTCGTTCGCGCAGGAGCACGCGCATCACCGCAGAGGTTTCGGAGGCCTCCCCCGCGAGCCAGGCGAATCCCTCGCCCGGATCACGAAGCTCGGCCGCGCGCACGATGTCCCCGAGCCGCTGGGCCACGTCCCGCGCTCCGCCCCCCTCTGCGCGGTGCACCCAGCGGGTCTCCACGCCCGGCCGGGCGAGCTCGGGCCACGCGGCCTGGTCGTTCGTGTCCTCCACCAGCGCGACCACGAAGTTGTGCACGGTCGCCGGCGTCTCCTCCAGGCGACGTGCCATCTCCGGCAGCGCCGTCTCGTCGCCCACGAAGAGCTGCCACGCCGGTTGCAGCCGGAGCAGGCGCGAGCCACGTGGCCCGGCGAGGCCCAGCACGTCGCCCGGCGTCGCGCGCGCCGCCCAGGAGGAGGCGACGCCATGCGCGTGCAACAAGAAGTCGACGTCGATGGTGTCCACGTGCCGCGCCCGGATGGTGTAGTCGCGCGCGATCGGACGCGCGCCCGGCGGCGGCCGAATTTCGCCGCGCTCGTCGACGATGGGCAGCGCAGGCTCGGACTGTCCCTCGGCGGGGAACAAGAGTTTTACGTGATCCTCCGGTGCCAGGGAGACGAAGCCCTCGAGCTCGGGACCGCCGAGCGTGATGCGACGCATCCGCGGCGAGAGCTCGCGGACGTGGGCGACGACCAAACGGCGAACCTTCAGCGGATGACGAACGATCTCGAAGGGCGAGTCTTCACGGTTCATGGAGGACACTCCTGCGGAGACGAAGGTGGGCGGCCTTCGTGGATCAGGCAAGCGAGATACGTCCCCCCTGGCATCGACGGCCCACGGTAGGTGTCGGTCCGCACCGACACGAAGGGCAGCGCGGACCTGCCGATCGCCCCCTCGGGAAAGCATCGTTCGCGCGAGGGGCTTCCGCGGTCAGGAGGGGGAAAGCGGCAGGGGGTGCGGTGCAGCTCTCGATACCAGGCGAATCCGCCCGAGCGATTCGAACACAGACAGATTCCGGCCGCGGCGCGTGTATCGTTCGCGCATGGCTGCCCCTCCCGAAGCGCGCGCCGATGGCTCCCTCTCGGCCGATCTGCGCGCGCTCGTCGCCTCTCCGCGCGAGCTGTGGACCGTGTACGCGATGAAGCTCCTCGAGTCCGTCGCGTATTTCGCCATTTGGTCGCTCCTCGTGATTTTCTTGTCGGATGACCACGGCTTCTCCGATACCGCCGCCGGCTCGGTCGCGGGCACCTGGCTCACGGTCATCAGCCTCGTCATGTTCTTCGCGGGCTTCATCGCCGATGGCCTCGGGATCCGGCGGGCGCTCGTGATCGCGGCGCTCTCCACCGCCGTCGGCCGGGGCATGCTCGCGTTCGCCGGCGACAAGATGACCATTTATGCGTCGCTCGCCGCGTCGGTCTGGGGCATTGCGTGCATGAAGCCCACGATGAACGCGGCCGTGCGCAGCTACACGACCCCGGCGACGGTCTCGTTCGCGTTCTCGTTTTATTATGTGCTCATGAACATCGGCTCCCTCGCACAAGGGCCGCTCATCACCGAGTTCCGCAAATGGTTCAAGGGCGGCGCGACGATCGCCGGGGTCACGTTCTCGTCGAGCCAGATGGTCTTCCTCGTCGGGTTCGTCGTCTCCTGCGTCAACGTCGTCCTCGCGCTCTCGATGCGCGAGGCGAAGCCGACCGCGTCCTTGGACAAGCCCACGAAAAACCCGCTCATGATCGCGCGCGAGGTGCTGCGCGAGCCGTCCTTCTGGATCTTCCTGGGGTTCATCGCGCTGCTCACGTTCGTCCGCCTCGTCCTCCAGCACGCGCATTTGACCTGGCCGAAGTACACGCTCCGCGAGTTCGGGCAGGATTTCCCGTTCGCGTATTACTGGTCGATCAACCCCGCCATGATCATCGTCCTGACGCCGGTGGCGACGGCGCTCACGCGCAGGTACCCGCCCTACCCCGTGATCACGATCGGCGCGACGATCACCGCGTTCTCCGTGCTCGCGATGGCCGTCTCGACGACCGTGGCCGCGAGCGTGGTGTTCATCGTCCTGCTCTCGATCGGCGAGGCGCTCTGGTCGCCGCGGCTCTATGAATACACGGCGACGATCGCCCCGCCCGGGCGCGAGTCGAGCTACATGGGGCTCTCGGAGATTCCCCTGTTCCTCGCCAAACCTTTCGTGGGCTTCCTCAGCGGCTACCTGCTCAGCGTGTATTGCCCACAGACCGGCCCGCGGGACTCGCAGCCGATGTGGCTCGTGATCGGGCTCATGACGATCGCGGCGCCGGTCTGCATGCTCGTCTTCCGCCGGAACATCGAGCGCCGCGCGCCCGCGGAGGCCACGCCAAAACCCGAAGCCGCCTGAGCCAAGGCGCGCTCAGGGACCCTTGCCCCCGGCGCGCGGCGCCATCATCGCGCTCCGCACGCCGGCGCGCGGGGCATCCGCGGCGAGCGTCATCTCCCGCCCGGCCCCCTTCACGCCGAGCGCCGCGAGGATCTCGGCCGTCTCGGGAAAATCCGCTCGATCGATGTACCGCTCGAAGAGCGGCCCCATGACGGCTTGCCCCGTCTTTTGATCGACGAACGCGGCGAACTGCTCGGCAGACCACGCCTCCTCGGATCGGGCGCAACAGCGCGCGAGCTCGCGCAGGGGGCCATCGAGGCCGCCTTCGACGCCCCGCTTCCGGAGCTCGACGTCCGCGAGGAGCGAAAGGGCCGCGCCAGCCCAATACACGCGCTGGTAGGCGTGTGTCTCGTGCATGTCGATGCTCTCCTGCCGCAACGTACGCCCTGTCCCGCGGCGGCTCCCCCGCCGAAAGCCGTCCTGCAAATCGTCCCAGGCGCCCTGTTCCTTCGTCATCCCCGCCCGCGCCATCAGGATGTACGTGTAATACGTCGCGAGCCCCTCCGACAGCCAGACGTCCTTCGACTGGAACCGCGGCGCCGACAGATGGAAAAGCTCGTGCACGGCCGTCCACTCCGCGTCGAGCGCCTCGGGCGTGATGGACGATCCCACCAGGATCATCACCGTCGGTCCGCCGCCACGCAGCGCCATGCCGAATCCGACGTCCGATCCCGACTGCGGGATGAGCAGCGCCATCACGCGCGGAACGGGAAACCCGTCGTGGAGGTGGGTCAGCGCGGACGCGCTCCTCTGCATCCATTGCGTGACGAGCGGCGCCCGCGCGCCGAACCCGCCGCCGAGCGAGACGAGATCGAGCTCGGCCCCGCCCACGCGCACCGTCTCCCGTTCGAGTTTTCCAAAGGCACCCGCGCCACGCATCGTGAATGCGGTCTCCGGCACACGATACCCTCGTGGATCCCCGGGCCAGGGGACGGCGGCGTGAACGCCTGGCGGGAGCGTGAAGCTCGCCGTCAAGCGCGTCCCGGGGGGCCTGGGCTCGGGCGCGAGCAACCAGACGTCGGGCGCCGCGAGCACGTGGGCATCCCCGTGCGTGATCCAGAAACCCTCCCCCGGCGGCCCCAGGTCCACGTCGTACCCGATGCAAGCGCCGTCCGCCATCGATGCAATGGGCACGGCGTCTTCCTCGAATTCGAGCGGCACGTCGCCCGTGGCCTGCACGAGGCGCGGCCGGCGCACGCGATCGAGGAGCTCGGGCGTCGTCATGCGCAGGTGGGTGAACCGCAGATCCCGGGGACACACCGTGGCCGAAAGCGTGCGCAGCTCGGGATCGACCCCAAAGGAGTAATGCACCGCCGGGGTATCCCCCGTCGCGCCGCTCGCCGGCGTCGTGGGCGCGCCTCCGCACCCGCTGAGGAGGAACAGGCCCAGACAAACGGACCGCCGGACGAACAGGCCTTCCCGTCGCGCCATGATCCATGTCTACACCCTTCGTGTTTGGTTTCAAGGGGCCCCGCCGGGCCGCGGGGGAGCTGTCACGGGCGCACGACGGACGGCTGTAATGGGCGGCGCCCTCCTGCGTCGGCAGGGTCGTACCCCTGCACCACGTGAAGGAGCTTGGTCATGCATGCAAAGCGTATCTACGAGGCGCTGGCCGCCCTCGGGGCGGGCGCCCTGCTCGCCGGTTGCACCACGTCCCCGGCGCCGACGGACGGCCCGGACGTGAAACCGGTGGCCGAGGCCCCCGCCGCAATGCCTCCGCCGGCCCACGACATGCCCGCAGCCGCGACACCTGCATCCACCCCCCCCGCGCCCCCGAGCGCAACGCTCCCCCCTTCCGCGGCTCCAGCGAAGGCCGCGGCAACCCCCGCCGCAGCGCCACGCGCGACGACGGCGCCTCCCGCCGAAACGCAGGCCGCCGCGCCTCCCGCCCCGTCGCCCGTGACCACGACCCCGGTCGAACCTGCTGAAAAGCCCACGCCGGCCCCCGCGACGACCCCGACGGCCGCGCGAAACCACGGCGCGCAGATGAGCTGCGGGGAAGGTTCTTGCGGGTGAAGCACGAAGCGCCGGAGCTCGCGGGGAGGGCCGAGAGCCCCGGCGCGCTCGCCCGCGCATCAGGCCGCGCGGGGGCGCGACGAATAACCCGCGTCCCGCAGCGCGTCGATGAGCGCGGTCGTCGGCGCGCTCGACGGGTCGTGCGTCACGAGGACGGTGCCCTCGCGGAGCTTCACGTCCACCTTCTCGACGCCCTGGATCCCGCGCAGCGCGCTGTCGATGTGGCGAATGCAGGAGGGGCAGCTCATCCCCTCGACGTGGAGCAACGTTTCCTTCATGGCGTCTTTCCTTCTTCCGGGAGCGGCCCGTTCGCCGCCCACACCCCGAAGACGCAGCCGCCTGCCTTTCATTTCACCCCCTCCGCCGGTGTAATGCGCCAGGCCGGAGCGCGTCTGCGCCGGTCGACAGCGAGGTTTCATGTCGACCGCATCCGCCCCCGCCTTCCTCCCCGAACCTTCCGCCGCCGCGGCCCGCCGTATCGACCTGCCCGTCGAAGGCATGACCTGCGCCGCCTGCGTGCGGCGCATCGAGCGCGCCTTGCTCGCGACCGAAGGCGTCCACGAGGCCAAGGTCAACCTCGTCACGCGCACGGCCACGATCACGTACGATCCCGCGGCCTCCGACCCCAACGCGCTCGTCACCGCCATCGAGCGCGCGGGCTACACCGTCCCGCAACCCGCGGCCGCGCCGGCCACCTCCGCCGCCGCGCCGATCGAACGAACCCACGCCGCCGACGCGAGCCTCGACCACGAGCGCCGCGGGCTCCGGCGCGACTTCGCCCTTGCGCTTGGGCTCTCCGTCCCGCTGCTCGTCCTCGGCATGTCACACGGCCGTTTCCCCGGCGCGGACGGGCCCCTCGGGCGCTTCGTGCAGCTCGCCCTCGCGACCGCCGTGATCCTCGGCCCCGGCCGCCGCTTCTTCCGCCTCGCCTGGGCCGCGCACCGGCATCACGCCGCCGACATGAACACGCTCGTGGGCCTCGGGACCGGCGCCGCGTGGGTCTACTCCGCGATCGCCGTCCTCGCGCCCGGCCTCTTCCCGCACGCCGCGCACGGCCAGCGCCCGCACGTCTATTTCGAGGCCGTCGGCGCCATCGTGAGCTTCGTCCTTCTCGGCAAGCTCCTCGAAACCCGCGCGAAAAAACGCCTCACCGACGCCGTACGCGGGCTCGTCGCGCTCCAGCCGAACACCACGCGGCGCCTGCGCGGCGACGTCGAGGAGGAGATCCCGCTTTCCCAGCTCGCGCCGGGCGATCTCGTGCGGGTTCGTCCCGGCGAACGCCTGCCGAGCGACGGCGACGTGGTCTCCGGCGCGTCGGCCGTCGACGAATCGATGCTCACCGGCGAGAGCCTGCCCGTCGACAAAACCGCAGGATCCGCTGTGTTCGGCGGCACGCTGAACCAGAGCGGACAGCTCACGGTGCGCATCACGAAGACCGGCGCGGAGACCACGCTCGCGCAGATCGCCGTGGCCGTCGAAGAAGCCCAGGGCTCGAAAGCGCCCATTGCGCGCCTCGCGGACACGGTCAGCGGGGTCTTCGTCCCGGTGGTGCTCGGCATCGCGACCGTCGCGTTTGCCGCGTGGCTCTTCGTCGACCCTTCCGCGACGGGCCTCGCCGCTGCGGTCGAGCGGTTCGTCGCGGTGCTCGTCATTGCTTGCCCCTGCGCGCTCGGCCTCGCCACGCCTGCGGCCGTCGCCGTGGGCACGGGCCGCGGCGCCGAGCTCGGCGTGCTCGTGAAGGGCGGCACCGCGCTCGAAGCGGCGAGCCGCGTGGACACGGTGATCCTCGACAAAACGGGCACGGTCACGGCCGGACGGCCCACGCTCTCGGCCGTGCAGCCCCTGCCGAGCTTCAACGACATCGAGCTGCTGCACCTCGTGGGATCCGCCGAGCTCGGGAGTGAGCATCCGGTCGCAAAAGCCCTCGTCGACGGGGCGCGCGCGCGAGGCCTCGCCCTCGTGGCCCCCGAGGAGTTCCGCGCGGACGCGGGGCGCGGCGTGATCGCGCGTGTCGCGGGGCGCGAGGTTCGTATCGGCACCACGCGTTACCTCGCGGAGCACGGCATCGATGCCTCCCCCCTCGAAGAAGCTGCGGACGCGCTCGCGCAGGGCGGGAACACGCCTTCCTTCGTCGCCATCGAGGGCAAGCTCGCCGGCCTCGTCGCGGTCGCGGATCTGCCGACGGCGGAGGCGAAAGAAGCCGTCGCCGGCCTGCACGCGCTCGGCGTGCATATCGCCATGGCGACGGGCGATCGCGAGGCCACCGCGCGCGCCGTGGCGCGATCGCTCGGGATCGACGAGCTGCACGCGGACGTGCGGCCCGAGGACAAAGCACGAATCGTGTCCGAAGCGCGCGCAAACGGGCGCGTCGTCGCGATGGTCGGCGACGGCATCAATGACGCTCCGGCGCTCGCCGGCGCCCACGTCGGCATCGCGGTCGCGAGCGGCACCGACATCGCGGTCGCCACGGCCGACATCGCCCTGCTCCGCGGCGGAATCGCCTCTCTCCCCACCGCGCTCGGCCTCGCGCGCGCCACGTTGCACACCATCCGCCGAAACCTCTTCTGGGCCTTCGCCTACAACGTGCTCGGCATTCCCATCGCCGCGGGCGCGCTCTATCCGCTGACTGGCTGGCTCCTCTCGCCGGTGCTGGCGAGCGCGGCCATGAGCCTGTCGAGCGTGTCCGTCCTCCTCAGCTCCTTGCGGCTGCGCGCGTACGGCGCGAACAAATGAGCAAACGCGCCGTGTTGACAGAAGCCCCCACCGAGGGGACAAACGAGCCCATGGCCGATCCTCGCCCGACCGCCGAGACGACCGCCGCCTTGCCCGTGGAGGGCGACGTCGCGCGTGTCCTCGTCGACAACCACCGGGCGTTTCTGGCGTTCCTCGAACGCCGCCTCGGGGACCGCGCCCTCGCCGAGGACATCCTGCAAGAGGCGTTCACGCGTGGGCTCCAGCGCCTCGACACGCTCCAGAAGGACGAATCCGCGATCGCCTGGTTCTACCGCCTCCTGCGCAACGCCGTCGTCGATCACCGCCGCCGCCAGGGCTCCGCGCGCCGCGCGCTCGACGCCTTCGCCTCCGAGGTCGAGGATCACGCCGAGCCGAACCAGGAGGTCCGCGGCGCGATCTGCCAATGCGTCACGCGCCTCGCGAAGACGCTCAAACCCGAATACCGCGCCGCGCTCGAGCGCATCGAGGTGGAGGGCGTCGCGGTGAAGGACTTCGCCGACGAGCAGGGCATCACGCCCTCGAACGCGGCCGTGCGCGTCTTCCGCGCGCGCGAGGCGTTACGGAAGCAGGTCGCCATCTCCTGCGGGACCTGCGCCGAGCACGGCTGCGTCGATTGCACGTGCGATCCCGAGGCGCACGCGCACGGCGGCTGCGCCCCGAAGGCCTGACGCTTTGCGGATCACGACCTCGACGGCCGCGCCCGCGCGACCGACACGATCACGACGCCCGCGATCACGATGATCGCCGCGAGCCACGTCGTCGCCGAGGCCGCCTCGCCGCCGAGCCAGATCCCGAGCGCGATGGCGACGAGCGGATTCACGTACGCATAACTCGTCGCAATGGCCGGCCGCGTGTTCCGGATGAGGTAGCCGTACGCGGAGAACCCCACGATCGAGCCGAACACCGTCAGATACGCGAGCGCCGCGAGCGAGCGTGCCGAGGGCGCGACCGGAAACGACTCACCGAGGAGCGGCGCGAGGGAGAGCATGATCACGCCGCCCGCGATCATCTGCGCGGCCGAGGCCATGAGGCCCTTCGGCAGGTCCATCGATCGGCTGAAGAGCGAGCCGAGCGCCCAGGCGAACGGCGACAGCATCATCAACAAGAGCCCGCCCGTCGAGCCGCCCATCGCGCCGCCGAGGTGCAAAAGCGCGGCGCCCGTGAAGCCGACCAGGAGGCCCGTCCATTCTCCGGCCGAAGGCGCGGCGGACGAGCCTTCGCGGCCCCTCCGGCGCTGCACGAACGCCGCGGCGCTGCCGAGCACGGCGACCCAGAGCGGCATCGTCGTCACGACGACCGCGGCCACGCCCGAGCTCACCCACCCCCGCTGCTGCCCGATCGCGAGAAACCCATTGCCACACGCGAGCAAGAGCGCGCCCACGAGCGCGGCCCCGGCCCATTGCCTCCGCGTCGGCGCGGCCTCGCCGCGCAGCCGCAGCGCACCGTACAGAATGCCGCCCGCCAGCACGAACCGCGTGCCGCCCATGTAAAACGGCGGCAACGTCTCCAGCGCGATGTGCATCCCGAGGTACGTCGAGCCCCAGATGACGTAGAGGGAAAAGAGCGAGACCAAGACGAGCCATTGCTGCCGCACGGCCGCGAGGACCCGCCGAAGCTTCCCGGAGACACCTTCTCTCGACACCGTGATGTGCGCCCGCGAAAGGGCCTCGACCACCACGAGCCCTTGATCGGCGCCACGGTAGCAGCCGCCCGCCGAGAGCACCACGTCGTCCGGATCACCCTCGCGCGTGAGCCAGACCGACCCGCTCGTACACGCGAGGGCGAACGGCCCCCGGAGCTTCTGCGCCCACAACGCACCTTTGGCGAGATCGAGCTCGACAGGGTGCGGCGTCAAGGGAGCCACGCCCGCGCGAAACCTTGGCACGGTCATCATACCCCAAGCTTGACCCCGGACCGGCAGCCGGCACAGATGCAGTTGCTCGGCATGTGCGACCGGTACAGTCGAACGAAACCCGTGCTGTGCTGGTCGACACCCGCGGCAACTGTACCGGTGCGCGGGAGGCCCACGCGCGGTATCCTCGGCCTTCGTGCAGGAAGAAACCGTCACCGCCGGGCAGGGGCTTCTTTACGAGCGCGTCGCCGCGCACATCGAGGAGCTGATCGAGCGGGGCACGCTCCGCCCCGGCGATCGGATCCCCTCGGTGCGGCGGCTCGCGCGCCAGCAGGGCGTCAGCATCGCGACGGTCCTGCAGGCCTACCTCGAGCTCGAGAATCGTGGGGTCATCGAGGCGCGGCCCCAGTCGGGACATTACGTGCGGGCGCGCCGCGCGCCGCTCCCGCCCGAGCCCCGCGCGGCGCGCGCGTGCACGACCACGAGCCGCCCGAGCATCGGAACCCTCGTCGCGAGGCTCTATGGCGCCGGCCGAGATCCGAGCATCGTGCCGCTCGGCGCGGGGTTCCTCGATCCCGAGCTCTTGCCGACCGAGCGGCTGAACCGCTCCTTGAGCCTCATCGCCCGGAGCGCGGGCGGCGCGGGCGTGGGCTACGACCTGCCGCCCGGCCTCGTCGCGCTGCGCCGGCAAATCGCGCGTCGGTCCATCGAATGGGGCTGCGCGCTCTCGACGGACGACATCGTCACCACCGTCGGCGCGGCCGAGGCGCTCCACCTCTGCCTGCGCGCCGCCACGCGGCCGGGCGACACGGTGGCCGTCGAATCGCCCGCGTATTACGGCCTCTTGCGCCTCCTCGCCAGCCTCCACATGCGGGTCATCGAGATCCCCTCGCACCCGCGCACGGGCCTCGATCTCTCCGCGCTCGCGGAGGCGATGGGGCGCCACCGCATTCGCGCCGTGATGGCGATCCCGAACTTCAACAACCCGCTCGGCTCCTTGATGCCGGACGAGGCGAAGGAGGAGCTCGTGGAGATGCTCGGACGGCGGGAAATCCCGCTCATCGAGGACGACATCTACGGCGACCTCCATTTCGGCGACGAGCGCCCGCGGCCGGCCAAGGCCTTCGACAAACGTGGCCTCGTGATGCTCTGCTCCTCGTTCTCGAAGACGGTGGCGCCTGGCTATCGTGTCGGCTGGGCCGCGCCGGGCATCTTCCGCGAGGAGGTCGAGCACCTCAAGTTCGCGCAGAGCGTGGCCACCGCGACCTTGCCGCAAATGGCCGTCGCGGATTTCCTCGACAATGGCGGCTACGACCATCACCTGCGCGCGCTGCGGCGCAAGCTCGCGGCGCAGGTCGAGCGGGTGAGCGAGGCCGTGGCCGAGCATTTCCCGCCCGGAACGCGCATTTCGCGGCCTGCGGGAGGGTTTCTTTTGTGGGTGGAGCTGCCGCCGGGCACGAGCGCGCTCCTGCTCTTCGAGCGCGCGCTCGCGCGTGGCATTGCCATTGCGCCGGGGCCGCTCTTCTCGGCGAAGCAGCGCTTCACGGGGTACATCCGCTTGTCGTGCGGGCACCCGTGGTCGGAGCTCTTCGATCACGCGATTCGTACGCTCGGGAAGCTCTGCGCGGAGTGCGCGGGGTAGAGACGCCCGCGCATCCGTCGACGGGCACCGGATTGAAGTTCGTGGGCCCACGGAGCTTCCATGCGCGCGCCGGGCCCTCCTGGGGGACTTGAGCCCCAGGGATGGATCTTGACGGATCCACCCTCGCCCCGGGATCCCCATTTGCACCCGATGTCCTTTCGCGTAGTTGTCGAGGGCGCGCCGTTGGCAACGACCTTGCTTGCCCCGGATCCCTCATGTCGAACGACGACACGCCTTTCGACCTCGGGCCGCCGCCTCCCATCTTCCTCCCGCCGCCCGGGCCCGTCGCCGGCGCGCCTCCGCCCGCGCCCGTGGCGTTCGCCGCGCGTGCGATTGTGCCGGAAGCTCCAGCGCCCGCGCAGCCGCAGAGGATCATGGCGCTGTCGGCGAAGGCCCCGGGCTCGTACACCGTGAAGTCGGGCGATACGCTCGGCGCGATCGCGGAGAAATACGACACCACCGTCGGCGCGATCCTCAAGGCAAACCCGCAGATCTCGAACCCGAATCAGATCTCCGTCGGGCAGCAGATCAAGCTCCCCGGCGCGTCCGGCGGCACCGGCGGCGCCTCGCCGCAGCCGAGCCAGCCCAAACCGCCGCCGAAGAAACCCCCGCCGAAGAAGCCGGCGCCCGCCAAAGACAAGGACGACGACAAGGATTCGAAGGCCGCGCGCAAGCTCGTCTTCCCGCTCTGGAAAAAACCCACGGCGAGCTGGAAAGACGGTCCGCGGTACTTCGGCTGCCCACGCTCGGGAGGTCGCAAGCACGGCGGCGTGGATCTGTATGCCCCGTTTGGCTCGAAGATCCGCGCGATCGCCGACGGCGTCATCATCCGCCCCCCCTATTTCTTCTATGACGGGACGAACGCGCTCGAGGTCTTCCACCCGGGCGTCGGCGTCGTCCGGTATGGCGAGATCTCGAGCAGCAAGCGGGTCAACGTCCGGGCCGGGCAAAAGGTAAAATGCGGCGAGCACATCGCGTACGTCGGCCTGCTCGACTCGCTCGGCATGTCGATGATCCATTTCGAGCTCTTCGGCGAGCGGGCGCGCGGACAGGCGCTGACGCAGATGAGCGGCCCCTATCGAAGGCACCCCGCGCTGAAGAACCCCACGCCGCTCATCGACAAACTCCATCGATTGACGTTCAAGTGAGCGCTCCTCGGGAAGACCCTTGCAGAGAACGATGAAGCCATGAGCAACGTTAAAATCTCACTGGAGTCCGGGGAACAGCTCGACGTCCGCAGCTTCGCGGTGCACGAGGCGTTGAGCGCGTCGTTCCAGATCGACGTCATCGCGGTCGGCGACGACGACGTCGATCTGAAAAAGATCAGCGGCCGCCCTGCGTCGTTTGGCCTCGTGGGCCCCAGCGGCCGGCGCATCTGGACGGGCGTGTGCGCGCGGATCGCGCAGACGGAGGTCGAGTCCGACGGGCTCTCGACCTACGCGCTCCGGATCGTCCCCGCATTTTGGCTCTTGAGCCATCGCCGCAACCACCGCGTCTACAAACACGCGTCCGTGCCGCAGATCGTGAAGAAGGTCCTCGACGAGTGGCGTTTGCCCTTCGAGCTTCGGCTCGACGAGGACGACTACACGAAACGCGAGTTCAAGGTGCAATACGGCGAGACCGACCACGATTTCGTGCGGCGCCTCCTCGTCGACGCGGGCATCTCGTTTTTCTTCACCACCCCCGCGGGCGAGAAGGAGACGAAGATGATCCTCACCGACGCGCCGACCACCGCGGAGCCCCGCGAGAAGGCGCTGCCGTTCGTGCGTTCGGCGAGCCTGGCGGAGAAGGCGGAGCACATCACGGACGTGAGCCTCGCCCACGACGTGCGCCCGGGGCGCGCGGTCGTGCGTGATTTCGATTTCCGCCGCCCGACGTTCCCGCTCGCCGGCGTGCACAGCGCGGACGACGACGGGCCCGACAGCCTGCTCGAGGAGTATTTTTTCCTCCCCGGATCGAGCCACGCCGCGGGCGACGGCGACGGCAGCACGCCCGTCGGCGACGCGGAGGGCAACTACCGGCACAACGAGAAAGAAGCCAAGCGCAAGGCGCAGCGGCACGTCGAGGCCATGCGCGGCGCGGCCTCGCGCATCAGCTTCAATACATCGGCGACCGACGTCGCGCCCGGCACCGTCTTTTCGATGAAAGGACATCCGCACCGGGATCTCGGAAATCAGGAAAAGCTCCTCGTCCTCTCCTCATTCCTCTCGGGCGAGGTCGATGACGATTGGCACGCGGGCGGTGAGGCCGTCTCGGCGGACAAGCCTTTCCGCCCCCTGCTCACCACGATGAGCCCTGGAGACGCGCACCGGAGCGGCGAAGACGGCGCGTTCAAGCCGCTTTCGAAGACGAGCAAACCGCGCATCCACGGCGTCCAGAGCGCGGTCGTCGTCGGGCCGCCCGGCGAGGACATCCATTGCGACGAACATGGCCGCGTGCGCGTGCAGTTCCCGTGGGATCGCGAGGCGAAGGGCGACGAGAAGGGCTCGTGCTGGGTGCGCGTCTCCCAGGCCTGGGCGGGACCCGGGTTTGGCATGGTCACGCTGCCGCGCGTCGGGCAGGAGGTGCTCGTCGCGTTCCTCGAAGGGGATCCGGACCTCCCGGTCGTCGTCGGCCGCCTGTTCGGCACGATCTCCCCGGTGCCTTATTCGATCCCGGAGAACAAGACCCGCACCACGCTCAAATCGAGCTCGAAGAACGGCGGCAACGAGATCACGTTCGACGACAAGGCGGACGGCGAGCTTTTTTACCTCGAAGCCACGAAGGACCTGCACAAGGTCGTCCAGGAAGACGAGCTCGAAGAGACGAAGGGCAACCGGCACGTCACGGTCGAGGGGGATCTCATCCTCTCGGCGAAGGGCAACGTCATCATCCAGGCCGGCAAAGAGCTCGTCGTCAAGGGCGGCCCGAAGATCCAGCTCAACCCACCCGTCGAGGTGCCCGCGGCGCGCAAACCGAAGAAGCTCGGCGGACACGGCTCCAAAAAACACGCGAAGCACGAGCCGAGCGAGGCGAAACACGAGCCCGCGAAGCACGAGCCCGCGAAGCACGAGAAGGAAAAAGAGCCGCCCAAGCACGACCACGCCAAGGAGCCTCACGGCAAATCGAAGGCCGCGAGGCAGAACGAGCTGCTCGGCAAGATGAACCCCGGCCCCGCGGGCAAATACCACCAGATCGCCGCGGCCCGCAAAGCGAAGGCGGAGCATTACAAAGAACTCGCGAAAAAGATCGGCGAGCGGTACGACATCCCGCCGGCCCTCGCGCTCGCCTGGATGAACCGCGAGTCGGCGTTCGGCGAGTTCCTCGACGCGAACGGCTACAGCAAATTCGACGGGATGGGCTTCGGGTTGTTCCAGGTCGACAAACGGTACCACACGCCGAAGGGCGGCCCTTCCGACTGGCACCACATCGATCAGGCCATGGACATCTACAAGGGGTACATGCGCCAGGTCAAGGACAAGCACCCCGGCTGGAGCGAGGAGGAGTACCTCGCCGCGGGCCTCGTCGCGTACAACGCGGGCCCGAGCAACGCGCAGACGCGGCCCTCGTCCACGGCGGCGTGGGCGCAGCTCGACAATGGCACGGCGCACGACGATTACTCGCGCGACGTATGGGCCGAGGCGCAGTGGTATTCGAAAAACCTGAAGTGGTGACGGGGAGGGGTCGATGGCACAGGTAGCTCGCAAGGGCATCGACGAATGCAGCGGCCACGACGGGTGCCTGCCGCGCAAGGCCATCGAGGGCAGCCCGGACGTCTTCCTCGACGGACACGCCGTCGTGCGGGTCGGCGACCTCTGGGAGCCCCACGACGGCCCCGACCACCCGCACCACGACAGCGTGGCCGAAGAGGGATCCGACGAGATTTACGTCAACGGCAAGGCCGTCGTCCGCGTCGGGGATTGCCTCGATTGCGGCAGCGTCGTGAAGACCGGCAGCATGGCGCTGTTTGCCGGCGGGAAAAAGACGCCGAAAAAGGCGCCGGAGGAGGCCGAGGATCGCCCGAACCGGGCCGAGCGGCAGAACAAGGTCTTGCTCAAGATGAAGCCCGGCAAGATGCCCCGAGCGAGCGTGGAGGCGCCGATGGACCGGGCGCGGGCGCAGAAGCTCGTTCCGCTCGCGAAGAAGCTCGGCGCGAAATACGGCATTCCCCCGGCGCTCCTGCTCGGGCTCGCGAGCCGCGAATCCGGCTTCGGCAGGCACCTCCGCGCGGACGGGTACGGCAAGTACGATCCCGACGGGTATGGCATGTTCCAGGTCGACAAGGAGTTCCACAAGCCGAAGGGCGGTCCTTTCAGCCTGGATCACGCCGAGCAGGCCATGCGAATCTGGAGCGACACGTACAAATCCGTGAAAGCCGCGCACCCGAGCTGGACCCGGGAGCAGCTCCTCGCGGGCTCCATCGCCGGCTACAATTTCGGGTCGGGCAACGTCCGGACCCAGCCGAGGGATTCGGCGAGCTGGGCCAAGCTCGACGACGGCTCGGCAGGGGATGATTATTCACGCGACGTGTGGGCGCGGGCGCGGTATTTCTCGAAGCGCCTCAAGTGGGACTGATCGGCGGTAGGAATCGTTATTCATGGAGATCATCACCCTCCCGCCCGTCCTCACGGGCTCCGTCACGTGGCAGGAGCAGCCGGGGCAATGGTCGCTCACGGTCGTCTGCAAGTTGACGTACGCGCTCAAGCCCGGCACGTCGATCGTCGCGACCGAGCCCGAGGGCATCAACGAGCGTGACAACCACTGGGACGACGACCCGGGCAAATGCGTCTATGCCCCGAGCGACCTCGCGCCCTCCAAACCCCGGCCGGAGGTCGTGCTCGTCGGCAGCGCGTTCGCGCCGCGGCGGGAGCCCGTGCGTTCGCTCTTCGCGCGGCTCGTCGTCGCGGACGTCGACAAATCGATCGAGGTCCTCGGCGCGCGCACGATCACGAGGGACGGCGCCGTCTCGGAGGGGCAAAAATGGACGCAGATGCCCCTCCGCTACGAGCGCGCCGCCGGCGGCGAGGATTCATGGAACCCCGTCGGGATCGACCCGTCCATCGTCGACGCGTACGGGCGGCGTACCTTGCCAAACCTGAGGCCCCCGGGGCTCACGGATGCGGACGTATCTCGCCCCATCCCCACGGTCGGGTTCGGCCCCATTGCCTCCCGGTGGCTCGTCCGCAGCGCCAAGCTCGGCGCGCTCGTGGGGGCATTCGCGAACAACACGTGGACCGAGACGCCGCTCGGGATGGAGTTCGACGGCTCGTATTTCCAGAGCGCGCCGCCGGATCAGCTCGTCTCCGAGCTGCGTCCGGACGAGCCCCTTGTGCTCGAAAACATGCACCCGGACATCGAACGATTCTCCACGCGCCTGCCGGGGGTCAAGCCGCGCATGCGCGTGGAAATCGAGGGCCTGCCGCCCTGGGAGCCGGATCTCGTCCCCGACACTTTGTGGATCGACACGAACCGCGCCATCGCGAGCCTCACGTTCCGCGCGCAAATCCCCCTCGACGGCCGTGATCAGCCGGGCCGCATCTTCATCGGCGTCGAGTACCCGGGCGAACCCGCGCGTTTCCCCGAATCGCCGCGCGCCGCGCCCGAGCCTTCTTTGGAAGACGACGACGACCTCGACCTCACGCAAACGACGGCCGACAGCCTCCAGGGCCTCGGCATGAGTCCCCTGCCCTTCAAGGCCTCGCCGGCATTGCCCTTCGCCGCCCCGGGCCCGGCCGCGCCGCAGCCGCCCCCCAAAGCGCCGCCCCCCCAAGCGCCGCCCGAGGATCAGCAGGACACCGCGGTATTCGTCGAGACCATCCCACGTCATGCGATACCGACGTGGCTCGCCGGGGCGAAGACGCCCGCGCCCGTGCCCGCATCTGCGCCCGCGCCGCCCAGGGCCGCGCCTCCGCCAGGAATGCCCGTCGCGCCGCCGCCGGGAATGGCCCCACCGCCGCCCATGGCAGCGCCGCCGCCTCCCCTGGCGACGCCGCCGCAGACGCACCTCGCGCCCGCACCTTTGCGCCCGCAGGCCCCATCGCTCCCGGGCATCGTCGTCCCGCATTCGGCGCCGCCCGCGCCCGCCCTCCCCATGCAGCCGCCGCCCGTCGCGCGTCCTGCCGGCACCACGGTGGGGCAAGCGGCGGTGCTCGCCGCGCAAAAGGCGCGCCCCGCGCCCGAGGCCCCGCCCCCCGCCCCGCCGCCGGCGCCGCTCGAAAAGGATCGCCCTCGCCCCGCCAAGGCCGATCCGCGTGTCCTCGCCACAGCCGCGTTCCTCGGCGCGGCCGAGGCCTCCCACGCCGCCGCCGCCACGACGCCGGCGGAGGACGATCGCGAAAAGGAGCGGCGCGACAAACTTATTGCCGCGGCCCCTACGACCGCCGGTTTTCTCGTGGACCTCCTGTGGTTCGCCCCCGAGCTTCCCCCACGGCTCCCCGAAAACGAAGCCTGGAAACCCCTCTTCGAGCCGGCAGCGCCCCCTGCTCCCGAAGAGCCCGCCGACGAAGCCTCCGAGGATCCTTGGAACGACGAAGATCCGGAAGCTCCGCCCAAGCCTCGCAAGAAGCCCGAGCGCAAGAAAGAAAAGACCCTGGAGGAAAAAGCGAAGGACGACAAATCTCGCGTCTCCAGGGTCCTCACGCGGGCCACGCCCACGCTCGACGTGGAGCATGCGCTCTTCTCGGCGGTCAACGACGACGGCGTGCTCGAACCCCCGCTGCTCGTCGTCGCGGGGGATCTCGAATTCCCCTTCGACGAAATCGAGGTCCTCAAGGTCCTGTCGAGCGCCGCCGCGCCGCTCGCGGTGGGCGACAAGAAGCTCAAGGAGACGCTCGATCTCGCGAACGAGGCGCTCGGCACGCCCCTCGGCAGCTCCGCCGAGGTCGCGGCGAGCTTCTCGCTCCGCGTGCGCGAGGCGTGGGCGAAGGCAAACCGCATGCTCCCGCCCGATTACCTCGACGTGCATACACGTCGGGTGCTGCTCGATCAACGCAAGTACCAGAGACGCGAGCTCTCCGGCGCCGAATGGATCCGCGCGTTGCTCCACGGCCCGATGGCGGACAAGGGCCTCCCCACGTACCTGCCCATCGACCTCGCGAAAAAGCTGCCGCTCTTTTCGAGGTTCTCGGCCCGCCTCCTCGCCTTGGCCTTGCCGCAGCAGGATCAGAGTGAATCGCAAGTCGTCGCGCTCCGCGTGCTCGCGCTCGCGCGCACCATAGCGGGACGCCCGAAACGATGAAGGCTCGCCCGCTCACGGGCGCACGCGCACCCCTTGCCCCGTCGCAACGCCCATGAGCACCGCTGCATGCGTATCGGAGATCCCGAGCAGCGAAAGGATCTCCAGCGCCCCTGTCCAGGCCGGGGCGCCGGGCGCGTCCACGGCGAGCCCTCCTTGCGCGCCCACGAAAAACGTCGTGGTGAACGGCACCGGCTCCCTGTGGCTCGTCGTATGCATATCGGGCCCGAGCCCGAGCGAGATTTTTTGGTCCATGATGTTTTCGCCCTGCCGCAGAGGGACCGACAGCGCCACGACGGGCCCGCCGTACGGGCTCACGAGCCAGGGCGCGCTCCCCGCTTCCCCGCCGACCTCGAACGAATGGCCGAAGAGCGGGGCGCCGTCGAGCGTGAGCGCGACCGTCCCCTTGTTCGTGCCCGCGATCCCCGCG
This sequence comes from Polyangium fumosum, assembly GCF_005144585.1. GTDB lineage: Bacteria > Myxococcota_A > Polyangia > Polyangiales > Polyangiaceae > Polyangium > Polyangium fumosum. Next base: position 16,710 of record NZ_SSMQ01000051.1, on the reverse strand, counting down.
CCTGCCTTCAGCGCGAACCAATCGAGCTCCCCCGGATTGAAGCGGCCCCACGCCCGCGCCGCATAAAGAAAGCGCGGATGACCGTACCGGGGGATGATGCCCGACGCGGGATCGTCGTTGTCGTACTCCAGATTGAGCGCGCCCGAGAGCCCGCCGCCCACGGTCGCCCACGGGTTGACTTGGGATTCGACCCGCAGCTCGGCCCCGACCCCGCCATCGAGCCAGATCCCCCCGCCGAGCCCCACGACGAGCATGACCCGCATGTCGCCCGGCTCGTTCGGCGCGATCCTCGCGAGGTTCGGCATGAGCGGCGGAGGGGAGATGACGTTGCAGCTCAAAGAAAACGCGGAGAGCGCGGCGCCAAGAAGGAGGCGAGGGTTCCGGGACATCGCCCACCCTTCTATCATGACGGGCTCACCTCTTGTGGAAATCGAGCCGCCGCGGGGGACGGCAGAAGGCCCCGGTCTGGGCCCCCGGGCCCTCGGGGGGATCGTCGGTGAAGGCCGAAGCTTCGAGCGGGCGCACGGTGCGCCCGGCGCGATCGACGATCTCGTAATATTCCGTGGGGCCGGGACTACGCCACCCCTCGGCGTACAAGTGACCGCGATGAGGCCCGGTGCGAATGGCGACGACGCAATCGGTCCCTCCCGCGATGGCCTTCACCACGGGCGTTTTTTCCCGCAGGTCGACGCCGCAGACGCTCGTGTGGGTATAGCGGGGGATCTCGTAGCCCCGCGCGTCGATCAACACCAGATCGTCGAACGCGAAGACCGGGGACCACAAGCTCAAGCACGTGCCGTTTTTCGCGATCTCACGGGTTTGCCCGGTCGCGAGGTCGTGGAGCAGAATGCGATTGTCGGTGAGCTGCATACCTTCCTCGTCGACCGGCGCAATCCCCTCGGCCCGCACGAAGACGACCCACTTGCCATCCGGAGAGAGCGCGGGCGATTTGTCTTTCCCGGAGTCGGTCAGCTTGCGCGCCGATCCATCCTGCGCGCACAAATAGATATGGCCCTCGTGGGCCTCCACGCCGGGGCGCGCCTCGGCCCCCACGCACGGCGGCGCGGCCGCGGCGGCGACGGAAGCGCTCGGCGCGGCCGCGGCGGAAGCTTCGGGGGGCGACGCGGACGCAGCCGGGGTCGCCTCCAACTTCGCGGAAGGCGCGGGATCCTTGCTCTCCCCGCGTGAACAGCCAGACGCGACCAAAGCCGCGGCTATCATGAGCGCGGCCTGGGGTTTGCCTTTCTGCCGGGTCGCGGGAGGGAGCACGGGCATGGCGGCGAAAACGCGCCGGAGCGCGTCGACCTTCCCCCTTGGAGTTCCTTCATGACCTCTCGATACAACGTGCTCTCGCCGGAGTTCAGAACCAACCCCTACCCGATTTATGCGGACATGCGCCGCGACGCGCCCGTGTGCCAGGTGGACCCGGGTGGCATGTGGGCCGTCACGCGGCACGACGACGTCCTCTTCGTCCTCAAGCATCCCGAGCTCTTTTCCTCGCGCGGCTTTGGCCTGGCGGTGAACCCGCCGTGGCTCGGCGGCAATCCGTTCGCCGATTCGATGATCACCCTGGATCCGCCCCAGCACGGGCGGCTCCGCGCGCTCGTCTCGAAGGCCTTCGGCACCTTCGCCATGGCGCGGGTGGAGCCACGCGTGCGGGCCTTTGCCGAACAAGCCGTCGCCGAGCTGCCGCGCGAACAACCCGTCGACATCATGCCGCCTTATGCCCTGCGAATCCCGGCCTTCGTCATCGGCGACCTGATGGGGCTCTCCCCCTCGCTGCACGCGCGCCTCAAGCGATGGGCGGACCTCATCACCGGCGGCGTCACCACCGTGCGTCCGGACGAACACGATCGGAAGCAGCTCGCCCGCGACGCCGTGGCGGACCTGCGGCGTTATTTCGGTGAGCTTTTGCAAGAACGCCGGCGCGCGCCCGCCGAGGATCTCGTGAGTGACCTGCTCACGGCCAAGGTCGACGGCGAGGCGCTGACCGAGGACGAGCTGATTGCCTTCATGACCCTGCTCCTCGTGGGCGGCATCGAGACCGCGGTGAACATGCTCGGCACCTCGCTCGTCGTCCTCCTCGAACGGCCGGAGTTATGGGAAAAACTCCGCGCGGATCGATCGCTCCTCCCTGCCTTCATCGACGAGGTGCTGCGCTACGAGCCGCCGCTCCACGCGGTGCCCCGCACGACGACCGCGGAGGTCGAGCTCGGCGGCGTGAAACTACCCAAAGGCGCGCCGCTGCTCGTGATGGTCGGCTCGGCCAACCACGACGAATCCCAATTCCCCGACGCGGGCCAGTTCCACCTGGAGCGGCCCGGCCCGAAGAACCTGCCCTTCGGCCACGGCGTGCACTTCTGCCTCGGCGCGCAGCTCGCGCGCCTGGAGGGACGCCTCGCGCTGGAGGCGCTCTTCGATCACGCGCGCCGCATCTCACCCGGGCCCGAGCCGATGGCCTGGCACCGCACGCTTCTGGTGCGTGGCCCGAGCTCGCTCCCGATCGTCTTGCATTCCTCCTGATCAGGGCTCTTCGCCTTCGGATTCGGCGCCTGCGTCCGTATTCGCCTCTTCGCTCTTGGCCCCGTCGGGCTTTCGGAAGAAGGACTCGACCCACGACTTGGGGAACTTCTTCTTGGTCGCGATCTTGAGCAGCTCCGCGTAGGTCGTCGTCCGCAGGGCGTTGATGCCTTCTTTCCATTCGTCGGTCTCGTTCGTGACGAGCTGCCGCTTTCCTTTGGCCTTGACGCGGACGTCGAGCGCATCGAGCGCGGCTTCGCTGCCTGTGCCGAGGGGGGCCGCGAAGGGGATGAGCTCGTGGTGGGGGTTGAGCTTCTTAACCTCGACGAGGAGCACGTCGCGCGTCTTCTCGCATTGCGAGCGCAGCCCCTTTCGCACGAATTGCCCCGGCGCCGCGCCGCCGAAGAACTTCCCGAGCAGCTCCGGCGCGAATGCGCGCACGGCGGCCCCGAAGCGCTTCGTGGACGAATCGAGCCGCTCGTCGCGGACCGCGACCACCGCCTCGGCCCGGGTCACGCCCCGGCGCGCCGCGCGCTCCTGCGCGAAGAGGCCCTCCCACTCCCCGATGGCCTCCGTGAACGGCGGCGCGAGCAAGGCGGCGTCCTCGTCGGCGCTGAGCGCAGCCTCGGTGAACTCGAGCTCGTCGAGGAAATAAAGCAGGCCATAGGAGAGCGGAATCTGGCGCATGCGAGGTGTGCTACCGGACTGCCCGTTGCCACGTCAAGCGAAAGGGAACGGCGGGCCTCTCCTACCCCCGCGCGTCGTGTCGAGGGGGTACGATCACGGCTCGCCTGCCCCCGCGCGCGTCGTGACCACGGGAGGGACGGGGCGTCCTACCGGGGAACATGGCGTGACCACCGGAGGATCACGGCTCGACTTGGTGCGCGCGGCGGCGGCGCGGGGGAGGATCGGGGCGTCCCTTCTGTGGGGTGGACGCGGAGCGGGCGAGAGACGGGGTCACCTGGCCGCGTTCGGTCGCGGAGCGGAGGTGGATCACGGCCGAGGCGAGGATGCTCGCCCTTGGAATGGGCAACGTCAGGCTGCTTTCGCTACCAGGGGAGCCAGGACGTGCAACACGATGTCGGCGCTGAAGTGGGCGAGGATCGCCATCTCCAGCCCGCGCTTCCAGTACAGCCAGCCAAACGCCAGTCCGGCGATGGAGTTGAGCAGCACGGTGCGTACGACGACCACCGCATCGAGCCCCCAGACATGGTGCGCGGCAGGCAGGTGGCCTACGCCGAACAGCAGCGCGGCCATGGCGATCGCGATCCCGTAGACGCGCGGCGATGGCCTGGCCTTGCGCAGCACCGCGACCAGCCACACCATCAGCGTCATCAGGAACAGGCGCAGTTGCAGCTCCTCGGCGATGCCGCCGTAAAACGAAGCGAGGAAACCGTTCAGCGCCGATTCTCCGGCACCGGATTTCGCCGGCGGGTGCAGCATCGGCGGCAGGAACGGATCGATCCCCGCGGACAGGGCGACGACCCCAAGCGCGGCGGCGACGCCGAGCAGGATCGCCTGCAGCGGCCGCGGCGCGAGGACCAGCGGCTCGTGGTTGATCCAGCGTTGCAGCAGCGGCGCGCCGAGGCCGACGCGACGGCCCATGCGCAGGCCGGCCAGCGACGTCAGGCCCATCAGGACGAGCGCCTGCAGCGACTGCGCGACGACCAACACCGGGAGCGGCACCGGCAGCTTCGCGAACTTGTCCGGCATGAGCTGCACCAGGTACGGGATCAGCGCGGCCACGGCCAGCGCCGACACCACGCCGAGCAGCACGGCGATCTTCAGGTCGGGCTTCCACGGGGCGGTGGAAACGGGCAGAGGGGTCGTGGCGGTCATCCTTGCGCCTTCTTGAACACCCGCATCGCCTGCGCTCTCGGCGCGGGGCCTCCTCGACGCGTAGCATGCTCCCCGTGCGGCGGCCAACCGGGCGGGCCTCCGTGCAGCTTGCGGCTGGCTGGGGAGTATCCTCGGAAACGTCAGAGCCCGGTCACCGCGATTTGCTGAACGACGGAGACAGGGCTCCCGCTCTGCGTCGTCGCCGTCCCCGAAAGCCATACGCTGCGCGCGTTGGCCACGGAAAACCCGGTCTGCGGCGTGATCGTGATCCGCAGGGCATCATTGCGCGGAGCCGTGGCCGCCACGCGCGCCGAGCGAACGATACCCTGGCGATCGACGATCACGAGCGTGAGGTCGGTCATCGTGACGCCGGGCCTCGCATAAAGGATCACGTTGTTCGGGCCATCGACGGCCAGCACGCAGGCCGGGCACGCAGGCCAGTTCGGCTGCGGGAACGTCCACGGCGAGGCGGCGACCGTCGGGTGGCCGGCGCTCGGAAGGGGCAAGGTGTCCGGGAACGACGCCTGCGAGACGATCGCCGCATTGAACTCGCCCGCGAGCGTGGCCAAGAGCGTGGACGAAAGGGCCGGATTGGGCAACGGATCGTTCTGCGCTCCCACGGGCGCGGCATCGTCGCAAGGCACGCCAAGCGCGCGACATAAGGAGAGGCGGTGCACGGCGCACGCGCTCGTCCCGATGCACGTATCCGGATCCGCGCGGATGTTCGAGCCATTCTGCTGGAGCACCACGCCCGATTGATAGATCGCGTCGAGGATCTCGGGCGCGGTGGCCGCGGGGTTGTACGCCCACCTGCCCGCGGCGATCGCGCTGGCGACCGCCGTCGCGACGGACGTGCCCGTCAAGAGCGGCGGCGCCGTGGGGGGTTGCCCGTTCGTATTGGGCGTGACCGCGGCGTTCGACGACATATCCCAGCCGGCCGCGAGCAGGCCGAGGGCCGCGAGGCGCGGGCGCGCGAGCGGGCGCGACGGGACGAGGGGGGCGTCGTTGTAATCGACGCCGCCGACGGCATACACGACGCGATCGTAGGCCTGCGCGGACGCGGGCCTGCGCGGGAAGCTCGGCCATCGCTCGGCCCACGCCGTGATGAACTTGGCGCCGACGAGCGCGTCGCACGTCGCGGCGTCGGGCGTCGAGATCACCTCCCAGCGCGCGGGACACACGAGGCCACTCGGCGGCTTGGGTCCGCCGGTGTCGTTGCCGGCGGCCGCGAGGAGGAGCGCGCCGTGGCACGCGGCATACCGCATCGCATCGAGCACGGCGCGCGCGGGCGGCGCGAGCGAATCAGGGTTCTGGGCGAGCTGAGCGGGCGCGCAATTGTTCCGCTCCGGATCGTCCTCCCATCCCACGCTCAAATTGAGGACGAGCCGCGGATCCCCCTGCCCTGCGGCGACCTCGGTCCGAAAGGAGAGCACGCTCCGCTCGATGGCCTGCGCGAGATCTCCCTCCGTGCCGAAAAACCCGCCCTGCGCCGGCGAGGTGACCAGGGGATTCGCGAGGTCCTCGCGGGGCAAACCGAGCGCCGTCGTGACGTGGGCCGCGCAAGGGGCCGCCTCGGTGTTTGGACACGCGAGATCCCGGGCGACGTGCGCCACGGTATCGCCGTGCCGGCTCTGGCCGACGGCAATACCGCCGGAGAGCGCGTCGGGCGACGTGTCGACGGCGACGACCCGCACGGGGCGCGGGAGCGTCGGATCCATGGCCGACGGCGCAAGCGAATCGACGCCGCCGGCCCGTCGGGTGAGCGATTTGCGCGCCCAGCCCGCGGCGTCCTCCTCGAAGCCGAGCGGCGCCGTGTCGATGCAGTCCTCGCCGAGTTCCGCGCCCGCCGTGACGACCGTCTGGAGGTGATTGATCTCGTCATCCCCCGGTCCATTCGCGCCGTACGGCAAGCATTGCGTCGCGCCGGGGTTCACGCGCGCGCCGGTCCACTCGTAGACGCAATAACGCGCGAGCGCGGGCGGAGGGCCGCCCACGGGCCCCTTGAAGAGCTTCTCCTCCGCCCAGATGCCGAGGGAATCGGCGGGGCAAGGGGCGCTGGGGTTGCCGATGGAGATCCAGCGCTGGCCGGTGCAGCCGGCGTCATCCTCCGCGGGAGGACACGGCGCGGGCGCGGGACCGCAGGCGAATCCGGGGGCGAGCACGGCGCCGAGGACGACCAGAGAAAGCCCGAAGCGGGACGACAGGAAGCGGGACACGAGACCTCCACGGTGAGCGATCGTGAGACTTTACGCCGCTCACCGTGGAGATTGGACAGAGAATCCGCGTGGCCTCACGGGCGGCGGCGTCGCGCGAGCCCACCGAGGGCCGCGAGGCCGAGAAGGAGGCCCACGACGGAGCCTCGCTCACCGCCCGCCGCGCTGACGGAGCAGCTCTCGGCGGCGGCGAGGTTTTTCGTCGGCGAGAGGATGTCGCCGGGGAGCTCCTTTTTGCAAGGCTGGGGCACCTGGAAGCAAACCTCGTCCGCGCAGCACTCGTTCATCTCTTCGTCGTGAATCCCCACGGTGAGGCAAAGCTCCTCGCCGGGCGTCGCGCCCGTGAACGAGAGCCCACCCACGTGCGCGAGGCCCCCCGGGGGCGTGGCCGGGACGTCCACGTATTGCGGCGAGACGGTCACGCCGCTCGGCGGGAACAGGAAGACGTGCTCGATCGTGTCGAGCGTGCGGTTCTCGAAGTTGAACGAGGCCTCGAACGTCCCGCCCGGCGCGCCCTGGATACAAGAGGTCTTTTGCCCCTCGACGGAGAAGCAGCACGCCGGCACCTCGAAGCAGACCTCCTTCGAGCAGCATTCATTTTGCGAGGGGTTCGACATCCCCAGGTTGAGGCAAACCCCGGCGCCGGGATTGACGCCGGAGACCGTCACCGTGACCTTCGTCGACGCCCCGGGCTGGAGCGGATCGGCCAGCGTGACGACGTTCGGGGACACGTGCGGATCGGGCAGGAGCACGTAGGTGATGGGCTCGTCGAGCTCGTTCTTGATCTCGAGCGTCAGCGAATATCCACCCCCGCCGCCCTCGCAGGCGAGCGGCTTCACGTCCACCGTGGCGCACGTCTCACCGGAGGACGGCGGCGGCTCGCAGGAGCCCTCGCAATCGACGCCGTCGTTCGGATCCTCCCACGTCGTCTGCGTCGTGACCGAGGTGGTTTGTCCGCCCGCGCTCGCGAAGACCTGGATCGTGTTGCCGCAGGCCGCGAGGCTCACGGGCGCGCTGAATTGCGGATCGGCGCCGCAGTTCGAGGTGCAAATGTCGACGGCGGGGCCGCCGTTGATCGTGTACCAGATGTGATCGACGGGGACGCCGCTGCTCGCCACGGCGCCGACGATGTCGGGCGTCGCCGACGTCGCGCAGAGCGGGAGCTCGGCCGAGACGCTGAGGCCCGGCGAGACCGTCACGCGCTGCCCGCAGCCGAGCGTGAGCGTGGTCTTGGCGAACGTCGCGTTGCTGACCGCGCCGGAGACCGATTCTACGCTCGATCCAGGCTGGATGGTATACGACCCCTGGGGGAGCGCGAGGCGAACCATGCCGTTCGTGGCGGCGTTCGCCTGGGTCTGCGGCCATCCCTGGAACGTGCCCTGGGCCGTGTACGACGTCGCGTTCCCCATCCAGTCCGTCCCCGTGAACGAGCCGGTCACCTGGGCGTAGGGATCAAAGAGCAGCCCGCTCGCGATGGAATAGGGCAGCTCGACCTCGTTGAAGCAATAGATGTGGTCGATGGGCACGACGTCGCCCGGGCCGACGAGGTGGCTCGTGCCGTCGCGCCGCATCGTGAGGAAGCCCTGGCGCTGGGCGGCCGGGGCGTCGAAATCGAGCATCAGACCCGTCTGTGTCCACTGCGTCGGGATGTCGTACGGATTGACGACGAGCTGCTCGTACACGGACGAAAGCGCGCCGATCGCCGGGTCGAAGGTGCCCTCGAACGAGGTGATGCTCTGGCCGCCGTAGGTGTCGGTGTCCAGCGCCCGCAGGGTGGTGCCCCAGGGATACTGGCTCGACCAGGGGGGATCGGCCGAAAACCGCAGGGCCGAGAGCGAGCTGTACGCGCCGCTGTTCGCCGCCACGTAGGGGTCGGCGAGGTGGATTTTCCCAGCGAACCGGGCGGGCGTCATGACGAACGGATAGCGGAGCTGCCCGCCGATGTTTTGCTGCAAATCGGAGCTCACGCCGGACTGGACGGTCATCGGGCCGGCGGGAAAACCGGGTCCCATGCGCGGCGTGACGAGCTGCGTGGCGAGGCGGCCCGTGCGGACGAGCGTCTGACCATACCCGCGGTAATCACCGGGGATCATGTTGGGCAGGGTCCACCAGTCGGCGGGGGATGCGACGGGCATCTCGGGGGGCGAGAAATACCCGTAACGGCTGTTGCCGGAGGGCCCGTCCTGCGCGCGAATGTACGTCTGGCCCAGCTCGACCTCCCCGAGCACGTCGAACGGGCCCGTCAGCGAGCCGAGCGCGCCGCCGCCGTCGATGTACTGGGACATGTCGATGCAGATGTCCTGGATCTCGTCACACGCCGGATGCAAATCCAGCGGGATCTGGAACGTGATGGTGTTCAGCGTCGGGTCGTTCCCCGTCGTGATCGAGAGGAGCCTGGTCTCGCTCGTGCCGCCGAGCTGCAGGATGTAATGCTCGGCGGTGTTCTGGAAGTTGCTCGTGCTGTAGCTCGTCTGGATCGAGCCCGAGCCGATGGTGAAGGGCGTATTGCACTGCGGATCGAGCCCCCAGCGGACGCGCACGAGGCCAATGCAGTCCGCGATGTCCGCGGTCGTCCCGCCGGGCTGCTGCGCGAGGGGCTTCAGCACGACGCCCGTCGTGGGCTGGAACCAGTACTGCCCCGACGCGGTGTACCCGGCCGCCGCATACAGGAAGCCGGTCGCGCCCAGGCTGTACGTGACGCCGCCCGGCCCCCCGGCGCCCGACTCGGCGGAGAGCTCGAAGCTGCGCGAGAGCGGCGTGCCGACGAGCGCGTTCGTGTTGCTGGTGTACCCGGAGGGCGACGAGCTCGAGGCGTTCACCTGGGCCGACGTCATCCCGAGCTGCTGGAGCAGCGCGACGACACTGGGGTTCGTATTGGAGAACCGCGCCTGTCCTTTGATGACGTTGGGCTCCAGCACGACGTCCGCGAAGGCCGTCGTGCAAGGCAATACGATGGATACACCGATGAGCGTGGACAGAACCGTCCTCTTCGACATGCGAGCCATGTCCCACCTCTCGAAAAAAAGCCCGAGCGCGCCCCGAGGGCGCGCCACGGCCATGCGGCGCGCACGCGGGACCTACCTCGCGGCGTGTTCGGCGGGGCTTACGCCTTCGGATCCGGAGATTGGACAGAGGTGGAGAAAAAAATCTCGCGGGCGCCTTGGCTCACTCCCCGAGCAGGCGCAGGGCGGTCCCGTCGGCCTCGGGCGACGCCTTCCGGAGGGCGAGGGTCACAGCGCGCAGGGCGTGGGCCGGGTCGCGCTCGATAGGCTCTGCATAAAGGAGGCGCGTCGCTTGCTCGGCGAGCGCGTCGCCCATCGGGCGGGGCGTCGCGACGGCCGCGCGGGCGCCCTTCAAGAGGAAGGCCTGCGCGAGGCCAAGCCCCCCGGCGCCCGCGTCGACCTCCGCGGCGCGCGCGGTGTCGCACCCCGCGAGCACCACGACCGCGGGGACACGGGCCAAGGCCATCACGTCGGCCACCGAAAAACGACCCCGGCGGGCGAGGCGGAGCGAGGCTTCGAGCCCGTCCGGCCCCTCGAACGTGGCATGCCCCGCATAATGCAAGAGCCGCACGGAGGGCAGCTCCAGCGCGTCCCGCACGGCCTCGTGCGTCGCGGCCTCGCCGAGGAGCGAGACGACACGCAAGCCCCGGGCTTCGAGCGCCGCGACGACCGCCCCCGCGCTCCCGCGCGCGCCGGGCAGATCCTCGGTCGGATCGGCGATCACCACGGCCGTCGTGCCTTCGGGCGCCCCGGGCCGCGGCGCGAGGTCCATCGAATACACGACCTCCGCGCGCTCGATCAGCGGCGCTCCATCGAGCGGGAGCGCGTGCCAATCCGTGGACAGAAGCTCCCCCGGTACCACCAGACGCACGCGACGCACGTTCGCGAGGGCGCCTCGAAAAGGCGCGAGCCACGCCTCGGCGCGCGCGGCCGGCGCGCTCGAAGGCTCCAGCGCTCCGAGCCGCCGGGCCTCGACCTTCCGCCCGCCCTCCGTCACGACGAACCCCGCGAGGCCCTCGTGCGCCGGGTGCACCACGAAAAGCGCCTCCTCCGCGGCCGGAACGGACAAGGGCGGCGCCGCCTCTCGCGCCTCGCCCGCGCCGAGCGCCGCGAGCGCCCGATCGAGCGCGCCCCGCAACGCCGCCCGCTCCGGTTCGAGCCCTCCCGCGCCCGGACCACGCGCCGCGGCCTTCTCCTCCAGCACCGCGCGCTCGTGCCGGTACGCCGCCACCGCCTCGTCCCAGCGCCTTCGCGCCTCCGCGGGGAGCGCGCCCACGCGGTTCACCCAATGAAATGCCTGGACGAATCCCGCGAGCGACCGCCGCGCCGCCTCCATCGCCTCCCGCGCGGCCCGCGCATCGCCCCGCTCCGCCTCGCGCAACAAGAACTCCACCCAGAGCCGCGCGCCGCGCTGCCGCGCCGAGAGAAACGACCCCCGCCCCTCGCCGAGCGGCACGCCCCGCCCCCACGCCACGAGCGCCGCCTCGGCCTCCCCGAACGCCGCGCGCGCCTCCCCGCGTTTTCCGAGCGCCGCGAGCGCCTCCGCCCGGCCGAGCGCGCCCTCGAAGACGAGCTCGGGCAAGAGCAGCCGCTCCCCCTCGGCCCGCAGCGCCTCGTGCGCCGCGAGCGCGTCGTTGGGGTTTCCCTCGGACAGGAGCAGCCGCGCCTCGATCATCCGTTGCCACCCGCCGAGCTCGGCCCAGCCGCCCGCGCGCTTCGCTTCCTCCAAACGCGCCCGCGCCTCCTTGCCGCGCCCCCTCTCATGCTCGACGAGCGCGAGATTCACGAGGACGTTCCCGAGCCCCGCCGGACAGCCCTCGCGCGTGATCACGAGCGCCTCGTCGAGCTCCCGTTTGGCTTCGTCGAGCCCGCGCCCCGAGCGCGCGGAGGCCCGGAGCGCGATCCACCCGGCATTGCTCGCGAGCTGCGCGCGCCGGCACGCGTCCGCCGAAGGCCCCGCGAGCGCCCGCGCCTGCCCGAGCCGCGCCGCCGCCTCCTCGTGCCGCCCGAGCACCGCCAGCACCTCGGCCTCCTGCTCCAGCACCGCGCTTCGATACACGTCGAGCCCGAGCCGCTCCGCGCCCGCCGCCGCGGCCGAAAACGAGGCCAGCGCCGCGCGCAGATCCCCCGTCTCGATCCCGAGCAGGCCCTTGTAATACGCCGCCTTGGGCTCGCCCTCGGGGCACGCCAAAAGGAGCGGCCCGAGCCCATCGAGCAAGGCCCGCGCCTCGCCGAACGCGCGCTTGTCCAGCAGGAGCCCGTACGAAAGCGCGAACGTATCGTCGAGCTCGTCCGCGAGCCGCCCCGCCGCGTGATCCTGCGTGATGGCCTCGCGAAACAGCGCGGCCGCTTCGTCGAACCGCCCGCGCGTGGCCATGAGGATCCGGGCTTTTTGCCGGATCGCGGCCCGCCTCGTGTCCGGCGCCCCCTGCGCGAGCACGCCCTCCACGAGCGACGAGGCCCGATCGAGCTCGCCGCGCTTCCGCGCCGCCTCCGCCTGCACCAGGGCGTCCGGGAGAACCTCCGCCGGGGCGGAGGCGCACTGGGAAACGCGATTCTTCGGCGCGCCCTCGTTCTCCCCGCCCCCGCCGAGCGCCCCGCGCGGCCGCGAGAGCGTGATCCGCAGCCGATGCGTCGACAACGCGGCGAGGTTGTCTCCGGATGCCGCCGCCTTCGCGAGCGTCGCTTCGTCCGGGAGTGCCTCGGGCCGGCCCACGAGCAAAACGACGTCCCACGCGCCTTCGGGCACGTCCCCGAAGAGCGCCGCCGCGGTCCCCTCGATCCGCACGACGCCGCCCGCCCCGACGACCATGGGCGGCTCCCACGCCCTCGCGGCGCCCTCCCGCACGAGAAACCCACGCACCGCGATCGCCCCCGCCACGGGTGATCCGGGCCGGAGCGCGAGCGAGAGCCGCGAAGCCGGATCCAGCCGGATCACCACGTCTTCCGGCGGCCTGTCCCCCCGCTCGGCCTGGTTGCCGCCCTCGACGGAGAGCGTGTACGCCGCGATCGGGGCCGGCGCGTCCCGGCGCAGGAGGACGAAGAGCGCGAGCGCCCCGAGCGCCGCGGCGACGAGCGCCCCGACGAGCCCGAACCTCCGGCGCGCGCCGAGTTTCTTGGGCCTCTCGATCGGGACGACCGGCGCCGGGCGGGCTTCTTCCGGCGCGCCCTTCGCGTCGAGCGTGGCGAACACGGCGTCGGCGAGCGCGCTTCGTTCGGCCTTGTCGAGCGGACGCAAAAGCTCGGCGAGCTCTTTCTCTTCGCGCTCGCGCGCGCGCCGGGCGAGGTCCTCGATCCGCGGATCCTGCTCTTCGCTCACAGCCCCTCCTCCCGGGTCCTCGGCGCCCCGCGCACGGGCGGACGCGAGCTTTCGGCCTCGTCGTCGAGGATCCGCCGCACGCGCTCCCGGAGCCGCTGGCGCTGCTTGTAGACCGCCTCCCGGCTCTTGCCCGTGACCACGCACATCTCCTCGATGGAACGCTCGTCCACGAAGAACGCGAAAAACCCCTCCCGCTCCTCGTCGTCGAGCTCGGCTTCGAGCCTCCGCAGCGCCTCGCGCGAGACGATCGTCGTCTCGTGGCTCTGCTCGCCGCGGGGCAGCGCGAGCTCCAAGGCCTCCTGCTCGGTCGCGATTTCGGTGAAGGGGCTCCGCACGCGGCTGCGCAGGATCGAGCGGACGTGGTTCTCCGCGATGGTCCCGACGAACGCGCCGAGCGGGCCCGCGGCCGGATCCCAGCGCGCGAGCAGGTGATGGCCGAAGACGTGCACGAAGACCTGCTGGCAGAGATCCATCATCTCGGTGCGCAGATCCCCCTTCGAGTTCAGGCGCCGGACGAGGACACGGGCGACGCGGGCCTGGACGACCGGCGCGAGCACGTCCTCGATGAGCGCGCGTTGGGCCGCACGATTGCCGCCGAGCGCGCCTCGTACGAGCGCCTCGATCTCCGACGAACCGTGCGCTCCGCTGCTCTCCGACACGAAACTTCCTGGTGCTTCCCGGTCTGCCGCTCATACCACCCGGTCCGCCCGGGGAGCAAGCGCGGGCGTAGAGCCGCTTCCCGCGCCCGCCTGCTCCGTGGTAATCGATGTGGGATGATGCCCAAGAATTTCCCACGCCTCCGTTTTCTCGCCGATCGCGTGAGCCTGCTCCTCTCGGCGGCCCTGCTCGCCGCGTGCGCGCGCGGCGAGAGCCCGGCGCCGGCCGAGGGCCACGCGCTCGGGGACGCGGCGTCCGGGGCGAAGGTGTCACCCGCGTTTGATCTCGACGCGAGCGTCCGCGCGTCCCGCGCGAGGTTCCGGGCGGAGAACGGCAGGTTCGTCGGCGCGGGGTCCGCACACCAGATCGCGGCGACGGCAGAAGGGTTCGAGATCGTGCCGATCGCGCCGGCCGCGTCGCCGCGCACGTCGCCGCGGGCCGGCGCGCCGCTGCGCGTGAAGACGGCGCGGGTCACGCGGGGCGGGACCGAGCTTGGGCGCGGGGCGGGCGCGGGGCGCGTCGAGGCGGATGGGCACCTCGTCGTTTCGCGCGGGGACGTCGACGAGCACCTCGAAAATCGGGACGGCGGCGTCGAGCTCTCGTATTCGTTCGCGCGCGCGCCCGAAGGCGCGGGGGATCTCGTGGTCACGCTCGACGTCGGGGGCGAGGCGTTCATCGGCGAGACCCACGACGGTCACCATTTCATCGACGCGGCCACGGGGATCGGCGTGCGGTTCGGCCGGGCGACGTGGATTGACGCGACGGGGAAAAAGACACGCGTGGACGTGCGCGGCGAGCAGGGGCGCATCGTGATGCGCGTGCCGGCGCGCGTGCTCGCGGCGTCGGCGTATCCGGCGGTGCTGGATCCGCTCCTCACGCCGGAGTTCGGGATCGATGCGCCGATCGCGGGCCTGCCGGCGGGGCGGCGTCGGTTCCGGCCGGCAGTCGCGTCGAACGGAAGCCATTACCTCGTCGCCTGGGAGGAGGATCGTTATCTCGACCCGATCCAGGACAAGCGTATCTATGCGGCGCGTATCGCCGCCGACGGCACCGTGCTCGACACGACCGGGTTTCCCGTCGTCGAAGGCTCGAACCCGATCAAGCCCGCGCTCGCGAGCGACGGGAACGGCTTTTTCTTGACGTACCAGACGGGCAGCCCGTTCACGATCTCGAGCACGGGCGTCTACGGCCAGCGCCTCGACGCGAACGGCAAACCCGTGGGCGCGCCGGTCACGCTCTCGACGTCGACGACGATCCAGCAGAAGACGCGGGTCGCTTATGACGGCGTGAATTACCTCGTCGCGTGGATCGACAATTCCACGGGCCTGTACGGGCGCGTCTCGCCGGCCGGGCAGGCCCTCGATCCGGGCGGGATCGTGGTGGGGCCGGGCTACCGGCTCGACGTCGCGTCGAACGGCGCGGGGGCGCTCCTCCTGCGCGAGACGGGCGGGTCCGGGTATGCACACCGCGTCGACGCCCAGGGCGCGCTCGTGGATGCGGCGGGCATCGAAATCATGACGCCTTCGCCGATCCTCGACACGTGGGATCCGGTGCCGGTGTGGACGGGGCAGAATTACTTCATCGCGTACGGCCAATACGACGACGACACGTACGAGACGACGATCAAGGGGACGCGCTTCGACGCGCAGCAGGGCGAGGTGCTGGATCCCGATGGCATCGCCATCGGCGATCCGGTCTACGACTTGACGGAGATCGACGTGACGACGGACGGCACGAACGCCGTCGTGACATGGTGCAATTACTGGACGGATTTCGTCGCCTACCCGCTGCGCCGCGCGCGTGTGTCCCCCGAGGGCGTGGTGCTCGATCCGGGCGGCGTGACGTACACGGACCTGGGCGCGAAGGGGCAAGGTGCCTCGAATGGGTCGCAGGCGCTCGTCGTGTGGCAAAACGCGTATTTCGATGGCTTCTTCCCCGGCGGGTATTCGATCCAGGCGCGGCGCTTCGACCCGACCGGCGCGGCGCTCGACGCGGCGCCGATCCTGGTCTCGGGGGGCGCGAACGACCAGCGGTCGCCATCGGCGGCCTTCGACGGGCAAAACTTCGTCGTCGCGTGGTCCGACGCGCGTGACTTCCTGCTGGAGCAGGGCACGAACCTGTATGCCGCGCGTATCACCCCGGCGGGCGTCTCCCTCGATCCGAACGGGATCTTCGTGGAGGACGGGGGGGGCGACGTGGCGCACACGAGCGTCGCGTTCGACGGGACGCGCACGATCCTCGGCTTCTCGAATTGCATCAATGGTTATGACTCTTCCACCTGCGCGAGCTTCGTGAACCGGATGGATACGCAGGGCGTCGTGATCGATCCGCCGTCGATCGAGCTGCCGAATTTCTCCGACCTGAGCGCGCGTGTGGCGCTCTCCGTCGGCGCGGGCCGGACGCTCGCCGTGGGCTCCGCATACGACACGGACCTCGGGGACGACGTGCTCGCCTCGTTGACGATGGACGCGGGGGGACAGGTCTCCCTCGGCGGTGTCGTCTCGCTGGAGGCGACGTCCTCGGCCCTGAGCGCGTCGTTCGACGGGACGAACCACCTCGTCGCGTGGGAGCCGTCGAACGGCTCGGCAGTGCGCGTGGCGCGCGTCGATGGGATGGGGGCGCCCTTGGATCCGTCGCCGCTCACGCTCGCGGGCCCGGGCAGCTTCGGGGGTGTCTCGACGGTGTTCGACGGGACGAATCATGTGGTGTTCTGGATCGACAAGGCGGCGCAGAAGCTCGTCGGGACGCGGGTGAGCCCGGCGGGCGCGCTCGTGGACGCGGCGCCGATCGAGCTCGCGAGCCACGCCGGCTGCGCCTACCTCGCGCTGGAGGAGCGCGGCGTGGTGAGGGATGGCGGCCGGTTCATCGTCGCCTACCGGGCTTGTGGCCCCACGATGACCGACGAGGCGGCCCTCGTGCTGGACGGCCATCTCGCGGTCGTCACGAGCTTGCCGATCACGGCGGACGACAAGCCGAAGGGCCCGCCGTCACTCGCGTCGACGAACGACGGCAAGGTGCTGGTCACGTATTCGACGTTTTTCGTGGAGGCCCCGTTCGGCACGGCGCGGGTTCAGGCGCGGGTGATCGATTTCACGGAGAACACGGGCAGCGGCGGCGCGGGCGGGGCCGGGGGAATGGGTGGGGCGGGAGGCAGCGGCGG
>NZ_SSMQ01000050.1 GCF_005144585.1 Polyangium fumosum | reverse complement strand
CGTCGGCCTGTTTGAAAAACTGCGCGGAGCGCAGTTTTTCAACCCTGGGTCCAGCGCCTCGCTGGTCCGGGGTCGAGGGGGCGGACAGCCCCCCGCGGGGTCCGGGGCAGCGCCCCGGCGCGACGGCCCAAGGAGAGACCGCGGCGTCAGCGCGGCGTCAGCGCGGCGTCCCGCTCCTTCGCGTTCCGCACGCAGCGAAACCCGAGCCCTGGCACCTTGTACGTCCAGATGGCGCCGCCTCGGAAGGCGGCGAGGATCCCGCGGCCGCTTCGGTTCCATCCTCCGCCGCGCACCACCCGCGTCCCGATGTTCGCTCGCTCGTGCACGGGGTCGACCTCGTCCTTGCCCGAATATGGCACGTAACTGTCGATCACCCATTCCCACACGTTCCCGGCGAGGTCGTGGATCGGCCCATCGGGCCAGATTTTATCCCCTTTGGGGTGCGCTCCTACCTTCGAGGGCCCGCCGCCGTGGCAACCGCTGTCGCCGCCTGGCGAGATCAGGATCGCCTGCGTGAAATCGGTGTGCTCGCACGTCGGCTCCTCCTCGCCCCAGGGCCATGAGCGGCCGTCGCCCCCCGTCGCCGCCCACTCCCATTGCGCCTCGGTCGGCAGCCGCTTGTCGTACTGCTCGCAATAGTATTTCGACATCGGATAATCGACCAGGTTCACCGGGTAGTCTGGCTTGTCGGGGTACGTGATCCATCGATCCGTCCGCTGCGGCGCTTTGCAGCCCTTCTCCTCGACGCATTTCTTCATGGCGCCTGCCGTCACCTCGGTCTGGTCCATGCAGAACGGCTTCGTCAGGACCACCTTGTGCGGCAGGTCCGCGCGCCCCTTGCCGTGATAGCCCGATTTGCGGTTGCCGAATCCGTAGGCCGACAGGTTCTTGCCCATCGTGAACCCCGCGGGCCCCGTCGCGGGCACGTACACCTCGCCCTTGGGACACGCCGGCGCGCATGCGCCTGCCTCGCAACGCTCGATGTCGAGGCACGTCTTCACGGCCTCCTGCGCGCGCCCCGTCCCGGCGCAACGCACCACGCTTTCGCCCTCGCAGGCGAGTGCCCCCTCCGCCTTCCCCGCGCAGGGCCCCTTCTCCTCGGGCGTGGCTGCCGCCGTCGCCGTCGTGGACGCGTCTGGCACATCGCCGCCGTCGATCGCTGGGGGCCCCGCGCCCGCGTCGTCCTTTCCGTTCCCGTCGCTCGGCTGCTGGGCGCAACCGGCGAGGGCGGCGAGGGCAGGGAGCCACAGGCGCATGCAGGGACGAATCACGCGGCGGAAGGTACCCCCTCGCCCCGCGCGATCGCAAACGTTCCGCGCCCGCAGTCACTCCCCCGCTCCCCGAGGTGATTCCCCCCCTCCGGAACGTCGACCCCCGTATCCGACTTCACATTCCCCCCCTCCCCGGAAGTGATCCCCCTGCTCCCGGAAGTGATCCCCCTGCTCCGGAACGTGATCCCCCGTGTCCGGTCTTACACCCCCCTGCTCCCGGGACGTGATCCCCCGGGGGGATCGTTCTCCGGAGCGGGGGGAGCCCTTGTTCGAGCGGGGGAATCCTGGTTTCCGCGCCCTGGGACCTCGGTCGTGGCGCCGGCGACCCTCGATCTTGGGTCCCGGCACACATCACGGGCCCGGGCAGTCGTCGGGGCAGGAGGCGGGCGTCTCGGGTCCGATGCAGGCGCCGTCGCCGCAGACGCTGCTCCCGAAGCACGACCCTTCGTGGCAGACCAGGATCGCGAGCGTGCAATCGAACGTCATCCACGACCCTCCGTCGGCCGCGCAGACCTTCGCGACGTTCCCCTCGCACATCTTCGTGTTCGGCTCGCAGACGGGCTCGCAATCCTCGGGGCAGGAGGCGAACGTCTCGCCGTCGCTGCATGCCCCGTCGCCGCACGGCTCGCTCGGCAAACACGCCCCGTCGCCACACGGCTCGCTCGGCAAACACGCCCCCTCGGCGCAGACGAGGCCCTCGGTCGCGCAATCGACGCTCTCCCGCGATTGCCCGTCGGCCGCGCACGTCTCCGCGACCGTGCCCTTGCAGGTCTTGCTGCTCGGCGTGCAGAGCGTCGGGCAGCTCGGCGCACACCCGTCCTGATCGCCGCGCGCGTCGTTGCCGCAGCCCACCCCGAGGACCACCAGCGCCGCCAAGACGACCGCCCCGAGACGGCCCACTCCGTCCCGTCCGCGTGGCCCCCGGCTCACACGTCGTTCCTCGGACACACGTCGGAGAACATGCAATCGCCGCATTGGGGCGCCTTGGCCGTGCACGTGTACCTCCCGTGCAGAACCATCGCCGGGCCGAACTTCGTCCAGCGCGCCTCGGGCACCATGTTCATGAGATCCCGCTCGATCGCCTCGGGTTTTGCCTGCGTCGTGAGCCCCATCCGCTGGCTCACGCGCGCCACGTGCGTGTCCACGATGATGCCCGAGGGAATGTCCCACGCATTGTTCAGCACCACGTTCGCCGTCTTCCGCGCGACCCCGCGCAGCGCCGTGAGCTCTGCCATCGTCTGTGGCACTTCGCCCCCATGCCGCTCGCAGAGCGCGCGGCACGTCTCCTGAACGGCCTTCGCCTTTTGCCGATAAGCGCCCGTCGGCTGCAAGATCTGCTCGAGCTCCTCCGTGTTCGCCTCGGCATAGTCCTTCGCCGTGCGGTATTTCGGGAAGAGCGTCTTCGTCACCTTGTTCACGCGCACGTCGGTGCATTGCGCGGCGAGGATCGTGGCGATGAGCAGCTCCAGCGGCGTCGTCCAATCAAGCTCGTAACGAGCGTCCGGGAACTTCGTCTGAAGCCGCTCGATCACCATCGACATCGAGACCATGCGAATGCCCTCCTCCCGTCCTCCGTGAGGACGAACCCGAGCCTACCCCAATCGAACGACCCTGGCGAGACCCGAATCTCACGGCTCGGTCATTGCTTGTCCGACAATCGCGCGAGCGCCAGGAACACCGGCACCGTGAGCACGCGGATCCCATAGGCCCGTGCCTTCTGGCTCTTCGCCGTGAGCGAATGCGGATCGTCGATCACCAGCACGTCGAGCTTTTTCGTGACGGACCCCTGCACGCGGAGCCCCGCCGCCACCGCCCGCGCTTCGAGCGCAGCCTTCGACGGCTCGCCGTCCCCGGAAAAACAGATCGACGTCTCCGGCCGGAGCGGCCGCGTCGATCCCGGCGAAGGCGCCGCCGCTCCGCTCCGCGCCGCCACGAGCGCCTGATCGGCCGAATCCGCGGGCAAACCGAGGAGCCGCGCGACCCGCGCGAGATCCGAGGCCCCGAGCCCCCCGCCGAGGTCCCCCGCGAGCGCCGCCCGCGCGACGCCCGTCAAATAAGCCCGATGCGCCGCGACGATATCCCCGCGCAAGAGCCCCGCAGCCTCGACGTGCCGCCGCGCGAGGTCCGCCTTTTCCTCGGTGACGCGCCGATCTTCGAGGATCTCGTCGAGCACCGAAAAATATCCCTCGACGCTCCCGTTCGAAGTCCCCTCGGGCAAACTCGCCGCCATCAACCCGAGCGGCGACGGCTCCGCCGAGGCCTGCGCCTCGCCCCGCGCGGCGATCCGCGACGGACCTTCGATCACCGGCCACGCCACGCCTGCCGCGATCGCCAGCTCCCTCTCGTACGACGTGCGCCAGAAGCCCGTCTTGTTCAGCCCCGCGAACACCCCCGCGGCCGCGCGCGCGTCGTCGAGCGCCCGGTGCTCGTGCCCGCCGTCGACGCCGAGGGCCTTGCAGCACGACGAGAGCCGATACTCCCCGAGGCCCGGCAAGACCCGCATCGCGAGCTCACGTGTGCACAGCCGCGGCGCGTCGGGCAACACGAGCCCGAGCCGACCGAGCTCCTCGGCGAGGAACGCGAGATCGAATTTCACGTTGTGCCCCACGAGCACCGCGCCTTCGAGGTAGTGCACGAGCTCGGCGAGCACCTCCGAAAACCGCGGCGCGCCCGCGAGATCCTCCGCGCCGAGCCCGTGGATGTGCGTCGCGCCCGGATTCCGCTCGGGGTTCACCAGCGTCGACAGCTCCCCGAGCACCCGGCCTTCCGCGTCCGTGCGCACGACGGCGACCTCGACGACCCGATCCGTCTTCCATCGCAGCCCGGTCGTCTCGACGTCCACCACCGCGAATCCATGGGGAAACGAAGCTCGTCGTTCAGCGCTATCCATCGCGATCCGGGCGACCCTAGCACCTCCGCGCGGGCGAGGATAGCGCCAGGAATGGCTCACCTTTCCGGGTTCCGCCCCGCGGACCTCCATGATATTCGCTGTCCAATCAGGGACATGCGGACCTCGCCCCTCCTCGCTGCCGCGCTCCTCGCCGCGCCCCTCGCCGCCGTGGGGTGCTCTTCCTGCGGGAAAAGCACCACGGGCCCCGCGCCCGAGGCGACGTCCTCCGCGGCGCCAGGCCCGGCCGATTCCGCCGTCGCGCCGCCCCCGAAGGCGAAGACGCCCGCGGCGAGCCGGCAAGGCAACGTCGTCGCGCGGAGCCCTGCCGAGGACATCCTCTACGTCGCCGACGAGGATGGAAGCGCCCTTCACCTCGTGCCGCTCCCGTTCGACAAGAAAAACCCCGTGACGACTGCGCCGCTCCCGGGCCGGCCCGCGCAGGTCGTGGCGCTCGACGGCGGCGAGGTGCTCGTCACGATCCGTGATCCGGGCTTGCTCCTCCTCATCCGGCCCGATCCGGCGGCGGTCCTCGTGGAAGCCGCGCGAATCGCCTTGCCCGCCGACGCCTGGGGCCTCGCGATCACGAAAGACGAGAAGACCGCGCTCGTCTCGTCCGCGTGGACGCACAAGGTCTCCGCCGTCGACCTCGAAACGAAAAAGGTCCGCTTCACCGTCGACGTCGCCCGCGAGCCCCGCGGCATCGCCATTCTCGGCGACGGCTCGCGCGCCTATGTGAGCCACCTCGTCGGCGCCCCCCTCACGCGGATCGACGGAATCGGCACAGTCAATCCCACGGTCAAGCGCGTCAGCCTCCCCGCCGCGCCGCTCCGCCTTCCGTACGAGACCACGCGCGCCGAGGACGCCTCCCTCGGGTATGCCCTCACGTTCTCCCCCGACGAACGCAGGCTTTACGTCGCGCGCCACGCGCTCGGCGCCACGGGCGTCAAGGTTTGGTATGGCATGCCCACCGTCGACGTCTTGCTCCCGCGCGACGATTCTCCGCTCGCGCCCTCGCGCAAGCCGCCCGCGGTCTTCGGGGCGCACATCAACGCGATCCCGGTCGAGGACCCGACCCTCGACCTCCCGCCCGGCGACATCGTCCAGCCACGCGCCATGGTGGTTCGCGCGACGACGCGCACCCTGCTCGTCCTCGGCGAGGGAAGCCTCACGTTGTCCGAGCTCGACGCGACGTCGATCGACCCCGCGGCGATGGTCGGGAAAAAGCACCCCCTGCACGACGAGGGGGCGACGGGCGGCGGCCCCGCGTGCGCCGCGCCGAGTGGCCTCGCGCTCTCCTCCGACGAGCGCAAAGCCTACGTCTTTTGCCGCTCCACGAATGTGCTCGCCGTCCTCACGTTCCCCGACCCCAAGGCCGACGTGAAATTCAGCGTCGTCCGCATTCCGCTCGGCAAGGGCCCCGACGACGCCCTCGTCGCCGAGGGACGCCGTCTCTTTTACGACGCCCAGGACCCCCTCGTGAGCGGCGGGCTCGGTTGCGCGGGTTGCCACCCCGAGGGCCGCGACGACGGGTTCACGTGGAGTGAGTTCGCCCCCGTGGAGGAGGGGGGGAACGCCACGTTCGCCGCGATGGGCGGCACCATCAACCTGAGTGCGGCCCGCCAAACGCCCATGCTCGCCGGCCGCGTCGCGGCCCAGGGCCCGTATGGCTGGCACGGCGAGAGCGAGACCCTCGTCGATCGCATCCTCGCGGGCTTTGCCCTTCATCGCTGGGACGAGCGGCACGTCGTCGACAAGCAGACAGCGCGCCCGCGGGCGCTCGCGATCGCCGCCTTCCTCCGCAGCGGTCTCGTCCCTCCGCCGCGCGAAAAGACCGAGCCCTCGGACGTGGAGAAGCGCGGCAAGGCCGTCTTCGAGAGCGCCGAGACCGGCTGCAAATCGTGCCATGCCGGGGCCGAGTTCACCGACCGGGTCCCCATGCCGCTGCCCCGCATGACGGTCCGCGCGGGGTACAGCGACGAAAAGGACAACAACAAATACAAGACCCCGTCGCTGCTCTTCGTCGGCGGCACGCCCCCGTATTTCCACGACGGCAGCTTCGCCACGCTCGAAGAGCTCATCGACAAGAACGACGACCGCATGGGCAAGACGAACCAGCTCTCCGCCGAGGACAAGGCCGCCCTCGTGGCCTATTTGAGGACGTTATGAAGCGCCGCTCGCTCCTCTCTGCCTTCGCCGCGATCACGCTCCTTTCGAGCGTCGCCTCGCCCGAGGACGTGCCCGACGCTGCGTTGCCCGAGGCCGGCGCCGCCACCGCCACGGACGACGCGGGCGCGGACGCGGCCGCGACGCCGCCCGCCGAGTCGCTCCCGTTCCTCGGCCCCGTACCGACCGAAAAATCGAAGCCGCCCACGGTCGCCGAGTGGAGCGCCGCCAAGAACCTCGAAGCGCCCCTCAGCTCGACCGCCTGCACCCTGCGCAGGGTGCGGGAATGGCTCCGCTTCCGCTGCGAGGTCCTGAACTCGAACAGCATCGACCTCGTCACGGGCAATTCGAACGACGTCTTTTTCTCCGTAAGACAAGGCGGCGGCGAATGCATCCATGATCCCGACCAGGGCGAGATCTGCTGGGACGCCCTCGAGACCGTCTTCCCGCTCCGCCGCGGCGATCGGCGCTTCTTCCAGATCACGCAACGGACCGGGGGGTATTACATTCCGGGCAGCGGGCCGATGGTTCGGACCTACGTCGTTCTCTCCGAAATGTGGGTCGAGGACGAGCCCGGCCCGATCGTCACGGTCTCCACCTGGTGAGCACGTTCATGCGCTCCTTTTGCGCCTCGCTCTTCGTCGGGCTTCTCGCCCTCGCGGGCTGCTCGTCCCCGGGCGCCGGGGATTCCACGCCCGTCGTCCTCCAGGGCCCGGCTCCGTTCCCCGTCAAACCTCGGACCGAATGGCCCACGCGGGCCTGGACCACGGCGGATCCCGCGTCCGTGGGCATTGATCCGGCCGCGCTGAAGAAGCTCGACGACTACCTCTTCGCGCGCCACGGCGACGACGTCGATCGCAAGGGACAACGCACGAATGCATTCGTCCTGGTGAAGGACGGCAAGCTCGTCTTCGAGCATTACGCCCGCGGCACCACGGCCGAGACGTCGCTGCTCACGTGGTCGGTGTCGAAGAGCTTCGTCAACACCCTGATCGGCGTCGCGGCCCTGGAAGGGCGCTTCAAGGTCGACGACCCCGCCGGCAAGTATTATTCGGCGCTCGGCCCGGACAAACAAAACGTCCGGCTCACCGACCTGCTCCGCATGAGCTCGGGGATCGACTGGAACGAGACCTACGAGGCGTCGCCGATCTTCTCCTCGGTCATGGCCATGCTCTACACGCGCGGCCAGGACGACATGCCTCGTTTCGTCGCCGGGCACGGTCTCGCCCATGCCCCGGGCACGCACTGGAGTTATTCGAGCGGCGACACGAACCTCCTGCTCGCGGCCTTGCGCGCCACGATGTCGGATGCGGAGTACGCCTCGTACCCGTGGAAGGCGCTCTTCGAGCCCCTCGGCATGACGAGCGCCCGCTTCGAGCGTGACGGCGCTGGCAACTTCGTCGGCTCCTCCTATCTCTACGCGAACGCCCGCGACCTCGCGAAATGGGGACTGCTCTACCTCGCCGACGGCGTATGGGACGGCAAGCGCCTCCTGCCGGAGGGCTGGGTCGCCTACACACTCACGATGGCCCCCGCGTACTTTACGACCGACGTCCCGCCGCCGTTATGGGAGGACAACCCCGGCGCCCAGGTCTACCTGAACGTCGGGGATCCCAAGCGGAACATCCCGCGCCCCTGGCCCGCCGCGCCGCCCGACACCTTCGCGGCCCTCGGCCACTGGGGCAAATCGATCTTCGTGATCCCCTCGCTCGACCTCGTCGCCGTGCGCATGGGCGACGATCGCGAGTATGGCTGCTCCGCCCACGTGCAAAAGAACTGCGTGCCCGATCGTGAAAAAGCCTTCACGAAGGGGTATTACCTCGAGCTGCTCTCCGGTCTGGTGAAGCGATGAAGCGGGCCAAGCGCATCCTGAAGATCGTAGGCTTGGGCCTCGGCGTGATCCTCGGCCTCGTCGCGCTCTTCGTCGCCTGGAACTGGAAGGCCCTCTCCGCGTTCCCGTCGCTGCCGGCGGGGTACGAGGCGAAAGAGCTCTGCTCCTGCCTCTTCGTCGAGGGCCGCCCGCAGCCGGATTGCGAGGGGTTCATCCGCCAGACCGTCGTCCCGATCGACGGCCGCGCCTTCGACATGGAGGGCAAGGCGGTCACCGTCACGGCGCTCTGGAACACGCGCCGCGCGCATTACGTCTCGGAGCGGTTCGGCTGCGTGATCGACGGGGCAGGCCGCTGAGGAAGACCTGACGTCAGGGGCTGCCCGGCTTCATTTGCCCTTGGGCGCGGCCGGCGGCGTCGCTTTCGCCCCGCACCCGAGCCGCATGGCGAACGATTTCGTCCCCGCCGTGTACACCACCCAAATTGTATTCGCGTCCGCCGCCGCTGCGTGCAATTCGAGCACCTGCCCCGGATAGGCCGCCACCTCTTGCGCTTCGATCGCCCCGCTCCCGCCGAGCGTCGCGATCTCCAGCACCTGCGGCGAGCCAGGCTCCTTCGCCTCGGGCCGCGCGTACACCACGATGGTCTCCCCGCACGCCGGCGCCGCCGCCACGGGCGCGACATCCATCCCGTTCGGGTACTCGAGCGTCTTGATCTTCGCCTTCCCGTTCCAGTCGACGAGAATGTCATGGAGGGCGAACCCTTTGTCCGTGGCGAGCGGCAAGAGCCCCGCCGCGGAGTTGCCGGCGCGGGCCCCCACGATCTCCGGGTACCCCTCGGGCGGGCCGCCCACGAACGCCACGTCGTCGGCCGCGAGCGCCGTCGTCTTTTCGCGAACCTCGAAGCGCCGCGCGTGCACCGGCGTCATCGCCGACCGCGCGTCGAGCCACATCGCGATCACCTGTCCCTCGCCGACCGGCACGAGCGAAATCGACGTCGCCCCCGAACCCTCGGGCGACAGATCCAGCACGCCGCCTCCTTCGACCCACAAGCGCCCGTGCCGCTCTGTATTCCGTGCATTCGGCGCCGCCAGGTACGCCACGGCGTCACGCCCGCCCGTGCGCAGCGCCGAAGGGCTCGTCCCCGGCACCGCGTCGTTCGCCACGACCTCCGGCGCGCCGAGTTTTCCCTCCGCGTCGAGCGCGCTCCGCACGAGCCCCGATCCTTCGACCCAGTACGTGTGCATCACGCCCGAGGCATCCTCGGCGACGGCCACCTTCCCGCGTGGCCATTTCCGCGCGCGCTCCGGCTCGCTCGGCCCGGGCGCGGGGCCGTCGGGCCCGAACAGGGTCACCTGCGCTGCATTGCCCGAGAGCCGCCAGACGATGCCCTTCGAGAAGACCGTCGCCGCTCCGCCCACCGCGATCGGCTTCTCCGGCCCGTCGATGAGGAACCGCGCGCCGGTCCTCGGCTTGCGCTTGTCCGTCGTGCCTCCGCCCGCGAGCGCGGCGGATCCCGCGGGCCCCGCGGATCCCGCGGGCGCGGCCGACCCCGCGGGCGCGTCGTCCGCGTCCGGACTCGCGCTCGGCGTCGCGAGCGGCTCGGCGCTCGCCGAAGGCGGCGCCTGCGACAACGGTTTGTCCTTTTTCGGGGGAGGGCGCCGGCACCCCGCGCCCGCGAGCGCGAGGGCCACGGACGTGAATCCCACGAGCGCCCTCTGCGCCAAACCCATTCTTGCCCTCCGGGGTGCGCGCTCGCGCTTCAAGGACAGACCTGCTCCGACGGCACCATCTCGCTGCGGAGCCAGGCCGTCGCGCAGGCCGTGGGGTCATACCCGCCCACCGATTTGATGATGTCGAGCAGGTCCTGGAAATGCGCCGCCTTCCCCTTGTGTTTCAGGAAAAACGCCTTGAGCGACGGGTCGAGCTTCGCCTTGCCCATCTTCGCCTCCAGCGCGCGGAAGAAAAACGCGCCTTTCATGTAGGCGATGTCCCCGAAGAGCTGATCCTTCAGGAGATCGACCACGCCGCAGCCCTCGGGCCAGGCGATCTTCGGCGCGGTTCCGGCCATCGCCGTGTTCAGGCGTGTCGTGTAATGGGACCAGACCTTCATGCCCTCGTCCGCGCCCATCACCTCCGTGATCGCCCGCGCTTCGAGGTAACTCACGGTGCCCTCGGAGAGCACGAAATCCTCCCAGCACGCGGGGCGCACGCCATCGCCGAACCATCCGTGCGCCGCCTCGTGCGCCTGGATCCACGGGTCACCCATGGCGATCGTCGAGACGTGCCAGAGCGGGTGGTGCTCCATGCCGCCGTAGGCGCCCGGCCCCCAGTCCACCGCAATGGCGCCCGCCTCGCCGCCGAACGGATATCCGCCGAGCATCGTCTCGTAAAAGTTCATCACGTCGACCAGCACGGCCGTTCC
This sequence comes from Polyangium fumosum, assembly GCF_005144585.1. Taxonomy (GTDB): domain Bacteria; phylum Myxococcota_A; class Polyangia; order Polyangiales; family Polyangiaceae; genus Polyangium; species Polyangium fumosum. The sequence continues at coordinate 82,901 of NZ_SSMQ01000050.1, read as the reverse complement.
TTTTTGCGCGTCCGTCCCGCCGCCTGGCAGGTAATAGGCCACGAGGTTCGTCCCCTGGAACGTCTTGCCCACGTCGAGCTTCGTGTAGCTCCCCGTCGCCCAGGCGATCTGGTAGGACGGCGCGTCGATGCCGATCGCGGGCGGATGCAACGTGGTCATGCCTTGGGGCGTGCCCGTGACCGTGAGTTCGAACGTCGTCCCGTCCGCCGGGTCCGAATGGCACGGGAAGAGATTGCCGCAGAAGTAGGGCCAGACGAGCGTCGAGCCTTTCGCCATGAGCCCCTCGAACTGCGCTTGCTCCTTGAACGTGTAATCGACCGTGATCTGCGCGGAGCCCAGGGACTTGGGTACGCCGACGTCGAGCTGGCCCTGTGCGAGCGTCCATTTCAGCGGACCTTCGGCGCGCGACACGCCCTGGATTTCGAGCCCCGCCGCCTCGAACGACGCGCCCGTGTCCTCCAGCGAGCCCGCGAGATCGAGCACCGCGGTCCCGGTCATCGTCGACAGATCCACGGTGAGCGCCGTCCTCTGGATGTTCCGGTCGAGGTTGGCCGACGGCTCGGGGGGCGGCTCGATCGGCGTCCCCGTGCTGTTCGACGTGTTCCCTTCGCCTTCGTCCTTGGCGCAGCCGAGGGCCGCGAGGGCCACAAACCCGATCCCGACGAGCCTCGCGTGTCGACCGATCCGCATGTGTTGCCTCCGTGCGAGCATGGGATGATCCACGCCACGAGGAGAGCGGTCAAGGCCGCGAGCATCAGGAATTTTCCGTTGCCTCTGCGAGCGTTCTTTCCGGGCGGTGCCCCTTTACGACCGGCACGGGCCCATGCTCTACTCTCGCACCACGTGCCGGAGCGTGAGCGATGAGCGAGATCTTCACCTTCTTGTCCACCGCCTTCCCCCCGACGGCGCAGGTCACGGCTTTCAAGGGGCGGGAGGCCATTTCGCAGACGTATGAATTCGACATCGCGTTGAAGCTCACGGGGCTCGACGTCGACGTCGCCGCCGCGGTCGGAGCCCGCGGCACGCTGAACATCGATCGGGGCCTCGGCGCGCCGCCGTTCGTCTTCCACGGCATCCTCGCGTCCGTCGAGCTCGTGAACGATTACGGCGCGTACGGACTTTATCTCGCGCGGCTCGTCCCGACGTACTGGCAGCTCACGTTGACGCGCCACAGCCGCATCTTCACGGACGCGAGCATCCCCGACATCATCGAGGCCCTCCTGAAAGAGGGCGGGCTTGGCGCGAACGATTACCGAGTCTCGCTCTGGAACGACTACACGAAGCTCGAGCACGTCTGCCAGTATCGCGAGAGCAACTACGATTTCATTGCTCGGCTCGCCGAGCGCGAGGGCATCTACTTCTACTTCGAGCAGGGCGAGGATCGCGAGGTCCTGGTCTTCACGGACACGCGCGCGGCGCACAAAAAGCTCGCGCCGAAGCCGGTGAAGTATTTCCCGGCGCCGCCCGGCGACGTCTCGGCGGGCGAGTCGATCCGCTCGTTCCGGTGCCGCTCGAACGCGCTGCCCGGCCGCGTGAAGGTGACGGACTACAACTACCTGAAGCCGAGCCTGGAGGTCAAAGGCAGCGCCGAGCTCTCGGGCAAGGGCGATATCGTGCTTTACGGCGAGAACGTGAAGACGCCGGGGGAGGGCACGCGGTACGCCTCGATTCGCGCCGAGGAGATCGCGGCGCGGCAGACGGTGTACACGGGCACAGGCCCGCAGTTTTATCTGCGGCCGGGGTACGTGTTCCTGCTCGAAGAGCACCCGCGGATCGCGTTCAATAGCGAGTACCTCACGATCGAGATCGAGCACCTCGGCAATCAATCGGCGAGCGGCGAGGACATGAAGATGCTCTTCGGCGAGGAGGCGCCCACGAAGGAGACGTACCTCGCCACGGTGCATGCGATTCCGCACACGACGCAGTTCCGCGCCGAGCGCAAGACGCCCTGGCCGCGCATCGACGGCGTCGTCGACGGCGTCGTCGACGGCACGGCGGCGAGCCCGTATGCGCAGATCGACGGGCACGGCCGTTACAAGGTGAACATCTTCTTCGACGAGGGCGACGCGATCGACGGCTCGCGCTCGACGTGGGTGCGCATGCTCCAGCCGCACGGCGGTACCGTCGAAGGGCAGCATTTTCCGCTGCGCAAGGGCACCGAGGTCCACCTCGTCTTCCTCGGCGGCGATCCGGATCGCCCCGTGATCGCGGGCGCCGCGCACAACGCCGAGACGCCGAGCGTGGTGACGCAGAACAATTACACGAAGAACCTGATCCGGACGGGGTCGAACAACTACATCGAGATGGAGGATCTCCTCGGCTCGACGCACGTGCACATCTATGCGCCGAAGCTCAACTCCTCGCTCCACCTCGGCGCCGGCGCCTACAACTTCGATCTACGCACCGACGGCAGCGGCCATATCTACACGGGGGTGAACCTCGACGTCGACGTGATGGCGAACAAGACCGAGGACGTCCACGGTACCATCACCGAGACGTACGAAGGTCCGTTCACGACGACGGTCACGAACCCCGTCACGCAGACCTACCATGCGACGCTCGACGAGACGGTCGAGGGCGCGGTCACGGTCCGTTACAACGACAACCTCGACCTCCAGGTCACGAGCGCGACGACGCAGGTCTACAAGGCCCTCGTCGATTTGAACGTGCACGGGACGAACACCGAGCGCTTCCACAGCACCTACGACGAGACGGTGCACGGGAAGATGACGGGGATCTACCTCGGCACGCGGTTCCAGGGCGTGACGGGCGAGGACAAGCTCTTCGTCGACGGCAACCAGGACATCCACGTCACCGGGTCTTCGGTGGAGAAGATCGACGGCACCTACGACCTCACGGTCAAGGGCGACATGACCACGTCGATCAACGGCAATCAGAAGATTTCCACGCAGGGCCCGGTCGAGTGGTTCAAGGCGGCCGAGTTCTCGGGCTTCACGCATGGGGCCACGTTCTCGGGCCACCTCGGGTTCTCGCTCGGCTGGTTTGCCGGCGGGCAGGTCTCGCTCTTCGGCGGCATCAAAGTCGACATCACGGCGGCCGTCGCGCTCGCGCTCACGCTCGGGCCCTCGATCTCGATCACGCCGCTCGCGATGGACATGAAGGCGACGAACTTGAATGCGCTCGGCCTCAAACTCCAGGCGATCGGCAACAAGCTGGAGGCCAAGGGGCTCAGCCTCGGCGTCGCCGGCTTGCACGTCAACACCTGAGCCCCGCGTTTTTCAGCGAGATCCTGGCGCGTGAAGATCCTGAAGCCTCTCCGGCTCTCCTTCGTGCACCGCACCTTCGAGCACAAGCGGCGGTGCCTCTTCGTGCCCACGGTCATGGCGCTCTTCCCGTTCGATTCGCCGAAATCGATCGGGACCGAGGTCGACCTCTGGAAGATGGCGGGCAAGGAGCTCGGCCGGTTTGGCGTGCTCGACCATTGCATGTGGAAGCCCCGGGGCGAGCTGCTCGTCACGGGGCATTGCTACCCGCCGGGCCAAAAAGAGGCGCCCTACGCGCACGTAAAAGTCTCGCTCGGGCCGATCGACAAGACGCTGTACATCATCGGCGACCGCACCTGGGGCCTCATGGGCCCGAGTGATCCGGCCCCGTTCACGAAGATGCCCATCGACTGGGCGCACGCGTTCGGCGGCGAGAAATACCCGCAGAACCCGGTCGGCAAGGGCCTCGCGCCGATCAAGACCGAATCCGGCTCCACGATCCACCCGCTGCCGAACGTCGAGGATCCGCGGCACGTCGTGAAATCGAAGGGAGACCGCCCCGAGCCTGCGGGGCTCGGGCCCTTTGATCTCACCTGGCCCCATCATTTCGCGAAGATGGGGACGTACGACAAGAAATGGCTGGAGGAGCAGTTCCCCGGCTTCGCGCTCGACATCGATTTCGGGGTCTTCAACGTTGCGCCGCAGGATCAACGCCTCGAAGGGTACTTCCGGGGCGACGAGGCATTCCGGATCGAGAACATGCACCCGGACGAGAGCGTGATCACGTCGCAGCTCCCCGGCGTGGTGGCGCGTTGTTTCTTGCAGCTCTCGCCGGAGAAGGGCGACGATCTCGTCGAGGTCCCATTGCACCTCGAAACGGTGCAGCTCTTCCCGCACCTCGGGCGTGGCATCGTGATGTTCCGGGGCCTGCACGAGATCGAGGAGCCCGACGCCTCCGACGTACGGGTCGCGATGGCGGCGCTCGAAGACCTCGGCGACGAGCCGAAGCCGCGCGCCCATTACGAGCAGGTCTTCGCGCAGCGGATGGATCGCAAGAATGCGCACCTGCACATCCTGCGCGACCCCGACCTCATGCCGCGCAGCCTTGCCACGGCCCCGAAGGCCGCGCCGATCCTCGCGGACGAGTATGACCAGGCCATCGAGCAGGAGATGCTCGTCCTGAAGAACGCGCGGCGCAAGGCGCAGGCCGAGCTCGACCGCGGGCGCGAGCGCGCGATTGCGATGGGCGCGGACCCGGAGACGCTGCCGCGACAAACCATCCCGCCCGAGGAAGAGGTGCCGAGCCTCGACGACCTGCCGGCCTACGTCGATCGGATGAACACCGAGGCGGACAAGCAAAAGGCCGAGGCCGAGAAGAAGCAGGCGGAGGCCGAGCAGAAGGTCCGCGCGATGTGCGCGGCGCAGGGCCTCGATTACGACGAGATCATCAAGAAGGCGCGGCGCGAGAAGACGGGCCCGCCCAAGTTCAGCGCCGAGAAGGAAATCGAGAAGCTGCGCGACATGGCGGAGCTTTCGAAGAACGCGGGCGTCGAGCTCCCGGGCGTGGCCGAGAAGCTCGCGGATCCCGGGCTTCTCGATCAATTGCGCAAGGCCGAGGAGCAGGTCCACACGGCCTACCGGATCGCGGCGCATCACGCCGAGGCGCCGGCGCCGATGGAGCCGGAGGAGAGCGAGCGGGCGCGGGCCGACATCCGGCGCGCTTATGCGACGGGCGACAAGCTCGCGCGGCGTGATTTTTCGGGCGCGGATCTTTCGGGGATCGATCTCTCGGGCGCGGATCTCGAAGAGGTGTACCTCGAAGGCGCGAACCTGACGGGCGCGAACCTGACGGGCGCGAAGCTCGATCGCGCGGTGCTCGCGCGGGCGAACCTCACGAATGCGCGCCTCGCGCTCTCCTCGCTGCGCGAGGCGAACCTCGGGCGCGCGCGGCTCGAAGGCGCCGATTTCGAGGGCGCGGATCTCTCGGGGGCGACGCTGCACGAGACCGACGCGGCGGGCGCGAAGCTCCACGGCGTCCTGCTCGACGGCGCGCTCCTGATCGAGCTGCGGCTCGAAGGCGCGGATTTCTCGGGCGCGCACGGCGAAAAGCTCTTTTTCGTCAAGTGTCACCTCCAGGGCGTCCGCTGGGCGGGCGCGAAGCTCGGGAAATCGAGCTTCATCGAGTCGAATCTGGTAGATGCCGATTTCACGGGCGCGGATCTCACGTCGTGCACGTTCGTCGGCGTCACGGCCGACGGGGCGCGGTTCGACGGCGCGACGCTCGAAAACGTGCGCGTCGTGCACGGCTCGACGATGGAGCGGACGAGCTTCAAGGGCGCGAAGCTCCCGGGCTCGAACCTGCGCGGGGCGAGGCTGCAATCGTCCGATTTCACGGAGGCGACGATCTCGAAGAGCGACCTCTCCGAGGCGGATCTCCGCGGGGCGAGCCTCGCGCGCGTGATCGCGGTGGATTCACGGTTCGTCGGGACGGACCTCCGCAACGCGCAGTGCGTCTCGGCGAACCTCATGCTCGGCATCCTGCACAAGGCGCGCCTCGCGGGCGCCGATTTCACGGGCGCGAACCTCTTCGCGGCGGATCTGCTCCGCGCCGTCGGGGATGACGAGACGCGCTTCGATCAGGCGAACCTGAAGCGCGTCGTGCACCAGAGGTCGGCCCGATGAACCGCGAAGAGCTCGTCACGCTCGTGAAGAATGGCGAGATCGTCAGCGAGATCGATCTCTCCGGCCTCGATCTCGCAGGCGCCGATCTCTCGGGCGGCATTTTCGAGAAGGTCGCACTCAAAGGCGCGAACCTCGCGGGCGCGCGGCTCAAGGAGAGCGTGCTTTGCGGCTGTGATCTCTCCGAGGCGAACCTCGAAGGGGCGAACCTGCACCACGCTTCCGTCCTCGAATCGAAGCTCACCGGCGCGAATTTGAAGAAGCTCTATGCGCCGATCGCGCGGTTCGTCGAGTCGAACCTCGCGGGCGCGGATCTCTCGGGGTCGAACCTGCTCACGGTGTTTTTCGTGGAGTGTGATCTCTCGGGCGCCTCGCTCGCCGAGGTCACCTTCGATCGCGGCGCGCTCGTCGACGCGAAGGTCGACGGCCTCGATCTGCGGGGGAGCCTCGTCAAGCAATCGGTCATCGCAAAGACGGATTTGCGAAAGGCCCTGATCACGAAGACCCGCTTCGAGATCGCGGTGCTGCACGAATCGGTGCTCGCGGGGATGGATCTCTCGGGGATGGATCTCGGCTGCACGCAGTTCGTGGACGCGGACCTTTCGGGCGCGGATCTCTCGGGGGCGAACCTGGAACAGTGCAATTTCAAGGGCGCGGATCTGCGCGGCGCGAAGCTCGAAAAGGCGCGGGCGCCGAAGGCCATGTTCGCGGCGGCGAAGCTCGAAGGGGCGATTCTCTCGGGCGCGATGCTCCGCGAGACGCTCTTCGTGGAGGCGATGGCGACGGGCGCGAATTTCGAGAAGGCGGACCTCGAGCTTTCGGTGTTCGTCCGCGCCACGTGCGTGGGCGCGCGCTTCGGCGGGGCCACGCTCTCGTATGCGGATTTCTCGAATGCGGACATCTCGCGTGCCGATTTCGCGGGCGCGAACATGCTGCGGACGCGGCTCCATCGCGTGAAGGACGACGACGCGACGTTCGGGCTCGCCCGGAAGATCGCGCTCGGCGACGACGCGGAGCTCGCCGAGGCGGAAGGGTTCTTGCCGGCCTCGTGATCGAGGCGGGTGTTCGAGGCGCGGAGCTTATGGAGAGGGCACGGAGGACGACATGAACGGCAATCTCGCGAGAAAGCTCGATGAGCTCGAGGCATACCAGGTCATGGGCACGGTCGTGCACGCCGAGCCCGGGCTCTTCATCGTCCGCACGGGCCGCGGCGACATGCGGGCGCGGCGCGCGACGAGTTGCCTCGTCGAGCCGCGCATCGACGATTTCGTCCTCGTGGCCGGCGCCCCGAGCGGCGCGGCGTGGGTCCTCGCCGTGCTTACGCGTGAGGAGGGCGCGGGCGCGTCGCTCGTTTGTGACGGCGACCTCGAAATCAAGGTGCCGGAGGGCCGCGTGCGCGTGGCCTCGAAGGAGGGCATCGACCTCGTCTCGCAAAAGGATGTCTCGGTCCTCGCCGACGGTGTGCGCGTGCACGCGGCGACGGGCAGCGTCGTGATGGATAGCCTCTCGTACCTCGGCGGGCTCGTGCGGAGCGAGATTGGCAAACTGCGCCACGAGGGCGGCATCGTCGAGCGCGTCGTCGAGCGCGTGAGTGAGCGCGTGAAGCGCTCGTTCCGCAAGGTGGAAGAGGTCGACCAGGTCAAGGCCGAGCGAATCGATTATTCTGCGAAGCAGGTCATGAGCCTTCGCGCGGAGAACGCCATCGTCACCGCCGAGGAGCTCGTGAAGATGGACGGCGAGCAGATTCATCTCGGGTGAGCGAACACCGGGGCAGGGAGGAGGCGCGACATGTTCGGGAATTCGCAATTGGGCGGTGTGAACCTCGGGTTTCCGGACGTGTGCCTCACGCCCATGCCGGTTCCGGTGCCGATCCCGTATCCGAACGTGTCCTTCGGCCCGCTCAGCTTCCCGCCTTCGTTCAACGTCCTCTGGATGTGCACGCCGGCGCATCACCTCCTGACGACGCCGCTCATTTCGATCGGTGATACGCCGGGCATCGCGATGGGCGTGGCCTCGGGCATGATCATGTCGCCGACGCGTCCCATCACCGGGGCCTTCACCGTGCTCGTCAATGGCATCCCGGCGACGCGCATGACGAGCTTCAACATCCAGAACAACACGAACTGTCCCGGCCTCGCGATCGTTCCCGCGCAGGTCAAGGTGCTCCTGCTCGCGCCCTAGGGCCGCGGGCTTTTCATCACCTGGTTCGTCTTGGAGATCCGCTCGTTTTGCCCATTCCCCGCAGCGGCCTTCGTCTGGGAGGCCGCGCCGGGGGTGCATTCGCTCACGATCCTCGTCAAAGCCACGTTCCTGCTCGTGCACGGGGCCGAGGCGACGGTCGCGCCGGCGCAGGACGAGCCCTCGGGGGATGTGACCTGGGACAACGAGCCGGGCGCGTCCTTGCGCTTCGCCACCGATTTCGCGCCGCTCAAGCCACGCACGGACGTGCTCGTCGTCGGGCACGCGTTCGCGCCGAAAGGCGCGCCCGTCACGGAGCTGTCCTGTCGCATCGAAATGGGCGATTTCGCGAAGGGACTGCGCCTCGTCGGGGATCGGCGATTCACGCCCGGGCCCGTGGGCCTCGCGGCGGGGCCCGCAGCCGCGTTCACGCGAATGCCGCTGCGGTATGAGCGCGCGGCGCGCGGGGAGGGGAACCCGGTCGGGATCGATCTCGCGGCGACGCCGGCGCGCGACGCGATGGCCGTGGCGAACGTGGCCGCATCCACGGGACAAACCCCGGGCCTCGGTCCGCTCGCGCCGGGATGGCCGCAGCGGCGGCGGCTCGTGACCGACGAGGGACATCGGTGGGCGACGGCCGCGCGCGGCGAGGAGCCAGGCCCGGCGCCCGAGGGGTTCGATTTCGGGGTTTTCCAGGCCGCGCCGCCGGATCAGCAGATCCCGCTTTTGCGGCCCGGCGCGACGCTCGTGCTCGAACATCTGCATCCGACGCTGGAGCGTGTTGAAACACGTTTGCCCGCGGCGCGGCCGCAGGCCTTCCGGATCGATCCCAAGACGGGCCGGGTCAGCGAGATCGCGCTGCGTTGTGATACGCTCACGATCGACACGGATCGGGGGCGTTTGTCGCTCGTGTTCCGCGGCCTGACGGACGTGCCTGCGAAGGCGCCGATCGCCGTGGGGACGCTCGTCGTCGCGAGCCATCCGCAAGGCTTGCGGGTCCGGCCTGCCGATATCGAGAAGGTCGTGCGGCAAGGCGGATCGCTCGAAGACGTCGCGGGCGCGCCGGAGAAACATCCGCTCGAAATGAGGCACGATACGCGGCCGATCGGGCAGGTGCGATCGGGCGGCACCACGAGCGGCTCCGCGTCGGCGAAGGCCCCGGCCTTGCCCTTTCGACCCGCTGCGCCCGGCGCGTCTGCGCCGGCCGCGCCCGCTGCGCCTCCGCGCCCCGCGCTGCCTTTCGGCAGCAGCACGGTGCACGTGGGGGCGCCCGCGGTGGTCATTCGTCCCGCCACACCGTTCGAGCGGACGAGCGTGCCGCCCCCGCCGCCGGCGCCTGTCCCTGCCAAACCCGAGGAGGAGCTCGACATCGAGCCGGATCCGCCGACGCCGACGCGGCCGTCGGCGCCGCCGCCGTCCGGGCGGGTCCTCCCGTTTGGCAGTGTGACGCTCGGGCCTTCGACCGCGCCCCCGAAGGTTTCTCCGGCCACACCCTTTCCCGCGGCGCCGCCGCGCCCGCAGACCGGGGAGGCGCCGCGGGTGTTGCCGAGCGCGGGATTGCCCTTCGTGAAAGCGGAGGCCGCGCCGCCGTCCTCGCGTGCGCCTGCGTCCGTGCCGCCGCCCGCGCGCATTCCTGCGCCTGCGTCCGTGCCGCCGCCCGCGCCCGCGTCCGTGCCCGCGAGCGCCGTGCCCGTTCCTTTTTCGCCGAAGGACGCCGTCAAACCCGCGCTCGTCACGCTGCCGACGATTCCCCTCGAACCCAAGCCGCCCGAGCCCGAGCAAGGCGAGCCCGCATTGCCGGGAGCCGCGCTGCTCTTGCCGCTCCCGCTCGAGAAGTATGCGTCGATTGCGGCGGAAATCTCGGGGCCCACCGTGGACGTGGGCGTGACGCTCCGCCGGCACGGGCTCGACGAGGAGAAATGGGCGCGCATCCAGGCCGAGAGCACGGCCATCATCGCGGAAGACGCCGGGCGTGCGGATGGCGCGCTGCTCGAAGCCTTCGATCGAATCTATGTCGCGCGTATGGAGGCGCTCGGCCGGAAGGTCGACGTGCAGGGGCACGCGCGCCTCTCGGTCGCGGCGGCGCACGGCAAGCTGTCGCGGTGCCTGGAAGAGCTTGCCCTCGGGCGGGCCGATCTCCTGCCGCTGCGGCGCTCGCTCGGGCGGAGGGCGGCGAAGGATCCGGCATTTGCGGCGGAGCTGCGCGCTGCCACGGAGGCCGAGCGCGCGACGTCGCCGCCGCCCGAGGTGGGGCTCTTCAAGCCTCCGCGGCGAAAGCGGGGTTCGTGAGCGGCGACGGTCCGCGGACCGCGGCGCCGCTCTTCTGGTGCGAGGCCGGCCTCGTCGCGCGGGTCGCGCTGGATCGCGTGCTCGTGCGCGAGCCGGGCGGGCAGATTCACGTGCACGGCATTGCGCCGTCGTGGATCGCGGCGGCGCTGGATCCGACGGGGGATCTCGTGCTCGCGGACGGCGAGCGGGTGCTCCACGCCGATGGGCGTGTGGCCTTGCTCGATGAGCGCGCGCATCTCGGGGCGCCGGATGTGCTCGTGTTCGACCGTCGCGCGATGCGCCTCGCGGCGGCCTTCGACGACGTGATCGCCTTTGCAGCGTGGGAGACGCTCCGGGGCCGCAGAATGCGCGACGATCTGTGGTTGCCGGAGGAGCACCTCTGCCATATGGTCGCGCTCGCCGACGCGGCGTATGCCGTCGCGTATCGCACGCGGCCTTATGCGTCGGGGTATGGCTCCGCGGGGTGGCATCAGCGCGGATTCGAGATTCGACCGTTCGACGAGGCGAACAAGCAGCTTGGCCGATGTGAGTGCTGGCCGACCGATTTCGACGATCGGGGGACCGTGTCGATTGCGATCGACAGTACGGCCGCGTGGTACGTCTCCGTCCGGCCGGACGGCGAGGGAGATTGCGTGGCGCTGGCCACGGACACGTCTCGCAGCTTCAGCGGCGCCCTGTGCCTCGGACCCGGGAGCGTGGACGTGGCGCGGGACGGGACGTTCGCCTGGATCACGGGCGAGGCCGTCCTGGTGCGCTGGGACGAGGAGGAGCAGGCGGAGTTCGCCGTGACGAACCCGCAATCCGTCGCGTTATCGCCGGACGGGGCGGAGGTCGCGTGGCTCGACGCGGCGGACGAGCTTCATGTGAGGCGGGTGCGGTAGGCGCGGATCGGGGCGCGAAGGCGCGCGCGGCGGGCCTCAGGGCTTCGCCGGCGTGGTTTTCATGTCGACGCGGCTCCGGACGATCCGCGGCGGCGTGCTGTCGACGTCGAGCCGCGAGAGGACGAGGTACTGCAACGACGGCCGCCCCGCGCGCGCGAGGAGGAGTTTGCCGAGGAAGTCCCGCAGGGCGGGCTTCGCGCCGAGATCCAGGGCCTCGATCGACTTCCACGCGGCGACCGCGCCGTTCACGCACGGCTCCTTCGCGCCTGCGGGGATCGGCTCGCAGACGAGCACGACGCAGTTCATCCCGAGCCCGAGGCACGTCCGGTGGATCGTGGTGTCGTCGGTCGTGTCGCCGGCGGAGGAGACGAGCGGAATCGTGGTCTTCGTGTCGACCTTGCCGCGCGATAAATAGAGCAACCCGACGGGGTTGTGCGCGCCGTGGCTCTCCAGCCAGGCGAATGGCTCCGTCGCGCTCGCAATCGTGTTCGGGGCCCCGGAGGCGAGGCCGAGCAGCATCGGGCTCGACACGATGTTTCGCGCTCGTAGCAGATCGGCTGGATGGCTCTTCCTGTTGGTCGCGCTCGGCGGGGGCGGAATGTGAATGCCACCGACGACGGGCGCTTCGCCTGCGTGCTCGTCGTCCTCGTCCCCGTCGCTCGGGCCCACGTTCGACAGGATCTCCATCGAGACGTCGACGCCGATCTCCGCGAGGTCGCCCGCGTGGCTTTCGGCCTTGGCGCCTGCGCTCATCGCCTCTTCGACGAGGCCGCCGCCCTCGGGGCCGTGCATGGGGGGCAGCGGCCCTTTCGCGCCCGCGCGCATGCCGTCATCGGCGAGCGAGCCGAGCTTTCCGCCGCCGCGAAGGCCGTCATCGGCGAGCGAGCCCGCGCGGCCGAGCCCTCGCGCAGCGTCGTCGCCGAGCATCGCGCCTTTCGCGCCGACCCTCGCGCAATCATCGCCGGCCCGCGCGACGAACATGCCGATTGCCGCGATCACGGCCGCGAATCCCCCCATCTTCTTGCCGCTGCTGCCCTCGTCCTCTCCGCTCACGAAGACCTCCGCGCCTTGGTTCGGCCGCGATGATACCGAGGGGCCTGCCGCAGGCAATCCCCCCGGGCAACTCCTTGCAAACGCGACGGTTCTGGGTACCCTCCGCCGCCACCATGGCCGTCATCACCGTCCTCGGCGCCGGCATGATGGGCAGCGCGTTTTGCGTGCCGCTCGTCGATCGCGGGCACGACGTGCGCCTCGTCGGCACGCACCTCGACGCCGCGATCATCGAGAGCCTGCGTGTCCGCGCGTTTCACCCGACGCTGAAGCTCGATCTTCCCGCTTCGATCCGTCCGTTTTTCGCGGCCGAGCTCGAAGAGGCCGTCCGCGGCGCGGACATCCTCGCGTTTGGCGTGAGCTCGGCGGGCATTCGTTGGGCCACGGAGACGATCACGACCCACGCGCGGCCCGGCGTGCCGCTCGTGATGATCACGAAGGGGCTCGAGCTCGACGGCGAGGCCGGCCGGCTCCTGGTGCTCCCCGACGTGGTGCGCCGTGGTTTGCCCGAGGAGGTGCGGGCGAGCGTGTCGCCGGCGGCCGTCGCGGGGCCGTGCATCGCGGGGGAGCTCGCGCGGCGCGTGCCGACGTCCGTCGTGGTGACGGGGAGGGACGGCGAGGCGCTCGACAAGCTCGGGAGCGCACTGCGCGGACCGTATTATCACGTTTTCCCGTGCGCAGACGTGATCGGCGCGGAGGTGTGCGCGGCGCTCAAGAATGCATACGCGATGGGCGTCGCGCTCGGCGCGGGCCTGCACGAGAAGAACGGCGGCGCGCCCGGGAGCGTGGCGATGCATAACTGGGAGAGCGCCGTGTTCGCGCAGGCCATTCGCGAGATGATGCGGATCATCACGATGCTGGGCGGTGATCCGATGACGGCCACGGGGCTCCCCGGCGTGGGGGATCTCGACGTCACGATGAACGGCGGCCGCACGGGTCGGTTTGGCCGGCTGCTCGGGCTCGGGATCGGCGCGCGCGAGGCTGTCGCGCGGATGGAGGGCGCGACGCTCGAATGCCTGGAGATCCTCGACGTGATGCGCCGGGCCTTGCCCGCGTACGAGGCCCGGGGCGAGCTCGGCCCCGGGGAATTGCCGCTCCTGCGAAAGCTGATCGCCATCGCGCTCGAAGACGCGCCGGTGGAGATGCCGTTCGATTCGTTTTTCGGGGCATGACGATGGCGGCGGGGGACGACGCGCTTTTCCTGGGGATCGATTGCAGCACGACAGCGTGCAAGGCCATCGCGTGGGACCGCGAGGGCCGCGCCGTCGCGGAGGGCCGCGCGCCGATCCCGCTCTCGAACCCGGCGCCGGACGCGTGGGAGCAAGACGCGCGGACCTGGTGGGAGGCCCTCGCCCTTGCGACACGCGAAGCGGCCCAGGCGCTCGGCGACCGGGGCGCGCAGCGGATCCGGGCGATCACGATCACGCACCAGCGGGAGACGTTCGTCCTGACAGACGAGCGCGGCGAGCCGTTGCATCCCGCGCTCGTGTGGATGGACGCGCGCTGCCGGGCGGAGGTCGCGGCGCTCGCGGCGAAGGTGGGGGAGGCGCGCTTGCACGAGATCTCGGGCAAATTCCCCTGCACCACGCCCTCGCTCTACAAGCTGCTCCACCTGCGCAACCGGATCGCGCCGCACCTCGCCTCGCGTCCCGTGCGGATGCTCGATGTGCACGCCTTTCTCGCCCACCGGCTCACGGGCCGGCTGGTCACGTCCGTGGCGAGCGCGGATCCCACGGGCCTCGTGGACATGGCGGCGCGTGGTTTTTCCGCGGATATCCTCGCATGGGCAGGTTTGTCCGCATCGGAGGTGCCCGCGCTGGCCGAGCCGGGCGAGCGGATCGGCGAGGTGAGCGGCGCGGTCGCCGCGGACCTGGGGATCGAGGCGGGGATCCCGGTCTTCGCGGGCGCCGGGGATGGGCAAGCGGCGGCGCTCGGCGCGGGCATCGTCGGGCCGGGCGTGATGTATCTGAACCTCGGCACGGCCATCGTGTCGGGGGTCATTTCGCGGGAGTACCGCACGGATCGGGCCTTTCGGACGATGATGGCGGCGACGCCGGGCGCGTTCTTGTACGAGACCGACCTGAAAGGCGGGACGTTCACGCTCACGTGGCTCGCGCGTTTGCTCGGCGCGGACGCGGATGCGGCGTCGTCGACGCTGGCCGCGCTCGAACGGGAAGCGGAGGGCCTCCCGCCGGGCGCGGACGGGCTCGTGCTCGTGCCGTATTTCCACGGCGTCATGAATCCCTACTGGGACGACGCGGCCACGGGCCTCCTGCTCGGGTTCTCCGGCGGGCAAGGGCCGGCGCACCTCTATCGGGCGATCCTCGAAGGCATCGCGCTCGAACAGCGATTGCACACGGACGGCGTGGAGCGGGCGTCAGGGCCGATCACGGAGCTCCGCGTGATGGGCGGAGGCTCGCGCAGCGCGCTCTGGTGCCAGATCCTGGCGGATGTCCTCGACAAACCCATCGTGCGGGCAGGGACGAGCGAGGCGACGTCGCTCGGCGCGGGGATCCTGGCGGCGGCGGGGGTGGGGGCGTTTGCAGGAATCGAGGAGGCGGCCGCGGCGATGACGTCGCGCGGCGAGGTCTTCGTCCCCGGGGAGCGGCGAGCGGTGTACGAGCGGCTTTACCGCGAGGTGTACGTGGGGCTGTATCCCGCGCTCTCGGGGGCGATGGGGCGGCTCGCGCAGATCCGGGAGAGCGCGCGATAGCTCATTCGTCCCACGCGACACGAAAACTCGTGAACGCGTACGGATACGTCCGTCGGTACCAGTTGCGGAAGCTCGGGCGGAGGAGCTTTTTGTCGGTGGCCCACGAGGCGCCGAACACGACGTCATGCTCGGCGTCGAAGAAATCCGCGGAATAGCCGGGATACGTCCGGGCGTACGGGACGAACCCGGGCAAGGGTGAGAAAGGCGTGCTCGTCCATTCCCAGCCATTGCCGATGAGCTCCTCCACACCCCACGCATTCGCCCCGGCCGGATGCGCGCCCGTGGGTGAGGGGAAAAACCGGGCGAAATCGAAATTGCCGTGGCAAGGCGCAGGCGCGGCGTCGCCCCAGGGATAAGGCCTGCGGGCGCCGTCCGGCGTCGTGTAGGCGGCGCGGCAGAGCTCGGCTTCCGTGGGCAGCCGGCCGCCGTGGTGCGCGCAATAGGCCCGCGCCTGCTCGCCCGAGACCTGGACGGGCCACCCTCTCGCGACCTCGAAGGGCACGGGTCCGAACACCGTCTTGACGAACAGGCGAGCGCCTCTAGGAATCCATGAGCGGGGCAGGAGCGACGGGGGATCACCGTTCGCGCGGAGGAACACGAGCCAATCGAGGTTTCGCACGGGCAGAGAATCCAGGGAGAAGGCGCCGACGGAGACGTAGGCCCTGCCAAACTCGTTGTCCCAGCCGAACGGGATCTCGTCCCAGGCGGCCCCGACGACGGCGTCGCCCGCGGGGATGCGGACACGCTCGGCGGCGCGGTCTTCGCCGGATGCGGGCGGAGCCATGTGCGCGGGGCGCGGGATCAGGCCCGGGCGGCACTCCGCGAACATGTAGAGCAGCGTCTCCTGGTGCATGAGCTCGTGCTCGACGACGAGGTGCAGGATGCGCTCGTTCGTGCAGAGCGGGTCGTCCGCGCGGCCGAGGACCTCACCGATCCGCGCGCGGACGGCGCGGCGCGCCTCGTCGCGATAGGCGAGCACGGCAGAGACGGGGGGCCACTTCGAGAGGCTCGCCCGGCACGCGCTCGGCTCGTCCTTGGGATCGATGCCCCGTTCGAAGAGGACGTCGAACGCCTCGTCGAGGCGCCCCGCCCCGAGCACGCCCCGGCCTATCTGGTTCCAGGCGAACGCCGGCAGGTGGCCGAGGTAGAACAGGAAGGGGTGGCGCAGGCCGATTGGCCGTTCGAGCAGGGCCCCCCGAGGGAGCAGGCCGAACAGGAGGTCCGTGCGCTGGTAGGTCGTGTCGAGTTTTTCTTTCCAGAACGATTCGAGGGGCAGGGTCACGAACGACGCCTCCGGACGAGGGCGAGGGCGAAGAGGTCGGCCGGGTCGGTGTACCAGCGGTCGATCGTGAGACCGGCCTCGCCGGCAGAAGCCTCGAGCGAGGCGCGCGTGAATTTGCAGGAGAGCTCGGTACGGATCTCGGCGCCCTTGTCGAAGGCGAGCCGGAGGCCGAGCGCGTCGAGGCAGACCTCGTTCTTGCGCGTCGCGACGAGGCGCATTTCGATCCAGGCGTTTTTCCGATCGTAGAACGCGCGGTGCCGGAAGGCCGACGTATCGAAATTCCCCGCGAACCGCCGGTTGAGGACGGAGAGCACGTTCAGGTTGAAGGCCGCCGTGACGCCCTCGGGGTCGTCGTACGCGGCTTCGAGCCGGGCCGGATCCTTGACGAGATCCACGCCGAGCAGCAGCGCGTCCGCGTCATCCATGCGCTGCGCGAGGTCGCCGAGGAACGAGCGGCGCTCGTCCGGGTGCAGGTTGCCCACGGTGCCGGCGAAAAACACGACGAGCCGCCCGCCCGCGGGGCCGAGGCGCCCGAGGTCGGTCATGAAATTGCCGACGACGCCGCGGAACACGAACTCCGGGTAATCGGCGGAGAGCCGATCGATCGACTGGAGCAAGAAGAGCTCGTTGATGTCGAGCATGGTGCAGGTGACGGAAGGACCGTCCGCCCGCAGGGCATCGAGCAGGATCCGGATTTTCCGGCCCGCGCCGCTGCCGAGCTCGACGAGATGACGCGGCCGAGCGTGCGCGACGATATCGGCGGCGGCGCGCTCCAGGATCGAGATCTCCGTGCGGGTCTGGTAATACACGGAGAGCCCGGTGATGCGCTCGAAGAGCTCGCTCCCGGTGTCGTCGTAGAGGTAACGCGCCGGGATTTCCGGGAGCTCCTGGAGCAGGCTCGCGCGGAGCGCCGCGCCCTCGTCGATGAGGCGCGTGGAGGAGCGGGGCGCGAGGTCTTCGGGCGCGTCCTTCCTGACAGGCGATCCGTCCATTCGCGAAACCCTCCAGCGCCCGCGGGCGGGCGCCCGAGCGCCGGGCGTGATGCGCCGTTTGCTCAGGACACCAGCGTCGAAGCGGGCGCAGCGGGGGGATGCGAAAGCCATTCCTCGGCGCGAGCGAGGAGGGCCACGTGGGTCGGAATGCGTTCGAGGAAGGTTTGGCGAAGGAGCGGATCCGGGATTCGGGTCGCCCGCGCGAAAAGATCGGAGCGCGCCGCGAGGAGGGCCGCGCGCGCCTCCTCGGCCCGGCCGAGGGCGCGGAGCGCATCCACGCGCGTGAGGACGAGGTGCTCGTGACCAAAATGGTACATGCCGCGCCGCTCGCTCTCGGTGATCGCCGGCTCGGCGAGCGCGAGGGCCTCGGCCGGGTGGCCTTCGGCGAGCGCGAGGGCGGCCAAGATGCCCGCGAGCGACGCGCGCGCGAAGGGTAGGTTTTGCACGAGCGGCTGCAGGGCGAGCGCGCGGGACCGAGCCGCCGCGAGGAAGCCCGCGGCGAGCGCCGCCTCCGCGAGCAGCAGCGACGCGTTGAGGGCGACAGTGCGTTCGCCGCGCGCCTCGGCCTCCCGGTAGATGTCCGTGCAGGGCTCGAGCGCGTCGGCCGGGCGGCCCCGGAGCACGAGGACACGGCCGAGGTACGTGCGCGACGCGAGCGCCATCATGCTGCCCGGCTCGGCGCCTTGCATGGCGCGCGTGAGGGCGGCCTCGGCCTGCTCGAAGGCGCCGAGGTAGCAGCAATCGAGGCCGACGTGCATCTGCACATAAGGGCCATACCGCCGATCGCCCGCGGCCTCGAAATGGGCGAGGGCCTCGCGGTCGAGGGCGAGCGCGGCCGCGAAGTCGCGGGGGACGTAGCGCAGCCAGAACGCGCGGGTCATTTTCACCCAGCCGGCCACCGAGGGCTCGTGGTCGAGGAAGGGGGTCGTGATCTCTTCGAGGCGCGCGAGGTGCGCCTCGGCGAGCTCGCGCTGGGCCCCGACCAGGTAGGGCATGATCGCCACGCTGTAGGCCCAGGCGAACGCGGGGATCGCGGCGCGCTCGGGGTTCACGCGGGCGAGGTCGCGGACGAACGCGGCGCGGGCCTCGGGTTGGTTCGCGAGCAGGGGGCTCGTGATGGCGCTGCCGAGCGCGCGCAAATGGCTCGTCGTGCCCGGCGTGGCGAGGGCGAGCGTGGCCTCGGCCGAGGCGAAGGCCCGGGCCCAATCCCCGTTCCAGGCCCAGGCGTCGGTCTGGGTCGCCCGGAGCGCGGCCGCCCGGTCGCCCGCGGCGCCGAGGGCGAGGCCACGCTCGGCGAGGGCGAGCGCGGCTTCGTCGTCGCCCGCCCCGAGCGCATGCTGCGCGGCGCGCTCGTAATGGGGGATCGCCCGCGCCCCGTCGCCGCCGCGCTCGAAATGCTCGGCGAGGATCTTCGGGTCCCATTCGCCGTGGGCTTCGAGCCAGTCGCCGGCGAGCCGGTGGCCGAGGGCGCGATCCCGATCGGTGAGCATCGCATACGCGCCCTCGCGCAGGAGCATGTGCCGGAACGCGAGCGCCTCCTCGCCGGCGAGACGGCTGTCCCGCCGCGCGACGAGGATCTCGCGCTCGACGAGCGAGGCGAGCACGGCCGCGAGGTCTTCGTCGTTCGGCGCGTCGTCGCCGAGCAGGGCCGGAATGCCGCCATGAAAGAAGGTTTCGCCGAAGACGCTCGCCGCCCGGAGGACTCGCCGCGCCGGTGGATCGAGCGCGTCGAGGCGCGCCTCGATCATGCCGAGCACGGTCTCGGGCAAGACGCCGCCGCGCCCCTCGGCGACGGCGCGCACGAGCTCTTCCAGATAAAAGGGATTGCCCGCGGCGCGCTCGACGAGCGTGTCGACGAGCGCGGAAGGTGTCTCCTCGCCGAGGGCGTGGCGGGTGAGGCGGGCGCTCGCCTTGCGCGGCAGCTCCGCGAGCCGCACCTCGTGCGCGCGATCTCCGAAGAGGCGCGGAAACGACGTGAGGGCCTCGGGGCGCGCGGCGGCGAGGACGAGGAAGGGGCGAGGGCCGAGCTCGCGCATGGCCGCGTCGAGCAGGCGCAGCGAGACGGCGTCCCCCCATTGCACGTCTTCGAGCGCGAGGACGACGGGGTGCTTGCGTGTCATCGCGGCGAGCAGATCCACGACGGCCCCGCGCACGTGATCCTTCATGAGCGCCGGGCTCTGGCGCGCGGCGCGCAGGCGCGGGCTCGCCTCGTCGGACAAAGGGAGGCCGATGAGCTCGGCGACGAGCTCGGTGACACGCTCGGCGTCCGCGGCGGGGAGGTATCTTCCGACGAACGCGGCGAGCCGCGCGCGGCCCTCGAAGGGCGCCCCCGAGAGCGCGCCGAGCAGCGTGGAGCCGAGGAGCGAATAGGGAGAGCCCTGGCCGAGCAGATCGCCGTGCCCGCGGGCCACGAGCACGTCCGGGCGATCCTGTCGGAGACGCGTGACGAGCTCCGCGAGCAGGCGTGATTTGCCGGCGCCCGCCGCGCCGACGAGGAGCACGGCCGAGGGGCTCTCTTCCTCGATCGCCGCGTCGACGAGATCACGCACCATGCGCAGCTCGCGGTCGCGGCCGACGAAGGGGCTCGGCCTGCCGAGCAGCGTGCGCGCGGCCTCGCCGGAGGCGCGCTCCGCGACGAGGCGGTGGCCCTCGGGCAAGCTCGTGACGTCGAAGCGCGCGTCGAGCAGGGCGCGCGTGACGTCGTCGATGCGGATGCCGAGGACCTCCCCCGTCTCCCGTTCGAGTTGCCTCGCGACCCGATCGACGACCTCGCCGACGGGCAGGCGCGCGGAGGCCTCGGCGCGTCCCGTCGCGAGCGCGATCGCCGCGTCGGGGAGGATCGCGCGGAGCCGCAAGGCCGCGCGGGCCGCGCGCGCGGCGCGATCCATGGGCTCTCCGGCGCCGAGCAGCGTGACCACGAGCGCGCCGTTGCGCAGCTCGTCGACACGCGCGCCGAGCGGCGCGACCTCGTACCGCACCGCCGCCACGACATCGGCGTGCGAGCGTTGCGTCGAGACCTGCGCGTCGAGCGCGCCGCTCACGGGGTCGCGGTGGAGGGCCAGGATCGAGACGAACCGCGCCTCCACGTCGGTCAGGCCCATCGCCGCGGGCTCGTCTGCGATCGTCGGGACCTCGCCCGTCTCCTCGGTGCCGAGCGCCTCGATCGCGGCGAGCTCGGCTTCGAGGGCCGGGCCGTTCGCCGGGCGTGACGCGGGCTGTTTCGCGAGCAGCCGCGCCATCAGCGCGTCGAGCCGCGGGGGCAGATCGGGCCGCGCTTCGGCGAGGCGCGGGGCCTCTTCGAGCAGGAGCTTGGCGAAGAGGCCCATGAGGTTCTCGGCCTGGAAGGGCGGGCGGCCCGTGAGGCACTCGTAGAGCACGGCGCCGAGCGAGAAGACGTCCGCGCGCGCGTCGATCGGCGTGCCGTCGCCGCTCGCCTGCTCGGGGGCCATGTACCCCGGCGTCCCCAGGATCATGCCTGAGCGCGTGAGCTTGCGCGACGTGTGGCCGAGCTGCGCGAGGCCAAAATCCACGAGCTTCACGCCCTCGATCGCGCGGCCTTCGAGCACGAGGTTCGTCGGCTTGACGTCCCGATGCACGATGCCCCGCGCGTGCGCCGCGCCGAGGCCCGCGGCCACGCGGCGCGCGACGAGCAGGCTCTCCGCCAGCGTGAGCGGCCCGCGCGCGAGCCGCGCGGCGAGGTCCTCGCCTTCCAGCCACTCCATCACGAGGTAGGGAAACCCCGCCTCGGAGAGCCCGTGCGTCACGTACCGGACGACGTGCGGATGCGAGAGCTCGGCGAGCGCGCGGGCCTCGATGTCGAAGCGGCGTGTCGCGTCCGCGGCGGGCTGGTGGATGACCTTGAGCGCGACCGGCAGGCCCGTCGCGCGGTCGTGCGCGCGGTAGACCGCGCCCATGCCGCCTGCGCCGGCGCGACGCTCGATCACGAAGCGGCCGGCGACGACCTCGCCGCGGTTCATGAACGCGCGCCGCCTTGCTTCCGCGCGAGGGCGAGCGCGGCGTCTCCCTCGCTGCCCGCGTGCGCCGTGGGGCGCACGCCCGAGCCCGCGAGCCAGCGCTCGGCGAGCGCTTGACCTCGCCGGAGATCCGCCTCCGTCGACGTCGCCAGGAACGCCTCGCGCAGCATGGGCTGGCTGAACGCGTACTCCGTGTCGTTCGGGGCGCTGCTCGTCCGCCGCTTCGTGATGATCTCCCGCTTCGCGAGATCGCAGAGCATCGAGCGCACCTGCGTGACGTCCGTATCGCCGCCGAGCAGCGTGACGACCGCGCCCTCCCAGAACGTGACGCCGACGAAGGCCGCCGCGCGGAGCAAGCGCCGCGCGGCAGGGACGAGCTCGGCGATCGCGGGCCCGTGCACGGCGAGCAGCGCCTCCGGCGTCACGCCCTCCGCGCCACGCGCGAGCTCCTGCAAAAAGAGCGGATGGCCCTCGGACCGCTGCGCGAGCGCCGCGAGGGCTTCGTCGTCCATGTCGGGCCCGAGCGCGCGCCGCAAGAACTCGCGCGCGGCCCGCTGCGAGAGCGTCCCCAGGCGGATCTCCTGCACGCTCCGGCGCGCGAAGAGCCCCGGCGCGCGGTCCCGCACCTCGGGCCGCGCGAGCGCGAGCACGCCAATGGGCCGGTCCGAGAGCTCGCCGAGCGCCTGATCCACGAGCGCGAGCGAGGCCGCGTCCGCCCACTGCACTTCGTCGAGCACGAGCAAGAGCGGCCCCGCCTCCGCGCGCGCCCGGAGGACGTCGATCGCCCGATCCTCGAAGCGGACGGCGGCGCCCGCGTCGGGCGAGGTCGCGAGGGCCCGGATCGCCGGCTCGATCATCCCGAACTCGGCGCTGCTGCTGCCGGGTCGCGCGAAGCCGACCACGAGGTCCGGGCGGCTCGCCTGGAGCGCGCGCACCACCTCCTGCGCGAGGCGTGTCTTGCCGAGCCCCGCCGGCGCGACCACGAGCGCGGCCGACGCGCGTGGCTCGTCGAGCCCTTCTTCGAGCAGATCGAGCACCACCGCGAGCTCGCCCTTGCGGCCCGTGAACACGCAGGGCTGCCCGAGCAGCGGGCACGGCTTGCCGAGATCGTCCCGCTCGCGACGAAGACGCCCGTCGTCGGCGGGGCCTTCGATCTCGAACCGCGCGGGCAAGAGGGCCTGCGTCCGATCGTCGATCCGCACCCCGAACGCGGGCGCGCGGCTCGCGCGCTTCAGCAGATCGAGCGCGCGCTCGACCACCTCGGGGGCCGGCAAATCCCGCCTCGCATCGGAGCGGCCCGTCACGAGCGCGACCCGGAACCCCAGCAGGAGATCGGCGATCTCCAAGGCGCAGCGCGCCGCGCGCACCGGCCCGTCCGCGGACCCGTCGAGCGAGAGCAAGAGCGTGCCCGAAGCGAGCTCCGCGGGCGAGGCGCCGTGCCGCCGCGCGATGACCCGCACGTCGTCCCAGGACGAACGAGGGAGCTGCGTGCGCAAGGTCGGGCTCGACGGCCGGATCGCGGCCTCCACGGCGGGCGCGGCGACGATCGCGCAGACGAGGCGATGCTCGCGATCGCTGATCCCCTCGGGCAAGGCCGGCACGACGGAGATCCTTTCACCTCCAACGGCGTCGATGCCTTCGAGGGCGCGCAGCACCTCGGCCCCGTCGGCGGGCCTCGCCTCGGCCACGCGCGAGAGCATCCGCGCGACGAGCGTGTCGAGCGCCCGCGGAATCTCCGGCTGGATCGATCGGACGCGCGGCGCGTCTTCGAGCAGGAGCCGCGCGAGGATGGCCATGACGCCTTCGCCCTCGAACGCGGGTTTGCCCGTCAAGCATTCGAAGAGCAGCGCGCCGAGGGAAAACACGTCGGCGCGTGCATGGACACGTCCCCGCAAGCCCTGGGCCTGTTCGGGCGCCATGTATCCAGGTGTGCCAAGAACGCTGCCGGTGCGGGTCAGCCGCGCGCCGTTCGAGGCGGCCTGGGCGAGGCCAAAATCGAGGACCTTGGCGGCCTCGGGCACACCCCCGACGAGGAAGACGTTGCTCGGCTTGACGTCGCGATGGACGATCCCGCGCGCGTGGGCCGCGGCGAGGGCCGAGGCGACGCGGATCCCGAGGCCCACGGCCTCAGCCTGCGTGAGGTGCCCTTCGACGAGGCGTGACGCGAGGCTCCTGCCTTCCAGCCATTCCATGACGAGCCAAGGCGCGCCCGCGGGGTCGGCCCCGTGCGCGACGTAACGCACGATATGGGGATGGCCGAGCTCGGCGAGGATCTTGGCCTCGTGATCGAAGCGGCGGATGGCCTCGGCGTCGTGCTGGGCGAGGACCTTGATGGCCACGGGCGCGCGCGTGGCGCGGTCGTGGCCGCGGAACACCGAGCCCATGCCCCCCGTGCCGGCGATACGCTCGAGGACGAAACGACCGCCGACCACGTCTCCAGGCTGCACGGCGAGAGGATGCCGACGCTGCGCGGGATAGGCAAGCGGCTCCGCGACCACCCTCGTCCGAGGTCCCGATCTCGGCGTAGCCTCGCGCCCGGACGTCGCCCGAGTTCCCGACCTCGGCGGAGCCTCGCGCCCGAGCCTCGCCCGAGGTCCCGACCTCGGCGGAGCCTCACGCGCGAGCCTTCACGAAGGTCCCGATCTTGGTGGACCTTCGCCCGTGGGCCTCGGCGGAGGTCTCGACCTCGGCGGAGCCTCAGCCTTCGCCGGCGGCGGGCTCCGGCTTTTTCGCCCGCGCGGCGGCAGCTTGCTCGCGCATCGCTTGCAGATCGTCGAGGTAGCCAAAGACACGCGCCTCCAGGTCCCTCGGCAGGGCCGGCTCCGCCTCGATCTCGTCGACGAGCGCGGCGCGGAACCGCGACAACAAGCCGAGCGTCACCGCGCGCACCTTGATGGCGGGCGCGCTCAGGCCATCGTTGCCGACGAGGGAGCGGTTGTGCAGGAGCTTGTCGAGGCCCTCGCCGGCCTCGACGAACGAGCTGGCCCAATCGTACAAGGTCGCGCCGACGGGGAAGGGGACGCGGATCGATTGCAGCTCGGCATTGCGGGTATCGAGCGCGTGGCGTTTGCGGGAGGCGGCGGCGGCCTCGTCTGCGTACGAGGCGCGGAGCGTGGAGAGCCTCGGCACGAAGGCGTCACGGACCCCTTGCGCCGCTTCTTTCAGGGCCGCGGGGGCCGTGGGCAGGCGCAGGAGGGCCTCGGTGAGGTAATAAATCGCCTCGCCATACCCGTCGTGCTCATCGTCTTTGTCGCCGAGCTGCTGCGCGAGGGGACGGCCGCCGCGCATGGCCTCGGGCAGCGCCTCGATCTGGGCCTGCTGCTTGGCGAGCATCTTCGCGTAGACGATTCCGGTGCCGGAGAGCAGGAGGTCGTCCTTGCGCTCCGTCGAGAGGTTGCGGAGGACGAGGAGAAGGTCCCCTAGATTGAGGTGGCGCATACGGGGGAAGGGGACACCTGGTGCGGGGGGGATGTCAAGGTAAACGTGGGGGGAAGCCTCACGACCGAGCGGCAACCCTCGGGACGAGTCTTTGCCCGAGCTCGTCGAGGAACGCCGCGAGGCCATTTCCGGCCCCCACCTTCCGGAGGTGCTCGATGTCCGTGTCCTGGAAGCCCGAGGCCTCGCGTTCTGCGTCGTCCGTGAGGCACGAAAGGACACGCTTGGGGCTCTTCTTGGCCGTGTCGTTCGTCGCATCGAGCTCGGCCGATCGAAGGGTGGGATCGAATCCGAGCTCTTTCCGCAGCTTCGCGAGCGCCTGCTGCTCTTCCTTGTTCTGCGCCTTGAAGGCGGCGATCACCCAGCATTCTCGCATCGTGTGGGCCACGCCGAGGACCACTTCGAAAGGCCAATCGCCGTCCTTCCGAGCTTGCTCCAGGCCTCGCATGCGCTCCGCGGGCTTGCCATCGCTGTCGCGCACGAGCAGCACGGCTGCCGGTTGCGGGTCCTCGGCGACGAAACACCGAAGCGCGAGCACCGCCGTCCGCGCGTCCTCGATGGCGGGCTCTGCGCCGAAATGACCATGCCTTCGCGGCACCCTGTGTGGCCTCGACGCGCGATCCACATCCTTCCACGCGAGGAACGGTGTCCCGGCGTCGAGCCCGCGGAAGGCGCGTAGGCCGTCCAGATCCTCCGCCTGCGCGGGGAGTCCGTGGACGAGAACCCGATCGACGATCTCCGGAACGGTCCGCGCATCCGACGGCCCCTCGACGACCAGCCCGAGGAGGTGGGGGCTTGCGTTCATGGCCGATCCGTCGCGTCGTTCGCCTGCTTCGTCACCCAGTCCTCTCCGACGAAACTCCACAACTCCCCGGTGCGGGTCGTGCTCTTCCACCGCTCGAAATCCGGGTGCTCCGTCAGCGGCGCGCAGGCCGTCGAGCCGTCGGGCCGGAGGGCCGTGACGAGGACCTCCTCGGGCTCGAAATGGTCGAGCAGGTAGGGGGAGTGGCTGGTGGCGAGGATCTGAAGCTCGGGATCCATCGCGAGCACCTTGCGGAGCTGGGCGACGAGCTCGCCTTGGGCGCGCGGGTGCAGGGCCTTGTCGATGTCGTCGAGCAGGAGGAGACGGGGGCGCGGCTCCGTCCAGAGGGCGGTCAAGAGGCCGATGACGAGCAAGGTTCCCTCGCTGGCGAGGGGCGCGGGGACGTCGGGCGCGCCCTTGAAGTCAAGGACGAGTTGCTGGCCCCAGTAGTGACGCTCCACCGCGTGCATCATGGGGCTATCGTCGATGCGAATCTCCTGCTCCACGCGCCGAGTTACCTTCGCCCTTCGCGTACGAATACGCTCCAGCGTCGGGATGACCTGGCGTGCAGCGTCCTGGATCGACTGGAGGGTTTCTGGAGAACGTCCGGCGAGATCCGCCAGGATGGTGGCGAGGCCCTCCCCATCGACACCCAAGCGCGGCACCTCCTCGTCGCTGTAGGAAGCGGCCGCGAGCTTCTCCACATCCTGCCGCAGCTTCCGTGTGGAGCCGAGTGTATATCCGAGCGCCAGCAGATCGGCCAGATCCGTCGTCGGATCGAGGGGATTCTCGATGTCGCCCATGCGGTCGATGAAGCTCTGCGAGTGCCTCGTTTTCCCCCATCGTTCGACGACCGTTGCCTCCCAATCGGGTACGAAGCCCGTGTCGGACGGCTCTCCGCCGCGCACGACGACGATTTCGACCCCTGCGATGACGCCCTGAAAACGGCCGGAGAGCATCATCGCCATCGGTCCCGTCGTGTTGCGGCTCATCAGGTTCAGGGGGCCGAAGGCACCGTTCATCACCATTGGCAGCGACGACCGTGTGATCTGCGCGAGGTAGTGGAGCCCATCCAGGATGCTCGTCTTCCCGGAGCCGTTCGGCCCGACGATCACCATGAACCGCCCGAGCGCGATCTCCGCTTTGCGCAGGGACTTGAAGTTGGTGAAGGAGACGCGTTCGATCATGGCGGTGGCCGTCCTCGCGGACCGAGTTCTACACGACACCTCGTCCGCGGCCCACTCCCGAGCCACACCCCCAGCACGGACGTCCAGGCCGAGCCAGGGTAGACTCGCCCCATGTCCGCGCCCCTCACCTTCCGCCCCCTCACCGAGGCCGACTTCCCCATGCTGCACACCTGGCTCGCGCGGCCCCACGTCGCCGCATGGTGGCAGCCCACGCCGACCCTCGACGAGCTGCGCGACGAGTACCGCCCGTGCCTCGCCGACGCGGGCACCTTGCCGCTCGATGCCTCGGCCGGCCTCCTCCCGTACCTCGCGTGCGAGGACGGCCAGCCGTTCGCCTTCATCCAGGCGTATCGGGTCATGGCGACCCAGGCCGACGGCTGGTGGCTCACCGAGACCGACCCGTGCGCGCTTGGCATCGACCAATCCATCGGCGACCCCGATCGAATCGGCAAAGGCCTCGGCACCCGGATGATTCGTGCGTTTCTCGATTTTCTCTTCGCCGATCCCCGCGTCACCAAGGTGCAGACCGATCCCGACCCGACGAATGCGCGCGCCGTGGCTTGTTATCGAAAGGCGGGTTTTCGTGATGTGGGGATCGTGGAGACGCCGGACGGGACAGCGCTGCTCATGACCGTCCACCGCTCCGCCTGAATTCCCTCAATCGTTCGATCTCTTGTCGCGTAGATTCACGCGCGGGCCTCCGCGCGCGCGTCGTTCTGCGTCGATCCACGCGAGCGCCTCGCGCTCGTCCGCGAGGAAGGCGAACGGGACGTGGGTCTCGTGGCGCCAGAACAGGCGCACGGCCTTGAGGGCCAGCGTGGCGAGGACGCGCTGCGGGAAGCCGCCGCCGATGAGGACGATCCCGCGCAGGTGCGCGCGGGCGTCTCGCTCCGAGAGGAGGCGCCGGGCCTCCGGCGTGATGCCGTCGAGGTGCGTGAGGTCGACGAGCCAGAAGATCGGGCCCCGCTCGGCGTGGCGCTCGATCACGTCGAGCGCCGTCGCGAACTCGTCGCGGGAGATCGGGCCCACGGCGCGGGTGTGGAGCAGATCGGGCGCCTCGAAACGATGGCGGTGCGCGCCGACGCGCTCCCAGGTATCGTCCATGCGGATCCACCACCTTCCTCTTTGCCGGGACGAGCGCAAGTCCCACGAGGACCAGGCCCGAACATGAGCCGATCCGCTTATGCGTACGCCCGTCATCTCGCGCCCATCCTCGTCGCGCTTTCCACGCTGAGCGCGAAACCCGCGCCTTGGCTCCTCGCCGGCGCTGCGCTCCTCCTCACCTTCGTCCCGCCCGACCTCCGCCGCGTCGCCGCGGCGTATCGGGCCAAGGAGCCCATGGACCGAGGCGCCGTCTATCGCTCCCTCGGCTTCATCACCGCGGCTCTCGTGCTCGGCGGCGTGGGCTTTTCTCTGAAGAGCCCGGCGTCGGATTTCGCCACGCCCACGGCTGCGCTTGGCGCGCTCATGCTCCTCGCCACCCTGGTGGGTCTCGGCAGCCCTTCGTTCGCGGAGGCGCTCGCGGTCGCCATGCCCACCCCGGAAGAACAGGCGCTCCTGCGCCCCACGGGTGTTTCGGACAGCCTCGCGGGGAGAGCCGAGCGGGAGCGGGCTGCCAGGGACGTGGAGGTGCGAGGGGAAGGGGCGCTCGCCATGTACGCGGTGATGCTGATCCTCGAATCGTCTGCCGCGCTCTTCGCAGGAATGGTGTTCGTGGTGATCGCGCTCGCCGGCGGCGCGGGCTCGGGGTGGGCGTGGCAAGGCGGCGGCGCCTTCGTGCTCGCCTTCGTCGCCTCGGGTGCGGCGGTCTCTCGGATTGCGTCCGCGGACGAAGGAAACCCCCTCACGCCTTTCGGCGGCGTGTTCCTCGTCGCGTTCGTGGGGATCATGATCGCGGCGTCGAACGGGTGGAAGACGACGCTCGTGGGCGCGCCGATGGTCGTGCTCTCGATGCTGCTCACCATCATCCGACCCGTGAATCACCGCCGGGCGTGTGACGTGGTGCTTTGCGTCGGCGCGATTGCGACGGGGGTGGGGGTTCTGCTGGTCTGAGCGCTGTTTCGGACTTGATTCGAGCTCAAAGGTTCAGGAACATGCCTCCATGCGTACCTTTGCTTGCGCGGGATGGCTCCTCGTCGTGTCTTCGCTCCTCGCCTGCGGCGGAGGTGGCTCCTCCGAGAGCGGCGCGGGCGCCGGAAATCCGCCAACCGATCCCGCGCTCGATGCCTTGATCGAGGCAGGCGTCAAGGCATTTCGCAAGCCGGGCGTGCGGGGCGCGTGTGCAGGTTGTCACTCCCCGGACGGAATCGATATCGCGGCGATCGACTATGACGAGGCCACGATTCGCCGCCGGGCCGAGGCGGATCAGGTGGGCGCCGAGGAGACGGACGCCATCGTGGCCCTGATCGACGCGCTGCGGAAAAAACACGCGATCGTGCCGGTGTCGGCGACAGCCTACCGGCCGTACCAGCCGGGCGGCGAGGTCCTCGGGGAGCTGCCGCCCGAGGGCGAGATGGATTCGTACGAGCGCCGCGAAGCGCGTGACCGTGTCTTTCTCGCGTCGCTCGAAGAGCAGAAGCTAAAGATCCTCGACGGCCCCATCGACAGCATCGACAAGGCCGCGGCCGTGGCGGACGAGCTCGACGCGATCGACCTCCGCAAGCTCCGCGTGGGCATCCCCTTCGATCGCTGGTCCGAGGACCCTTTCAACACGCCGGCCGGCCTGCCGCCGTTCGAGAGCGTGGCCGAGTGGATCCCCTGGCACGCGCAGCGGCCCATCATGGGCATGGAGGAGGCCTGGTATGCGATCGTCGACGACTACCGCGCCGATCCGGCCGACGAGGCGAAGTTCTGGCGATTCTACGACGCGATCGACGAGATGACCGAGCCCGACGCCTGGAACGGCGGCGCCGACGACGCCGGCGTCGCCTGGAATCGCGAGAAATGGAAGAGCGTGCAGATCGCGCAGCACATGCTCTTTCGCAGGAAGACGGACGAATACCCGAACGTCTGGCACGGGTCCGAGCCGCCGAGCGCGACGACGGGGCCCACGGAGTCCGCGCGGAACCGCGCGATCGATCGCAATCCGATCTGGCACGTGGGGGACATCATCCGGGTGAACCCGCTGCATTGCACGGGCGCGAGCACCTGCATCGAGCTGCCCGATTTCGCCGACGTGCCCGAGGACGAGGACATCCGCGAGCTCCAGACGGACGTGATCCAGCAATCGTGGTTCTGGACCGCGTGGGAGTACGACGCGCCCCTGCTCATCGCCGGCAACGGCATTCCTTCGATCGACGGCGATTATTTCCTGTCCACGTTGATGAACCGTTATGCGATTCATCATGGCTTCCTCATGGCGAAGGGGATGGTCGCGAAGGCGCGCGCGCCGCTCGGTTGGCTCAACGCAAAGGCGCCGGACCGGGATCGGAACAAGGAGGACTTCAACGCGGCGGGGCACGGAAAATGGGCGAGCCCGCGGCCGTTCCTGCTCACGCGTCAGCTCGAAGGGACGCGGCACGTGGTGGCCGATCCGGCGCGGCAGCCGGCGCATACACGTATGGTGACGAATGCGATCCGGATGGGGCTCTACCTGATGAAAAAGGAGCTCGACGCGCCGGCCCCGACGGTCTTCGACAAGGAGAGCACCCTGAAGAAGCTCGAGATCTTGAAGAGCTGGTTCCACGACGGCGCGTGGGACGATCCGCTCTACAACACCGGCATCGATCCGCTGATCGATGAGCTTGTGGGCAAGGTCGCGGCTGCGACGGAGATCAAGGACCCGAGCATTCAGTTCCCCGACGCGAGCGACATCCAGTAGCGTCGGATCCTTGGGGCACGGAACGCTTGTGTGGGCGCGCGCGGGGCGGTATTCTCCGGCGCGGTCGGGTGGGATTCATGGACGTGAAGCTGCTCTTGCAGATCCTGGGCGGGCTCCTCGTGCTGGGGTTCTTGGTGTGGGCCGTCAAGGATTTCGGGAAGTTCGAGGCGAAGCAGCAGCGCGTCTTCCAGGAGGGCATTCGGGGCGAGGGCACGGTCGTGGACGTGAAGGACGGCACCTCGCGCAAGGGGCAAGAGCGCGAGGTGGTGCTCACCCTCGACATCACGTCCCCGGGGCGGCCGCCCCTCCGGGCGCAAGCGAGCGTGTTCGCGGGCCCGATCAAGGCGCGTGAGCTCGTGCCTGGGCTCCGCCTCCCGGTCCTCGTGGATCCTGTCGACGCGTCGCGCGTCGTGGTCGATCCGGCGTCGGGCTTTCCGCCCGCGCGCTGAGCGCCCGCCGGGCGTCTCGTTCGAGCTTCGTTTGGTGGCTTGGCCCTCGGGCCTCTTCGATTGAAGGGTACGGACCATGACCGATCTCATCACGTTCTCTTCGAGTGGCCTGCCGGATGACGTTCGTGTGGTGGGTTTCCGCGGGCGAGAGTGGATTTCGCGGCCGTATCGATTCGAGGTCTTCCTCGTCGCGAAGAGCGAGAGCGGCGAGGGCGTCGACCTCGGCGACGCGGTCGGCGCCAAGGCGCAGATGGTGATCGACCGCGCCGACGACCGGCTGCCTCCGTATGTCTTCGCCGGGATCCTCGCGGGGATCGAGCTCTTGCACGAGACCGACGGGCAGGCGCTGCTCCGCGCGACGATGGTCCCGCGGCTCTGGGAGCTCTCGCTCGCGCGGCACAGCCGGGTCTTCACGAACATGAGCGTCCCGGAGATCCTGCAGGCGGTGCTCGAGGAGCACGGTATCTCGGGCGACGGGCTGGAGCTCCGGCTCGGCAGCTACGAGAAAGAGGCCCACGTCTGCCAGTATCGCGAGACTGATCTCGAGTTCCTCTCGCGGTGGATGGAGCGCGAGGGCATTTATTATTTCTTCGAGCACGCCGACGGGGGCGAGAAGCTCGTGCTCTGCGACAACGAGTCTTACGACGACGAGCCGCTCGGCCTGCCCATCCGGTATTACCCGCAGACCGGCGAGGACCGGAGCGCGCGCGCCTCGTTCCGGTCGTTCCGCAGCGCCCACGTCTCGTTGCCCGCCTCCGTGAAGCTCGCGGATTACGACGACACCAAGCCGAACCTCGACGTCTCGGGCAAGGCCACGGTGTCGCAGCAGGGCTCGGCCGAGGTCGTCTGGTATGGCGACCGGTTCTTCACGCCGGGGGCCGGCGCGCGCCTCGCCAAGGTGCGCGCCGAGGAGTACAAGGCGCGGCAGGTCGTGTTCCAGGCGGCCGGGACGCGCACGCACCTCCACACGGGCAAGGCGTTCGAGCTCGAGGATCACCCGCGCGCGAAGTTCAATGCCCGCTATCTCGCGATCGAGGTCGCGCACCACGGCAACCAGGCGATGGGCCTCGCGTCTTTCCGCGAGCTCGTCGACCTCTCGCACGACGAGGTGTATTTCGTGGAGGTCCTGGCGATCCCGGCCGACGTGCAGTTCCGGCCGGAGTCGCGCGCGGCGTGGCCGCGCATCCACGGCTTCGAGAATGGCGTCGTCGACGGCGCGGCGGAGAGCGAATACGCGCAGATCGACGACATGGGGCGGTACAAGATCAAGCTCCATTTCGACGAGGGCACCGGCAAGGACGGCAAGGCGTCGACGTACGTGCGCATGATGCAGCCCCACGGCGGCGGCATCGAGGGCTTTCATTTCCCGCTGCGGAAGGGCACCGAGGTCATCGTGAGCTTCCTGGGCGGTGATCCCGACCGTCCCGTCATCTCGGGCGTCGTGCCCAATGCGCTGACGCCGAGCCCGGTGACGAGCGGCAATCACACGAAGAACGTCATCCAGACGGGGGGCCGCAATCGCTGGGAGCTCGAGGACAAGGCGGGCCAGCAGCGCATCACGATGTCGACGCCTTATGCGAATACGTACCTCCGCATGGGCTCGCCGAACGACGATCACGAGGCGATCCTGAAGACCGATCAGCGTGGTCTCTGGCACACGTGTCAATCGACGGATCACATCGTCGGCACGTGGCAGAACATCGAGGTCGGCTCGTACCAGACGGAGTCCGTCGGCACGTATTACACGATGCAGGTCGGCGGCTACAAGGAAGAGAGCGTCACCGGATACGTGAAGGAGACGTACGGGTCGACGAAGGACGAGACCGTGACCGGGAAGGTCACGGAGACATGGCCCACGCAGGAGACGACGGTCTCGGGGCTCCGCAAGCAACACGTGGGCACGCTCGACGTGGACGTCGACAAGAACGCCACGCTCGACATCGGCGGCAACCAGACGATCAACGTGACGGGCGATCGCACGCTCAATGTGACGGGCAATCGCAACGACGTCGTCGTCGGCAACGTGACGGTGAACGTCACGCAGAGCTACACGCAGAACGTCACGTCGAACATGAACGTCCTCGTCCTCGCGAACAGGACGGTGACGGTCGCCGCCGACGACAAGAGCATTTTCGGCGGGCCCGAGGCGAAGATCACGGTGGGCCCGAACCTCGACATCACGCTCATCAGCAAGAACGAGGGCGTGATCGGGCTCCACACCGAGTTCAACGTCGGCGGCAAGATCGAGATGTTCGCGGGCTTGAAGCTCGCATTGGTGGCCGGCATGAGCATCGAGGTCGGGGCTTTCAAGACGGAGACGAAGGCGTTCTCGGCGAAGGTCAACGTGACGAAGATCGAGAGCGCGGCGACATGGCTGGGGACCAAGGCGATTACCTTGCTCACCGGCATGAAGATCATCTGAGCGCGCCTCCATGAAGATCATCAAGCCGCAGCGCCTCGGCCTGCTCACGCATACGTTCGAGAACGACGGGCGGGCGTATTTCGTCATCACGGCGATGGCGTATTACGCCTTCGGCGAGGAGGACCGGCCCCTGCACGAGGCCGCGATGTGGACGATGATCCCCGAGGAGGCCGGGCCGCAGACGGTCTTCGACGCGGGGATGACGAAGCAGCGCGCCGAGGTGCTCGTGGCCGGCAAGGCCCTGGCGCTCGGGGGCAAACCCGTGCCCGCGCGCAGCGTGCGCCTGCGGGTGTTGCGCGGGACGCGCGCGCTCGTCGAGAAGGAGCTCTACGTGGTCGGCGATCGCCGCTGGGAGCTCGGGGGGCCGAGTGATCCGGAGCCGTTCGTGCAAATGCCGGTCGCCTGGGAGCGCGCCTTCGGAGGGCAGGATTTCCCGGACAACCCCCTGGGCAAGGGCGCGGCCCCGGTCGAGGTGGACGGCAAGAAGGTGCATTTCCTGCCCAACATCGAGGATCCGAAGCGCCTCGTGAGCAAGAAGGGCGAGCGCGCCGCGCCCGTCTGTTTCGCGCCGGTCGACCAGACCTGGCCCGCGCGCATGCGCAAGGCGGGCACGTACGACGACGAATGGCTGAAGACGCGGTTCCCCGGGCTCGCCGCCGACATCGACTGGACCTTTTTCAACGCCGCGCCCGAGGACCAGCAGATCCAGGGGTATTTCACGGGGGAGGAGACCTTCGAGGTGCACGGGATGAACGCGGCCGAGACCGTCGTCTCGACGCGGCTGCCCCGCCTGCGGCCGCGGCTCTTCATCCTGCAGCGGAGAAACGGCGAGGAGGCATTCCGCGAGGCCGCTGCGCGCATCGATACGGTGTGGCTTTTCCCGAACGCGAAGCGTGCGGTGGTGCTGTATCGCGGGATGCTCGAGGTCGAGGAGGACGACGCGGCGGACGTCGTTCACGTCGTCGCGGCTTTCGAGCGGCCGGGCGAGCCGCGCTCCCCCACGCATTATCGGAGCGTCGTCGACAAGCGGAACGACAAGAAACACGGCGCGATTTACGCGCTCGCCGACGACGATCTGATGCCCTCGCGCGCGCCCGACGATCCGAAGACGGAGGCGCCCGAGGAGACGTTCAACGACATGATGGGCGTCGTGGAGCGGGAGAACCTCCTGCAAAAGCGCCTCGAAAAGCAGGCCGACAAGGAGCTCGAGGCGATGCGCGCCGAGTTCCTGGCGGCCGGGTTCGATCCCAAAAAGGTCGATGCCCACATCGAGGAACAACGACAAAAGCAAAAGCAAGTCGAGCCGCCGAAGGATCCGGCCGAGCTCGTGGCTTTCCTGGAGCGCGTCGAGGGCGAGAGCGAGGCGGCGAAGAAGCAGGCGGACGAGGTGCAGGCGCAGCTCGAGGCCGAGGCGCGGGCCGAGCTCGAGAAGATCGGGGTCGATTACGACGAGACGGTGAAGCGCACGAAAGGCCAGGGCGGGGGGCCGCCCAAGTTCTCGGCGGACAAGGAGCTCGCATGGCTGCGGGACCAAGCCGAGCTCGGCAGGAACGCGGGGGTCCCCCTCCCGCACGCCGAGGCGAAGCTCGCGGATCCGGCGTTCGAGAAGACCCTGCGGGAGACCGAGGAGAAGCTCTTCGAGGTCTACCGGCGTTACGGGCACCTGTCGCCGTCGGCGTCGTCGAAGGATGCCGAGGAGAGCCGCGCCTTCCGGCAATCCATCGAAGCCGCGCTCGATCGAAACGAGAGCCTCGCAGGGCGTGATTTCACGGGCGTCGATTTCGCCGGGATCGATCTCTCCGGCGCGGATCTCACGAGGGCCTTGCTCGAACAGGCGAACCTCGCGGGCGCGAAGCTCCGGGGCGCAAATCTGACGGACGCGATGCTCGCGCGCGCGAACCTCGAAGGGGCCGATCTCGACGGGGCAAAACTCGTCGGGACGAACCTCGGGTTCGCGAACCTGAAGAAAGCGAAGCTCTCGGGCGGGGTCGATTGCGCCGGGGCCATTTTCTGGAAGGCGGAGCTCGAAGAGGCGAAGCTCCCGGGGGCGAAGCTCGACGGCGCGCAGTTCATCGAGACGAACCTCGTGAAGGCGGATCTCGCGGGCGCGTCGGGGGCGAAGGCGCTCTTCCTGAAGGTCCGGCTCGACGAGGCGAATTTCGCGCGGGCGGCCCTCCGCGAGGCAATTTTCCTCGAATCGACAGTGGAGAAGGTGAATTACGCGGGGGCCGATCTCGGCGAGGCGACGTTCGTGAAGGTGCGCGGCGACGGCGCGAGCTTCGCGGGCGCTTCGCTCGAAGGGGCGCGGATGGTGCTCGAAACCTCGTTCGCGGGCGCGGATTTCCGCGGCGCCCGGTTCAAGCGGACGTGCATGCGCACGACGGGTTTTGCGGGCGCCGATTTCACGGCTGCCGAGATGCCGGAGGTCGATTTCTCCGAGTGTGATCTCTCGGGCGCGAAGATGCGCGGCGTGATGGCGGATGGAAGCCTGTTCATTCGGACGAACCTCTCCGGCGCCGACCTCGTGGCGGCGAGCCTGAAGATGGTGATCCTGCAGAAAGCGAAGCTCTGGGGCACGGACTTGCGCGGGGCGAACCTCTTCCGGAGCGACATGGCAAAGGTGAAGCTCGACACGAAGACGAACCTGAAGGACGCGCTGCTCACCGAGGTGCGCGTGGTCCCGGAGCGCCGCCGGCCGGAGGGAGCGTCGTGAACCGCGAGGAGCTGCAAAAGGCGCTCGAAGAAGGACCCATGGTCGCGGGCGCCTGGCTCTCGGGCGTGGATCTGTCGGGGATCGATCTCGGCGGCGCGATCTTCGAGAACGTGAAATTCGTCGGGGCGAACCTCACGGGCGCGAGCCTGAAGGAGGCCACGTTCGTCCATTGCGATTTCGCGAACGCCGACCTCACGGGCGCGAGCCTCCGGCACGCCGTGCTGAACGAGTGCGAGTTGCCCTCCGCGAAGCTCGACAGGGCCGATCTCACGGCGGCGACGTTCCATGCGTCGAACCTCTCCGAGGCGTCGTTTTGCGGGGCGAAGCTCGTCGTGACGTCGATCGTGGACAGCAAGCTCGACGACGCGTCGCTCGCGGGCGCCACGCTCGACAAGGCGAACATCGTCAACACGAGCACACCACGCATCTCGCTCGAAGGCGCGGTCCTCGAACGCGCGAACGTGCTGCATTGTGATCTCTCGAAGGCGAAGCTCGACGGCGCGCGTTTTCACATGGCGGTTCTGATTGGCTGCGACCTGTCCGGACAATCTCTCGCGGGGCTCGACCTCGCGAAGACGCAGTTCATGGACGCGAACCTCGAGCGCGCCGATCTCTCCAAGGCGCGCTGCAACAACTGCAATTTCAAGGGCGCGAACCTCGAAGAGGCGAAGCTCGACGGGGCGCGCCTCGAACAGGCGCTCTTCGCGGAGGCGAGGATGGTGAAGGCGAGCCTGCGCGGGGCGAACCTGAGCCAGGCGATGCTCGTCGACCTCGACGCGCCCGGGGCCGATTTTCGTGACGTGAAGGCGCAGATGTCGGTCTGGCAGAAATCACGCCTCGTGGGCGCGATGTTCCAGGGCGCCGAGCTCCATTACGCTGATTTTTCGTATGCCGACGTGAGCGCCGCCGTGTTCCAGGGCGCCACGTTGTTCCGGGCGCGCTTCCACCGCGTGAAGGAGGAGGCGACGACGTTCGGGCCGGGCCGCGCCCTCGCGCTCGGCGACGACGTCGAGCTCGCGAAGGCCGAGGATTACAAGTCGTCCCATCGATGATCGGAGAGCGAGAGCCATGCGAAACCTAGCGACGAAACAGAGACCCTCGGATCTCGCGACACAACTCGCGGGCGAAGTCCTCCGCGTGGAAGGCGCCGTCTTTTTCGTGCGGGCCGACGGCGCCGTGCACGAGGCGCGGCGGGCCGCGAGCTGCCTGCTCGAACCGGTGCCGGGGGATCGGGTGCTGCTCGCGTCGATCGCGGACGGCTCGTCCTACGTGCTCGCCGTGCTCGAGCGCGCGGAGGGCGCGCCCGCGACGCTCTCGGTCGAGGGCGATTGCGCGCTCCGGCTGCCGAACGGGCGGCTCTCGGTGACGACCGCGAAGGGCGTCGGCGTCGTCTCCGCGGGGGACGTCTCCCTGGTCGCGCCCGCCGTCGAGGTGAAAGCGGCGGAGGGCACGTTTGGCCTCGGCCGCCTGACCGTCGTCGGCAAGGAGCTCTTCGCCGAGATCGCGTCGGCGAAGACCACGGTCGGCGCGCTCGACGTCGTGGCGGAGCGGGTGATGCAGCAGGTGAAGCGCGCGTACCGGTTCGTCGAGGAAATCGATCAGCTCCGGGCGAAGCGGGTCGATTACACGGCCGAGAAGAGCATGCGCCTCCACGGCGAGAACACGCTGATGACGGCCGACGGGCTGGTCAAGCTCGACGGCGAGCACATTCACATGGGATAGGGGGATCTGCCATGTTCGCGAATACGCAGATGATGGGAATGGATCTCGGCTTCCCGGACGTGTGCCTCACGCCCACGCCCGCGCCCGTGCCCATTCCTTATCCCAACATCCAGATGGGGCCGATGACCGTCCCGGCGGCCTACCACTGCCTGATGATGTGCGCGCCTGCGCATAACATGTTCTCGACCGGCGTGATGAGCATGGGCGATACGCCGGGCATCGCGCTCGGCGTCGCGAGCGGAATGGTGATGGGGCCGCGCCGCCACGTGACGGGCGCGTTCACGTGCCTCGTCGGCGGAGCGCCGGTCACGCGCATGACGAGCGCGGCGATCCAGAACAACACGAATTGCCCTGGGATGCGCATCGTGCCGAGCCAGGTGCAGGTGCTCGTCCTGTCGCCTTGAGGCGCCGAACTCCAAGGCGAAGCCCGGAATCCCCAAGATGGGCGCTTGTCGGATAGGAAAAACGGCCTTCGCCGGACTCGCGGCGGTCGGCGCGATTACGAGCTTTTTGGTGCCGGCGCGGGCCGACCTCCCCGACGTCGAAGATCGCCGTTATGGCCTTGGCAGCGTGAACATGTTCCTGCGGTACGCGCAGGCCCGTGATCCCGAGGCCGCGCGGGATCTGTCGGGCCTGTTCATGGGCGGGCTCTCCGCGCGTGCCCTGTATGGCAAGCGGCTCGCGTATGCCTTTGGCCTGGGGCTCGAGCTCGGCGCGGGCGGTGCGCCGGGTTTTGGCTTCGGGTTCGAGCTGTATCCGGCCGGCGTCGCGGTCGCGATCGGGCCGTCCGGGTATTTGGGGCTGTTCACCGGGATCGGCGTGAACGGCGTGACGGCACGCGTGCCCATGACGCTCGTGCTCCCGACCGAGGTCCGGCTGGAGCTCGACGTGACGAAGCGCGCGCGGCTCGGCGCGCTCTTCGCCGTGAACTGGACCCCGGCGGACGATGTGCGGCAAACCCGCGCGGGGTTGATCCCGTTCGTCGACGAGACCACGATGGCCCTCACGGCGCGGTTCGGAAAGACGTTCGAGAAATACGGCACGCTGATGGGCCGCGGGTATTTCTTTCGCCTCGAGCGGCGCGAGCTGATGCGGACCGTGTTCCTCGGGCTCGCGTTCGGCTGGCAGCTCGACGCGGCGAATTGATCAGCGATCGTCGAAGCCGATCCGGCCCGGGTTGACCGGTAAGATCAACGCCGGCGGCCACCAATCCACGCCGATCGTCAATCCCAGGATGTGCAGCTCCACGCCCTCCCGCAGGCCGAGCCTCACGCCGGCGATCCACGTCTCGACCTGCAGGCCCGTGCCGCCGCTCGTCGTCGAGATCCCGATCGGCCCCCGATAATCCTTGCCGATGGCCGTCGACGGCAGGTCGACCGGGATCTTGCAACGCCGGAGCATCTGATCCACGTAGGTATTGCTGTTCGGGCCGGGGATCGGCCAGTAATCGGGGTGCTCCTCGTTGTACCGCGGCGTCTCCTCGTCGAGGCATTGGACGATGTTTCGGATCGAGGCCCGGTCCCCCTCGACGACCCCGTGCAGCGCCACGTCCCCCTCGCCGAAATACTCCAGCGGCTGCGTCGTCGGCTCCTTGAAGGCGCGCGAGAGCAGCTCGTACCGGAGCAGCGAGCCCTGGTCCGCGACGTTCGCCACGATCCACGCGTGCCGCGCCACCATCGTGATCGGCTCGGGCATCTCGCCGCTGAGCACGGCGACGTAAGGCTTGTCCGCGGCTGGCAACGTGGTCGGGCGCCGCAGGACGACACAACCCGCGCTCGACGTGAGCGCGGCCGCGGCGAGCGCGACGTGGGCGAGGAGGCGGGCTTGGTTCACGCGATCCTCACGCGCGCGAGAGCGGCTTCGTCGAGCTGGTACAGGGCGTCGAGCAGGTTCATTTGCAGGCTGCCGGGGCCGGCGCTGCGCGCTCCGGCGATCTCGCCCGCGACGCCGATCACGGCCATCGCGTGCGCGGCGGCGACGAGCGGGTCGGGCTCCACCGCGAGGAAGGCCCCGACGAGCGCGCTCGCCGTGCATCCGAGGCCCGTCACCCGCGTCATCATGGGGTGGCCGTTGCGGACGGCGAGCAGCTTGTCGCCGTCGGTCACGTAATCGACGGCGCCGCTCACCACGACCACGCATTTGTAGGTCTGCGCGAGCTGCCGCGCCGGTTCGATCGCCGCTTGGGACGGGTCGGTGCTGTCGACGCCGCGCGTGTGCTTCGAACTCACGGCCGCGAGGGCGAGGACCTCGGAGGCGTTCGCCCGGATGACCGTGGGCCCGATCTGCGCGAGCTGATCCGAGACGCGCGTCCGGAGCGGCGTGGCGCCGACCCCGACCGGATCGAGCACCCAGGGTTTGTCGAGCTCGTTCGCGCGGGTGGCGCAGAGGCGCATCGCCGTGATCCACGGCGACGAGAGCGTCCCGATGTTGATCACGAGCGACGAGGCGATGGCCACGAATTCCTCGACCTCCTCGGCCGCGTGCACCATCGCCGGCGCGGCGCCGAGCGCGAGGAGGGCGTTCGCCGTGGTGTTCATCACGACGTAATTGGTGATGTTGTGCACGAGCGGTTGGCCCGTCCGGACCTTTTGCACCGATTCCCAGACTGCGCGCACGTGATCCCCCATGGCCTGCTCTCTGCTCGAAGCGCCGATCTTTGGGACAACCGGGGACGTCTGTCAACCTAGCATTCGGGAATGCCGACGCTCACGTCGGTGCCGGTGTCGAGCGGGGCTTCGAGCACGTGCACGGCGAGGCCGCCGCGCGCGGTCTCCTTGTACTTCTCCTTCATGTCGGCGCCCGTGTCCCGCATCGTCTTGATGACCTTGTCGAGGGCCACGAAATGGCGGCCGTCGCCGCGCAGCGAGAGGCGCGCGGCCTGGATCGCCTTGATCGCGGCCATCGCGTTGCGCTCGATGCACGGCACCTGCACGAGGCCGCCGATCGGATCACACGTGAGCCCGAGGTTGTGCTCCATCGCGATCTCGGCCGCGTTCTCCACGTGCGCGGGGCTGCCGCCGAGCACCTCGCAGAGCGCGCCCGCCGCCATCGAGCAGGCCGAGCCCACCTCGCCCTGGCAACCCACGTCCGCGCCACTGATCGAGGCGTTCTCCTTGTAAAGCAGCCCGATCGCCCCCGCCGTGAGCAAAAAACGTACGACGCCGTCGTCCGTCGAGTGAGGAATGAACCTGCGGTAGTAATGCAAGACCGCCGGAATGATCCCCGCCGCGCCGTTCGTCGGGGCCGTGACCACGCGCCCCCCGGCGGCGTTCTCCTCGCTCACCGCGAGCGCGTACAGGCTCACCCAATCCATCGCCGTCAGCGGATCACGCAGGCCCGCCTCCGGGTTTTCGAGCAGATTCTGGTAGAGCCCCGGCGCGCGCCGCTGCACGTGCAGGCCCCCGGGCAGCGTGCCCTCCGTGCGCAGGCCGCGCTGCACGCAGGCCTGCATGACCTGCCAGATTCGCAAGAGCCCCGCCCGCGTCTCGGCCTCGGGCCGGAAGATCGACTCGTTCGCGAGCATCAGGTCGCTGATGGAGAGCCCGCCCGCGGCGCAGGACACGAGCAGCTCCGAGGCCGTGCGGAACGGGTAGGGAGACCTCGCGCTCGCGGCTTCTTTCGGCGCGCCTTCGCCCGCCCCGGGGTCGTCGACGACGAAGCCGCCGCCGACCGAATAATAGACGCGCGCGTCGAGGACCTCGCCCTCCGCGTTCGTCGCGGTGAATCGCATCCCGTTCGGGTGAAACGGCAGCGTCTTGCGGGAGAAGAGGATCTGCGAGGGGAGCGTGAAATCGATCTCCTTCTGGCCGAGCAGGGCGAGGCGGCCCGTGGACCGGACGGCGCTCACGAGCGCCTCGACGCGCTCGACGTCGACCCCGTCGGGCGTCTCGCCGAGGAGGCCGAGGATCACGGCCTTGTCGCTGCCGTGGCCCTTGCCCGTCGCGCCGAGCGAGCCGAAGAGCTCGGCCTTCACCTGGGCCGTTCGCTCGAACGCGCCTCGTTGCGCGAGCCCCAGGGCAAACGTGCGCGCGGCCCGCATCGGCCCCACGGTGTGCGAACTCGACGGTCCGATGCCGATCTTGAACAGATCGAAGGTGCTGATGGTCATCGCGGGCCGGAGTGTACTCCCGCTCCGCGCGCCTCGCCTGGCGAAGCGCGCGGAGATGCTACATTCGCGCCCGCGCGGACAGGCTGCTCCGCCGCGCCCTTCCTGCGATGAAGATGCTTCCAACCTTCCCGTGTTTGATCGTCGCCCTCGTGACGGCCGCCTGCGCCGCCGAGCCCCCCCAAACGTTCCGGCCCGCGTCGCCCGCGAACCCCGCGGCCGCGCCGGCGAAGCGGCCCTCCGTGGGCGCTGTGCTCGCCGCGACAGACCCGCTCGAAGCGCGCGTCTGCGCGGAGGGCGCTGCGTGTGTCCTTCCCGGCGCCCCGGCCGCGGAGGCGCCGCCTGCGGAGCACACCGGGCACGGCGCGCATCACCATCACCACCACGGACCGTGAGGCAGCGGAATCCATGACGAGCTCCCGTGTTTTCCAAGGTCTTCCCGTCCTGCTCGTTTGGCTCGCCGCCGCGGGCTGTGGCCACGGGGCCCTCGATACGGACGTGCGCGACGTGAACGAGTTTCTGGCGGCGCAAGGGGCGGGGCGAACGCCGGGCGGCGCGGCGCCACCCTCCGCGACGCTCCCGGCCGAGGAGCGCTGGGAGGAGGATCCGGCCGAGGCGCCGCGTATCCTCGCCAAACCCTTGCATGCCGAGGCGGCCGTGCGCCTCTCGCTCCTCTTGAACCGCGATTTGCGGGCCTCGATGTACGAGCTCGGCATCGCCCGCGGCCGCGTCGTCACGGCGGGGCTCTTGCCGAACCCCGAGGTCGAGGTCTCGCTGCGCGCGCCGCAGGATCCGTTTCAAACCCTGCAGGCGGACATCGGGATCGAATACGACATCTCGCGGGTGATCCTCTTGCCCCTGCGCAAGGGCGCGGCCGAGGCGGAGCTCGCGGCCGAGCGCGTGCGCGTCGCGGGGCAGGTGCTCGACACGGGGTATCGGGCGCGGGTCGCGTTTTACGAAGTGCAGGCGCGCCAAGACGTGCTCGATTTGCGCG
Source organism: Polyangium fumosum (assembly GCF_005144585.1). Classification (GTDB taxonomy): domain Bacteria; phylum Myxococcota_A; class Polyangia; order Polyangiales; family Polyangiaceae; genus Polyangium; species Polyangium fumosum. The sequence continues at coordinate 39,990 of NZ_SSMQ01000050.1, read as the reverse complement.
GGCGCGCGCTCGCCGCGTACCAGGCCGGGTATGCCGCGGCGGAGGAGCTCCACCGCGTGGGCAACCTGCCGGACGTGGACCTCGCGACGCAACGCGCGGCCGTCGAGGCGTCGCGGATCGAGGTCGCGGAGGCGGAGAACGCGCTGCTCGACGCGCGGGAGCGGCTCAACCTGGCGATTGGTTTGTCAGGGGAGCAGACCTCGTGGACGGCGCCGGATCCGCTGCCGCCCCCCGAGGTCGATACGGTCGACGCGAATGGAGAGAAAAAGGCGCTCGCGGCGAGCTTCGAGCTCGCGGAGATCGCGGGCCGGATGCAGGCCGCGGGCAAGCGCGTGGGCGTGGCGCGCGCCGAGGGCAGCTTGCCGCACCTCTCGGGCGGGTTTCATAGCGAGCACGACGGCCGGAGCTGGGAGATCGGCGGGCACGTCACGGTGGGGCTGCCGATCTTCGATCGGGCCCAGGGCCGCGTGATCAGCGCCGAGAGCGAGCTCGGGGTCCTGCGGGAGCGGTACGTGGCGACGGCGACGACCGTGCGCGCGAGCCTCCGCATGGCGCAGAACCGCGTGGAGTCCGCGGGCAAACGGTCGAAGCATTTCCGGGAGGTGCTGATCCCCGCCCGGGAGAAGGCGCTCGCCGAGACGGTCTTGCAATACAACGCGATGCAGGTCGGCGTGTTCCAGGTGCTCGAAATGCAGCGCCGGGTGACGGACACGGGCATCGCGTACACGGAGACGCTCCTCGAATATTGGAAGGCGCGCGCGGCCCTGGAACAGATCCTCGCGGGCCGGCATCGATCGGTCGGGCTCGCGGCGCCGGGCGTCGGGAGCCTCGGCATGGGCGCGGGGGACGTCGGGGCAGGGCAGGACCACTGAAGGAGGCACCATGGATCGACGTGATTTCGTGAAGATCGGCGCCGCGATCGGCGGCGCGCTCGTCGCCTCCGAGGCGCTCGCCCAGGGCGCGCCCGACAAGAACGCGGGCAAACGTCCGCGCCGCGCCGGGCCTTTCCCCGGGGGACAACCGGCCGTCGTCACGCCCAATGGGGCGACGCTGCCGCTCGTCGAGAAGGACGGCGTCAAGATCGGCCACCTCGTGGCGATGCCGGTCAAGCACACGTTCGCCCCCGGCCTCGACGCCGAATGCTGGGGATACAACGGCCGGGTGCACGGCCCCACGATCGAGGTCGTCGAGGGCGACCGCGTGCGCTTTTACGTCACGAACCGCCTCCCCGAGCCGACGACCGTGCACTGGCACGGCGTCATCCTCCCGAACGGCATGGACGGCGTCGCGGGCGTTACGCAAAAGCCGATCGAGCCGCGGGAGACGCACGTCTACGAGTTCACGTTCTCGAAGGCGGGCACGTTCATGTACCACCCCCATTACGACGAGATGACCCAGATGGCGCTCGGCATGGTGGGGATGATCGTCGTGCACCCGAAGAACCCCAAGGGCCCGCGCGTGGACCGCGATTTCGCGCTCGTCACCCACGAATGGGCGATCCCCGCCGGCACGCGGCGGCCGGATCCGAACGAGATGACGGATTTCAACGTGCTGACCTTCAACGCGAAGGCCTACCCGGGCACGGCGCCGCTCGTCGTGGGCAAGGGCGAGCGCGTGCGCATCCGGCTCGGCAACCTCTCGGCGATGGATCACCACCCCATCCACCTGCACGGCTTGACCTTCGAGGTCGTGGGCACCGACGGCGGCGAGGTCCCGGTCTCGGCGCGTTTCCCCGAGACGACGGTGCTCGTGCCGACGGGCAGCGTGCGGGTCATCGAGTTCGTGCCCACGGAGCCGGGCGATTGGGTCATGCATTGCCACATGACCCACCACATGATGAACCAGATGGGCCACGGCTTTCCCGTGATGGTCGGCGCGAACGAAAAGAAGATCGACGCGCGGGTGCAGGCGCTCGTGCCCGATTACATGACGATGGGTCAATCCGGCATGGGCGGGATGGACGACATGAAGATGCCTGTCCCGAAAAACGCGATCCCCATGCGCGGCGGCAAAGGTCCGTTCTCGACGATCGACATGGGCGGCATGTTCACGATTTTGAAGGTGCGCGACGACCCGGACGCCGAGGATGGGAGCGGCTGGTACGCGCACCCGAGCGGGACGGTGGCAAACAAGGCCGACAACGTGAAAATGAAGGCAGACGGGATCGATCCGGACGTGACGTTCTGAGAACACAAGCGCCTGACAAGCGTCCCGGACGGCTGGTTTTTCCGGGCTAGCATCACGGGCGGACGTCCATTAAAGCTGAATTCATGGCTCCGCGTGGTGTCCAGGATGCAGCGGTCGAGGGCTGGCTCGCCGGCGGGGGCGAGATGGGCGCTTTGATGCGCTCGTTCGATTGGTCGCGGACCCCGCTCGGCCCGGTCTCGGGCTGGCCGACGAGCCTCAAGATGATGGCCGGCGTCGTCTTGAACAACCGCTTCCCCATGCTGATCTGGTGGGGGCCGGCGTTCATCCAGGCGGTCTACAACGACGCCTACCGGCCTATCCTTGGCAACAAGCACCCCGCGTCGCTCGGCGCCCCGGGCGGCGAGGTATGGGCCGAGATATGGGACGTCGTGAGCTCGATGGCGCAAAGCGTGCTCGAGGGCGGGCCCTCGACGTGGAGCGAACATCTGCTGCTCTGGATGCAGCGGCGCGGGTTCGTCGAGGAGACGTACTGCAGCTTCTCCTACAGCCCCGTCCCCGACGACGAGGGGCGCGTGGGCGGCGTGCTCGTGACCGTGCACGAGACGACCGAGCAAATCCAGGACGACCGGCAGCTCCGGATGTTACGCGACCTCGCGGCCCACTCCGTCGACGCGCAATCGGCCGAGCAGGCGTGCCGCACGGCCGCCACGATCTTCGCGACGAACCACGCCGACCTGCCCTTTGCGTTGCTCTACCTCGCCGACGGGCGTGAAGGGGAAGCGAGGCTCGTCGGAGAGAGCGGGCTCGCCCGCTACGAAGGTCCGGCCAAACCCGCGGCGCTCCCGCTCCGTGGCGACGCCTCGCGCGCCGCGTGGCCCCTCGCCGAGGCAGCACGTACGGGGCGGGAGGTCCTCGTGGAGGACCTCGCCGCGAGGTTCGGCGCCCTGCCCGGCGGCGGCTGGGGCGACCCGCCGGCGCGCGCGCTCGTCCTGCCCCTCGTGCGCACCGGGCAACCCGAGCCCTACGGCTTCCTCGTGGCCGGCGTGAGCCCGCATCGCCTGCTCGACGAGCGCTACCGCGGGCTCTTTCGGCTCGCGGCCGATCAGGTCGTCACCACGATCGGCAACGCCCGCGCCTACGAGGAGGCGCGCGCCCGCGCCGAAGCGCTCGCCGCGATCGATCGCGCCAAGACGGCCTTCTTCAGCAACGCGAGCCACGAGCTGCGCACGCCGCTCACCCTGATCCTCGGGCCGGTCGAGGACGCGCTCGCGTCGGACGCGGGGGCGCTCGGCGGCGAGGGCCTGCGGTGGGTGCATCGGAGCACGATGCGGCTCGCGAAGCTCGTCAACGCGCTGCTCGATTTCTCGCGGATCGAGGCCGGGCGTATCCACGCCGCGTACGAGCCGACCGACCTCGCGGCGCTCACGGTCGACCTCGCGAGCGCGTTCCGTTCGGCCTTCGAGCGGGCGGGGCTCGTGTTCGAGGTCGATTGCCCGGCGCTGCCGGAGCCGGTCTTCGTCGACGCCGACATGTGGGAGAAGATCGTGCTGAACCTGCTCTCGAACGCGCTCAAGTTCACGTTCGAGGGGAAGGTCCGCGTGGCCTTGCGTGCCGCCGGGAGCCACGTCGCGCTCACGGTCGAGGACACGGGCACGGGGATCGCCGCGCACGAGCTGCCGCGCCTCTTCGATCGCTTCTACCGCATCCAGGGCGCGCGGGCGCGCACGCACGAGGGCTCCGGCATCGGCCTCGCGCTGGTGCAGGAGCTCGCGCGGCTGCACGGGGGGCGCATCGAGGTCACGAGCGAGCTCGGCCGGGGGACGACGTTCTTGGTGGAGATCCCGCTCGGCGCGGCGCACCTGCCCGCGGATCGCGTCCGATCCGAGCCGGCGCCGCCGTCGTGCCGGATCGGCGCGGCGGCGCCGTACGTGGAAGAGGCGCTGCTGTGGCTGCCCGACGAAGGCGCGGACGCCGGCGACGTGCCGAGCGCGCCGCGTCTGCCCGTGGAGCCTGCGCTCGGCGCGCGCGCGTCGACCCCGAACGCGCGCATCCTGCTCGCCGACGACAACGCCGACATGCGCGCGTACGTCGGGCGTATCCTCGGCGAGCACTGGCAGGTCGAGGCGGTCGGGGACGGCGCGGCGGCGCTCGAGGCCGCGCGCGCGTCGCGGCCGGACCTCGTGCTCACGGACGTGATGATGCCGAACCTCGACGGTTTCGGGCTCCTGCGCGCGCTGCGCGACGACGCGGCGCTCTGCGACGTGCCGGTGATCCTGCTCTCGGCGCGCGCGGGCGAAGAGTGTCGTGTCGAGGGCCTTCACGCGGGCGCGGACGACTACCTCTCGAAGCCCTTTTCCGCGCGCGAGCTCGTCGCGCGCGTCGCGACCCACTTGCAGCTCGCCGAGTTGCGGCGGAGCGCGGTGCGGGAGCGGGAGAAGATGTACGCGCTCTTTATGCAAGCGCCGGTGGCGATCGCGTCGTTCCGCGGCCCGCGGCACGTCTTCGAGCTGGCGAACCCGTACTACGAGACGATGGTCGGCAAGACGAACCTGGCGGGCCGGGCGTACGTCGACGTCTTCCCGGAGCTCGCAGACCACCCCATCATCGGCATCCTCGACCGGGTGTACACGACCGGCGTCCCCTACGTGACCGACGAGCTGCGGATCGACATCGATCGCGGCAGTGGGCACGTGGAGGAGTCGCACTTCAGCTTCAACCTGTTCCCCGTGCGCGGGGCGTCCGGGGAGCCGGAGGGGTTTTTGTGCGTGGCCGTCGACGTGACGGAGCGGGTGCGGGCGCGCAAGCGGCTGGAAGAGGCGATGCAGGAGCGGGAAGAGCTGCTCGTGCGGGAGCAGGAGGCGCGGCGCCAGGCCGAGTCGGCGAACCGGTCGAAGGACGAGTTTTTGGCGATGCTGGGGCACGAGCTGCGCAACCCGCTCGCGCCGATCACGACGGCGCTGTACCTCATGCGGATGCGCGCGGGCGACGTGGCCGCGCGGGAGCGCGCGGTGATCGAGCGGCAGGTGAAGCACCTGGCGCAGCTCGTCGACGATCTCCTGGACGTCTCGCGGATCACGCGGGGCAAGGTGGAGCTGAAGAAGGAGCGGATCGAGGTCGCGGAGGTGGTGGCGAAGGCCATCGAGATGGCGAGCCCGCTCCTGGAGCAGCGGCGGCACCACCTGACGGTCGAGGTGCCCTCGCGGGGCCTCGTGGTGGACGGGGACGGGACGCGCCTCGCGCAGGTGATGTCGAACCTGCTGACGAACGCGGCGAAGTACACGGAGTCGGGCGGGCAGATCGCGGTGGAGGCAGAGCGGCGGGGGCGCGACGTGGAGATCCGGGTGCGCGACAACGGAATCGGGATCGCCGCGGACGTGCTGCCGAGCGTCTTCGATTTCTTCGTGCAGGACCGGCAATCGCTCGACCGCGCGCAGGGAGGGCTCGGGCTGGGTCTGGCGATCGTGCGCAACCTCGTGACGATGCACGGGGGGACCGTCTCGGCGCGGAGCGAGGGGAAGGGGCGCGGGAGCGAATTCGTGGTGCGGCTCCCGGGCGTGGCGGGGCTCCCCAAGGCGGAAGGGGCGCGGACCTGGGGAGGGGAGGAGGCGAAGGCCGCGGTGGCAGGGCGCGCGGGGCATCGCATTCTGGTGGTGGATGACAATGAAGACGCGGCCATGCTGCTGGCCGAGTCGCTGGGGAGCCTGGGGCATCAAACGCGGGTGGCCTCCGACGGGCCGTCGGCCTTGCGGCTCGCCGAGAACTTCCGGCCGGACATCGCGCTGCTCGATATCGGCTTGCCCGTGATGGACGGCTACGAGCTGGCGCATCGGCTGCGGGAACGGCCGGAGCTCGACCGGCTCCGGTTGATCGCGGTGACGGGGTACGGGCAGGCGTCGGATCGGTCCCTCTCGCAGAAGGCCGGATTCGACGCCCATCTCGTCAAGCCGGTGCAATTCGATCGGCTGGCGGGGCTCGTCGAGGAGCTCTTCGGGCAGGAGGGGGAGGCGGAGGAATAGCCGCCGCTAAAACGCCGTCCAGAACCGGCTCCGCCTCGACTGCGCGCTCTGACGCCCTTCGTATCCTTCCTTCTTGTCCGGCCCGAATGCGACGCCGAGGACGAACGAGCCGCGGAAGAAGTATTCGTCTTCCTTCATCTGCTTGCCCGTCGCGAGGTGCTGCCAGGTGACGCCGTGGGGCGTGAAATCGGCTTGCAATCCGATCACGAAGAAGTCGAGGATGAACGCCGTGCGGAGCCCGGTCGTGAACGCGACGGTATGGTTGTCCACGATCTTGTAATCGGGCGCGTCCACGGTCTGGAGGTCGAGCGGGAACCGCGCGCCGAAGAAGGGCCGGAGCTCGAAGATGTCCGCAAACTTGATGGACCAGCTCCCGTGCACGGCCGGCCCCAGGTACCGATACGAGCCGTAGGTGCCGGCATAGTTGACGCCATAATCGAAGGTGCCGCCCAGGCAGATGGCGTCGAGGAGCCGAAGCTCCAGGGTGCCGCCGACCGCCGCCTCGGTCCCCGCGCCCCCGTGCACCGTCGCGACGAACCGATGTCCCTTGTCGCGGGCCGAAGCCGCAGGCAAGAGCGCGAAGAAGCCGAGGAGCGCGGAAGCGAACTGCGCAATTCGAAGACGAGTCATCGGAACACCTCCAGAAGGGATCCATTCCGGGCTGCGGAAAGGAAGCTCGTCCCCGAAGAATGTGGGCAGCCGTGTGACCAGCGACGCTCATCCGACGAGCCGTGGGAATCCGCTGACGAGGGGCGCTCTGGGGGCGACGAGGCGCTCAAGCGCTGGCGCGTGATCTTGCCGCCTCGGCCGTCGGCACGGTGAAATGGAACGTGCTGCCATGCCCGAGCGTGCTCTCGGCCCAGATCCTCCCGCCGTGGGCTTCGACGATCCCCTTGGCGATGGCCAGGCCCAATCCGGAGCCGAGCCTCGCGGACTCCTTGGCCTGCCAGTACCGCTCGAAGAGGTGGGGCAGTTGCGCGTCGGGGATGCCGGGGCCCGTATCCGAGACGCAGATCTCGATGTATCGATCCAAGCGATGGGCGTGGACCGTGACGACGCCTCCCTCCGGCGTGAACTTGATCGCGTTTCCCAGGAGGTTCGAGAAGACTTGCAGGATTCGATCGTGGTCCGCGAGGATACGCGGCAGGTCGGGATCGAGCTCGTGGGTGACGTGAATCGACCTCGCGGCCGCGAGGGCCTCGATCGATTCGCAGCAGATGCCCACGATGGCGCGGATGTCGTGGACCTCGGGCTCCACGACGAAGGTCCCCGATTGGATCTTGGCGAAGTCCAGGATGCTCATGATCAGCCGTTGCATGACCATCGCCGAGCGGTCGACGCTGTCTGCGATCTTCGAGAGCCGTGCCCGCACGTCCGGATCGTTGGGGCGGAGCCTCTTCAGCAGACGCGCGTTCATCAGGATGGCCGAGAGCGGGTTCTTCAGATCGTGCGACACGATGGCCACGACGTCTTCCCGTGTTCGAATGGCCTCACGGAGCTGCGTCTCGATGTTCTTTCGTGCGGTGACATCGCGGATGATCGCGGTCACCTGCAGCTCGCCGTCGACGAGCACGGGGCTCAGGGAGACGTCGATGGGGAACTCGCTCCCGTCTCTTCGTGCGGCATAAAGATCGAGACCCGCCCCCATGGGGCGCGCGTGGGGATCTGCGACATAGGCGGTCCTGTGCTCGACGTGCTCCCGATACCGCTCGGGGATCAACATCTCTACCGGCTGATCGATCACCTCCTCGGGCTCGTATCCGAACAGGGACGCGATCTGCTTGTTCACGAGCGTGATGCACCCCCGGGCGTCGACGACGACGATCGCGTCGTGGGCGCTCTCCACGAGGCTTCGATAACGCCTCTCGGCCACCTCGCGCGCGCGCTCCGCCCGTTTTCGCTCGCTGATGTCGCGAACGAAGCTCAAGAGCCTCCCATCGGGGGAAAACTTGGCGCTGATCTCGACCGGCAGATAACTGCCGTCCTTCTTTCGCAGATCCCATTCGGCGACGTCGACGGTTCCGGGCTCCGCCAGGCGCCTCAGGGCGGCTTCGAAGCGTGACGCGGCCTCGGGCGCGATCCTGTCGAGCAGCGCCGTCCCGACGAGCTCGTCCCGGGAGAGGCCGAGCATCCCGCACCCCGCGCCATTCACGTCGATGCAGCGCCCCGCCGCGTCGACGACGAAGATCCCGTCGGCCGCGAGCTCGACGAGATCACGATACCTCTGCTCGCTGCGCCGGAGCGCCTCCTCGCTCCTTCTCTTGTCGGTGATGTCCTCGTGCACGGCGACGAGGACGAGCCCGTGCTCGGGGTGGCGGAACCGCGACGCCGTGACGCGACACCAGAAGGGCGTCCCGTCCTTCCGGACGTTCTGGATCTCGTAGGTCGTGACGTTTTGCGCGAGAATGGTCGCCACGAGCCGCTGCGCGAGCTCCTGCGCGCCTCCGGCGATGTCCTCGAAATTCAGCATCGAGACGTGCCGCCCGATGAGCTCTCCGGGGGCATACCCGAACATGGCCTCGAATTTCGGGTTCGTGTGGACGATCGACCCGTCGGAGGCCTTCACCAGGCAAGCTCCTTCGGCCATGTTGTGCAGGATCTCCGCTTGAAGCGCCACCTGCTGCGTACGCTGCTCGACCCGCCTCTCGAGCTCCGCGTTCGCCTTTTTCAGCGCGTCCTCCGCGAACTTCCTCTGCGTGATGTTCTCGGTGAACATCAGAATGCCGCCGATCTCGTCGCCGTCCTCGTGCCAGGGGCGGACCTCCCACCGGAGCCACGTGACGGTCCCGTCGGCCCGCTCGAAGCGATCCTCGTCGCAGCGCTCGACCGCGCCGGCGAGGCAGCGACGGTGCACGTCTTTCCACCTGTCGGGGACTTCGGGGAAGACCTCGTAATGAGACTTGCCCACGCAGTCCACCGTCTCCAGGCGATAGTCGGAGATCCATCGACGGCTCACCCAGAGATACTTCATCTCCCGATCGAACATCGCGACGGCGCCGGCGGCGTGGTCGATCATGAGCTTCCAGTGATAGGCGGCCCTCTCCCGCGCGCCGTCCAGTCGATCGAGCTTCTCCGAGAGCCGCCACAGGATGGCGGACACGACGGTCGTTCCGAGCGCGACGATGAGCACGACCGAGAAGCCCAGATCGAAGATGTGGTGGGTGCTCCCCAGTTGCACGAGGAGGCCGAGCACCACCAGCGTCAGCAGGGCCGCGGGCAGCATTCGTTTTGCCAGCACGCCCCCGGGCTTGTCGCTCACGAAGATGGACATGACGCCGACGCGAGGTCGGGCGAAGAGCAGGCCGAGCGAGAGCAGCGTGAACGCAATCTCCGTGTGAATCGCCACGGAGGGGTAAGGGAAAAACGTGACCATGGCGTGGACGCCGTACAGATATCCGAGCAGCCCCAGCATGGAGAGGAACAGGCCCAGGAGGACCGGGATTTGCCACGGCCAGTTCCGGCGCTTGGAGAAATGCTGGATGAGCAGCGCCACGCCGAGCGACAAGAACTTCAGCGCCGTGATCGGCGCCATGCGCCCCGGCGAGGTCGGGGAAAGGGCGGAGGCCGCATCGGCGACGAGCGCCTCGTCGAGGGGAAGAGCGAGCCCGCACAGGTACTCGGCGAGCGTCACGGCGGCCAGGCAGGTCACGAGGCCCCCGCAGAGCAAGAGGAGAATGGTTTTGCCTTTCGAGCGACCCTTGGCTCGTTCTGCGTGGAGCACGAGGAGGGCGAGCCCCATCCATGCGAACGAGACCGCCGTGTTCACCTTCATCGACGGGAAGTGCATCCTGACGCGCGTCAGCTCCTCCACGCCGAACGCCCAGCCCATCATCACGAGCACCGCGATCACGAGCACGGCGACCCCGAATGCCATCGATGCTTTCTGGTACAATGCGATGAGCCGGCTGCAAGATTCGGTGTCGCCCTTCGTGCTCATCACCTCCCCCTCTCGCCATCAACCGCGACGCTCGCCCGTTTCCTCGCCGTGACCCCTCCAGGCCACCGGAGACAGGCGGTCGAACAGCGCAGGCTCCTCGTCGTGCCTCGCACGGGAGTTTCGGCATCGCTTCGACATGACCGCTACGGTATCTCGTAGCACGTCGCCGGTTGTCGTATCGTCTCTTTGTCCGTTCCCAGGACGCGAGAGAGGCGTCGCTGCCGGGCTCGACGTCAGGGTCGACGATACCGGTCGCCTGGTTCGTATCGAGGCGGAAGCGAGGGCGGAGGCTCGACGTGCGGCGGGGGGAGGAACGAGGAACGAGGACGCCGGAGGGGCCTGCGTCAGTTCGGCGCCGGAATGTCCACCTGGCAGTTCTTCGCGGGTGTCAGCCACTTGATCGCATTCAACCAGAACAGCTCGACCTGGTATTCCGGGTGCCCCGTCCACTCGGAGTCGTACGTGATCCATTCGTCGCCCCACATGAGCACGTGGCCGTTCTCCACGTCCTGCGCCTTGAGCACGTCGTGCCCTTGCTCCGACGCGAGCGTCTGGCCCATTCCCTCGACCGGATATCCATTGTCGATGCCGATCTGCGTCACGCCGTTCGTCACGGGGTGCGCCACCCAGGTCGAGACGGGGATGGTCGAGCCCCCGGCCTGCGGGAGGATCTGCTGCGCGCCGTAGCTCATGCCGAAGGCGCCGAGGAGCGTGTTCACGTTCGTCCGCTCGTTCGGGTCGGCATAACCGATGAGCGTCATGAAGCCGCCCCCCGCCTTCACCCACGCGCCGAGCGCCGCGACCTCGGCCTCCGAATACGTGCGGTTCAGCTCGTTCAGGTTCTGCGCGACGATGACCTGGTATTTGTCGAGCAGGTCCTTCGTGAGCACCTGGTCGTTCAGGGAGACGGCTCCATTGTCGCTTCGGGTGTCGAGCCACGTGGCGAAGACATCACCATTGCCCCACTGGCCGGGCAGGCCGAGCGTCGCGATGCGCAGACAATCGCAGATGCCGTCGTTGCCCACGTCGACGTTGTCGATCACGCCGTCGCCGTCGTTGTCGATGCCGTCGCACACCTCGGGCCCGCCCCCGCCGGAGCCACCCGCGCCGCCACTGCCGACGAACATGCCCCCGACGTTGTCGCCGCCTTGTCCGGCGCCGCCTTGTCCGATGCCGCCTTGTCCGGCACCACCCTGTCCAGCGCTGCCGCCTTGTCCCGAGCCGGTCGTGCTCGCGCCGGCGCCGCCGGTCGCGGTCCCGCCGCTTTGTTCGCAGCCAGAGGCGAACACGAACAGGACGGCGGCGAGCTGAAGTGCATAAGAACGTTGCATTCCTGCACTATAAGGGTTCATACGCGCGGCACGCAATCCAGATGGATGGCGAGGGCTTGCTCCCTACGTCGGACCGGTTCGAGGGGGTCCCACGACCGGGTCGAAGGGGTCACACGACCGGGTCGAAGGGATCACACGACCGGGTCGAAGGGATCACACGACCGGGTCGAAGGCGTCGGCGATCGGGTCGAAGGCGTCGGCGATCGGGTCGAGGGGGTCGGCGATCGGTTGGAGGGGGTCGCACGACCGGTTGGAGGGGGTCGGGTGACCGGGTCGAGGGGGTCGGCGACCGGGTCAACAGGGAAGGTGTCTTACGTTCCCCCCGGGCCTCTTCGCCGTGATCAATTCCGCCGGCGCGCGCGGCCCATGGCGTAGGCAATGCCGCTCTGGAGCGTCCCCTTGGTCACGATCGCGGTGAGGTCGAGGTCGAGGTCCACAATCGCGCGCGCGAAGTCCGGGCGCATGCCCGTCAGGACGACTTCGGCGCCGATCAGGCGGAGCGCGCTCGCCGATTGGAGCAAGGCGCCGGCCGCGCGCGCGTCGACGCGCTTCATCCCCGTCACGTCGATGATGACCGTGCGTGTCCTGTGCGCCTGGGCTCCGTGGAGGACCGCTTCCATCATCGCCTCGGCGCGCGGCGCGTCCATCGTCCCGATGAGGGGGAGCACGAGGATCTCCTCCGTGATCGGGATGAGCGGCATCGAGAGCTCGTCGAGCCGCGCGCTTTGCATCTGGATGATCTCCTCCTGCAGCGCGGCGCGCGCGGTCTCCGCCTGCGCGCGCTCTTCGAGTTCCTGCTCCAGGCGCTCCTTGGCCGCGGAGAGCTCCTCGGTGCGGCGGGCGATCCCCTGTTCGAGGTGCTGGTTGAGCTCCCGGAGCTCGGCGCCCATCGATTGCAGCCGGTCATAAAGCATCGCGTTTTCGATGGAGATGACCGCCTGCGCGCAGAGCATCTGCAAGAACTCCAGCCGCTCCTCGGCGAACGCGCCCGCGGTGCGGTTGTGCTCCAGGTACAGGACGCCGCGGCAGCGGCCCTGGTGGGTCAGCGCGACGGCGAGCACGCTCTGGGGCGCGGCGCTCCGCACGTGCGCGTCCGCCGCGAAGCGCGGGTCACGCGTGGCGCTCTCCAGCACGAGCGGCTCTTGCGTGCGCGCCACGTAACGGACGATGGATTGGGCCAGATCCGCGCGCGCTTCGAGGGGGGTGTCGAGCCGAGACTCGACGAGATCCGGGCTGACCTGGAACCGGGCCTCGACGACCCACGCCCCGTTGCGATCGAGGATCAAAAAGCCGCGCTCCGCCCCGGCATTGGCGAGGATGATGCGCATCAGCCGCTGGATGAGCTGATCCAGGACGATCTCGCCGGAGAGCGCCTGCGCGGCGCGGACGGCCGTCGTCAGGTCGAGCAGCTTGCCGACCGTCGACCGGATCGAGAGGGTCGTCGTGCCGGGCCCGACGGTCGGGGTGGACGGGACGTCCGGCGTGGAGAGCAGGGCCCTGTGTTTTCGTTCGAGCTGCGCGACCTTGATCGTGGCCCCCCAGCGGAGGTAGCCGTAATGGGCCTCGGTCAAATAGGTGCGGGCATTCTTCGATTGTCCCCGCCCGAGGAAGAAGAGGCCATACAGCTCGTTCGTGATCGCCTCGTCCTGCGAAAAGCCGTGCTTGCCGGCCAGCGCGAGGGCCTGCTCGTAGGCGTCGATGGCCTCACTCGGGCGCCCTTCGAGCCTCGCGATTTCGGCCGCGACGAGGGCATGCCGGTGGGCGGTGTTCTCCGGGCAGGCGCCCGCGAGCGAGGCGAGCTTGTCCCGGTACCGGACGAGCCGATCGAGGAGGCGTGGTTTCTCTTCGGGCTTCGCGTCCGGGTACACCGCGGCGAGCACGAGGCTCGCATGAAAGGGCAAATCGGTGGGCCAGTGGTGCCCCACGACCGCGCCCGCGGCCTCCTCGGCGCTTTCGAGGAGCGGGAGCGCCGCTTCGGGGCGGTCATGCAGGAAGAGCGTGAGCGTCTTGTAGGTGAAATAGAGGACCCGGACGAATCCCATCAGGACCGGATCGAGGCCCGCGACCCACGCCGCCTCGTCGAAGGTCCCGTCGTTGAAGGACGTGGGGCTCTCGGTGTCTCCCCGCAGGCAGGCGATCGTCTGCTGGATCGCGACGAGCTGCGCGCTCGACATGGGGTTCTGGATCCGCTTCAGGATGGCGGCGCTGCGACGCGCCTCGGCGGTCACGACGTCGAGCGGATCGCCGAGCCGAAAGAGGGTCACCGGGACGAAGACACACGCGAACGAGCCATACACGAGCTCGCCCGACTGGAGGCTCAGTTGCCGGGCCCGCGCGAAATGCGGGACCACCCGCCGCAGCGGATGTGCATACCCGGCGAACGTCGCGAACGACTGGGTCACCTTGCAGAGGAGCGCCGGGTCGCCGTGGGTCTCGGCGAGCCCGAGCCCGACCTCGCCGAAGACGCGGCTCTCGGCATAACGCCCGAGCGCCCCGGCCAGATAAAACCCGTACGACACATAGGATTGCGCGGTCGATCCGCAATGGCCACGCGTCATCCCGCGCGAGGTCTGCGTGGCGAGGACGAGCTTCCAGAACCGGATGTCGATGCAGTACGCAGGGACCAGCAGATCGGGGAGGATCCGGGCCGCCGCGAGCTCCTCGGGATCCGTGAGCTCCGGCGACGCGAGGAGCGCGGCGGCGCCCCCCTCCGCGAGGAGGTGATCGATCCGCTCGACCTCGCGCGTGGCCATCTCCTCCGCCTCCTCCGGGGTCGGGGGCAGGTCGACGCCGAGCAGCGCGAGGGCCGCGCGCCCCGCGTCCATGGCCTCGGAGAACCGCCCGAGCGAGGTGTACATGATGACCCGCACGCCATACGCGTCCGCGCGCTGCCACGCGCGGACGGCCCGCGCGAGGATGCGGTCGATGAGCACGTCGGCCTGGGCCGTGCGCCCCGCCATGGCCTCGCACTCGGCCTGATCCCGGAGGAGCGAAAACGTCAGGTCGTCTTCGTCGATCCACCCCTCGTCGTGGACGAGGGCGACGCCCGCCGCGAGGAAGGCCGCCGCCTCGCTGTAAGCTCCTTGGCCGCGCGCGGCCCGGCCGGCCTGGAGGTCGAGGCGCGCGACCGTCCGTTTCTCCTCGGCGTCCTTGATGTGCGTGGCGCCCGCATTGAACTGGCGGGCCGCCTCGAAGAGCTCCTCGGGCCGCGCGCCCTCGCCGAGCGCGTGATGGAGCCGCCGTCCGATGCGCAGGTGAACCTTGGCCCGGACCTCGGCCGGGGCCAGCGCGTACGCCGCCTGCTCGACGCGATCGTGCAGGAATCGATACCGCGCATTGATCGGGGTCTCCCCGCCTATGCCCATGCCGTCCGGGGGAGGGAAGCCGGACGCGACGCTCGGGACCTCGACGTCGTCCGACGTCGGCAGGAGCAGGTAGTCCTGATCCAGGGGCACGAGGTACCCCTCCCGGAGCGCGGGCCATAACGAGGCGGCCACGCGGCCCGGGGGCTCGCCGGCGATCGCATGCAGCGTCGAAAGGTCGAACTCGCGGCCGATACACGCCGCGAGGGAGACCATCTGCTGGGCGCGCAGATCGAGCTGTCCGAGGCGCGCGGCCATGAGATCGGCCACGTTGTCCGCGATGGGGGCCGCGGCGATCTCCGCGTCGTCCCAGGACCATTTCCCTTCGGCTCGATCCACGCGAAAGAGGCCGTCGCGATGGAGCGCGAGGAGGAGCTGCGAGAGGAAAAACGGATTGCCCCCCGTCTTGGCCCCGAGCTGCCCCGCGAGCGTCCGGAGGCGCGCCGGATCACTGCGCGGGAAGGTGTCCCCGAGGAGGCGCACGAGGCTCTCCTCGTCGAGTGGACGAATCGCGAGCTCTGTCGGGATCACGCCCTGCTTTCGGATTTCGCGCAGCGTCATTCGAAGCGGGTGTGTCTCGTCCACCTCGGTGTCCCGATAGGCGCCGAGGAGCATGACGGCGCTCCCGGCCGGATCCGTCGTGAGCAGGCGCATGAGCCAGAGCGACGCGGCGTCGGCCCATTGCAGATCGTCGATGAAGAAGACGAGCAGGCGTTGCGGGCTGGAGAGGGCGCGGACGAAGCTCTGCATCAGCATGCCGAGCCTGTTCTGCGCCTCGACGGGGCCCGCAGGGGGGGCGGGGGGCTGCGGGCCGATGACACGCTCGAGCTCGGGGACGAGGTCGATGAGGAGCGCGCCGCCCTGGCCCAGCGCCGCGAGGAGGGCGCTCCGGCGCTCCTCGAACCGATCCGGCGGCTCGCTGAGCACGCCCTTCACGATCTCGCGGAAGATCTGGATGAACGCGCTGAAGGGCATATCGCGGCGCAGCGCGTCGAATTTGCCGGCGACGAGGTTTCCCCCTCGAAGCGCGAGGGCGCGCTGCACCTCCTGGACGAGCACCGATTTGCCGACGCCCGCCGCGCCCGCGAGCAGGACGATCTCCGCTCCGCCGCGGCTCATCCTGTCGAACGTCGAAAGGAGGGCCGCGACGTCCGCTTCGCGCCCGTAGAGCTTCTCCGGAATGGTCAGCGTATCGCGGAGGTCCCTGCGCCCGAGCTCGAACGGCTCGATGGCGCCCTTGTCGAGCGCCTCGACGCACCGGGCGAGGTCGGCCGCGAGCGCGGCGGCCTGTTGATAACGGTCCTCCGCGGCCTTGGCGAGGAGCTTCATCACAATGGCGGAGACGACGTCGGGGATCCCATGCCGTCGCTCGTGCGGGGGCACGGGCATCCGCGCGGCGTGGCTGTGCACGAGATCGATGGGGTCCTGCTCGTCGAAGGGCAGGGCGCCGGTCAACATCTCGTAGATCGTGGCGCCGAGGGAGTAGAGATCCGCGCGGGAGTCCACCGTGCGCCGGAGGAGGCCGGTCTGCTCGGGGGCGATATAGGCGAGTGTCCCTTCGAGGAACGCGTGGCCCCCCGCGGGTGCGCTCTCGTGGGCCAGCAGCGTGGCGATGCCGAAATCGATGAGCCGGACGTCGGCGGGGCGCTCCCCCACGAGGACATTGTTCGGGTTGACGTCTTTATGGATGACGCCGCGCGCATGGACGCCGTCGAGGATCCGCGCGAGCGCGAGCGCGATGTCGAGGCAGGCGCGGAGATCGAGCGGGCCACGTCGCAGGCGGAGCGTCAGCGATTCGCCGCCGGTGTCTTCGAGGACGAGCGCGAGGCCGGCGCCGTGCCGGAGGAGCGCGTGGGCCTTGAGGATGCCCGGGCCCTCCAGCATGCGCAGGAGGGCGTGCTCGTGGCGCAGCCTGGCCAGCTCGCGCGGGTGCGGGTGTTCCCCCCTCGTCACCTTGAGCACGACAGGCGTGCGGTCGTTTTCCCGGAGACCACGGTAAAGGGCCACCCCAGGCCCTTCGTGGATCTTATCGAGTCCGGAATAATTTGGAATGAAGAGCGTGGCATCCATGTAGAGCGTTGCCCTTTTTGGCCCCCGAACGGCCCCCCGAGCGTTGGAGGGCGAGGGTTTCACAACGCTGGATATTCGTCAACGCCCACTTGATCCGAAGTTCCGTGTTCGGGCGGCCCATGGAAGGTAACGACACCAGGCGTCGAGGAGAATGCCGCGGTGCGCCACTTTGGTGAAACCGAATCCAGGTCAAACAATGTCCGTACCGCGGCATTCTTTATGCCGCGTGTGCCGAGGACGGTGCTATCTTATCAATATCTCGCGCGCGCTGGCTCCATTGTGGATGGCGTATGACCGCGCGGGTTGTCATGCGCGTCGGCGTTCGCGGGATGGATGTCCACTTACGATGTCATGAGGTGACCCATGTCCGGAAAAGCTCAGATCAGGCAAAAGCTCGAGATTCACGATCTCGTCGCCAGGTTCGCCGATCTCGTGAACCGCAAGGCGATGAATGAAATGCACCACCTCTTCACGCCGGACGCGGTGCTCGACATCACCGGCTTTCAGCACATCGTCGGTCGCAACAACATCATCACGTTCCTGACCGACATCCTGAGCCTCTGGAGCGGTATCGTGCAGGCGGTCCACTCCGGCACCGTCGAGCTCGTGCCGGACACGCACCCCCAGCGGGCCACGGGGCGCTGGTATTTGACGGAGTTCGGCGTGAAGGAGAACGTCGATACCTATGTGGGCGGCGTCTACAGCGACGATTACGTGCGGACGGCGAGCGGATTCCGGTTCACCCGGCGTCGGTTCGATCTCCTTTACATGCGCGCCGGGACGACCGTCACAGCCCAGGCGTTCCCCTCCGACCTGCCCTGAAGCGTCGCGCCGGGGCTTTGCCCCGGACCCCGCGGGGGGCTGTCCGCCCCCTCGACCCCGGACCAGCGAGGCGCTGGACCCAAGCTCGATGAACTGCGCGATGCGCAGTTCATCGAACAGGCCCGGTCAAGACCAGCAACGACCCTGCCCACCAAGACAGCCGCGCCGCGGGTTCGGCTGGCGACCTGGCTTCTTCGTCGGCCTGTTTGAAAACCTGCGCGGAGCGCAGGTTTTCAATCCTGGGTCCAGCGCCTCGCTGGTCCGGGTGCAGGGGCGGAGAGCCCCTGCTGGGGCCTGGGGCAAAGCCCCAGCGAAGCGGCTTCGAGCCTTGCATCCCGCTTGCCCCCGCGCGTTGTCTCGGCGAGCATGCGCCCATGCGCAGGCAGAGCGCCCTGTTCGGGACCGTCCTCCTCTCCTCGGTCGCCCTCGTGGCCTCCTGCGCTCCTTCCGGCGGCCCGCCGGAGCTTTCACCGAAGACCGCCACCCCCGCCGCCGATCCCCTTCGGGGTCGTATCTTCGCCACCTTGCCCCAATCCAAGCTCGACCTCGCCCCGGCCGAGATCGTCTTGAAGGGCAAGCACCACGGCAAGGATCTCGCGGACGGCAGCGCGTGCGAGGGGTGCCACGCGGACGTCGCCGCCGGCTTTCGTGGCAGCGCCCATGCGTTTGCTTCGTTCAACAACCCCATGTACCGGGCCGCCGTCGATCGGTTCCGCGCCGACGTGGACCACGACAAGAGCCGGTTCTGCGGCGGTTGTCACGACATCTCCCTGCTCGTCGACGGCGCCATGGACAAGGCCATCGAGCCCTCCGACGCGCGCGCGCACGCCGGGATCGGGTGCCGGACGTGCCACGGAATCGAGGAGGCGCGTATCGACGGGAACGGGAGTTATACGCTCAGCGCCGAGCCGTTCCCCGCGCCCAAGCCGAGCGATCCCAGGAGCATCGCCGCGCACAAGGCCCGCGCCGCGACCCCCGCGCTCCGGACGGCCGCGATTTGCGCGAGCTGCCATCGGGCCTTTTTGAACGAGGGGACCGGGAACGCGCATCACCTCATCGGGCAGGACGACGTGACGCCGTGGCAACAATCCGTGTTTGCAGGCTCGCGCGTGCACGCGCTCGACGAGGAGGTGGCCGAGCAGGATTGCCGGGGCTGTCATATGCCCCGCGTGCGCGCGGAGCGAGGGGATCCCGCGGCGAAGGAAGGGAAGATCGCGTCGCACGCGTTTCTCGGGGGGCATACGTGGCTCGCGGCGATCCGGAAGGATCCGGACGTGCTCGCGAAGACGCGCGTGTTCCTCGAAGGGTCGGTGTCCATCGATATCGCGGCCGTGATCGGCGCGGATGGGCATCGGACGTTGCCGGCGGATGGAGCAAACGTGGCGGCGGGGGAGCGGGTCGTGCTCGCGGTGGCGCTGCGCAATGAGCGCGTGGGGCACAGGTTCCCCGGCGGGACGATGGACGCGGCGGACGCGTGGGTCGAGGTGGAGGTGCGGGACACGAACGGCGCGCTCGTGGCCGAGGCGGGGCTCGAGCACGAGGCGACCGGCGACGATCCGACGGCGCACCGGCTGCGCGCATTGCAGGTCGGCGACGACGGAAAGCCGCGGCTGGAGAGGCAGACGGAGCAATTCCGGGCGCCGGTCTTCAATCACACGATCCCGCCGCGGGGCGCGCAGGTGGTGGAGTATGGGCTCGAAGCGCCGGCCGGCGTCGCCTTCCCGCTGCGCGTGATCGCGCGGCTGCGGCACCGGACGCGGAGCCTGCCGGTGTTCCACGCGGCGTGCGAGGCGTCGAAGAGCGAGCGCGGGAAGGCGTTCCGCGCCGCAGGCTTTGATCTCGACGGGTGCACGCCCGAGCCCGTGACGAAGGTGGCCGAGGCCGACGCATGGATCGGGCCGGGCTCCGCGGGGCGGAAGCCGAAGAAGCCGGGCAAGCCGAGGTGGCGCAGGCTCTACGATCACGGGCTCGGGATGATCGGCGCTTTGCAGGAGCGGCGGGACGAGGCCGGGCCGAGCCTGCTCGCGGCGCTCGCCGAGGCAGAGGCCACGGGCGAGGCGAGGCCCAAGGCGGTGGTGATGGCGGCGCTCGCCTTGCTCGCGAGCCGGCAAGGGCGGGTGGACGAGGCGATGGGTTGGCTCGACAAGGTCACGCCGCTCGCGCCGGATCACCCGGCGATCCCGTATCTGCGCGGCGAGGCGCTCGCGCAGGTGTGGCGGTTCGAGAAGGCCACGCCGCCGCTCGCCGAGGCCGCCGCGCGCGCGCCGGGTGACGACGCGGCGTGGGTGATGCTCGCCATTGCGCGAGGCAGCGCCGCCGATGCGCGAGGCGCGCTGGATGCGGCGCGGCGCGGGCTCTTGGTGCAGCCGCGGGATCACGATCTCTTGCGCGTGCAGGCGCTCTCGCTGGCCGCGCTGGCGGCGCCGGAGGCCGAGGTGACGGCGGCGTGGGCGGCCTGGCAGAAGGTGCGGCCGGCCGATGGGATCCCGCGGGTGAAGGCGAAATGCAGCCGCGAGGTGCCCGGCTGCGCGCTGGAGCGGAGCCCGGTGCACGTGCATCCGCTGCGGATGCGTCGGTAGAGGTTATTCGCCGTCCGGCTCGCTCGGCGAGGGGTCGGCCGAGAGCGGCAGCTCGACCCGGAAGGTCGACCCCTCTCCGGCCTCGCTCGACAAGAAGATCCGCCCGCCGTGCGCCTCGACGATGGTGCGGGTGATGTAAAGGCCGAGCCCGAGTCCCCCGTAATGGCGCGAGGAGACGCCGCGCTGAAACCGCTCGAAGAGTTGCACCTGCACCTCGGCCGGGATCCCGATCCCGTGGTCCGTCACCGAGAGCCGGGCGCGTGGCCCCTCGCTCGCGATCGTGATCTCGATGGGCTTTTCCTTGCCGAATTTGATGGCATTCGTGAGGAGGTTCGTGACGACCTGCTCCAGCCGGTACGGGTCCCACCGGCCGACGACCGGCTGCGCCGCGCGCACCGTGAGCGTGCTGCCGGATTGCGCGATCTGGTCGACGAGCTGGGCGACGACCTCCTCGACGAGCGCGCGCAGATCGACGCGCGTCGGGTTCAATTCGAGCCTGCCCGCCTGGATCCGGGAGACGTCGAGGAGCATGTCGACGAGGGTGGCGAGGCGCTTGATCTGCCGCCCGGAGAGGGCGACCGCGGCGCGCACGCGCTCGGGATCCATGCCTCGGGAGAGGCGTTGCCCGAGCGATTGAATGGCGAGCTGCAAGCTCGTGAGCGGGGTGCGCAGCTCGTGGGAGGCGACGGAGAGGAACTCGTCGCGCAGGTGGACCGCCTCCTCCGCCGCAGCGCGCGCGCGCCGCTCGTCGAGCAGGAGCCGATCCCGCTCCTGCTCGGCGTGCACGCGCGGGGTGACGTCGCGGAAGCTGAAGACCCGCCCGACCACACGATCGCCGAGCCGCTGCGGCTGCGAATACCGCTCGAAGACCCGCCCATCCCCGAAGACGAGGGTATCGATGGAGCTCTCCTCGGGGGCGGCATAAATGGCCCGAACCTTTTGCAGAAACGATTCGGGGTCGAGGAGCTGGTCGCGGACGAACGAGAGGAAGATGTTGTCCGACGCGGTGGCGAGGACGTCCTCGGGGATGCCCCACATCTCCACGAACCTGCGATTGTAACGCACGGCGCGCTGCGTTTCGTCGACGACGAGGATGCCGTCCGCCGTCGATTCGAGCGTGGCTTCGAGGAGCGAGTAGGAATGACGCAGCACCTCCTCCGCGCGCTTGCGGGAGGTGACGTCGGTCGCGATGCCTCCCGTGCCATAAGGCCTGCCGGCGGCATCGCGGAGCGGGAACTTCACGCTGATGAACGCGCGCTCTTCTTGTTCCATGTATGGCGCCGGATCGTCGAACTCGATGGCCCGGTTCTCCCGCAGGACGAGGAGATCCTGGGCGCGATACCGCTCGGCGACCTCGCGCGGGAGAAAGTCGTGGTCGGTCTTGCCGAGGATCTCCTCGCGGCGCAGGTGGAACATCTCTTCGAGGCGGCGGTTGGCGAACACCAAGCGGCCCTCGGAGTCCTTGGCGAAGATGACGGCGGTCGTATTGTCCACGATGGCGTGGAGCAGCTCCTGGCTCTCTCGAACGGACGCCTCCGCGCGCCGCCGCTCCGCGTTCTCCTGCTGCAGGTCCGCATAAAGGCGCGCATTCTCGATGGAGATGGCCGCCTGCGCCGAGAGCAGCCGGATCACCTCGACACGATCGGGGGTGAACGCCGCGCGGGTGAGGTCATTTTCGAGGTAAATGACGCCGGCGAGGCGGCCCTTGTAGACGATGGGCGCGGCGAGCGAGGAGCGAGGCCGCGCGCTGGCAAACCAGGGATCACGGCCGAAGGGCCCCTCGATCGCGCGATCGTCGAGGACGGCCGTCTCGCGCGTGCGCGCCACGTACGTCACGACGCCGGCCGGCAGGTCCGCGCGGTCTTCGAGGGGCGTCGCGCTCCGCGGGTGGACGGGCGCCTCGCCGATGAAGTGCTCGGCCTCGACGACGAGCTGCCCGTCGCGCGCGAGGACGAGGACGCCACGCCGCGCGCCGGTGTTCTCGACGAGGACACGCATGAGCGCGTCGAGCAGGCGGTCGAGGACGATCTCGCCCGAGATGGCCTGGGAGGCCTTGAGCACCGAGCCGATGTCGAGCGCGGCGCCGGCCGGCCCGCCGGCCGCGGGGCCCCTCGCGCCGCGGAGGATCTCGCCGGGGACGAGGTCGGGGTACGAGCGTTCGAGGCGCCGCATCGCCTCGGTCGCGCCCCATTGGCCGTAGACCCTGTGGGCCTCGGTGAGGTAGGCGCGGGCGATGGTGGTCTTGCCGAGCGCGCGGAAAGAGAGGCCCGCGAGCTCGTTGGCGAGCGCCTCGTCGTGGAGGTAGCCGCCGCGCGCGGCGAGGGCGATCGCCTCGTCGTACCGATCGCCGGCCGCGCGCGCGTCCCCACGGGCACGTAGGAGCTCGGCGTGGAGGAGGGCGCTCCGGTGCGCGAGGTTCTCGGGGCAGAGATCCGCCCAGTGGGCGAGTCGTTCGGCGAGGATCTCCGCGCGGGCGAGGAAGCGCGCTCGTTCGTCCGGCGAGACGACGTCCGCCGCCTGCGTCAGCGCGACGCCGGCGTAGCAATGAAACGCGGGGTTTCCATGCCAGGCCGCGACCCCGGGGATCTCGGTGTTCATCGGCAGCGCGGTGCGCGCAGCCTCTTCGAACGCGCCCTGGAAGACGCAGAGGATCACGACGTAGAAGTGGGCGAAGAAGAGCGAGGCCTGGTTGTCGATCCGACGGGCCGCCTCGATCGCCTCGCCGATGTGGACCCACCGGCCCTCGAGCGTGGCGGGGTGCGTGGTCTCGCACGAGAGCTGGTGCGCGAGTTGTCCGGCCGCGCCGACGAGCCACGTGATGGCATCGGACTCGTCGAGCTTGCGCATCGGCTGGTAGCTCTGCGCCTCGGCGAGGAGGTCGGAGAGCGGGATGCCGCGCAGGAGGCTGTTCGTGATGCCATTGACCGTGTTGTAGAACGACCAGATGTACTGGCCCGTCTCGAGCCCGGCGTGCATCCCCGCGACCAGCGTTGCCTTGCAGGCGGCGTAGCCCTCGCGCCAGTGCTGGATGAAGGCGCCCCACATGTTGTGGAGCATCGCCTCGGATTTCTTGTCCGTGTAGCGCGCAGCGAGGTCCTTGGCGGCGCGGCCGAAGTGGTAGCCGAGCGTGATGTCGCCGCGGGCGCAGAGGAGCATCCCGAAGTTCATGCAGCCGAAGATCGAGTTCTTCGAGAGCCCGTGGCGCAGCGTGTTCTCGAGGATCTTCGTGACCGTGATGCCGAGGTTGTTCGTGGCCAGGAAGTAGCAGGGGACAAAGAGCTCCTGGAGCACGTCCTGCATGGCCAGGATCTCCGGGTCCACGAGCGGCGGCAGGCCGGGCAGCGCTTCGATCGTCGTCTCCCGGACGAGCGCCATCGCCCTCTGCACCTCGGCGTCGAGCATGGCTTCGTCGGGGAACGCGGGCAGGTCGAGCCCGAACCCGCGGAGGGCCGCGAGCCCCTCCGCGAGCGCGGCCTGCAGGTCGTTCTTGAGCACCTGCACGCTCATCTTGAGCCGGAGCACCTCGGTGCGATCGAGCCTGCCCTCGGTGTGATCGAGGCAACGCCCGAGCTCGGCGAGGCCCTCGTCGTGCCGACCCGCGAGCGCGAGCATGAGGCCCATTTTCTTCGCATAGGCGAAGCGGAGGGCGTGGTTTGACGTCCAAGCGTCCTCCGGCAGGCGATCGAGGCCCTGTTCGAGATGATGCAGGGCGGCGCCGAACGCGGCCGACTCCTCGGCGCGGAGGGCGGCGTCGAGGTTCATGCGCGCGAGGCGCAGGCGCTCGGCGCCGTCCGTGATGAGGTCGCCCGCGGCGTTCAAGTGGCCAGCGACGTCGAAGAGGCTCGGGCCGTCCGCGAGGTCCACGTGGCCTGCGAGGTGCCGGCCGATGCGGAGGCGGTAGGCGGCCCGATCCGCCTCGGGGATCATCGCGTACGCGCCCTCCTGGACCTTGTCGTGCGCGAAGCGGTAGCCGCTCCGGTCGGCGACGAGCAGCCCCTCCTCGACGGCGCGCTCCAGGCGGCCATACGCCTCCTCCGGCGAGCAAGCGAGCAAGGCGGCGAGCAAGTCGAGGTCGAAGCGACTCCCGATCGCCGCGCCGAGCCATAACGATTCCTGCGTTCGCGCCGGCAGCCGCCCGATGGTGCGCACCATGAGGTCGACGACGTTCTCCGTGTACGCGAGCGCTTCGATCCTCGCGAGATCCCACCGCCACCCCGCGTCGAACGTATACGTGAGCACGCCGTGGTCGTGGAGGGACTGCACGAGGCGTTTGACGAAGAATGGGTTGCCGCCCGTCTTCTTGAGCACCACGTCGGCGAGCGGGCCGGTGTCCTCGCGCTCGAGGCAATCGCCGAGCATGGCGAGCAGGTGGCGCTGCACGAGCGGAGCGAGGACGATATCGCACACCGAGAGCCCTCCGCGCCGGAGCTCCCCGAGCGTCATCATGAACGGGTGCGCGGGCGATACCTCGTTGTCGCGGTAGGCGCCGCAGAAGAAGAGCGCTTCGAGCGAATCGTCGGCGAGGAGGGCGCGGAGCAATCCGAGGCCCGCAGCGTCGATCCACTGCAGGTCGTCGAGGAAAAGGACGAGCGGGTGCTCGTGCCGCGCGAACACCGAGACGAAGAGCAAAAAACACTGGTTCAGTCGGTTCTGCGCTTCGATGGGGGTGAGCGCAGGGACGGGCGGCTGCGGGCCGATCACGTGGGACAAGGAGGGGATGACGTCGCAGACGACCTGCCCATTGGGCCCGAGCGCTTCGAGGAGCGCGCTCCGCCACCGGACGATACGCGCCTCGCTCTCGGCGAGGATCTGCCGCACGAGGCCGTCGAAGGCCTGGATGAACCCGCTGTAGGGCGCCGCGCGGTGGTACTGGTCGTGTTTGCCGCTCGTGAAGTAGCCCTTCTGCCGCGCGAGTGGTTTCAGGATTTCCTGCACGAGCGAGGACTTGCCGATGCCCGAGTAGCCGGAGACGAGCACGATTTCCCGGCTCCCTGCGAGCGCGCGTTCGAACGCGTCGGTGAGCGCCAGGATGTCGTGCTCACGGCCGTAGAGCTTCTGATGGATCCGGAAGAGGTCGGTGCGATCGTGCTGCCCTGGGAGGAAAGGCGTGAGGGGCCCGCCGTTCTGCAAGACCTCGCGGCAATGATGGAGGTCGGCGAGCAAGCCTTCGGCGCTCTGGTAGCGGTCCTCGGCGTTTTTCTCGAGCAGCTTGAGCACGACACCCGAGACCGCCTCGGGGATGGCCCGATCGAGGCTGGAGGGCGGCGTGGGCGAGACGGCGAGGTGCGCGTGGATGAGCTCCATGGGATCGGCGCCCTCGAAGGGGGGGCGGCCCGTGAGCGCCTGGTAGAGAAGGGTGCCGAGCGCATAGAGATCGGTCCGGTCATCGACGCCGCGGTTCATTCGACCCGTCTGCTCGGGGGAGATGTAGGGCAGCACGTCGGCGAGCACGGTCGGCGCGTAGAGCATTTCGTGCGCGCGGGTGATCTCGGCGTCGGCGCCGAAGCCGGTGATCTTGACCGCGCCGCCCTCGCCGAGGAGCACGTTCCGCGGGCGGAGATCGCGGTGAACGAGCCCCTCGGCGTGCATGGCGGCGAGGCCTTCGGCGAGCGCGATCGCAAGATCGAGCGCCTCGTCCACGGGCATCCAGCGGGAAGGGCGCGCGGCGAGGGTCTGCGCGAGGTCGCGGCCCGGGAAATCTTCGAGCACGACGATCAGCGCGCCGGCGCGCTCCTCGACGCCTCGCACCGCGACGAGGCGCGACGAGGTGATATGCGCGAGGCGTTCGTACTGCTGCTTGAATCGAGCGATTTCGGCGGCGCGCGCGCCCTCGGGGCGCAAGACCTTGAGCAGGACGGCGGTGTCGCCCTCGCAGCGCGCGCGGTAGAGGGTGAACGTCTCCGTCTCCTCGGTCTTTTCGCCGAGCGCGTAGCCTGTACCGGCCATCATGGGAAAACCTCGCTCGTCTGCCGGGCGCGGTCGCGAGCGATCTGTTTATGCCACAGAGGCGATGCCGGGGAGCGGGTTTCCGGGTTCGCCAGGCCGGGGGGCCAAGCCGTATTCCTTGGTTGCTTCGAGCGTGGTGGAAACGGTGATCAGATTCCGGTACCCGTACTTTTCAGCAGCGCCGCCAGCCGCACGTGCACGGGGACGCGGCCCAGGTAGCTCTCGCGGAGCGCGGGATCGGCGATCTTCTCGGCCTGCGCCTCGGCCGCCTGTTTCAAGTGGAGCAGCGTCGTCCGGACTTTGCCGTGCTCTCCGAGCGCGTCGAGCGCCTGGACCAGGACGAGGCCGAGCGCGACGCGCAGGCGGTGATCCACGACTCCAAGCGCTTCGCCTTGCGCGAGCGCTTCCTCGCAGAGGCTGCGCGCTTCCTCGGGCCGACCTGCGGAGAGGCGCGCCGCAGCGCGTACGGTCGTGTGCCCGAGCGCCACGAGGGGCATGCCCTTCACGGCTGGCTCGAGCTCCACGAGCGCAGGCTCGACGCCGTCGAGGTCCCCGCCCGCGACGCGCGCTTCGAGGATCGCGAGGCGCGCATACAGGCCCAGCAGGCCTTCGTCGAGCGCGTCGGCCTCCTTCGCGACGGCCTCGCAGAGGCGGATGCCCTCCGCGACGGCCCCCCGATCGAGCGCGATCCACGCGAGCACGCATCGGCCCAAAAGCACGGCCTGGCTGCCGGGAGGCGACGCGGCGAGCGCGCGCTCGACGAGGGCGCTCGCCTCCTCGAACGCGCCGAGCGCGAGGAGAAGCGAGCCCACGTGGACCTCGGCGTGGGGCCCGTAGCGCTGGTCGCCGGCCTCGCGGAAGCCACGCGCGCTCAGGCGGTGCAGCTCGAGCGCGTCCCACAGGTCTTGCTCGATGTGGCGCGCCCAGCACCCCTGGGCGTGGGCGAGCCACGCCATCACCGAGGGATCCTCCGCCGCGCGGCCCATCGAGAGGTGCTCCATGCGCCGCAGGTACCGCTCGGCCGAGGCATGCTGGCCCCTCAGGAGCTCGGTGTTCATGGCCATCGTGAAGGCCCAGGCGAGCGCGGGGATCGCCTCGGGCTCGGGCTCGACGCGGAGCAGCGCCGCCATGGCCTCGCCGAGGACGTCGAAGCGGCGGAGCATGAGGCCGTTGCTGATGACGCCGCCGAGCGCGCGCGCATGGCTGAGGCTGCCGGGCTTGGCGAGGAAGAGCGCGACCTGCGCCGCCTCGTGCGCCCGGACGTACTGGCAGCTCCAGGTCCAGGCGTCGGTCTGGATGGCCCGGAGCACGGCCGCGTCCGCGCCGGCCGCGCCGAGGCCGAGCGCCGCGTCGGCGAGCGAGACCGCGGCCTCGTTGTCGCCCGCGGCGAGGGAGTGCTCGGCCGCGCGCACGTAATACCCGATGGCCCGGCTCGCGTCGCCGGCGCGGCCGAAATGCTCGGCGAGGACCTTGGGATCCTTCTCCCCGGCCGCGAGCAGCCACGCGCCCGCCCGCGCGTGCGCCAGGGCGCGATCCCGCTCCGTCAGCGTCGCATAGGAGCCCTCCTGGAGGAGGGAGTGGCGGAAGGCGTATTCGTCGCGGCCGGAGAAACGGCTCGTTTTTCGGCGGAAGGCGAGCTCGCGTGCTTCGAGGCAGGCGAGCATCGTGGTGACGGAGGAGACGGGCTCGTCGGCGACCGCGGCGAGGGCGTCGGCCCAGAAGACCTCGCCGAAGACGCTGGCGACGCGCAGGAGGCGCCGCTCTTCGGGGACGAGCGCGGCGAGGCGGGATTCGACGAGGCCGAGCGCGGTCGCGGGCACCTCGCCGCCGCGGCCCTCGGCCACGGCCCGCACGAGCTCTTCCAGGTAAAACGCATTGCCGCCGGCCCGCGCGACGACACGGTCGATCTCCTCGGCCGAGATGCGGTCGCCCACGTAATGCCGCACGAGCTCCGCGGCCGCGCGGACCGACAAGGCGCCGAGGCGGATCTCCTGCGCGTCGTGTTGCTCCCACAGGTGCGGGAAGAGCTGACGCACCTCGGGCCGGCCGAGCGCGAGCACCACGAACGGGCGATGCGGCAGGGCGCGGAGCGCGGCGTCGACGAGCTTGATCGAGGCCACGTCCCCCCATTGCAGGTCCTCGAGCACGAGGAGGCGCGGCCGGGCCGAGAGCTCGGCCGCGAGGAGGTCGACGTACACCTCGCGGATGCGATCGGCCATGAGCGCCGCGCTCTGCCGCGCCGCGCGGAGCTTGGGGCTTTGGTCGTCGGGGTAGGGGATGCCCACCATCTCGCCGAGGAATTCGAGGACGTGCCATTGCCGTTCGGGTGGCAGATGCTTGCCGAACGTGTCTTCGAGCTTCTGGCGGCGCACGGCGAAGGGCTCGCCGGCGGTGATGCGGGCCGTGTGCTGCAAGGCCGCGGCGATGACCGAAAAAGGCGAGCCCTGCCCGAGGAGATCGCCGCGGCCGATCTCGATGACGGCGTCGGGCCAGGCGGCGGCGATCCGCGCCTCGACCTCGCGGCGCAGGCGTGATTTCCCCATGCCCGCCGCGCCGACCACGAGCACGGCCCGCGCCTCTCGCTCGTCGAAGCTCGCGTGCACGAGCTCCTCGACCATCCGGAGCTCGCGGTCGCGGCCGACGTACGGGCTCGCGCGCCCGAGGAGCGTGCGCGCCTCCGCCGGGGCCTCGCGCTCGCCTTCGAGGACGAAATCCCCCGAGGTCAGCGCCACGGCGAAGCGGCCGTCGAGCAGCGCCGCCGTGACCTCGTCCATGAGCACCGAGCCCCGCGCGTGGCGCGCCCCGTCCTTCAAGAGCACGACGGCGCGCTCGGCGATCTCGCCGATCGGGGCCTTTCCGTCGGCCTCGCCGAGGCCCGTGACGAGGGCGATCGCGCTCGGGGGCAAGAGCGGGCGGAGCGCGAGCGCGGCCCGCGCGGCCCGGATGGCGAGGTCGCTCGCGCTGCCCTCGCCCGAGAGCGTGACGAAGAGCGCGCCGTTCGCGAGCGCCGAGGCGTGGGCGCCGAAGGGGCGCACGGCCTGCTCGATCGCCGTGACGCGGACGTTCGTGGGCGCCTCGGTCTCGGCGTGCGGGCCCGCCGCCTCCGGCGCGTGGGGCAGGACCGCGACGATGGAGAAGAGGCGCCGCTCCGTGTGCCCGAGATCCGCGCGGCCCGGCGGCGGGCGCATCGAGCCGCGGCCGACGTCCATCGATTCGAGCGCGCGCGCCACCACGCCCGCGTCGCGGGGCCTGCCGTCGGGGTCCTTGGCGAGCAGGCTCGCGACGAGCTCGTCGAGCGCGCGGGGCGCCTCGGGCCGGAGGTCCCGCAGGCGCGGCACCTCCTCGAAGAGCAGCCTCGCGAGCAAGGCCATCACGTGGGTGCCCTCGAACGCGGGCCGGCCCGTCACGCATTCGAAGAGCACGGCGCCGAGCGAGAAGAGGTCGGCGCGGCCGTCGACGCGGGGGGTTTCACCGCGCGCCTGCTCGGGGGCCATGTAGCCCGGGGTGCCGATCGTCGTCCCGCTCTCGGTGACCCGCCGCGAGGTGCTCAGGGTCTGGGCAATGCCGAAATCGATCAATCGGACCTCCTCCACGGAGGAGCCGATCAGGAGCAGGTTGCTCGGCTTGATGTCGCGGTGGATGACCTCGCGGCGGTGGGCGGCTTCGAGCGCCCGCGCGACGCGCGCGCCGAGCGTGATGGTGTCCTCGATCGAGAGGCGCCCGCGGGTGAGCCGCGCGGCGAGGTCCTCGCCTTCGAGCCATTCCATGGCGAGCCAGCGCCCGCCCGCGGCCATCGAGCCATGCGCGACGTAGCGGACCACGTGCGGGTGGCGGAGCTCGGCGAGGCTCTGCGCCTCGTGGTCGAAGCGGCGCGCCCTCTCGGTGTCCTCGTCGTCCACGCGCTTGAGCGCGACCCGCAGGCCCGTGTGGCGATCGAGCGCCCGGTAGACCGTGGCCATGCCGCCCGCGCCGGCGACTCGTTCGATCTCGAACCGATCGTCCACGATGTCGCCCACGAAAAGCCGCATTCCGAGAGGATCTACCGCTCTCGCGAGAGGGCGACAAGCTTTCAGGTCGAACGAAATCGCGGCTCAGGAGGCGCGGGCGGCCGCGGGGGCGCGGCTCTTCGGGAGCGAGACGGTGAAGGTCGAGCCTTCGCCGGGGCGGCTCGTGAGCGTGATGGCGCCGCCGTGCGCCTCGACGATCTGGCGCACGATGTAAAGGCCGAGGCCGAGGCCGCCGTAATGGCGGGACGAGACCGCGCGCTCGAATCGCTCGAAGATGTGCGGCTGGCGATCCTCGGGGATGCCGATGCCGCGATCCTCCACGCAGAGAAAGCCCTGCGTGTCGTCGCCCGCGGCCCGCACCCGGACGGGCTTGCCGGCGCCGTACTTGAGCGCATTGCCGAGCAGGTTCGTGACGACCTGGCGGAGCCGCGCCCGATCCCACATGCCGCGCACCGGGCGCTCCGCCTCGACGAGGAGCGAGCCGCCCGTGCGCGCGATCTCCTCGCGCAGCTCGGCGGCCGCCTCGCGCGTGAGGGCCGCGAGATCGACCTCTTCGAGCTCCAGATCGAGGTGGCCGGCTTCGAGCCGCGAGACGTCGAGCAGCCGGTCGATGAGGTGGAGCAGGTGCTTGCTTTGCCGATCGCTCGTCTCCAGCAGGCGCTCGATCAGCGGCGCGGGCATTCGATCGAGCTTGCCGGCGCGCGCATGCCGGAGGAGCGCCTCGATGCCGAGGCGGAGCGAGGTGCAAGGCGTGCGTAGCTCGTGCGAGGCGATCGAGAGGAACTCGTCGCGCGCGCGGATGGCCTCCTGCGACTCCTCGTAGAGGCGCGCATTCGCGAGCGCGAGCGCCGCGTGGTGGCCGAGGTCCTCGGCGAGCGTGAGGTCGGCCGCGCAGGCCGGGTGCGAGCCGGGCATGCGGGCGAGGGTGATCGCGCCGAGCGTGCGGCCGCGCGCGACGAGGGGCACGGCGACGTACGAGGCGAGGCCGAGCGCGCGGACGAGCGTTTCGCAGGCCGGATCGCGGGTCCCGAGCGCGGCGAGGCGCCCGTCGGTGGTGTCGGGGACCGCGGGGCAGAGCAGCGGCTGGCCGAAGCGGACGACGTGGGAGACGCCGCCGGGCAGGTCGGGCTCGACGCGGATCTGGCCGGGCTTGGCGAGGGCCTCGCGGGCCGGGTCCACGTGGGCGAGGGCGCCGAGGTGCACGCCGCCGTGGCCGTCGACGGTCCACACGGCGCACCAATCGGCGGCGAAGGGGACGCAGAGGTGCGCGAGCCGGGTCGCGGTGTCCTCGTAATCGAGGGTGCCGGAGAGGATGCGGGTCGTCTCGGCGAGGAACGCGGAGCGGCGCTCGGCGCGCTCGGCGGCCGCGCGGGCGATCTGCTCTTTTTCGAGCAGCCGATCGCGCTCTTGCTCGGCGCGCCTGCGGTCGGTGATGTCGCGGCCGAGCACGACGAGGCCGCGGCGCCGCCCGTCCGGATAAAAGAGCGGGACCTTGTAGACGTCGTAGGTCCGGGTCGACCCGTCGGGCCGCGGAACGTTCTCCTCGACGCGGGAGAGCTTGCCCGCGTCCCAGGCGACGCTGTCCGTATCCGGACAAACGAGCAGGGCTTCTCGATAAAAGGGCGTGAAGGCGGAGAGCTCGGCCTCGCTCTTGCCCTGGTAATCGACGCCTTCGAGGCCGAACACCTCGAGCCCGGCGCGATTGACCTGGAGCCAGCGGCCCTCGCCGTCCTTCATGAAGATGGGATCGGGCGAGGCCTCGATGAGCGTCCGAAGCTGCTCCGCATTGGACATCCCCTGCTCGGAGGAAGCCTCCTCCAGCGGGAACCTGGTCGGCTCGGCGCGTGCTCCGGACGCCGGCGCGTGCTCCTGTCGGGCCTCGCGATCCCGCGGGGCACTTCGCATCATCGCCGCCATGGTCGCGCAGCCTAGCCCCTCGCGTCAGAGACGCAAGGTAGCGATGGATGGAGGATTACGGGCGGTCAGGCGGGCCCGAGCCCTCTTTCCGTCGATAAAGCCACCACGTGCCGACGTGATTCACGGGGACAATCGAGGGATCCTCGCGAAACATGCCGTCCGGCGAGGTTCGGCTACGAACCAGGAACCAATCGAAGAACCTGCCATTCTGGAGGGGCCGGAATTTGTGCGGCGTCCATTCCCATCGCGTGGGGACGGGCGGCGGAATCACGGCCGAGGGCTCGAACCGGCTCCGGTACACGAGCGGCGAGGCGCCGAAGACCGCGAAATGGAAGCTGAGCCAGCCGCCCTTGTCGGCCTGCACGTACGCCGGCAAATGGATGAAGGGGGTGTTTTTCTTGGTCGAGCCCCCGTGGTCGAAGACGAGGTACATGAGGCGCGGGGCCCGCGGGATGTCCTCGGTGATGCGGTGGAAGTCCTCGGTCGCCTGGTCGAAAATGGCGTAGTTCCTGGCCACGGCGCGCGCGAGGCCGACCGGCGCGAGGGCGAGCGCGAGGACGAGCGGGGCGCGGAGCAGGGGCGCGCGGGGCAGGTCGGGCAAGAGGCCGAGCGCGAGGAACGCGAGCGCCGTGGCTTCGCGCGGGTAGACGTACCACCAGACGCCCTGTTGCATCGGGAGCATCAGGAACGACAGGAGGAACGCGCCCGCGCAGCCGAGGGCGAGGACGTGGCTGCCGACGGCGAAGGACCAGGCGCGGCGGTTCCAGGCGGCCGCGCGGCCCGAGAGCACGAACGCGAGGAGCGAGACGAGCGCGACGACGCCCACGGCGCGGTAACTCGTGAGGATCGCGGCGGCCTCGGTCGGATCGTGGAAGCCGCCTTCGAGGAGGAGCGGGCGCAGCTCGTCGAGCCGCTTGAGGTCGAAGCCCGAGAGGTCGATGGGCCCGCCGATGGCCGCGGGCCGGACGCGCGTCCACACGGCGAAGAGCATGAGCGGCGGGACGAGGGGCGCGAGGATCGGCCGGAAGCGCTGCGTCGCCGGGTACATCACCAGGGCCGCGGCGACGACGCCCGCGACGGCGAACGGGAAGCGGAAGACGTGCGTGAAGAAGAGCAGGACGAGGACGGCGGAGAGCGTGATCTGGCGGCGCCGCGAGGGCGCGTCGAGCAGGAGGAGCGTCACGCCGATCGCCATCGCGAAGAGGCCGAGCGCGCCGACGAAGTTGAGGAAGCCCCAGTGCGTGAGGTGGCTCCAGGCGAAGGGGAGGGCCGCGAGGCCGAGGAGCGGGCTCTTCTTCATGCCGTGGAAGAGCACGGCGAGGCCCGCGGGCAGGAGCGCGAGCATGGCCACGGCCGCGATCTTCACGGCGACGTGCGTGGGCACGACGAACATGAAGAGCGCGCCGATCACGTACGAGGACATGTACGGGACGGCGAGCGGGTGCAGCTCGAACTGCTCGCGCAGGTGGTAACTCGGGTCGAAGAAATGCCGGAGCGCGCCGGTCTGCGCGGCGTGGAACGGGAGATCCGTCATCGGCGCGTACCGCGCGGCCGTGAAGGGGTAGGCGACGACGTAGAGGGACGCGGCGAGCGCCACGATCACGAGGGCGGAGCCCAGGGGACTTTTCTGCACGGCGGCCGCGAACCGCTTTCCGAGACGCACGGGGGCGGCAAGTTACCACGCCCGAAGCGCTTGCCATCCGCTACCCTCGCGCGCGCATGATCCCGAGGCTCTCGCTCCGCTTGCCCCAAGGCTCGGACGGCTTGCCCGTGGCGAGCGCGCGCGAGGCGCGGATCGCGCGTGCGCTCGTCGCCCTTGCGACCGCTTGGTTTTTCCTGGTCGCCGCGTGGGAGATGTTCGGGCCCGTGCTCGCGGGGCACTGGGCCTCGACGGCGAGCATGGGGATCATCGCCGAGAACATGCTGCGCTGGGGGATCCCGGGGCCGGTCTGGGAGTACACGGCGAGCCGGCCGGGCCCGGACCTCTACTACTGCCACCACCCGTGGGGGATCTTCTGGGTGACGGCATTTTTCATGAAGATCGTGGGCCGGCATGACGTCGTCTGCCGCCTGGCCGCGATCCTGCTCTCGGCCGCGACGCCGCCGCTGCTCTACGCGATCGGGCGCTCGATCTGGCGGCCCGCGGCCGGCGCGGCGGCGGCCGTGGGCTTCGTCGTGCTGCCGATCACGCTGGCGTTCGCGAGCTTCAACGCGCTCGAAGTGCCGCTCGTGTTCTGGTCGCTGCTCGCCCTCTACGGCTGGGTGCGGCTCGTCCAGACGTGGCGGCGGCGCTTCCTCTTCGTGAGCGCGATCGGGCTCTTCATGGCGCTGCACACGGACTGGCCGGCGTTCGTGCTCGCGGGGCAGTGGCTCGGCTTTGGGCTCTTTCGCGGCTACCTCGGCGGGCGCCGGTTCTTCGGGCCGCTCCACGAGCGCAGGTACGCCGAGGTCTGGATTACGTGGGCCGTGCTCTCCGTGCTCACGGGGGTCCTTTACCTCGCGATCTTCCAGAGGGCCGGCAAGCTCGGCGATCTGCTCGCGATCTACGGCTCGCGCTCGTCGGGCAACGTGACGCCGCTCTCGGCGGTGCTCGCGAGCCGGCGGTACTGGATCGAGCTCTCGTTCACGCCGATCGCGATCCTGCTCGGGAAGATCGCGGCGGTCGTGTGCGTGCTCCGGCTGCTCGTCACGCGCGCCGAGGTCGAGCTCGCGCCGCTGCTCGTGCTCGGCATGGCGGCGTTCCAGTACGTCGTGTTCAAGCAGGGCGCCGACATCCACGTGTTCTGGCCGCAGCCGTTCGGCGCGTACTTCGCGCTCGGGATGGGCGCGCTCGTGGCCACGCTCGCGCCTCTGGTGGAGCGGCTCGTCGCGCGCGTGCGCCGGGCGCGTCCGCGGCCTCTCGGCGGCGCCATCGAGGGCGGGCTCGTCGCGCTGGGGATCCTGCTCGTGCCGCTCGTGTTCGTGCTGCGGGACGGCGCGCCCGCGGCGCTGTACGCGCGGCAGACGGGCGGGCGGTTCAACGAGAAGGGGCTCGTCATCGACTCCGACGGCGACAAGACCGTGTTCCTGCGCTGGCTCGGCGGGCGTATCCCGACGGACGCGACGGTGGAGCTACACGAGGGCATGCACGCGACGTGGGCGCAGGTCTGGTCGCTCGGCGGGCGCGTGGTGAAGACGAACCAGCCGGTGCCGACGGGGCCGCTGCCGGGGCGCGGAAGCGTGTACGTGATGGACAGCCGCTTCGCGCCGGACGCGCAGCTCGCGGCCGTGGCGAAGCGGTTCCACGTGACCGCGGTGGGCCCGTTCTGGGTGGTGTTTCCGCGGGAGCCGTACGCGCCGATCGACGCGTACGTGTTCGAGGCGCGCGAGCCGGGGGCGCTCGCGTGGATGTTCGTGAGCGCGACGGAGCCGGTGCGCACGATCGTGCCGGACGTGTTTGCGACGTGGGAAGCCCGCGTGCACTGGGACCAGGAGGCGACGCCGCCCGAGGCGCCGGCGCAGACGCTCGAACAGAAGCGGATCGCGCACAACGTGGCCGTGATGCAAGGCGACGCGGCGCGGGCGGAGGCGCTCTTCGCGGAGATCACGCGGGCGCTCCGGCCGATCGGCGCGACGTACGAGGAGGGGCCCGAGATCGTGGGATCGCTCTTCCAGACGGGCGTGCGGCCGCGGCTCGACCTGTTCGTCCGGGCATCGGGGCCGCTCGCGGCGGGGACGATGCTCTCCGTGCGATCCCGGGTCACGTCGCGCGCGACGCTCTCCACGACGATGCCGGATCCGACGACGCGGGACGTGGGGCTGCCGCTCGGGGTGCCGGTGGAGCGGATGCGGAAGGGGTTTTTGTACGTGGATCCGGTGACGATCGTGAAGAGGCCGGGCGTGGAGGTCTTCCACGCGGCGTTCGTCGGGCGAGGGAAGTCGATGAAGCTCGCGCGGACGCCGGGGGTGAATGCGATCGAGGTGCTCAGGCTCGACTAGAACATCGATCGGTTTGACAACCGCTCGATGTTCTAGCTCTTTTGTCCCGAGGGGGACGCCTCGCGTCCCCCTCTCGACCGGGCAAAGCCCGGTCGATTCACCCCCCGAGGCGAGCTCGCTTCGCGATCTCGCAGAGCGCCGAACGGGTCGGCGCTCTAGGGTCCTGGGACCCCCGTC
Source organism: Polyangium fumosum (assembly GCF_005144585.1). GTDB lineage: Bacteria > Myxococcota_A > Polyangia > Polyangiales > Polyangiaceae > Polyangium > Polyangium fumosum. The sequence goes on along the minus strand of NZ_SSMQ01000050.1, from coordinate 3,700 downwards.
CCGAGGAGCCGCGGGGGTAGACACGTGGCGACCGCCTCGGTTGACGATGCCCTGCGGGGGTAGCCACGTGGCGACCCCCTCGGTCGACGATGCCCGGTGGGTGTAGACACGTGGTGACCGCCTCGGTTGGCGATGCCCGGCGGGGGTAGCCACGTGGCGACTCCCTCGGTCGACGATGCCCTGCGGGGGTAGCCACGTGGCGACCGCCTCGGTCGACGATGCCCTGCGGGTGTCGCCACGTGGCGACCGCCTCGGTCGACGATGCCCTGCGGGTGTCGACGCGAGGCGACCCCTTCGGGAGACCGTCGCGTGGCTCTGCGTGGTTCCGCGACCGGAACGGTGATACGAGGCGGGGAGGGCCATGCCCGAGCCGCCTCCCCGCGCCGATTACGATCTGCGGATCCCGCTCGCCGCCGAGCGCACGCTGCTCGCGTGGCTGCGCACGGGCCTCGCCATGATGGGGTTCGGGTTCGTCGTGGCGCGGTTCGGGATCTTCCTCCGCGAGCTCGCGGCGACCCGCGGCGTCGCGCCGTCGCATCCCGCGCACACGTCCCAGGTGGTCGGCATTGCGCTCGTGGCGCTCGGCGTCGTCGTCAATGTCGTCGCCGCGCTCCAGCACGCGCGTTTCGTCGTTCGCTACAATCGCGGCGAGACGCCACGCGCGCACCCCCTTTCGATGGGCGTCATCCTCTCGGTCGTGCTCGCGCTGCTCGGGGGGGCGATGGCGGTGTATCTCTTGCGGCTCGATTGAGGTGGGTCGCCTGTAGCCCGGGTGGAATTTGCTCGCGGTGCCCGACGTCGGGCACGAGCCGTCGAGGCAAGATCGCGCCGCCCCGAAAAAAAATGCGACCTCGGGACGACCCGAGCATCCCCCAGGCGCTGGGCCTGTTGCGGGCGGCGCCGCGCGGCGCCGTGAGCACGTCGACGCCCGGGGTAGACGAGCATGAACACCAGACATCGAACACATCCCTTTGCGAGCGCCCTGCATTGCACGGCGTTCGCCCTTGCGCTTACCGTCGCGCTGGTTTTCCCGCGCGAAGCACGTGCCGCGACGACCATCGCCGGCGGCACCCTCGCCACCCAGACCTGGACCGCCGCGGGCAGCCCCTACAATGTCCAGGGGGACATCACGGTGCCGAGCGGCGCCTCGTTGACCATCGAGGCCGGCGCTGTCGTGCGGTTCGCGAGCAGTGGCGGGCAAGGAGGCACCGACACGGCCCGCATCGAGCTGATCGTGGAGGGGCAACTCAACGTCCAGGGCACGGCGGCGAGCCCCGTGCAGTTCATGGCCCAGAGCGGGTCGGCCGCGGGCACGTGGTTTGGCATCCGCGCCGGTGCGGCGAGCGCCGTCACCATTTCCAACGCGTCGATCGCCCATGCGAGGCAAGGCGTCACTTCGAGCGCGACGGGCATGGGTCTCGCCGTCTCTGACACCACGATCACCGCCACCACGTATGGCTTCTACCTCCTCGCCGGCACGCCGACGCTCACGAACGTGAGCGTCTCCGGCGGCTCGGTCGGCATCGATATCGCGGGGTCCGCCGCTGCGACGATCAACGGCTGCACGATCGATAACAATACCAACCGCGGCATCAGGATCCTGACGACGGGCGTGGCCGCGGTGAACACCATCAACAACTGCGTGGTCCGGAATAGCTTTTACGGGCTCGATCTGTCGGCGGAGTCGAACGGCATCTCGACGGTGAACATCACGGGCGCCACGCTCTACCAGCAGTCTCGCGGCGTGACCGTCTCCACGTCTTCGGGCGCATCAACGACGGTGAACCTCAAGAACTCCAACGTGACGGACAACACCACCGGCTTCTACTCGGGGGGCGGCGCGGCGACGGTGAACGTCACGTATTCGAACGTCTGGGACAACACGACGAACTATAATAATGTGACCCCCGGCCCGGGGTGCTTTTCGGCGAACCCGCTGTACGTGAACCCGCTGTCGAACCTGCGGATCACGTCGAATTCGCCGTCGAGGTTCGCGGGGGACGCGGGCCAGGACATCGGGGCGCTGCCGTACGTGGATGACGCGACGCCGGGGTATCACGGGACGCTCTGGACCGATACGACGCTGACCTTGGCGGGCTCGCCGTATACCGTCGCGGGGGACATCACGGTGCCGCCGGGCCGGAAGCTCTCGATCGAGCCGGGCGTGGTGGTGAACTTCTCGAACGGCGACATCATGGGGGCGGGCACGGACACGGAGCGCGGCGAGATCCGGGTGCGGGGGACGCTGGAAGCCATCGGGACGGCGGCCGCGCCCATCACGCTGCGCGCCCTCGTGGCGGCAGCGCAGAACTGGTATGGCGTGCGGGTGCTCTCGGGCGCGACGGCGGCGACGCTGACGCACGTGAACGTGCGGTACGGGTACAATGCGATCCATTCGAGCGTCGCGGGCGACGTGCTCGGGCTCTTGAACGTCACGACCGACACGTCGTTTTACGGCCTGCGTCTCGATGCGGGGGCGCCGCTCATCAAGAATTTCACGACCAAGAGCAACGAGAACGGGATCCGCGTGGAGGGCAATGCGTCCCCCACCTTCTCGGGCCTGACCGTGAGCGACAACGCGTGGGATGGTGTGGATTTCTTCCCGAGCAGCGGCTCCACCACGTTGACGATCGAGAACGGGCTCTTCCGCAACAACTGGGATAACATCAGCATTTACGCGACGAGCACGGCGACCGGCACGCTCCACGTGACGAACACGACGGTCCACGGTCCAGGCGCGTTCGGCGTGAGCCTGAGGGCGGATGCGAATGCGACGGCGCTCGTGAACGTCAAGAACAGCATCATCGTCGGGGTCACGTCGGGCGTCTACCGGAACAACGCGACGGGCACGACGGCGGCCACCGTCACGTACACGAACGTCCTGGGCACCGAAGAGAACTACGATAACGTGGTGGCAGGCGTGGGCTGCATTTCGCAGACCCCGGGCTTCGTGAATGCGCCCTCGGACCTGCACCTGGCCATGGGCAGCCCGTGCATCGACAAGGGCACGTCGGTGGGCGCCCCCCTCACGGACCTCGACGGCAAAACGCGGCCGATGGACGGGGACGGCGTCAATGGCCCCGCGGTCGACATGGGCGCGTACGAGTTCGTGCCTCCCTTCTATTGCGGCGACGGCGTGGTGAATGGCGCCGAGGAGTGCGACGACGGGAACGCGTCGAATACGGACGGGTGCCTCACGACGTGCAAGACGTCGGGCTGCGGCGACGGCTTCGTGCAGGCCGGCGTCGAGGCGTGCGACGACGGCAACCAGATCGATAACGATGGCTGCCGGAACAACTGCAGCCTGCCGGGCTGCGGCGACGGCGTCGTGCAAGCGGGCGAGGAGTGCGACGACGCGAACGCGTCGAACAACGACGCCTGCACGAGCACCTGCAAGACCGCCAAGTGCGGCGACGGCCACGTGCAGACGGGCGTCGAGACGTGCGACGACGGCAACGTGTCGAATGCCGACGCCTGCCTCACGACCTGCCTGTGGGCCAAGTGCGGCGACGGGTTCGTGCAGGACGGCGTCGAGGAATGCGACGACGGGAACACCGCCTCCGAGGACGGCTGCGCGTCCGACTGCAAGACCGAGTCGTCGGGACAGGGCGGCGCGGGTGGCGCCGGTGGCGCCGGCGGCGCAGGCGGCGCCGGTGGCGCAGGCGGTGCTGGCGGCGACGGCGGCCTCGGCGGCGCGGGT
>NZ_SSMQ01000004.1 GCF_005144585.1 Polyangium fumosum | reverse complement strand
CCGAAACAATGTCTTCGACCTACGCCGATATGGGATCCTGCTGAACCTGGAGGTCATCCAGCGTCGTGAGGGCGAGCTGGCCAAGGCCGCGTAACTTCAGGTGGAATTGAACCGTTTGTTGCTCTAGCGATTCGGCTGCATCGAGGCGGGTCCCGCGGAAGGTTCGCGGAAGTGCGACCACTCGATGCCGAGCTTGCGCATGCGCGCGCGCAGCGTGTGCGGGTTGATGCCGAGCAGGCGCGCCGCGCCAAACGGGCCCTCGATGCGGCCGCCGCGCGCGGCGAGGGCGCGTCGAATGTGTGCGGCCGTCGCCTCGTCGAGGGTCACGATTTCTTCCGCGTCGTGGAGCGCTTCCGCGGCGGGGGGGCGCGAGGGCGGTTTTACGGTCGGGCCCCCGAGCGCGGCCGCGAGTTCGAGCCGCTTGCCATTGCCGAGGATCGCGCCGCGTTCGATCACGGTCGCGAGCTCGCGGACGTTGCCCGGCCAGGCGTAGTGGCGGAGCAGCTCGAGGTCGGCGGCCGTCGGCGTGAGCCCAGGGCCGCCGAGGCGTTTGCCCGCGCGCTCGGCGAAATGGGCCGCGAGCGACGGGAGGTCCTCCATGCGATCCCGCAGCGCGGGCAATCGAATGGGGAAGACGCTCAGGCGATACCAGAGGTCTTCCCGGAACGTCCCTTCGGCCACCATGCTTTCGAGGTGACGATGGGTGGCCGCGACGATACGCACGTCCACGTGGATGGTCTCGTGCCCGCCGACCCGCTCGATCGTGCTCTCCTGGAGCACGCGCAGGAGGCGCACCTGCGCTGCGCGCGGCAGCTCGCCGACCTCGTCCAGGAAAAGCGTGCCGCCGTCCGCGCGCTCGAACCAGCCTTTGCGCGTGCCCACGGCGCCGGTGAACGCCCCGCGCTCGTGGCCGAAGAGCTCCGAATCGATGAGCTCCGAGGGAATGGCGCCGCAATTGACGCGCACCACGGGGCCCTGCGCGCGCCGCGATCGCGCGTGGATGGCCCGGGCGATGACCTCCTTCCCGGAGCCGGTCTCGCCCAGCACGAGCACCGGCGCGTTCGTGGGCGCGACCTGAAGGACGCGCTCCATCACCGGCTTGAGCCCGGCGGATTCTCCGATCACGAATTCGCTCATGTCCATCGTTTCCTCGGCTATCGGGCGGAAGGACGCGGGAGGTTCAGATCTCGTAATCGGGCACGAAGACGCGCACCCTGCGCGGCGCGACGTGGACGGTGTCGCCCGATTTCAAGCCGAGCTCGGTGAGACGCTCGGGCGTGAGCTCCACGTTGATCAACTGGTTCGAATCAAGCGCGCGGAGCTCTACCTTGGTCCGGGATCCGGTCGGATTGACGTGCAGGACCTTCGCCGCGAGGCTGCCTGCCTCGGTGGGGCTTCGCTCGACTTCGAGCTCGTGCGGACGCACGTACACGGCGGCGTCCCGCGCCTCGGGGTGCGGATAATCGGGATAGGCCACCGTGAGGCCGGAGACGACGGCCCGACCCCGCTCGACGCGGCCGTGGAAGACGTTGACGTTGCCGAGGAAGTCCATGACGAACGCATTCGCGGGGCGCTCGAATACCTCGGCGGGCGTGCCCACCTGCTCGATGCGTCCTTCGTTCATAATGACCACGTGATCGGCGACCTCGAAGGCCTCTTCCTGGTCGTGCGTGACGAAGACGCTCGTGACCTGAATCTCCTCGTGGAGCTTGCGGAGCCATTGCCGGAGTTCGGTGCGTACCTTGGCGTCGAGCGCGCCGAACGGCTCGTCGAGCAAAAGGACGTTCGGACGCGCCGCGAGCGCGCGGGCGAGGGCGACGCGTTGCCGCTGCCCGCCGGAGAGCTGCGCTGGATACCGTGATCCAAGGCCGTCGAGGCGGATCAACTTGAGGAGCTCGTCGACCCGGACTTGTCTTTCCTGCTTCGGCACCCCGCGCACGCGCAGCCCATACCCGATGTTCTCGGCGATCGTCATGTGCCGGAACAGGGCATAATGCTGGAAGACGAAGCCCACCTTTCGATCACGGGCCTCGTATTCGGTGATGTTCTCGTCGTGGTGCAGGACCGTGCCCCGATCGGCGACCTCCAGGCCTGCGATGATCCGTAAAAGCGTGGTTTTCCCCGAGCCGGACGGGCCGAGCAGGGCGAGGAGCGAGCCGCTCGGGACGTCGAGGCTGACGTCGGCGAGGGCCTGGAAGCTGCCGAAGTTCTTCGATACACCCTGGATGCGGATGCTCATGGATGCGCCCCCGTGCGGCGGCCTTGCTCGGGTGCCGGGATGCGATCCTCGAGCTTGCGCTTGACGACGAGCGTCACGATGGCGAGCAGCGTCAGCACGGACGCGACCGCGAAGGATCCCGGCATGTTGTATTCCTGGAACAGCTTTTCGATCCGGAGCGGCATGGTGTCGGTCTCCCCAGCGATGTGCCCGGAGACGACGTACACCGCGCCAAACTCGCCCATGGCGCGGGCGTTGCACAAGATGATGCCGTACACGAGCCCCCATTTCACGTTCGGCACCGTCACGTGCCAGAACATTTGCCAGCCGTTCGCCCCGAGGCTCAGCGCCGCGAGCTCCTCGTCCGCGCCGATGGCGTTCATCACAGGGATGAGCTCGCGCGCCACGAAAGGAAACGTGACGAAGGCGGTCGCCAGGACGAGCCCCGGCGTGGCGAAGATGATCTTGAGGCTTTTGTTCGTGGGCCACACGCCGAGGGCCTGTTGCGCGAGGACGAGCAACACGAACACCGTGGCGCCTGCGAGGGCCAGGCCGAGGGGAGGCGTTTTCCAAAGGCCGCGACGCGCGCGCCTTTGGCTCGGCCGAAAGACGAAAGAAGCGACGGCGAGGAGGAGGACGAGGAGGGCCGAGACGAGGTACGGCATGATCGCGTACCCGTCGCGGCGCAAGAAGGCCCCGAAATAGCCCTGGAGGCCGAAGATCAGCACGAACATGAGCCCGGCGACGACGGGGGAGACCGAGAAGGGCAGGTCGATCAGGGCCGTGAGCAAGGTTCGTCCCGGGAAGGAAAACCGCGCGATCGCCCAGGCCGCCGCGACGCCGAAGACCACGTTTGCCGCGACCGCGATGGGCACGACCGTGAGCGTCAGGCCGATGGCGTGGCGCGTGTCGGGATCTTCGACGAGGTTTTTCCAGTAAACCCCCGCGCCCTCGGCCAGCGCCCCGGCGAATACGTGGAGCACGGGAAGGACGATGAGCACGACGACGACGGCGATGGCGAGCCCGGTGAGGATCCATCGCAGCCACGCGGGATCCTGCTGCGCCCGCCGGATTTTCGTCGCCGCGGCCCGCGTTCGAGGCGCGTCGCGGACCTCCGTCGTCTCAACGGTCATGGCGCCGGCTCCAGCTCTCCAGGAGGTTGACCACGAGCAGCATCGAGAACGAAATGACGAGCAGCACGACCGCGATGGCCGTCGCCTCGCCATACGCGAACTCCTCCAGGCGGGCGACGATCAAAATGGGGGCGATCTCGGTCTTGAACGGCATGTTGCCCGAGATGAAGACGACCGATCCGTATTCGCCGATGGAACGGGCGAACGCGAGGGCAAACCCCGTGATCAATGCGGGAACCAGCGTCGGAAGGATCACGAAGGCGAACGTCTGCCAGCGTGTAGCCCCGAGGGAAGAGGAGGCTTCTTCGGTCTCCGGATCGAGGTCTTCCAGGACGGGCTGCACGGTCCGCACGACGAAAGGCAGGCCGACGAAGACCAGGACGAGCACGATCCCGAGCCTTGTATACGCGCCGCGGATCCCGAGGGGGACGAGATGGCGGCCGAGCCAGCCATTCTCCACGTACAGGCTCGCGTAGACGAGGCCGCCGACGGCGGTCGGCAGCGCCAGGGGCAGGTCGACGAGCGCGTCGAGGATACGTTTGCCCGGGAACGTGTATCGTGTGAGCACCCAGGCGAGGAGCGCGCCGAGGACGACGTTCGTGAGAGCCGCGAGGAACGAGGTCCCGAAGGTCAGGAGATAGGCGGCGCGCGCGCGCTCGGTCCAAACCGCGCCCAAGAAATCGTGCAGCGAGAGCGAGCTGGCTTTGACGAAGACGGCCGTGATCGGCAGGAGCACGAGGAGGCCGAGGTAAAAGACCGTATACCCCAGGGTCAGGGAGAAACCCGGGAGCACCCTTCGGTTCACGCTCGCCATCCGCGGCTACTTCTTCGGGCTGTAGATGGTGTCGAAGACGCCGCCCTCGCCGACGAATTGCTTGTGCGCGTCGGGGAAGTCCTTCGCGATCTCGGTGATGGCGAAGAGCCGGAGTTCCGGGAAGGTCGCGGCGTGTTTCTTGAGAATGGCCTCGTTCGTCGGCCGGTAGAAGTGCTTCGCGGCGATCTCTTGCCCCTCGGCGGTATAGGCGAACTTGAGATACGCCTCCGCGGCTTTGCGGGTGTTCTTGCGATCGACGTTGCCGTCGACGATGGCCACGTGGGGCTCGGCGCGGATGCTGATGGGCGGATACACGAGCTCGAGCTCGCCCTTCGCTTCGCGCACTTCGAGGTGGGCTTCGTTTTCCCAGGCCAGGTGGACGTCGCCGAGCTTCTTCTGGACGAACGTGGTGGTCGCGCCGCGCGCGCCGGAATCGAGGACGGGGACCTGCTTGTACAATTGCGTGACGTACTGGATCGCGTCGTCCCGCGAGCCGCCGCGCAGGACGACGGAGCCCCACGCGCTGAAGAAGGAGAGGTAGCCGTTGCCCGAGGTTTTCGGGTTCGGCGTGATCACCTCGACGCCGGGCTTGATGAGGTCCGGCCAATCCTTGATTCCCTTCGGATTGCCCCTTCGCACCACGAAGATGACCGTGGACGTGTACGGCAAGGAGCGGGAAGGGAGCTTGTCGATCCAGTTCGGCTGGATGAGGCCCTTTTTGCTGATGGCGTCGGTATCGAGGTAGGAGGCGAGCGTGACGACGTCGGCTTCGAGTCCGTCGATGACGGCCCGGGCCTGCGTGCTGGAGCCGCCGTGGGATTGCTTGAGGGTGACCTTCGTGCCCGATTCTTTTTCGTAGGCGGCGATGAACTTTTCGTTCAGGTCCCGCCAGAGCTCCCGGGTCGGGTCGTACGAGACGTTCAGGAGCTCGACCTCCTGGGCCGCGCCCCCGGGTTGGGACTTGCCGCAGGCCAAGAGCCCGAGCGCGCCTACGATCAAGGCGGTGATCGCCGTGCGTCGGTCCGCCCTCCCACCCGTCGGATTGTGCGCCACGATGAGGAGCATATGTCCGCTATAACGGACGTGTCCAGTGAAATTTACTGCTCGTCCGTCATGACGGATGATAGTGTGTGGGGGGAGATACTGTGTAGTCTGCGTCGCAGATTGACGTGTGCTCGTGACGCGGGTATTCGGGGGGGATGCTGACGCGAACCGGAAAACTCGCTGCCTCGCTGGTCGTCCTCCTGCTGCTCGCCGGTTGCGGGGGCGGAGAAGGAAATGGGAGCGGGGGCGCAGGCGGAAGTGGCGGCGCAGGCGGAAGTGGCGGCGCAGGCGGAAGCGGGGGCGGGGGCGGAAGTGGCGGCGCAGGCGGGAGCGGGGGCGCGGGCGGCAACGCCGTGAGCCCCGAGCCGCCCGCGGGGCTCGAGCATTACGTGACGGGCAACGACGCGGACGCGGACGTGACCCCCGCAGGGCCGGGCCTCATCTTGATGGGCGGCTCGACGGACGTGGACGCCGCATTCACTTGGTGGAAGCCGCGCATCGCGGGCGGTGACGTCGTCGTCCTTCGGGCCTCGGGCGCCGACGGGTACAACGAGTATCTGCAGGAGCTCAGCGCCTCGGATTCGGTCGAGACGATGCTCGTCACGAGCAAGGAGCTCGCGAACAGCGACTACGTGAAATGGCGCGTCGAGCACGCCGAGGGCATCTTCCTCGCTGGCGGCGATCAGTCCGATTACGTGACCTTCTGGCGCGGCACGGCCCTCGCCTCGGCGATCGCCTCGGTCTGGCAGCGCGGCGGCATCGTCGGCGGGACGAGCGCGGGTTGTGCCGTGCTCGGCGAGTTCGTGTTCGCCGCGCACGAGGGCAGCGTCTATTCGGACGAGGCGCTGCTCGATCCGTACAACGTCTATATGACGATGGAGCGTGATTTCTTTGCATTCCCGCCGCTCGCCGGGTTCATCACGGACTCCCATTTCGTGCCCCGCGATCGGATGGGCCGCCTCGTCGGTTTCCTCGGGCGGATCCTCACGGACGGCTGGGCCCCGAAGGCCAAGGGGATCGGCGTGGACGAGCAGACCGCGGTCGTGATCGACGCCCAGGGCAAAGGCGAGGTGATAGGGGAGGGGAAGGTGTATCTCGTGGTGGCGAACGAGAAGCCCACGAGCTGCGAGGCCGGAAAGCCGCTCGTGTATTCTGGGCTATCGTATCATCGGCTCGCGGCCGGGGATACGCTGCAATTCCCGTCGGGCGAAACGAGCGTGCCCGCCGAGCCCCTCAGCGCCGCGAACGGCGTGACGAGCCCGGCAGACCCGTATTGATCCGGATCAGGGCAGCGCCTTGAACTGCGTGATCATCTTCGTCCAAACGGCGGGCGTCACGCCGACTTCGAGGTGGCCGTAGGGCACGCCTTCCTGCTTCGACTTGTTCGTCTTGTTCGTGCTGGTCCAGCCCTGCGTGAGCTGATCCCGCGCCGCGATGCTGACGTCGAAGAGCACGCCGTCGCCCTTGGGATCACAGGTCGGGCAGGCCATGCCGTCGATCTCGAAGACCTGGCCGCTCGTGCCGCCCGAGGTGCCGTGCAGCACGTAGAGGTAATCGAGGCTCGTGCTGAGGCCACGCGCCCGGAGCCGATCGATGAGGTTGCCGCCCATCTCCGCGACGGCCTTGATGCCAATGCCGTCCATCAGCTTGTACTGCGCATACCCGAGCGAATACGACTCCGCGGTGAGGCTGTCGTAGTAGAGGTGCTTCGCGCGGCAAGCAGTCGCGGGATCGTACGCGGTCGCGCGGCAGGTCGTGTGCCCGGCGTCGTCCATGATCCAGCCGGCGCCGCCGAAGATGTTCGCCGGGTTGTAGTTGGTCTTGATGGCGATCCAGTCGCGCCATTTCGTCTCGTCCGTGTCGAGCGTGGACCAGTCGTAGCTGATCGGATCGTCCTGCCGGTTCGGGAGCGGGTAATACGAGCGCAGATCGTAGGTGACCTGCATCTGGCCGAGGTAGGCCGAGACGAGCTTGCCCTTGTCGTCGACCGAGCCCCACATGGCCAGGTTGTACTTGTCGAACGAGTACCCCGTCGACGAGGCGCCTTGCTCCGTGTTCAGCGTCTTCAGCGACTTCGGCGCGAGGGGCTTGCCGGTCGTGTCGAGGCCCGTGATGTTCGACGTGTAAATGCGGCGCCAGTAATCGAGCCACGTGCCGCCGCGGTTCTCGCAGACGGAGTAGGCATACGGGTTCGGGAAGATGTCGTTCGGCGAGTCCGCATAGCCCCACGTCACGCATTGCACGGCGGACATGTAGCTCCACGTCACGGGCCCCTGGCCGAGCGGCGCGTTCTCCGCCGTGCTGTAGATGAGCAGCGGGTTGAACGGGTGGCGGAAGTTCAGGTCGATGCCGAGGTGCGGGCCGGAGAGCGCGACGTACGTGCGCACGTCCTTGCGGAAGTTCGGGACGCCGAGCGATTGGAGCGCCGCGAGCTGCTCGAAATACTTCGGGCCCCAATCGGTCCAGGTCGCGGGGCTCGACATGTAGAGGTCCGCCGCGACGACGCCCTTGCTCCAGGCGACGAGGTTGACCTTCGGCCTCCCCGTGAGCGAGCGGATGCGCGAGAGCGCGTTCGCGATGTGAATGGCCTGGTTGAAGTTGTCGCCGTGGAAGTTGCCGAAGGTCGTGGCGTAGGTGCAGAAGCCTTCGGCCTCGAGCGCCTGCACGAAGCCCGTCGCCTGCGTCATGCCGGGGTAGAGCTTGCCCGTGCCGTCGTCGCCGCTCGGCCGGAGCCAGACGTTCGCGTTTTGCATGGCGCCGTGCACGAGCAGCACCGGGGCCTTCGTCTTGTCACACTGATCGAGCGCGGTCTTCGGGCCGTGATGCAGGAGCACGAAGCGCGCCTCGGGGCGCGTGGGGCCCTTGTCCGGACAAGCGGCGGCCGAGGTCGAGCCGACGGCGCCGGCGCAGGTGTTCTGGTATTGGATGTTGAACCCGTCGACGAGCTGCTGGTTCAGGGCGCCGAAGTAGGTGCGCAAGGGATAGGTGGAGTCCTGGAACGTGTCCTGCCAGCGGCCCTTCGCCGTGCGCAGGTTGTACCCCTCGGTGCGGAACTTCTGCCGCCCTTCGAGCAGCTCGATCTTGCCCCAGGACCAGCTCGGGGGCGTGATGGCGCCGACGAGCTTGTAGCTCTGCGAGAACGTCGTGGTCGCGGGGGGATCGAAATAGGCCTCGTAATCGGAGATGAACGTGAGGTCGGAGCTGGCTTCGTTGGTCTCTTCGTCGCCCGGAGCGAACTCCTCGACGGGCGACGCCACGCAGCCCACGGCGGAGAGGGCCGCGAAGAGGGCCGTGAGCGCAAACGAACGACGTGGAAGCGAAGATTGCAGCATGGAAACCTCCTGGGCAGCGCCCGCCGGGGAGCCCCGGTTGTGCGACCGCAGCAAGTGCGGGTCGTCCATGCCTATCGATGATCTGAGGGGTTTTCAAGCATCGTTCGAACCGGGAGGTCCGTTTGATGCTGCGGCTGCGAAGAAGTGTCGGAAGGGGAGCAATTGCCGCACTGCAAAAGGACGCCAGGTGTGCGTGCTGCGGCGCAGCATGGAGCGGCGCGTCGTCAGCCGCGGATCTTCTTCGCCATTTCGGCGACGCGCTTGCCGAGGTACTTCGCGTGCGCGATGTCGTGCTCGGTGGGCGCGCCGTTCGCCGTGACGGAGGGGCCGTAGGGGTTGCCGCCGGACGCGAACACGAGCGAATCGGTGTAGCCCGGTGTCACGATGACGCCGCCCCAGTGGTAGAACGTGTTGTAAAGCGCGAGCAGCGTCGATTCCTGGCCGCCATTTGCGTTCTGCGCCGAGGTGAACCCCGAATACACCTTGTTCGCAAGTTTGCCCTGGAACCAGAGCCCGCCCGCCGTGTCGATGAACGACTTCATCTGCGACGACACGTTGCCGAAGCGCGTGGGCGTGCCGATGACGACGGCGTCGGCCCAGTCGAGGTCTTCGAGCGAGGCCTTCGGCTCGTCCTTCGTTTTGTCGAGGAACGCGCGCCACGCGGGGTTCCGATCGATGGCCGCGTCGGGCGCGGTTTCGGCGACGAGGCGGACGCGGACCTCGGCCCCCGCCGTGCTCGCGCCTTCGCCCACGGCCTGCGCCATGGCGTGGTTGGTCCCGGTCGACGAATAATAGATGATCGCTACGTTGGGCATGGTGGCTGTCTCGCTCCGTCCAAGGTCGGAAGGTGAGGGGTTCGAGGGCTCGCTCGGCGTGTCCGAGCGGAGCCCCCGAGCGGAGAAGGGCGCGTACGCTATCACGCAAGATCGAAGAGCAGCACCTCTCCTTTTCCGTGGCCGCTGAAGACGAGCTCCTTTTCGCCGCTGATGGCCGCGCCGTCGCCCGCGTGGAGCACGGTTTCGCCGAGCTTCACTTCGCCCTTCGCGACGTGCACGTAGGCGTGCCTGCCGTCCGCGAGCGCGTGGCGCGCCTCTTCACCGTCGGCGAGGAGCCCCGCATACACGCTCGCGTCCTGGTGGATCGTGACGCTGCCGTCGCGGCCGTCGCGCGAAGCGATGAGGCGGAGCCGGCCCTGTTTCTCCTCGTCCGAGAAGTTCTTCTGCTCGTACCCCGGCGTGATCCCGCGCTCCTCGGGCGCGATCCAGATCTGCAGGAAATGCACGCCATCCTTGCGCGATCCGTTGAACTCGCTATGCGAGACGCCCGTGCCCGCGGTCATGCGCTGTACGTCGCCCGGCCGGATCATCGAGCCGTTGCCCATCGAGTCCTTGTGCGAGAGGGCGCCTTCGAGCACGTACGAGAGGATCTCCATGTCCCGGTGCGGGTGCGTGCCGAAGCCCTGGGCCGGCGATACGCGGTCCTCGTTGATGACCCGGAGCGACCGGAAGCCCATGTGCGCCGGATCGTAATAGTTGGCGAACGAGAACGTATGGTACGAGTCGAGCCAGCCGTGGTTCGCGTGTCCGCGGTCTTCCGAGCGTCGCAGCGTGATCATCGTGGTCTCCTTCGGTCCCCGGCTTCGTGCGGGGCGCTGTCCGTTCGCCCTCGAGATAAGCACGAGCCGGGCCAAGCTCCGGGAGGCGCTTTTTCGGCGGGAAACGCGAGGTTCGTGCTGCCGCCGTCTATCAAAATGATAGACTCGGGGCTCTCAAGATGAAAACCGCGGGCATGCGGGCCGCCGATCTGCGGCTCTCGGATCTGTTCTCGTTCGGCCCGAAGGGCGGGGTGATGCGCTTCGCGGGCGAGCGCGTGCTCCTCTTCGACGCGGTCGCGCTCGGGCTCCTGCGCAAGCAGCTCATCGAGAGCTTCGGCTACCACGCGGCGCGCGCGGTGCTGACGCGCTTCGGCTACGGCCACGGCTGGCGGACGGCGGAGGCGCTGCGCGAGGGGATCCCCTGGGCGGACGAGCGGGAATGGCGCATCGCGGGCGGGCGGCTGCATCGGCTGTGGGGGCTCGTGACGTTCGAGCCGGTCGAGCCCGACGGGCGCCCCGGGCCCGAGCCGTTCGCCGACGCGATATGGCACGACTCGTACGAGGCAGAGCAGCACCTCTTGCACCTCGGGCAAGCGACGGAGCCGGTGTGCTGGACGCTCGCGGGATTCGCGAGCGGATACCTGAGCCGCGTCAATGGTCGGCCGATCTTCGCGCTGGAGGAGTCGTGCCGCGGGAAGGGGGACGCCGTGTGCCGGATGATCGGGCGGAGCCGTGAAGAGTGGGGTGAGGCGATCGTGCCGCACCTGCCGTTTTACGAGACGGACTGCCTCGACGCCTCGCTCCGGCACGTGCAGCGGGCCCTGCGGCGCGCAGAGACGCGGCTGCTTCGCGCCGAGCGGCTGCTCTCGGCGGGCGACGAGGAGACCGAGGTGCCGGGGCTCGTGGCGCGGAGCGAGGCCATGCGGAGCGTGGTCGCGATGGCGCGGCGGGTCGCCCGGACAAACGCGACGGTGCTCCTGCTCGGCGAGAGCGGGGTGGGCAAGGAGAGGATCGCGCGGCTCGTGCACGACGCGTCGCCGCGCGTGGCGGGGCCGATGGTGGCGATCAACTGCGCGGCCGTGCCGGAGAGCCTGCTCGAGAGCGAGCTCTTCGGGCACGCGAAAGGCGCATTCAGCGGGGCCGTGACGGAGCGGGCGGGGCTCTTCGAGGCGGCGCGGGGCGGGACGTTGTTCCTCGACGAGGTGGGCGAGATCCCGCTCGCGATGCAGGCGAAATTGCTCCGGGTGCTGGAAGAGCGCGAGGTGCGGCGGGTGGGCGAGAACCGGACGCGCCCGATCGACGTGCGGATCGTGGCGGCGACGCACCGAAATCTCGCGGCGGCCGTGGCGCAGGGGCGCTTTCGGCAGGATCTCTATTTCCGGCTGCGGGTCGTGGAGATCGCGATCCCGCCGCTCCGCGAGCGGCCGGAGGACATCTTGCCGATCGCACGGCGGCAGCTCTCGGAGGCAGCGGCGCGGGAAGGGGAGGCGCCGAAGGAGCTCGGCAAATCGGCGTGCCGTGCGCTGTACGAGCACGCCTGGCCGGGCAACGTGCGCGAGCTCGTCAATGCGATGGAGCGGGCGCGGATCCTCTCGGAGGGGCCGACGATCGAAGGGATCGATCTGCCGCCCGAGATCGGAGGCGCAGCCGCAGCAACGACCTCGCGTGAAGCTGGGTTTTCCCCGCGCCCGCTCGCCGAGGTCGAGCGGGCGCACATCCTCGCGACGCTCGCGGCCGAGGGAGGAAACCGCAAGGAGGCCGCGGCGAAGCTCGGGATTGGTGTGGCGACCCTTTATCGGAAGCTCAAGGAGTACGCCGAGGGATAATCGCTACTGGCAAGCGCCGCCCAGGAGATCCGCGCCGAGGCATTGTCCGCTCGCGCAATCGGCGTTCGCGTAGCAATCGACGCCCGGCGCGCCGAGCGCGCACTGGTTCGCTACGCACACGGCGCCGAGGCAATCGGCGTCCTGGAGGCACGCCTTGCCTTGCCGGCACGGATGGCAGGCGTCGCCGCCGCAATCGATGTCGGTCTCGTCGCTGTTCTTGATGCAGTCGCCGCAGCTCGGGCCTTGCTCGCCCTCCTCGCCGCACGTGACGCGCCCGTCGACAGGCGCGCAGAGCTGCCGGAACGAGCAGAACACACTCGTGCAATCCTGGTCGTTCGCGCACGCGGCGCCGTCGGGGCACGCGCCGCACGCGGAGCCGCCGCAATCGACGTCCGACTCGTCCCCGTCCTGCACGCCATTGCTACACGGATCGGCAGGCCCTTCGCCGCCCGCGCCGCCCTCACCCCCCGCGCCAGAGTCCCCCTCCCCCTTCGCCCCGGCGCCGTTGTTCCCGCTCCCGTCCGCATTCGCCGGGTCCTGCCACGCCTCGATGCCGAGGAGATCGGCGCAGCCGGTCATGGACACCAGCAAACCCAAACCCGATGCTATGAACAGAATGGAACGCATGTTCAGTAATTTACCCGGCCGAGCATGCGCTCCGCAAGGCAACTCGCAGCGCTCGGATCAGAAATTTCCGATAAGAAGCGCTCCGCCCCCGGTCCGATCGGCGAAAGGCGCGACTTCGTAGTGGAAACCCGTCCGCGGCGCGGGCTTGGGGGCCTCGGTGCGCTCGGGGAGCAAAACGAGCACGAGCGCCGTCACCGCGCTGGCGGCGCCCATGCCAAAAGCGACATTCGCTACCGTGGCTGACCGAAGCGCGTCCTCGCGGAGCTCGCGGCCGCGCGCGCACGAGGCCGCCGTCGTGCAGGACGCCTGGAACGAGACCGACGCGGCGTTCCGACTGCTGGCCGAAAGCGCGAAGGCCCCCGCGACCGCGAGCCCGGTGAAGCCCACCCCGCCGGCCACGAGTGCGCCCACCTTGCGCGCGTCAAGTCCCTTGGAGGTCAAAAGATTGGAGGTCCCAGGATCCGATGGCGCCGGATTTTTCTTCGCCGGCTCCACGGGCGCAGGGCGATTCCAGTCGGGGATCTCGACCTCGGCGACCTTGCGCGCCTGCGCCGTGACCGTGGCGCGGAACTCGGGGCGGCCCGCGAGGCGCGCGACGATCTCGTACGTGCCCGGATCGATGGGCTGGGCGACCCCGAGCTCGTCCGGCGCGAGGCGCACGCCGTTGCGGAAGACGGCGGCCCCCTCGGCGCCCTTCGGGAGCCGCACGAGCAGGCGCGGCAACTCCGGTTCGAGCGCGCTCGCGCGCTGCCGGGCGAACGCGCCGCGCTCGTCGTTCACGGCCTCCGCGCGCCGGGCCGTCTCACCGTACTCGCGCCACGCGGTGGCGGTGCGGCCCTCCTGCTCGTGGCAGGCCGCGAGCAGTCCGAGCGTGCCGATCGCCGGATCGAGCGCGTCGCTCTGCGCGAGCTTCGTGCAAGCCTCGACGAACGCGCCCTGTTCGAGCAGGCGCTTGCCGTCCTGGAAGAGGGTCTCGGCGAGCGTCGCCGCCTCGCTGGGATCCGCGGGCGACGTGAGCGGGGGTTCGTCGTCCGCGCGGGCCGCGGCGGGCGCGAAGGCGAGGAGCGACGCGGCGACGAGGATGAACTTATTTGCGCTTGCCACCGAAAATCCCCACCGTTTGCTTGATGGTTTGCGTTTGCTTCGAAGTCTTCGTCGGCGTCGGCGCCTTCGTGGTCTTCGCCGGGGTCGTGCTCGTGGCCGCGGACGACGTCGCGGCGGGGGGCGGCGCCGCGGCCGTGACCTGCGGAGGCGGCGGCGTCGTCGGCTCGGGCGCGCGCGCCGCGGGCGTGGCCTCGGGCGGCGTCGTTGTGGCCTCGGGCGTCGCGGCGTGTTGCGTGACGACGACGAGCGAGACGAGCAGCGCGGTCGCGACGAGGCTACCCGTCGCGAAGATCGCCGCGCGTTTCTTTCGGCCTCGCGCGTCGCCCAGGTCGACGGAGCTCGTGAAGCCCGCGTGCGTGTGCGCGGGGGCGCGTGGGAGCGTGATCGCTTGGTCCGTCGGCACGCGCGAGGGGCGCCTGGGCCCGGTGTTGTCGAGGCTCGCCGTGCCCACGAGCGCCTGGCCGATGCGCGTGGCTCGGGTGCGCGCTTCGGGGCCGCCGAAGGGCGCGATCGCCTCCGCGAACGCGCCGAGGTCCGCGAATCGCTCGTGCGGCCGCTTCGCCAGGGCGCGCAGGATCGCCTCTTCGAGCCGCGCGTGGACCTCGGGGCGTTTTTCGCGCACGCGCGGCGGCGGCTGCGTGGCGATGACGACGATGAGCTGCGTGATGCTCTCGGCCGCGTAGGGCGGCGCGCCCGCGAGCATCTCGTACAGGATCATCCCGAGCGCGTGCTGATCACTGCGCGCGTCGACGTTCTTCGTCGACTGGATCTGCTCGGGGGACATGTACTGCGGGGTGCCGAAGACCGCGTCGGTCCCGGTAATGGACGCGCTGTGCCCCGGCGCGTCTTTCGAGAGGCCGAAGTCGAGCACCTTGAGCACGCGCGGGCGGAGCGGGCGCTCGGCGAGGAAGAGGTTCGCCGGCTTGAGGTCCCGATGCACGAGGCCCTGCGCGTGGGCCGCCGCGATGCCCTCGCAGGCCTCGAGCGCGAGGTCGACGGCCTCGGCGACGGGGAGCTTGCCGCGCCGCGTGAGCTCGGCTTCGAGGTCGTGCCCGTAGAGCCGCTCCATCACGAGGTACGGCGCGCCCGTCTCGGTCTGCCCGACGTCGCTCACGCGCGCGATGTGCTCGGAGGGCAACGTCGCGGCGATGCGCGCCTCGCGGAGAAACCGCGTCACGACGTCCGAAGAGAGCGCGAGCGCCGGGTTCAAGAGCTTGATGGCGACGGTCTGGCCGAGCGCGAGGTGCGTCGCTTCGAGGACCACACCCATCCCGCCGCAGCCGAGCTCTTGCTCGACGCGGTATTTGCCCAGCAGGATGGTCCCGGGCGGCGGCGCCACCATCATACTGACGACAGACGCTATCACGGCTCGTGTCCGATCGAAACAAGGTCGTCGTGTGTGCGCCGATGGAGGGACGTGTCGGAAATTCGACACCTCCCCGAAGTGTCCGCGGACGAACCGTTGCAATTTGCAACGCACGGGGAGGTGTTTCCGACGGAGGATCGAAGCATCGGACGAAAAGAAGGTGACCGCGATTGCTTGAGCAGGTTGCTTCGTGGACAAAGGACCGAATTCGTGTTTGATGGTTTGACATGCCGAGTCGACCCTTCCGCACCACGATGGGCCTCCTGGTTTCCTCCGCCTGGCTCAGCCTCGCGGCGTTTCACGCGGTTTCATGCGCGGAAGGAGGCGAAGTCGGTACGAGCGGCACGGCCGGCGCGAGCGGATCGCCGAGCGGGAGCGGCGGCGGAGGTGGTGACGCAGGAGGCGGCGGGACCGGGGGCGACGGCGGAGCCGCGGGTACGGGGGGCACAGGCGGCGTGGGTGGCGTCGGCGGCGCGGGCGGCGTCGGCGGTGACGCAGGCATGGGTGGCGCCGGCGGCCTCGGCGGCGCAGGCGGTGGAGGGGGGACAGGTGGGGCCGGCGGCGCGGGCGGCGCAGGCGGCGCGGGCGGCGCGGGCGGCGGTCCCGTGGTGGGACTCGAGCTCTGTGTGCTGAACGACGCGGGGCCGGAGGGCGCTTGCGCGAGCCCCGAGGAACTCTCGTATGGCGTCGTGCCCGCAGGGACGACCCGGATGCGGCTCTTCCGCGTGGACAATGCCTCGAACGCAACCGCGTCGTTCCAGTCGGTGAACGTGGCGAGCCCCGACTTTTCCGTCGAGGTGGTCCGGTTCGTGCCGGACGCGCCCAATCCGCCCATTCGCGTGCCGGTCACGTTGCCGTTCGACAGGCCGCCCGGCACATCCTTGCATTTCGAGGTCACGTATACCTCGCCCGGCCTCGCCGAGCCGCTCGATCCGCTCGACGTGGAGGTCACAGCGACGATCGGCGGCGCCCCGGCGGCCGGCGTGCTCGTGCCCATCGTGGGGACCGCCGAGGGCTGCCCGCAAGGCCAGGCCGTCTGCGACGCCGATCCGACGAACGGCTGCGACACGGACATCCTGACGAGCTCGGATCATTGCGGCGCCTGCGACAACGCGTGCAGCTTGCCGAACACCACGGCCGTCTGCGTGGCCGGATCTTGCAAGCCGGGCGCGTGCACCACGGGATTCGGGGATTGCAACGACGTGGCGGCCGATGGCTGCGAGACGGACGTGACAAACGACGTGCTGCATTGCGGCGGCTGCAACTACGCCTGCGATCTCGCGAATGCGAGCGAGGCGTGCATGGGCGGCGCCTGCGTGCCGGCCGCGTGCACCGCGCCGTTCGGCAATTGCGACCAGATTCCGAGCAACGGGTGCGAGACGAACCTGCAAACGACCCTCGCGCATTGCGGCGCGTGCAACGCCGCGTGCAACCTCGCGAACGCCGCCGAGTCCTGCGTGTCGGGCACCTGCACGCTCGGCGCCTGCGACAGCGGGTTCGGCAACTGCGATGGCATGGGCTCGACCGGCTGCGAGACGAACCTCCAGACGACCCTCGCGCATTGCGGCGCGTGCAACGCCGCGTGCGATCTCGCGAACGCCGCCGAATCCTGCGTGTCGGGCACCTGCACGCTCGGCGCCTGCGCCATGGGCTTCGGCAACTGCGACGGGGTGGCCTCGACCGGCTGCGAGACGAACCACCTGAACGACGCGGAGAACTGCGGCGGCTGCAACAACGACTGCGGGATGCTCATCCCGAACGCGCAATCGACCTGCTCGTCCGGCATGTGCCAGCTCGTCTCCTGCCTGCCCGGCTACGTCGACGTCGACGGCTCCCCGCAGAACGGCTGCGAGTGCACGTTCGTCGGGGCAGACTTGCCCGACGACGGCTTCGCCGACACGAATTGCGACGGCATCGATGGCGACGCGTCCGCGGCCGTGTTCGTCGCGAAAACCGGAAATGACCTGAACCCGGGCACGCGCGAGTCGCCGATGGCGACGATCTCCGCGGGGATCTCGCGGGCCGTCGTCCTCGGCAAGAAGCAGGTGTACGTGTCGCAGGGGCTCTACGACGGACGCATCACGCTGGCGAACGGCGTGTCCGTGTACGGTGGATACTCGGCGCAGAACGGCTGGGCGCGGAGCGCGGCCTACGTGGCGACGATTCAATCGAGCGGCGTGGTGAACGGGCGCGTGAGCGCGGTCGAGGGCAAGGACCTCGTCATGGCGATGACCGTCGACAGGATGACGATCCAGACGCTCGACACGAACACGGCGAGCATCTCGAATTACGCGATGTACTGCAACAACTGCCCGTCGCTCGTCCTGAAAAACAGCGCGCTCTCCGCCGGGGCGGCGGGGGCCGGGGCGGCGGGGGCGGCGGGGACCGCCGGTGGGATCGGAGGCAATGGGGCCGCGGGCGGGCCTGGCGCCTGCGATTCCAACACCTCGGCCGCCGGCGGCTCGGGCGGGTCGAGCGTGTGCAGCCGGACCGGCGGCCTCGGCGGCAAAGGCGGCTACGCGACGGGTGGTGGAGCGGGGCTCTCGGGCACCGGAGGCACGGTCGG
Source organism: Polyangium fumosum (assembly GCF_005144585.1). Lineage (GTDB taxonomy): Bacteria > Myxococcota_A > Polyangia > Polyangiales > Polyangiaceae > Polyangium > Polyangium fumosum. The sequence goes on along the minus strand of NZ_SSMQ01000004.1, from coordinate 285,482 downwards.
CGGGATCGGCGGCTCCGCGGGCAATACGGGAACGGACGGCGCGGGCGGCCAGCTCGGCACGGCGGGGACGAACGGCGGGAACGGGACGGGCGGCAGTGGCGGATCGACCGCGACCCTGTTCTGGATCGGCAACGCGGGCGTGACCGGCGTGACCGGCGTGCACGGCAATGGCGGCGGCGGCGGTGGTGGTGGTGGCGGCCAGACGGGCGCGTTCGTCATCAATGGCACGGGCAACGGCGGCGGCGGCGGCGGCGCGGGCGGCTGCGGCGGCACCGGCGGCGGCGGCGGCGGCGCGGGCGGGGGATCGTTCGGGCTCTTCGTCCTCAATTCGAACGGATTGACCCTGACGGGCAATACGATCCGGAGCGCGAAGGGCGGAGCCGGCGGCAGCGGCGGCGCAGGTGCTGCAGGGGGCGCCGGCGGCAGCGGCGGTGCGGGCGCGGCGACGTGCACCGCCGAGGTGGGCCAGGGCGGCAATGGCGGCACCGGCGGCAAGGGTGGCAATGGCGGGCATGGCGGCGGCGGCGCGGGAGGCCCCTCGTTTGCCGTGTACCGTGTCGGCAGCTCCTTGGTCTCGGTCACGGGCAACACGCTCACCCCCGGCACCGGCGGTGCGGGCGGCACCTCGTCTGGCAACGCGGGCGTCGCGGGCTCGTCCGGGCAGGTCTTTTGAGCGACGACCTTTCCCGTCGGACGCGGCTCGCCGCGCCCTTTTCCCGAGCGCCGGGGTTTACGGCCGGCGCGCGCGTCGCTTAGACTCGCGCGCCGCGGCGCGCGTGCGCCCGAGGGAGGTGGCCGTGTCCATTCGTTCGTTGTTTGCCGTATCGCTCGTCGTGGGGATGTTCTGCTCCGCGGGGTGCACCAAGTCCGACAAGGCGGGCGGAGAGGCGGCGCCCGAGCCCAGGGCCGCCGCCGAGGGGAAGGCCGCGCCGGGGCAAACCCCCGCGGGCGAGAGAGCGGCGGCGCCGTCGGGCGGCGGGGACCTGGACGCGGCGAAGGCGCTGCTCGAGGCGTTCTTGAGGCCGGGCGCGGATCATGCGGCGCTCACGAAGCAGCTCGAGCCGACGACCGACGATTACAAGGCCGTCTTCAAGGACGACGCCGCGGGCAAGCTCGAATCACATTACAAGAAGATGTGGTCCGACCCGAACGCGGCCATCAGCCCGAAAGAGGGACAAACCCAGCTCCTCCTGTATTCGGCGACGACGGAGGAGATCGCGGCGGGCCAGGGCGACGGGCCGAACTTCCCCGGCGGATACAAGAAGGCCGTGGAGGCCATGAAGCCGGGCGTCCGCTGGGTTCGGTTCAAGTTCGTCAAGCCCGGGGAGACGCTCGGCATGGCGTTCGACGGGCTCACGCGCGTGAATGGCAAATGGCGCTTCTTCCCGAAGCCGTGGCGCGGGCTCGAGGGATCCTGAGGCGCTGGGGATGGTGGAGGCGACCGTGCCGCTTGACGACCGTCACGCTCCCCGTCCCGCCCTGACTCAATGTAGATCCGAGAGCAGCTTCTCCGCCGTGAGCTGGTCCGCGGCGAGCCCGCCGAAGTACCGCATCAGGCCGACCTCCTCGTACCGCGGCATGATGCGCGGGGAGAGCAGGCCGATCTCGCGCAGGTTCGGCACGAGGCGGCTGAACATCACGGTCCGGAACTCCTCCATCCCCTGCGACCGGTACACCACGTTTCGCCAATCGGCGCGCGTCATCCGGCCCTCGAACCACTCCTCGTAGACCTCGTACGCGGCGAAGCGGTTGCGCATGAGCAGCGCGACCTCGAAGGCCCAGTCCTCGCGCTCCTGCCGCTCGCGTTCCGTCAGGTGTTTCGTGAAGTGCTCGCGCAGCGCGCAGACGCCGTAATGCACATGCCGCGCCTCGTCCTGGATGATCATCTTGAGGAGCTCCTTCAAGAGCGGCTCCTTCGTCTGCTTGTACAGCGTGCTGAACGCGCCGAGCGCGAGGCCCTCGACCATGATCTGCATGCCGAGGAACTTCATGTCCCAGCGGCCGTCGGTCATGAGCGAGTCGATGATCACGAAGAGGTTGTCGTTGATCTGGTAGAGCTTCTCGAGCTTTGTATCGAGGTACCGGTTGAAGACCTCGACGTGCCGGCCCTCATCCATCACCTGCGTCGCGCCGTAGAGCTTGCCGTCGAAGAACTGGACGGCCTCGGTCACCTGCGCGGCGGCGAAGAGCGCGCCCTGCTCGCCGTGCAAGAACTGGCTGAGCATCCAGGCGCACATGCTGTAGCTGAGCTTCCTCCGCTCCAGCGCATCGAGCTTGATGCCGAGCTCCTCGATGTCCTCGAAGGAGAGGAACTCCTCGGGGATGAGCGGGATCTCGGGATCGAGCGGATCGACGCTCGTATTCCAGGGCAGATCGTCGCCGTTCCATTGGCCGAGCTTGGCGCGGCGGTAGAGGTCGGCCATTTCGGGCTGATCGCTCGGGTACGTCCAGTCGAAATGGGCCGCGTGCGTCGCGGGCATGTCCGTCGGCGTGCCTTGTTTGCCCCGGTGCAGGAGCAGCCCTCGCACGCCCGAGGGGCCGAGCGCGCCGAGCACCTTGGGATCTTTGACCGAGAGGAGGACCTCGAACGCCTCGAAATACGCGTCGATCTGCGATTGCATCCTCGGCGGGAGGAACCTCGTGAGCCGGCTCGTGTCGAACATCGTATGTCTCCTCCGAAACCCGTTTGATGTCAAAGCGTCGCGAGGAAGTTCCTCGCCAGGGCGTCGTGATAACGGACCAAAAAGGCGTTGATGAGCGGCAGCGCCCGCTCGACCATGGTGGCGGCTTGCTCGGGCGAGAGCGAGGAGAGGCGGTCGGCGAGGAGCTTCGCCTCGCGGGCGAAGAGCGCGCTCATGGCCTCCTCGTACATCACGATGTCGCGCGCCGAAAAGCCAATCGACTCGGTGAAGCCGATCCGCCGGAACTCGGCGAACGTCTCCAGGATCCACGTATCGTCGCTCGCCACGACGAGCCGCGCGCGCCCCGAGGCGTCGTGCTCCTCCGCGGCCGCGATGAGGCCGAGATGGACCATGTCCTCGAGATCCTTGCGCGCGAGGCCGAGCTTCTGGATGAGCTCGTTCGCGTCCGCCGTCGTGGGTTTGTCCGCGCGCGCGCCGAGCGCCCTGCTGAGGCGGGCTTTCACCTCGTGGACGAACCTGCGTTGCGCGGGGCTGAAGGCCTCGTCGCGCTCTTCGAGCAGGGCCTTGATGGCGCGCAGCGGGAGGAACCGCTCGTGCTGGAGCTTGCGCACGAGGAGGATCCGGGCGAGGTGCTCCTCGCCGTAATACGCCATGTTGCGGCCGGTCTTGTGGCCCTCCGGCACGAGGCCCTGCTGGATGTAGAAATGGACGACCTGTCGCGGCAAACCGGTCCGCTCGCAGAGATCCTTCATGCGATACGGGTACGCCTCGCGGTCGACGCTCGGGGTCTTCGCTCGGGCAGGCCGAGCTTCGCCCCCGAACCCCCCCACGCTCGGGGTCTTCGCTCGGGCAGGCCGAGCTTCGCGCGTGGGCTCCTTGCTCGCGAGGGCGACGTCCATCACGGGACTTCCACCGTGCACGGCGCCGCCGCGCGGGACACGCACGCGAGGACGAACCCCTGGTTTTTCTCTTCCTCTTGCAGGCAATTCGGCTCTTCGCTCGTCACGTCCCCCGACAGGAGCTTGATCTTGCACACGCCGCACCCGCCCATCGTACACGAGAACGGCATGGGCAACGACGCGGCGAGGCCCGCTTCGAGCAGGGTTTGTCCGGGCGCGGCGGTCACGGTCTTCGTCCGGCCGCGGAGGCGGATCTCGATCGGGGCGGAGCTCGTGGGGAGCGCCGGCGTGGTGCGGCGCGCGGGGGCGGAGAACCGTTCCTCGTGGATGCGAGCAGGAGCGACGCCACGGGCGAGCAGCGCTTCCCGCGCCGCGATCATCATCGGCTCGGGCCCGCAGACATAATAATCGGTGGCGCCTGCGTCGAGGCCGGAGGCCGCGGCGAGCACGTCGAGCTCGCGCGTGACGTTGTCGTGATCGAGCAGGCCGGTGCGTCCCGTGAAACCCGCGGGCGGCTCGGAGAGCACGTGGCGGAGCGTGAAGCGATCCGCGTGGGTTTCGACGAGGGAAGCGAGCGCCTCGCGGAAGATGATGTCGGCCTCGCCCCGGTTTCCGTACACGAGCGAGACGCGGCTCTCGGGCTCGCGCGCGAGCGTGGTCCGCGTGATCGAGGCGAGCGGCGTGATGCCGCTGCCGCCCGCGATCAAGACGAGGTGCCTTCGCGCCGCGGGATCCGGCGCCGCTGTGAAGCTGCCGGAGGGCCCGAGCACGTCGAGGACGTCTCCTTCCGCGACCCGCTCGTTCAGGTGGTTCGAGGCGCGGCCGCCGGGCATTCGTTTGATGGTGATCGTCACCTCGGCAGCGGCGCCGTCTTCGTCGGGAAGGCTCGAGATCGAATAGGCGCGGCGGAGGATCTCGCCGCTCGCGAGCGTGACGAGCACGGTGAAGAACTGGCCAGGGACGAAGGCGATGCGGCGGCCCTCGGGATCGGTGAGCGAGAGCGAGACGGCGTCCGCGGTCTCGCGTACGACGCGCGTGACGCGGAGCCTGCGCGGCGTGATGCCGGCGCTCGACGTGGGGGAAGGCGAAGTCGTGAAGGCGAGGAGGTGCCGGGCGAGCGGCTTGCGGACCGCGTACGGCGCGGGGCGCGCGCCGGTGAAGTCGTTCAAGACCGTCCGTACGTCACGCACCAGCGCTTCGAGCCGGACGACGATCCTGGCGGGCAGGAGATCCGCGGCGCCTCCGCTTTTGCGCGTCTCGGCTTGGATCGTGGCCTTGTCGAGCTCCATGGCTCGCTTGTACCGGCAGGACTGCAAAGTGTCAAGTGTCACTTGACACTGCGCGCCGACGCGACGGCTCCGCGGCCGCCGTCGTGGGGGATGCCGTCGTCGTCCACGGGATCGGAATCGGAGACGCGGCACGAATTCGACGGGACGACGATCCGAACGGGAAATGCCAGCGATGGATGCTTCAGGGTCGTACCATCGGCGTGGGTTCGTCGGCGGGACGTGTTGTCGTCCTGCCGCCCCCATGCTTTCCTCGGTACCGTGAGCTACCTATTCGTCGCGTATCTGTACGACAAACGTCGCTGCTCGGCGAAGGCCATCGTGGATCCGTGGGCCGACGTGGAGCCGCGCTTCGCGGGCGAGAGGCTCGTGCGCGTGGCCGTGAGCCCGCGCGTCGAGGCGGTGTTTTACTTCCCGGGAAACTTCCGGCAGAAATCACTCGCTTTTTCGTTTGGTTGCGAGGCCTTCCTCGGGGACGACGTGGCCGCGGCGCCGGCCGAGGCGCGGAGGAAAGCAGGCGAGCGGGATTGGCAATACGTGGCGTGGGCCTCGTCGGACATGAACGACTACGACGTGGCCATGCGTTTCACGCCCGACGGCTTCGAGGGCCGCGCGATGATCGACGGGGAGGGCGAGCGCGTCGTGATCGACAAGGGGGGCCTCCGGACGTACGAAAAAAAGACGATCGCTGCCTCTCCGCAGGAGCTCGGCTTCGGAATCGAGGGAAGCGCGACGTTCGACGAAGCGGCCTTCGAGCGCGCGCTCGTCGAGCGGGAAGAGCCTTTCCGGCCGGGCCTCTTGGTGCACGACACGCTGGGCGTGACGCGCGGCAAGGTGATCGACGCGCTCGACATCGTGGGCGAGGGGCAAGGCGAGGTGTTGTGGCCCCAGGGCGGGCCCGTGGACACGCAGGCCCTTCGGCGCGCCGCCGCCGAAGCCGATGACCCGATCGTGCCGGCGCTGCCGTTATGGGAGCCTTTGCGCGACGGAACGAGGAAGGCCGCCGGCGGGATGGCGAAGAAGAGGGGCTGGAAGAAGCCGGCCTGATTCAGGGGCCCGGGCCGAAGGTGCGCTCGGCGGCGACGAACGTCGAGCCGGCGATTCGGAAGGGCATCAGCATCACGTCGGCGGGGATGGGCGCGCGGAGGAGCTGCTCGGGCAAGGCGTAGGTCCGATCGACCACCCGCACGGTCACGGGCGCGCCGGGCGCGAGGTCGATCGATCCTTCGATGCCCTCCGCGGGCAAACCCTGGAAGGTAAAACCCCAGGGCTCGGCGGCCGTCGCTCGAAAGGCGCTTGGCTCGTCCACGCGTCGCCCGTCGATCGTCGCGCCGCGGAGGGGCGCCTCCGAGGTGACCGAGACGAGGACGAAGGGGGCGCTCCGGCCCGAGCGAAGGCGAAAGCGGAGGGTGCGGATCCCCTCGTGGATCGTGTCGCCGAGGGCCTCGAACTGGGGCGGCGGGAGGTCGAGCGGCGGCGCCTCGGCCTCGTACCGGAGCGTCCCTTGGTCGGGGAGCGAGAAACGAGCGGCGCGGCGCGTGGCCTCGGGGATGTGCAAGGTCGTCCAGGGCGTGGGTTTGTCCTCGGTCGTCGTCCAGACGGCCTCGCGGCGATCGGCGTCGAAGGCATAAGCGAGGCAAGCCGGGCGCGGCCGCGCCGGCGAGAAGGGGTTTGTCACGACGGCCAAACCGAGCGTGACCACGAAGGCGGCCGCGAGGCCGAGGGCGGGCTTTCGCGAGGCGCCCGCGCCGAAAACCTCGAAGAGCGGGGCGAGGAGGCCCGCGAGGAGGACGACGACGGCGACGGCCGGCGCGGCCCGCGGCAAGCCGAGGGCGACGAAGAGGAGATAAGGGACCGGGACGACGAGGACGAGCGCAGGAAGCGCGGAGAGCAGGAGCCAGAGGCCGCTCGACGGCGATTGCGGAGCAGGGCGCCTTTGCCAGACGAGCAGGCCCGCGAGCGACGCGGCGAGCGGGAGGGCAAACAGAAAACTCGCGCCTGGCAGGAGCGCGGCCGTCACGAACGCGAGGAGGAGCCAGGCCGAGGCCGCGCCGAGCGCGAGCTCGAAGGGGGAGAGGCGTGCCCGGAAAAACCGATGGGCGGCGGCAAAAACGGCGACGCCGAGCAGGGCGAGGGCGATGCGCGCGAGGCCCGGATCGAAGGGATCCCCGCGGAAAACGCCCCACACGGGCGCGAGGGCGCGGAGCGCGGCGACGAAGCCGGCGGCGAGCCCGGCCGCGAGCACGAGCGAGGCGAGGAGCACGCCGAAACCGGCGAGCACACGAGCCGGGCGTGCTTGTCCGCGTCGTACGGCAGAGAGGAGCGCGAAGGCGAACAAAGCTGCGGGGATCATCGCTATCGGCATCGCCCACGCGCGGCCGTACACGATGAGCCCGAGCCCCGGCACGTCGAAATAAACGACCGGCTCGGCCGCGAGGGTCGTGAGCTCGAGATCGCCGAAGCGCCGCGCGAGCGAGGTCGCGAGCGTCCCCGCGTGCGCGAGGGTGCGCCGGTCGAGGTGCGCCGGGGCGTCGACGGGGGAATGGTAATGGGCGGCCCCGTCGGCGGCCGCGAAATTCATCCCGGGCACGCCGGCCTGGCGGAACGGGAAAAAATCGGTCTGGTGGCCGAGGCGGCGCGCGATTTCGGGGAAAAGCGACGTGGCGACGGGATCGGGCGCGGCGTCCGCGAAATGCCGCACGAGCGCGCCGGCGTCGGCGCTCGTCTCGATGAGCCCGACGGGGCCTCGTGTGCCACGCGCGTCGAAGTTCAGCACGAGGCCGATGTCGCGGAAGGACGGGTGCTCCCGGACGAAGACGTTCCCGCCGAGCACGCCGGCTTCTTCGGCGTCCGTGAACAGGAAGATCACGTCCTTGCGGAGCGCGGGGCCTGCGCGGAGGGCGCGGGCCGTCTCCAGCAAGACGGCGACGCCGCTCGCGTCGTCGGCCGCGCCGGGCGCATTCGGAACGGAGTCGTAATGGGCGACGAGCGCGAGGGCCGGGCCACGCTCGCGCCCGGGCAAACGCGCGACGAGGTTCTCGACGCGGGCGCCGTCGTACGGCACGCCCCAGTGCGTGCCGAGCGCCGTGGCGCGCTGGATCTCCACGGGGATGCCGAGGCGCGTGAGCTCGGCGCGGATGAGCTCCTGCGCGGCGTCGTGGCCCGAGGTACCCGGAGGACGCGGCGCCGCGGCGAGGTGCGCCACGTGGGCTGCGGCGAGATCCACGGAAAACGCCTGCGGCGTCGGGCTCGCCGGCGGCGCTTTCGGGACGAACGCGACGATCCGGAAGGCGACGATCGCAAGGAGGGCGAGTACGAGTGCGGCGCGGTGGGCCGCCGGGGGGATCTTCATTGGTTTTGCACGGGGCTCATGCGCTCGTGGTACGACGCGTGGAGCAGGCCCCGAGACTACCACCGCGGCGGGCCGGGGGGCGGTGATTGGATTTTGCTCACAAGCGTCACGACGGGCGTCTATCCTGTGCGGCGCCCCTCGGCGTCCCCAGGAGGTCGTTCGTGTCCGCTCGTGTTTCTCTCGCCCGCACATCCCCGCTCGTCCTCGCGCTCCTCGCCTCCTCCGCGTGCCACGTCGAGGAGAAACCCGCCCCGACACCGCCGCCGCTCTCCGCGCCCGCCGCCGCGCCCGCAGCGACGAGCGAGGGCGATGCGCCGAACGCGCGCGCGGAGTTCATTCGGTCGAGGTACACGAAATACGAATACCGCATTCCCATGCGCGACGGCGCGCGGCTCTTCACGGCGCTGTACGTGCCGAACGACGCGAGCCCTTCCCGGAAGTATCCGTTCCTCATGACGCGCACGCCTTACTCCGTGGCGCCGTACGGGGCCGATCGGTACCGCGAGCGCCTGGTATCGGAGGCGTTCGAGAAGGAGGGCTTCATCTTCGTTCATCAGGACGTGCGCGGCCGCTTCATGTCCGAGGGCGCGTTCGTGAACGTGCGCCCGCACCTCGACAAGAAGGGGCCGAAGGACATCGACGAGAGCACCGATACGTACGACACGCTCGAGTGGCTGACGAAAAACGTGGCCGGGAACAACGGGCGCGCGGGTTTGCTCGGGGTGTCGTATCCGGGGTTTTATGCGTCGGCGGGGGCGATCGATTCGCACCCGTCCTTGAAGGCGATCTCGCCGCAGGCGCCGATCGGGGACTGGTTCCGCGGCGACGACATGCACCGGCACGGCGCCTTCAATTTGCAGCTCGCGTTCCACTTCTTCGCGTCGTTCGACAAACCGCGGCCGAAGCCCAAGGAGGACAGCGAGGACGATTGGGAGGGCGTCGACTACGGGACGCCCGACGCCTACCGGTTTTTCCTCTCCGCGGGGCCCCTCGCCGAGGCCGAGGCGAAGCATTTCAAGGGCGAGCGGCCGTTCTTCCGCGAGATCGTGGCGCACCCGAACTACGACGCGTTCTGGCAGGCCCGGAACATCCTGCCGCACCTGCGCAACATCAAGGCCGCGGTGCTCGTCGTGGGAGGATTTTACGATACGGAGGACCTCTACGGCCCGCTCGCCACGTACCGCGCGATCGAGGCACAAAACCCGGGCACGAAGAACTCGATCGTGATGGGGCCGTGGAAACACGGGGGCTGGTGGTATGAGAAAGGGGACAAACTCGGCGACGCGGATTTCGGGTTCGCGACGTCGGTCGTGCTCCAGGATCTCGAGCTCGCGTTCTTCAAGCATCACCTGAAGGATGGGCCGGAGCCGGAGCTCTCGGAGGCGCTGGTCTTCGAGGCGGGCGCCAATCGCTTCCGACGGTTCGACGCCTGGCCCCCGCGCGAGGCGAAGAAGGGGCGCCTCTACCTGCAAGCGAGCGGCGCGCTGTCCTTCGAGCCGCCGAAGAACACGGAGGCCGAGAGCGACGAATACGTGAGCGATCCAGACAAACCCGTGCCGCACACGCAGGAGATGGGGAACGACTGGTCGACGAACTACATGGCCGAGGATCAACGCTTCGCGTCACGCCGGCCCGATGTGCTCGAATATCGGTCGGAGCCGCTCGAGCGGGACGTCACGCTCGCGGGGCCACTCGAAGCCGAGGTATGGGTGAGCACGACGGGGACCGATGCGGACTGGGTGGTGAAGCTCATCGACGAGAACCCCGGAAAGATGCCGGGGTTCACCAAGGAAGACCGGTGGGCGGGCAAAAAAGACAAGGGCGGCCAGCAGATCCTCGTGCGCGGCGAGCCGTTCCGCGGCCGGTTCCGCGAGAGTTATGAAGCGCCGAAGCCGTTCGTCCCGGGCGAGCCGACGAAGGTGAAGTTCGCGGTGAACGACGTGCTCCACACCTTCAAGAAGGGGCACCGGATCGTGATCCAGGTGCAATCGACGTGGTTCCCGTTCATCGATCGAAACCCGCAGAAGTTCGTGCCGAACATCTTCGAGGCCAAGCCGAGCGATTACATGAAGGCGACGCACCGGGTGTATCGATCCCAGGCGATGCCGAGCGCGCTGGAAGTGACGATCCTTCCGGCGCTCGACGAGTAGGTTTTTCTTCGCACCTCGAACGTTTCTCCGGTACGCTCGCGGCTCGACCCGCGATGACCACGATGAAGCCCACCGCCGAGCCCGCTGCCCCGCAGGAAACCACGAGCGCGACGGACCCCGAGCAACAATGGCTCGATACGGTCTATCGCAAAGGGGAAAAACAGCTCACGCCGCGCGCGATCATCGCCGGGATGCTCATCGGCGGGGTGATGTGTTTGTCGAACCTCTACGTCTTTTTCAAGACGGGCTGGAGCCTCGGGGTCACGCTGACCGCGTGTATCCTCGCGTTCGCCGTCTTCGAGTTGTTTCGCGCGGCGCGGCTGACGAAGAGCGAGTTCACGATCCTGGAGAACAACGCGATGGGCTCGGTCGCGTCCGCGGCCGGGTACATGACGGGCGGCGGGAACATGGCGGCGTTCGGCGCGCTGCTCATGGTCACGACGACGCGGCCGAGCGCGGTCTGGCTGATGCTCTGGTTCGGCGTGATCGCGGCGATGGGCGTGTTCGCGGCGATCCCGATCAAGCGGCAGCTCATCAACAAGGAGGCGCTCGCCTTTCCGACGGGCACGGCGACGGCCGAGACCCTGCGCTCGATGCACGAGGCGACGCATCACGGAGATGCGGGCGCAGAAGGCGCGGGCGGCGGCAAGGAGAAGGCGCGGCTGCTCGGGATCGCGGGGCTCATGGGCGCGCTGCTCGCGTTCTTGCGTGATGCGAAGGCGGCGTGGATCCCGTTCAACCTGCCAGGCTCGATCGCGCTGCCCTTCCAGATCGCGGGGCGCGCGGCGAAGGACTGGACGATCACGCTGAACTGCGAGCTCGTGCTGGTCGGCGCGGGCGCGCTCATGAGCTTCCGCACGGCGTGGTCGCTGCTGCTCTCGGGGATGGCTGGCTACGCGATCCTCGCGCCGCGGCTCGCCGCGGAGCACGCGATCAAAGAGGTGAGCTACAAGGCGATCGTCGGGTGGACGCTCTGGCCAGGCGCCGCGATCCTCGTGGCCTCGGGCCTGACGAGCTTCTTCCTCGATTACAAGAGCATCGTCCGCTCGTTCCGCGGTTTGTCGGGCATATTCACGGGTGGCGCGAAATCCGAAAAAGAGGAGCCCATCGCGGAGGTGGAGTGCCCGACCTGGTGGTTCCCCGCAGGGTTCGCCGTGCTCGCGCCGATCGTGATCCTCTTGATGGGGTTCCTGTTCCAGATTCCGTTATGGGCTGGGATCATCGCCGTGCCGCTGTCCGTCGTGATGGGGTTCGTCGCGGCGCGCGTGACGGGCGAGACGGACGTGACGCCGACGAAGGCGCTCGGGCCGGTGACGCAGGCGGTGTACGGGGTGCTTTCGCCCGGCAATCTCGCGGGCAACATCATGAGCGCGAACGTGACGGGCGGGGTCGGGTTGCATGCCGCGGATCTCCTGGTGGACCTGAAGAGCGGGTGGCTGCTCGGCGCGAGCCCCAGGCAGCAGCTCAAAGGGCAGCTCTTCGGCGTGGTGGCCGGGGCGCTCGTGGTGGTGCCGGCCTTCTGGCTCATCATGCCGGACCCGTCCGTGCTCGGCAGCGAGGAGTGGCCCGCGCCCTCGTGCCTCGTATGGGCCGGCGTTTCGAAAGCATTCGCAGGCGGGCTCGGTGGTTTGCCTCCGGGGGCAGACCGGGCGATGGGGATCGGCCTTCTGCTCGGCGTGGTGCTCGCGCTCGCGGAGCGATTCGCGCCGAAGAAGCTGCTCCCGTTCGTGCCTTCGCCGGCGGGCCTCGGCATCGCGCTCGTGATCCCGGCGAGCAACGCGATCGCGATGTTCATCGGCGCGACGATCGCGCACGTGCTGCGCAAGGTGAAGCCGGCGCTCGGCGAGCGGCTGACGGTGCCGGTGTCGAGCGGGTGGATCGCAGGCGAGAGCTTGATGGGGATCCTGATCAAGCTCCTGGCGGTGGCCGGCGTGTTGCAGAAGTGATCACGCCTCCGCGGTGCCGGTCTCCTTCTTCTTCTTTTACAAGCTTTCTCCAGCCATACCCGCGCGAATTGATGGCGCGGATCTGCGCGATGGTGCCACCGCCCCGCGAGCACGCGTGCATCATCACGCGCGTGATGGGCATCGATCCGCCCCCTGATGGCCATCCTTCAGCCGGTCCAGATTGCCAGCCATAAGCACGGCTCGGTGACACGTCGCCCCTGTCCGGTTTTTGCTCGCATGGCCTGGCACGTGAATTGCGAAGCCAGCATTGCATCTGGTGCATCGATTCTGTGGGGCTTGGGGCGTAGGGGGCCTTGACCTCGTGGACGCTAGAGAAGCAATGAGCAAAGGGGATATCATGAGACGAAGATCGATATTCGCATCCGCCTTCGTGACTTCCTGCATTGTCGGCCCATCCATGGTCGGTTGCAGCGCCGACACCGAAGCGCCGCAGAATACCTTCGAGGTGAGCTCCGACGTCCAGGCGGGGAACCCGGAGGCGCTGGCCATACGCGAGCCGTTCAGCGGCCCAGAAGGCGTCGGCGAGGCGTCGTCGGCGCTGACGCGCACGGAGTTTGCCGAGGCCCATTGCCCCGTGGGGATCGACTTCTGTGGTCTCGATCTCAGCGGCAATCGGACAATCAGGAGCGATGGCCGCGTCGAAAGGGTAGCAGGCGTCGTGGACGTCCTCGAGGGCTCGGTCCGGCTCCGCGTGTTCCGAGATCGGGCCGGCACCGCTGAGCTGCTGACCACGCGAATTGTCAGCGCCGGCAATTTGGTCCCATACGACGCTAGGGTCTCAGGCATCGACCGGCGGATACGCGTTATCATCGACCAGGCGGGGAATGCAGTGTACCACCTGTCGGTCAACTTCTCGGGCTGAGCGTAGACCCGGTGTCACCGCTCCTCCCGATCCGCAGAAATCTGGACCAGCCGACCGGTGCTCGCGACGCCGCTGCCGGCCGGTCCGTCCCACCGACCCCTGCGACCTACCGTTGTTTTGCTGCCGTTCGTGCCCTCGCCGTCGGGTCTCGGGATCGCGTTGGTGATCCCGGGTGGTTCGCCGGGGTGTTGCAGAAGTGATCACGCCTCCGCGGCGCCGGTCTCCTTCTTCTTCGTTCGCCGCGAGAACAGGCGCCGCGTCGAATTCGGCAGGAGGCGCGGGATCGTCGGATCCAGATCGTTCGCGCCGTCGAAGGCCCGGACGATCTGCCCGAGCAGGAGGATCGCGACGCCGTCTTCCCGATCGAGCCCGGCCTGCGCTGCGGCGCGCGCTGCGTTGCGCTCGCCGGCTTGCGCCGCGGTCGTTTGCACCGCGTTCGCCGCGGCGGTGAGCTCGTCGGCGTACGGCTCGTCGAGGCTCGCCAGCGCGAGGCGCGAAAGGAGGGGCGAGCCCGGCGGGGCTTTCAGCCAGCCGCGCAGGACGTCGGCGAGCCCGTCGAGCCCGCGCGCGAGGGTATCCGGGGTTTCGGCCGTGCCCACGGCCTCGTCGACCTCCGCGCGCAAAGCCGGGTCGAGGCCGGCGGCGTCCCGCAGCGCCGAGGTGGCCTGATCACGCAGCGCGAGGCCTTGGGCCGCGGCGCGGGTCGCCTCGGCCGCGCGTTTGGCTCGCGTCTTCACCTCATCGGTCGCGTCCTCCGCGATCTTCTGCGAATGCGCGTGGAGGGCGTGGAGCTGATGCACGGCGACGGCGAGCAAGGGGAGCGAGAAGCCCTTGAGGCGTTTCTTCTGGGGGTCGGAGGCGCCTTGCCAGAAATGAAACGCCTCCTGATAAAGGCGCACCCCATCAACGACGATCCGACTCGTGGCGATCGTGCGCCCCTTCTCCGTGAGTTGCTCATTGTCGGTGCCGGCGAGCAACGCGTCGAGCAATCCTGCCTGGGGCGCTCCGACCTTCGCGGCGAGGATTTCGAGGGTGTGGATGGGATCGTCGCTGGATTGAATGGGCATGGGGGGAGAGTCGAGTGATTTTTAGAGGGTTGTCAAGGGGGACGTGGGCGGGGGCACGCCTGGCAGCAAATGTTCGGCGAAGTCGCGTCCGTGGGGCGTGTTCTGGTTGTCCACGCGGAAGTCCTTGTTCTTCTCGGACCAGGCGCGTGGCCAGATCCGCGCGTGCACCGAGCCGTCCAGCATGGGGATCACGGCGCCAACCGAGTACCCGTGGCTCGCGGGGATCCCTGGTAGGTTGTCGCCGTGCGCGGCGCCCGCGGCGATCCGCAGGAGGCCCGTGCCGGAGCCGGAGCGCGCGTCCTCGGAGGTCGCGTCGTGCACGTGCCCGAAGAGATGTACGTGGGCGCGGCTCTGGAGGTAGCGATCGGCGTCGCGTTGATCGCCGAGCCAGCCGTCGCGCAGCGGATGATGGGTGAGCACGAGGACGAGCTCGCGTGAACGATCGGCGTCGGCGAGGGTCTTCGCGAGGGCCTCGTTCCCGAGCCAGAGCTTTCCGCGGTCGAGATCGTCGGCGGCGATGAGCGCGGTGTTCAGGCCGAGGATGCGGAGGGCGAGACCGTTTGTGGTGAAGGCATGCGCCCAGGAGAACGTATCGGGGAGATGGACGGCGGGGAAGGCGCGCGCGAACTCGAGATAAGCGGCGAAGCGTGACGTGAGCAGGGCCTTGTCGTCGGCGTTCGCGAGGACCTCGTCGAGCAGATCGGCCCCCTGGCGCAGGCCGCGCAGGAGGCGCGCGACGTTGCGGTCCGTCTTGTCGATCGCGCGATCGACGTCGTGGTTGCCGGGGACGAGGAAGACACGATCGGGCGCGATGCCGAGGCGTGAGGTGAGGGCATCGATCCAGGCGCGAGCTTCGGCGTATTGCTCTTTCTTGCCGGAGAAGGCGATGTCGCCGGTGAGGAAGAGGGCGTCGGGCTTGGGGATGCCGTGATCGTCGAGGCGTGCGAGGTCGTCGCGGAGGGCGGCGAGGACGAGCTTCTGGTCCCAGCGGTGAGAGACGTTCGGGTGGCCGAAGTGGACGTCGGAGAGGTGGAGCCAGGTGAAGAGGGGGCGGGGTTTTTCCTGGGAGGGGGCGTTGTCCTTGGAGGGGGCGGTGATGGTGGTGGCTGCGGGGGTGTTGGCGGCGGAGGGGAGGAGGCCGGCGATTTCGAGGAGGGGGCGCAGCTCGGGACTGGCGTTTTCGATCTCGTGCTTCAGCTTTCTAGCGTTGGATTCGACGTCCCGGAAGTTGGCGATCTCGTAGAGGAGATGGGAGACGCGGACGCGAGGGTCCGCGAGATCCGACGGGACCGGCAGCGTGCAATCGATGCCCGTCATCAAGCTGGTGTACGCGGCGTGCGCGATGAAGAGGGCGGCGGCGGGGCCGGAGGTGGGGGCGGACTTCTCTTCCTCGGGCCAGGCGTAGGCGGTGTTGAGTCGTTGCCGTTCCAGCACCTCCGCATCGTCGTCATCGTCCTCCCACGCCACATCGGCGATCGATGGGGGCTCTATCACGATCGTGTTCCAGAGGATGGCCGTGGCAGCATCGAAGGCGGTCGGTGGAATAGAATTTCCCTTCAGAAACCACTCTACGAATGCGGAGTCGCTCGTGGGTGCGAGTCGACCGAGCCCACGGGCCCAGTCCTTGAGCGTCGCGGTCTCGGCGAGCAACGCATCGATCCCGGGATCGCCCATGAAAGGCACCAGGTCCGCGAGGAGCCACGACACGTCTGCGCGCCGTCGCATGCGCGCGGCCGCCTCCGCTGGAAACCCGAAGAGCCTCGACTCCAGGTGCAGACACGCGATTGCTTGCTCGGTGGCCACCTGCGGGCTCTGCTGCATCTCGACGATTAGCGCACGCAGCATGCCGCAAGCTTGCGGCGAAAAGAGCCTCACGTCCTGGAGCGCCAAGTACCACGTATCCCCGAAGTCTCGCCGTTCAAGCCAGTAAGAGAGCGCCTGCTGGAGGATCGTCTTCCGATCCCGCTCCGTGAACTCAAGATCGTCACGAACAGCCCGCACCAGCGTGAGCCAACCTTCGGGGAGCTTCTTCCTTTCGAGCGCGCGCAGCATCGACGCGACGATACGGTCGAACTCAGATTCTCCACCACCACCGCCGCGAAGGACGATGTAGAGCCGGAGCAGGAGCACCTCCTCCCACGCTGGGTCCCCTAGGTGCGCCACGAAAAATTCGGGACCACGGGGGACATCCGTGCCCGTCAGGAAGACCCACGCGGCGAGGTACTCCTGGAACGAGAGATGGATGAACGAGAGCTGATCATTACCCCGGTCGACCAGGAGCCCCGTCTGATCGCTGATGTATTCGAGGAATTGCGCCATCTCGTAGTGCGCCTCGACCTCGGTCATCTCTGGTCGTTCGCGCCGAGCACGCGCGAAATGCCTTACGCCCAGCACATCGAGCGCTTCCCTGCGGGAGATGAGGCCCCTGGCATTGTCGTCCGTACCTCGCTGGTTCTTCTGCTGGATGTAGTAAGCAAGGTGCGCGAGATAATCCTTTTGTGTTGGTATGTGCAGCGTGAGGCCCTCAAGGGCGCGGTGCGCCTCGCCATCTTTGCGTCTGGCCTCCTGCCAGGTCTTCAACAACATCTCCACGCATTTCTCGTAGAGCTCGCCCCGATCCTTCGGCAGCCTCCGCATCCCGTGATGGATGAACGCCATGAGCGTGAGCAGGAGTGGGTTGCCTGCCAGCCGTCGTACGCTGCTCGTGCGATGAATGGCCGCGCGAAGCGAGGCTGCCTGTTCCTCCCGTTCGTTTGCGTCGTCGGGGATGTGAATGGTGTACCAACGCTCGATGAAGTCGTTGATTTCGTCGCTGTCGAGAGGATCGATCCGGTAATGTTCGAACTTCGATTCGGAGAGACGAATGTTTTCCGTGTATCCATAGACACGCGAGGTAAGCCAGATGCGGCACCTGGGAAAATCGTCCCGGAATGCGCGTATTTTTATTGAAATTCGGTGCCGTTCGGCCTCGGTCCCTACCTCATCGAGACCATCAAAGAGCATTATGGCTTCGCCCATCCGCAGCGTCGCCTCGAAGAAGGCTCGGTGCACATTGGGTAGCTCGTAGCGATCTCGTGCCTCAAGCTCGATGTAGTCGAGGAAGGTGAGCTCTGGCCGCACTTTCTGTCGACGCACGAAATCGCGTAGCGGGATGTAGAGCGGGACGTCGCGCGAGCCTGGCTTGAAGCCTTCCAGCCTGGCACCTCCCGCGAAGACCAGCGCGATGTAGGCGAGCAAGGTCGACTTGCCCATCCCTGGGTCACCGAGCACGACCACGGAATTCCGGTGCTGGAGCACGTAGTCGATCGAGCAGTAGCCCAATACTTGGGTTTCAGAGAGGTGCAGCGGAATAAAAAGGTCCGCCAGTGGAAGTTCGATCGGGCTGTCGCGTCTGCGCGTCTCCGGTGGAATGCCTATGGTGCGTAGGCGTCCGTGAACGAGGGCGACTCTCTCACGATACTTCAGGGCGAATGCCTTGAGATCGTGGCCGTCATAACCGGGAAGGAGGGCGCGGGCCGCGAGCGGATAATACCGGGCGAACATGGCGGGGCATTCCCGCATAAGCTGCTCAATTTTGTGGTTTCCCCA
This sequence comes from Polyangium fumosum, assembly GCF_005144585.1. Taxonomy (GTDB): domain Bacteria; phylum Myxococcota_A; class Polyangia; order Polyangiales; family Polyangiaceae; genus Polyangium; species Polyangium fumosum. The sequence continues at coordinate 267,669 of NZ_SSMQ01000004.1, read as the reverse complement.
CAGGTGGACCTTGATGCGGCTGCTACTGGCCTTCCGCAATTTGATGTTTTCTACGGACCAGTCTATCGGCGCAATGATGACGATGTGTACCTGCTGGTCCCACTGTATTCCGAGGTTTGACAGGACACGGCGGATCAGTTTGTCGTACACGGTTACGTCGAGGCGCGAGCCCGTCACATGGAAGCCAACCGGATCGCGCAGACCGGGAATGCCTGCGGGTGCAACGCCATCGAGCGCCGAGGTATAATAACCCTCGTTCTCCACGTAGGCTATGTGATTCCGTTCGGTGTATGCACGCAATAGTGCCCGCAGGGCGTCCCCTAGTTCGAGATAGCCGTCCAAGCTATCCCCTAGAATCTCCCTCAGTGAGGGGAGTTGGCGTGATTCGTCAGGTTGTGTCCCGCCCACAGGGATCGACCAGGGCTTGGGGCTGGTGTTTGCCTTCGCAGTCGATACGGCGGGGTGCGAAGGCGTCGTATTTTCGATAATCTTTGCAACGCTTGCCTCGCCCCCGCTCAAAGTCAGCGCCGCCCGCACTCCTTCACCTCCCCGCCCCCGCCCCCGCTCCCTTGCCCCCCGCACCCTCCCATCCCCCAAGAACCCCCGCACCACCGGCGCCGCCGCCCGCATCGCGGCCACCGCCTCCACATCGACCCCTTCCCCCTCGAACGCCATCCGCGCCAGCGCCGCCCCCGGATCCCCCGCGGCCGCCACCACCGCCTCGATCTCCGCCGACGCAACCCCCTTCGCCATTATCTCCGCCGCCAGCTTGATCGCCTCCGGCTCCAGCCCGAGCAATGCCGCGAGCCTCGCCGGCGCCGTCGCCGCCGAAAGCACCCGCGCCGCTTCCTCCGGCTCCATCACCGCTTCGCTCACCGGAAACAGCCCCTCGCCCCCCCACACCTCCGCATCGTCGACGATACACCGCCCGCGTCGCCCTGCCGCCGCGACCGCCGAACGAATGCGCTGCAAATTCTTCGTATCCCCCACGTTCGTCCAGATCAGGTAGGCGCGCTCCGCGCTCCGTACCGTCGCGACGAGCTCCCCATCCTCGAGCTCCCCGCTCACCCGGAGAAACGTCCGCCCGGGAAACGCCGCCTCGAACGCCGCCCCAAGCGCATTCCCCCGATACCCGATCGACCACGCCCTCGCGCAAACCCCCGCGCGTAATCCTGCAATGGTATGCCGCGGCGCCCCCCTCCCACATTCAACGCGCTTACCGATCCAATCAAAAAAATCCGGCGCCCCCCGCGCCAGCGCGGCCGTGACCTCCTCCTCGCAGAAAAGCACGACCCGCAACTCCCGCTCCGCGAAGATTGGCCGCGCGAGGTTCAACCACCCCGCATCCTCGGGCCGCGGCACGAGGACGACGACCGATCCCGGCGGCACATCTTCGATCTGCGGCGCCTCCGTCAACACCGCGAGCCCGGGATGGCTCGGCAAGAGACCACGGACGAGCTCGCCGAGCTGCGCGTTCTCAGCCCGATCCACGAGCAGGAGCAAGCCTCGCTCCGTGAGGTGGAGGCGGTGCTCGATTCGCTCGATCCAGGGCGCTAGCGCCGGACGAGGTTGAGCGTCAGGAGGGGGTGCGGGTAGAACCATTCCGACTCGTTGGGGAAAGGCAGCAGACGGCCATACGTCAAGAGCTCGCGCGCGAGATCCCCAGGCGGCAGCCGATGATCGGGATCCCGAGCGACCTGCTCGAGCACCTCGATGTGCCCACGATCGAGCCCCGTCTCGACGAGCTGGCGCGCCTCCTTGAGCACGTCGTCCACGTGCGCCTCCGTCGCCTCGCTCGCGTCGTCGTCCCAGCCCCGCTCCGCCAGCATCCCGATCATCCGGACGAAATCACGCGCCCGGCCGCCCGAGTAATAGGCCAGCTTGTCGAGCAAGTGCTGCGGGATCAGGTTCTCGCCGCGAAGGTCCTGAACGCGGCGCCGGTATACCTCGCCGAGGAACCGCACGCCGGGGCCGTACGCGCTCGGGTTCTGGTGATCGAGCACCGGCGCGTTGTGCAGCGTTCGCAGCCGGAAGCCACGCGCCTCCGTCGCGGCCATGTCGTTGCGCAGCGCGAACGGGGCGCAGACGACGAGCGCGCAGTCGAGGCCGGCGATCATCTGCGAGCGCAGGAACAAGGACTCCGCACGCGCGCCGTCGACGATCCGATCGAGGCCGTCGATGACGAGGAGCACGCGGCGATTCCACTGCTGGAACGTCGCGATGAGGTGGTTCACCCGGCCCGCGAGCGTCTGCATCGGCTCGTCCTGATCTTCGAGCGGCTTCGTGTCCTTTCGACCCATGGGCAAGGACCACTTGCCCGCGCCGGCGATCTCGGAGAGCACCCGCAAGCCCGACGCGACGGCCGCGCCCGCCGCAGCAGGCGCGCCAGCGACCGCGGCGGCCGGGGCCGCGGCGGACGAGGCAAGCAGGGTCATCGATTTGACCACGGAGAGGATGTCGATGGTCGGCGGCGCGACGCCGGACACCTGCGAAGCCTTGGCGAGGCCCGTCCAGGCCCCGGCGAGCCCTTCGAGCTGCTCGCTCGCGAAGTCGTACCCGAGCTGCTCCTTCGCCGCCCGGATCAACGCGAGGCCCGCGAGGAAACAGACCTCCCACGATGTGACGTTCTGGAGCGCCTCGAGATCACTCACGGCGCGCCGGAAATGTCGCACGAGGTCGAGCACGACGACAAACTCGTCACCCTGGCGCGCGCGCTCCTCGGCGACTCGATACAGCTCCGAACTTTTACCCGTGCCGATGGTACCCGTGAGGAGGACCTTGGGCGGCGTCGAGAGGGGGCGATCGAGCGCAGCGATGATCCTCCGCGCCGGACTCTCCTCACGATCTGCTCGCCACTCCGGCCGCGTCACGAGCTCCGGATCGAAGCGATCGAGCAAGGTCTTCCAGAGGTCGCGACGGGAGCCACTCATCGCATGCAAGCTACCACGCTCTCGCATGGCACGCCCCGCGGCCACCGTCACCCGCCCCCGAGCCCGTTGTCATCCGCCCCCGAGCCCGTTGTCATCCGGCCGCGGCCCATCGTCACCCGCCGAAGTCCTCCCGCCGAGCGCCGTTGTCATCACGCCAGGACGCCGTTGTCATCCCGGCGAGCGCCCTCGTCACCCGACCTCACGCCCTCGTCACCCCGCCGGGACCAGATCGATCCTCCCGAGCTCCTCATGCACCGCCGCCACCGTCGCCGTGATCCGATCCCCCACCGCATACCGCACACCCGCGCCGATGAGCGCCTGCGCCGCGAGGTCGGTACGGAACGGGCCACCGGGAAGCACTTCCATGGCAATGGAGCCCATCGCGCCCGTGCCGGCGATCTGCACGAGCAGGCCAAAGGGCTTCAGCGCGACGATGTTGCCCGAGACCTCCTCGCCGAGGCGGCCCGCATAAAGGCGCGCGACGAGCATGCGATGGCGCTCGGCTTCCGCCTTGCCCGCGTTCTGCGAGGATCTGTCGCAGTCAGCCGCGAGGACGGCGAGCCCGGCGCGGATGTCCTCGTAATCGCGGTGGCCTTCGAGGTACCGCTTGAGGATGCGGTGCACGACGAGGTCGGCGTATCGGCGAATCGGCGAGGTGAAATGCAGATAAAGCGGCGCGCCGAGGCCAAAGTGCGCGCCGGGGTCGGGCGTGTAGCGCGCCGGGCCGAGGGCCTGGCCGAGTACGGTGCGGATCGCGGGCTCGAAGCGCGCGCCCGCGATCTGCGCCTCGAACGCCGCGAGCGAGCGGGCCGAGAGGCGAGGGCCGAAGCCAGCCTCGATGCCGAAGTTGTGCGCGAGCTGCGCGAGCGTGCGGACGCGCTCGGGCGAGGGCTCGTCGTGGACGCGGTAGATGCCGGGCAGGCCCCGCGCGACGAGCCAATCCGCGACGGCCTCGTTCGCCGCGACCATGAGCCGCTCGACGAGCCTGTGCGCAGGCGTCTCGTGGTGCGCTTCGACCGCCGTCGGCTCGCCCGTGCGCGCGTCGAGCTCGATACGCGCCTCCTCGCGCGCGAGGTTGACGCCACCCCGCGCGGCGCGAACGGCCCCGAGGCGCGCGACCGCCGTGCGCAGCCAGCGCAGCGTGCTCTCGACGGCGTGCGGGACGCCCTCGGCGTGGCCCTCGGCGAGGAAGGTGTCGACGGCGTCGTACGTGAGGCGCGCGCGCGAGCGGACGAGGCTCTCGTAGACGTCGACCGAGGTGATGCGACCCTCGGGATCGATGCGGAGCTCGGCCGTGAGCGCAGGGCGGTCCTCGCCCTCGACGAGGCTCGCCGCGCGCGACGAGATGGCCTCGGGGAGCATCGGCAGCACGCGGCCTGCGAGGTAGACGCTCGTGCCGCGCAGGCGCGCCTCGCGATCGAGGGCCGAGCGCTCGGGGACGAACACGTCGACGTCGGCGATGGAGACGAGCACGCGGAGCGCGCCGCTCGTGTCGGCCGGGTACGCCGAGAGCGCGTCGTCGATGTCCCGCGTGGACGCCGCGTCGATGGTCACGGTCGGGACGCTCCGGAGATCACGCCGTCGCTCCATCGGGATCGGTCGCGCGGCCGCTTCCTCCGCGGCGCGCTCCAGGGTGTCGGCGAAGACCGCGCGGAGGCCGTGCCGCGCGATGCAACGCTCGACGCCGAGGTCGGCGCCCTCGGGCACGAGACGCGCGACGACGAGGCGATCACCCGAGACTTCGGCCACGACGTGCGTGCCTTCGGCGAGCTCGTTCGTGGTGTCGAGGGGCCAGTCCGTGTTCGCCACGGAGCGATCGATCCGCAGGTAGCGTTTGCCGCCGCGGAGGGCGACGCTGCCGAAGACCTCGGCGCGGGGGCGGCTGACGAGCGCGAGCTCGGTGGCGACGAAGCGGCCGCTGCCGTCGGAGCTGAGCCGCGCGCTCACGACGTCGCCGTCGAGGAAGGGGTTCAGATCCGGGGGCGTGATGAACGCGGAGATCGGGGTCGTGCCTTCGACGACGAAGAACCCGAACCCGCGGGGATGAACGGAGATGCGCCCGCGTGCCGTGTTGTCGTTCATGTGCTGTCGGCGCCGTCGCTCTCGGCTTGCCCGCGGCGCCAGCGGAGCTGCATCTCGATCTCCTCGGCGTCGCCCTCGGCCTCGTGCTCGATCGAGAGCTCGGCGTCGTACGGGACCGTGACCCGAACACCGCCGACCTGGACGCGGAACGGCTCGCCTCGTTCGACCGCGTCGGCGACGCGGCGGAGGAGCGCGACGAACTCATCCCTCGTGCGGATGCGCGTGACGTCTCTCGCCATGGCTGGGAGGATAATCGGCTCATCGTCGCGATGTCCACGGGAGGCATGTGCTAGTGTCCGCCACCCTCAGGAAAACCGAATGGAAGCGAAATCCGAGGTGATCCAGCGACTCGAAGCGAAGGCAGGCCGCGCCTTTCCGCACGTGCTCGCCGCGCGTGACCTCTCCGCGCAGACGCTCTGCACCCTGCGCGAGCTCCTGCAGGGGCACGACCCGGAGGACGCGAGCATCGTCGTCTTCGGCTCGTTTGCCCGCGGCGAGTACACGTCGGGCAGCGACATCGACTGGACGCTGCTCGTGGACGGGCGCGCCGATCGGGTCCACTTCGACAAGGCCCTCGCGATCACGAAGATCCTGCACGAGGCGAAGTTCCAGCCGCCGAGCCCCTTTGGCGTCTTCGACAACGTGTCCTTCAGCCACCCGCTCCTGCACCTCATCGGCGGGCACGACGACACGAACCGCAACACCACGCAGCGCATCCTGTTCCTGCTCGAGTCGATCGCGATCGGTCAGCGCGACGCGCTCGAGCGGGTCGTGGATCTCGTGCTGCACCGCTACGTCGGCGACGACCGTGGTCTTTTGTTCTCCAAGCGTTCGAAGCTCGTGCCGCGTTTCCTGCTGAACGACATCATCCGGTACTGGCGCACGATCACCGTGGATTTCGTGAACAAGCAGGGCTTCAAGGGCGGCTGGGCGCTGCGCAACGTCAAGCTGCGCACGAGCCGGAAGTTGCTCTTCGCGAGCGGGATGCTCGCGTGCTTCTCGCTCGAGCTCTTCGGCAAGGGCGAGTTCCGGCGCGGCGAGGGCGGCGTGGATCCTGCGCGCGTCGTGCGGTTCCTGCGCGAGCGGCTGCGCCTCTCGCCGCTGGAGCAGATGTGCGAGGTGCTGCTCCGACCTTCGATCTCCGCGGACACCGCGCAGAAGGTGATCGGCTCGTACGACGCGTTCATGGGCATCCTCTCCGACGAGGGCAAACGCCGGCATCTCTCGGATCTGCCGTTCGAAGCCTTCGGGGACGACGCGCTGTTCAAGGAAGCGACGAGCTTGACCTACACGTTCCAGGAGGGGCTCGATCGCGTCTTCTTTCACGAGGACGACGAGATCGCGGGTCTCGTGCGGCAATTCGGCGTGTTCTGAGCGGAGCCGTGGTTGCGCGGGCGCTGGCCGCGGAGTAACCACACCGTCTTGGCCATGTCGGTTCCAGACGAACGACGCACGCACAGAGGCCTGACCGTCGCGGGCCTCGTGCTCGCCCTCGCCATGGCCGCGCTCGAGGCGACCGTCGTGGCCACCGCGATGCCCACCGTCACCGGGGATCTCGGCGGCATCGAGTATTACGCGTGGGTCACGAACGCCTACCTGATCACCTCGGCGATCTCGGTCCCCATCTTCGGCAAGCTCGCGGATCTGCATGGGCGAAAGCCCGTGCTGCTCGCGGGGATCGCGATCTTCCTCCTGGGATCGGCGGCGAGCGGCGCCGCGCAGTCGATGCCCGCGCTCATCGCGTTCCGCGCGATCCAGGGGCTCGGCGCCGGGGCCATGCAGCCGATGCCGGTCACGATCATCGGCGACATCTTCGGCATCGAGGAGCGCTCGAAGCTGCAAGGGTACATCGGCGCGGCGTGGGGGTTCTTTGGCCTCGTCGGGCCGATCATCGGCGGCGTGATCGTCGAGAACGTGTCCTGGCGCTGGGTCTTCTACATGAACCTGCCCTTCGGCGTGGCGGCGGCGGCGCTCGTCGCGACGGCCTTGCACGAGCGCGTGGAGCGAAAGACGCGGCGCCTCGATCTCGCAGGGGCCTTGCTGCTCGCGGGCTTCGTGACGTCGCTGCTCATCGCGAGCTCCGGGGTGCACAAGTCCGGAGCCTTCATCCTCGCCACGCCGCTCCTGCTCGTGGCCTTCGTCTTCGTCGAGCGTCGCGCCGAGGAGCCGCTCCTGCCGCTCTCGCTCTTTGCGCGCCGGGTGATGGCGCTCTCGTCCGCGATCGGCGCGGTCATCGGCGGCGCGATGATCGCCCTCCTCACGTACGTGCCGCTCTTCATCCAGGGCGTGCTCGGCGGGACGCCGACACAAGCAGGGAGCTCCATCACGCCGATGCTCGTCTCGTGGCCCATCGCGAGCACGCTCAGCGGGAGGATCCTCCCGCGGGTCGGCTTTCGTGCCCTCGTTCGTTTCGGGATGGGTTGCACGGCGGCGGCCGCGGTCGCCTTGCCCCTCGTCGCCGACCAAGGGCCCCTCGCGCTGCGCGTCGTGACCGGGCTCTTCGGGATCGGGATGGGCTGCGCCAACACGGCGCTCGTCATCTCGGTGCAGACCTCGGTGCGCTGGGAGCAGCGCGGCGTGGCGACCGCGAGCACGATGTTCTTCCGGACGATGGGTGGTGCCGTCGCGGTCGGCGTGATGGGCGGCGTGATCGTGGCCTCGCTTCGGAAGGACCCAACACTCCCGAGCGACGCGGCGAGCCGAGCGCTCTCGCGTGAGGGGATGTCCGCGCTCGGGCCCGACGTCGTGCAGCGTATCGCCGGGCTGCTCGACGCAGGCCTCGGGACGGTGTTCTGGATGATCGCGGTGCTCGGCGTCCTCGCGTTCGTCGGGGCGCTGTTTTTCCCGGACGTGCCCATGGAGACGAAGGTCGTGGAGCCTGCGCCCACGCCTGCGTCTCCCGTGCACTGATCGTTTGGGGTCGAAGGAATCGACGTTCAGGGGGCGGGCGTGGTCGTCGGGATCTGCCGCGAGCGCGGTGGGATCTTCTTCACGCGCGGGTCCGGCGTGAGATCGAGCCCGAAGCTGATGCCGAGGCTCGCGCGCACGTCATGCAGCGTGGCGAGCTCGAGCGTGGGCGGGACGAGGCGGTAGCTGCCTTCGAGGAAGACGGAGATCGGCTCGTCGTTGATCGCGAGGATCGTGCGCTCGACGCGGCCGTAGCCGAGCGCGGCGAGCTTCCACGTGCGTTCGCTGGTCCAGTGCGGGGTGATCTCGGCGCGGGTGTCGAGCGAGAGGAGCCCGTCCTGCGTTTCGAAGCGGAAGCGGATCGAGCCCGCCGTGCCAGGCGCGACGCGGTGCACGAGGCGAGGGCGCGCGATCGAGTCCGCGGGGCCAGTGCCGCGTTGCGCGCCGTAGGCGTCGAGGTCGTACCGCACGCCCACGCCGAGCTCGAGGCTGCGGCCGGGATGGTTGGAGCGCAAAGGATCGAGGTAGGCGGTCGCGCGCGCGACGGAAACGCGGAGGAAGGGGATGGCCCCGCCGTCCGCGGCGCCCGTGGGCAGGGCCCGCGGGACGGTGACGCGTCCGAACTCGGCGTCGAAGCCGACGTCGAAGGGGAAAGGAATGCTGAGCGGCGGCGAGGAGGGCAGGACGATACGCGGCGCGAGGTCGTGGCGGTGCGCGGCGGCGCCGTAAAGGACGGTGTCGAAGGAGGGCATGTCGCCGAACGGGCGGGCGAAGGGGGCGACGAAGCCCGAGAGGATACGTTGATCGAATTGCCATTCGATCCGCGAGGGGCCCTCGCCGAAGGCATACCGGCGGCGGACGGAGATGCCCGCGTGGATCTCGAGCGCGGGGGTGATGCGGCCGTTCTCCTTGCGCGCGCCGGAGGCGGCGGCGCCGAGGCGAATGCGGCTCTCGGGATCAAAACGCACGCGGAAGGTGCGGCCCTTGGGCGAATGGATAAAGTCGTCCAACGCTTGGGGGCTACGCTCGGGCAAGCCGAGCTGCGCCCCCAAACCCCCCTCATCCGCCGCGGCCATGGGCGCGGAGGTGATGGCGATCGCGGCGATCGCGGCGGTGAGGGAGCGTCGGATCACGGGTCCTCGAAGGCGGGCATCGGCTCGAAGACGCGCGGCGGGGCGCCGAAGGACATGCGCAGGCCCGCGAAGAAGCGGAGCTCGACCGCCCGGACATCACGCACGAAATCGTTTTGCGTGCGGCCCTCGGCCGCGAGGCGGGCCGAGATCGGCTGGTCGTTGATCGCGATGAGCACGCCCTCGTACGCGAACGAGCCCGCGAGGCGATTGACGGTCTCGCCCGTGAGCTCGCCGGCGACGATGGTGGGGCGCCGGAACGTGAGGTCGCTGAAGAGATAATGCAGGCCGCCTTTGCCGAGGCTGATGCGCGTCTCGATCGCGGCCGTGGGGCCGATGAAATAATTGCCCGATTTGCCGGAGACGATCGTCCGATCCTGCCAGTGCGCGCCGAAATTGCCGCCGATTTCGACGCGGAGGTGGCTGTACATGTCGTCGGATTGCCAGGGGTTCCAGGCGACGTGGAACTCGCCGAACTCCATGTCGAGGGCGTCGCGGAAGGAGGGCTGGCGATCGAGGACGGAGAGGACGCGGAAGCCAAAGCCCATGCGCGGCAGGATCGGGAAAACGTCGGGCTCGCCGAAGAAGGTGCTGATCCAGAAGAGCGGGCGCCTGTGCTCGTGCTGGTAATCGTAGGAGAGGAGCGTGCCGCGGAGCTCGAGGTCGGCGAACGTCGCGCTGCCTTCGAGGAGGCGGAGGTCGTGCCGGGCGCGCCGTCGCGGCGAGAGAATGCTGAGGTGGATGCCCATCTCGGCGTTCGCCCGGGCAAACGGGAAGCCCGGGGGGAGGGCGAACCCGCGGGTCGATTGCAGGGTGGGAGCCCAACCGACGCCGATGTAGAAGCGGTTCAACAGGTCGAATTTGACCTGGAAGGCCCGGCCGCTCTCGCCGCGCGCATACCCGGGCGGCGCCTCGGCGATCGCGGGGACGATGCGGGCGCGGCGCGCGAGCGCGCGGTAGGCGTCATCGTTGTAGGGCGTGCAGGGCTGGACCTTGTCGAGCGGATCGCCGATGCCGACCATCTCGCCGGGGGCGACGAGGCACGTCTCTCCTTTGGCGTCCTGCGTGCATTGGACGCGGAGCGTCTTTCCCTCCTTCAGGTTGTAACAGCTCACGGGCTGGTCCCAGCGGAGCGCGGGCGGGGCGTCATCCGCCGCGGCGGGCGCCGCGAACGCGAGGAGCGGGGCGGTGAGCAGCGCGGACGAGAGGAGGCGTCGGGGAGGTGATCGCACGGTGTTACCTCGTGGCGAAGGCGCCGGCGCGCGAAAAGGAGATCGCGGCATCCAGCGAGCTATCACGGTAGAGGCACGCGCCGTGCCGGCAAGGGGGGAGGGGGGCGATCTTGGGCCTGTCTGTTCCGAAAGTGCAGAACATCGACGATGAGCGCCCGAAATTCGACAGGTGCCTGCGAAGCGGTGGACGCGGCCACGGGTGGGATCCTGCCGACGCGGCTGCGCACGTGGCGCGCCGTGCCTTTGCCGACGTTGAGCGCGCCGGGGTGTCCTTGTAGATTTCACCCGATGCTCAAGACCTTCCGATCCTTCACTCGACGGGCAAACCCATTCCAGGCGGCCGTGGTCCTCGCGGCCTTCTCCCTCGCAGGGTGCAGCGACGAGCCGGCGCAAAATCCGCCCTGCGTGGGCGATGCCTGCAATCCTCCCCCACAGACGTGCGTGCCGACGATGGACTTCGAAGGGCTCGATGGGGGGCTCACGGGGTCGCTGCGCACGTTCTACAACGCCGGCGGGGGGGGACTCGCGCACATCAACTACTGGACCCTCAAGGCCGGGATGCCCGAATTCGACGACCTTCCGCCCGAGGAGCAAGCGAAGGTCAAGAAGATGCAGGCGAGCCTCCTGCATTCGCTGAAGCTCGCGCCGAAGGACAACGTGGCCGGCATCGAGGTCACGGGCACGCTCACGGTGACCGAGGGCGGGGTCACGCGGACGCAGGAGATCGTGCTGAAGATGCCGAACGACTGGAACGGCAAGCTCGTGGTGGCGGGGACGCCCGGCACGCGCAGCGAATTCGCGAACGAGGGGACGATCGTGCCCTGGGTGCTACGGCGCGGGTATGCCTACGTGGCCGGGAACAAGGGAATGACGAACGGCGGGGTCGACGGGAACGCGACGCTGCTGAACAAGGCGCACCCGACGCAGCACTGGGGCGCGATGATGCTGGATCTCGCGCAGTGGGCCGCGGATCATATCGAGATCGCGACGTGCAGGGCGCCGACCCACGTGTATGCGGTGGGCCTGTCGAACGGCGGATATCAGGTGCGGCGCGCGCTGGAGATCGATCACGAGCGCGAGAAGGCCGGCGGGAAGCGGGTTTTCGCCGGCGGGCTCGACTGGTCGGGCGCGTACTGGCCCGACGCGCGGGGGCTCGACAAGGACAAGAACGGGACGGTGACGCCGGCCGAGTATGCCGCGGCAAACCACCTCGTGAGCTCGAACGAGCGCGCGGCGCTCGCGATGAAATGGGCCTACGATGCGGCGACGCTCTCGACGCCGGCCGCGTTCTCGGAGACGCCGCCGTTCTCGGGGGCGCAGGATTTGATGATCGCAGCGGGCTTCGGCGCGCCGTCGGCGACGATCTGGGGCGCCTACAACACGGCGTTCGATTCCCTCAAGGCGTCGCTGCCGCAATTCAAGGGGATCGGTTACTACAACTTCACGGCGTATTACTTCAAGGCGGAGCTCCTCGGCCACGATCTGGCCGGGAGCGCGGCGTATAGCTGCTTCCCGCCGAACGACATGGATCCGCCGCCGTTTTATGCGTTCCTGGCCTCGGCGCCGGACGCCGGCTGGACGGAGGAGAGCGTGTCGTATGCCCTGAAGAATGCCAACACGGGCGAGTTCTCGGCGCCGCTCGTGAGCATTCACGGCGACGCGGACGGGCTGCTCGGGGTGATCTCGAACGCGGAGGACTACCGCGACGCGGTGACCACGTACGGCAATCCGGACCTGTACCGGCTCTACGTCGTGGCCGGCGGCGGCCACGTGGACCTGCATTCCGACGGGGTGCTCGATTTCGATTTCGACGGCACGCCGGCCGAGGAGGGCGCGCAGGACAAGTTCACGATCCTGCAGCCCTACGCCGAGCGCGCGTTCGACGCCCTCGTGGAGTGGGCCGAGAAGGGTACGGCGCCGCCGCCGAGCAAGACCGTGGCCGCGGATGCGGTGAACGACGAGCTCGACGCGTCGAAGATCGAATTCTGACGAGAGACCTCAGGAGGGCCGCTCGGGCGCATCCGCCCCGAGCCGCCCTCGCTGGCGCCGCGCCTGCATGCGCCGGAATTTTTCGCGAAGGTGGTAGAGCGTTTCGAGGAGCGCCCCCAGGAATTCGAGCGCCTCTTTTGCGTCCTGGTGCGAGGCCTTCGGGTCCGTGGGCAGGACGCCGACGTCGCCGAGGAACCGGAGCTCCTCGCCCCAGCGGCAAAGCTCCTCGCTGATGAGGCCCTTCGTGTAGAGCGCCCGCAGGCCGTCGAGGAAACGCTCGTGATCGGGCGCGAACTCGCGCACCACGACCTCGAGCGTGCGCCGCGCCATGACCGCCGTGGCCATCCACGCGCCCGCCGCCTCGCACCGCAGCGTCTCCTGGTAGGCCTCCATCACCCGCGGCGGGAGCTCGAAATCGATGGGCCGGAGCACCGAGGGCCAGAGCTGCCGCGGCTCCGCGGCCGCGCCGTCGGCTTCGTGCTCGTATTCGACGAGCCCGACGCGGTTGCAGCGGGCGCAATGACCGAAGACGTAGTCCTTCGAGGCCCCGTCCTGCTGCTGGTACTTGTGCTCACCGTGGTGCACGAGCTGCACCTGCATGCGACACGCCTGGCAATAAAAGCTCGGGTTGCGGTGCATCGGCTCCTCCTCGAAACGATGGAAGTCCACTCTTCCACGCATGCCGTCCGGAGGCAATGCCCATTCCGTGCCCGACGCGCCCCGGGGGCCGCGGGCCCCCCGCCGGGGCTACTCGCCTTCCGGCTTGGGATCTTCGTACTTGGGCGCGAGCGGCGCGCTTTGCCCCTTGGGCTCGAGGAGCTCGAAGGTATTGACGCAGAGGCCGAGCGGGACGACCCACACGTCCCACACGTCGAGCGGCGCCATTCCGATGAGCGCGAAGAGGCGATTGCCGTCCTCGAACATCGTGATGCGCAGCTTGAGCTTGCCGAACTCGCTCGCCTGCAGCGCGACGGCCTCCGCGGCCCAGCCAAAGGGGAACTTGTTGAGCTTGATGCGCTCGAGCGCGAGCTGCTGGAGATAACATTGCCGCTCCAGCCATTCGGCCACGTTGCCCTTCTTCGGCGCAGGGCGGACGCCGACCGTGAAGAGGATGGGCGGCAGCATCTCCTTCGCCGCGCTGAAGAGCGCGAGCGGGACGAACTCCGACTCCTGGGAGAAGTCGATCTTATCGATCGGCGCGGGCTGCTGATACCAGCCGTCGGGCAGGAGAATGCTGAAATCGAGATCCGAGCGCGGCTGCCGGACCGTGACGGTGATGCAATCCTTCAGCTCTTCCTCGTTCGGGAAGACACCTTGGGTCGGGAGATCCGGATCGTCGAGCGCCATGTCGAGCTCTTCCTTCGCTGGAGTCGAGTCTAGCACCTTCGTCACAACGGATCGTCGAATACGAAGAGGTGCGCGAGGCCCTCGCCGTCGACGGCGATCGAGCGGTCATCGAACAAGCGGGGCGTGCCGAACACCTCGTCCGGCTCGGCGAGGGCGGCGAAGGTCTCGCGCTTGACGTCGAGCAGGACGAGGCGGCTGGTCCCCAGGCGCTCCTCGTCGCCGGGCTTTTCCGTGCGGAAGAACGCGATGGAGCGGGCCGCGTGCGTGAACGTGGGCGTCCGCGCCGGGTCGAGGTAGCTGCTCTCGTAGAGGACCTGGCCTTCGCCTTCGAGGCGCGGGACGACGATGAGCGCGGTCTTCTCCTGGTCCTCGTGCACGCAGAAGAGGCCGAGCGTCGTGCCCTTGGGCGACCAGAAAGGCAAGATGTGGACGTTCCCGCCGGGGATCTCCGTGAGGATCGTGGTGACGACCGCGCTGTTTTCGCGCTTGACGAGCCAGACCTCGGAGACCTCCTCGCCGTCGCGCCCGGCCGTGTACACGATGTGCTCGCCGTCGGGGGAGACCACGATCTGCGCAGGGAACGAGGGATCGGCGTCGTCCTCGAAGGGGCCGAGCTCGCGCGGCTCCTCCTCGTCGAGCGCATAACGGAGAAGCACTTTGCGGTAGGGATCCGCGACGAGGATCGCCTTGCCGCCGGGCGTAAAGCCAAACCCCGTGCCTTCCACGCGCCGGATCTCGCCCGGCGCATCGGCGCTCGCCCAGCCGATGGTGCCGCGCGCGCCGAATCCGAGCAGCGGCGCGACGCGATACGCGATGTGCGAGCCGTCGGGGGAAAACGCGAGATCCTCGACGCGGCCGGGCTTGAACGGGACGAGGAGCCGGGCCGAATGGGCATTGTGGAGCTCGCCGATCCAGATGCCGGTTTGTCCCTCGGGGCCGTCCTCGCGGACGAAGGCGATACGTTGGCCGGAGGGCGCGAGCCGGCAGAGCCGCAGGACGGCGTCGCTGGGCACGGGCGCGTGGAACGTGCGGTGCTGGTAGCGGAGTCCGGCTAGTTGGGTGGCCATGCCGTGAAATATCCGTTGAGCTCGTGCAGGCGTTCGATGAAATCAACGAGGTCCGGATCCTGCGCCGGCTCGAGCTCGCGGGCGGCGAGGAGGCCGATCGTGATGGACTCTCGCTCGTCCTCGGTGGGCGTGCGGCCGCTCTCCGTCATCGATTGCATGGCGGCGAGCTGGCGAGCGATGGATTCGTACAGGGCGGAGCGCGGCGCCCGCTGGAAGCGCGCCTCGGCTTCGATCCGCGTCTGCTCGAGGACTTCGAGAAACTCCTTCCGGCTGTCGATCGGACGGTTCATGCAGGATCAGGCGGCTGGCTTCGCGCCGATTTCGAGGATGTTCGAGTTGTCGCCGATGTAATACTGGGCCATGCCGCCCGGGGTCATCGACGGCTTGTTCTGCACGCTCCACGTGTCGAGGATCTTCGCCGCCGTGGTCTTCAGGTAGGGCGTCGACGGGGGAATGGCGTACGGCTTCGCGATCTTCTCGACGACCGTGCCATCCTGCTTCGTCCCGAGCTTGCCAATGCCAAGGTCGGGCGGCGTTGCCATGGAGCTTGCGAAATAATTGCCCTTGAACCCGTCCGGGACCTGCCATTGCGTGAGCCGCTTCGGCGCGGGCGGGGGCGGGCCCACGGAGAGGGGCTCCTTGAAATCGATGCCCCGCATGTGGCTCAGGATCTCGTTGATCTCCTCCGGGTACTTGTAATTGCGGACCTTCTTCAGGGCCTTGTCGAACTTCTGGCCCATGTCCTTGTAGAAATGGAGGGCGACCTTCTTCCGGGCGGCGATCTGCTCGACGCTGTTCCCCTTGGCCCCGGCGATCTTGAACATGTGCGGCGTCGGCGGGCGGAAGCCGATGACCTGGCGCTGCATCGCGAGGCGCACGGCCTTGGACTTTGGCTGGCCAAACGTCTCCAGCACCGCGCCGAGCGTGCGGCCCTGGGGCCTGCGCGCGCCGTCGCTCGCGCTGCCCTCGACCTTGGGCGCCTTGCCCGGCACGCTCTTCGTGTTGATGTAGACGTGTTTGCCCTCGATGATGACGTCCTTGCCCGATTTCAGGACGACGTTGCGATCGGCGAGCAGGTTGATGTTCGCGTCGTCGATGATGCTCGTGCCCTTGCCCGTCGTGAGCGAGATCTTCGGGTGGATCGTCTCGATCATCGTCTCCTTGAGCACCATCGTCGGCTCGTTCGGTTTGTCCGGGTCTTTCTCCCGGAACTCGACCATGGCGGAGACGCTGCGCTGGCCGACCATGGTGTTGTCGACGGCGCCGATGAAGGAGCTGCGGTTCGCGCCCACGAAGATCGAGCGATTCGCGCCCGTCCGCTCGTTCTCGTTCGCCTTGACGAGCTTCGAGAGGTTTCGCTGGGCCTGCATGTAGAGCACCTCCTTGCCCGCGGCGTCGTCGAAGGTGATCTCGTTCCAGCCCTCGGATTTCGGCGAGGACTGCGATTTCCACGTGCTCACCGTCCGCTGCTCGGGGAGGTTGAAGGGCACGGGCGCGACCTTGTTGTAGGCGCGGCCGAGGAGGACGGGCTGATCCGGATCCCCTTCGAGAAAGGCGATCAAGACCTCCTGGCTCACGCGCGGCAGCACGATCATGCCGAACGCGCCGCCGGCCCAGCCCTGGCTCACGCGAATCCAGCAGGACGATTGGTCGTCGTATTGGCCGTCGCGATCCCAGTGGAATTGCACGCGGACGCGGCCGTGCTCGTCGGTGTGGATCTCCTCGCCCTTCGGGCCCACGACGATCGCGCTCTCGACGCCCTCGACGACGGGCTTCGGCGTGACCTTCATCGGCCGGAACCGCGTCTTCTCCTCGACGAACGCCGCATACCCGGAGAGCGTCCATTCGCCGTCGTGCGTGCCCTCGACGCTGACCTCGGTGCAGAGGAAGCGGCCCGCCGAGACGTCGCTGCGCGGGTGGCTTTCCACCTTGAAGAGCAGCCCCGGCGCGAGGTCGTACGCGTTCGAATCGAACTGGAGCTCGCGCTTGCCGCGGCGCGCGGCCGCGAGGTCGATGTCGGCGACGAGCTTGCCCTCGGGATCGGCCGGCACGCGCGGCTGCTCGCGCCGATCCTTGACGAGCCCGGCGGGCGTGTACCGGTAAAGCTCGTAAAAGTCTTCCGGCTTCGAAGCCTTCTCGGCGTCGCCGAGGAGGTGGAAATCGGGACGCACGAAATCGTAATCGCGGAAGCTCGCCGCGCCGGGGCGAATGCGGTGCGAGACTTTGACGTTGCGGACGAACTCCTTGCGCGCGTCCTGGTTCGGCGCATACACGAAGGGCAGGGTGGGGCGCTCCTCGCCCGCCTCGGGTTTGTCCGAAAGGATGAGCTCGGTCGTGTACGTGCCGGCGTTGCCGCCGCCGACCTGCTTGAACCAGTAGGAGATGCCCTCTTCTTCGAGCAAGCGGCTCACGAAATCGTAATCGCTCTCCTCGTACTGGGCGCGATACTCGTGCTCCTGGTGCTCGTCGACCGTCTTCATCTGGTGGACGATCGAATACTCGTCGAGGATCTGCTTGACGATCGCCGGGATCGTCATGTGCTGGAAGATGCGGTTCCGCTTGCGGAGCCGGAGGAGCCACATCTGCGGCACGATGCGCACGAAATAGGTCGAGAGGCCCGTCGGCTCGGCCTGCACCATCTGGATGTGGCTGGCGACGCCCGACCAGGCGCGCGGGCCCGCGAGCGGGCCGCCCATCATCAGGAACGCCGCGGGTCTCCCGACGAACCCTTCGAGATCGAGCCCGGGCAAGCGCGAGCGCGCGAGGACGCCCACGTCGAACGAGCCCGAGATCGGCTCCCGGACGGCGAAATGCCGCACCGAGAGGGAGTCTTCATTGTTTTCGAAGGCAAGCTCCAGCAGCGCCATGATCTTCCTCTTCGATTACGTCAGATCGTGTCGTCCGGGTCGCCTTGCTTCACGGGACGCAAGGGCGGAAGCGCGCGGCCGTGCGTGATGTCCGCGACGCGCGCGAACCAGCGCGTCGTCCACGTGGCGGCGAGATCCCGGAGTTTTTCCACGCCCTCGTCGAGCATCTCCCGCGTCGTCGTGGCGAGCGGGAAGTCTTTTTTCAGGAAATAGATGCGTTTGTCCGGGTCGAGGTGGAAATACCCTCCGCCCTGGTCGAAGAGCCCGCCGATCGCCGGATCGTTGAGCGCGCGGCCGACCTTCATGAACGCGTCGATCTGCGCCTCGGGCGCGCCGTCGCGCCACGCCTTCGCCACGAAGGCGCGCGCCACGAGCGCGTCCTTCTCAGGCTCGTGCCGGAAGCCGAATTCGCCGAACGAAATGTCCCCGTTCGCGTCGAGCTCCGCGTCGTAGCGGTTCTCCTTGCGCGCGTAGAACTGCATGAGGGCCTCGGCCCTGTCCCGCCCCGGCGGCATCGCGCTGTTCGTCGCCATCGTCGTCCCTTTGCCTTCCGCCTCGGCGTCTTACTTGTTCTTGCCGCAGCCGCAGGTGTCGCCGGTGTTCCGGTTCTGCTGCTGGTAGGCCTTGAAATAAAGATCGTCGTCGATGCCGTGGTATTCGGTCATCCCCGGCAGCCAGTGCTTGTCGAGGTTCTTGCCGTTCGTCTCGAAATCGGCCGCCTGGCCGCGCTCGCCCGAGAACGTGACGACGTTGCCGCCGCCCGCGTACTTCGCGTGGTTCTGCGGGTTGTCGCCGAGGCCGAACACCATCGGCGTCGCGTCGTTCACGTGCACGTAATGCGTGTACTTCGGCCCGCTGACCCATTGCGGCGCCGCGGAGCCGAAGCTCGTGACCTTGACGTTCTCGTCGAGGCCCGCGTTCGGCGAGGGCGAGCCCGCCTTCAGCGTGTTGTTCGCGTCGTAGAGCGCGAGGCTCGTGACGGCGCCGCCCTGGCTGTGCGCGAAGATCTCGACGGGGCGGCCCGATTCACGCTCGGCCACGACGAGGTCGCTCAACGTATTCACGGCGGGGTTTCGGCCGTCCGTCGTGAGGTCCTTCTTGCCCGCCGCCGCCTCGCGGATGAGGCGCCGATCCTTCGAGGTCTGCTGCGCGTCCTTCGCAAAGCCCTCGGTCGCGTTGTACACGCCGACGACCGTGGCGCACGTCATGTCGCCGAGCTGCTTCAGCGTCTCGCAATGCGTGGTGCGCGTGGTATTGATGCCGTTGACGTAGAAGATCGTGCGCGGAGGTTTGCCCTCGGTGCATTTCGCGCAGCAATCCTTCGTCGCCTGCGAGGTGTTCCGCGTCGGATCGTCGGGCCGATCGGGGTCGTAGGCCGAATGCGTCGGCGAACTTGGGTTGTAGCCGCTCTTTTTCGCGTTTTCGATATCGGCCCGCGTGACCTCCTGGCCCTTCTGCGTGAGCGGCACGCATTTGCCGTTCACGTAGCCGAAGATCGCGCCGTCGTGGTCGACGTCCTTGCCGGTGCACGCAATGCAAGGCTGGGCAGGGGGTTTGCCCGTGAAATACTCCTTGGCCTTCCCATACGCGTCGCTGACGCGCTTGGCGCCGGAGTCGAGCGCGTCTTTGCCCGCGCCGACCGCGTTGTAGCCGGCGTCGGCCACGGCCCGCGTCGCGCCGCGGACCCCTTCCTTGACGCCGTCCTTGACCGCGACCGCCGCATTGCCGACGGCCTTCGCGCCGGTGACGGCCGCGTTTCCGACGGCCTTCGCGCCAGTGACGGCCGCGTTTCCGACAGTCTTCGCGCCGGTGACGACCGCGTTGCCGGCGGCCTTCGCGCCGCTGACGATCCCGTCGCCGACCATCTTGGCGCCACCCGTGATGGCGCCGGCCGTCTTCTGGGCCGCGTTCGAGGCCGCACCCCAAGCTCTCTGCAATAGACCGCCACCAGGCATGACTCAGGTCTCCTCGAGCGTACGAAGAAGCTTGCGCGTGAAGTCCGAGATCCACGCGGCCTTGTCACCGGACGAGAGGTGCTTGGCCGCGAGCGTCTCCGCCACGGCCGGCATCGCCGTGTCGAAATCCCCGCCGAGCGCCCAGGCCGTGATCACGTACGTCACGAGCTCGAGCTCCGTCGTGAAGCCGTGCAGCGTGCGCGCGCGATCGATCTGATCGGCGACGAAGTACTTGAGCGAAGGCCTCGGCTCCTCCCGCGCGTCCGGAAACTGCGCTTGGAGGAAGTTCACCGTGCGATCCGTGAAGCGCTCCTCCGAGGCCTTCGCGAAGGCGCGCATCTGCCCAGGCCGCAGTTTGTAGAGGAGATCCTCACGCCTGCGCGGCGCGCCCTCGACGCGGCGCTTCCAGAAGAGCGCGCCGAGGCCGTCTTCCGTGGGGATGCCGTACTCGCTCACCGGGCCGTAGAAATCGTCGAGCTCGGGCGGGGTGCAGCAGTCGAGCCACGTGACGAGCACGCGCGGATCGTAGAAGCGGAAGTTCATCTTCGTGCCCGCCGGCGACTGCACCAGGAGGTAGCGGCGGAAATGCCGCCGCACGCCTTCGAGGTTCGTGTCGGCGATCGCGAAGATGCAGAGGCTCGGATCTTCGGCGAGGCCCTCGCGCAGCCAGCTCCAGGTCGAGAGATCCACCTGGAAGAGGTACGGCGCGGCGTCGGCCCACTCGCTCGCGTCCTTGGGTTTGTAGAGACAGACCGCAGCGTGGGGGCCGGCTTGCGCCGCCTTTTCCGCGACGAACGGCGCGTCCGCCGCGTCGACCGCGGCAAACAGACGGCCCGCGCGCGCGAGGCGCTCGATGTCGTCGGTGAAGGCCGCGGTCGTGACGAGGAGGGACTCGTGCTCGTTCATGCCGGTGTCCATCGCGCCTCGCTCCCCCTCAGAAATCGCACTTGATGGGCGTGAACGGCGCAGCCGCGCGTTTCGCAGCCTTGAGCGTCAGCGCCTGGGATTTGTTGCGGATGCCGACCGCGTCGACGACGACCCCCGGCGGTTGATCGGGCGGAGGCGCGCCAGGGATGTACGGCGGCGGGACACCGCCGATGAGCACGGTCATGCAGCCGATCGCGATCGGATCGATGCCCGCGACGCCGGGGACGCCGGGCGCCTTCGGGGGCTCCTTCTTCTGTTCGGCCGGGCCGATCTCGATGTTGAACTTGAAGCCGAGGCCCGCGAGCAGCGCGCCGACCTTCGCGCCGAACCCCATGCGGAGCTTGCCGTCGCGGTAACCCGCGAACGCGCTCGCGCGCGCCTCCGCCGTGAGCAGCGCACCCGAAGCCTCGCCGCCGATGCTGACGTCGAGGTTCACGAGCGGGATCGTGAAGGTCTTCTTGCCCGCGACCTTGCCCTCGACGACGGACGCGCCCGCGCCCGCGGCCGCCTCGCCGTAAAACGACTCGAGCTTGCCGTCCTTGACCTCGGCCTGGATGCCCGCGGTGGCGTCGGCCTTCGCCGTGAGGACCTTCGCTTCGCCGGAGACCTCGCCCCAGCCCTTCGCGTCGCCGGCCTTGCCCGAGGCCGCGAAGAGCGAGCCTTCGACCTCGGCCTTGCCGCCGGCGTTCGCCTTCATGTTGCGAACGCCTTCGAACTCGGCGTTTGCCCCGTACGAACCCTTCGTCGAGCCCGAGAAGAACTGCGCGTAGTTGTCGACGGGTTTGCCGTCGGGGCCCTTCGGGACCGTGCTCGCGCTCCAGAGCTCCTTGTTGGCGCCGACCGCGACCTTGGGCTTCCACGCCTGGTCCTTCGGATCGCGACCGTTCACGACCTGGTCGATGGCCTTGTCGCCGGCCTTGTTGTTCGCCTTGTCCCAGGCGTCGCGCAGCGACTTCTCGCTGTAGTCCTCGCCGTCGGTCGCGTACTTGTTCTCCTTCGCGTACGCGCCGTCCGCTTTGAAGGTCCACTTCGCCTGGTCGGGTTTGTCCCCGCTGCCGCCGCCCACGGCGGTGGAGGGGATCATGCAGGTGCACGCGTCGCCCACGCGCGCAGCGCCGACCTTGTTGATGTAGACCGTAAGCGAGGTCTGCGTGACGGGCCCAGGGCCGTGCAGCGGGCAGACGTGTTTGTCGAGCAGGCGAGCGGCGGCCATCCCGCCGATGGTGACATCGGGCGAACCTTCGGCGATCACGCCGCCGTGCACCGTCAGATCACCTTTGCGTGCGGCTTGCGGCATGGCGAGCTCCTAGCAGTTGATCTTCACGAACGGGCCGCCGTGGATGACGACTTCGCCGCCGGCCTTGAGGTTGATGTCCCCGTCGGCCTTGAGCGTGATCGTGGCTCCGTCGAGCACGATGGTGGCCTTGCCCGTCGTCAGCGTGATCTTGCCGTCGACCATCTCGATCATGGTCTCCTGCTTCTCGACGTCGGGGCTGCCCATGGCCTCGACCTTGAGATCCTTGGGTTTGGCCATGACGAGCGTGTACTTCGATCCGACGAGCGTGGTGTCGACGGCGCCGATGACGCTCGATCGGTTCGCCCCGACGACCATCGTGCGGTTCGCGCCGGTGCGTTCGGTCTCGTTGCGCTTGACGAGCTTCGAGAGATCACGCTGCGCCTGGACGAAGAAGAGCTCCTTGCCCGCCTTGTCCTCGAACATGATCTCGTTGAAGCCGCCCGTCGTCGGCGAGCTGTTCGTCTTCCAGGTGCTCTTCGTCTTCTCGTCGGGCAGTTTGTAGGGGACGCGGTTCTTGCCGTTGTAGAGGCGGCCGACGATGACGGGTTCGTCGGGGTTGCCCTCCCAGAAGCCGACGAGGACCTCCTGGCCGATGCGCGGGATCGTCATCATGCCGTACGCGGCGCCGGCCCAGCCCTGGCTCACGCGGATCCAGCAGGTCGCGGTCTCGTCGTACTTGCCGTCGCGATCCCAGTGGAACTGCACGCGCACGCGGCCGTACTCGTCGGTGTAGATCTCCTCGCCCTTCGGGCCGACGACGAACGCGCTTTGCAGGCCGTTGATCTTGGGGCGCGGCGTGCGCTGCGCGGGGCGATGCGGCACGTCGATGAACGTGGCCTCGCCGGAGAGCGTCCACTCGCCGTCGGGCGTGCCTTCGTGGATCGCTTCGAGGACGAGCAGCTTCTTGCCGGGATCGAGGTCCTCGCGCGGGTGGTTGTCGATGCTGAAGATGATGCCCGGCGCGAGATCGAAGGCGTTCGCCTCGTACGACACGACGCGCTTCGTGCGGCGCTCGGCTTCGAGCAGGATGTCCGCGCGGCGCTTGCCCTCCTTGTCGTCGGTGAAGGCGCCGTGCTCGTAGACGTATTGCTCGTAGAAGTCCTCCTTCTTGGCCTTCTCGGCCTCGCCGCGGAGGAGGAACTTGGGTTTTTCGAAGTCGTAGTCGCGGATCATCGCGGCGCCGGGGCGGACCTGGTGCGCGAGGTGGACGCGGCAGATCCACTCGTTGTTGCCCGGCTGGTTCGGGTTCTCCGCGTGGCGGATCGGCTTGCGCGCTTCGCCGCGCGTGGGCGCGTCGGCGAGGTGGAGCTCGCTCGCGACGTTGTTGCCCTTCAGGACCTGGCCGAACCAGTACGAGATGCCTTCTTCTTCGAGCAGGCGGCTCACGAAGGCGAAATCGGTCTCGCCGTATTGGACGCGGTACTCGTGCACGGGGTGCGGCTCGGTGAGCTTCTCCTTCGGCTCGATGCCGTACTCGCCGAGGACCTTCTTCACGATGTCGGGGATCGACATCTTCTGGAAGATGCGGTTGCCCTTGCGCTGCGTGAGCAGCCACATCGTGGGCACGATCCGGACGAGATAGGTGGAGAGCCCGAGCGAGGTGCCCGTCGGCGGCTCGACGTCGATCTGCTCGGCGTGGCTGACGACGCCGGTCCAGCCGCGCGGCACGTTCAAGTTGCCAATCGCGAGCAGGCCGCCGGCCTTGCCGACGAGCGATTCGAGGTCGATGTCCTCCTTCGGCGAGCGCGCGACGACGTTGGCGCTGAAGAGCGTCGAGATGCCCTCGTGCACCGAGAAGTGCCGCACCGAGAGGCTCTGCTCGCCGGACTCGAAGGAGAGATCGAGGATCGCCATTGGCCCAGCCTACGAAAAGGCGGGCGAGACATGCAAGAGGGCCGGGCCACGCAAAGGCATATCGACACCCCGCGTCATGCCGGTGGAAGGCGCTTGCCGTGAAAAATGCTGCCGGTGGTGTAGGTGGGCGTGGCCGGGCCCGCCCTCACGCGGAGGCCGTGGTCCCGCATGCCGAGGCGGCAAAGGGATCGGCTGGATCAGCGGGCCGCGTCGCGGAGCTGTTTTTTGAAGGTGAGGCGGACGATGGGGACGATGGTGGGGTCGTTCTGGATTTCGCGTTCGAATTGGAGGACGTCGTGGTACCCGCAGCGGCTCTGGCCGGGGTATTCGCGGCAGGCCTGCGGGCGGCCTTCGTAGATGGTGCAGCCGCGCGTGTCGGGGTGGAGGAATTTGCAGGCCTTGCCGAAGAAAGGATCTTTCTTGCGGCGGAGGATGCGGCCGCCGAAGCGGTGCACCGTGAAGCGCTTCTCGGCGGCCTCGCGGGTGAGGCCGAAATGGGAGGCGAGCCGCTTGACGTCCCGGGCCGTCACCTCGACGCGCTCGTAGATGGAGCAGCAAAATGCCACGCACTTGTTGCAATCGTATTGAACGCGCGTTCGTCCGGTGGCCACGGCTGACTCCAGGGAGAATTGGAATTGGTTGGATGCCGCGTCCTCTGACGAGGCGGCGCGAGTCTAGGCGCATCGAAGGCCCAGGTCGAGGGGGTCCGAGGGGAGTTCGTCCAGGCAGGCGACGTGAGCATGACCACGCATTCAACGCGTGGGGCCACGCTGGGACAAGCCGAGCTGCGCCCCCAAACCCCGCTCGGGACGAACCCATCCCGCTCGGGGCGGTCTCCCGCGTGTCCGGAGCGGCCAGGAATGTGTGTAGTCTCTCAATTCGCCGTGGCGGGGTCGAATGCGGGCGCTACCTTTCGTGAACTCACGCGGAGGTGCTGTTCATGCGGGTTTTCTTGGGCGCCGCTCCGCTTGTCTTGCTGCTTGCGTGCTCGCGCCCGGCTTCGCCCGAGGATCGCGGCACGTCGGCCGAGGCGCTGTCCGGGCCGCCTCGAATGCAGAGCCTCGCGTCCGTCGGGCCCGTGAAGACGAGGCCGGCCCCGCCCCCGGGCGGGCGACGATTCCGTGTGTCGCCGTCGGGGAAAGACACGAACGATTGCTCGGAGCGCAATCCGTGCCGGGAGATCCAGCGAGGCATTTCCCTCGCGACGGCGCCGGGCGACGTGCTGCTCGTGGAAGACGGGGAATACGCGCGCTTCACCGTGGACGGGCTGCGAGGCGAGCCGGGCCGGCCCATCACGATCTTCGCGGTCGGCAGGCGCGCGGTCGTCCGCCCGGACCCGAATTGCAAGAACCAGAATGCTTGTCGCGACAACATCATTCTTCGGAAATCCCACCACGTCGTCGTCGACGGGCTCTCGTCGTCCGGCGCGCCGCGCGCCGCGGTGGCCGTGTTTTACGGGACGAACGTGACGATCCGGAACGGGACGTTCCTCGACAACGGGCGGTGGGGGATCTTTTCGTCGTTCGTGGACGACATGACGGTCGAGAACAACGAGATCCGGCGGAGCCGACGCGAGCACGGGATCTATCTGTCGAACAGCGGCGACAGGCCCGCGATCCGCGCGAACGTGCTGCGCGAAAACGACGGCTGCGGCGTCCAGATCAACGCCGACATGCGCGAGCGGCCCGAGACGGACAAGTACGGCAAGAGTTTTTACGATGGCGTGGCCGACGGGCTCGTGACCGGCGCCGCGATCGAGCGGAACCTGATCTTCGGCAACGGCGGGGGCGCGCTCGCGAACAACAAGAAGCGGAAAGGCGCGGGGATCAACCTCGACGGCGTGCAGGACTCGATCGTGCAGGGGAACGTGCTCTACGACAATGCAGCGTCGGGCATCGTGGCGTTCGGCGACGCCGACGGAATGGAGCAGGACGCGGAGGAAGACGGGGACGGGCGCGCCGGTCCGAAGGGGCTCTCGATCGTGCACAACACGGTGGTGATGCCCGAGGGGGCGCGAAACGCGCTGCAGCTCCGATTGAGCACGGGGCCGAACGTGGTGCGGAACAACATCCTGTTCCACCGCGACGCCCGCCGCGCGGGGCTCGAGCTCGTGACGGAGAAGGACGCGAAGCTCGTGGAGAGCGACGGAAATGTCCTCGATCGGGTGGCCATCGGGGAACAGGTGCGGTCGCTCTCCGATTGGCGAAAGCAGCTCGGCAAGGACGGGCATTCGCTCTCCCTGCCGCTCGCGCGCCTCTTCGTGGATCCGTCGCGGGGCGATTACACGCTCTTGCCCGCGTCGCCGGCGGCGCGGGCCGCGACGGCGGATCCGGTGGACGACCACCGGGATTTCATGGGGAAATCACGCATGCGGCGGGAGAAGGGGCACAGCATCGGGGCCTGCGAGGTGGCGCCCTCGGAGGCCCCGGAGATCAAGGCGTCGCCAGTCGGACCACGCGCTCACCAGCGATGAGGACGAGGTCTTTTCCGTCGACGGTGACGGCGCGGACGCCACGCGGCGCGACGGAGAGGGGCGGCGCGCCCTCGCTCGCGAGGCGGCCCGGCGCGCCGCTGCCGAAGACGTACGCGAAGAGGCTCGAAGGCCCGATCGCGCCATTCGCGTCGGGCTCGACGACGACGAGCGTGTGGCCGAAATCGTTCGCGATGACGAGCTCGCCCGTGGGCAGGAAGGTGAGGTCGCTCGGGCGGTTGAGGCGCAGGTCGGCGAGGGCGCCGGGCTTGGCGACGCCATACCGCTGGCTGTCGCCGACGATGACGTTCTCCGCCGTGAAGGGGCCCGCGGCGGGGATGCGGCGCACGGCGTTCGAATCGTACGAGGCGACGTAGAGATCGCCGTTCGGCGCGAAGGCGACGCCGCTGATGTTCGGGCCGAGGCTGAGCGGGACATCGTCGATGTAGCCGGGCTGGAGCGTGACGCCGAAGGTGGTGAGGGGCTGGTTCGTGATGTTGATGATGCGGAGGTAGTTCGAATCGGCGAAGTAGAGCGCGCCGCTCGGGCCGACGACGGCCTTGCCCGCGCCGGTGTTGATGGCGACGCGCGAGGTCGCGGCGACGCCCGCGGCCTGCTGTTCGGCCGTCGTGGCGGCGCGGCCGTCGCCCGCGACGACGGAGAGCAGGCCCGTCGTGAGGTCGACCTTCGCGACGCGCGGCAAGCTCGCTTCGAGCAGATAAAGCGCGCCGCCCGCGACCTCGACGCCGCGCAGGGTGGCGAGATCGGAGGCCGTGGCCATGCCGTTCGGGCCGATGGTGTTGCCGGTGTAGCCCGTGCCCGCGAGGGGCGTGAGCAGGTTCGTCGTGCGATCGTGCGCCACGACGCGCGCATCCGAGGTGTAGACGTAACGGTTGTTCGCCTCGTCGACGCGGATGGAGCTCAGGCTGTTCAGCGCGCGGAGCGAGAGCCCGGGGAGATTGTCGACCTTGCTCGGGCCGATGCCGGCGACGGCCTCGACGAGGCCGGGATTGCCCGCGGCGTCGAAGAGGACGCGGCGCAGGCGGCCCTCGGTGAGGACGAGCAGCGAGCCGTTCCGATCGACGAAGGGGCGCGAGAAGAGCGCGAACGCGGCGCTCTTGGCGGGGCCGCCGTCGCCCGCGTATCCGGCGTTCGGGATGGCCTTGCCGGCGGTCCAGCTCCCGGCGACGAAATCGACGCAGTCGCTCTCGTCGAGCGCCGTCGCTTGGCTGCCGCCGGCAGGGCGAACGCGGCGCACGAGGCCGTGGCGGCTGCCGAGGAGCAGGTCGCCGCGGACGGGATCGACGACGGCGCCGCGGTTGATGCCGAGCGACGTGGTGATCGCAGGGCAGCCCTCGGCCGGCAGGCTCGAATTGTTGCCGCCGCCCGCGAGGTGCACGCTCTCGACGTACATCGGGTCGCCCACCGGCGGTCGAGTCGCAGGGATCTTGCGGACCTGGAGCGACGTCGTCGTGTAGATGTTGCCCTCGGCGTCGAGCGTCACGGTGAGCGGGTTGACGACGCCGGGGTTCGCGATCTGATCAACCGCGTCGGCCGCGATCGTGACGCCCCAGGCCGTCGTGGCCGTGCCCGTGGTGTTGATCGCGCGGATCGTGCCGTTGTTGTTGTCCGCGACGAGCAGGATGGAGCCGTCGGCCGTGAAGGCGAGGTCGCTGATGCCGTTGAAGCTCGCGCTCAGGCGGTTGCCGCCGTTGCCGCCGTTGCCGCTCGACGCGGTGCCGGCGTAGTCCGTGATGGTGCCGTCGGTGCGCTTGGCGCGGAAGATGCGGAAGCCCGTGGCGAAATACGCGTCCTGCGTGACGGGGTGGATCACGACGGCGGCGACGCCCTCGGGCGCCTGCGCGACGGTCTGGAGGGTCTTCGGCTGGATCGTCTTGCCGAACATCGTGACGGGCGCGGCGCCGTTGTTGAGGACGCGGACGCGCTTGCGATCGGCGATGTAATAGTTGTTGGCCGCGTCCGTCGTGACGAACTCGCCTTCGAGCGAGGCGAGCAAGGGATCCCCGCCGTCGCCGATCTCGGTCTCCTCGGGGCCGCCGCCGGCGAGGATCGTGTACTCCCCCGTGACGCCGAAGACGCCGGCGTTCGTGGTTTGTCCGGCCGAATCGATCACGATCTCGGCCGGGCCGAAGTCGACCGTCGGGACCTCGACGACGAGCCGATTCGGCTCGGCCGAGAGGACGACGGCCTCCACGCCGTCGAAGGTGACCTTGTTCATCGCGGCGCCCGCGGCGAAGCCCGTGCCGCGGAGGACGAGCGCGCTGCCGGGCGCGCCGCCGGCCGGGGTCGTGTCGAGCACGGAGAGCACGGGCGTGCTGCCCGTGATCGTGGCGGCGACGTAGCTCCGCGCGGGCTGGCGGCCCGGAGCGGCGAGCTCAATCGGGCCGGTGACGGCGTCCGCGGGGACGGTCACGACGACCTGCGTGCCGGCCGCGTTGATCGAGGTGACGGTCGCGGGCGCGGCGGCGCCGGAGAAGGTGACGGCGAGGTCGGCGGGCTGCAGGCCGACGAAGCCGGCGCCGGTGAGGGTGAGGCTCTCGCCGGGCGCGTGGGCCGCGTCGAAGCCCGTGACCGCGAGCTCGGCGGGGATTGACGCGTCGGTGATCGTGAGGGGGAGCCAGTTCGAGCGCAGGCCGTTGATCTCGATCGCGACGGCGCCGGTCGCGAGCGTGGACTCGGAGTTGCCGACGCCGAGCGCGAAGGCGAGATCGCCGGAGGCCGCCTGGTTCGTGACGATCTTGCGGCGCGTGCCGCTGCGGCCCGGGATCGCGAGCTGGTTTGCCTCGACGGACGCCGGATCGAAGCCGAGGCCCTGGACCTTCAGCGTGGAGGAGAGCTTGGCCTGCGTGACGTCGGTCGACGCGGCGACGGGCAGGTGCGTGAAGCCTGGGGAGAAGGTGGCTTGGGGTTGCCCGTTGATCGTGACCGTGACGACGCGGGTGCGAGCGACGGCGGCGGGGGTGGTGACGCTGAGCGTGCCGTCGTCGAGGACCATCACGTCGGCGGCCGGGACATTGCCGAAGAGGACGCCGATGGTGCCGACGAAGCCATATCCGCTGATCGTGACGAGCTCGCCGCCCGCGGCGCTGCCGGCGGCCGGTTGCATGCCGAGGATGTTGACGGCCGGCTCGACCTCGATCGTGTAGTCCTGCTTCGCGTTTTGCCCGTCGGGGCCCGTGGCCACGAGCGAGACGGGTTGTGGCCCTTCCTGGCCGGCGGCGGGCGTCCACGTGACTGCGCCTGTCGCGGGGTCGACCTGCATGCCGTCGGGCTTGGTCGCGAGCGTGTAGGTGATCGTGTCGCCGGGAAGGGCGTTTTCCTGAACGGCCTGCGACGCGTACACGTACGGGTCCCCGATGCGCGCGACGAGCACCGGCATCGTGGTGAACGAGACCGGCCCGCGCATCTCTTCCTGTCCACCGGAGCCGCCGGCGCCGCCCATGCCGCCGCCGCCCATGCCTCCGTTGCCGCCGTTGCCGCCGATTCCGCCGTTGCCGCCCGCACCGCCGCTGCCCGCGGGGTTTGTCGTGCCGGAGGTCGTCGACGAGCCGTCGGAGCAGCCCGTCGCGAAGGCGGCGAGCGGGAGGCTGATCAGGAACGCAATCGAGAGTCGGCTTTTCGCGCGGAAACGCATGGCGAGCTCCTCCTGTGACGAAAGGGGAAGAATCGACGAGGATAGAGCGGGTGCCCGCGCTGCGAAAGAGGGGAGGGGAGCGGCGATCCGTCAACCCTCTGACAGGATCGTCAGGCCCCGCGAACGATCTTCACGACGGCGGCGAAGTGCATCGCGGCGGCAATGACGGTGCAGGCGTGGAAGACCTCGTGGTAGCCGAAGACGCCGACGACGGGGTTCGGGCGCCTCGATGCGTAGGCCAGGGCGCCGGCGGTGTAGACGATGCCGCCGCCGAAGAGCAGGAAGAGCTGCGTGGTATCGAGCGCGCGCCCCACGGCGCTCAGAAACGGCACGATGCACCAGCCGGCGGCGACGGCGATGGCAGCGGTCACCCATTTCGGTGATCCGGACCAGAAGATCGATTTGAGGATGCCGACGGCGGCACACGCCCACGCCAATGTGCAAAGCCTCGTCCCATCTCCGGGCCCCAGGGCGATCAGGGCGACGGGCGTGTACGTACCCGCAATGAGGACGAAGATGGCCGCGTGGTCGAGGCGACGCATCCGCAGGCGCGCCCTCGGACCCCAGTTGATTCGGTGGTACGTCGCGCTGACCGAAAAGAGGATGAGCAGGCTCAGGCTGTAGACCGCGGCGGCCACCGAATGGCGGATCTCGGCGGTGATGCACACGAGCGCCACGCCCGCGACGAGCGCGACCACCGCGGCCCACTGGTGGATGACGCCCCGGAGCCGGGGCTTCTCGGAATTCGGTTCACCGCCGTTCGCAGGCGATGCAAGCAAATCGTTGTTCATGCGGGGGCCTTCTCAGGGGCAGCGACGACGCGCTCACCTACGCTAACGTGGATGGGATCGTGTAGGCAAGGCGCAAACGGTCACGTGTTGCTGGGGCGATCATGACCAAAAAGTGACTGCAAACGCCGTGGCTTCGCGCTCGCTCGGGCGACCTTCATTGACGAGATCGCCGCCGGTGGGTAGGGTCCGCGCCATGCACGAAGCGAAGGTTCGAGGGGAGAGGAAACGATCGTATGCACGCTGGTGGGGATTCTCATCGTTTGTAATGGCGCTCGTCGCGCTCGGGGCTTGCGAAGGCAACGAGGCCACGGAGAAACCCGGCGCGTCCCTCCCCGAGCCGGAGGATGCGGCCGCCGAGCCGCTCCGCGCGAACCTTCGAGCGCAGTTTCCCGGGCAGGTCGGGGAGGTGCTTCGGTCGTCTCCCTTCGAAGCCGACGAGGCCGGTTATCGTCGGCGCCTGCCCCGGGGGGCCGGCGCAGGGGACGAGCTGAGCGTCGCGCTCCCGCGGGAGGGCGAGGGCGCCGTACGCTTTCGGGCCCCCGACGGCTTCGAGATTCTGGTGCGTGAAGAAGGCACGAGCGGACGTGCATTCACGGTCGATGATGCCGTCGCATATCCGCGCCGGGGCGGCACGGCCCTCTGGGTCGCCGGCGCGGGCGGCGTCGAGGAGTGGCTCGTGATCGAGGCCGATCACGCCGCGGCGGGCGAGGCGATCGGCGCGTGGCGCGTGGACGGGGCCGAGGCGCGAAACGACGCTTCGGGCATTCATTTCTTCGATCCGGCCGGCCGGGCGCGCCTCCACGTCACCGCGCCGCGCGCCTTTTCGGAGGGCGGTCATCCGATCGGCGTGCGCCTCGCGCTCGACGGCGCGACGATCAAGCTCTACCTCGAAGAGGCGCCGCCGCCCGGCGCGGCGCTGCTCGTTGATCCCGCGTGGACCACGATCGCGCCGATGAACACGCCGCGCGAGAGCCACGCGGCCTCGCTGCTCGTGAATGGCAAGGTCCTCGTGACCGGCGGTTTTTCGGTCGGCGACGTGGCCACGAAATTCGCCGAGCTTTACGACCCGGCGACGAACCTGTGGAGCTTCACGGGCTCCATGCAGGATGCGCGGTACGCCCATTCGTCGACGCGGCTCGCCGATGGCCGGGTGCTCGTCACGGGTGGCCTGAGCAGCATCTTCGGGAGCCTCGCGGCCGCCGAGACCTTTGATCCCGCGACGGGCACGTTCACCCCGGCGGGCGTCATGTCGATCACGCGTTACTCGCATCGCGCCGCGCTCCTCGCCAATGGCCGCGTGCTCGTCACGGGCGGCGCCAACGCCTCGACCGAGCTGTACGATCCGGCCACGAATGGCTGGACGGCCGGCCCCGCGATGAACTATCCGCGCGAGGCGCACGCGCTCGTCACGCTGGCGAGCGGAAAGGTGCTGGCGATCGGCGGCGCGGGCCTCTCGGGCGCCTCGTCGACCGCGGAGGCCTACGATCCGGCGACGAACGCCTGGAGCCTCACGGGCCCGCTCGACGTGGCGCATGCCTACAATACGGCGGTGCTCCTCGGCAATGGCAAGGCGCTCACCTGCGGCAACACCGATTCCCAGGCCTTCTGCGAGCTTTACGATCCTGCCACGAACGCGTGGATGCTCACCGGCTCCCTGGTCAAAGGCCGCTACGCGCACAGCATGACGCTCCTGCCCACGGGCAAGGTGCTCGTCGCGGGCGGCGTCGGCCCCTCGTCCCTGACGAGCGCCGAGCTCTACGATCCGAGCACCGGCGCGTGGTCCACGACCGCATCGCTCGGCCTCGCCCGCGGCTACCACACGGCGACCCTGCTGCAAAATGGCTCGGTGCTCGTCGCGGGCGGCGATCCGCCGAACGTGCTCTACACGGCGAACGCCGAGATCTATACCTCGACGACCCCGATCGCATGCAATGGCGCGGCGGACTGCACGAACGGGCTCTGCGTCGACGGATATTGCTGCGACTCCGCGTGTGGTGGGGGCGCCGCGAACGACTGCCAGGCGTGCAACGTCCCGGGGGCGCAGGGCCTCTGCACCCCGATCGCCGCGGGCACGACGTGCCGAGCGGCCGCGTCTGCGTGCGACGCGCCCGAGACGTGCAATGGCGTCGCGACGACCTGCCCCGTGGATGCCGCGTTGCCGAACGGCACGGGCTGCAACGATGGCAATGCATGCACGCAGATCGATCAATGCGCGGGCGGCGTGTGCATGGGCATGACCCCGGTCGTGTGCGTGCCCCTCGACGCATGCCACGTCGCGGGCATGTGCAATCCCGCGACCGGCGTGTGCTCGAATCCCGAGAAAGCGGACGGCAGCGCGTGCAACGACGGCGACGCGTGCACGAAGACGGATCAATGCGCGGCCGGCGTGTGCACGGGCATGGCCCCGGTCGAGTGCACGCCGCTCGACGCATGCCATGAGGCCGGCACCTGCAATGAGGTGAGCGGCATGTGCTCGAACCCCGCGAAGCCCGACGGCACGCCGTGCCCGGGTGGCGTGTGCGTCGACGGGGCGTGCGCGATGGATCCGAGCGGCGCGGGCGGCAATGGCGGCGCGGGCGGCTCCGGCGGCGCGGGCGGCAATGGCGGCGCGGGCGGCCATGGCGGCGCGGGCGGCAATGGCGGCGCGGGTGGAGCCGGCGGCGCGGGAGGCCATGGCGGTGCGGGTGGAGCCGGCGGCGCGGGCGGCAATGGCGGCGCGGGCGGAGCAGGCGGCGCGGGCGGCAATGGCGGCAATGGCGGCATGGGCGCAGGCGGCGCAGGTGGTGCAGGCGGCGCGTCGTCCTCGTCCTCGACCGGATCGGGCTCGGGCGGCTCCGGCGGCGATCTCGTGACGGAGGAGGGGAGCTGCGGCTGCCGTCAGGTCGGCGGGGGCTCGCACGGCGCGTGGTGGGTGCTCGCGCTTTTGCTCCTCCCCTTGCGCCGAAAGAAAGGGTGAACCTGGCGCGCTGCACGATCCGACCTTCACCTCGGCCGCCGAGGTGACCCTCCCACCACGATCGGATCCTCGCCTCGGCCGCCGAGGCGACCCTCCCATCGCGATCCCCCTCACACCTTCCCGCCCCCCCGTCCTTCCAACCGCGCTCCGGCCGCCACCTCCTTCGCCCAGGCGCCGCTTCCTCCGAGCGTTGCCCCGTCCCTCGGCCCCCCCGAAGGCCCTCCGACGACGGTCCCACCCCCTCTCGGCTGCCCAGGCGCCCGACCGATCACGGTGGGATGCCCACCTCGTTGTCCCGAACGCGCTTCCCTCCAACGTTGGAGCGTGATAGAGGCCTTACATCTTTACGGGCGCAGGCGAAGGGCGCGAGGAGCGGACGGCGTGGCCGACACCTACATCGATTATCTCGAGTGCCTCGAATACGGTGATTTTTTCCTGAACGAGGTCCAGAAGCTCGCGGGCGCCTCGGCGCTCGTCGACATCGTAAAACTCCACGACCACGTCGCGGGCGCCATGATAGGCGTCGCGGCCGAGCTGGAGAAGCAGGGGATCAAGCGCAGCACCGTCCGCGTCGACCGCAAGGAAGTCGAAGCGAGGTCGCTCGCGCTCCGCAAGGACGTCGAGAAGTTTTACCATTACCTCGGCTCGCTCGACGAGGACGTCGCGCACGACGCCGATGCATTTTTCCCGGGCGGAAACCAGGGCAGCCTCGCAGCCTTGAAGCCGGCCGATCTCGCGCAGAAGGCGGGGGAGATCCTCCGCGGCTTCTCCGCGAACGCCAACAAGGACCTCCCCGAGGCCGCGAAGTGGAGGGCGCGCATCGAAGGGACACAAGGCGCCCTCGTCGGGGCGCTGGCGGGGAAAGGAACCTCGTCGGGGCACGCCATCCAGGGCACCACGGCGCTCGTCGCAGCGCGGGAGACCTTCCTCGTCGCCTACAATGGCGTCGCCAAGCGAATCGTCCTCGGGCTCCTCGTCTCGCTCGGTCGCAAAGACGAGCTCAAGCTCTTCTTCAAGGATCTCCAGGTGAACGAGTCGAGGCCGAGCAAGGCCGAGGCCGACCCGCCCGCCGGGACCGATACGCCCGGGACCTGAGCCTGCGCATCGGTCTCATCGGGAAGCCGCCGCGCCGGGGCGCTGCCCCGAGCCCCGCGGGGGCTGTTCGCCCCTCGACCCGAACCAGGGCCAGCCCTGGACCTTTCGTGGAAGAACTGCGCTCCGCGCAGTTCTTCCAAGGGCCGATGGCAAGACCACGGACGCGCGTCTCTCCTGGCAACGGGGCGTTGCCAGCGGAGCCGTCAGCGCTGCGGCCTTGGCCTTGGGCGAAATCGTCGCAGGTCTTGCCACCGGCTGTTCGATGAACTGCGCATCGCGCAGTTCATCGTCCTGGGTCCAGCGCCTCGCTGGTCCAGGTCCAGGGGCGGATAGCCCCGGTGGGGTCTGGGGCAAAGCCCCAGCGCAGCGGCTTCCCGATGAGACCCATGCTCAGGACCTGTCTGTCCCACCTCCAAGAGCACGTCCCGATCCTGCTCCGCGCGGGAGCACGATGGTCCTCGTCCGCACCGGCGTGTAGCATCGTGGAAGCTGGCCGTGATGCGCTCGGTCGCGTCACGGCCATTTCCTTGCAAATCCGACCGTCGAGCAGTGGACACGCCCGACGGGCCGTGCGCTCGACGAGAAAGGAAGACGCCTTGATGGACGATCGCTCTGGGATACATGGGCCGACGAGGCCTCTGCGCGCCCCACGGCTCGCGGGACTCACGTTGCTTCTCCTCGGCGCCGCCGCTGCCTCCGTCGTCGCGGCGACGGGGGCGCGCGCGCCTTCGCCTGCCGCGGCGGGGTCGCCGGGGCCGCTCCTGCCTGCGTTCCGCGGTGGCGAGGGGGTATGGACCGCCGGAGGGGACCGTTATGCCGTGCGCGCCTCCGCGGAGGCATTCGAGCTCGCGCCCCTCGCCGACGGAAAAGGCAAAAACCCCGATGCGCGCCCGTCGCCGCTCCGGATCGAAACGACGGACGTCACGCGCGGCAGCCGTTCGCTCGGCCATGCCGCGTCTGCCGCAAAGCCGGCCGTCGACGCGGGCGGCGAGCTGATCCTCGACCGAGGAGAGGTCGCGCAACACCTGCGTCCCACGCCGGAAGGTGTGGAGCTGAGTTACACGTTCCCCGCGCGCCCCGAGGGCGATGGCGACGTCACCGTTCGCCTTCGGGTCTCCGGCCAGGCGTATGCAGGCGCAGGCGCGGCAGGGCATCACTTCGCGGATCACGCCACCGGGCTCGGCGCCCGTGTCGGGCATGCGACGTGGATCGACGCCCGCGGCGCCCGCGCCGACGTGCCCGTGCGCGCCGTCCCCGGGGGCCTCGAAATGCGCGTCGCCGCGAACCTCGTGGAGACGTCCGCTTATCCGGCCGTGCTCGATCCGCTCATTTCCCCCGAGACGGGCACGGATGATCCCATCTTTGGCCCGGCCGGCTTTGCCCAGCATTCGACCTCGGTGGCCTTCGACGGCACGCAGCACCTCGCCGTCTGGTGCGACGGCCGCGGCGCGCCGGCGACGATTTACGGCGCGCGCATCCTGCCCGACGGGAGCGTCCTCGATCCGTACGGGCTTGGTCTCGCGTCGGGGGGCGAGCCCCGCGTCGCCGTGGGCGGAGGCGTGTTTCTCGTCGCGTTCCTGAGCGGCACGGAGCTCCAGGCCGTGCGCGTGGATCCGAGTGGCGCCGTGCTCGACCCGACCCCGATCACGATTGGCGCCACCGGCGTCGCGGGCTCGGGATTCAACGTCGCCTACGCGGCGGGGCAGTTCGTCGTGGCGTGGTCGAGCTCCAATGCCCCGGCGGGCCTGCGCCACGCGCGCATCACGACGGCCGGCGCCGTCCTCGATCCGGGCGGCGTCGCTTCCATCGCGGGCCCGTATTGGTCCTTCAGCGGCCTCGGGCTCGCTTCCTCGGGCGCGGACACGCTGATGGTCTGGCATTCGAACGGCATGCTCCGGGGCGCGCGTATCGACGCCCAGGGGGCCGTGCTCGACCCGAGCGGCGTCGACCTCGCGCCCACGCTCGCTGGCTACACGGGCGACGAGTTCATCAGCGCGCCTGCCGTGGTCTTTGATGGGACGAACCATCTCGTTGCGTGGGAGACGGCCTGGACCGAGAGGGCGTTTCATACGGTCCGCGTGTCGGCCGCGGCCGTGCCGCTCGGCGCGCCGAACACGCTCGCCATCACGGATCCGATCAACGACGAGTTGATCCGTGTCGGGCTCGTCGAGACCAGCGCTGGGTTCCTCATGACGTCGAGCAACCGGTGGGAGATCGAGCTCGTCGAATCGGGCGGGACGCTGCGGCTCCTGCGGCTGGACGCGCAGGGAGGCTTTTTGGATCCGGCGCCGAGCGTCGTCACGACGTCGGGCCGGGACGTGGCCATCACGTCTGATGGGACGAACGCGTTTGTCGCCTGGTCCGCGTTCGCGTCGAACGATTTTAGCGCGCCCAACACCGCCGACATCGTGGGGGCGCGCTTCGCGATGGATGGAACGCAGATCGATACGACGCCGGTCCTCATCTCGGGGAGCGCGAACAGCCAGACGGATGTATCGCTCGCCTGGGATGGGCAGAATTACCTCGTCGCCTGGGAAGACGATCGCAACGACGCGTCGGGCTCCGGGGACATCCTCGCGACGCGCGTCTCTCCCGCGGGGCAGGCGCTCGACACGTCGGGGCTGCCGATGGCCATCGGCCCGCTCCACCAGAATGATCCACACGTGATCACAGGCGGGCCGTCGACCCTGCTCCTGTGGTCCGCGTACGACCTCCCGGCGGGGGCATTGGAGGAGCAAAACTCGCTCCGTGCTTCGCGCGTGGATGACCAAGGGATGCTGCTCGACAACCCGCCCCTTCAACTCGGGGAGTACAGGGTCGTCGCGGCGACGGCGGTCGCGGCCGACACGTTGCTCGTCCTTCAGTATGCGGGCGGCTACCTCTACGGCGCCCGGATTCCCTTCCGCCTCGACGCGCAAGGGAACGTCACCGAGCTCGCGGCGCTGCCCTATGGTTCCAGCGGCGCGCTCGCTTCCGACGGCACGAACGCCTTGTACGTGTGGGGCGCGGACCCGAATGGCTCAGGATCCGGCAATCCGACGATCCTGCGCGCCTCGCGCCTCGACACGAACGGGGTGATGCTCGATCCGGGGGGCCTCACGGTCGCGAACCAGAACGAGCTGCTTTGTGGGTTCGACGTCGCGTTCGGCGGGGGCGTCTACCTGATCGCCTGGAGGGCCTTTGATCTCGCGACGAAGGTCACCCGCGAGCGCGCGGCGCGTATCACGCCGGCTGGCGTGGTCCTCGATGCGCAGGGGGTCTTTCTCGACGAGCACCCGGACCCGAACGGGTACAATGGATGTCGCTACAGCCATTGGGAGCAACGTCCTTCCGTGGCGTTCGACGGGAGCCTGTTCGTCGTCGCGCGGTTCGCGCCGGGGGCTTCTCCGCGGCATGACATTCTTCGGGGCGTGACCGTCGCTCCGGATGGGACGGTCAGCGCGCCGTTCGATATCTCGACCGAGCCCGGCATCCTCAAGCCCGTCGAGCTTGCCTCGCGCGGCAATGGGGAGACGATGGCGGCCTTCTCGCGGTTCGTGGAGGGCGCCCCCTACGAATCGGTTCGCGTGCGGCTCTCGCGTATCACGACCTGCGGCGTTTGCCCGAGCGGCTTTTGCTCGGACGGCGTCTGCTGCGACACGGCATGCGGCGGCGGCGATACGACCGACTGTATGGCGTGCAGCGTGGCGGCCGGCGCGCCGGCCGATGGGGTGTGCGCTCCGCTCGACGGCACGACGTGCGGCGATGGGACGAACGTGTGCTCGGCGGGGACCTGCATGGAGCCGGTCGAGCCGCAGGACGCTGGGACGGACGGCGGCGAGCCGGTCGATGCGGGAATGGACGGCGGCGAGCCGGTCGATGCGGGAATGGACGGCGGCGAGCTGCTCGATGCGGGAATGGACGGCGGCGAGCTGCTCGATGCTGGGACGGGCGGCGGTGAGCCGTTTGACGCGGGAGCGGGCGGCGGTGAGCCGTTCGACGCGGGGACCGGCTTCGATGCGGGTCCGGGTGGTGGGCCCATCCCTGGCGGCGGTGGATGCAGCTACAGCGTAGAGGATGCAGAACGAGCGCCCTCTTCGTCGCTGCTTTTCCTGGGCGCGCTCGGGGTCCTCTTGTCGGTCAAGCGGCGCGCGGGCGGCGCGCGGCGCTCGCAGCCCACGGCCTGAGCCGATCCCCCCTCGGCTGCCTCGGGAATTTCAACCGAGAATTTCGCTTTCGCTCCCGGTCGTTCTGCGCATCTCCTCGCGCTCGAACGCTTCTCGTTGCTCTAGGAGCCACGCCCGCGCGGCCGCTTCGTCCTCGAAAAAGCCGGAGACGTACTTCGCGCCGTGGATGAAGTTCGTGGCCCGATTCCACATGTTCACGAAGACCCGCAGGCTGAAGCCGGCGCCGAGGTAGGCCGTGAAATACCGCTTTGCGGGCTTGGGGTTCGTCGCGCCGAGGCGCCGCGTCTCGCCGTCCATCCCCTCGAACGCGCGGATGTCGCAGATGAGGAGCACGGCCGCGGGCACGTTCGCGAGATCCTCCGTCGCGAGGATCTCGCGCATCTCGTTGTACGTGACGCGGCCGCGGTAGGTCATGACGGAGACGTCGTCGTCGCCGTAGACGAGCGTGTGTCTCCCGATGTCATGGGTTTTCATGCGCCAGACGCCTGGGAAGGAGGGTCGTTCGGGTGGAACGGGGCCAGGGAGCGGTCGAACAGGGGCGTTGGTTGCATCAGGGCGGCGCGATGGTCGCTCCCGCCTCCGACGATGTCAACACGCGTGCATTTTCGCTCCTGCTGTCGGCAATTCCGAAATGATCACGCAGTTCATCGCTGAAGGCCTACGGCCCCATCGCGGGGAGGGACGGAGCCGGCGTTGCCCGCCGACCTGTCAGCGCTGCGGTTATTGGTAGGCAGGGTCATCACCGGTCAAGCCCCTGGAGAAGCCGCCCGCGCCGGGGCGCTGCCCCGGACCCCGGAAGGGGGCTGTCCGCCCCCTTCACCCCGGACCAGGCACGGCCTGGACCGAAGGTGGAAGAACTGCGCATCGCGCAGTTCTTCCAACGGGTCCGTGGCAAGACCAGGGAGGGGGTTTCAAGCTGGCGACGGGTACGTTGCCCGTTGAACGGTCAGCCCCGTCGTCTTCGCTGAAGGGTCTCAGCCCCCGTCTCTCGGCCGAATTCCAAGGAGCGCGAGCGCATTCGACCAGAGGGGCCAGAGCGTGCGGAAGGGATGCGTCGCGAGGAGGACGCCTCCGTTCGGGAGCCTGCGGACGTGGTAGGGGGCGTGCTGCTCGATGAAGCGCTCGTGTCTCTCGGTGACCGCGATCTCCCGCGTGGGCGCTCCCTCCGTCCTCGCATGGATGGCCTGGCGGGCCAGCGGCTCGGCCGCGCGCCATTCGTCATCGCGCAAGGCCGCCGCGGACGCTTCGAGGGCCTCGAAGAGGACACCCGGCGGCGTCGCAAGGGCGCGCAAGACCTGCTCGCGGGTCAGCACCGCATCACCGGGTCCGATGGGTCGCGCACCCTTGCGTGCCAGTGGGGAGAAGTAGCGGCGCCTGGGGTCGTCCAAGCTCGCTTCACTATCCTCCTTGCCGTGCATCCGCACGCCGTCGACCAAGGTCGCGATCCCGATGCGCGCGCCTTCGGGGGCGGCGAAGGCACGCGCGGCGAGCTCGTCGAGGGAGAGCTCCGCGATAGACCCCATCTTGTACCCGTCGTGGACGTGGACCCACGAGAGGGCGAGGTCGCGCGCGACGGCTGCCGCATGGGCGTGATACGTCGCGTTGCTCTCCAGCGGCGCACGCCACGGCCACCAATCGGCGCACGCGCCGAACGTCACGAGCCCTGCGTCCGGCGCGCAGAGGCCGAGGAGGAGATCCTCCACGTCGCCTTCCGTGTCGATCGCCATGGCCGCCGCCTCGACGGACGTGGAACGCGGCCCCATTCCGAGGCGGTGCGGCTCGCGACGCAGAAAGAATTCATCGCGATCGTCCCCCCATATGCTCATCGGGATGTGGTACACGGAGAGCTTATACGCCTCCCCGCGACTCTCGACGCTCAGGTTGCAGGTCCACCGCCCTACACGGAACGGCGTGCCCACATAAAACGCCGCCTCCGCCATGTCGTTGCTGAGGTGGGCCCGCACGAGCCTTTGCGCCTCCTCGAGCGAAAGATTCTCGTGTGTGTCATCCACACCGGGCGCTCTCAGATACACGTAGAGTGGGGCGCCGCCGAGCGCGGCCAGGGCCGCCACGAAGGCGTCGGCCCTGGCCGTTGGGTCGCACCACGCAAAGAAGTGCGGGCCGTCGCAGCTCATAGCTGGATCACCCGGATGATGTGCCCTTCGATGAGCTTCGGCTTGCCGGCTGCGTCGTCCAAGTAGCTTACGAGGACGTCATCGACGACCCCATAGTTCCGATTCTTCATCTCCGCTCCCTTCTTCATGATGAGCTCGAGGCGCGTAACATCGCCGTCGAGGTTCAGCTCCTTCAGCTTCTTCATGGCATTGGCCAGTTGATTGACCACCTCGTGGCCCTTCACGCCGCCGCCCTTCGCCTCGCTCACCACCAGCAGGTTCTCCTTCGTCACCGTGAGGAAGTCCGGTGCCTTGGCGACATCCTTGGGGACTCCGTTTCCTCCCTTCGGGATCCCGATCGCCGACCGCACCCCGTCATCGCCCACCCCGATCATCCGCCGCCCTTCGTTCTTCATCAAGTAGAGCCCCGCCTGCTTCTCGAAGTCATCCATCGGCAGCTTCGTCACGGCATGGCGCAAGCCCTTCCACTGCTCGATCCTACTGGCCCGGAGTGCCTGGGTAAACTCCTCCCCGAGGTTCAGCACGCCAGCCGCGACAATCTTCGCCCCCGGCTTGACCCCGGCCGCCTTGATCCCCGCCCAAGCCTTCGTGATCTGCCCGAACCCGAACCCTACCGCCGAGCCGACCCGCTCCTCCGTGGTCAGATCTTTCCCCCCGGGCAAACACAAGAGCTTCCCCGTCACCGCCTCACACAGATCGAGCGCCGGCCCCGCATACGGCACGAATCCGATCGCAATCCGCGACGACGCATGCACCAGCGTCTGCATCACCTCCGCATACGCAGCCGCCCCCTCCCCGACCGTCGACATCGCCCCGGCAAACGCCCGCACCGTCTCCAGGAAGGAGCCCTTCTCCGGCCCGAGCACGATCGCCTCCCACACGTTGAGGCTTTCCTTCATCTGCTCCGCCATATCGGCAAAAGCATTCTTCAGGACCCCATCCACCTGCGCCCGGACATCCGGCGGGATCGGCGAATCCAGAAACCAATCCGACGCATCCATGAACTGCCGCACGTACTCCGTGACGCGGATCTGCGCGGCCAGAAATGCGCTCGTCTCCGCCTGCGAAACACTCACCCGCGTGGCCAGCGCCTTCTCGATCGCCGCGGTATTCGATCGCCACGCACCACCCACGGCACCTCGGACGACGTCAGCGAATCCTCCCACGGATCGTCCGGCGAAAACCCGGCCGCCCGTGCCACCCGCGAGCGGGAAGCGCGGCTCCTGCAAACGTTGCTGCGGCGGCGGTCGTGGAGGTTCTTTCGCCACCGTTGCGATGGGCGCAGCGGACGACCTGCGCGACGCTCGGGCCCGAGGATACGCCGGGCTCAGATCTACAGGCCGTCCGCTACCCGTTACGCGTTGCCCACTTCAGTCGACGAGCTGCCCACCTGCATCGACCCACGCCTGCGCGTCCGCGCCGATGTACTCGACATACTTCGAATCACGCCGCTTCAACGATTTCTTGAGGGTCGTATGCACCATCCTCGCCCACTTCCGGAACGCCTCGCTCTTCTCCACCCACCCGCCGTCCGGACCATAAAACCCGTCGACGTAATACACGCGCCCTCTGCGCAGGATCTTCCCGTCGAAGTAGCAGCCGCTGCACTTGACCACGGGCGAAAATAGGTCGTCCGGGGTCCAATACCCCTGCTCGGGAACGTGGTGCATCACGATCTCGTTGAGGTCCTCGGGCCGCGCGAGGTATTTGCTCAACCACGGGTTGTCGGGCTCGGAGAAGTTCAGCGAGTCCACGACGCGTGGCGACGCCGAAGGCGATTCCCGGAGGAGGATGATGAAGTCCATCTTCTCCCGAAGCCGCTGCTCAAGCTCCGCCTTGTCCTTGGGCGTGAGGTAGAAGGCTGACTGATGTCCCATGATGCTCCTCACTTGTTCTTGTTGTAGGGGTGGAACATTGGCCGCCGCCTCTTCGCGCGTTCCACGTCGTCAAGCGCCTTTCGTTCACGCTCCACGGGCTGCCCGTCCTTCCTTTGCTTCCCGACCTGGTGGTATTCCACGGGCTGCCCCGTTTTCTTGTCAAGCCCAGCGACGTCCACGTAGCGGTTTTCCTTGTGGCCGCCCGGGGTTTTGACGTGATGTTCCGTGTCCGCTTCGAGCCCCCGCTTCTCGACATCCTTCGTGACCTCCTTGACCTTGTCCTGATGCGCCTCCCCGCCCTTCCTACCATTCGGATTCGGCACGCGCCTCTCATTCGCCGCCGCGCCCGCATTCGCCGGTGACGCCTCTCCCGCCGCCGCGCCATTTGGCTTCCCGCCGTTTGGCTTCCCGCCGTTTGGTTTCCCGAAGGGCCGCGTCTTGGTCCGGACCTTCGTCTTCGGCGCGGGCTGCGGCGGGCTCGCTCCCCCACCGCTCCCCGTGGACAACGATTGCCCGTTGTGCGTCCCGGCGGGCTTGGTCTTCCCGTCCTGAAAGTTCTTGTGCCTCTTATGGCAAACTCCCTGGAGGCACTCGTAGGCTCGTTCGAGCTGAGCCATCTCCTCCGGGGGCAAGCTCCAGTCGTCATATCGCCAGACTTCACCTCGGGGCACCTCCCTCGGCTCGGCGGGCACGGGCGCCTCGACCGGGCGCGGCTGGTTCTCCGCGACGATGGGCTTCGTGTCGCCCCGGCCCCGGTGGATGAGGAGCCTCGAGCAGGTCCGCCCGGCGGTTTTGCGACGCATTGGCGTCCGGCCCGGCTCTACGTACGCCGTGCAGCGACGCACCTCGACGCGCCTCTCCACCGCGGACGCGCCGCGCGGATTCGGTCGCGGCAACGGTTTCGGCGGCTCGTCCTTCCGGGCCTCGTCCTTCCGGGCCTCGTCCTCCTTTGTTTCGCCCTCCTTCTCCTTTGCCGCGAGCTTCTCCGGCGCGGGTGGCGGCGGCGGTGGTTTGTCGCAGGGTAGATCCTGGAATGCAATCCCTAAAAGCCTTCGGCTCTCGGGCGGCGCGCTGGCATCAAGAATGAAGATGGCCTTGGCCTCGCGGCTCTCCAAAAGCGCGTCGAGCGGCAGGGACGTCGTTCGAGGTGTTCCGTCCCCGCGATCGTACCAATAACGCGCATTCGGATCGACCTGGGGATGGCGCCGGCATATACGGAACAAGCGCTTTCCGCTCGGCGTCGCCTGCGCCCACGTCTGCGTATGCGCAGGCGTCGCGCCGCACCCGAGAAGCAATGCCGAGACGCAAAAAGCGCCGAGCACCAGAAGCCCAAGCCGAAAGAACCGCAGCAGCGCCGCGCAAAAACGCCCCTTCCCTTCATCCTCCCCAAACGACCACAAACACCCAGGCAACACGACGCCCGATGCCGCGACGACGAGCGCCGCGACGAGACAATCTCCTCGTCTCATTGGAAGGCCCCTCCTGTGATGAGCTGTGGCCTATCTATCCGGAGGACAAATGGGTCCTGCAAGACAAATCACGAGCTGGGCGGACCTTGTATGTCCGGGGTCGGACCCCTTCGCCGCCCCTCGACCCGGACCAGGCACAGCCCGGACCGAGGTTCGAAAACCTGCGCGGTGCGCAGGTTTTCAAACAGCTTGACGAAGAATCCAGGTTGCCAGTAGGAGCCGCAGCGCGGCTGTCTCGGTCGCGCAACGCCGTTGCTGGTCTTGACCGGGCCTGCCATGAAAATCGGGCCCGAGTTTCATGCGAGGGGGCGGGCCAGTTGGCCCATGGGGTCTGTTCGATGAACTGCGCATCGCGCCGTTCATCGAGCTTGGGTCCAGCCCCTGGCTGGTCCG
The DNA here is from genome assembly GCF_005144585.1 of Polyangium fumosum. Taxonomy (GTDB): domain Bacteria; phylum Myxococcota_A; class Polyangia; order Polyangiales; family Polyangiaceae; genus Polyangium; species Polyangium fumosum. Next base: position 223,078 of record NZ_SSMQ01000004.1, on the reverse strand, counting down.
GGTCCAGGGGTGGACAACCCCTGGTCGGGTCCGGGGTGAAACCCCGGCGCTACGCAGCCAACCCCCTCACGCAATGCGATGCATCAATGGCTCCCCCTCCCGCAACCGCTTCACGTTGCCGGCGACGATGTCGGCGATTCGGGCGAAGGCCTCTTCGGTGGAGCCGGCGACATGAGGGAGGACGACGACGTCGTCGCGACGGTAGAGCGGGTCGTTGGGGTCCCACGGCTCTTCCCAGAACACGTCGAGCCCGGCGCCGCCGAGCTTGCCTGCCTCCAGGGCGTGGAGGAGGGCGCCTCGATCCACGATCGGGCCCCGCGCGACGTTGACCAGCAGGGCCCCGGGCTTCATGCGCGCGAGAAAGGCTTCGCCGACGAGGCCCCGTGTCTTTGGCGTGAGCGGGCAATGGATGCTGATCACGTCGGCGCGGGCGGCGAGATCGAGCATGTCTTCTTGGGACGTGGCGCTGCGCGCCGCGAGGATGCGCATGCCGAGGGCCTCGGCGATCCGGGCGAGGGCTGTGCCGGAGCGGCCGAGGCCGAGGATGCCGAGGGTGCGGCCGGCGAGCTCGATGCCGAGGGGCGCGCCGATGGAGCGTTCGGCGAAGGCGCGGCGCGCGCGGGGGAAGCGGCGCGCGAGGGCGAGGATCAAGAAGAGCGCGGCTTCGGCGACGGATTGCCCGTTCGTGCCGGGGGCGTTGCATACGGGGACGCCTCGGGCGCGCGCGGCGGCGAGGTCGATGCCCTCCGTCCCGACGGCGGGTTGCTGGATGAGGCGGAGGTGGCGCGGCGCGGCGATGACGGCGGCGTCGAGGTGTGCGTTGGACGGCAGGAGGATGTCGGCGTCCTCGACTTGGCCGGCGAGGGGCAGGCGCGGGTCCCAGATGCGCAGCGTGATGCCGGGGGGCAGCCGCGCGCGGATGGCGTCGACGATGGGGAACCAGCCCGTGCCGCAGAAGACGATGTGCACCGGGGACCGTTACCGCCGTCGTGGCGCGGGCGCACGTGTCGAGGACGGGGGCGGGCGTGCGCCTGCCGTGTGTGGAAAAAGATACAGGCTTTTCCGTACCTCGGCCGACCGAGTTCGCGGAGGAGGCGTAACCTTTTGCCGGTTCGCCGTCGGTTTCCGTTAGCATGGTCGATCGTATGGATTTGGCTCCGGGCTCAATCATCGCGGGACGGTACCGGGTCGACGCGCGTGTCGGCGCGGGCGGCATGGGCGAGGTGTGGGCCGGTGAGCACCTCGCGATCGGCATGAAAGTGGCGATCAAGACGCTGCTCGCTGCTGCTGCCTACGATCGCGAGGTGGTCGCACGTTTTCGGCGCGAGGCGAACCTGCTCGGCCGCATCCGGAGTGATCACGTCGCGCGTGTCGTGGACTTCGTCGAGGACCCGACCGTCGGGCTCGTGCTCGTCATGGAGTACATCGAGGGCCAGCCGCTCTCGAAGGTGCTGCACCAGCGAAGGCTCTCCGTCGAGGAGGCGATCGACGTCGGATGCGACGTGGTGGATGCGCTCGGCGATCTGCACCGCGCGCACGTCATCCATCGCGACATGAAGCCCGGCAACATCATGATGGAGCCGACGCCGAACGGGAAATCGCGCGCGATCATCGTCGACTTCGGCATGGGCCGCATCGAGTCGGGCGCGGGCGAGGATCTCGAGCAGACGAACTTGACGCGCGCGGACATGGCGCTCGGGACGCTCGAGTACATGGCGCCCGAGCAGATCCTGAACTCACGCGACGTCACGGCGGCTTCCGATCTCTACGCCGTCGGCGCGATGCTCTACCGCGCGATCGCGGGGCGCCACATCTTCGGCGACGCGCAGGACGCCGAGCTCGCGCGCGCCAAGTTGATGACGGACGCGCCGGCGCTGCAGACGGGCCGGAACGATCGGATCTCGCAAGGGTTCGTCAATGTGGTGATGCGCGCGGTCCAGCGCCGCCCGCAGACGCGTTACCAGAAGGCCGAGGACATGCTGAACGAGCTGCGCGCGCTGCAGGACGCGGTGCGCGCGATGGCCTTCGAACAAAGCGCGGCGAGGCACCTCATCGCGCCCGCGAGCGTCGCGAACCCCCGGCCCTCGCAGACGTCGTATCCGGGCTACGCCGCGACGCAGACGCCCATGCCGTATGCGCAGCCGCAGCAGCCCGCGCAGGCGCAGTCCGCGATGATGCCGGCGCAGGATCGGCCCTCGCTCCCGGGCGGGCCGACGTCGAGGCCGAGCGCGACCTCCGCGCCGATCTCCCTCCCCATGGTGGCTCCGCGCCGCGGCATGTCCCCCGCGGCCGTCGTGGGCCTCGTGTTCCTCGCGCTCGCGGCGGGCGTGGGCGGAGCGGCGTTCTTTTTTCTGAACGCGCGGCCCTCCGAGCCGCCGAACAAAACGTCCGCTGCGACGCCGCAAGCGCCCGCGCCGAGCGCGGCCCCTGCGCCGACGCCGAGCGTGGTCGCGCCGGCGCCGTCCGCGGCGGCGTCGAAGTCGGGCGAAGGCGGCGACGGCCTCGAGGTCGAGCCCGCCGCGACCACGCCGCAGCCGACGCCGAGCCAGAAGCCTGCCGGGACGCTCGGCGGTGGCGCGTCTTCCGCGAAGCCGTTCGGCGCGGGCAGCACGAAGGCGCCTGCGACGGGCACGGCGCCGAACGTCAGCAAGATCCAATTCTGAGAGGTTTGTCCGCTCCACCGGGGCCCCTCTCCACGGCGTGGAGAGGGACCGGAGAGGGCGCCTCGATCAGTTGCCGTCGTTCGAGCAGGCGAAGAACTGCGCGCCGCAGCCGTTCGATGACGTGTCGAGCAGGCAGCTCTCGCACGCGGATGCGGGGACCTGGCTCGACATACACGCCTCGCCGCACACGGACGTGCAGGTGCCGAGGCACTTGCAGTCGGTGAAGGCTTCGTAGAGCGGGACGGACGCGGGGCAGAGCTCGGGCGGCATGTCTTCGAGCATGAACTGCTTGCACGACGCGCACGTCGAGCCGCCGCCGGAGCCTCCCACGCCGCCGGATCCGGCCGCGCCGCCGGCGCCCGCTGCGCCGCCGACGCCGCCGCCGCCGACGCCCACCGCGATCGAGGTCCCGGGTGGGAACGGGCCCGGCTCGGGGGCGCAGCTTCCGAAGCCCGAGCTGTCCTCGGTCACGTCGTAACAGCAGGTGTCGCCCTCGAACGCGCCCTCGCTGTTGACCGCGGTGATGTTGGTCGAGCAGAAATCGCCCTGGAAGAAGTCGAACGCTTCACCCTGCGAGGGGCACGCGCCTTCGAGCTCGGTCCAGTAGAAGCAGGCGCGATCGCTCCCGCATCCGGAGCTCGACACCGTGAGGAGCAAGCCGGTCGCGAGCGTGAGCGAGAGGAAGGGGAACGTCCGCGAAGAAAAAGAAAAGAAGCTCGGCTTTCGCATGCGTTCAGCGTGGCGCTTCGCGCTCGAAAATTCAATCGGGGGAGGCGCGGGTCAACGCGGCGAGGCGGGCCGGCCCTCAGGCTGCGTGGCGAAGAAGCGCAGCAGGCGTTCGGCGAGGGTCTCGGGCGCGGTCCAGTGCATCATGTGGCCGGCGTCGGCGAGGTCGATGTGCAGCGTGCTCGGGATGCAGGCGAGCCGCTCGGCCTCGTCGGGCAAGCGCAGGCCGTTCACGCCGCCGCTCACGTAGAGCGTGGGCGCCGTGATGCGGCGGAGGAAGCACTTGAAGGACTCGAGGTGGAAGGGGACCGGCGCCGTCGTACGGTGCATCGAGTCGTAAGCCCACGACAAACGGCCCGAGTGGGTGCGCGTGAGCAGGCGCGCGCGGCTCTCGAGGATCGCGCGGGAGACCTGCGGGTGCCTGCGCGCGAGGCGATCGAGGGCCTCGTCGAAGGAGCCGACGGGGCGCGGGGTGCGATCGAGCGAGCGCATGTCGTCGAGCCACGTGCGCATGCGATCGACGGCCGTGCTCGGCTCGGAGGCGGGCGCGCCGAGGCCTTCGAGCAGGACGAGCTGGTCGACGCGCTGGGGCCTCGCGCCGGCGAAGAGCGCCGCGATCGTGCCGCCCATCGAGTGGCCCACGAGGGCGAGGCGCTTCGGCGCGAGGATGTCGAGCAGCGACGAGAGATCGCTGACGTAATCGGGGAAATGGTAGTAGCCACCGGCGCCGACGGAGTCGCTCTCGCCGAACCCGCGCAGGTCGGGGGCGAGGACGTCGTGCCCCGCGCGCGCGAGGGGCTCGGCCACGAGATCCCACGTGGCGCCGGAGTCCAGGTATCCGTGGAGGAGCAGGACCGTCAGGCCGCTCGGGCGGGCGCTGGCGGGCTGGAAGCGGTGGATGTAGAGGCGGATTCCATTGACGAAGACGAGGCCCGACCCGCTCTGCACCTTGCCACCCTTAGCAGGGATGCCGCGGCGCGGATAGTTCTGCTAGCGTCCCGCGAAAGCAGGCAGAGGGGGCTCGCCCGGACAAGCCGGGCCTTGCCCCCGCATCCAATCCCCGGAGGCCGGTCGATGGCTGCAGAAGGCGGCAATGGCAAGGGCGCGGCGGGGCCGAGCGGGGCGCGGACGTACCCCGACTTTTCGGCGCCCACCGTGGACAAGGTGATGGTCGAGGAGCGCGCGGCGGCCCTCGGCAAGCGCAGCATCAAGAAGGAGACGAAGGTCGCGGGGCTCTTGCTCTCCATCGCGATGATGGATCTCACGACCCTCGAAGGGAAGGACTCGCCGGGCAAGGTCACGCAGCTCTGCCAGAAGGCGATGCGGCCCCACGCCTCGCCCGAGGTGCCGCCGTGTGCTGCGATCTGCGTGTACCCGAAGCTCGTCCCCGTGGCGAAGCATGCGCTCGCCGGATCGAGCGTGAAGGTCGCGAGCGTGGCGACGGCGTTCCCGAGCGGGCTCTCGGCGCTCGACGTGAAGCTCGAGGACGTGCGGCGCGCGGTCGCGTGGGGCGCGGACGAGATCGACATGGTCATCGATCGCGGCGCGCTGCTCGCGGGCGAAAAGACGCGCATCTTCGACGAGATCGCCGCGACGAAAGAGGCGTGTGGACAAGCGCACCTCAAGGTGATCCTGGAGACGGGCGAGCTCGGCACGTATGACCTCGTGCGCGAGGCGAGCCAGATCGCGATGCTCGCGGGCGCGGACTTCATCAAGACGTCGACGGGCAAGGTCACGCCGGCCGCGACGCCCGCGGTGACGCTCGTGATGCTGGAGGCGATCCGCGATTTCTTCTACGCGACGGGCAAGCGCATCGGCATGAAGCCGGCGGGCGGCATCCGCACGGCCAAGCAGGCGCTGCATTACCTGGTGCTCGTGAAGGAGACGCTCGGGGACGCCTGGCTCACGCCGGATCTCTTCCGCCTCGGCGCATCCACGTTGCTCAACGACGTGCTCATGCAGCTCGAAAAAGAGCGCACGGGCGCCTACCAGTCAGGCGATTCCTTCAGCAAGGACTGAAGAGGAGACACGATGACCGCCAAGGAAACGATCGCCCCTGCGACGAACGGCGAGACCCACGCGGCCCCGTCGTCGCCGGCTCGCCCAGCGCACGGCGCCGCGCTCGAGTTCGGCAAAGCGTGGACCTATGCGCCCGCGCCCGAGGCCGCGGATCACGTCCGGATCGACCCGCGTTACGAGCTCTTCATCGGCGGCAAGTGGGTCGCGCCGTCGTCGGGCAAGTACTTCGACACCGTGAGCCCTTCGACCGAGCAGAAGCTCGCCGAGGTCGCGGAGGGAAATGAGCGCGATGTGGATCTCGCCGTGAAGGCGGCGCGCGTCGCGTACGAAAAATACTGGTCGAAGCTCTCCGGGATCGAGCGCGGCAAGTACATCTACCGCATCGCGCGGGTGATCCAGGAGAAGGCGCGCGAGCTCGCCATCGTCGAGACGATGGACGGCGGCAAGCCGATCAAGGAGTCGCGCGACGTCGATCTGCCGCTCGTGGCGGCGCACTTCTTTTATTACGCCGGCTGGGCCGACAAGCTCGCGTACGCGTTCCCGGGTCGCTCGCCGCGCCCGCTCGGCGTGGCGGGGCAGGTGATCCCCTGGAACTTCCCGCTGCTCATGGCCGCGTGGAAGCTCGCGCCCGCGCTCGCGGCGGGCAACACGTGCGTGCTCAAGCCCGCGGAGACGACGCCGCTCACGGCGCTCTTGCTCGCGAAGATCCTCGAGGAGTGTGATCTGCCGCCGGGCGTGGTGAACATCGTGACGGGCGCGGGCGCGACGGGCGCGGCGCTCGTCGCGCATCCGGACGTGGACAAGGTCGCGTTCACGGGATCCACGGACGTCGGCAAGCGCATCCAGAAGGCGCTCTCGGGCACGAAGAAGAAGCTCACGCTCGAGCTCGGCGGCAAAGCGGCGAACATCGTGTTCGCGGACGCGCCGCTCGATCAGGCGGTCGAGGGGATCATCTCGGGCATCTTCTTCAACCAGGGGCACGTCTGCTGCGCGGGCTCGCGCCTGCTCGTGGAGGAGGGCGCGTTCGAGCCGCTCCTGCGAAGGCTCCGTGATCGCATGCAGACGCTGCGCGTGGGGGATCCGCTCGACAAGAACACGGACGTCGGCGCGATCAACTCGAAGATGCAGCTCGACAAGATCCGCGAGCTCGTCGACGCGGGCGAGCGCGAGGGCGCGACGCGCTTCTCGACGCCGTGTGAGCTGCCGGCGCGGGGCTACTGGTTCGCGCCGACGCTCTTCACGGGCGTGTCGCAGTCGCACCGCATCGCGCGCGAGGAGATCTTCGGGCCGGTGCTCGCCGTGATGACCTTCCGCACGCCCGACGAGGCGGTCGAGAAGGCGAACAACACGATGTACGGCCTCAGCGCGGGCGTCTGGACGGACAAGGGCTCGAAGAGCTTCTGGGTCTCGCAGAAGCTGCGCGCGGGGGTCGTCTGGGCGAACACGTACAACAAGTTCGATCCGAGCTCTCCGTTCGGCGGTTACAAGGAGAGCGGCTTCGGCCGCGAGGGCGGCCGGCAAGGGCTCTTGCCGTATCTCGAGGTGGACTGATGGCGCGCGCGAAGGACAAGGAGACGGCGGGGGCGCCTGCCCGTGCAGACGAGCGCGAGAACGGGTTCGTCCCGCCCGCCCGTTTGTCGGTACGCAAGGCGTACAAGATGCTCGTGGGTGGGCAGTTCATCCGCTCGGAGTCGGGCAGGTACATGCAGGTGGCGGATCCGATGAGCCTCGGAGGGACGAAAGAAAACGTGCCGTGGGCGTCCCGCAAGGACGTGCGCGACGCGGTCGTCGTGGCGCGCGGCGCGTGGGACGGCTGGGCCGGACGCACGGCGTACAACCGCGGGCAGATCCTCTACCGGCTCGCGGAGATGCTCGAAGCGCGGCAGGGCGAGCTCGCGCGCGCGCTCGAACGTGGCGGCCTCGAAGCGTCGCGCGCGGCGGCGGAGACGGCGGCCGCGATCGATCGCGTGGTCTCGTACGCGGGTTGGGCGGACAAGTACCAGAGCTTGTTTTCGAGCCTGAACCCGGTCGCGGGGCCGCACTTCAACTTCACGGTGCCCGAGTCGATGGGCGTGGTCGGCGTCGTGGCCCCTGCGCGGCCGGCGCTGCTCGGGCTGCTCGGCGCGGTGTTGCCGATCATCACCGCGGGCAACACGGTGATCGTGCTCGCGAGCGAGGCGGATCCCCGCACGGCGCTCGTGCTCGGGGAGGCGCTCGCGACGAGTGATCTGCCGGGCGGCGTGATCAACGTGCTGACGGGCCGCGCGGCCGAGCTGCTCCCGCACCTCGCGAAGCACATGGAGGTGGCGGCGCTCGATCTGCACGAGGTGGCGCCGGAGCTCGCGCGCAAGGCGGAGGAGGCGGCCATCGGGAACGTGAAGCGCGTGCGGACGCGATCGATCGACGAGGCGGCCTGGTTCGACGCGGACAGCGCGACGAGCCCGCGCTGGATCGAGCGCTTCGTCGAGATGAAGACGATCTGGCATCCCTCGGGCGTGTAGCCGACGCCGTCCTCTCTTTTTCCCCCTGCACAACTCCCGTTTGCACACGTGATCCCGGCCGCGTGACCGAGACGCGGCCACGCTTGCGCCGAACGCAAAGCGAAGGAACCGCGCGCGAGGGGGGGCCTGCGTGCGTGGAAATCGACCGAAGCCACGTGCAAGGGGGTGCTTGCACGCGTTGAAAAGCAGCCAGCGACGTTCGAACCGCGTGTTTCAACGCGTGCAAGCACCCCCTTGCACACCGATGGGCCGCGCTCACGCGCGTGCAAACGCCTCCGTGTCGTGTGCGGATGCCGGTTGCATCGCGTGCAACCGACCCCTTGCAGCCGCGAGGACCGGTTTGCACACGTGCAGACGTGGTCTGCGGAGCGGGGAGCCTCGATTGCAACGCGTGCAAGACACACCTTGCAGAGGCGCGTGGGGGTTTGCATCGGGGATCCCTCGGTCGGGCGCCGGTACGCTGCGTTTTGCAGGGGTGTTCCGCGGCTCTTGTCCGACGAGGGCGGAGGCTCGTCAGGACGTTTGTTGCGCTCGGCAGGCGCGGGGCTTGCCGCTGGGCGGGTGAACGGGCAAGGAACGACGAGGCGCATGTTCCAGTCCATCGAGATCGAACAGTTTCGCGGGTTCTCCCGGCTCGCCTTGAGCGATCTCGGCCGCGTGAACCTCGTCGTCGGGAAGAACAACACGGGGAAGACGTCGCTGCTGGAGGCGATCACTGTGCTCGCCGACCCTGCCACGATGGGGGATCTGCACGGACTCTTCCGAACGGGGGGCGGAGTACCGGACGCTCGCTTTTACCATTGGCTCCCGAAGCATGGCGCTGACGTGGAGACGGTGCTCCGGGTGACGTCGCCCGGACAAAAGCGAAGGCGTGTCTTCGTGGCAAGGAAGGACCGGCTTTTGTCCAGCGAAGGGGACAAACTCGACTCCTTCTACCGGGGCAATTCCCTGTACGGTTGGTGCACGGCGGGGGTTCTTCGTCTTCGCGTGCACGCTGTTTCCGTCCAGCATCGTGTGCCCGATGCGATGGTCGATGCCTTCGCCGAGGCTGTACGAGCACCGGAAGACGAGCAACAGCTCGAATCCCTCCTCGGCGCTGTGGACTCGCGTATTCGCTCGGTGCGCCTCGATGCTGTCGCTGCCAAGCCGTTCATCGTCGTCGATGTCGGCCTGCGTGAGCGCATTCCCCTCTCGCAGGCTGGCCAGGGCATCTATCGCCTCGTCGCGATCTTCTCCGAGTTGCTCGGTCGCAAGCCGGACATCTGCTTCATCGACGAGATCGAGAACGGCATCCACTACACCGCGCTCCCCACGGTCTGGAAGGGTATCGCCGAGGTCTCCGAACGCCTCGGCATCCAGGTCTTCGCGACGACCCACTCCCGCGAGTGTCTCGTCGCTGCGCACGAGTGCTTCGCCGCGCGGGATAGCTACGACTTTCGCGTGATCCAGCTCTATCGCCTGGGCGACGTGGCCGATGGACGCACACTCGACCGCAAGCACATCGAAGCGGCCATCGCCGCAGAGATCGAGCTTCGTTGAGATCGTGATGGCCAATCACATGCATGACGAGAATAAGGCGAGCCGAGTGCTGATCGTCGAGGGTAAGGGTGATCTTCCGTTCTACGCCGAGGTTCTCGAGTGGATTGGAAGGCCCATCGACTGGGCCTTCATCAAGCCCATGAACGGCAAGCGCGATGTGATCGCCAAGCTTGAGACGTACCTTCGTCCGGATTTTCTCGCCGCGAAAGCATCCATCGGCGTGGTCGTCGATGCAGATGAGACGTTCTCTGGGACATGCAAGTCGCTCGAAACGGCGCTGAACAAGATCACGAAGCAGGACGTCCGTCACGGTCAGTGGACCGCAGGACCACCCCGCATCGGGCTCTTCGTCGTCTCGGGCGACGGCAGCACCGGCGAGGCCGAGTCCCTCGTCTGGCGAGCGTGGGCGAACGACCCTGAGAATGCGGGGCCCAGGCGGTGCGTCGAGACGTACCTCGCCTGCATGGACGGCCAAGGTCATCGGGCAAAGAGTCCCGACAAGGGACGCATCGGTGCGCTCCTTTCCGTACTCAGCGACGAGGATCCTCGCCTGGGCCCTGGAGCGAGGGATCGCGTGTTCGATTTCTCCCGTCCCGAGTTCCACCCCCTCATCGACTTCCTCCGCCGCCTCTGAAGCGCTACACCCCGCCCGTGCGCGCCCTCTTCTTCGGCACCCCCGCCATCTCCGTCCCTGCGCTCGATGCGCTCCACGCGATCGCTGAGATCCCGCTCGTCGTTTGCCAGCCCGATCGCCCGGCCGGCCGCGGCCTCGAGCTGCGCGCGCCGCCCGTCAAGCAGCGCGCCCTCGAGCTCGGCCTGCGCGTCGAGCAACCACTCAAGGTCAAGACACCGGACTTCGCGCGCCTCATCGCCGAAACGAACGCCGACGTCGCGCTCGTCATCGCGTACGGCCGCATCTTGCCGAAGGCCGTACTCGACGCGCCTCGCCGCGGCTGCATGAACCTGCACGCCTCGATCCTGCCCAAGTACCGCGGCGCAGCCCCGATCACCTGGGCCATCGTGAACGGCGAGCGCGAGACGGGCGTCTGCCTCATGCAGATGGACGAGGGCATGGATACGGGCCCCGTGTACACCACGCACCGGATCCCGATCGGCGAGGACACGACCGCCGACGAGCTGTACGTCGAGCTCGGCGCGCTCGCGGCGCAGGTCGTGCGCGAAGATCTTTTGCGCGCGGTCTCCGGGGACCTCGTCGCGGCGCCGCAGGATCACGCGGCGGCCACGATGGCGCCGATGCTGGAGAAGGAGCACGGCCGCATCGATTGGTCGAAGCCCGCACGCGCCGTGCACGATCACGTCCGCGGCATGACCTCGTGGCCCGGCGCGTTCACGACGTGCGCAGGCAAAGGGCTGAAGGTGCTCGCCACGCGCGTGGCCCTCGAACAAGGTGTGCGCGGCGCGCCCGGCACCGTCACGGCCGCAGACAAAGGGGGCGTGGAGGTCGCGTGCGGCGCAGGCTCGATCACGCTCGTGCGCGGGCAACTCGAAGGACGGAAGCCTCTGTCCGCGCAGGAGCTCGTCGCCGGTCGTGCCCTCACGAAGGGCATGATCCTCGGCGCTTGATCCTCTCTACCCCGCGCGCTTCTTGCGCTTCTTCTTCGCCGGCTTGGGCTTCGCCTCGCCGCTCTCGTCCTTCGCGGTGTCGCCGCCGTCCTGGGCCTTCGTCGTGTCGGAGAGCTTGCCGGGGTCCGCGCAGCAGCGGAAGCCCGTCTCGTAGAACGTGAACGTGGGCTCGTGCGCGTCGTTCGTCCCGCGACAACCCGTCCACGGCTTCGCCCAGAACCCGCCCATGAGCGCGCCCGGGAATTTGCGTCCGGGCCGCGTCGCCACCCACTCCTCGACGTTGCCCATCATGTCGTAGATGCCGAAGGGCGAGACGCAGCTCAGGTACGAGCCGCTCGTCGACCCTTGCCAGAGCTTTTCGAGCTCCTTCTTTTCGTCCTCGCCGCCGGCCGCGAGCGCCCGCGCGTCGAACGGGCGCCAGGCCTTGTCGCTGTTGCATTGCGTCCGGTTCACCTGCCAGCCGTACGCGAGGGGCCTGCGCTCGCCGCCCTCACACGCGAGCTCCCATTCCTGCTCGCTGCACACGCGCTTGCCCCGCTGGCCGCACCAGCGCTCGGCCATGCGGAACGACTGCATCACGAGCGGGCGCGCGCCGCGCCGGTTCGGCGCCTCGAATTGATCCATGCAGACGCGGACGTCCGTCCGCGCCCCTTCTTCGCCCGTCAGGCCCTCGAAATACGCAAAACAATGCGTCGTCTTCGCGTCCTTGCGAGGGTCGGTGCAGAGGTGCTGGACCTCGTCGGCGTGCGTACCCGTGACGAGGCGCATGTCGCTCGGGCACGCGGGGGTCGGGCCTGGATCGAGCGAAGGCGCTGCGGGGACGTGCAGCAGGAAGGCAGCGAGGGACAACGTCGCGACGACCGGATCGAGCAAGCAGCGGCCTCCAGCTAAGGAAAAGGCTGCCCGCGCCCGCCCGCCCGTGTCGTTTCGTCGAGGCGGCCGAGCGGAGGAGCAGCCTGCGCCCGGGCGCATGGTACCTGCCCGGGACGTGGGCGCTAGCCGTGGCGGGCTCTTCAAAACCTCGGAGAAGGCCCTACGGCACCCCCCCGGCCCCCGAGAGCGGATGAAATCTCCCGCAGAGGCCTGGCATGGCGCGTGCGTCGTGTCTACGTTGACCGCCGCCTCCGAGACCCCGTTCGGGCGCTGCTTGCTCCACGGGCCTCGGGAGGACACATCAAACCGATTGACGCTATTCGTGAGCTGGCCTCTGTAGGGTCCAGCAAGTGCCGCCGATGCCGGTCGGAGCTGCTCCCGTCCCGGGTAGCTTCGCAGAGGAGATCGTCTCATGTCGGAAAAGAAAAACCCGCCCAGTCAGCCGCGTTCCGAGGAGGAGGTGGTCTTCGGCGACGAGCTGCCGGTCCTCCCCATTCGCAACGCCGTGCTGTTTCCGGGAGCGGTCGCGCCGTTCGACGTGGGCCGTGAGAAGAGCGTCGCCCTCGTCGAAGACGTCGACAACCTTCCCGGGCCGGTGATCGCGATCTTCGCGCAGCGGGATCCGTCGACGGACGATCCCGCGGCCGAGGATCTTTATCCGGTCGGTTGTGCGGCCCGCGTCCTCAAGGCGCTGAAGCACAGCTCCGGCAACTACTCGCTCATCCTCCAGGGCCTGACGCGGATCCGTCTCGAAGGCGTGGTCACGTTGTCGCCGTACATGAAGGCGAAGATCCGTCGCATCGACGAGCCCGCGACGGAGGACGTCGAGGCCGAAGCGCTCGCGATGAGCCTGCGCGACATCGCCAAGCAGGTCATCCAGTTGATGCCCGAGCTGCCGCGCGAGGCGGGCTCGCTCATCGACTCGATCCAGGCGCCCGGCGCGCTCGCGGATCTCGTGGCGGCGAACCTCGACGCGCCCGTCGAGGAGAAGGCGCAGCTCATCGAGACCGTGGACGTGAAGGAGCGCATCCGGAAGGTGCTGCGCCTGCTCACGCGCCAGCTCGAGATCCTCAAGATGCGCGAGCGCATCAACTCCCAGATCAAGGAGGAGATGGGCAAGAACCAGCGCGAGTACGTGCTGCGCCAGCAGCTCAAGGCGATCAAGGAGGAGCTCGGCGAGGACGACGGCGATCAGGGCGATCTCGACGGCCTCGAGGATCGCATCTCGAAGGCGAATCTGCCGACGGAGGCGGAGACCGTCGCGAAGAAGCAGCTCAAGCGCCTGCGGACGATGCAGGTGGGCTCGGCCGAGTACACCGTGGTCCGGACCTACCTCGACTGGATCCTCGACATCCCGTGGACGCAGTCGACGACGGACAACCTCGACATCGCGGCGGTGCGCAAGGTCCTCGACGAGGATCACTACGGCCTCGAGAAGGTGAAGAAGCGCATCCTCGAGTACCTCGCGGTGCGCAAGCTGAAGCAGGACAAGAAGGGACCGATCCTCTGCCTGCTCGGGCCTCCCGGCGTCGGCAAGACCTCGCTCGGGCGCAGCATCGCGCGCGCGCTGGGTCGGAAGTTCCACCGCGTCTCGCTCGGCGGCGTGCACGACGAGGCGGCGATCCGCGGCCACCGGCGCACCTACGTCGGCGCGCTGCCCGGCCAGATCATCCAGGGCATGAAGAAGGCGTCGACCGTGAACCCGGTCTTCATGATGGATGAGGTCGACAAGATCGGGCACGACTTCCGCGGCGACCCGTCCGCGGCGCTGCTCGAGGTGCTCGACCCGGAGCAGAACAACACGTTCGCCGATCACTACCTCGAGATCCCGTACGACCTGTCGCACGTGATGTTCGTGGCCACGGCGAACACGGCCGATCCGATCCCGCCTCCGCTGCGCGACCGCATGGAGATCCTCGAGATCCCGGGCTACACGCGCCGCGAAAAACTCGCGATCGCGCGGCAGCACCTCCTGCCGAAGCAGCTCTCGGATCACGGGCTCACGCAGGAGCAGCTCGAGATCACCGATCGCGCGCTCGAAGAGATCATCGATCGGTACACGCGCGAGGCGGGCGTCCGCTCGCTCGAGCGCCAGATCGCGAGCGTCATCCGCGGCGTGGCCGTGAAGGTGGCCGAGGGCGAGACGCAGAAGCGTCGCGTCGACAACGAGGACGACCTGCACGAGTTCCTCGGCGCGCCGAAGTACACGAGCGAGGTCGCCGAGCGCACGGCGGACACGGGCGTGGCCACGGGCCTCGCGTGGACGAGCGTGGGCGGCGAGATCCTCTTCATCGAGGCGACGCGCATGTACGGCACGGGCAAGCTCCAGCTCACGGGGCAGCTCGGCGACGTCATGAAGGAGAGCGCGCAGGCGGCGCTGTCGTTCGTCCGGACGAATGCCTTGAAGTACGGCATCCCGAAGGACTTCCTCGACAAGAGCGATCTGCACATCCACATCCCCGCGGGCGCGATGCCGAAGGACGGTCCGAGCGCGGGCGTGACGATGTTCACCGCCCTCGTCTCGCTCCTGACGGGCCTCAAGGTCCGGCACGACGTGGCGATGACGGGCGAGATCACGCTGCGGGGTCGCGTCCTGCCGATCGGCGGCCTCAAGGAGAAGGTGCTCGCGGCGCACCGCGCGGGGATCAAGCGCATCATCGTCCCCGAGCGCAACCGCGCGGACCTCGAAGAGGTGCCGAAGGAGGTCATCGACGAACTGCAGTTCTTCTTCGCGAGCCGCATGGAGCAGGTGCTCGAAGCGGCGCTCGAGTCGATGCCGCAGCCGACGCCGGAGGGGACCGAAGAGGCGCGCGACGGCGAGAAGAAGGACGCCGAGAAGCAACCCACGGCCAGCAGCAACTGACGCGGGTTTGTCCGAAATGAACCTCGGGGGTGGTGCTTCGCGCGCCGCCCCCGATGTCTTTTGTGGCGCCTTTCCCAGGCTCGCCGGACGTTCGCGGAGCGGGAGACCCGCGGGGGGCCAAAAATGTTAGTGTGGCGGGCGGATGAAGCCCTGTCCCAGTTGTCAGTGGATGCTCAAGGACACGGACACGGTCTGCAACATGTGCGGAGCGTCCGTGGGAGGAGGCGCGGGAGCACCGGCGCCGCCCCCGATGGGTGGAGCGGGGGCCTACGCGCCTCCGGGACCCCCAGGGATGGGCGGCGGTTACCCGGCGCCCCCGCCGAAGATCAACGCAGGCGGGATGTCGCCGCCGTCGCCCGTCGCGCCCGGCGCGTATCCGCCGCCGCCGATGGCCGGCGGCGGGATGCCGGCCGCGAGCGCGTTCTCGTCGGCCGAGGTCGACGATAGCCCGATGCGCTCGCCCTGGGCGCGTGAGGCGCCGAAGCCCGCGCCGCAGCAGCCGATGGGCGCGCCGCCCGGGATGCCCGCGGCGCCGCAGTTCGGCGCGCCGCCCGCGCCGGCGCCCGGGGCAATGCCCTTCGGCCAGGCGCCGCTCGGCGCGCCGCCGATGGGGGCGCCGCAGATGCCCGGCGCGCCATCGTTCGGACAACCGCCGATGGGACAGCCGATGGGGCAACCGATGGGGCAGCCGATGGGGCAGCCCGCGCCTTCGTTCGGCAATCCAGGCATGTCCGCGCCGCCGATGGCGGTGCCGCAGATGGCGCCGCAGATGGCGCCGCAGATGGCGCCGCAGATGGCGCCGCAAATGGCGCCGCAGATGGCCGTGCCGCCGATGGTCCCGCAAGGCGGCATGGGCGCGATGCCCGCGGCGCCGCCGCGCCTGACGGGGCCGGGTCAGCTCGGCGGGGTCGCGCCGCCGCCGATGGTGGCGCCGCCGCCGATGATGTCTCCGGGCGGGCTGGGAGGCGGGCTCGGGCAGCCGCCGATGGTCGCGCCGCAGATGGTCTCGCCGGGCTCGCTATCGGGGCCCGCGGGCGCGCCGCCGGCAGCGGTGGCGCCGTCGGGGCAACGCGTGCTCGTCGGCTTCCTCGTGACGTTCCAGAACGATCCGGGCGGGAGCTTCTGGGCGATCCACAGCGGCCGCACGCAGCTCGGCCGGAGCGGCGGGGACAGCGGCGTGGACATCGCGGTCTCGGACGGGAGCACGTCGTCGCGCCACGCCACGATCCACGCGGATCCCGCGACGGGGCAGGCGTTTGTCGAGGACGACAACTCGCGCAACGGGACGTTCTTGAACGAGCAGAAGCTCGTGCCCGGCGATCGCCGCCAGCTCCGCGACAACGATCGGCTGCGCCTCGGCAGCACGACGTTTGTCGTCAAGCTCTTGGTGTCCTGAAGAGAATCGAGGGGGCCGCGCGCGTGGGGCGAACGTGCTCCACGCGCGTGGTGTTGCGTTTCAGGGATTGCCGCCGCCTGCGCCGCCTGCGCCACCGGCACCGCCCGCGCCGCCCGCGCCACCGGCGCCGTCCGGGCCCGCGTCAGGCATCGTGCACGAACCCGCATCGGCGTCGGTTCGGCACCGCTTCTCGCCCATCGCATCGGTGACGCAGAGTCCGACGGCGCAGTCCGCGTTGACGAGGCAGGTCTGGCATTCGCCGCAGAGGGCGCCGCAGACGACGCCGCAGTCGACGTCGCCCTCGATCGCGTCCTTCTTCCCGTTGGCGCACAGGGGGTTCTTCTCGCACTTGAGGATCCCCGTGGCGTCCTTGGCGCAGTTCCGGGAGGCGCAGTCGGCGTTCACCACGCACCGCTGGCCCTCCGCACAACCGATGCCGCAGATCGCGCCGCAGTCGAGCGAGGGTTCATCGGGATCTTGCATGCCGTTCGAGCACGTTGCAGACGCACCGGGAACAGCGCACTCGAAGTACTCGACCACGACCGGCTGCGCGCCGCTCAGCGGCGTCTTCTCGTCGGTCGGCATCTCGGTCGTGCTCGGCGGGTAAAACACGCGGAACCGCACGAAGCCGTTCACGCCGACGCTGCCCGCGTTCGAGAGGAGCTCGGCGCGCGGCATGAGCTGGTCGTAGTCCTGCTCGATCGCCTGATCGCCGTCGCACTTGGCGAGCTGCAGCCGGTTGAAGCGATGTGTCTCGCCGCTCGGGCACTTCGTATCGATGAGCTCGCGCTCCGTGATGGCCTTGACCGAGAAGGAACCGCCGCAGAGCTGCTGCTCCGAGGAGCAATCCACGGCGCCCGCGTCGCCCGTGCCGCCGTCGGGGAGGGAAGGATCCGACTCGATCGAGATCGCGAACGCCCCATCCGCGCCAACAGCGCCCGCGCCGCACAACGTCGCGTTGCCGTTGACGATCGCAAACGAGGTGGTCGTGACGGGGAACTCGGCGACGTCGAGCGGCGGATCGAAGATGACCTGTCCGCCGGCCGGGCTATCGAACACGCAGAGGTCGAGTTTGTCGCGCTTGAGGAAGCTGCCGCGGCGCGGAGAGGGCTGCGCCGGATCGTTGGGCGGGATGTTCAGGTCGGTGATGACCGCACCACACTGGTCCGTCACCTCCTGGGCGAACTTGCGGTAGCAGTTGTTCGGGTCTCCGAGCCAGCCGCAGAGATCGTCGAGGTTGTCGGGGGGGCTGCAGGCGGCGAGGTACGCGCCGATGGCGGTCGGGATGGCGGTGAGGGCGAAGGCGAGCCGGAAGCGCATGCGCCGAGTTTACGTGAACGACACGCGTCCGGACTACATCCGCGCGCGTCCTTCCCGTCTCGCGCTCTTTGCGCGGGGGGAGGGCGGTTCGATCAGAGCTCGGTGTACGGGCCCGGGACGCCGTACACGTCGTCGGTGCCCGAGTACGCGAACATGCCCCAGCAAACGAGCTTGTGCTTGAGCGCGAAGGCGACGGACTCGGAGAGGCCCGTCTTCGGCGCGAGGACCGCGAGGTTCGAGCGGCGCACCCCCCACCAGCCCGGGCCGTGATCGAGCAGCGACTCCTGCAGATCCCGCGTGGCCGCGAAGTGGTCGTCGAGGACGGCGAGGCGGAGCCGGAGGAACTGCTGCGGCTCCCCCTCCTTCTTCTCGCCCGTGGGGAAGTCGAACCAGTAGAGGTTGTCGCGCGCCTTTTTCGGCTCGATCTTGAGGCCCTGGGTCTCCAGGAACCGCGCGAAGTCCTCCGGCCCGAGCCGCTGCGTGACCGGGTGGGTGTCGACTTCCTTGCAGACCTCGTCCTTGATGACGAAGCCGTTCAGCGAAATGCTGGGGTCCGCCTCGCCCTCCGGCGTCGTCACATGCTCGTCCGGCGAAGGCAAATCGCTCGGATAGTCGATGCCAGCCTCGAGCCCGACGCAGCCGAAGCCGCCGAGCGCGAGGGCGAGGGATAGAAGGACGCTACGTTCTGCGAGATACGTCACGGTGCACTCCCCAGGCGTCGCGCGAGCGACGTCGGACCTGGCATCAGCATTGTCCACAGCCGCCCCGATCATTCAACGGTCTCGGCGAGAAGGCCAAACTCATGAGCGATCATTTGGCCCCGCGACCAGGGTATCCTAAGTTAACCGTGATGAGGCCCGTCGACCTCTCTTTGCCCGCCCTCCGCTCTGTTCGCCGCCTGGCCTTCGTGCTGGGCGCGATGACGCTGCCTATCGTCTCGCTCGGCTGCGGTGGCTCGCCCACAGCGCCCCAGCGAGACGACGTGTTCTACCTGCACGGCAGCGGGGTCATCGACAAGAACCAGAGCTACGAAGTCTACTTCCCGAAGCTCAACGCCGACGAGAACGAGCGCCTCCCGCGCCGTGTCGGCGTCGGCGTGCTCGACGGGGACGTGCGGCTCGCGCGCCCGATCGACTGGTACGTGCGCGACGCGGACTACTCGCCGGGTCAGCGCTTCATCTCGTACCAATCGCCGCGGCAGTTCCTCTTCTCGATCTACGAGCGGATCGATCACCCCGAGGACACCTGGCCCGACGTGATGAAGCGCTACGAGCGCGACTGCGAGGACCAAGGCGCGCAGATCCTCGCCGGCCGCATGCCGGTGGCGACGGCGAACGCGCAAGCACGAAGCTACATCGTGAAGACGAAGGTGCCCGCGAAGCCGGCGTACCATTCGTACGCGCACGAAGTTTTGATCCGCAGCGACCATCGCCTCCTGCTCGTGCAGGTCGTTCACGGCGAGAACATCGAGTCGGTCGCCGACGAGATGGCGACCGCGCTGCGCAGCATGCTCGTGTACTGAGAGACGCCCTCACCCCCATCCCCCTCTCCCTCGCGGGAGGGGGCAGGAGCGCTCGAAGCTTTCCGCGTTCCCTCGCGGGAGAGGGGGCAAGAGCGCCGATCCGGAAGAGCTTTCCGCCCGAACCCAGCGGGGGGTTCGGGCTCGAAGCTTTCATGCCGAACCCAGCGGGGGGTTAGGGGGGCAGAGGAAGGACTGCGAAGCAGTCCGACCGGAGCCCCCCTAGTAGGGAAGAGGCGGCGGGTCGAGACGCTCTTCTTCTTCTTCGTCGCCCTGGCCCGTGCGCTGCGGTTTGTCGTTGAGGGGGACTTCGATCACGAAGTTCTGCCCCACGGGGCCGCCGAGCCACGTCGTGCGCGCGAGCGTGGATGCGCGCGGGGACGCGAGCTGGAAGCGCGGCGCGTCCTCCGTCGCCACGTGCAGCTCCAGCATCGCGTCACACGCGCCGCGCGTCAGCGTGTCGACCGCCGCCTTGAGCACCGCGCGGTTCGAGCCGCCCGGCAAGAACGAGATGTACTCGTCGTACTTCAGCGGCCCGAGCTTGATCTTGAAGCGCCCCGTCCCGTCGTAGACCCATCGGCCGATGGTCAGGCTCTCGCCGAGCTGATGGTTCGCCACGCCCATCTTGTTGCGCAGCGGCTTCTCGAGCAGCGTCCAGTGTCCGACGAACTGCTCGATGTCCACGCCCATGCTGCCGAAGATGTCCTTCAGCACGACCTCGAGCCCGCGCGCGCTTCGGGACTTCGTCGCGAGCAGGGGCGCGTAACGCAGGTAGAGGAACCGGTGCAGCGGGCTCTTGTGCTCGCGGAATCCATCGATGCCCGCCGCGCAGAGCAGGCGCCGCGTGAAGGGATCGTCGCCCTTCTTCCGGTAGCCGACCGAGTGCCGGTACTTCGTGAACGCCCGGTAAAACAGCGAGAGCAGGCGATGGTTGAAGACGTCGAGGAACTCGCGCTTCGGCTGCGGACCGCCCTGGTAGTCGTCCTGCGCGAGCTCCTCGACGTAGTACGTCGGCAGCGGCGAGACCGAGCCGTAGAGGCCCATGAAGCCCGCCGTGATGCGCGCGCGATCGATCTCGTCGGGGTACTTCGTGGACTTGAGCTCGCTCACGTCCGTCGAAGCGAAGATCAGGCTCGTGTCCCCGCGCAGGCGGATGCGCTCCGTCGCCACGGGCCCGAGCTGGCCGACGGGCGCGCTGCCCGGGAAGAGGCGCTCGAGGATGTAGACGAGCCGGAAAAACGAGTAGCGCCGCGCGCTGTGCTCGAGTTCGGCCATCTTGGCCGAGATCATCGCCTTCGCCTGCCGCTCGGGATCGAGCGACGGCGCGAACGCGGCGTCGGGGTTCGGCCCGCCGCTCAGATCAGGTTGAGGCTGCCGCTCTTCGGCTCCCATCGATAAACCACGCGCGTATTGGTGCCGGTGACGCTGAGCTGCGTGAAGGAGTTGAGCGAGACGTACGCCGCGAGCATCTCGTTCAGGATGCTCGCGAAGAGATACATCTCGCCTTCACCCGCGAAGCCCCCTTCGTCGAGCTCGACCTCCGTCGCCACGCCGCGCACGGGCGCGCCGCGGTAAAGCCGATCCGTGGGGCGGACGCGGATCGACTTGATCGCCTGCATGCGGAGCTGGTTTGCCCGCGCCGCCTGACGATCGATGAGCGCGGGGAAGTTGTAGATTTCGAGGACCGATCGCAACACGTCGAGCTCCGTGATCGATCGATAACTCATCGCCATGTGCGAGAGCACGCGCCACTGCAGCTCGCGGCCCATCGGCGGAGGCAAGGGCGCGGTCACGCCCGTGACGTTCGTGAAGCTCGCGACCGCGGGCGACGTCGCCGTCGGCACACGCAGATCGCCGACCTTGAGCTGCGCGGGCAAACGCCGGTTCGTGCACGTCGCCTCGATGCTGATGACGTCGAACTCCGGGATCGACGCGCCATCCTGCGCCGAGCCGAACGAGACGTAGATGTCGACGCCGTCGCCGATCGACGCGGGCTTGATGTGCGTCTGGTAGAAGACGCCGCGCGCCGATGCTTCCGGATCGAGCTCGTGCTCGAACGAGAAGAACGGCGGGATCTTCACGCGCTGGCTCGTGCGCCGCGCGATGCCGATCACGCTCTCGATGCTGTAGAGCTCGTACGCGACGGGCGTCGAGCCGGCGGGGCGCGCGAGGTACTCGTACTTGCTTGGATCGGGCTTGATGGGATCACTCGAGTGCTCGAAGAGGTTCACGACCGGCGAGCAGAAGAGCCGGAAGTTCTCTTTCGAGAGGCGTGTCCCCGCGGGCAACCCGTCCTTGAACTGGATCAGGATCGCGAACCGGTCGGAGAGTTTGTCCGCCGGCATCGCTTCGAGTCCCTGGATCTCGAAGAACGCGAACTTCTGCGGGAGCGTGAAGTACTCCTGCAAGAGCCGGAAGCCCCCGTAGACCGTGGGCGGGTAGGGGATCAGCGCCTCGTCCTCTTCGAACCCGACGAGTTTTACGTTGCGCGCGGGCAAGGTCGCGAGCGTCGTGTCGCGGCCCGCGCCGTCGACCGCGCAGAGCGCGATGGAGTCGACGTGCGCGCCGAGCCAGACGCGGACGTCGTCCTGGAGCCTCCGCTCGCCGTGGATGTAGAAGCGGATCTTCGAGAGCGCGAGCGCCGCGAGCGCCGCGCCGCCCGTCACCTTCACCTCGATCCGGAGCGACTGCGCGAGCTGCGCGCCGGTCTCGACGCGCACGTCCTCCACCGTGAGCGGCAAGAGCTCCACGTCTTGCGTGGTGCGGAACCGGCACGAAACGCCGTCGACGGGCACCGAGCCGACCTCGGCGTGCCGCGCGACGATGAGCTTCTCGCGCACCACGTTCGGCAGCGGCGTGAACTCCACGATCGACGTCGCCGGGATCTGCCGCAGGTAGTGCGGGAAGAGCAGCGACGCGACCGAGTGGATGACCTCGGGCAGCTCATCATCGAGCTTTTGCCGGATCTTCCCCGTGAGGAACGCGACGCCTTCGAGCAGCCGCTCGACGTCCGGATCTGCCCCGCGCTCCGCGAGCATCGGCGCGATCGCGGGGTACGCCTGCGCGAACTCGCGCCCGAGCTCGCGCAGGTAGGAAAGCTCGTCCTGGTAGTACTTGTTGAACATGAGGCCCGACGCCGAACAGTCGACCGTTCCAGAGAGGCAGTGTCAACGATCGTGAAGAGGTCCGCGCTTCCGCGAACCGATCAACCGACCTTGACGTTGCCGCTCTGATCCACCGAGGTGCTGAACCGCAGCCCCGAACGGCGTCCGTCCGGGTAATGGAGCTGCCCCGTGATCTCGAACTCGAGGTACATGGTCCCCATGACCTCGTTCTTGATGTGCCGGACCTGCACGTTCTTCAGGCGCGGCTCGTACTGCTGAATGCTGTTCTTGATGGCGCGCTGCACAATCCCGACCGCGTCGGGGAAATCGTGCAGCATCTCCGACACCTCGATCAGCCCATAATCGGGGCAGGTGAGCGAGCTGCCCTGCCGCGTGTTCAGCATCCGCGCGAGGTGCGTGATCACCGCCTGCTCGAGATCCTGATCCTTCCACGTATGCCTCTCCATCGAGTGCGGGTTGGCCGCATGGGCGATGCGCGTGAGCAGGGAGGCAGCCATGGGAGCATTCTACCCCTCGCCCCGCTCGACCAGAAGCCCCCAAACCCCGGCCGCGCTCTCCCGTCTCGCAGGGGATCGCCCGCATTGTATCAAAGGTCACCCGTCGTCCGCATGCGGGGGCGTTGTCGGAGTTCGGGGCGACGGATCGTGCGAGGGAGGGCCACAGGGAATTTTCGTGGCAGGCGCCTTGCGTGATACGAAATGAGGCGTGAAGCCGTCTCTTCAAGACCGCCGGAACCAAGCGAAAACGGCACGTCGCGGGAGCCTCGCCGCCCTGGCGATCGGTCTCGCCTCCACGATGGGCTGCGGCGCCGCGCCCGAGCAGCCGCACCTCGAGGCCAGGACCCGCGAGCAGACGCCGATCGCGGTTTGCACGCAGAAGCTCTCCCCGCTGCGCGGGGGCCGCGGCAAGGCCGTGGTGCGCACGCTCGAGCCCGATCAGTGGGCCGAGATCGCGTTCCCCGGGTTCAACGCGGACAAGGGGTTGAACCCGACGGACGTCGACTGCACGGGCCACTACGCCTTCGCGAACGAGTCGCTCCGCGGGGGCATCTCGGAGAAGGGCTGGCCGCGCAAGCTCGACGTGGAGGAGGTCGACGTCCGCTCCGGCCCGAACGGCCTGCGCACGCTCTGGTACCGCGTGCTCAAGTTCGAAAACGGCGACGAAGGCGGGCCGATCCTTCTTGCGCGCGCGGTCGACGATCGCGCCGAGATCTACGCGATCGGCAGCTTCCGCGGGCCGGCGAAGTCGCAGATCTCGCCGGTTCGTCTCGGCGACGACAACCTCGTCGTGGCGGAGGCGAAGCGTTGCCCCGATCCGGACGACTGTCGCAAACAAGCGCACATGTTCCTCGCGCGCCGCGGTCGTTTGATCGAGGCGGCGAAGGTCGACATCGAGCGCGTGCAGGTGCTCCCGTCGGTCACCGAGCGCGGGCTCTACGCGCGGTATCAGCTTCGAACGGACGTCAGCTACAAGCCGAACGGGATCCAGCTCCTCGAGCAGGTGAAGGTGAGCATCATCCACTACGAGGATCCGAACCGGGACAGCGACCGCGCGCTCCGCAAGGTCGAGTTCTCGCGTTTCCTCAAGGTGGAGCGCGACGCGCTCTTCTCCTCGAACGATCCGCTCTGGGAGCGCGTCGTCGGCCAGGACTGATCAAGAGGGTGCGGCCTCGATGGGCCGCACCCTACGTCCCTCACTCCGCTTCACTTCGTTCGGGACTACCCGGCGTAGGTGCCGCTGGTTCGCTGGGTCGGGTAGCGGCGAAGCCGAGGACGTTGGTGCTCCGAAGGTTGGAGCACCAACGTCCTGCTTCTTTCACCAGCAGAAGATCGCGTTGCCGTAGCCGCAGGAGGGGCGCTGGAGGAGCGCGTACGCGCCACCGACGAGCAGGCCGGTGAAGAAGCCCGCGAACGTGCCGGCGATGATCTGGTTCGAGGTCTCGTAGGGCAGGGTCTGCGTGCCGAACTCGTCGACGGCGGGCGACTCGACGCCGCGGCCGACCGAGGTGAGGATCGAGGCCACGAGCGGGACGCCGATGTTCCCGATGAACGAGCCCGCGTTGAAGCGGCCCTTCGAGAACTTGATCGTGTCCACGAGGAAGATGCCCGTGCCCACGCCCGTCGCGCCCCACGAGGCGAAGGCGTGCGTCGAGGGCCCGCCGAACGTCTCGCAGCCCGAGTCCGTGTTCGCGACGAGCGTCTGATCCACGGTGCAGCCGGGGCGCGGATACTGGAGGGCGTTGCGGATGGGGCCGTCGACGAGGAACGTCGCGGCGGCCATCGTCATCGCCGGGGCAAACATCGAGAAGTGCCAGCGTCCCTTCCAGCCGACCGTCGACTCCGGGTCGCTGTAGTACACGCGCGGCATGAGAAAGACCGTGCCAGCGCCGACGCCAAGCATGACGTGGCTCACCGTGCCCCACGTCTCATCGCGAGGGGCGATGGCCGGGACGGTCTGGGCGGATGCCTCCGTGGAGTAGGCGAAGGAGGCTGAGACGAGGCCCAACGTGGCCAGAACGATCTCCCTGATACGCATTCGGATGAGCCTTCCGTCATCCGCGCGCCGCCCGTGGCGGGCGCGGCTCATCGTTTGATCTGGTTCGCCGAGAGGGTGAAGCGGCTACGGTTCTTCGCACCCGCGTCACCGGTGGTTTTCTCGTCATCCCCGGCGGTCGCAGCGTACGCGCGCGAGAACTGCGGGCCAAAAATAATCAGGAAGGTCTCTTTCTGTTCTCCAGCGTAGTCGCCGTGGACGACCTCGTAGAGCTTCCAGAGAGCTTCGAATTTGTTCGAGAATAACCCGCCCCGCTTGCCGCGTCGCTCGAGCTCCTCCTCGATCGTTTTCGGGGAGAGCTTTGTGAGGAGCGAGCGCACGCCTTCCATCACGCCGTTGATGAGCGCGACCTGGTGGCTCATCACGTCGACGAAGATGTCCTGGAGCTGCCGCGGCGCGTCCGGGCCGCTCTGCGGGCCGAGCAGCACGTTGCCGAGCTCCTTCTCGTCCTTCGCGGAGGCCACGCGGTCGTTCTCGTCCGGCGTGACCTCGCGCGCGAGCATCTCGGCCTCGAACTCCTGGTAGCCGTTCCGCAGGCTCACGAAGCACTTGAGGAAGACCTCCATCGCGTCGCGGAGCTTGCGGCCGAACGTCAGCACGCTCTCGACGTCCTCGATCGGCTTCGAGCCCGGCGCGAGCGTGCGCGAGAGCTCGATCATCGCGGCGTGCGCGGCCTGCGCGGGGCTCGGCTCGCCGAGCATGCGCGGATCGACGCCGTAGTACTGCGAGAGCTTCTGGAAGTCCTGTTCGGCCGCGATCGTCGGCTGCTCCATCGCGATGCGCTTCAGGTAGTTCTGGCGCACCTCGGGCGAGAGCCGCGGGAGGTGATCGTAGATCACGCGGTAGACGCCGCCCCAGGCCGCGCGGTAGGCCTCCACGTAGGGCTGGACCTGCCGCACGTAGCCGTCCTCGGCGCCGGGCGTGATCGGCTTCTGCTGCTGCCTCCACGACGCGGCGGCGTTGCCGGATTGCTCCTGGGCGAAGTCGAGGACGGTCCCGTCTTTCGGGGCTTCACGTTTCTTCGGCGCCGCGTCGATGAGCTGCATCCGCATCACGATCGGGCCGATCGTCAGCTCCGGCGTGCTCGTGACGTCCGTCGGCGTGTCGCGCGTGAGGCGCCGGCCCGCGAAGACGGTGCCGTTCGTCGAGCCGAGATCCTTGACGATGATCTGCCGGTCGCGGACGTCGATGGCCAGGTGGAACTGCGAGACGTACGGCCGATCGATGTGCAGGTCGTTGAGCTGGTTTCTGCCGATGCGGATGGGGAAGCGCTCGAATGTAACGTCGAAGCTTTGATTGGCCTGGGTATCGATGACCCGGGCCACGAGCGCCAGCGGCATGGGTGCGAGACTAGCAGACAGTGTCCCGGGACCAGAAGTAGCGGGCGACGATCCCACGAAGCCTCTTCCGATCCCGCGGGCGCCCTCTCCGCCGGGTGCGTCGCGCCGTTCGCGGGCCTCCCGGGGCGGCGAACCGGTTTTTTGACACCTTTGCCTACATCATGCGACCCTGACCGACATGAGTCTCCTCCACAAGATTCCGCCCCTCGTTTCGGCCCTTGCGTTTGGGTACGGCGTGGGGATGAGCGCGCCGGACGCGGCGCTCGCGCCGGTCCAGGCTGCCGTGGTGGCGGTCGCGCCGACGTCGGGGGCGCCTCGTCTCGAGGCCGCAACGGCGCCGCTCGTCGTGGATCCTTCGCGGGCGCCTCTGCGAGGGGAGCCTCTGCGGGGCGGCGTCACGGCGGCGCGGATGGGCGGACCGGAGTCTTCGCAGCTCGGCAGGCTGCGCGAGGTCGAGATGCGGGAGGCGATGCGAGGCGAGCAGTCCTCGCTCGATCGGCCGATGTACTCGCGGCCGCCGCGGCTCAACTCGGACGCGGCGGCGGGGGAGGGGGCCGAGGTCGACGATCTCGACATGGCGGGCACCGAAGCGCTGTCGCGGATGCAGCTCCCGGATCTGAAGGTGGCGATCACGCGGCGCACGTTGAAGTACGTCCGCTTCTTCACGCGGACCGATCGGGGCCGCGGGATGTTCGAGACCTGGCTGAAGCGCAGCGGCCGGTATCAGGACCTCATCCAGGGCGAGCTCCGCGAGTGGCGTTTGCCCGAGGATCTGATCTGGGTCGCGATGATCGAGAGCGGGTTCGACGCGCGGGTGAAGTCGCCGGCGGGCGCGATGGGTCTCTGGCAGTTCATGCCGGCGACGGGCGCGGTATACGGGCTCGAGCAGAACAAGCACGTCGACCAGAGGAAAAACCCGAGGCTCGCGACGCGCGCGGCCGCGCACCACCTGCGCGACCTCTACATGCGCTTCGGCAACTGGGATCTCGCGCTCGCGGCCTACAACATGGGCTACGAGCAGCTCCTCGATCGGATCGATCGGTACGGCACGGCCGACTTCAACGAGCTCGCGCGGCAAGAAGCGCTGCCGAGTGAGACGGCGTCGTACGTCCCGAAGATCGCCGCAGCGGCGCTCGTCGCGAACAACCTCGAGCGGTTCGGGTTCGATCAGGTCGAGCTCGTGCGTCCCGTCGACGCCGCCGAGATCGCGGCGCCGCCCGGTTTGTCGCTCAAGACCCTGGCGAAGGCCGCGGGCGTGCCGCTGAAGACGGTGCGGCAGCTCAATCCGGATCTGCTCGGCGACAGGCTGCCGCCGGGGCGGGGCGATTTCCTCGTGAACGTGCCGCCCGAGTCGCTGTCGCGCGCGCACACGATGCTGCCCATCCTCCTGCAGACCGAGCCCATCGTGACCGAGGATGCGGCCGTGCTCGATCCGGTCGATCTCATCGGCGGCCGTGATTTCGTGCGGCGTCGCGCGGCGACGCGCGACAACGACAGCCTGCTCTCGCTCCTGCCTTCGTACAAGAAGCGGCGCGCGCTGCGGGATCCGGTCGAGGAGCTGGCGGCGCAGGCGGGCGTCGGCTCCGCGGCGGACGACGACGAGGGCGACGAGGAGCCGTTCCGGCCGCGCAAGAAGCGCGAGGGTCGCAAGACGTTGCTTTACAAGGTCGGTCCGGGCGACACGCTCATCGGCGTCGCGCGCCAATTCGCGATGGATGTGGAAGACGTGGCGCGGGAAAACCGCCTCGGCGAAGAGGACAAACTCCGCGCAGGATCCATTTTGAGGCTCCGCGTCAAGCCCGGCGTGCTCGGTGCGCTCGATCTCGGCGCAGCCGAGGGAGGTGAGGCGGGCGCCAAGGCCGAGGAGGTGCAGCGTCGCATCATCGATCCCGGGACCCACGCGAACGCGAGCGCGACCAAGGATAAGGACAAGGGTCCTTCCGACGCAGCGCGCGGTACCGAGAAGACGGACGCGCAAAAGGGTCGCAGCGAAGGAAAGAAAGGCTCCCGGAGCCGATCGCGCGGGTGACGTCGGGCCCGGGGTCCTTGTAGGATGCCCGGGCCATGATGCTCGTCGAAGCCAAATCCATCATCAAGCGGCTCACCAAAGTCTGCACCGCTGCGCTCGAGGCGGCGGTCGTCCAATGCGTCAATGCCAGGCATTACGAGGTGACGGTCGAGCACTTGCTGCTCTCGCTCCTCGACGACGCGAACTCCGACATCGCGTTCATCGTGATGCACTACGACCTGGATCCCGCGCGTCTGCGGCAGGCCCTGCAGAGGAGCCTCTCGGATTTGCGCACGGGCAACGCCGGCAAGCCTGTCTTCTCCCCGACGATGCTCGAGTGGATGCAGGACGCGTTCGTCGTCGGGTCGATGGAGTACGGCTACACGAAGGTGCGCAGCGGCGCGCTCTTCGCGCGGCTCGTCAACCAGCCGACGCGCTACTCGATGAGCGGCATCGGCTCGCTGCTCGAAGGCATCTCCCGCGAGGACGTCAAGAACAACCTCCCCAAGATCATCTCGGGTTCGAAGGAAGACGCGGAGACGGCCCCGGGCGGCGGCGCGGGTGCGACGGGCGGTGCGGCGGGCCCCGGCGGGCTGCCGCAGGGCGCGGCGAGCGCGTCGGCGGATTCGGCGCTGGCGAAGTACTGCGTGGACTACACGGGTCGCGCGCGCGCCGGCCAGATCGACCCGATTTTCGGCCGTGAGGGCGAGATCCGGCAGATGATCGACATCCTCGGTCGTCGCCGGAAGAACAACCCGATCATCGTCGGCGACAGCGGCGTCGGCAAGACGGCCCTCGTCGAGGGCATGGCGCTCATGATCGTGAACAACCAGGTCCCGCCGCTCATGCAGGGCGTCGAGATCATGGGCCTCGATCTCGGCCTCCTCCAGGCCGGCGCGGGCGTGAAGGGCGAGTTCGAGAACCGGATGAAGCAGGTCATCTCGGAGATCAAGGGCTCGCCGAAGCCGATCATCCTCTTCATCGACGAGGCGCACACGATCATCGGCGCCGGCAACCAGCAGGGCGCGGGCGACGCGGCGAACCTCCTGAAGCCTGCCCTCGCGCGCGGCGAGCTGCGCACGATCGCGGCCACGACCTGGGCCGAGTACAAGAAGTACTTCGAGAAGGACGCGGCGCTCGCGCGGCGTTTCCAGCCCGTGAAGGTGGACGAGCCGAGCGAGGCCGTGGCGATCACGATGCTCCGCGGCCTGCGCCCCAAGTTCGAGGAGGCGCACAACGTCATCGTCTCGGACGAGGCGGTCGTGGCGGCCGTGAAGCTCTCGGCCCGCTACATTTCGGGCCGCCTGCTGCCGGACAAGGCGGTCGATCTCCTCGATACGTGTTCGGCGCGCGTGAAAATCGCACTCCAGCAGAAGCCCGCGCAGGTCGAGGACATCGAGGTCCGCATCGAGACGCTTTCGTCGGAGCTCGCCGCGCTGACGCGTGATCGCGCCGCCGGCATCCGCCTCCAGGAGGAGGAGCGGATCGAGCAGCTCACGGAGAAGATCGCGAAGTCGAAGGTGGAGCTCGAGAACACGCGCGTCGCCTACGACAACGAGTCCGCGGGCGCGAAGAAGGTGCTCGAGGCGCGCAAGCGCATGAACGAGGCGAAGTCGGACGAGGAACGTGACGCCATCCGCAAGGAGGTCGTGGCGGCCATCGACGAGCTGCACAAGAGCCAGGGCGAGGTGCCGCTGATCCGGCCCGACGTCGACGAGGCGATGGTCGCGGCCGTCGTCAGCGCCTGGACGGGCATCCCCGTCGGCAAGATGGTCGGGGACAGCGTCCGGGCGCTCGTCGAGATGGAGTCGCGCCTCAACGCGCGCATCAAGGGCCAGGGCTACGCCCTCGAGACGGTGGCGAAGGAGCTCCGAGCCGCGCGCGCGGGTCTCAAGCCGCAAAGCACGCCGATGGGCGTCTTCCTCTTCGTCGGCCCGTCCGGCGTCGGCAAGACGGAGACGGCCCTCGCCCTCGCCGACATGCTCTTCGGCGGCGAGCGCATGATGGTCACGATCAACATGTCCGAGTTCCAGGAGAAACACACGACCTCCCGGCTCATCGGCTCGCCGCCCGGCTACGTCGGCTACGGCGAGGGCGGCATGCTGACCGAGGGCGTGCGCCAGAGGCCGTACACGGTCGTCCTCCTCGACGAGTGCGAGAAGGCGGATCCGGACGTGATGAACCTGTTCTACCAGGTGTTCGACAAGGGCGCGCTCACGGACGGTACGGGCCTGCTCGTCGACTTCAAGAACACGGTCATCATCATGACGAGCAACCTCGCCACGGACAAGATCACGAACCACGTGGTCAGCGCGTGGGAAGAGAAACGCGAGCCGGTGATCCGCGAGATCTACGAGGAGATCAAGCCGACCCTGTCCGCGCACTTCAAGCCCGCGCTGCTCGCGCGTATGACCGTCGTGCCGTACGTGCCGATCTCGCCCTCGGCCCTCGGCGAGATCACGCGCCTCAAGCTGAACGCGCTCGTCGATCGCTTGAAAAAGAGCCAGCGCATCGAGGCGACGTACACGGACCGCATGGTCGATCTCATCGCGAGCCGGTGCACCGAGGTCGACACGGGCGCCCGCAATATCGACCACATCCTGCGCGCGACGCTCCTGCCGATGTTGTCGCAGGAGATCCTCACGAGGATGGCCGAGGGCGTGATGCCCAAGAAGCTCGTCATCGACATCGACGATCAGAAGAACTTCACGGCGACGTTCCCGGAGTGACCGGGGAAGACCCGCTCGGGGTCAAGGCCCCCCTCGCGCTTGGCGAGGGGGGCCTTTTGGTTTTTGGGCCGACGCTTTCGGCAAAAAGCTAGGCCACTCGCCGCACCTTCCGATAAAAAGGAGGGCCATGGCGGCCTCAGCGTCCACCACCTCCTGGAAACGCAAGCGCGCGGCCCTGGCCCTTGCCTCTCTCTCCTTCCTCGGGCTCGGGCTTGGCGTGCTCTCCTCGTTTGCGATCGGCTGCGGATCCGCGCCGCCACCTGCCGCGCCGAAGCCGTGTGACGTCCAGATCGTCACGCTTCGCATCTACGCCGCGGACAACATCAACCCGAACGAGAACCAGAACCCGCGCCCCGTCGTCATCCGGCTGTATCAGCTCAAGGACGAGATGCGGATGCAGAACGCGACGTACGACGAGGTCCTCCTCTCCGACAAGGAGGTCCTCGCCGACGACATCGTCAAGATGGACGAAGTCAGCGTTTTCCCGAACGATCTCGTGGAGGTGAAGTTCGAGCGTGCGAAGGAGGCGAGCACGCTCGGAGGCGTCGCGCTCTTCCACAGCCCCAAGGGGCAGAGCTGGAAGACGTTCTACGCGTTTCCTTTGATGCCAGGCGAGGCCCAGTGCGGCGGCCGCGAGAGCGACGCCGGTGCGCAGGCCGACCCCAAGACTGCCTTCTTCGTCGAGTCCACGAAGATCGACAACGGCAGCGAATTCGACGAATCGATGTTCCCGAACGCGACATCGGTCCGCAGGGTCAACCTCCCCAAGGCGTCGGGCGGCAACGCTCCGCCGAAGGCCGCCGCCCCGGCCCCCTAGGGCCGCGCGGCGAGTTCTGATAAGACTGACCGGGCGATATGATCCACCCGCGCAAGCCCGTCTGGACCGAGGGGCTCTTCATGACCCCTCAGCATCTTCAGCAAGGGGACCAGTACCACGAGGCGCTGCTCCAAGCGCGGACCAACGCGCTTTTGAGTTATCCGTGGGGCGTGATGGGCGTGCAGTTCGACGAGCGCGCCCTCGCCGCGGGACAACTCAAGCTCGTCAAGTGTCACGGCTTCTTCCCCGACGGCACGCCGTTCTTCGTTGGGGATCGCGGCGAGGACGTGGTCGAGGCGAGGCCGCTCGAGGGCGTGTTCCCGGCGGCGCTCGAAGCGCTCGACGTCTTCGTGGCGATCCCGAACGTGCGCGATACGCACCCGAACGTCGCGCTCGATCCGGCGAAGGCGAACCCGGCGATCCGGTTCGTCGCGTCGTCGACGACGGTCCCTGATTTGACGACGGGCCGCAACGACACCTCGGTCGTGTGGGCGCGTTACAACCTCCGTATCCTCTTCGGCACCGAGCCGCGCGACGCGTACCAGACCGTGCGGATCGGGCAGCTCGTGCGGGATAGGACGGGCGCGATCGTCCTCAAGAAGAGCTTCATCCCGCCGATCCCGCACATCGGCAGCTCCGACCACATCATGTCGGGGATGCGGCGCATTCTCTCGGCGATGGTGGGCAAGCAGAAGTCGCTCGCCGAGGGGCGCAGGCTTCGCACGGCGGCGTCGGTCGACTTCCAGTTCTCCGACACGGCGAAGTTCTGGATGCTCCACACGCTGAACGCGTTCATCCCCGCCGTCTCGCACATGGTCGATCACGGCAACGCGCACCCCGAGGATTGCTACGTCCTCATCGCGTCGCTGATCGGCGAGCTCTGCACGTTCGCGGCGGACGGTGATCCGACGTCGATCCCGAAGTTCAACTACCTCGATCTCGAGGGCGTGTTCGAGCCGGTCTTCGATCGCGCGCTCACGCTCGTCGCGAGCGTGCTCGCGGAGAACTACACCGTCGTGCCGCTCGAGAAGCGCGAGGACGGCATGTACCTCGGCAAGTTCGAGGATCCGAAGCTCCCGCGCACGCACGAGCTCTTCCTCGAAGCGAAGGGCGCGGACGAAGCGACGTTGCGCGAGCGTTTGCCGCGGCTCCTCAAGATGGGGTCGTGGACGCAGATCGGTTACATCCTGAACGCAGCCATGCCGGGCGTTCGTGTCGCGGTCGAGTACCGGCCCCCGGGCGCGATCCCGGTCAAGCCGGGCGTCATCTACCTCCGCGTCGACCAGGCTGGCGATTACTGGAACGATATCCTCGGCTCTGGCACGATCGCCATCTACCAGCCGATCGACCCGCAGAAGGTCGATCTGCGGCTGATCGCGGTCCAGGGCGGCAAGTGAATGAAGCGCGCGGCTTTTGAGATCATGGGGAGCGCATGAGCCTGTCGCAGTCGATGTATTGGGTCTGCTCGGATGTCCTGTCGCTGATCCTGCAGCTCAGGAACTCTCGAGATCTGCCTGCGCCGGACATCCTTCAGCGCCGCGTCCTGCAGCTCTTCGACACGATGATGCAGAACGGTCGCGAGGCTCGGATCCCCGAGCAGGACATGATCGACGCGAAGTTCGCGCTCGCGGCCTTCGCCGACGAGGTCATCTACCACTCGAGCTGGCCGGGCAAGACGCAGTGGCTCAGTAACCCGCTGCAGCTCCAGTTCTTCCAGCTCAACACGGCCGGCGACCAGTTCTTCGTGAACCTGGACAACCTGCACGGCCAGCGCAACCGCTCGCATGTCGCACAAATCTACTTCCTCTGTTTGGCCCTTGGCTTTCAGGGGAAATATCGTTTGCGACACCAGGAGGGGCTCCAGGCGGTGGTGGAGGGACTCGGCAACTACGTGGCGCTGGCGGAAGGCGGGGGAGATCAGCTCTCGCCGAACGCGGAGCGCAAGGACGGCGGCGGTGGCGCCGTTCGTCGCGAGCTGCCGTATCTCTTCATCGCGATCGGGTTCCTCATCCTGGCGCTGATCGTGATCTTCATCCTTTGGCTCATCATCGGCTCGAACGCCGACTCGACTGCCGAAGCCATCAAGAGACTGCTCGGCGGCGGCAAGTAGAGTCCCGGGGAAGAAGCTCCGGACCGAGGGAGACGTTGCATGTGGCTGTGGATCCTGAGCGCCCTGTTCCTCGCCCTGGTCTGGGGCGTGTGGTTCATCCTGAGACCCACAGGGCCTGGGCCGAGCGCCGAAGTGTTCCCGACGTGGATCCCGATCGCCATCACGGCGGCCGTGGTCCTCGGGCTCGTGGGTCTCGTCGTGTATCGACGGATCCGCGCGGCGCGTGCGGCGCGCGCGCTGGAGAAGGCGATCGCGCAGCAGGCCCAGGAGCAAGCGCTCAACGCGAAGCCCGAGCGGCGTGCCGAGATCCAGGAGCTGCATCGCCAGCTCCAGGAGGGCATCAACGCGCTCAAGTCCTCGAAGCTCGGGGGCGGCACGAACGCGCTGTACTCGTTGCCCTGGTACGTGATGGTCGGCCCGCCCGGCGCGGGCAAGACGACCGCGCTGCGCCACTCGGGCCTCGTGTTCCCGTACCTCGATCCCGCGGGCGGCGGTGTTCGCGGCGTCGGCGGCACGCGCAACTGCGACTGGTGGTTCACGAACGAGGCGATCCTCCTCGACACCGCCGGCCGTTACACGACCGAGGCCGATGACCACGACGAGTGGATGGCCTTCCTCGAGCAGCTCCTCAAGTATCGCCCGGACAAGCCCGTGAACGGCGTCGTCTGCGCGGTGAGCATCTCGGAGCTCGTCGACGCGACGGAGGAGCAGGTCGAGTCGATCGCGAAGAAGGTCCGCGCGCGCATCGACGAGATGCAGTCGACGCTCAAGATGGTCCTGCCCGTCTACGTGATGTTCACGAAGGTGGACCTCATCTCCGGGTTCGTCGAGTTCTTCGGCGATCTCAAGAAGAGCGAGCGTGGCCAGGGCTTCGGCGCGACCGTCAAGCTCGACGCGAACAAGAGCGAGCCCGGCAAGCTCTT
This sequence comes from Polyangium fumosum, assembly GCF_005144585.1. Lineage (GTDB taxonomy): Bacteria > Myxococcota_A > Polyangia > Polyangiales > Polyangiaceae > Polyangium > Polyangium fumosum. The sequence continues at coordinate 188,470 of NZ_SSMQ01000004.1, read as the reverse complement.
CGACGCCGAGTTCGACACGCTCGTCGAGCGCATGCACGACCGCGCGCTCCGCCGCATGGTCACCGAGCGCAACCGCGGGACGAAGGAGAAGGTCTTCCAGTTCCCGCTCGAGTTCGCGGCGATCAAGAGCAACCTCTCGCACTTCCTGAACGTCGCGTTCCAGCCCTCGAAGACGGCGGGGTTGGCGACGCCGATCATGCGCGGCTTCTACATGACGAGCGGCGTGCAGGAGGGCAAACCCCTCGATCGTGTCCTCGGCACGATGATGAGCGCGTTCGGCCTGCGTCCGGCGATCGCGGACGAGTCGTCGACGGCGGGCGCCACGGAGGCGAAGAGCTACTTCCTCCGCGACGTCTTCATGAACGTCATCTTCCCGGACCAGGACATCGCGGCGCGCACCGCGGCCGAGGTCCGGAGGCAGCGGTTCCAGCGCTTCGCGGCGGCGTTCGCGGCGGCGGCGCTCGCGGTCGTCCTGCTCATCCCGTCCGTGATGTCGTTCGCGAACAACCGCGCGCTCGTGGCCGAGACCTCGCGGATCTCGGGCGAGGCGGCGGGCGTGAAGTGGACCGACGGCAGCTCGCCGCTGGAGAAGGTCGACAAGCTCGACAACCTCCGCGCGCACGCCCAGCTCCTCGATCAGTACCGCGAGGAGGGCGCGCCCGTGAGCTACCGCTGGGGGATGTATCAGGGCGACAAACTCTTCGAGCCGACGAAGGACCAGTACATCGCGTCCTTGCGCGAGGGCTTCGTCAAGCCTGTGCGCGCGCGCCTCGAAGAGCGCCTCAACGCGGCGACCGGCGGCAAGTACCTCGAGGAGTACAACGACCTCAAGACGTACCTCCTGCTCGCCGACGAGCACCGGATCCACCTGCTCCCCGAGTCCGAGACGGCGTGGGAGACGGGCAAGCTCCTGCAGCTCTGGACCGACATCCTCCGCCCGACGACGGACATCCCCGAGGCGGACCTCAAGGCGAAGCTCGCGCCGCATGTGAAGTACTACGTCGACCTCCTCCGCCGCGGCGCGATCCGGGGCGAGGAGCTCGACAAGCGCACCGTGGAGCGCACGCGCGACATCCTCGCCCGCGTCGGCCCCACGCAGCGTTACTACGACCGGTTCGTCACCGCGCTCATCGACGAGAAGTACGACGAGAACGGCCCGAACACGCGCGAGAACCTGAAGTACCCGCCCCTCTCGCTCGACGATCTCTTCTCGGATCGCCCCGAGGTGCTGAGCAAGGTGCGGAGCGCGCAGAAGGAGCGCACGAGCAAGTGGTTCGTCGTCCGTGGTCCGTACACGGCGAAGGGCCACGCGCAGGTCGTCGCGAGCCTCGAAGAGGGCATCAAGGTCCTCGATCGCGAGCGCTGGGTCGTGCCGCTGACGCAGGAAGAAGAGCGCCAGGGCGACAAGATCGCGCAGGCCCTCGCGCGCGTGCGGCAGGACTACGACGCGCAGTACATCCGCGAGTGGCTCGAGTTCTTCCGGGACATCCTCGTCGAGATCCCGCCGAACAACAAAGAGGCGATCGAGGAGTTCCGTGTCCTCTCCACGCCGGACTGGCCCTACCAGCGCCTGCTCCGCGCGCTCGAGGACAACACGCAGTTCGACGTCCTCGAGAACCAGGCCGAGCAGCAGGTCATGGCGGACGGCGGCGTGCTCGATCAGGTCAAGGAGCGCGTGAAGCGCCGGATCGACTCGTCGTTCAGCACGCGCACCGGCACGAGCGGCCGCCTCTCGCAGCTCGTGAACTTCGGCGGCGGCGGCGCGCCGGGCATCTACGATCCGATCCCGGACAAGTTCCGCTCGATGGTGCGCTTCGGCGTGCCCGAGCAGCCCAAGCAGACGGCGGAGGGCGTGGCTCCGCCGCCTCCGAAGCCGGCCGAGCTCTCGAAGTACATCGGCCACCTCGAGCAGCTCGCGGCCGAGATGGGCGGCATCGAGGACGCTCCGCCCGGCGCGAGCACGCAGGGCGCGCGCGAAAAGTTCGGCGAGGCCGTGCGCGAGACCGAGAAGCTCCTGCTCAAGATGGACGAGACGGGCCAGGAGCTCATGACGCCGCTGCTCATGAACCCTCTCCGCCAGGCCTACAAGGCCGTCATGCGCAGCGCCGGCGGGTCCGCGAGCGGGCTTTGGGAGGTCGTCGTCTGGCCGCCCTTCCGCGAGAACATCAAGGATCGGTATCCGTTTGATCTCGCGGCGTCGCGTGACGCTTCGTTCGAGGACGTGGTCGCCTTCTTGAAGCCGAAGGAGGGCATCCTCTGGGGCTTCTACGAGCAGCACCTCAACGACTTCCACATCCGCGTGGGCCACGACTTCATCCCGAAGGGCGGCCTCGAAGGTCGTCCGAAGCCGGCGAAGCCGTTCACGCCCTTCAACGCGATGCTTTATCCCTGCCTGCACAAGGCGCACGAGATCACCGAGGCCCTGTGGCCGAGCGGCGGCGGCGACAAACCGCAGGTGACGTTCCACGTCAACCTGAAGACGGTGAGCCCGATCGTCAGCGAGGTGCTCTTCGAGATCGACGGCCAGAAGCGCCAGTACCGGAACGAGAAGGAGTTCTGGCACACGTTCACCTGGCCGGGCGAGAAGCAGACCGGCGCGCGCCTGCGCGTGCGTGGCGCGGGCGGGCTCGACGAGGAGCTCGTGCGGGAAGGCCCCTGGGGCATCTTCCGCTTGTTCGAGGCGGGCACGACGACGGCCGAGAAGGACAAGGACAGCGTGTTCACGGTGACGTGGCAGATGACCGCGCCTCCCGTGACGGTGACGATGGAAGTGCGCCCCACCCGCGCCAATCATCCATTCGTCAACAGCTTCTTCCGCGCGACCAACTGCCCCCCCAGCATTGGCGACAGCTTCGGCGGCAAGAAGGGTTCTTGAGATGGCGTTCCACAGGCGCCGCGTAGCAGCCTGTGGAATGCCCTCCCAGGGTTCGCCCGCGGCAGCACGCCCCCTTGTAAAAACAGGGGGCTCGTGTATTTGTGAGCCGGGCCGGTGATGTTCTGGCGAAAGAAGAAGGGTCCTTCGAGTCCCCCGCAGATTGGCTGCTTCGGCAAGCTGCCTGCGACGGGTGATTTCATCCGCTTCAATGCCGGCGGAGACGAGCTTGCGGCGTTCGATCGCTGGCTCGGCGGGGGCCTCGATTTCGCGCATCGCGCGCTCGGCTCCTCGTTCGACGCGGCGTACCAGCCTTCCGTCGGGCTCTTCATCTTTCACGGTGAAGGCAAAGGCGACGAACCTCCCACGCGCGGCATGGTCGGCGCCTGGGCCGCGAGCGGCGACAACGCGGGTCGTACGTACCCGATGGTCGTTTTTGCTTCGTACGATTACGGCCAGCTCGTGTCGGCCGGCGCATCGCTCCCGATCGCGCTCTGGTCGCTGCTCGCCTCGTCGTACGAGGTCGCCACGAGCGGGCGAACGCTCCCGGTCGACGCGTTCGTCGATCGCGTTTCGCGCATCGTCCCTCCTTCGCTCGACGACGCGGACGCCGCGGGCGCCGGGTATCGCTCGTGGCTCACCACGCAGTCGATGAAGGCGCTGTGGGAGACGGGCTTCGGCACGGATGCGGGCCGCTTCTGGGTCTTGCAGAACGTCTTCGCGTCGGTCGAGCCGTTCATCGGCCAGGAGAACCCGAAGACGGGGCTCTGCATTCGCCTCCCGCTCGGCGCGGGCGACGCGTACGCGGCGGCGGTGTGGATGGACATGACGCTCCGCCTCTCGCGCTGGAAGAACACGCTGCTCAATGCCTTCTGGGTTCCGCAGCAGACGATGCTCCTCCACCTCGGTCCGCCGCACGTGGCCTCGTTCCGTGAGCTCATCGCGCCGACGGGTTATGCCGATCACGTGGTGGAGCTCTGCCGTCCTCCGACGGTCGACGAGCCCACCTCGCGTCGTGCCCTCGGCGTGCAGCTCGACGCCCTCGTGGCGCGCTCCGAGCTCACGATCTCGGGCTTCCTCGACGGCCTCTCGCAATAACGCGCCCCGCGCCCGAACGACGCGCGTTTCGTTCGAGGCGCGCACACGTGGTGCGAACCTGCGCGACCCGCGGGTATGATGCCGTCCATGGCGGCGAGTGACGCGGTGGAAGCGGCAAAGAACCGAGTGTCGGCGTTGATCGAGCCGATCTCGGGGGGTGTTGGGCAGGACGTCTCGTACGACGAGCTCTTCGAGGCGATCAAGGCCGAGGTCGACAAGGCGCAGTCCCTCGAGGGCGGCAAGATCGACTGGGCGAAGATCGTGACGAACGCCGAGGAGCTGCTCAGCGAGAAGTCGAAGGACTTTCGCCTCGCGGTGTATTACGCGGCGGCGAAGGCGCACACGGACGGGGTCCAGGGCGCGGTCGATGGGCTCGTGGTCATCAACGAGCTGAACACGGCGTTCTGGGACAAGATGTATCCGCCGATCAAGCGCCCGCGCACGCGCGGCAACTTGATGAGCTGGTACGGCGATCAGGTCGCGGCCGCGATCGGGACCTTCAACCCGACCGCGAAGGACGCGGACCTCGTCGGCGCGCTCGAGCAACAGACCCGCCAGCTCGACGGAGAGCTACGGGACAAACTCGGCGACGCGTACCCGGGCATGGGGTCCTTGCGCGAGTCGTCGCGGCGCATGCTCGCGAGTGTCCCGAAGGAAGCTCCGCCGCCGCCGCCGCCGCCTCCTCCTCCTCCGCCGCCGCCTCCTCCTCCTCCGCCGCCGCCGCCGCCTCCTCCGCCCGTCGAGCGTGCTGCGCCGCCTCCGCCAGCGGCCGTCGCGCGCCAAGCGCCGCCGCCTCCGCCTGCGTATTCCGCGCCGGCCGTGGAGACGGCGCCGGTCGAAGTGCCGGATGGAACGGCCATCACGGACGCGGACTCGGCGAACGTGGTGCTCGATCAGGTGAGCACCTTGCTCATGCGCGCGGGTGATGCGCTGCGCGCGGCCGATCCTTCGAGCGCGTTTGCGTATCGGATGAGCCGCACCGGGCTCTGGCTCTTCATGCAGCAGGATCCGCCGGCCGAGGGCGGACAAACCTACCTGCCTTCGCCGCCGGATCACGTGCGCGGCGCGTTCGACGGCATGGCCGAGGCGAGCAACTGGGATGGGATCCTCGCGTCGGTCGACGAGGTCGTATCGGAGCATCGGCTCTGGCTCGATCCGCACCGGCACGTCTCGAATGCGCTCGAGCAGCTCGGGTATACGGACGCGAAGCTCACGCATTTGCGCGAGGTCGCGCTCCTCTTGCAGCGCGCGCCGACGCTCGTGGAGTTCACGTTCAACGACGGCGTCCCGCTCGCCGACGATCTCACGAAGGCCTGGATCGACGCCGAGGTTCGTCCGGTCCTCGGATCGGGCGGTGGTGGGGGCGGTGGTGGCGCGGCGGCGGGCGGCGCGCCGGGAGGCAAGGGGTTCCGCGCGCTCGACAAGGCGATCGGCGAGGCGCGGAACCTCATCGAGAATGGCGATCCGCTCGGGGCCATCCAGGCCGTGGCGAAGGTCGCGGGGCAGGCGGTCACGCCGGTCGACAAGTTCCGCGGCAAGCTCGCGATCGCGCAGGTTTGTCTGCAGCTCGGGCAGCTCGCGATCGCGCGCGCGCAGCTCGACGGGCTCGAGCGCATGGCGAAGCAGCACAAACTCGACGAGTGGGATCCGGAGCTCTGCGCGGAGCTTTATGGGGCGCTCTACACGGCGCTCCGCGGGTTGAACCAGGGATACGAGGTGAGCGAGGAAGCGCGTAAGCGCGAGAACGAGGCGTTCGAGCGTCTCTGCGAGCTGGACGCCGCGGCGGCCTTCCGCATCTCGATCACCTGAGCGCCCGCGTAGTGAAACGAGGGAACTCGTTCGGAAAGATAACGATGGACGAGGTCGGGGTAGTTTGCGGTATTCTCGGGCCGCCAGTCGAGGTGGGCCCCGACCTGACGGCAATCACGTATTCAACGTAGGGCGGCTCGGAAAGGCCGCTCGGAGCATGTAGCTCCCAAGCGTAGGGGAAAGGAGCCTTCCGCGATGAAAGAAGGATCAGTCGCGCCGAAAGAACGCGTGAACATCACGTACAAGCCAGCGACGGGGAACGCGAAGGAAGAGGTCGAGCTCCCGCTGAAGCTCCTCATGCTTGGCGACTACACCATGCGCCCCGACCCGACGCCGCTCGAGGATCGGAAGCCCATCAACGTCGACAAGGACAACTTCCAGAAGGTGATGGCGGAGCAGAAGCTCTCGCTCAACATGGCGGTCAAGGATCGCCTGTCGGAGAACGAGGACAACGAGCTCAACGTCAACCTCAAGTTCCGGCGTTTGTCGGACATGGAGCCTGCGGCGATCGCCAACCAGGTTCCCGAGCTGAAGAAGCTGCTCGAGCTCCGCGCCGCGCTCACCGCGCTGAAGGGGCCGCTCGGAAACGAGAAGGCGTTCCGCAACAAGATTCAGACGATCTTGAACGATCCGGCCCAGCGCAACCGGCTCATCAACGAGCTCGGTCTGAAGCAGGGGGAGGAGTAACCGATGGCTTCCGAGCATCAGGCGCAAGGCGGCGCGGGCGTACAGACGCTCGAAGGTGGCAGCCTTCTCGACGACATCCTCTCGGAGACCAAGATGGCTCCGGGCGACGAGGGCTACGAGGTCGCCAAGCGCGGCGTCCAGGCCTTCATCGCCGAGCTCATCGCGCCGAAGCGCGAGGGCGAGAAGGTCGACAAGGCCCTCGTCGATGCGCTGATCGCGGAGATCGACGCGAAGCTCTCGCGCCAGATCGACGAGATCCTCCACCACCCGACGTTCCAGAAGCTGGAGTCGGCGTGGCGCGGCCTCAAGTTCGTCGTGGACCGCACGGACTTCCGCGAGAACGTCAAGGTCGAGCTTTTGAACTGCTCGAAGGAAGACCTGCTCGCCGATTTCGAGGACGCCCCCGAGGTGCCCAAGAGCGGCCTTTACAAGCTCGTCTACTCGGCGGAGTTCGGCCAGTTCGGCGGCCGTCCCTACGGCGCGATCATCGCGAACTACGAGTTCGGCCCGGGCCCGCAGGACATCAGCCTCCTGCAGAAGTGCGCCTCCGTCGCGACGATGTCGCACGCGCCCTTCATCGCCGCGGCCGGCCCGCAGTTCTTCGGCCTGAAGGACTACCTGAACCTGCCGAACCTGAAGGACCTCAAGGCGCTCTTCGAAGGCCCGCAGTACACGAAGTACAACGCCTTCCGCGAGACCGAGGACTCCCGCTACGTCGGCCTCGTGATGCCGCGTTTCCTCCTCCGCCTCCCCTACGGCGCGAACACCGTGCCCGTGAAGGAGTTCAACTACGAGGAGAACGTCATCGGCCAGCACGATTCGTATTGCTGGGGCAACGCCGTCTTCGCGTTCGCGACGCGCCTGGCGGACAGCTTCGCCAAGTACCGCTGGTGCCCGAACATCATCGGCCCGCAGGCGGGCGGCTCGGTCGAGAACCTGCCGCTCCACCAGTACGAGGCGATGGGCGAGATCCAGACGAAGATCCCCACCGAGATCATGCTCACGGAGCGCCGCGAGTACGAGCTTTCGGAGGAGGGCTTCATCGGCCTCACCTACCGCAAGGACTCGGACAACGCGTGCTTCTTCTCGGCGAACAGCGTGCAGAAGCCGAAGTACTTCGGCCAGAGCGAGGAGGGCCGCGCCGCCGAGCTCAACTATCGCCTCGGCACGCAGCTCCCGTACATGTTCATCATGGCCCGCATCGCGCACTACCTGAAGGTGCTGCAGCGCGAGCAGATCGGTACGTGGAAGGAGCGCGCCGATCTCGAGAAGGAGCTCAACGACTGGATCTCGCAGTTCGTCGCCGATCAGGACGTCGTCTCGGCGAGCATCCGCGGCCGTCGCCCCCTCCGCAAGGCGCGTATCATCGTGACCGAGGTCGAGGGCAACGCCGGTTGGTACAAGGTCGACATGCAGGTGCGCCCGCACTTCAAGTACATGGGCGCATTCTTCACGTTGAGCCTCGTCGGCAAGCTCGACAAGGAATGAGCCGCTTCGGCTGATTCCGACAAACGCGAAAGGCCGGCTCGAAAGAGCCGGCCTTCGTGTTTTTGTGATTCGCGTGGGCGAGGGCGGGGGACCGGCGCGCGCCGGCCCCCGTGATCGATCAGCCGACGAGGAACTCGAGGGAAAACTCTTCCAGGGCGACGCCGAGGAAGCGGCGCGGGCGGATCGTGACGGCGACGGCGGTGCCGTCCGAGGTCGCGTGCGCGTTCACCACGATCTCCAAGCTGCCGGGCTTGGCGTCCTCGAAGAGCGCCCAGAGCGAGCGATCCACGAGCGATTTTGCCTCGGAGGGCGCGACGTTCCCGGGCAAACGGCCGGCGATGACCCGCAGGAACTGGACGATCCGGGCCACGAAGAGCTGATCGACCAAGGAGACCCGCTCGAGCCGCGCTTCGGGCTCCGTCGAGGCGCTGTCGTACGTGCGCTTGGGCGGCGGGACGTAGGACGTCGGGGCGGCGAGCACATAGACCGCGTCGCTGTTCGGGGCCGACGCGAGGAGGAGCACGCCTGCCTTGGAGAGCTCGCGTTGCGAATCTGTCGAGACGAACGCCTGCGTCGGGATCGCCACGACCTCGGCGTCGTCGACGTGCCCTCGCACCTCGTGGATCGTGAGGTTTTCGAGCGTGCCGCCGCTCCTGGCGCCCACGACCCGGCATGGCCAGCGCGTCTCGCGGAAGCTCTGCGTGACGAGCGCGCCCACGCCGTAGGCCGGCGCGATCCAGACCATCGCGCCCTCGTCTGCGGGCTCTTCCTTGATGACGGCCTCGCGCACGCGCGAGGTCGACTTGTCGTAGGCGGCGCGCGCGAGGATGCCGTTCATCGCCATCGTCACCCAGCGCATCGCGGGCTTCTGTGCCGTCGATTGCCAGCGCACCTGATCCGGCGTGGAGAAGAGGGCGATCTTGTTGTCGAGCCGTTCGAGATCGCCGAGCCGATCCAGGCCGAGGAGCGCGTGCGACGCGTTCAGCACGACGGGCACGGTCTGCGATTCGGCGACGCGGGCGATCTCTTCGAGCTGGGCGAGCGTCGCGGAGGTGCCGGTGATCGTGATGTCCACGATCGCGCAGGAGACCGGGGGCTCGCCGCCGGCGTTGTGGCGGACCGCGCGTTCGAGCGCCATCGCCGCGAGCTCGGGCCGCGCGCAGACGACGTCTATTTTGAGGCCCTTCGTCCCCTTCGAGCGATCGGCGAAGAGCTGGAGGCCACGCCAGGCCTCCTCCAGGCGGCGCACCTCGGGGTGCTGGAGGATCGCGCCGAGCTGCGCGCCGAGGGCCTTCTCGACGCGCTGGATGGCCTCTTGCGGGCTGAAGCGGGCCGAGCTCGACTTGCCGGCGTTCGCGACGGCCGAGATGAGCGCGCCGAAGCGGGCGTCGGCGGCGGGGGCCTGCGGCCGCGTGGGCACGACGGGCGCGGGCGTCGACTCGGCGCGGCTCGGACCGGTCTCGACCATGTCGAGGATCGAGGCCACCGACGCGTCGGTCGTGCTCTGCGCGGGCGCGGAGAACGCGGCGGCGCGGGGCGCGCTGCCGGCCTCCGAGACGAGGCGGAGGACGTCACGCACGAAGGGCGAACCGTTCCAGATCCGGTCGAGCTCGACGCGGGCTTGATCACGATCGATGGTGCCGTCGCGGAGCTTCTCCAGCGTCAGCTTGCCGTCGAGGAGCGAGCGGAGGAGCGGGACCTCGGCGAGCAGTCCATCGGGCCGGAAGCTCTTGAGGCTCGTCGGCGCGAGATCGACGCGCGCGCGGTTGCCCTCGGCGAGCACGCTCGGCACCTCGAGGGCGACGCGCGGGCGCAGGCGCGTGAAGAGGTCGTCGAACGCGAGCGGATCGACCCGCACCGCGAGCTCGGGCGCGCTGGCGCCGGCGTTGTGCTCGTCGCGCGGCAAGAGATCCGCGACGACGAGCACGCGGAGCGGCAGGAGCGGCCCCTCGACCTGCTCCATTTGCTCGGGGCTCTCTTCGCCCACGTTGAAGTTCATCCCACCCTTCATGAAGCCCTTCGTTTCGGCGGCCATGGCTGCGAAGTGTAGGGGGGGAGCGCGCGCGGGAGAAGCGGCAATCGCGGGGCCTGAATCACGGCTCTGCGGCTTTCTTTGACGCGGGCCGGGCCCTGCTAAGCTCCGCGCCCATGCGTGGCCCTGCGAACGCCGAGGACCCCTCGACGACGTCTCCGCGGCGTGGATCGATCCGACTCGGCCTGCTCGGGTGTGGCACGGTGGGCGGCGGCGTGCTCGAGCTTTGCGCGGCGAACGCGCGGTGGCTCGAAGGCCGGGTCGGCGCGCCGCTCGAAGTGCGCCGGGTGCTCGTCCGTGATCCCGCGAAAGAGCGCGTCGCGGCCTGTGATCCGCGCTGGATCACGACGCGCCCCGAGGACGTCGTCGACGACCCGGAGATCGACGTCGTCGTCGAGGTGATGGGCGGCGAGGGGGCCGCGCTCGAGCTCGTGGAGCGCGCGATCTCGGCGGGGAAAGGCGTCGTCACGGCGAACAAGCTGCTCCTGGCCAAGCATGGGCCGCGCCTCGTCGACCTCGCGATTGCGCGCGGGACCGATCTCGCGTTCGAGGGCGCCGTCGGCGGCGGCATCCCCATCATCCGCACCCTGCGCGAGGCGTTCGCGAGCGACTGGGTCGAGCGGCTCGCGGGCATCGTCAACGGCACCTGCAACTACGTGCTCGGGCGCATGCGCGAGGGCGGGCTCGGCCTCGACGCGGCGGTGCGCGAGGCCCAGGCGAAGGGGTATGCCGAGGCCGATCCCTCGCTCGACACGGGCGGCCACGACGCCGCGCACAAGCTCTGCGTGCTGGCGATGCTGGCCTTCGGCGCGCGTGTCCCGGCGAGCGCGCTCCACGTCGAGGGGATCGAGGGCATCGAGGAGCGGGATCATCGGTATGCCGAGCGCTTCGGCTACGTGATCAAGCACCTCGCGATCGGCCGTGATTTCGGCGACGCGATCGAGCTCCGTGTCCACCCGACGCTCATCCCGAAGACGAGCGTGCTCGCGAACGTGTCGGGCGTCTTGAACGCGATCCTGCTCGAAGGCCGCGCGCTTGGCCCGTGCATGCTTTATGGCCGCGGCGCTGGGGATCTGCCGACGGCCGTGAGCGTGGTGAGCGACATCCTCGACGTCGGGCGCTCGATCGTGGCCGGCGCGTCGGGGCTGCTCACGCGGGGCATTGCGATGGAGCCGCGCCCGCTGAAGCCTCAGGAGGACATCGAGACGCGGTATTACCTGCGCCTCTCGGCGCCGGAGCGGCCGGGGCTCATGGCGCGGATTGCGGGCGGGCTCGGGGAGCTTGGCGTGAGCTTGGAGCAGATGGTGCAGCCGGAGCGCCCTGCGACGCCGGGGGATCCTGTGGACATCGTGGTCCTCACCCACGTGGCGCGGGAAGGGAACGTGACGGCTGCGCTCGAACGGATGCGCGCGGAGGGCCTCTTCGCCGCGCCGCCGCGCCTGTATCGCATCGAGGTCTCGTGACGACCTCGCACCTGGATCCCGATGCGCCGCTTGGCGTCTTCGACTCCGGCCTCGGTGGGTTGACCGTCGTGCGCGCGCTTCGTGCGCGCTGCCCCGCGGAGGACATCGTTTACCTCGGCGACACGGCGCGTGTGCCTTACGGCACGCGATCGGCGGAGACGGTCGTGCGGTATGCGCTCGGGTGCGCGCGGGTCCTCGTGAATCGCGGCGTGAAGGCGATCGTGGTCGCGTGCAACACCGTGAGCGCCGTCGCGCTCGACATGTTGCGCGTCGAGCTCGATAGGCCCGTGCTTGGCGTGATCGTGCCGGGCGCGCGGGCGGCGGTGGCGGCGGCGGAGGGCGGGGCGGTGGGGGTGCTCGGCACGACCGGCACGATCACCTCGGGCGCGTATCCGCGTGCGGTGGCTTCGCTCTCCACGCGGACCGAGGTGTTTGGCCAGCCTGCGCCGCTGCTCGTCTCGCTGGCGGAGGAGGGGTGGCTCGAAGGGGAGGTGCCGCGGCTCGTCTCGCAGCGTTACCTCGAACCCCTCGTGCGCGCGGGGGCGCGCTGCGTGGTCCTTGGATGCACGCATTTCCCCCTGCTCCAGCAGGTGATCGAGGCGGAGGCGGCCTTGCTTGCGGGCAAGCCGATTCCGATTGTGGACAGCGCGTCGGCGACGGCGGACGACGTCTCGGCGTTCCTCGCCGAGCGCGGACAACACACGTCGCGGACTTCGCGGGGCAAGCTCGAGCTCTTCGTGACGGACCTCCCGAAGAGCTTCTCCACGGTCGCCGAGCGATTCCTGGGCGAGCCGCTCGGCGACGTGCACCAGATCGATCTCTGACCGCCCGTTGCAAAGGCCGCATCGCGGCCTTTGCACCCTCGGTCCAGGCCGTGCCTGGTCCGGGTCCAGGGGTGGACAACCCCTGGTCGGGGTCCGGGGTGAAACCCCGTCGCACCGCTCTAAAACTGGTGGGCCTCCGTCGACTCGTTCAGCGCGAGGGTCGAGGCGAGGCCACCCGAGACGACCTGCGCGACCTGATCGAAATAACCCGTGCCCACCTCGCGCTGGTGGCGCGTGGCCGTGTAGCCGGCCTTCTCGGCGGCGAACTCGGCTTGTTGCAGCTCCGAGTAGGCGCTCATGCCGCGCACCTTGTACTCGCGGGCGAGCTCGTACATCCCGTGGTTCAGCGCGTGGAAGCCGGCCAGCGTGACGAACTGGAACTTGTAGCCCATCGCGCCGAGCTCGCGCTGGAACTTCGCGATCGTCAGATCGTCGAGGTTCTTCTTCCAGTTGAACGACGGCGAGCAGTTGTAGGCGAGCAGCTTGCCCGGGAACTTTTCGTGCACGCCCTCGGCGAACTTGCGCGCTTCGTCGAGGTCCGGCGTGCTCGTCTCGCACCAGATCATGTCCGCGTAGGGCGCGTAGGCGAGCGCGCGCGCGATCGCGGCGTCGAGCCCGCCCTTGAACTGGAAGAACCCCTCGGGCGTGCGTTGCCCCGTCAGGAACGGACGATCCCGCGGATCCACGTCGCTCGTCAGCAGCTTCGCGCTGTCGGCGTCCGTGCGGGCCACGAGGAGCGTCGGCACGCCCATCACGTCCGACGCGAGCCGCGCGGCCACGAGCGTCCGGATGAACTGGCTCGTTGGCACCAGCACCTTGCCGCCCATGTGGCCGCACTTCTTCTCCGAGGCGAGCTGGTCCTCGAAATGCACGCCTGCGGCGCCGGCCTCGATCATCCCCTTCATCAGCTCGAAGGCGTTCAGCGGACCGCCGAAGCCGGCCTCTGCGTCGGCCACGATCGGCGCGAGCCAGTGCCGCTCGCGTTTGCCCTCGGCGTGCTCGATCTGGTCGGCGCGGAGCAGGGCTTGGTTGATCCGGCGCACCACGCTCGGGACGCTGTTCGCCGGGTAGAGACTTTGATCCGGGTACATCTCGCCGGAGAGGTTCGCGTCCGCTGCGACCTGCCAGCCGCTCAGGTAGATCGCCTTCAGCCCGGCGCGCACCTGCTGCATGGCCTGGTTGCCCGTCAGGGCGCCGAGCGCTGCCACGTAGTCCTCGGTGTGCAGGAGCTCCCAGAGCCGCTGCGCGCCGAGCTTCGCGATCGTGTGCTCGATGTGGAACGAGCCGCGTAGCCGCTCGACGTCGGCCTCCGTGTACGGACGGGCGATGCCCTCCCAGCGGTTCGGCACGAGGCCAGTGCTAGGGACGGCGGACGATCGAACGGGCAGCGGGTACGCGACGGACATGGGTCTCTCTCCTTCAGCGGTTCATGCAGCGACGGGCGACGTGTCGGTTTCCCCCGCCAACCTGGAAGACAGGGCGAGGAGACGTTCGTACGCGGGCAGCGTGAGGAACTCCTCGAGATCGTCCGAGGTGCTCAGCGTCGTGAAGAGCTCGCGGGCCTCCTCGAAGCGACCGTGGGCGAAGGCCTCGGCGCCGCGCTCTTTCGCGAGCTCTTCCATCGTCTCGTCGATCGTCCGGATGAGCCGCGCGTGATCGAGCGGCGTGCCCTCGACGGACACGCCGTGGTGGTGCCACTGCCAGACCTGCGCGCGGCAGATCTCGGCCGTCGCGGCGTCCTCCATCAGGTCGTAGAGCGGCACGCATCCCACGCCGCGTAGCCATGCCTCGATGTAGAGGATGCCGACCTTGATGTTGTGCCGCAGCCCTGCCTCCGTGCGCGGACCGTCGGGGACACGCAGCAGATCCTCCGCGAGGACCCGCACGTCTTCGCGCTTCACGTCGAGCTGGTTCGGTCCGTCCATGTGCGCGTCGAAGATCTGCCGCGCGATCGGCACGAGCCCCGGGTGCGCGACCCACGTCCCGTCGTGTCCCGCGTGCACCTCGCGGAGTTTGTCTGCTCGGACCTTGTCCAGGGCGGCACGTCCGCGCGCCTCGTCGCCTTTGATCGGGATCTGCGCGGCCATTCCGCCCATCGCGTGGGCGCCGCGGCGGTGGCACGTCTTGACGACGAGGTCCGTGTAGGCCTTCAGGAACGGACGATCCATCGTGATGAGGCCACGGTCTGGCAGGATGAATGCCGGGTCCGCTCCGAGCTTCTTGATGAAGCTGAAAATGTAGTCCCAGCGGCCGCAGTTCAGCCCGGCCGAGTGCTCGCGCAGCTCGTAGAGGATCTCGTCCATCTCGAACGCAGCGGGCAGCGTCTCGATGAGCACGGTGGCGCGAAGGGTGCCGGGCGGCAGATCCATCTCGGCCTGCGCGCGCAAAAAGACGTCGTTCCAGAGGCGCGCCTCGAGGTGGCTCTCGAGCTTCGGCAGGTAGAAATAGGGGCGCTTGCCGCGCTCCACGAGGGCGCAGGCGTTGTGAAAGAAGTACACGCCGAAATCGAAGAGCGACCCGGGCACGGGCAGACCGTCCACGAGCACGTGTTTCTCCGGCAGATGCAGCCCACGCGGTCGAACGAAGAGGACGGCCGTTCGCTCGCCGAGCGTGTACGACTTGCCCGACGTGGGATCGACGTAGCCGATCGTGCCGCGCACGGCGTCGGCGAGATTTTTTTGCCCTTCGACGAGGTTCGCGAATGTCGGCGACGTCGCGTCTTCGAAGTCGGCCATGAACACGTTCGCGCCGGAGTTCAGGGCATTGATGATCATCTTCCGGTCGACGGGGCCGGTGATCTCGACGCGGCGATCCTGGATGTCGTCGGGGATGGCCGCGACGGACCAAGGGGCGGCGCGGAGCTCGGCCGTCTCTTCGAGGAATTCGGGGCGTTCGCCGGCGCGGAAGCGCGCGCGCCGCTCGGCTCGTCGGGCGAGGAGCGCGTCGATGCGCCCGCGAAAGGTGCGCGTGAGCTCGGCCACGAAGCGAAGCGCCTCGGGCGTGAGCACATCGTCCTGGGAGGGGGATTTCGTACCGAGGATGGCGACCTGCGAGGAGGTTCCGTGCATGGCTCAACGCTCCGCGTCCAACGCTGCGCGTCGTGACATAAGAACTATTTGGTCTTTGCCTTCTGTCGTCAATGAACGAAACAAATTCATGATGTTACGTATGTATGGTTCCAACGTTTGACTTGCGGTCACGCTTGTAAAGATTGTAAACTCCCCTTGGCGGTCACCGAGCAAACCGCAAGAGCTCCGCCGCTTTGCGCTATGGCCGAAAATACGATGCTGGGCGGAAAGGTGAGGGCACTGCGTCGACGCGAAAACATGACGCAAGGCCAACTCGCCGACCGGCTGGGGATCTCCCCGAGCTACCTCAACCTGATCGAGAACAACCGGCGCCCCCTCACAGCGCCCATGCTCATCAAGCTGGCGCAGCTCTTCGAACTCGACCTGTCCACGTTCGGGACAAGCGGAGACGCCTCGATCGTCTCCGACCTGCGCGAAGCCTTCGGCGATCCCCTCTTCGACAACCACAACGTGACGACGAGCGATCTGAAGGAGCTCGCAGGAAGCTCACCCGCCCTCGCAAAAGCCGTGATCTCCCTCTATCGCGCCTATCGCGATACCCGAGAATCCGCCGAAACCCTCTCCGAGCGACTCGAAGGCGGCGAGGGCGTGGCCGGCATGGAGCCCACGCGATTGCCCACGGAAGAGGTCAACGACCTGATCCAGCGGCACATGAACCACTTCCCCACCCTCGAAGACGCCGCCGACGAAGTCCGCGCCCGCAGCCGGCTCGAATCCGACGACGTCTACCGTTCCCTCGTACGCCACCTCGATCAAGAGCACGGCGTCGAAGTCCGCCTGCTGCACGTGGCCGACGAACGCAAAGCCATGCGCCGCTACGATCGCGAAGCAAGGCGCCTCAGCCTGTCCGAGCTCCTGCCGCCGCGCAGCCGGCGCTTCCAGCTCGCACACCAGATCGGTCTACTCGCGGCAAGCGACACCATCGACAAGCTGCTCGAAAGCGAGAGCGGTCTCTCCAACCCCGAATCCCGCGCCCTCGCCCGCGTCGCCCTCGCAAACTACTTCGCCGCCGCGCTGCTCATGCCCTACGTGCCGTTCTACGAGGCCGCGCGCGCCGAGCGATACGACATCGAGCTTTTGGCCCACCGCTTCGGCACGAGCTTCGAGCAAGTCTGCCACCGGTTGACCACCCTGCGCCGCCCAAGCGCAGAAGGCGTGCCCTTCCACTTCCTACGCATCGACATCGCCGGCAACATCTCCAAACGCTTCAGCGGCTCAGGCATCCGCTTCGCCCGCTTCAACGGAGCCTGCCCCCGCTGGGCCGTCCACACAGCCTTCCTGACCCCAGGCATGATCCGGGTGCAGCTCTCCCGCATGACCGACGGGACAAGGTACTTCTGCATCGCAAGGACCGTACGCAACGATCGAGGCGGCTACCACGCCCCCCACTCAATGCTCTCCGTGAGCATCGGTTGCGAAGCAAGGTTCGCCAAAGAACTCGTCTACTCCGACGGCGTCGACGTGGAGAGCCACGAAGCCCTCGTCCCCGTCGGCGTCACCTGCAGGCTCTGCGAGCACCACGACTGCGAGCAACGCGTCTTCCCACCGATGCAGCACCCGCTCCGCATCGACGAGAACCTGCGTGGTGTGAGCTTCTTCGGGCCGACGCCGAAGCGATGAGGTGGGGGGGAGGGGAGCGCCGGGGTTTCACCCCGGGCCCCGACCAGGGGTTGTCC
This sequence comes from Polyangium fumosum, assembly GCF_005144585.1. GTDB lineage: Bacteria > Myxococcota_A > Polyangia > Polyangiales > Polyangiaceae > Polyangium > Polyangium fumosum. Next base: position 171,432 of record NZ_SSMQ01000004.1, on the reverse strand, counting down.
ACCCCTGGACCCGGACCAGCCAGGGGCTGGACCCAGGGTCGATGAACTGCGCGATGCGCAGTTCATCGAACGGGCGCGGACAAGGTGGGTGAGGAGTCTGCCAGCGAAGGCCGCGGCGTGGACAAGGCGGGTGACGAGGCCGCCAACGAAGAGCGCAGCGCGGACCGAGGCCCAGGGGGAGACGGCGAGGTCCGCGAGGCGCTCGGCTTCGATAGGTTCTCACCGAGCCGTTGCTTCTGCGCGTTGTCGGCAGGCGACATCGGTCCTCGTGCTCGTCTGTTCTGCGTCGTGACAAGTCACGGCTCCGCCACAGGGCATCGGTCACGAAGTCGGACAAGGTTCGTCCGCGCAGAAGGGCAAGCGTCTCGCCGCCAGACACATGGCGAGGCGTGTTCCCCGTGGAAGGTCGAGCCGCGAGACAAGGGCCGGAGGCGGCCGAGGGGCCTTGTCGAGCCGCCAGGCATCGCGCGTCAGCCCTCGACGGGCCTTGTCACGGAGGACGACCCGAAAGGATCCAAGTCGACGTCAGGGGGCAGGCAACGTCCCTCGGACGGTCACCCAGCGGAAGCATCGGTTGCGCTGCCGAACACGCACCGAAGGCGGCAGAGGGCACATGTCCGGCCGGCGTCCGGATCTCGCCCGCTCGCTCCGCCGCTTGCCCGAGCATGGATCTGCATGCGGGCCGCCGCGCCGGGTCTTGTCCCGGACCACGCGAGGGCTCGTGCGCATCGACCACGAGGTGATCGATGCGCCAACACCGCTCAGATGCCGACGATCGCGGAGAGCGCCGTTTCGAGCTCGCTCATGCGCGTCTTCGCGCGCCCTTCGGCCGCAGAGAGCGCCTCGCCCGGCGTGATGGGCTCACGGATGTCGAAGTAGAACTTGATCTTGGGCTCGGTCCCGCTCGGCCGCGCGATGATGCGGCTCCCCCCCTCGAGATCCAGCGCGATCATGTTGCTCTTCGGGAGCGTGAGCGGCTCGGTCCGCCCATCCGGGAGCGTGCGGACCTGCGCCTGGAAATCCGAGAGCGCAAGCACAGCGAGCGCACCCACGCGCGAGGGCTTCGACGCACGCAGCCGATCCATCGCAGCCTGAATCTGCGTTATGCCCTCGGTGCCAGGCAAAGTCACCGAGCGCTGCCCGCTCGCGTAGAGGCCATACCGGCGCGAGAGGGCTTCGAGCTCGTCGAGCACGCTCTTGCCACCGGCCTGGATCACGCTCGCAAGCTCAGCAAAGAGGAGCGCCGCGCCGATGCCATCCTTGTCACGCACGAGCGTGCCCACCGTGTACCCGAGCGCCTCCTCGTACCCGAAGACGAACGCCGCGCCCTCCGCACGTTCGAGATCCATCGCGCGATTCGCGATCCACTTGAAGCCGGTCAACGTCTCCTCGTACCGGACCCCATGCGCGCGCGCGATCGCGCCGAGCATGGGCGACGAGACGATCGACGCGATCACGAGCTTCTTCGGAGCATCCTCGACAGGGGCATCGTCCGACAAACAAGCCGGCGTGCGCGTGAGCAGGTAATGGCCGAGCAACGTGCCGACCTGGTTGCCCGTGAGCTGCGTGTACCCGCCCTCGGGGCGGCGCACGGCGACGGCGAGGCGATCGACGTCGGGATCGTTCGCCAGGATGAGCGTCGCACCCTCACGCGCCGCGAGCGCGAAGGAGAGATCCATCGCGCCCTTCTCCTCGGGGTTCGGGAACGCGACCGTCGGGAACGCGCCGTCCGGCTCCGCCTGCTCGGGCACGGTCGTGACCCGGGAATACCCCGCCGCCGCGAGCGCCGCCCGCACGAGCCGGTTCCCCACGCCATGCAGCGGCGTGTACACGATCGAGAGCGAACGATCCCCGTCGCCCCGCACCGAGAGCGCAGCGATCGCGGCGAGATACCGATCGTCGAGGTCGTTCGGGAACGAACGAACGAGCCCCTTCGCGCGGGCCTCGTCGAGGTCCATCCGCGGCACGTCCTTCGCCGCCGGGGAGGCATCGATCGCGGCCGCGATGCCCTTGTCGTGCGGCGGGATGATCTGCGCGCCGTTGCCCCAGTAGACCTTGTAGCCGTTGTACTCGGGCGGGTTATGGCTGGCCGTGATCATGACGCCCGCCACGGCCCCGAGTTCAGTCGCCGCATACGCCGTGACGGGCGTGGGGCAGGGGATCGGCGAGAGGATCGCCGGGACGCCGGCCGCAGCGAGGGTGCACGCGGTGTCCTCGGCGAACTCGCGGCTCATCCGCCGGCCGTCGTACCCGATCACGACCCCCCGCGCGCGCGCCGCAGCCTCGTCCGCCGCGAGGAGATACCGCGCGAGCCCGGCCGACGTCCGGAGCACGACCGCGCGGTTCATGCGCGTCTCGCCCGCGCCGATGACGCCTCGAAGCCCCGCCGTGCCGAACTCGAGCGGGCCCGCAAAGCGCTCGCCGAGCTCCCGCAGCGCGCTCGCCTTCTGCGCCGGATCTTCGGCGGAAGAGGCGAGCTCCGTCAGGCGGGCGAGCTCGGCGCGGGTGTCAGGATCGGGGTCGGCTTCGAGCCAGCGTTGGGCGCGCAGGAGGAGGTCGGTCATCGTGCCGACAGTTGTATCACCGCTTCTCTTTCGCGAGCGCCTCCGCGAAGAGCGTGTCGTACCGGCCGCCCACGAACGCCTCCGACGCGAGCACCTGGCGGAGGAAGGGCAGGTTCGTCGCCGCCGGCCCCGCGGGCCCCACGAGCTCGAGCGTGGTCAGGGCGAGCGCCTCGTCGAGCCGGGCGATCGCCGCGGCGCGGCTCGGGCCGGACGCGACGATCTTGGCGATCATCGGATCGTAGAAGGGCGTGACCTCCGAGCCCTCCTCGACCCCGGTCTCGATCCGCAAATCCCCGCCCGCCGGCGCCCACACGAGCTTGGCGATGCGCCCGGGCTGCGGGGCGAACTTTTTCGCAGGATCCTCGGCGTACACGCGCGCCTCGATCGAATGCCCTCGCGCCTCGGCCGCGAGCACCTCGGGCGCGAGGCGCTCCCCGGCGGCGACGCGGATCTGCTGCTCCACGAGGTCGATCCCCCAGACCATCTCGGTCACGCAGTGCTCGACCTGGAGCCGCGCGTTGACCTCCAGGAAGAAAATTTCGCCGTCGCCCGATGCGACGAACTCGACCGTGCCGGCGCCGACGTACCCCACGCTGCGCACGATCCGCTTGGCCTGCTCGAAGAGATCCTTCCGTTTGGCCTCGCCCGCCTCGCCCTGGAAAAACGGGGCCGGCGAGGGGCTCTCCTCCACGATCTTCTGGTGCCGGCGCTGCACGCTGCACTCGCGCTCGCCGAGCGCGACCACGTTCCCGTGCGTGTCGGCCAGGATCTGCACCTCGATGTGCTTGGGCGCGCGCATGTACCGCTCGAGGTAGACACGCGCGTCGCCGAACGCGCTCTTGCCACGATCCGAGCAAGCCGTGAGGGCACGCGGGAGTTTTCCGAGGTCCTCGACGATCTGCATCCCGATGCCGCCGCCGCCGCCCGCGGCCTTGACCAGGATCGGCAGGCCGATGCGCTCGGCCTCGCGCGTGGCGAACTCGACGTTGTCCGCGCTGATGGGCCCGTCCGTGCCCGGCGGCGGCGAGACGCCCACGCGTTTGGCCACCTCGCGCGCCTTGATCTTGTCGCCGAACGCGTCGAGGGCCTCGGGGCGCGGGCCGATGAAGACGATGCCAGCGTCGTTCACGGCGCGGCAGAAGGCCTCTTTCTCGCTGAGCAGGCCGTAGCCGGGGTGGATCGCGCGCGCGCCGGTCTGCTTGGCCGCGGCGATGACCGCGTCCATCGAGAGGTAGCTGTCCTTGACGGGCGGCGGTCCGATCCGCACGGCCTCGTCGGCCATGCGGACGTGCGGGGCGTTCGCGTCGGCGTCCGAATAGACGGCGACGACAGCAATTCCGAGGCGTTTGCAGGTGCGGGCGACGCGGCAGGCAATCTCGCCGCGGTTGGCGATGAGGATCTTTTCGAACACGGTCCCAGCGATGTGCGCGTGGGACCGTGGGACGTCAAGCGCGGTCGCTCGATCTACGACGCCTACGACGCCGAGTTCCTGAATGCCTTGACCTTCGGCTTCGCCCCGAGCAACACGAGTTGCCCGCATGCAGCCGAGACATCGTCCCCGCGCCGGCGTCGGATGAAGCACGAGTAACCCGAGCCCACGAGGGCCTTCTGGAACGCGAAGACACGCGCCATGTCGGGGGGCCCGAGCGTCGATGCCTCGATCGGGTTCATCGGGATCAAATTGATCTTCACCGGCATGCCCCGGAGCAGCCGCGCGAGCTTCTGCGCCTCGGCCACGTCGTCGTTTTTCCCGGAGACGAGCGTGTACTCGATCGTGATGCGCCTTCGCCGCTGCATCGGGTAGGCCTTGAGCGCCGCGAGCAGCTCCGCGAGCGGGTACTTCTTGTTGATGGGCATCAGCGCCGAGCGGCTCTCGTCGTCGGCCGCGTGCAGCGAGATCGCGAGCGCGATCTGCCCGTTGAAATCACGCCCGAGCCGCGCGATCTCCGGGACGAGGCCCGAGGTCGAGACGGTCACGCGGCGCGTGGAGAGCGCGATCCCGTCGGGGTGCGTGAGCAGCCGCAACGCGCGGGCCGTGCCGTCGTAATTGTGCAGCGGCTCGCCCATGCCCATGAACACGACATTCCGCAGCGCCTCGCCCTCGTCGAGCAGCGCGCGCCCGAGCAGGATCTGCGCGACGATCTCCTCCGGCCCGAGGTGCCGTTTCCACCCGGCCACGCCGCTCGCGCAGAACACGCACCCCATCGCGCAGCCGACCTGCGTGGAGATGCACTGGGTCACGCGGGTTTTCCCGCGGAAGGCCTCCTCCGTGGTCGGGTCGTCCTCTTCGTCCTCGTCGTCGTATGCGGCGGCCGCGTCGGCGTCGATCTCGGGCTCCGGACGCGCCCCCGGACCACTCACGGCGGGCAAGAGGACGGTCTCGATCGTGGCGCCGTCCTTCAAGCGCACGACGAGCTTGCGCGTGCCGTCGGCCGAGCGGTGGACGTGCACGATCTCGGCGATCGATCCGAGCCCTTCCTCGGCGAGTGCGGCGCGCAGGCGCGCGGACACGTTGGTCATCGCGGCGGGGTCGACGACGCCGTGGCGGTGAATCCAGTTGAAGATCTGCTTGGCCGCGAAGGCCCGCTCGCCGCGCTGGGCGAGCGCGTCGCGCCATTCTTCGGGGAGGCGCGCGATGGGATGGAGGGGGGCGGCGGGCTTCACGATGGCGTCGTGGTTAGTGCGCGCGAGACGGAGCGGCAAGGGAGCGAACAAGAGTTGCCGCGAGGACAGGGTCGCCTTACGGAACGGGACCGTCGTCGAAACGGCCGGGACGGATAGAGGAGCCCGTTTGCTTTACCGGGGAGGGGATCTGTCGTAGCCTCGTTGAATCCCGAAATAGAACGGACCTAGGGAGTACACCATGGGTGTCAGCTTTTCCCAGGCAGCGCGGCGAGTGGCGACGAAGTACGTCGATGCTTCGTCTCTCGACGCCGCTGTGGAGGTACTGGGAGCGCGTGCCGACAAGGACGTCGACGCGCTGGATTCCGAAGGCAAGGCGAGCCTGATCAGCTTCCTCGTGCGCAACCTCCGCGAGCTCAGCGTGGAAGAGGCCACCGAGCTCGAGCGCAAGCTGCTCCGCGAGATGGGCGCGGTGCCGAAGCCGATGAAGACGGTCGTCGTGAAGGACGATATTTCGGTCATCACGCTGCGCAACTACGTCCGGTACCTCTGCGTCTACCTCGGGATGGAGTGGAACCGAGGCATGCTCCTGCAGTCGGCCGTCTCGGACCTGGCCCGCTTCGCGCTCACGCGCGGCGCCGGCACGTTCGAGATCTCGGCGGCGCGCGAGAAGGTGAGCTTCCGCGTGCACATCGACGGGCAGGTCGCGATCGGCGGCGCGTGGCTCTCCACGTCGAACGAGCCGCTGCTCGCGGGCGTACGCAACCTCGCGCGAGGGCTCCGGAGCACGTCCGGCGCGCAAGGATCGCAGCTCGAGTTCGACGTCGAGTGGGCGGCCGTCGCCTGACCGTCGGGCCCGCCTCGCGAATCTCGCGAACAAGGGGAAGAGAAAAACGTCATGGGGATCGTGCTGGACTTGTTCGCGCTTCCGCGGGCCGAGCGCTCGCGGACGCGCAAGCTTCGTGATGCGTTTTTCAGCGCATACCTGGAGAAGAACCCCGACGCGCACCGCGTCGAGGTCGACCTCGTGAAGGACGCGGAGAAGCTGCCGGCCTGGGACGAGTGGGACGTCCAGACCAAGTTCGAGATGCTGTACGGCGAGGGCAACCTCGACGAGGAAATGGCCACGCGCTGGAACGCGCTCAGCCGGTGGACCGATCAGCTCCACCAGGCGAACCTGATCGTGCTCTCCACGCCCATGTGGAACCTCTCGATCCCGTGGCAGCTCAAGCGCTGGATCGACGCGGTCGTGCAGGCGCGCCTGACGTTCGAGGTCCAGAAGGGCGAGTTCAAGGGCCTGCTCGGCGGGCGCCCCGTCGTCCTGCTCGTCTCGCGCGACGGCGCCTATCCGCCGGGATCGCCGTTCGCGTCCTGGGACTTTCAGGTCCCCTACCTGAAGACGATCCTCGGGCTCATGGGCCTCGGCCCGTTCCACGAGATCATCGCCGAGCCGATGGGCCTCATGGGCCCGAAGGTCGCGAAAGATGCGCTCGATGCGGCCGTCGGGCACGCCGCCGAGCTGGCCAAGACGCTGTAGAGCCCTCACCCCCCGGCCCCTCTCCCGCGCGGGCTGACCATGGGTTTCATCTGGGAAGCGCTTCGCTGGGGCGTTGCCCCAGGCCCCACCCGGGGCTATCCGCCCCGGGACCCGGACCAGCGCCCGCGCTGGACCGAGGGTCGATGAACTGCGCATCGCGCAGTTCATCGAACGGGCCGAGTCAAGACCACGAGCGACCCCGAAAGCCAAGACGGCAGCGCTGACGGTTCAGCCGGCAACGTGGTCCCAACGGCCTGTGGGAAGAACTGCGCATCGCGCAGTTCTTCCCCAAAGGGTCCAGGGCTGGCCCTGGTTCGGGTCGAGGGGCGAAGAGCCCCCGCGGGGCCCGGGGCAGCGCCCCGGCGCGGCGGCTTCCGATGAGACCCATGCTCAACCCGCGCGGGGGAGGGGCGGCTCAGGGCACCGAGGCAATGTCCTTCGGGGCCCGTTTCACCCGCTCCAGGCTCCGCGTACTGAAGTAGACGTGCGTCGCGTCGACCGCGATGTAACACGGCCGATCCTGCCCGCTCGCGAGGACGATCGGATCGCCGCCGCCCGTGAGGCGCTGCTTCAGGATACGCCCGCCCGTGCGCGCGCCCGCTCCGTCGACGTTGCCCGGATCCGTCCAGTAGACCGCGTCGCCGTCGATCGCCATCCCGCACATGCTGGTGTCGGCGAGCGCCACGTCGAGCGCAGGGCCGCCTTTGACGGGCGCCTTTCGCACGGTGCCGCGTGTCCCTTCGAGATCCTTCGCGGAGATCCAGTACACGTCCGTGCCGACGATCGTGATGCGTTTGACCCAATCCTGGCCGGGGGAAACGACCTCGATCGGGCCCCCCGCGATCGGCATCCGCACGACCTCGCCCTGCTGGTACACGTCGCGCCGCGCCCAGTACACGTGCGTCGCGTCCACGGCGAGCCCGCGCGGCTGGCGCTCGCCCGCCGCGAGCACCTTGTGCGCTCCACCCGCGAGCGGCGCGCTCGCCACGAAGCCGTCGACGTAGTCGCGATCCACGTTGCCCCCGTCGAGCCAGTACACGTGGGTCGCAGAGATCGCCATCGCGGCCGGGTTCACGATCCTCGAGGCGAGCACGCGCGGCTCGCCCGATCCGTCGAGCGGGAAAGCCGTGATCGTACCTTGCCCGTCGACCGAGAGAGCGCCCCCGTCCATGACGACGAGCACGTCCTTCGCGAGCGCGACGTCGAGCGGCATACGCCCCGATCCGAGCTGGGTCTCCGCGCCGCCCGCCACGGGGACCGAGAGGATCCGCTGCCCGAGCAGCGATTCGCTGAAGTAGACACGTTTCCCGTCGGTCGCGAGGCCCGCGATGAGGCCCTTGCCTTGCGAGACCACGAGATCCCCGGGCTGCACCGGCGCGCGCGTGCCGAGCATGCCCCGATCCTGGATCCCCGGTGAAGGGGAGGCCGGGTTTGTCATTCTCGACGGGTCCCAGGCGCGCTCCTCCTCCTGGCTCGTTCGGTAGAAGAGAAACGCGGCCTGGGCGACGAGGCCGAGGAGGACAGCCCAGCGCCACGGGCGTGCCGGCGCGGACGAAGGTCGTTTCGAGGCGCTCACGCGCGGCATGGTAACCGGCCTCGGGCCTTCGCGGGCGAGGGAAGGGGGACGGCCGGCGCGGGCCCCGCGTGCTACGGGTTCGTCATGGCCAGGCCTTTTGATCCCGTCGTCGTCCCCCCGCTCGTCGAGCAGCGTGGTCAGACCTTCCCTCGCCTCGTCGAGCTCATGCAACGCCTGCTCGCGCCGGACGGCTGCCCGTGGGACAGAAAGCAATCGTTCGAGACGCTGCGCAAGTACGTGCTCGAAGAGGCGTGCGAGGTGATCGACGCGATCGACGCGGGCGATCGCGGCGAGCTCCGCGGCGAGCTCGGGGATCTGCTCCTGCAGGTCGTCTTCCAGGCGGAGCTCGGGCGCGCGGAGGGGGCGTTTGGTCCGGACGACGTGGTCGCTGCGATCTGCGAGAAGCTCGTGCGGCGGCACCCGCACGTCTTCGCGGACACGACGGTCGAGGACGCGGACGAGGTCTTGCGCAACTGGGAGCTCATCAAGGCGAAGGAGCGCGCGGATAAGCCCAAGCAGGGGATCCTTTCAGGTGTGCCGCGCAGCTTGCCGGCGCTCGTGCGGGCGCAGCGCATCGGGGAGAAGGTCGCGCGCGTGGGCTTCGATTGGCCGGACGTCGCGGGATCACGGGCCAAGGTGGCCGAGGAGATCCGCGAGCTCGACGAGGCGATCGCGACCGGCGACGCCGGGGAGATCGAGGCGGAGCTCGGCGACGCGCTCTTCGCGCTGGTGAACCTCGCGCGGCACGTGAACGTGGACGCCGAGAGCGCGCTGCGCCGCACGATCGACAAGTTCACGCGCCGCTTCGATCACGTCGAAGCCCGCGTCCGCGAGCGCCACGGCGGATGGCCCGAGCCGGGCGGGGAGGATCACCTCACGTTGCAGGAGCTCGACGTCTACTGGGAGGAGTCCAAGAAATCGGGTAGGTAAAGCGCATGTCCGAACAGGTCCTCTTGGTCGAGCACGAAGGCCCCGTCGCCGTCGTCACAATGAACAGGCCCCGGGCGAAGAACGCGCTCGACACGGAGCTCCTCGGCGCGCTCCTCGAGACGTTGCCGCGGCTCGGCGCAGACGCGTCGGTGCGCGCGGTGGTGCTGACGGGCGCGGGCGGCGCGTTCTGCGCGGGCGCCGATCTCAAGAACGCGATGGGCAGCCTGCAGGCCGCGGGGGGGCTCGACGCGATCATGGATCGCTACCACGGGATCATTCGCGCGATCGTGAACGCGCCGAAGCCGTTCGTCGCGATGGTCGAGGGCCCGGCCGTCGGCTTCGGCTGTGATCTCGCGCTCGCGTGTGATCTCCGGATGCTCGGCCAAGATGCCTACTTGGAGGAGCGCTTCGTGAAGATCGGGCTCATGCCGGACGGCGGCGGTTCGTTCTGGCTCCCGCGCCTCGTCGGCCTCGGGCGCGCGATGGAGATCATGCTGACGGGCGATCGCATCACGGCCGATCACGCCGTCTCGCTCGGCCTCGCGAACCACGTCCTCCCGTCGGCCGAGCTCCGCGGCGAGACGATGAAGCTCGCCGCGCGCCTCGCGAAGGGCCCGCCGCTCGCGTACGCCGAGATCAAGAGCGCCGTCCGGAAGAGCCTCGGCAGCACGATCGACGAGGCGCTCGATCGCGAGAAGGCCGGGCAGGTGAAGCTCCTGCAGTCGGCCGACTGCATGGAGGGCGTGCTCGCCTGGATGGAGAAGCGCGAGCCTTCGTTCCAGGGCAAGTGATCGGAGCCCCGCGCGGCGGGGCGTCCCCTTCATGCGCTAGTGCAGGCGCGGGCCGAGCTCGCGGACGTTGATCTCCGCGAACACGCCGTAGTGATCGGAGGGCGCGACGTCGTCCTGGTTCTCGGTCATCACGACCTGTGCCGAGAGCGGCTTGCCGCGGCCCGTGCCGAGCTCGGGCCCGCGCACGAGGATGTAATCGATGCGGCGCGGGAACTCGTGCGTCAGCGCGGCGTACGGGTTGTTCTCCGAATCGAACGTGTAGCCCGGGGGCGCGCCGAGGTGCTCGAAGCAATCGGTGAAGTGCACGCTCTTGCCCCCGAGCGACTGGAGCCCGAGCAGAAATCGCATCTCCGCGGAGTGCGACACGGCGTTGAAGTCGCCGACGAGCACCGCGGGTAGATCCGCGCCGACCGGGGCTTCGTGCATCACGTGCTCGGCGATGGAGACGACCTGGGCTTCGCGCGCCACGCCGTCGTGGAACTTCCAGTTGAGGTGCGTGACGAAAAACGGGAGGGACCCCGCGGGCGTGCGGATGCGCGCGTGGAGGAGCGCCCGCCGCTCCTCGTCGCCGGCCGTGGGCAGCGGCAGCACCGCGCGCTTCTCGATCGGGAAGCGCGAGAGCACGGCGTTGCCGAAGTGTATGCCGTCGCCGAGATCGTGGGCCATGCCGAAGGCGGCGTCGTAGCCGAGGCCCTCGCGGATCTCGTCGGCCTGCGTGCGATCGTTGTAGAGGATGACCTCTTGCAGCCCGATGATGTCCGGCGAAAGGCGGCGGATCCCTTCGCGGATGAGCTCGAGCCGTCGCTCCCAGGGGCCCTTTTTGTTCCAGATGTTGAGGGTGAGGACGCGCAGCCGTTCCATGCTCCTTCCGGGCTACGTCACGATGGAGGCTCAGGCGAGCGGCCGAGGGGGCGTCGCGCGGCGTAATTTTTTCGGTCTCCCGAGCGCGCGCGCGGGCGCGGCCTCCGTGGCCGACTGAGACGTGCGCGTCGAGCCGTGGTAGCAAGGCTCGAAACGGAAAGGACGGAGGCGATGAAGCGCGTCGTGACCCTGGGAGCCCTGGTTTGCTTGTCCCTTTTCTCGTCGCTCGGGTGTTCCAGCAAGATGGAGCCGAAGGAGTGCGACAAGATCCGGGGGGAGGCGTTCGACCTCCTCAACAAGGCGCAGCACTGCAACGTCGACGCCGACTGCAAGCAGAGCGCGTGGCCCGGCTGTGCGAAGCCCGTGAACGGGCAGACGCTCGACACGATCAAGCCGATGGCCGAGAACTACAAGAAGGGCCAATGCGAGGAGCCCGAGCTCAAGTGCGCCTCGCCGACGCCCGAGAGCTACTGCAAGCAGGGCCTCTGCGTGCACCGCGAAAAGGGCATGACCGAGGGCGCGGGCGCGCCGGCCGGCGACATCATCGTCAAGTGACGACGAGGATCTCGTGATGGAAGCGGGCTCGTTTTACGCAGGCAAGCGCGTGGTCGTGACCGGCGCGGGGGGCTTCATCGGCAGCCACCTCGTGGAGGCCCTCGTGCGCGAGGGCGCGAACGTGCGCGCGCTCGTCCGCTACACGTCGAGCTCGCAGCGCGGCCACCTGGATCGCGTCCCCGCGAGCGTGCTCGGGCAGGTGGAGGTCGTCCTCGGCAACGTCGAGGACGCCGCCTGCGTGCGCAAGCTCGTGCGGGGCGCGGACGTGGTCTTCCACCTCGCCGCGCTGATCGGGATCCCCTACTCGTACGTGGCTCCGCATCAGTACGTCGCGACGAACGTGTCGGGCACGTTGAACGTGCTCGAAGCGGTGCGCGAGCACGGCGCCCGCATGGTGCACACGTCGACGAGCGAGACGTACGGATCGGCGCGGTATGCGCCGATCGACGAGGCCCACCCGCTCACGGGGCAGTCGCCCTACTCGGCGACGAAGATCGCCGCGGACAAGCTCGCCGAGAGTTATTTCCTCTCGTTCGGCACGCCCGTCGCCACGATCCGCCCCTTCAACACGTACGGCCCGCGCCAGTCGTCGCGCGCGTTCATCCCGAGCGTGATGAAGCAGCTCGCGGCCGGCCGCGACGTCGTGCGCGTGGGCAGCACGCGGCCGAAGCGCGACCTCAACTTCGTCGAGGACACCGTGGCGGGGTTCCTCGCGGTCGGCGCGAGTGATCGGGCCCTCGGGCAGGTGATCAACGTGGGCAGCGGCCGCACGATCTCCATGGGCGAGCTCGCCGAGCTCATCTTCGTGATCTCGGGCAAACCGGCGCGCCTGGAGACGGACGACGCGCGCGTGCGGCCCGACGCGAGCGAGGTCGAGCTCCTGCTCGCCGATGGACGCAAGGCCAAGGAGCTCGTCGGATACGAGCCACGCGTGACCCTCGAAGAAGGGCTCCAGAAGACGTGGGTCTACGTCCTCGAGCGCATCGCCGACTATCGGCCGGACGAGTACGCGATCTGATCGGATCCGAGCATGTGGAAGATTCCCCTCTGCGACCTTCATTTCGGCCCTGAAGAGGCCCAAGCCGCGGCCGACGTCGTGGCCTCCGGCTGGCTCACGATGGGCGAGCGCACGCAGGCCTTCGAGCGCGCGCTCGGCGAGGCGTTCGGCACGACGGGCGTGCTCGCCATGACGAACTGCACGGCGGCGCTGCACCTCGCCTACCTCGCCGTGGGCGCCGGGCCCGGCGACGAGGTGATCTGCCCGAGCCTCACGTTCGTGGCGACGGCGAACGCCGCGCTGACGACGGGCGCGGACGTCGTGCTCGCGGACATCGTCGGGCCGGACGATCTCACGATCGATCCCGCGGACGTCGAGCGGAAGATCACGAAGCGTACGAAGGCGATCACGGTCGTGCATTACGCCGGCTACCCGTGCGACATGGACGCGATCCTCGCGATCGCCGAGCGGCACGGCGTCGCGGTGATCGAGGACGCGGCGCACGCGCCGCTGGCGACCTGGAAGGGCCGCGCCCTCGGGACGATCGGCGACGTCGGCTGCTACAGCTTCTTCTCGAACAAGAACCTCTCGACCGGGGAGGGAGGCGCGGTCGCCGCGCGGACCGAGGAGCTTCGCCAGCGCTGCAAGCTCCTGCGATCGCACGGGATGACGACGCTCACGCTCGAGCGCCACAAGGGGCACGCGTTTTCCTACGACGTGGTCCTCGCGGGGCAGAACTACCGCATCGACGAGATCCGCAGCGCGATCGGGCTCGTGCAGCTCGGCCGCCTCGCGGAGGGCAACCGCATGCGTCGCGCCGTCGTCACGCGGTACCGCGATCGCCTCGGCGCGCTCGACCGCGTGCACGTCCCGTTCCGCGACTTCGAGGCGCGCGGGGTGGGGGAAAGCGCCTACCACATCATGCCCGTGCTGCTGCCCGAGGGCGCGCCGCGCGAGGCCGTGATGGCCGCGATGAAGGCGCGCGGGATCCAGACGAGCGTGCATTACCTGCCGATCCACGCCTTCTCGTTCCACGGCACCAGCGAGCGCGTGCGTCGGGACAACCTCGCCCGCACGGACGTGCTCGCCCCGCGCGAGCTCACGCTCCCGCTCTACCCGCGCATGACCGACGCGCAGGTCGACGAGGTGTGCGCGGCGCTCGACGCGTCGCTGCGCGAGGTGTTTCCGGGCTGAAGGTCGTTCGGCGTCGGAACACGCCGAGCCGCCTGTCGGCGAGGTGCAGGCCGAGGCGCGCGCCTCTCGCTCTGCTCGTGGCAAAGCCTCGGCTTTCACGAGGCTACCCTTCGCGACGGGTCGAGGATATAAGGGCCCCCGTTCCCGAGGGACGATGCCGATGAAGAATAAAAAATACCGCTGCCTCGTGTGCGCCCACGTCTACGATCCGGCGATCGGCGATCCGGACAACGGCGTCGCGCCGGGCACGGCGTTCGAGGACATCCAAGACGACTGGTATTGCCCCGAATGCGGAGCGACGAAGGCCGATTTCGAGCCGATGGCCGATTGAACCGTCATAACGTCGCCGGTCGGTCCGCGCGCCCTGGGCGCCAGGTCCACGCCTTCGTGCGTGGGTGGCAAGATCGCAGCGAGGCGGACCTTGACGTGCCTTTTCGGCGTCGGCTAGGATCGGCCTGTTTCTTACCATCCAAAGGTTATTGAGGACACACCACCGACGCGGATCGTCGGTGCCGCCGACGAAGGCTGGTCGAGACCGTCCGTTCGTCGAGCGGGCGAGCAACCCAAAGCGTGGGTTGTGATACGGAAAGGAACGGGCGCATTCGAATGGACGTAATCGATCCGGCCTCGCTGCGCGTGTTCCGCGTGGCTCTCGCTCCGCGAGGGCATTCGTCCGGGAAGACGCGGAAGAAGTCGGGGTTTGTCCCCGTACCGAAGCCTGCTGATCGTGGTACCCTCGTGACCGATTGCCGGAAAGGGAGGTTTGCGTGAAAAAGTCCAGCTGGGCTTCGAGCTTCTCGCTCGCGATCTCGGCGCTCCTCGCTGCCACGGCGTATGCCGCGTGCACCGACTCGTACCAGGACCCGGAGGCGTCGGGCGCCGGCACGGGGCCGGGAGGGCCGGGTGGCACGGGGGGCGACGGCGGCTCCGGCGGCGTCATCATCGATACCGACAGCGGTGTCGGCTGCGATGACACGTGCTCGAACGACCTCACGGCGGTCGTCGATTGTTATGGCGAGGTCAAGGTGCAATGCACGCCGGACCAGGGCTGCGCCAATGCGAAGTGCATCAACGACCCCTGCCAGGCCGCGGAGGAGTCGAAGAGCTCGTACGGCTGCGATTACTGGGCGCTCAAGACGGCGCTCCGGCCGCAGGCCGACGGCGCGTGTTTCGCCGCATTCGTGGCGAATACCTGGTCGAAGCCGGTGCACCTCCAGGTCTCGCGGAAGGGCTCGTCGCTCGATCCGGCGACGTTCGCGTACATCCCGAGCATCGGCGCGAACGGCACGATCCAGTACGACGCCTACAACGCGGCGACGGGCATCGACGTGGGGCAGGTGGCGATCCTGTTCCTGTCGCGCAAGTCGGCGGGCGCGAGCGTCGTCGACTGCCCGAAGCCCGCGGCGCTGAACCTCGACACCGGCGTGATCGACACGGGCAAGGGCGACGCCTTCCACATCACCACGGACTACCCCGTCGTGGCCTACCAGATCTCGCCGTACGGCGGCGGTCAGGCGTACGTCAGTTCGGCCACGCTGCTGCTCCCGACGAGCGCTTGGGACACCAACTATCTCGCCATCAACGCGTACAAGGCGAGCGAGGTTTTCCCCGACGCTTGGCCTTCCCTCGCGATCCTCGCGCACCAGGACAACACGAAGGTCACGCTCCTGCCGAACGTGGCGGTCGTCGGCGGCGGCGGCATCCCCGCGTCCGAGGTGAACAAGCCCGTCGAGTACATGCTGAGCGCGGGCCAGTTCCTGCAGATCACGCAGCCCGAGGAGCTCACGGGCAGCCCCATCGGCTCGGACAAGCCGGTCGCCGTGTTCGGCGCGTCGAAGTGCATGAACGTGCCGTCGATGCAGGACGACTGTGATTCGGGCCAGCAGCAGCTCGCGCCGGTGCGCGCGCTCGGCAGCGAATACGTGGCCGTGCGGTACAAGAGCCGTTCGGCGGCGGAGGAGTCGTCGCGGTGGCGGCTCGTCGGCGCGGTCGACGGGACGGTCCTCACCTGGACGCCCACGAAGCCCGCGGGCGCGCCCGCGATGATCGGCCAGGGGCAGGTGCTCGAGTTCGAGGATCCGGGGCCCTTCGTCGTGCGCAGCCAGGACGCGCAGCACCCGTTCTATTTCGGCGCCTACATGACGGGCGGCGCGCCGTTCGCGAACGTCGGCGATCCGGACTGGGTCAACGTGGTGCCGCCGCAGCAGTTCCTGAAGCGTTATGTCCTCTTCACGGACCCGACGTACCCGGAGACGAGCCTCGTCGTGGTGCGCGTCAAGTCGAAGACGACCGGCGACTTTGCCCCCGTCACGCTCAAGTGCAAGGGCGAGCTCGACGGCTGGCAGCCCGTCGGCGACTACGAGTTCACGCGCGTGGACCTCGTGAAGGGCGACTTCCAGGGCGTCGACGGCTGCACGAACGGGCCGCAGGAGATGTCGAGCACGCAGCCCTTTGGCGCCACCGTGTGGGGCTGGGGCACGACGCAGCAGACCCTCCGCGTTTCGTACGCCTATCCGGCGGGCGCCGGATTCCTGCCCATCAACGAGATCGTCGTTCCGCCGACGCCGAAGTGACCGTCCACGACACTCGGGTGGCCGCGCGCGAAGTGAAGGAGGGGCGCGCGACGGCCACCCGGTCTGGCCGGGACAATGATACAGAGGACATCGCGTGATGGTTCGACGACCTATGGGACCCGCATGGGCAAAGCGGGCGCAAAAGACCCTTCTGCCCGGCGCCACCCTCCTTGCGACCTTGCTCGTGCCGCTTGCGGCGAACGCGCAGGACAAGACGTTTTACCTCGACCGGCTGCAGATCGGCGGTGCGCCCGGGGACGGCCTCGCGGTGTGGCGTCCCGACATCGGGCAGACGCGCCTCTACGGCCAGTTCGGGCTCGGCTTCTCGCTGAACCCGCTGCGCGTCGACAACCACGTCGACAACCTCGAGAAGGCCGGGACGCTGAAAGGTCCGCCCGTCGCGAACCAGCTCACGGCGTACATCACGGCCGGCGCTGAGATCCTCGAGCGCGGCGCCGTGCAGGTGACGCTCCCGCTCGCGCTCTACCAGAGCGGCAACCCCACGGGGAACGCGGCGGCTGGGCTCAACCAGAACGTCAACATGCAAGTCTTCGCGCCGATGGACATGCGGCTCGACGGCCGCTTCATCGTGTTCCGGACGGAGGACAAGTCCTTCAAGCTCGGCCTGCGCGCGGCGGTGTTCCTGCCGACCGGCGACGAGTTCTCCTTCGGCGGTGACAAGGAAACGTGGGGCAGCGTTGGCCTTGCCACCGAGTACGACGCGAAGAAATTTTTCTTGACGCTGAACGCGGGTTTCTCCATCCGGCCCACCGCGAAGCTGCACGAGCTCACGGTCGGCCGCGAGCTGACCTACGGCGTCGGCGGCTACGTGCCGCTCATGCAGGATCGCCTGCGCATCGGGGCCGAGATCTTCGGCTCCGTGGGCATGCTGCCCGAGACGCTCGGCGAGCTCGACTCCGCGCCGCTCGAGTGGTCGCTCTCGGGTCGCATGGCGCTCGACGCGAGGAAGCTCTCGTGGGCGGGCCTCTCGGTCGGCTCGCGCCTCACGGGCGGCTACGCGCCCGATCTGCGCATCGTCGCGGTCGTCGGCGGCGCCTTCCAGCTCAAGGACACCGAGGTCGGCGCAGGCGCGGCGCGTTACCAGTTCCGCGACGACGTCGACACGGACAAGGACGGCTTCCCGGACCTCGTCGACATGTGCCCCGTCGACAAGGAAGACAAGGCGCCGCCGAACCCCGACGACGGCTGTCCGACGATGTCCGATCTCGACAAGGACGGCATCCCCGACAACGTCGACAAGTGTCCGGCCAACCCCGAGGACAAGGACGGCATCGACGATCGCGATGGCTGCCCCGAGGACGATGCCGATCAGGACACGGTGCCCGACGCCGAGGACAAGTGCCCGAAGGAGCCGGGCATGCGCGGCGACGATCCCGAGAAGGAAGGTTGCCCGCAGTTCGTCCGCCGCATCAGCGGATCGAGCGAGATTCAGATCACGAAGCAGGTCGAGTTCGAGTTCGACAGCAACGTGATCCTGCCGAAGAGCTACCCGATCCTCGACGAGGTCGTGCGTCTGCTCAAGGCAAACCCCGAGATCAAGCTCGTCAGCGTCGAAGGGCACACCGACGACATCGGCAAGCCCGAGTACAACGACAAGCTCTCGGCGAACCGCGCGGCGGCCGTACGCATGTACCTGATCGACAAGGGCGGCATCGCGGCGAGCCGGCTCGAATCGAAGGGTTTCGGCGCGCGCAAGCCGGTCGGGAGCAACGCGACGCCCGAGGGGCAGGCACGCAACCGTCGCGTCGAGTTCCACATCGTCACGCAGGCGATCGAGGGGCGGTGATCCTCGCCCGAGGCGAGCGCGGACGGCCCTTCGGGCGCGCGCTCGCCCTCGGGGTCGTCCTCGCCGCCGCGGGGCAGGGGAGCCCGGAGGGCCTGCCCGCCGCGCAGGCCGACGATCGGATCGTGCTCGGCGTCGATCGCGACGACGACGACGTCGATGGTCGTCCCGACGCGGAGCAGGACGTCGTCGCGCCGTCCACGGATCTCTTCGAACTCGCGTTGCCGAAGGGCAAGGATCGAACGATCGAGGTCCGCGGCGACGTGGCGCGCCTGCTCGTGGACGGGCGGCCGTTCGCGGGGAGCGTGATCCCCGCAGGCGCGAAGCGTGTCGCGTTGCAGGCCGTACGCGCGGGGCGTGGTGAGGTGAAGGCGTTCGGACGAACGCGTACGATCGCGGCGATCGACGTGCTTCCGATCGACGGGCAGGGGCAGCGCGTGGATCCGGCGCGCTCGCACGCCTCGCTCGAGCGCACGCCGCCCGAGCGGCTGCCCGCGGATCCGTATGCGAAGAGCACGAACCCCGACGCGGTGCGGTTCGTCGTCGTGGCCACGCGGGAGGATCTGCCGCCGGTCGTGCGCGTGACGGGCCGCGCGCCGTCGGGCGCGATCGTCGATCGGCTGGAGCCCTTGATGCTCGGCGCGGTGGCATGTCCCGACGGTGTGGACGCGTCGCTCGCGTGCGCCTCGACCGCGCCGATCCGCGTGGTGCCGGACGAGATCGATCGGAACCACCCGACGGTGCGGGATCGATCCGTGCGCGCGGAGCTCGGCGGCGCGGTGGAGCTCGCGCTGATCAGCGATGTGCGCAAGCTTGGGGGCCTGCGCGTCGCGGGGCCGCGCGCGTCGCCGCTCGGGCCGCTCGTGCGATATCGCGGCGTGCTGCGCGTCTTTCTGGTGCGCCCGCGGCCGGGCGGTCCGCCACCTGTGGGCGGGGACGACGCGGGCGCGATGGTGCTGGCGCGCGCGGACGTGGCGCAGGCGAGCACGCTCTGGGGCGCGTGTGGCGTGAGCTTCGGGCCGCCCGCGGAGACGGAGATCACGATCGTGGATCCGCCACGCCCGCACCTCGTGGCGCTCGGCTGTGATCACGGCTTGCCGGCGGCGGGCGGAGGCAAGGTGCGCGTGCGCGTGGACGGGCGCGAGATCGCGGTGACGATGGAGAAGGGCACGGCGCCCGCGGGCGCGGCGCGCGTGCTCGCGACGGCGATCGCCTCGGCGGGCTTCGTGGCGCGCGTCTCGGACAACGCGACGATCGCGGCAGGCGCGCGCGGTAGCTCCGACGTGCTCGTGCGGCGCAAGAGCGGCGAGCCGGCGCTCGTCGAGCCGCCTGCATCGGGGCCGGTCAGCACGGACGCGCTGCTCACGGCGTGCATCGGGCGCGTCGAGCTCGAAGACGGGCTGCAACATTTCAACGACATCGACGCGATCGCGGGCACGGTCGAGGAGCGCGCGCTCATCAAGGCCCTCGACGACGGGGATCCTTCGACCATCGAGGTGATCGTGGTGCCGAGCTTCGCGGGCAGCGGCCGCATCGGCGAGAGCTTCATCGGCGCCGACGGCGGCGCGGTGCGCAACGTGCTCATCACGGATCGCGCCGCGCTCCGGGCCGACCGCGCGAGCTTCGCCCTCGCGCACGAGCTCGGGCACGTGCTGCTCGACGATCCCGGCCATCCCGACGACTTCGGTCGCGACACGCCGACGCGGCTCATGGACGCCGATGCCGCGAACGGGACGGCGTTCGGGCCGCGACGCCTGCTCGTCGACGAGTGCGCGCGCGCGCTGCGGCAGAGCGGTCCGATGGCGGCCGTTCCCCTCTTGCGCCCGTGGCCGCTCGCTCCGCTCGGCAAGGAACGCTGAGCCTAGCGAGCAACCGGCCGCGAGAGATTCGGCGGGTCAACGTGCTTCGACCCGTGCTAGACGATGTCCCTCGCAATGTCGGTCAGCCAGTCGAGGGCCCTCGCCGGGGGAATCGCGCTTTACCTCGCCGCGTTCGTGGTGCTCTCGATCGCGCTCGTGCGGATGTTCTCCGCCTTGCTCGGGCCTCACTTCGAGCTCGTGTGGACCGCGCTCCTGCCGCTCGGGCTCGGCGTCGGCGCGTGGTTCGGCGGGGTCGTGCGGGGCATCGGCAAGCCGCCACGCAGCGTGGCGCCGGTCGCGCATTTCGCCGCGCTCTCCGCGGGCGCGATGGCCATCTCGGTCGTGGTTGGGGTGCGCGCTCGTTCGGTCGACACGTTCGATCGCGCGGCGCTCGGCCAGCTCGCGATCTTCCTCGGCACTTCGCTCCTGCCCTTCGTGCTCGCGGGCGTGACGCTTGCGGGCGCCCTCGGCGTGGCGCGGCGGCGCGTGGCCGACGTCGGCAAGAGCGGGCTCCTCGTCGCGGCGTGTGGCGTCGTCGCGGCGGCGTTCGTCCTGCGCTTCGGGCCTGCGCGGGTGGGGCTCGGCTCGGCCATCGCGGCGAGCCTCGCGGCGGCGCTTTTTGCGGTCGCTGCGCGGCGTGAGGTCCCCGTGGCCGAAGGCGAGGGTTCGTCCGGCGAAGCGGAGCGGCCGCGGGTCCACCTCGGGATCGTCACGACGTTCGTGCTCGGCTGCTCGGTGCTGCTCGCGGGCGAGATCGGCGCGCCGTACCTCAAGCTCGCGGCCATTCGGTGGATCCAGATCGAGCGTGTCTCCTTCCAGCGCTGGACGAACCGCGCCCTGCTCACCGTGGACAAACCCGCGGCGGGCGCCGTGTGGTTGCGCGCGGACGGCACGATGGGCACGCAGATCTACGACGGGAAGCAGATGCCCCCGGCCTCGCCGGACGAGCTCGGCTACGTCCTGCACAAGGACAAGGGGCCCGTGCTCGTCGTGGGATCGGCCGGCGGACGTGAGCTGCGGTCCGCGCTCCGGCAGAACCAGAAAGAGATTTACGCGGTCGAGCCGGACCCCGCCCTCGTGCACGAAATCATGCGTGGCGAGTCGCGCGCGTGGAGCGGGGAGCTCTACGACAAACCCGAGATCCGGCTCACGGTCGAGGGGCCGCGCGGGTACGTCCGGCGCCCGCCCGTGCCTTATCGCAGCATCGTCGTCGGGTACTTCGACGCCTTCGCGCCTTCGCCGGTCGGCGCCGTCGCAGCCACGCCGAGCCCGCTCTTCACGACGCAGGCCGTGCGGGATCTGCTGCTCGCGGTCGTTCCCGAGGGCACCGTGACGCTCTCGCGGCCCGAGGTGGAGGCGGATCGGCTCGTCGCGCTCGCGACACGCGCGCTGCGTGAAGCGGGGGCCCAGGCGCCTGCGACGCACCTCTTCGGCTGCACGAAGGACAGGATCACCACGCTGCTCCTCAAGCGCACGCCGCTCGGCGCCGAGGAACTCACGAACCTCCGGTCGCACTGCCGGCGGCACAAGTTCGCCGAGCTGCTCATGGCGGAGGCGCCCAGAGGAAACCTCCGTCGTTTGCTCGTCGAGGGCGCCGATCCGGCCGAGCTCTCGGCGCGGCAAGGCACGGATCTCCGGCCGCCGACGGACGATCGTCCCTTCTGGTTCTCCACGGTCGCGCCGGGCGAGCTGAAGAAGACGCTGCTCGACGTGCGCGGGCTGAAGGAGAACCAGCGGGGGTTCTTGACGATCGCCGCCGGCCTCGGGGTGACCGCGCTCGCGGCGTTCGTCGCGCTGCTCGGGCCGCTCGTCGCGGCGCGGCGGACGCTCGACGGCGCTTCGCGTGGATCGATCCTGCGCGCGGCGCTCGCGCTCGGCTTCTCCGCGGCGGGGGTCTCGCTCATCGGCGGGGCGCTCCTTCCGCGGCTCGGCGTGGTCGTGGGCCGGGCCGATCTCGTGGCGCTCGTGCTGCCGCTCGTCTTTTTGCTCGCGCTCGGCCTGGGCTTCGGGCGTGGGCATCGGCCTTGGGACGTGGCCGCGCGTGGCGCCGCGCAGCGCTGGTCGCTCGCCCTCGTGTTTGTCCTCGCGCCCCTCGCGATGGGGCTCGATGCGGCGCTCGGGTTGGCCCTCGGGCTCACGCTGCCGGCGCGGCTCGGCGTCGCGGCCGTGATCCTCGGCGTGATCGGCCTGGGCCTCGGCGCGCTCCTCGCGCTCGGCGCGCGGATCGCGTCTTCGCTTGCCGATCGCGCGTTGCCCCTCTCGATGGCCGTCGCCGGATCCTTCGCCGCATGCGCGCTCTTTGGTGGCGCCTTGCTCGCGCTCCGCCTCGGCTACAGCGCCGCCGTGCTCTGCGGCGGGGCCTCCGTGCTCCTCGCCGCTGTGCTCGTCCCTGCGGCGCGGCGGCCGACCCGGCTCGCTGCGCCTCGCCCTGAGCCGTTGCCGGGGGATCGCGTCACGCCCATCAGCGAACGCCCGACCGTGCCGGAGCTCGATCTGCCCCAGGGCGCCTCGGCCCATTCCAGCTAGAACATCGATCGGTTTGACGACCGCTCGATGTTCTAGCTCTTTTGTCCCGAGGGGGACGCCTCGCATCCCCCTCTCGCCCGGGCAAAGCCCGGTCGATTCACCCCCCGAGGCGAGCTCGCTTCGCGATCTCGCAGAGCGCCGAACCGTTCGGCGCTCTAGGGATTTGCGTCTGCCCGAAAACCGACATCCCCACAGGGGATTGCTCTCCGGACGTGGGGATTTTTGGCGGGCGCGGGGTAGGATCGGGCAGGAGAGCAGGCAGCGGCTCGGGGGGGACGCTGCTGCTCTCGCGAGCGAGGGGCGCGCCGATCGCGCCTCTCGCTCGTTTTACGTTTGTCGGGACACCCGGGCCCAGGGACCCTCGGAGTGCCGGTCTCGTCGAAATCGCACGTCCCGGTTGCATCTGCTGCGGCACGATCTTGGCGCTTCGAAGGGTGGCGGATGGCCGACGTGCATGCTGCGACGCGACAAATAACGCCCCGGATGGCCGAAACGAATTCCTCCGCTATCCTGGATCGCATCCTCATGTCCAGCGCGATTCCCATAGGTGGGCGAGACACACTCAGGCAGTCGCTCGTCGAGTTGCTCCCGGTCGCGGATGCCCTCGACGCATCGGATCTGCGGGATGCGGCCGAAGCGTGCATCGTGCTCCTCGACACCCCGATGCGCGTCGATCAGAAGAGCCTCGCGCCTTTGCTGAAGCTCACGCACGAGCGCGCGGCCGAGGTCTTTCGCCGGGGCGCGCGGGACGCCGACGGCCCGCTGCGCGCCCGCCTCGAAGCCTGCCGTGCCCGCGCCGAGGCGCAGGCCAAGCAAATGCAGCAGTTCCTCCCCACTTTGTTTTCGTGATTTCGGGGGATAGGAGCCTCGTCGAGCGTACGAGGCCTCCTCGGTCCCGCATGCGTCTTTTCCTGGCATTCTTTTTCATTGTCGCCGCATGTGACGCGCCGTCTCGCCCCGACGCGGTTCTCCCCGCGCCGCTCACGCATCCGACGCCGGCGCCACCTTCGCCTTCGAATCTGCACGCGAACCTGCCTTCACCTCCGGTTTCGCGTCCGCATCCGGCCTGCTCCGATACGCGTGACACGCCAGGGATCTGGCCGCGCCCGGACGGGTTCGCGCGGGTCGTCCCTGCCAAACCTGGAGCGCTCGGCCACCTCGAACAGGACTTTGCCGGCCGGCCCGTTCGGCTGCGGTTCGTCGGGGCACACCTCTTCGATCTTCTCGACAAACTCCTCTACGAGGGAGGGCCGACCGAGCTCGATCGCCGCCGCGTCGCCTGCATCGCGCTCGACGCAGTCGCCCGGAGCGGCGCGCCCGTCGTGCGCCTGTGGGGTTCGCTGAAGCAAACCGGCTCGTCGACCGAGATCAAGCACGCCGCCGATATGCTCGCGCTCCTGCTCGACGAAAACGCGCGCCGCGAGCAGCCGTTGCGTTTCATCGTCACGCTGCAGAACCACCAGGCCGGCTACGGCGCTCCGGACAGCACGCGCTCGCTCGACGACCAGGACCCCAAGAGCCCCTTCTTCGCGAAGCGTTTTTATCTCGAAGGCGGCTGGAAACAAGCAGGCGCCGGGTCCCTCGCCGATCGTATCGAGGCGTTCGCGGCGAGGCCCGCCATCGCGGAAGATCGCGCGATCCTGGCCTTCGAGCTCGTCAACGAGCTCGACACCTTCCGGAACGTCGCCCGCGGCACGTGGGACGGCCCCGAGGCGGGCGTGTGGGTGAGCGAATTCGTGCAGCCCGCGCTGCGCCTGCTCGGCGAGCGTTTGCCGCACCCGATCCTGCTCGGCGACCTGCGCGGGCACGAGGCGGCCTACGTGTCCTCCCAGCGCGCGTGGATCGAGGCGCTGCCCGCTTCGCTTCGGGCGCGGCTCGTCTGGACGGCGCACGTGTACACGGCCGTCGCGCCTTCGGGGAACGACCCCTCGTTTGCCCGCGCGACGTGGAAGCTCGAGAAAGACCTCACGATCGCGCGGAGCCTCGGTTTGCCTTTCCTGCTCGGCGAGCTCGGCCAGCACGTGCCGAGGAGCGCCCCGCGTTTTTGCCAGGGCGGCGCCCGGCACGACCTCGGCCAGCTCTTCGATGTCGTGCTCGGCCCGGCCGGACCCCGCGCCGAGCGGCGCCCGATCGAGGCCGCGATCCTGTGGGGCGAGGGGCTCTGTGATCTCGACCTCGAAGGCGGGCGGCGTATCTCGATCGGCGCGGGCGGCGATTCGGCCGACATCGGCCCGGACGAACCCGCGGCGCGCGAGCGGATCCGCGAAATCCGGCAGGATCCTCGATTTCGTGTGGAATGACTAGCGGCAACAATATTTGAACGCGTCCTCGACCAGCACTGCGCCGCTCGGCGCGCCGCCCGCGGAGGTGCAGGCGCCCGTGTAGACGCTGGCTTCGAGGGCCTCGATCGAAAAGGTGCCGGAATCGGCGAGCGCGGAGACGTCGACGCAGGTGTCGCCCGTGATGTCGATCGGGGGAGCCGTGTCGGCCCCCGATGCGGGCACCTTGCAGTTGTTCGAATCGAACACACGATAAGCGCCGTCCTCGCATCCGGCGCCCTCGAGCGTGCACGTGCAAGCGCCGCAGGTCCGCGCGTCCTGCCCGCCCGCAAAGGCCGTCAGCGTCTCTCCATCCCAGCCGCTCGGGCATACGCCGGCGCCGCTGCTCCGCACGCAGAGCCGCGCGCCGGCTTCGAGCGGCGGCGCGCAGGTGGAGCCCTCCGCGCAGCCGAGCCCCGCGCCGAGCGCGCAGGCCGAGACGATCTGCTGAAAGAGCTGCGGCTCCGTGAGCTCTCCGCCGCTCGGCGTGCACGCGCCGTCCGATTGCAGGGCGCCCGCGCCGATGATGCGGCAGCTCGCGGCGCCAAGGGCGAACGGGCTGAAGGGCGCATCGCATTGCCCGACGTCGGCGAGCGTCGTGTTGACGGCATCTCCCGAGCAGTTCTTGGAGGGCCAGCACCGGAATTTCGGCGGGTTGCAAGCGCCGCCCTGGACGTCGCTGCACGCGCAGGGCGTGCAGGCCGCGGGCGCGGGGGACATATAATGGGCGGTGCCCGGGATGCCCGCGGGGCACGAGGGGCCGGACACGCCGTCCCAGAACGCGCGCTGGACCCAGAACGGGCCTTCCCAGCCGGGCGGAGCGTTCGGGACGCAAAGGGTCGTGCCACAATCGGGGTCGTCGCAATCGGCGAGGCCGTCGCCGTCGTCGTCCACGCCGTCGCCGCAAATTTCGTCTCCGGACGCGAGGACGAGCTCCGGCTCGATGCTGCCAACGACCTGGCATCCGCCCAAAAGCGCGAAGAGCCCTACGAAATTCCCGATCCACCGCTTGTAAGCCATGTCGTGCCTCATTGGGTGACCACCATACCCGATCCATGACGAGGGGCGTTGCCAGAGCGAGGACGCTCGGCCTACAATTGATTCGGGGTGCCTTTATTCGAAAGGTGCCTTCCGCGGGTGGTGGGCCGCTCGATGCGGTTCGCCGTTATGCGGGCGACGCACTCTTTGGATGGTTGCTTGGGAGCACGATCGCATGAAGAAGCTGACAAACGAGCTCACTCGTCCTCGTAGACCTCGGCAGATTCGGGTGGCGGCGACGGCGCTTCCCCCAGCGACGCGCCTCGCGCTTCGCCGTCGCACCTTCATGATGGGGCTCCTTGGCGGCGTCGCCGCGACGTTCGCGGCGGGGTGTGGCTCCGATCCCATCGCGCCGGCGCCTGGGGCGCCCACGGCGCCTTCGGGCGTATCCATCCCCGAAATCAAGGAAGGCGAGGACGTGATCGCCTACGTGATCCGCGTCAAGGAGAAGTACGACCACGAGTTCTACAAGGCCGTGATCGGCGCCGCGAACGATTTCAAGGAAGGCGACGAGGCCCTCGGGATCGCAGCCGCCGACGAGCCGTCGCGCGAGAACGCGCGCAAGCTCCTTGCGAACACGAAGATCGGCGACCTCGTGGACCGCCCGATGCTCGAAGACGCGGTGTATGACCTCGTCCTCAAGGCGACCGACGCGACCGCGCTCGACGGCGTGCGCGCGTGGAAGATGTCGGAGCTCAAATCGTTCTTGCTCGAAAAGACCGAGGACGAGATCAAGGCCGTCATGGTGGGCCTGCCGAGCGACATCATCGGCATGATCGTGAAGCTCATGAGCAACGACGAGCTCATCAAGGTCGGCCAGACGGTGTTCAACCCGCTGCCGGGCTCGAACATCGGCGCCAAGGGGTACATGGGCGCGCGTATCCAGCCGAACTCGCCCACCGACGACACGAACGACATCCTCTGGCAGGTCATGAACGGCTTCGCCTTCGCGGTCGGCGACGTCGTGCTCGGCAACAACCCCGTGTCGAGCGAGGTCGCGAGCGTGCACGCCATCGAGGAGGTGCTGAAGGACGTGCTCGTCACGTTCAAGCTCGAAGACACGCTGCCGCATTGCTGTCTCGCGCACATCGACGTGCAGGCCGAGGTGGAGAAGCAGTTCCCGCTCTCGACGGCGCTCTGGTTCCAGAGCCTCGGCAGCACGGTCGACGCGAACGCGACGTTCGACGTGACCGTGGAGAAGATGCTGAACCACGCGGCCACGCGCTCGGGCAAGTACGGGCTCTACTTCGAGACGGGCCAGGGCGCGGACGCGACGAACGGCCACGGCGCGGGCTTCGACATGGTCGTGCACGAGGCGCGCAAGTACGGCTTTGCGCGCGCGCTGAAGAAGAAGGTGGCCGAGGCGCAAAAGGCCGCGGGCCAACCCGAGGCGCCCTGGGTGCACCTGAACGACGTGGCGGGCTTCATCGGCCCCGAGGTCTTCCGCACGAAGCAGCAGCTCGTCCGCTGCTGTCTGGAGGACATCGTGATGGGCAAGCTCCACGGCCTGCCCATCGGCTTGGACATCTGCTCGACGCTGCACATGTCGGTGGATCTCGACGATCTCGACTGGTGCATCGACGAGATCATGCCGGCGAACCCCGCCTACCTCATGGGTTTGCCCACGAAGAACGATCCGATGCTCTCGTACCTGACGACCGCGTTTCAGGACCACGTCCGGATCCGCGAGAAGCACGGCTTCAAGGTCGACGACAAGATGTGGGCATTTTTCCAGGAGCTCGGCGTGATCGACGCCATGGGCAAGCCCACGCAGTACTTCGGCAACGTGAAGTACGTCTACGCGAAGTACGTGAAGGCGAAGGACCCGGCCGACATGCGCTCCGTGGACGAGATCATGAATGCGCAGGAGACGCTCGACGCGCTCGACGCCGTGAAGGCGCGCGGCGTGTTCATCGCCGAGGGCCACGGGGCGAACCCGTGGGATCTGAACCCCACGCTCGACAAGTACATCCGCGACCTCGTGGCCGACGGCAAGAAGAGCATCCTCGCCGAGCTCGATCCGGCGTTTGTCGCGACGATCCCGAGCGCGGTGAAGATCTGGACGGGCGCGAAGGATCGCGACGATTACATCCTGCACCCGCCGACGGGCGAGCAGCTCAAGGACGAGGCGGTTCGCGAGCTCGAGACGCTGCGCGACACGCACGCGGGCAAATACGACGTGCAGATCATGATTTCCGAGGGCCTGAACGCCTTCTCGATCTCGGATCCGGGCCACGTCGACAAGTTCCTGCCGGCGCTGCGCGCGGAGCTCGAAAAGGCGGGCTACAAGGTCGCGCCCGAGCACATCGTGTGCACGGCGGGGCGCGTGCGCGCGGGGTATCACGCGGGCGAGGTCCTTTACGGAAAACTCGCCGATACGCAGAGCAGGCGAGCCATCGTGCACATCATCGGCGAGCGGCCGGGCAGCGAGCACCGCGCGTTCTCGGTGTACATGACGAACCCGAAGGTCGAGGTCTGGGCCCAGGCGGGCAAGGTCGACCACGACATCACGAGCGTCTTCGCCGGCCTCGCCGACACGACGTACAAAGACAAGGATCCGGTCGCGTCCGCAAAGCAGGTGGTGGCGCAGCTCAAGAACCTCTAACGGAGGTGCTGCCCTGACGTTGCGCGAGGGGCTCGTCCGTCAAGGCGAGCCCCTCTTCGTGATCACTCCGGCAGCGCGATCGCCCGGAGATCGGTGCCCGCCGCGTACGAATAACTCACGTACGAATCGAACCCACCCACGGTCACGAGGACCGGGACGCCGGCGACGACCCGGTGGACGCCGTCGTTTTGCTTGCCCGGCAGGGTGATCACGAAGTTCGCGAGCGCCTCGATGAGGGGGAAGCTGAGCTGGCAGTTGTAGACGAGGTACGCAGGCGGCTCGCCGCCGCGCTCCTCGATCGTGAGGCCGTCGGCCGCCTCGACCTCGCAGCTATCAGGGCCCATGAGGATCTCGTCGAGCAGGACACCCTGGCCCGCGGGCACGACGATCGAGACGTAATCGAATGCGTATTTGTCGGGCGTGAGGAAGACGTAATCGGGTCGGGCCTGCTCGAGCGGGGGGACGATGAGCAGGCTCGGATCGCCGCCGGGCAGGCCACGTCGCACGCCCGCGGCGTCCTGGCTGCCCATGATCTGCGCCACGATGATGGGCTCCGTGCTCTCGGCCGTGAAATGGCGGTAGGTCGTGACCTCGGCCGAATCGCCGAGCCACTTGAGGTCGATCACGTCGTACGGAGGCGGCAGGCTCGTCGTGATCTTCGCGCCGGCCTTCGAGGCGGCGACGAAGCGCACGTAATCGGGCTCGGGGACCTCGTCGATGAGCGCGCCGGCTTGTTTGACCATGCGCGTGCGGCTCGGCGTGTGCGGGATGGCGAACGACTTTCCAGCCGTGCGGACCGGATCGAGCTGATCTTCGAGGTGATCGGCGCAGCAGCGGCGGTAGGCCAGGGTCGGGAAATGGGGCGCGTCCGAGGCCTCGCCGCCCGTGAAGACCGCAATGGGCCCGGTCGACTCGATGGTGCTGCCCGTGAAGTCGGCGTTGAAATCGCCCGTCTCCAGGTTCAGCACGTCGAAGGCGTCGAGGCGCGCTTCGATCGTGCCGTTCGCCGGCGTCTCGGGCACAGGGCCGCCGCCGACGACCTTGGTCTTCGTATGCACACGGACCGTGGTGTTCGGCTGCGTGCCGACGACCGTGAGGAACGAGCGGAGGTGGGTCGGGTCGTTCGGGTTGAAGTTCGTGTCCGGATCGTCGGTCGCGGCGATCGTCTGCGGCCAGCCGACGACGACGTACGACGTGATGAGGCTGTCCTCGACGCCGAACGAGAGCGCCTCGGTGGGCTTCAAGAGCGACGCGTCGTTCGAGAAGACGTTGACGTTTTCGAGCGGGTTGAACTGATACGCGACGACGGGGAAATCCGAGCGGACGCGGTAGGCGTGCCGCGTGAGCGCCGTGTGCGTGCCCGTGTCGTATTCGCCCTCGGGGCTGCCGTCGACCTCGCGCGGGCCGAGCTTGAAGACCTGGAGGTTCAAGGGCGCGATGACCGCGGTCGCGATGTCGTAGGGCGCAGCTTCGGAGCCCGGCAGGCCGTCGTCCTGCGCGATCCGCACGGAGACGGCGACGTCCGGGTGCGGGTTCGAGATGACGACCGCGAACTGCTGCGCGGCCGCGTTGCTGGTCGCGTCGATCATCGCGTTGTCGAGGTCGACCGCCCAGTACTCGCAGCCGACGTTGCTCTTCTCGATGGTCGCGCGGCCGCAGAGATCCACGCAGTTTCCGAGGCGGCACGCGATGCCCTTCGACGGATCACACGTGTCGACGAGCGTCGCGGCGGTGCCATCCGCGTTGCAGCGGTAGGCCTCTTGTCCCTTGCAGCTCCCTGCATTCGGGAGGCACGCCGTGCAGCGGAGCAAGGTCGGCGCGCAGACGAGGCCCTCGGCCGCGCAGTCCTCGACGAGGGTCCACGCAGGGCCCGCGCCGTCGTCGGTGCAGCGCTCGAGCGCGGTCGTGCATCGTTCGAGGCCCACGACGCACGCGGGCGGCGGCGGGGGCTTGGGCTCGACCTCTTCCCAGCGGGTCGATTTGTCGAAGCAGCTCGCGACGAGCGCCGTGGCGAAGACGACGAGGGCGCCGCGGCCGAGCTTCTTCGAGCGCCTGGATCGCTCGTTCATGCGCGTCTCCTCGTCGCGATCACAGGAACACGTTGAAGTAGTCGAGGGCATAGGCGCTCATGCCGCTCGGCCGGATGTCGCGGTAGCGGAGCGCGCCGTAGGAGAACTTCTCGACGCGCGCGCCATAGACGCCGATCGTGACGGGCCCGCCCGGCAGGCCGCCCGAGGGGAAGGGGAAGCCCGAGAGATCGGGGACCTCGACGGCGTGCGAGCCCTTGGGCACGACGACGGTCCAGCGGATGAGGCCGCCACCGCTCGCGATGTCGTAGACCGAGAGGTCGATCGCAGAGCCGCCGGCGCCGAACGTGGTCGCGAGGTGACGGCCATCCCAGGCCGCGCCGCTCGCCGGCGTGTTCAGCGTCGGCACGCCGACGAACCCATCCACGAGGAGGCCCTCGGCGGTGCTCGTCGAGAGCAGCCGGCCGACGACGGACATCGGCGCCGAGGCCTGCGCGCCCGTGACCGCGCGCGCAGTGGAGTGGTACGTCGCGCCAAACAACGAGCCGTCGAGCGCAGGCAGGCCGACGAAGGGGATGGGCCCAGCGAGCGGCAAGAGCGGCGTCTTCACGCCCGCAGGCAGGATCGCGTAGCCGTCGTTGCCGAGCATCACGGAGACCGTGGCGCGCACGCGATCCGGACCCTTCGGCCCTGGCGCGGGCGGCGTGACGTTCATCGTGAGGGCTTGATCGAGCGACCGATCCATCACGATGTAGACCTGCTCGGTGAACACGCCCGGCTGCACGCTCACGCCTTGCACCATGCCCATCGCGTACGCCGTGAACTTCGTCGGGACGGTGTTCGTGGTCTCGACACCGGCAAGCGCGTACAGGGCGCGGTTGCCGGCGCCGCTGCCGAGCTGGAACTGGTAGCCGAGCTCGCCGGGTGTATCGGGGAGGATGGCCGTCGAGGGGTGTGGGAGCTGGAAGGACGCGGTCGGATCCTGCGTCGCGTGGAAGACGTACGCGGCCTGGCGTTCGCCCGGCGCGGGCGCGGGTACGTTGATCCAGGGGGATTTCTTGAACTCGACGTTGCCGGTCCAGACGAGCTCGCCGCGGATGCCGCCGCCCGCGCCGGGTTTGCCCCCGACCGGCGGAGGATCGCCGTCGGCCACACAAGCAGGGCTGAGGACGGGATCCAGGTAGACGGTGACGGTGTCGACGGGGACGTCGACGAACGAGATGGGGCTGTGGCACTTGGCCGCGATGGTCACGGTGCGCGGGCCCGAGAGCGAGGGATCGTCGAAGAGCGTGACGCCCGTCGAATCGACCTGTTTCACGAGCGCGGACGGGAGAGCGCTGCCCACGATCACGTGCGCGCCGGGGATCGGATCCCCCGTGAAGTTGTTGTAGACGAGCACCTTGAGCTTGCCCGCGAGCAGAGCCCCGGAGAGGCCGCCCTTGAAGCCGTTCGTGCTGTCCTCGTAGGTGTATGCGTCGAGCACGACGATCGGCTGGCCGTCGCCCACGTCGACCGCGACGGGCTTCGCGCCGGGCGTGCCTTTGGGGACGGTGCACGTGATCGAGGTCGGTCCGCTGACGGTCTGCGTGGTGCAGGGTTTGCCGCCGATCTTGACGACCGTGCCGGGCCCCCAGCTCGTGCCGTCGCCGGCGATTTCGACGACCGTGCCGCCGGCAACGGGCCCGCTCGAGGGCGCCGCGTAGAGCGCGTCGTAGGCGTATCCGCCGGGGAGCGAGCGGCGCGTGGATTCGTCGTCGCCCTTCTGCACGGTGAGCGTGACCGGGCCGGCGGAGCCCTTGGGCGCGACGATCTGCAACCGGGTCGGATCGATCGGCAGCATCGTGGACGTGTCGGCCTCGACCTCGCCGAACCAGACGCGCGTCGCCGCTGCGAAGCCGTTGCCGCGAAGGAGCACGCGCTGGCCGCCGGTGAAGGGGCCGTGCGTGGGATCGGCGCCGATGACGGCGTAGGGATCCGCGTTCGGGATGTCGGGCGCGGCGTCGATGGGCGGCACGCCGCCGTCGAAATTGATGAGCGGGTCTTCTTCGTCGCCGTCGGTCTGACGACGGATGCCCTCGGGCGCGCCGGCGATACACGCGGAGGCGGTCAGCGCGAGGAGCAGGAAGCCACGGAGGACGAATTTTCTCGGGCTGGCTTGGAAATCGCGCACATCACGAGTGTACGCGATGCGGGTAGGTACGGGCGAGGTTCGGCTGCGCATCGACCGCATTGCGGTCGATGCACGCGAGGTCCAGGGCTTGCCCTGGTTCGGGTCCAGGGGCGAAGAGCCCCTGGTCGGGTCCGGGGTGAAACCCCGGCGATACGCTGCGGAGCGCCCTCTCAGGGATCCTTGCCACCGACGAGGCCGAGGCTCGCTTGCTTCTCGGCGAGCGCCTTTACGGCCGGCTCGATGTCCTCGAAGGGCTCGTTGAAGTGGATGGCGACGGCGTACGGCCAGATGTCCGAGACCTCGACGCTGCGCCGCTCGTCCCGCACGACGCGGCCCTTCACCTCGCGGGCCTGGTTTGGATCGCCCGTGAGGTACAGCGAGAGCGTGACCTCGTCGCCGATTTTCACGCGCGCGCGGGTGAGCAGGAGGGCGCCCGAGACGCTCAGATCCCGGATCACGGCGGTGCGCTTGGTCCCGTTGCCCGTGTCGACGTGCGCGGGGAAGACGGCCATGTGTCGCAACGCGGTGCGGCGGTCCGATGCTGGGCCCGATACGGGGCCTTCGGAAAGCGGTGCTTCTTCTTCACGATCTTGGTTGCTCATGGACGTTCCTCGGCGCGCGCTCGGGGAGCCATCTTCCCGCGGGAGCGCCGCTCGTGACAAGGCCGAACGCCCCAGGCTTTTTGGCGTCGCCTAGCTCCGCGCGACCTCTTCGCGATCGCCCCTACCAGCGAGGCGCGCGACCGTGTCGAGCAGCGTCCCGAGGTCGAACGGCTTCTTGAGGAACGCCGCGCATCCGAGCTCCTGCGAGAGCCTCCGCCCCTCCGCCGCGCTCATCATCACGACCGGGATGCCGCCGAGCGACGCGTCTTCGCGCATGAGCCGCAGCATCTCGGCCCCGTCGACGACGGGCATCATCCGATCGAGCAGCACGAGGTCGGGCCGCGATTCGGCGATACGCGTGAGCCCCTCGCGCCCGTTCGACGCCGTGATCACGCGGTAGCCTTCCGCGGTGAGGAGATCGCTCAGCACGTCGACGATGTCGAGTTCGTCGTCCACGACGAGGATCGTCTTCACGCGCTCCCCCGGAGGCGCCCTCGCGCGTTCGGCCGCTCCACCTCGATGCCCTGGCTCGAAATCCGGAGCCTCCGCGAGGAGGGATCGTGCTTCCCGCCCGCGACCTTGCGGGTCGCGACGTACCTGCGCAGCCGCCGCCCTTTTTCTTCCTCCTCGAGGACGATGACATTGTCCACGAACGCGGCCTGCGGCAGCGAGATCGTGCTCGGCGCGCGCTCCCACGTGGAGATCGTCTCCGCGAGCAGCGTGGTCGCCCCGCGCCTCGCGAGCGCGGCCCACAACGCTGCATGGAAGCGATCGAGTCGCTCGACGTCCGTCACCATATTGCGGAAGCCGCGGAGCTCGTCGATGAACACGCGCTTCTGCCCCTCCTCGCTGGCCTCCTCGAGCAGGCGCCACGCAACCGCGTCCGCCGTACCCTCGGTGGGAGGGTACCATAGCATCGTCAGCTCGGAGCGATCGAGCGCGCCCTGGGCGTCGAGCCCGACGCCTCTCGCCGCCTGGACGATCCGCGCGGGCGCCTCGCCGAAACCCAGGTAAATCCCGCGCTCGCCGCGACGGATGCCTTCGAGGAGAAAGCTCATCCCGAGCAGCGTCTTGCCCGTCCCGGGCGCTCCGACGAGCACCGTGGACGAACCGGCGAGGACGCCTCCGCCGAGCATCGTGTCGAGCCCCGGCACGCCGAAGCCGATCCGCCCGCGCGGGGGCGCCGAGGAGGGCGGCTGGAAGGGCCAGGCTTCGAGCCGCGGGTAGACGTGGATGCCCTTCTCGTCGATGTCGATCGCGTGCGCGCCGAGCGCGTACTTCGTGGCCCGCATCTTCTCGACCACGAGCTCGCGCTCCGAGCGCGCGCCGATGCGGCGCTTGTCCAGCGTGATGAGCCCGTCCACCGTCGCTTGTTCGGGCCGTGGCATGTCCGAGGCGCGCTGCGTGGCGAGCAGGAGCATCGTGCAGCCGGTCAAGCTCGCCGAGGTCGAGAGCGTCAACAAGAACCGCTTGAACACGCTCGTCGTCGGGGCGAACTCCTCCGCCGTGCCGAGCCCGTCGAGCACGAGGAACACCGCGCCGTGCTCCCGGATCGTACGGCCGAGCAGCTCGAGCAGGCCGTCGAGGCCGCTCTGTTCGAGCACGCCGTACCCGCTCATGTAGACGATCCGGTGCGGCACGAAGGTCGGGTCGAAGAACTCGAACGCCGCGAGATGCGCGAGCATGCGGGCGTGCGCCTCCGCGAGCAGCGTGACGTACACGGCCGTCTGGCCCGTCGCGGCGCGGCGGAAGGTGATCTGGTTGGCGAGGATCGTCTTGCCGCTGCCGGGCGGGCCCACGACGAGGTGGACGCTGCCGGCCAGGAAGCCTCCGCCGAGGACGGTGTCGAGACCCGTGATCCCTGTGGGAATCCGGTCGAGGCTGGGTCGCTCGGCGTCATCCTGTTTCATGGCGTGCCCCTGGGATGCCGATGGTCCGTCCGCCGTCGCAGGTTCTCCCGTAGGGATAGCGCGTGAGGAGGTTCACCGCGAGGAACCGAACGAAAGGCCCGTTCCTTCCGTTGACAAGCCCCAACTCGCGGGGCAGGATGCGCGCCCCCGTTTGCCCCCGCATTTGCAACGGCAAACGGACTCCACACGCTCCCCCGGCACACGCCCCATGAGGTGGGACCTGCGGCCGGTGCTCCCAAGGATCCGTTGATCCCGGGGGGTTGTCCGCAGGATGGGGAGCGGAGGTCCAACCGAACCCGAGTAAGGAATCCGTGCCATGACTGACGTTTCGATGTCCACTGCCGAGTCCGCCGGCACGTTCGTGCCCCCCGGCCCCGGCGAGTTCCCGCTGCCCCTCCGCTCGCTGCTCGACGCGGGCGTGCACTTCGGCCACCAGACGAAGCGCTGGAACCCGAAGATGCGCCCGTTCATTTACGGCGCGCGCAACGGCATTCACATCGTCGATCTCGACCAGACGGTGCGCCTCTTCAAGCGCGCGTACGACTTCGTCGTCGACGCGGTCGGCCGCGGCGGCAGCATCCTGTTCGTCGGGACGAAGCGCCAGGCCCAGGACATCGTCCAGGAAGAGGCCCGCCGCTCCGGGATGTACTTCGTCACGAACCGCTGGCTCGGCGGCACGCTGACGAACTTCCGCACGATCAAGCAGGGCCTCGACCGCCTCCGCACGCTCGAGCGCATGAAGGAGGACGGGACGTACGAGCAGTTCGTCAAGAAGGAGGTCGCGCGGATGGAGAAAGAGCGCGATCGCCTGGAGAAGTACCTCGGCGGCCTGAAGGGCATGGGCGGGGTGCCGGCGGCGATTTTCGTGATCGATCCGCACCAGGAGTCGATCGCGGTGAACGAGGCGCGCAAGCTCGGCGTCCAGGTCATCGCGATCACGGACACGAACTGCGACCCGGACCTCATCGACTACGTGATCCCGGGCAACGACGACGCGATCCGGTCGATCCGGCTGATCACGGCCCGCATCGCCGACGCCGCGCTCGAGGGCTCGCAGCGCCGCAAGGACGTGGAGCGCGAGCAGGATCGCGAGCGTCCGCAGCAGGGCGGCCCGCAGCAGGGCGGCGGCCGTCGCGACGAGATCAACGTGTACCAGGGCGGCCGCGGCGGTCGCGGCGGCCGTGGCGGTCGCGGCGGCGGCGGCGATCAGCCCCAGCAGTGATCACGCGCCCGGCCGGGCGAGCGTGACGGGAGGGCGCTCCCTTTCGAGCTCGAGGTTTCACCCCTCGCTCGGGGTGGCGCCCTTCCTGCCACCATCGGCCCCCGGGGACCCCTGAGAGCATCCTGTCCACGTTCGGGGCTCCGCTCGGACGAGCCGAGCCGGCGCCCGAACCTCTGAAGATTTCCCCAACACGAACGATACATTTTCCGGAGGAATACGAGCCATGGCCGGCATCAATCCGCAGGCGATCAAGGAGCTCCGCGAGCGTACGCAGGCGGGCATGAGCGACTGCAAGAACGCCCTCGTCGAGGCCGAGGGCGACATGGAAAAGGCCGTCGAGATCATCCTGAAGAAGGGCCTCGCGAAGAGCGCCAAGCGGGCCGGCGCCGTCGCCAGCGAGGGCGAAGTCCGCGCCTCCGTCTCGCAGGACAAGCGCGCCGCCACGCTCGTCGAGGTCAACATCCAGACGGACTTCTCCGCGCGCAGCGACGAGTTCAAAAACTTCGTCGGCGACGTGCTCGCGCTCGCCGCGGCCGCGCCCCTCGGCGCCGACCTCAAGAGCAGCGAGCTCAACGGCAAGAAGGTGAGCGACGTGATCGTCGACCTCACGGCGCGCATCGGCGAGAAGATCGACATTCGCCGCTGGGATCGCGCTGAGGTCCCCGCCGGCAAGTCGGGCCTTTCGCACGCGTACGTGCACCTCGGCGGCAAGATCGGCGTCGTGCTCGCGCTCGAGACCGAGAGCGACGCGATTGCGCAGCACGCCGAGGTCGTGAAGTTCGCCGACGAGACGGCGATGCAGATCGCGGCGATGAACCCGGTCGCGCTCGTCCGCGAGGACATCGGCGACGACGCGAAGGCCAAGCAGAAGGAGATCTTCGAGGGGCAGCTCCGCGAGGACCCGAAGCCGAAGCCCGAGAGCGCGTGGCCCAAGATCATCGAGGGCAAGTTCAACAAGTGGTTCAGCGAGGTCACGCTGACCGAGCAGGAGTCGGTCGTGGTCCCTGGCCAGACGATCGACAAGCTCCGCCAGGCCGCCGAGAAGGCCGCGGGCGGCACCGTGAAGATCGTGCGCTTCGTCCGCTTCGAGCGCGGCGAGGGCATCGAGAAGCCGCAGGGCCCCGACTTCGCATCGGAAGTTGCGAAGATGGCCGGTGGCTGAGAGGGCGCTCCTCGGCGCCGTCTCCGTCGATCTCGACGGGATCTCGCACTACCACCACATCCACGGCCTCGCTCCGCTCGCGGACGAGGCCGTGGCCCGTCACGCCGTCTACGACATCGCCCTCGCCCGCATGGCGGACTTCGCGCGGGCGCACGATCTCCCCCTGACCCTCTTCGCCATCGGCGCGGATCTCGCTAGGCCCGCGAGCGCGGCCAAGCTCGCGGCGCTCGCGGCGCGTGGGCACGTCGTCGAGAACCACTCGTTCTCGCACCGGTACGATCTCACGCGCGGCTCGCCCGAGGAGATCCAGCGCGACATCGCAGCCGGGCAGGACGCGATCGAGCGCGCCACGGGCCGTCGCCCCGTGGGTTTCCGCGCGCCCGGGTACACCGTGACCGACGACGTGCTCGACGCGCTCGAGGCGCTCGGTTTGCGCTTCGATTCGTCGGTGTTCCCGTGCCCCGCGTACTACGGCGCGAAGGCGCTCGTGATGGGCGCGATGCGCCTCGTCGGCCGCACGAGCGCCTCGGTGCTCGACACCCCGCGCGTGCTCGCCGCGCCGATACGCCCGTATCGCCCGGGCAAACCCTTGTTCCGCCCGGGAAACCGCGCCCTCGTCGAGCTCCCGATCCAGGTCACGCCCGGGCTGCGCCTGCCCTTCATCGGCACTTCGATCGCCCTCGCTGGGCCTCGTGTCGCGCGCCTGCTCGCCGCTCCCTGCGCGGGCGAGCCGCTCGTGAACCTCGAGCTTCACGGCATCGATTTCCTCGACGCAGACGACGGCCTCGCGCACCTCGTCCCGCACCAGCGCGAGCTCCGGATCCCGTTCGCACGAAGGCTCGACGCGCTCTCCGCGGCCCTCGACGTGCTCGCGAAGCGTGGCGCGCGGTTCGTCACGCTCGAAGAAGCAGCGAACGAAGTTCCTTAGCTCGACGGGTGGTACCGCACGGCGGCTCCTCCCTCCGCAGCTTGCTTCAGGCTCTCGACGCGCGAGATGCGCTCGGGTGCGATGCCGGAGGCGGCGATGAACTCACGCGCGATCTCGCTCTCGCCGTACGCGAGTTCGTCGGGCGTGCCCGAGGCGACGACCTGACCCTGGATCACGAGGAACGCCTGGTGCGCGATGCGGAACGTGCTCGCCATGTCATGGGAGATCACCACACTCGTCACGCCGAACCGGTCGCGCGTCTCCTCGATGAGATCGTCGACCATGCGGCTCGTCTGCGGATCGAGGCCGCTCGTGGGCTCGTCGTAGATCAGGATCTTCGGCTCCAGCATGAGCGCGCGCGCGAGGCCCACGCGTTTCCTCTGTCCGCCCGAGAGTTCGCTCGGCATGCGCTGCTCTTTGTTCTCGAGCCCGAGCAGGTTCAGCATGCCCACGACCTTGTCGCGGATGTCCTTCTCCGACATCTGCTTGCGGTGCTCCCGCAAGGGGAACGCGACGTTGTCGAAGATGTTCAGCGAGTCGAGCAGCGCGGCGTACTGGAACACCATGCCGAACTTCTGCCGCACGCGGTTCATCTGACGCTCGCCGAGCGGGCCGATGTCCTCGCCGTCGACCCAGATGTGCCCACTCGTGGGTTTTTCCAGGCCGATGAGGAGCCGCAGCAGCGTCGTCTTGCCCGCGCCCGAGCCGCCGATGATCACCGCCGTCTCCTTGCGGCGGAGGTGCATCGTCACGCCCTTCAGGACCTGCGTCGTCCCGAACGATTTCTTCACGTTGTCGACGAAGACGTGATCCTCCGGCGGGATCCGGGGTGCTTGGCTCGTGCCTCCGGCGGACATCGCGCGTGGAGGCTACCACGCGGTCTCGTCCGAGGGGCCCTCGCGCTTGACGCGTGGGGCTTACGGCGGGAAATGTGCCGCATGACCGAGGACATGCTCCGTACCGTGCTCGACACCGCTTCCGTCACGACCGACCCCGAGGGTTGGCTCCGCCTGCCAGAAGGTCAGCTCCTGA
The DNA here is from genome assembly GCF_005144585.1 of Polyangium fumosum. Taxonomy (GTDB): domain Bacteria; phylum Myxococcota_A; class Polyangia; order Polyangiales; family Polyangiaceae; genus Polyangium; species Polyangium fumosum. The sequence goes on along the minus strand of NZ_SSMQ01000004.1, from coordinate 132,029 downwards.
CGCTGTACGTCGCGCACGACGGCGTCTCGCTGAACATCGCGAAGGTGGAGTCGCTGCGGATCGCCCATGGCGTCATCCGGGCGCGCTCGATCAAGGGCGAGTCGTTTTTCGTGGCGCGCGAGGACCTCTTCGCGGTGAGCGTCGACGGCGGCACGAAGCTCGCCGCGGGCCGCAAAGCGGGCTTCTTGGGTTGAACGCACGAGGCCGAGCGGCCGAGACGCTCGGCGCTCGCGCAGGAGGCGCGCCCGAGGCCGTCCCGCAGCGTCCACGAGGACCGCTGTGGATGTGGCTCGTGGCGCGCCTCGTGGGGCTCCTGCCGTACCACGCGCTGCGCTCGTTCGGCGCGGCGCTGGGCGCGTTCGTGGGCGGGTTATTGCGTGTGCGGCGACGTCATGTCGAGTCCGCGATGGCGCGCGCAGGCGTGCCGGCGCCGAGGCGCGTGGCGGCGGCGATGTACGGCTCGCTCGGCGCAGGCCTGCTCGAGCTCCTCTGGACCGCAGGGAGGCCGAAGGCGCCGCTCGCATCGAAGCTCGTGGTATCGCCGCGCGCCGCGGAGTTTTTCGCGCGCGCGCTCGCGCGTGGGCGTGGTGTCGTGGTCGCGACGGCGCACACGGGCAACTGGGATCTCTCGGCGTGTGCGGCGGCGGCGTGGCTTCGGGAGCACGTGGGTCCGTCGGGGCGCGCGCCGGCCTTGCACGTCCTCACGAAGCGTTTGTCCTGGCGCGCGCTCGATCGCACCTGGCAACACCTGCGCGCCGAACGAGGTGTCCTTCTCGTCGACGCCCGCGGTGCCACGGCCCGCGTGCGGGGAGCGCTCGCCGGTGGCGACGTCGTCGCGATGATGATCGATCAAGCGCCCGAGCGTGCTGCCGGCGTCGCGCAACTCCCGTTCCTCGGAGCGCCTGCGTGGTGTGATCTCGCGCCGGTGCTGATGGCGTCACGCGCGCGTGCGCCGATCGTCGTCGCTTTCGGTCGCCGCCGCGACGATGGCTTGCACGAGCTCGACGCCTTCGACCTGATCGAGCCCGAGGCGCTCGCCACGCGGACCGACGTGGTGCATGTCGCGGCGCGGATCACGGACGCGCTCGCATCGTTTGTCGAGACGTACCCGGCGCAATGGTTGTGGTTGCACCGGCGGTGGAAGGGGTTGTCGAGGGAGAAGAAGCGGTCCTGAGCAGAACGGCGGGCGGCAGCGTCAGAACGTGCCGATCGCGCCGAGGGCCGGGATCGTGTTGCCGCGGAGATCGTACGCGACGGTCGGGCCGAGGCCGCGAAGCTCGAAGCTGCTCGCGGCTTGTTGTTTCTTGGCTTCGAGCTGCTCGCGGTGGGGTGTCGTCGCCAGGTCCACGATGCCGAGCGTGAGCGGCACGAGGAACGCGAACGTGAGGGGGACGAGGCGGGTCGGGTCGTCCCAATCGATCATCGTGCCCGCTGCGAACGAGCCGCCCCGAAGCGCGGTGTAGAGCAGCCCCTTGCCCCAGTCGCCTACGACGAAGCGCGGGACGCTCGGCGTGATCGTCAGGATCGCGCCCATCGCGTACAGCGCGGACTTCGAAGGCTCGACGCTGCAGGCCTCCGTGGCGCCGCAGGCCGCGCTCGCGCCGAGGGAGATGAGGTACGCGGCGCCGGTCGTGACCGTGCCGAGGCCGAAGATGATGCTCGACGCGATGAGCGCGCCGCGGCGGGCCGGATCCGGGGCGTACCGAGGTTTGGGCTTGCGCGGCGCGATCGGTGGAGGCGGGGGCGGGTAGGCGTAGGCGGGCGGAGGCGCCGAGGGGTAGGGGTACGGTAGCGCGTGGGGGAGGGGGCACGCGCCGTGCGCGGACGCGGATGCAGGGGCGCGCGGATCGACGTCGACGCGGCCGCATTCGTAGGCGTGGACTGTGCCGGCGCTCGTCTGCGCGTGAACGTCGACGCCTTCCTCGGGGGTGCGGGTGACGGTCGTGCGGCCGTCGGGGTGCTGGACGATGTGGGGCGGGAGGGGCGCTCCGGGCGGAAGCGGTTCGAGCGTCGGGGGCGGCGCCTGGGCCGAGGCCGTCCCGGCGGTGAGGAACCAGGCGAGCGCCGCGGTCGAGCAGAGCATCGTCTTGCGCATGGCGAGGGCGAAAGGGAGCAAGTTCCAAGCCATACGCGCTTTCCGGGATTGAAGCGAGGGGCCTCGGGCGGGCGCGCGTCGCGGGGGTCGAGGTGTATCTCGCCGGTCGAGCGGGGGCGTGGACTCCGGTTCACGGCGGCGGGGGGCGGAAAGATGAATGTTTGGCCTGGATGGCCGAGCCTTGGTGATAAATTGGCGGCGCGATGGAAGCGGGAAGCCAGTCGACCGACGACATGCCCTGCGCGCGCCCCGAGGACGGCGCGCGACAGAGCGTGCATGCGTCGTGCGAGCTTCTCGAGAGCGAACACGAACGTCATGGCGCGCGCGAAGGGCTCATCCGTGTCTGGACCTGACTCGGGCGATCGCGCCGTCGACGTCGCGCTGAAGCTCGCCGAAGAGCTCTTCGGCTTCGGCTCGAGCGGCGCGACACCCGGCTGGGTGCGCGATCGCGTGCGTCGTTACCTCGAACATCAGTCGTACAGGAGCGGCCTGTCGATGAACGCGGTCGCGCGGGAGCTGCTCAAGGACAAGACCGCGGTCGAGCAGATCGTCACCTCGCTCCGCGTGGGCGAGACGCGCTTCTACCGCGACGGCGCGCAGTGGGAGGTGATCGAGCGCCAGCTCGAAAAGCTCTTCCCCGCGGACGTGGAGCTCGCGGTGCTCTCGGCCGGCTGCAGCACGGGCGAAGAGGCGTACACGATGGGCATGTTGCTCACGGCGGCGCGTCGGCGCTTCCGCGTGCTCGGCGTGGATCGTTCGGCCGAGGCGATCGCGGTCGCGCGCGAAGCGACGTACGGGCGCGAGGCGGCGCGCGACATCCCGCCCGCGTGGGTCGAGCGCTTCTGCGACGAACAGAACGGCCGCCTGCGCGTCGGGCTCCTCGTCCGCAACGCGGTCGAGTTCGAGGAGTGCGACCTCGTCAAGCGCGTGCCGCAGGGGCCGTTCCACATCATCCTGTTCAAGAACGTGCTGCTCTACCTGACGACGCAGGCCGGCGAGCAGGTCGCCACGCGGCTCGCGAACGAGCTCGAAGACGGGGGCCTTCTGTTCTCGGCCGCGAGTGAGGTCCTGCGCCTGCGCAGCATGGGCCTCGAACCGTTCCGGCTCGCGCAGACCGTCACCGCGCTGCGCCCCCCGAAGCGACGACCATGACCGCCGAGGTGAAGGATCCGACGGGCGTGCTCGTGGATCTTCGCCGCGAATGGTCCGCGCGCCGCGCCGAGCTCGAAGCGCTCGTGCCATCGGGCAACCACGCCGCGCCGCTCGACGCGTGTGGGCTCGTGCTCGGGCGCAAGCACGCGCGCGTCTGTGACGAGCTGCTCACGCAGCTCTTCGAGATCCTGCGGACCGAGGCGCGCGAGGGGCGCCTGCGTTTGCCCGGCGGCGAGCCTGCGCCGAAGGAAGTCGCGGGCGCGTTCGAAGAGGTCGCGCTCGGCGGCGTCGGTGGATACGGGCGCGGCGCGCTCGCGCTCGGCAGCGACCTCGACGTGCGGCTCCTCGCGCGCGACCTCGGCGCCGCCGCGTCCGTGGCGGAGGCGCTGCTCTACCCGCTCTGGGACATGGGCGTGACGATCGGCCATCAGGTCGGCAAGGTCGAGGCGCTCGTGGAGGCGGCTCGCACGGACCTGCCCACGGCGACGAGCTTGCTCGATTACCGGCACATCACGGGGAGCCGCGCGCTCTCGGATGAGCTGAAGACGCGGTGCGACGCCGGGCTCTTCGCGCACACGGAGCTGCCTCGGTTCCTCGCGCAGCTCGAGGACGAGGTGCGCGAGCGGCACGCGCGGTTCGGCGGGTCGGTGTATCTGCTCGAACCCGATGTGAAGAACGGGGCGGGGGGCCTGCGGGATCTCGACATCGCGTGCTGGGCGGGAAAGGCGCGCTTCGGCGTGCACGAGCTCGACGATCTCGTGCGCGTAGGAGCGCTCTTGCCGCGCGAGTCGGCGGAGATCGCTGCTGCGCGCGAGCTGCTCTTCCGCATCCGGAACCTGCTCCACGCGCACGCGGGGCGGCGCAGCGACAGGCTCACGTTCGACGAGCAGGAGTCGATCGCGTCGCTGCTCGGCTACGGCGAGGGCGGCGAGGCCGTCGAGAAGATGATGAGCGCGTACTACCGCAGCGCGCGCATCATCTCGAGCGCGCGGGAGACCATGCTCGCGCGCGCCGCGCCGCTGCTCGGCAAGAAGAAGCCGCGCGAGGAGGACCTCGGCGGCGGCGTGCGCATGTTCGACGGCTGCGTGACGATGAGCGAGCTCGAGCTCGTTACGAAGGAGCCCGCGCTCGCGTTGCGCATGCTCGCGGCGGCCGTCGAGCGCCGCGCGCCGCTCCTGCCGTGGGCCCGCGACGCCATCGCGCGCGCCGCCGCGGATCCTTCCTGGACCGAGAGCCTGCGCGAGAGCCCCGAGGCCGCGCGCCTCTTCTGCGCGCTCGTCTCGACCACGGAGGAGACCCGCTTGAAGCGCGGCTCTCCGCTCGCGGAGATGCATGACCTCGGGCTCTTGCTCGCGATGATCCCCGAGTTTCTGCCCGTCGTTGGGCGCGTGCATCACGACGTCTACCACGTGTACACGGTCGACGTTCACTCGGTGGCCGCCGTCGACAGGCTCGCGGCGCTCGTGCGCGGAGAGCTCACGGCCGAGCACCCGCTCGCGTGCCGCCTCGCCGCCGAGGCGACGCGCAAGACGATGCTCTTCTTCGCGACGCTCCTGCACGACGTGGGCAAGGCGATCGGCGGCAAGGATCACAGCGAGCGCGGCGCCGTCATGGCCGACGGCATCCTGAAGCGCCTCGGCTTGCCGGCCGAGGACGTCGCGGCCGCGTGCCACCTCGTGCGCCAGCACCTCGTCATGTACCACGTGGCGACCCGCAGGGACCTCGACGATCCCGCGACGATCGAGGAGTTCTTGCGCGTGATCCCCGACCGGGACTCGCTCTCCGAGCTCTACCTGCTCACCGTCGCCGACCTCTCCACGACGAGCCCGACGTCGATGACCTCGTGGAAGGCGCGCATGCTCGACGAGCTCTACCTCGCCGCCGATCGCGCGCTCGCCGGCAACCCCGGCGAGGACGAGCGCTCCGCCCGCGCGCAGTCGGCCGTGCTCGACGCCGCGCTCGCGCTTCCCGCGTCCTCGGACGAGGAGCGGGCCGCGCGGCAGGCGTTCGTCCCGACGTACCTCGCGTCGATGCCCGAGCGGTACCTGCTCTCGAACGCGCCCGCGGCGATCGCCTCGCACGCGGAGCTCGCTCGCAAGCACGAGGGCCGGACGGTCAGCGTCGCGCTTGTCCCTTCCCGGCACCCGCAGGCCGCCGAGATCTGCGTCGTCGCCGCGGATCGACCGGGCCTGCTCGCGTCGATCACGGCGGCGCTCGCGGCCTCGCGCCTCGAAGTGCACGCCGCGCAGATCCACTCGCGGCATCTGCCGGGCGGCGCGGTCGAGGCCGTCGACCTCTTCTGGGTGCGCGATCGTGCCGAGGGGGTCGAGGGCGTCGCGCGCGCGTTGCCGGTGCTCGTGCGGGACCTCGACGCCGTGCTCGAAGGCCGCACGACCACGGCGGAGCTTGCGAGCAAGCGCGGCAAGAGCGCGCTGCCACGGCGGGCGACGCCGCGCGTGCGCACGCAGGTCTCCATCGACGATCGCGCCTCGCCGCGGCACACGGTCCTCGAGGTGATGACCCGGGATCGCCCGGGCCTCTTGCACGCCATCTCCGACGCGCTTTACCGCCTCGGCCTCAGCATCGTCGTCGCCAAGATCAACACCGAGGGCATGCGCGCGGCCGACGTGTTCTACGTCAGCGAGGCGGACGGCGGTAAAGTGGCGCCGGGCAAGCGTGCCGCCGAGGTGCGGCAAGGAATCGAGTCGGTGCTCGAATCGCTCGAGCAAGAAGGAAACAGCGGGCCATGGTCTTCTCCTCCTCCTCCTCGCACAGAGCGATGAGAGCCTTCCTCCTCCCTTGCGCCACGGCGCTCCTCCTCATGGCGTGCGGCGGCAGCACGCCGCCGCCGAAGGATCCCGATCTCGTCGCCGATCCGCCGCTCGGCGGGAACGAAGGCATCAACGAGGGCGCCGCGCAGACCGACTTCCAGCGCGCCGTGGCCTACATCGACAAGGAGCAGTACGCGGCCGGCAAAGTCCACCTCGAACGCGCGCTCAAGGCGTCGCCGGACAACGCCGAGGCGCACGCGTACATGGGCCTCGTGCTCGAAAAGGAGAACGACCTCGCCGGCGCCGAGGCGTCCTACCTCGCCGCGCTGAAGCTCAAGCCGGGGCTCGCCGCGGCCGCGCAGAACCTCGCGGCGATCTACCTCTCGACGAGCCCGCCGCGCACCGACGACGCCATCAAGCACCTCCGCGCGGCGCTCGAAAAGGTGCCCGGTGATGTCGGCATGTTGCGCAACCTCGGCTACGCGCTCGGCCTGAAGGGCGACGTCGAGGGCGCGTCGAAGGCCTACGACACGGCGATCGCGAAGGGCGACACCGTCGAGGTGCGCTTCGAGTACGCCGCGATGCTCGCCGAGGCGAAGCAACACGAGAAGGCCGTGCCGCACCTGAAGAAGGTCCTCGAAGGCACGAAGGACGACCCCGCGATGCTCGTCACGGTCGGTCGCATGCTCGGCTACGGCAAGGCGTTCGGCGACTGCGTGGCCGCGTTCGACCGAGCGATCAAGCTCAAGGCGACCGACCCCGAGTGGTTCGTCCGCCGCGGCACCTGCAAGCACGAGCTCGGCGACGAGGCCGGCGCGCTCGCGGACTACCAGGAGTCCGTGAAGGTGAAGCCCGACTACGCCGCGGGGTACTACTACATGGGCCTCGCACAGCTCGCGCTCCAGAAGCCGCAGAGCGCCGAGTTCTCCATGGGCAAGGCCGTGGAGCTCGGAAAGGACGCGCCGATCGGCAAGGCCGCGAAGGACAAACTCCGCGAGATCAAGGCGATCAACAAGCGCTGATCACGCCTTCGGCGCGCGCCTCTGCTGCACGTACGCGGCGATCGAGACGAGTGCGCCGAGCGCGAGGGCCCCGACGAGGAGCTCGGTCGGGATGTCGAGCTCCTTGCCCACGACCGCGATCACGTAGATGCGCGGCGCCCGCCCGAGCCCCACGGCCACGGCGTATCGCCACGCCGGGTACCCCGTGAGCGGCATCAAGACACGCACGATGATGAACGGCAGCGGCAGCGCCGCGAATGCCGCCGTCGTCAGGAACGGCGCGACCTTCACCCAGCCTTCTGCGCGCTGGAAAAGCGGCTTCTTCCGGATCTCCGCGAGCGCCTTGATCTGGAAGGTCGTGCGCACGAGCCGATGATCCACGAACGCCGCGCTCGCCGCCGCTACGGCCGCGACGAGCGCAAGGGCCCACGGCGGCGCTGTCTTCGCGGCCAGGAGCGTCGCGGGCGTCAGCGGTTGTGGCACGAAGCCAGCGAGCACCATCAGCCCGAAGAACATCGCGAGCGCGGGCACGACGTTCGGCACCTGGGCATCGTGCGGCGAGCCGGCGGGCACCGCAAGCGCCCGCCCTCACACGTCTCGTTCAGGCGCCGAGCAGGGAAAGAATGCGCTCGAGTTCGTCGAGCGATCCGTACGCGATCGCGATCTCGCCGCTCCCGTCCTTGTCGCGCACCTCGACCTTCGCGCCGAGCTTGCGCATGAGCCGCGCTTCCAGGTCCTTCACCCCCGGCGACTTCGGCGCGGGCGCGTCGGCCTTCGTGCCTTTGCCTCCGCCGCCCTCCTTCGGGCCGCGCGAGGTGCGCACGAGTTCTTCGACCTTCCGCACCGGCAACCGACCCCGCACCGCCTTGTCGGCGATCTCTTCCATCGCCTTGTCGTCGGGCGCGCCGAGCAGCGCGCGCGCGTGGCCCTCGGTGAGGTCGCCGCCGATCACCATCGAGCGCACGCGCGCGGGCAGCTTCAAGAGCCGCAGGCTGTTCGTCACCGTCGTGCGGTTCTTGCCCACGCGCTCCGCGAGCGATTCCTGCGTGTAGCCGTGCTCCCGGAGCAGCCTGTCGAAGGCCTCAGCAAGTTCGATCGGGTTCAGGTCCTCGCGCTGCACGTTCTCGACGAGCGCGAGTTCGAACGCCTCCTTCGGCGAGACGTCCTTCACGACGACGAGCACGTCCTTCAGGCCCGCGCGTTGCGCCGCGCGCCACCTCCGCTCGCCCGCGATGATCTCGTACTTGTCGGCGCCCGCCTGCGCGCGGCGCACGACGATCGGCTCCAGGATCCCGTGCTCCCGGATCGACGCGGCGAGCTCTTCGAGCGCCTCGTCGTCGAAGTGCTGCCGCGGCTGACCGGGCTGCGGGCCGATGCGCTCGATCGGGCACGTGAACACGCTCTTGTCGCCGTACGACGCGCCGGACGGCGACGGGGGCGCGGCGGCGGGCAGGAGCGCGTCGAGCCCGCGTCCGAGGGCGCGGCGCGGCGCGTTTTTCGGATCCGTGCTCATGGCCTCGGCCTCGCGGCTTTGCCTTTCGGCCGGTTCACGTCGAGGATCTCGCGCGCCAGGCTCAGGTAGCCCTGCGCGCCTTTCGACGAGGCGTCGTAGAGCAGCACCGGTTTCCCGTGCGACGGCGCCTCGGAGAGCTTCACGTTGCGCGGGATGATCGAGTCGAAGACCTTGAAGTGACCCTTCACCTCGTCAGCGACCTGGTGCGTCAGCGAGGTCCGCCCATCGTACATCGTGAGCACGATCCCCTCGACGCCGAGGTCCGGGTTGAAGGCCGCTTTCACGCGGTCGATGGTCGCCATCAGGTACGTGAGCCCCTCCAGCGCGTAGTACTCGCACTGCAGCGGCACGAGCACCCGGTCCGCGGCCACGAGCGCGTTCAGCGTGAGCAGCCCCAGGCTCGGCGGGCAGTCGAGGATCACGTACTCGTAGCCCGCGACGTGGGGCCGCAGCGCGTCACGGAGCTTCGTCGCGCGGTCGGGCGCGTCGACCAGCTCGATCTCTGCAGCCACGAGGTCCTGCGTCGCCGGCACCACGTCGAGCCGCGGCACCGACGTCGAGATCACCGACTCGCGCAGCGTCGAGCGGCCGATGAGCACGTCGTAGAGCGAGCGCTCGATGTTGGGCCGGCGCACGCCGACCCCGCTCGAAGCGTTGCCCTGCGGATCGCAGTCCACGAGCAGCGTCCGCTTCTCGGCTGCGGCGAGGCTCGCGGCCAGGTTCACCGAGGTCGTCGTTTTGCCGACGCCGCCCTTCTGGTTGGCGACGGCATAGATGAGGGGCGAAGGGGCCATGAAATGTGCCGGGAACGCCGCGCCTGAAGGCGCGGTGGAGGGTCGTCCGTCCCGGGGGACGATCCCGTGGATAGCGGCTGATTACACGACCCTCGCCCCCCCGTCGAGGGCACGTCGATCACGTTTTTTTGGCCCTTGACTCACCAGTATCTACAGTGGCGCACATGTCGCTCGCTGTGGGTGCATGTAGGACAACGTCATCGACGTCCACGACGTCGCGCCGTTCCGGGGGCCGAAGGGGCGCTGGGGCGCACGGGCTTCGGCTCGCGAGCGCTCTCGCCACCCACCACGAGTCGACCGCGTGCGACCGCGTGCTCGCGCGTGCCTTTTGGGCCGCGCCGAGCCTGCCCGCGTCTGCCCGCGTCCTGCCGCTTTTCCCGAACCACGACCGCCGATCGACCTGAGCGCTGATTTCGCGCGCGGGCTGCCGAACCTGCGCGCTGCCGAGGAGAGAGCCATGCCGCTGCCGAAGAGCTTCCAGAACTTCGCCGAGTTCGAGCGTGAGATCATCCGCGCGGGTACCCGCGTCAACCTGAGCCTCGAGGACATCGTCGAGGACACCTCCTTCGAGGAGGAGATCGAACTCGACCAGGACGACGATCCCTTCGCTTCGATGCGCGACTTCTGAGGCAGGGGGCCCGCCGCGGGCGGGCCTCCGTCCCCCGATGCGCCCGAGGGAGCGCGGGGCATGAGGACACCCAAGGTGATCCGAAGCCCCGAGCGTCCACCCGATGCCCTCCGGCATCGGACGCATCGGGGGGCCGAGCCCTACGTCTCGCCAGACCTCCTGGGTTGCTTGGACCCGCGGGGGTTCGGGGCGCAGGACACCGAAGGTGATCCGAAGTCCCGAACGTCCACCAGAGCCCCGACGGCGCCTCTCCGTCGGGGCTCTTTTTTTGTCTTCAAACCCGCCCTCGCTTGACCCCTCCCGCCGTGCATGGCATGGCGCCGTTCCTTCCAACGAACGCCCATGCAAGTCACCGTCGAAAAGCTCTCCCCGGTCCTCGTCGAGCTCAAGGTTGAGATTCCTGCCGAGCAGGTTCGCACCGAGGTGGACAAGGCCTACGCCAACCTCCAGCGCTCCGCCCGCGTGAGGGGCTTCCGCCAAGGCAAGGCGCCGCGCCATGTGCTCGCCCATCTTTACGCGGGCAGCATCCACGCGGACGTCGCCCGCCGGCTGGTCGACACCACGCTGAACCGTGCCCTCGCGTCGCAGCAGGTGCAGCCGCTCTCGCAGCCTGACATTGCCCCCGTCGAGCTTCGCCCGGAGGAGTCGTTCTCCTACAAGGCGCGCTTCGAGGTCCGCCCCGACATCGCCGAGGTGAAGTGGGAGGGCTTCGAGGTCAGCCGGCCGAAGACCGAGGTCACGGCCGACGCGATCGACGCCGAGGTCGCGCGCCTCCGCCGCGAGCACGCGACGCTCTCCGCGCCCGAGCCCGAGCGTCCTGCGAAGGCTGGCGACCTCGTGCGCATCGCCTTCACCCTCGACGTCGACGGCAAGGTCCGTGAGGGGAAAGAGCAGGAGATCGAGACCGAGATCGGCAGCGGTCAGGTCTTCAAGGAGATCGAGGACGTGCTCACCGGCATGAACGTCGGCGAGTCCAAGGACGCGACGGTGAGCTTCTCGGAGCGTCACACGAACGAGTCGCTCCGCGGCAAGACGGGCACGTTCCACGTCTTGCTGAAGGAGGTCCGCGAGCGGAACTTCCCCGAGGTCGACGACGAGTTTGCGAAGGACGTGGGCCACGAGAACCTCGAGGCCATGCGCACGGCGCTCTCGGCGAAGATCGAGAAGGAGCTCAAGCAGAAGGCGACCGACTCCGTCGCGGAGAAGCTCGTCTTCGAGCTCTGCAAGGCGAACCCGATCCCGGTGCCGCCCTCGCTCGTCGAGCAGCAGGCGCAGCTCACGGAGCGCGAGCTCGTCACGGCGGCGCGCCGCCAGGGCCAGCGCCTCGAGATGACGCCCGAGCTTCGCGCGCGCGTGCACGCCGACGCCGAGACGAAGGTCCGCGCGGGCTTGCTCATGGCCGAGATCGCGAAGGCGAAGACGGTCCAGGTCACGCCGCAGGACATCGACAAGGGCTACGAGGAGCTCGCCGAGCAGACCGGCAAGAACGTCGCCAAGGTCAAGGCCGAGTACCGCGATCCGAAGAAGCAGGAGATGCTGATCGGCATGATCCTGGAGGACAAGATCCTCGATCTCATCGAGGCCGCCTCGAAGATCACGGAAGCCTGAGAGCTTCGCACTCGATCTGCGGTTTCACGAACGGGCGTGCTGGTGTTCCCAGCACGCCCGTTTTCGTCTTCACGTCGTTCGACGCCTCTCCAGGCTTCCTTCCTTCTCCCAGCGCGAACGAAATTCCCGCGCGGAAGCGCGAAAACGGCTCACGCTCGGCCGTCGCATTTCTTCACACCGACCCCACGGTTCGGGCTTGCGAACGGCAGGCTTCTGGCTCACGACTAGGGCCTCCCGGCACCCTTTTGCCGAACCACAGCGGAGCCCTGGATGATCCGACGAGTCGAGACACGTAAGCAGGCGATGGAGTTTCTCGAGCGGGACCACGATGCGGTGGAACGCGACCGGGCGTCGGGCCTCACCACGCTCCGGGAGCAGGGCTACGTCCTGCCGACGGTCACCGAGGTGACCCATCGCGGCGAGCGCGAGTGGAACATCTTCAGCCGTCTGCTGAAGGACCGGATCGTCTTCATCGGGACCGAGATCGACGACTTCGTGGCGAACGCCGTCATCGCGCAGTTCCTCTTCCTCGAGAGCGAGGATCCGGACAAGGACATCCAGGTCTACATCAACAGCCCTGGCGGCATCGTGACGAGCGGCCTCGCGATGTACGACACGATGCAGTACGTCCGTTGCCCGGTCTCGACGATGTGCATTGGCCAGGCTGCGTCGATGGGCGCGGTGCTGCTCGCGGCGGGCCACAAGGGCCGCAGGTACGCGCTGCCGCACGCGCGCATGATGATCCATCAGCCCCTCGGCGGCGCGCGCGGCCAGGCGACGGACATCGAGATTCAGGCGCGTGAGATCAAGAAGATGAAAGAGACCTTGATCGACATCCTCGCCGACGCGACGAGCAAGAATCGCGAGGAGCTCGCCAAGGACATCGAGCGCGACTTCTATCTGAGCGCGCCGCAGGCCAAGGAGTACGGCCTGATCGACGAGGTCTTGCCGAAGCGCATCAAGGGCACGCCCCAGGCTTTGTGAAGCAGGATCGCGACGCCCGCCCGCGGAGGGCAGGCGGGGGCGGGGAGCACGCGGCCCGGGCTATGAGGAGCCGCGTGAAAGGGGACGCGCCTTGGACGAAACCAATCCGTCCGTACGCGTCTTGCCGTGTCGTGGGTGGGACTTGCGGTCAGATGAATGCGCCCCGAGGTGCATGAAATGCACGCCTCGCGCCGCCTGGAGCCGTAGGGACGGGCGGCGACCGAGCGCGCGAAGCACGAGCGTTAACTTGCGGGTCACAGGGTAGGGGACTAGAATCCGCTCACGGCGATACGCTGGAAAAACGCGGATTTTCAGCATCGTTTTCGTCGTCGAGCGCCTCGGTGATCGCCTCTGCGGACACCGGGAACGCTCGAATGAAAAGGGCCCTCAGCCGTTTCGGCGCGAGGGCCGCGGCGAGGCGAGAGAGGCGAGAGGCGAAGTGGAGCGAAGGCGGGACGATCACTCGAACGGCAATCTGAGCTGCTCCTTTTGCGGCAAATCGCAGAAGGAAGTGAAGAAGCTCATCGCTGGGCCGACGGTGTACATTTGCGACGAGTGCATCGGGCTCTGCAACGACATCATCGCCGAGGAGGTCGAGAAGGACGAGCCGTACGCCGGCTCCGCCCCGATCCCCAAGCCGGCCGATATCAAGGCCATCCTCGACGAGTACGTGGTCGGGCAGCACCGAGCGAAGAAGGTCCTCTCGGTCGCGGTGCACAATCACTACAAGCGCATCGACAGCCGGGTGCACGCGGACGACGTCGAGCTGCAGAAGTCGAACATCCTTTTGCTCGGTCCGACCGGCTCCGGCAAAACGCTGCTCGCGCAGACGCTCGCGAAGATCATCAACGTGCCCTTCGCGATCGCCGACGCCACGACGCTGACCGAGGCGGGCTACGTCGGTGAGGACGTCGAGAACATCATCGTCCAGCTCTTGCAGAACGCCGATCACGATGTCGAGCGCGCGCAGCGCGGCATCGTCTACATCGACGAGATCGACAAGATCAGCCGCAAGAGCGACAACCCGAGCATCACGCGTGACGTCTCGGGCGAGGGCGTGCAGCAGGCGCTCCTGAAGATCATCGAGGGCACGATCGCGAACGTGCCTCCGAAGGGCGGCCGCAAGCACCCGCAGCAGGATTTCCTGCAGGTGGACACGACAAACATCCTGTTCATCTGCGGCGGTGCGTTCGTCGGGCTTGATCAGATCATCCAGCGCCGCGTCGGGCAGAACACGCTCGGGTTCGGCGCCGAGATCAGGTCGAAGAAGGAGTTCAAGCTGGGCGACCTGCTCTCGCAGGTCCAGCCCGAGGATCTCCTCAAGTTCGGCCTGATCCCGGAGTTCATCGGCCGTTTGCCCATCATCGCGACGCTGCACGAGCTGAACGAGGATGCGCTGATCGACATCCTCACGAAGCCGAAGAACAGCCTCGTGAAGCAGTACCAGAAGCTGCTCGAGATGGACGGCGTGAAGCTCAAGTTCACGAAGGGCGCGCTCACCGCCGTCGCGCGGCAGGCGCTCGACCGCAACAGCGGCGCGCGTGGCCTGCGGGCCATCCTCGAGGCGGCGATGCTCGACATCATGTACGACGTCCCCTCGCGCGCGGGCGTGAAAGAGGTCGTCGTCAGCGAGGACGTCATCCTCAAGCACGAAGCCCCGCTGATCGTTTACCAGAAAGAAGCGGAGCTCGCTTAGCGCCGGGGGAGGCGCGTCCTCCCCCCAACTCCAATCCTCTTCCTCGCGTCGCCTCGCTCATCGTCACGAGCGAGCGATCACCCGTAGGCCCGTTTGCCCCGGCCCGCGCGCCGGGGCGAGAAAGACGTCGGATGTTCTTCAAGAACGACAGCGATCGCGGCAAGTCCGCCCCGGAGCGCGGGGTCGCACCCCTCCTGCCGCTCAGGGACATCATCGTCTTTCCTTATATGGTCTCCCAGCTCTTCGTCGGCCGCGAGCGTTCGATCGCCGCGCTCGACGAGGCGATGAACCGGGGCAAGGAGATCTTCCTCGCGGCGCAACGCAACGCCAAGACGAACGATCCGACGGCCGAGGACATCTTCGCCGTCGGCTCCGTCGGCGTGATCATGCAGCTCCTCCGCCTGCCCGACGGCACGGTGAAGGTGCTCATCGAGGGCAAGCGCCGGGCGAAGATCAAGAAGTTCGTCCAGTCGGACGCCTTCTTCCTCGTCGAGTACGAGGAGATCCCCGAGAAGGCCGCGTCGAGCGTCGAGGTCGAGGCGCTCATGCGGAGCGTGCAGAGCACCTTCGAGGTCTATGTAAAGCTCAACAAGAAGATCCAGCCCGAGGTGTTGATGGCCGTGCAGGCCATCGACGACGCCTCGCGCCTCGCCGACGCCATCGTCGCGAACCTGCCGACCATCAAGCTCGCCGATCGCCAGAGCCTGCTCGAGACGGACGATCCGAAGCAGCGGCTCGAGCGCCTCATCGAGCTGATGCAGGCCGAGATCGAGATCCTTCAGGTAGAGAAGAAGATCCGCTCCCGCGTCAAGAAGCAGATGGAGAAGACGCAGAAGGAGTACTACCTGAACGAGCAGATGCAGGCCATCCAGAAGGAGTTGGGCGGCGGCGAGCGCGACGAGTTCAAGAACGAGATCCAAGAGATCGAAGAAGCTTTGAAGACCAAGCGGATGAGCAAAGAAGCCACCGCGAAGGTCAAGAAAGAGCTGAAGAAGCTCAAGATGATGCACCCGACGAGCGCGGAAGCGACCGTCGTGCGCAACTACATCGACTGGATCCTCGACCTGCCTTGGTACGAGAAGAGCGAGGAGCGCTTCGACCTCGTCGAGGCCGAGAAGATCCTCGACGAGGACCATTACGGCCTGCGCAAGATCAAGGAGCGCATCCTCGAGTACCTCGCGGTCCAGGCGCTCACGAAGAAGCTCAAGGGCCCGGTGCTCTGCTTCGTCGGGCCTCCCGGCGTCGGCAAGACGAGCCTCGCGAAGAGCATCGCGCGCGCCACGGGGCGCAGGTTCGTCCGCCTCTCGCTCGGCGGCGTTCGCGACGAGGCCGAGATTCGCGGCCACCGCCGCACGTACATCGGCGCGCTGCCGGGCAAGCTCATCCAGAGCCTCAAGAAGGCGGGGACGAACAACCCCGTCTTCCTGCTCGACGAGGTCGACAAGATGTCGACCGACTTCCGCGGCGACCCCGCGGCGGCGCTGCTCGAGGTCCTCGATCCCGAGCAGAACCACGCGTTCAACGATCACTACCTCGACCTCGATTACGACCTCTCCGACGTGATGTTCATCACGACGGCGAACACCCTCGGCGGCATCCCGGTGCCGCTGCAGGACCGCATGGAGATCATCCAGCTCTCCGGCTACACCGAGTTCGAGAAGCTCAACATCTCGCTGAAGTACCTCATCCCGCGGCAGCGCAAGGAGTGCGGCCTCGAGGACCTGAGCATGGACTTCAGCGAGGGCGCGGTCCGGACGATCATCCACCACTACACGAAGGAGAGCGGCGTTCGCTCCCTCGAGCGCGAGATCGCCAGCGTTTGCCGCAAGGTCGCGCGCAAGGTGGTGAACGAGGGGAAGGAAAAGCCCATCGAGATCAGCGCGAAGAGCATCCCGAAGTTCCTCGGCGTGCCGAAGTTCCGGCTCGGCAGGCGCGCCGAGAAGGACGAGGTCGGCCTCGTGAACGGCCTCGCGGTGACCAGCGTCGGCGGCGATCTCCTGCCCGCCGAGGCCGTGGTCCTGCCCGGCAAGGGCAAGCTCGTGGTGACGGGCCTGATCGAGAAGGGCATGGAGGAGAGCGCGCAGGCCGCGATGAGCTACGTGCGCTCGCACCTCGAACGCCTCGGGCTGTCGAGCGACGCGTACCAGAAGGCGGATGTGCACGTGCACTTCCCCGACTTCGTGCGCAAGGACGGGCCGAGCGCGGGCGTGACGATGGTGACGGCCGTGTGCAGCGCGCTCATGAAGGTCCCCGTTCGCCAGGACCTCGCGATGACGGGCGAGGTCACGCTGCGAGGCCGCGTGCTCGCGATTGGCGGCCTCAAGGAGAAGCTGCTCGCGGCGCACCGCAGCGGCATCTCGACGGTCGTCCTGCCCAAGGAGAACCGCAAGGATCTGCGCGACGTCCCGCGCCGCGTGCTTCGCGCGCTCCGGCTCGTGCTCGTCGAGCACGTCGACGACGTCTTGCGCGAGGCGCTCATCGTGAAGGACCCCGAGGCGACGTTCGGCCCGCCGCACGCCCGCCTGGAGTACCGCGACGGCGAGCTCGTCACGCCGAACGGGTCGGCGGCTCCGTCCCTGCCGTCCCTCCCTGCCGATTCGCCCGCCGAACAGCCGGGCGCGTAAGCCCAGCGCTCTCCCTCCTCGTTTCCTCTCGTCTCCCTGCTGGCAAGGATCGCCGCGGCGCGCTAGTCGCTCGCCGCCATGATCCGACGAGCCCTCATCTCGGTCTACGACAAGGCGGGACTCCTTCCGTTCGCGCGCGCGCTCGCGGCGCGGGGCGTGGAGATCCTCTCGACCGGCGGCACGCTCAAAGCGCTCGCAGACGCGGGGCTCGCCGTCACCAGCGTGGAGTCCTTCACGGGCTCGCCCGAGGTGATGGGCGGGCGCGTGAAGACGCTCCATCCGCGCGTGCACGGCGGCATCCTCATGCGCGGCGACATCGATCAAGCCGATCTCGAGCGCCTCGGCGGCGCCCCGATCGACCTCGTCGCCGTGAACCTCTACCCCTTCACGCAGACCGTCGCGAAGCCGGGCGTGCTCCTCGCGGAGGTCATCGAGCAGATCGACATCGGCGGGCCCGCGATGGTGCGCAGCGCCGCGAAGAACCACGGGCGCGTCGCCGTCGTGTGTGATCCGGCCGATTACGAGGCCGTGCTCGCCGAGATCGAGGCGAGCAGCGGCGAGGTGTCGGCCGCGACGCGCCGCAAGCTCGCGGCCAAGGCGTTCGCGCACACGGCCGCGTACGACGGCGCGGTGTCGGCGTATCTGTCGTCGCTCGGGGATCCGGATCCGGCCGAGGAGAAGGCGCAGCCGAAGCGCGAGGCGTATCCGCGGTACCTGACGCTCACGTTCGAACGCGCGTACGGCCTCCGGTACGGCGAAAACCCGCATCAATCGGGCGCGTTTTATCGCGAGCGCGTGGCGCCCGAAGGCTCGCTCTCGCTCGCCGACGCGCTCGGCGCCGGCGGCAAGGAGCTCTCGTTCAACAACCTCGTCGACGTCGACGCCGCGCTCGAAGCCGTACGTGAGCACGAGCGGCCCGCGGCCGTCGTGGTGAAACACGCGAACCCCTCGGGCGTGGCCGTGGCCGATTCCATCGAGCGCGCGTATCGGCTCGCGCGAGACGCCGATGCCCTCAGCGCCTTCGGCGGGATCGTCGCGCTGAATCGGCCCGTCGATCGGGCGACGGCCGAGGCGCTCGCCGAGACGTTCCTCGAGTGCGTCGTGGCGCCTTCGTTCGCGGACGACGCGCTCCCGGTCCTCCGCGCGAAGAAGAACCTGCGCTTGCTCGCCACGCGCGTGCTCCTGCCGGCCGAGCTCGACGAGCTCACCTGGAAGCGCGTGGGCGGCGGCCTCGTCGTGCAGGGGCGCGACGCGACGGCGCGCGGCGAGGTCGAGAAGGCGCGGGTCGTCACGAGGCGCGCGCCGACGCCGGAGGAGCTCGCGGCGCTCGACCTCGCGTGGAAGGTCTGCAAGCACGTGAAGTCGAACGCCATCGTCCTCGCCAAGGACGGCCGCACGGTGGGCGTGGGCGCGGGGCAGATGTCGCGCGTCGAGAGCGTGCGCATCGCGTGCCGCAAGGCCGAGGCCGAGGCCCGCGGCGCCGTGCTCGCCTCCGACGCGTTTTTCCCGTTCCCGGACGGCGTCGAGCTTGCCCTCGAAGCGGGCGTCACCGCCTTCGTGCAGCCGGGCGGGAGCGTGAAGGACGCCGACGTGATCGCGGCCGCCGACAAGGCCGGCGCTGCGATGATCTTCACGGGCGTCCGGCATTTCCGGCACTGATCGCGCCGTCTCCCGCCCTGGCCGCCGCGCCGCCCCCGCCTCGCCAAACGCGCTGGCCTAGGCCTCTCGTGGTGTCCTTGGGCACCGCCGATGGATCCAGCCTCGCGGATCCCGGCAAAAAAAACGCACACAAAAATTTGGCCCCCCGATCTAGTTGTGCTGTTGGTGGCTTACAGCGTCGCGGCGGGGCGCCGCGGCGAGCGTCAAGGAGCGTGGCGGTGGCCGGGATCAGGGAGTCGTGCAGCGTT
Source organism: Polyangium fumosum (assembly GCF_005144585.1). Classification (GTDB taxonomy): domain Bacteria; phylum Myxococcota_A; class Polyangia; order Polyangiales; family Polyangiaceae; genus Polyangium; species Polyangium fumosum. The sequence goes on along the minus strand of NZ_SSMQ01000004.1, from coordinate 113,256 downwards.
TGCGGGTCGGATTTCGACGTCCAGTTCCGCTACCAGATGGAGGAGCGGGGCGGCGGGTTCTCGTTCTACTGCTCCCAGAAGTGCCTGGAGAAGAGCCAGCTCGGCGGCGAAGGGCAGGGGGACAAGCTCGCGACGTGTGATGCCTGCGCGAAGCGGTTCCAGCCCGAGCTCGCGTCGCAGGTGATGTACCTCGGGGGCCGTCGCACCTACGCGTGCTCGATGCCCTGCCGGACCCAGCTCCAGCGCGAAGCGAGCGGCGTGCGGCTCGGCGAGATCGCCGCCGAGGTCACGCCGCAGGCCGTCGCGCCCTCGCCGCCTCCGCAGGCGGTGCCGCGGGCCGTGGCGACGCGCGCGTCGGGCCCGTCGAGCGCCACGACGTCTCCGAAGCGTGCTTCCTCGTCGACCTCGCCGGCCGTGGCCGTGCCCGTGGTGCCGCAGGTCGCGAACAAGCGGACGGCCCCGGGGGCGCAGGCCTCGCAGGCGACGCCCGCCGCGCCCGAGGCGCCGAAGGAGCCGGCCGCGGACGCGTCCGTGCCGCGGTACCTCGCCGTGTTCAACCACAAGGGCGGCACAGGCAAGACGACGACGGCCGTGAGCGTCGCGGCCGGCCTCGCGTCGCGCGGCAAGAAGGTCCTGCTCGTCGACACGGACGCGCAGGGCAACGTGTCCGTCTCGCTCGGCGCGAACGTCGAGCGCTCGCTCTACCACGTCCTCGTGATGGGCCTCCGGGTCGCGGACGCGACGCGCGTCGTTCGTCCGAACCTGGACCTTTTGGGCTCCAACGAGACGCTCGCCGCCGCGGAGCTCTACCTCGCGGGCCGGCAGAACCGCGACCGCGTGCTCTGCGAGCGCCTGAGCGCCGCCGCCGCGGGCTACGACTACGTCGTGCTCGACTGCTCGCCGAGCCTGTCCTTGATGAACCAGAATGCGCTCGTCTTCGCCGACAGCGTGCTCGTGCCCGTCGCTTGCGACTACCTCTCGCTCGTCGGCGTGCGCCAGGTCATCAAGACCGTGAAGAACGTGAACGCGCTCCTGCACCACCCGGTGCAGATCTGGGGCGTGCTCCCCACGCTCTTCGATTCACGCGCGAAGATCTGCCGCGAGGCCGTCACCACGTTGAAGCAGCACTTCGGCGATCGATGCCTCCCCCCGGTGCGCGCCGCGATGAAGGTGAAGGAAGCGCCGGCGCAGGGGCAAACGATCTTCGAGTACGCCGCCGGCACGCCTGCCGCGGAGGACTACGGCGTCGTCGTGGACCGCATCATCCAGAGCCGCGAGGGCGCGGCGAAGGGCGCGAAGGACACGAAGGACACGAAGCCCGCGCGAACCGCCGCAGCGACCGCTTAGGAGAGGACGATGAAGCACGAGGGCGAATTCTCCGAGGCCGCGCACGCGCTCCTCGATCGCGACGAGGTCGAAGGGGTCCTCTCCGGGGCGTTTTACACGCCCGCGGGGAAGCCGAGCGCGCGGGCGCCGAAGCCCGCCGCGGAGCGCCCGACGCATTACAAGGTCATCTGCATCTCGATGTACACGGACGACCTCGAGCGCCTGGACGAGATGGTCGAGGCCTTGAAGGCGCGCGGCTTGACCAAGGCGAGCCGCAGCGCGCTCATCCGTCACGCGCTCGAACAAGTTGATCTGGAGAAGGTCCCGAAGGGGATCTGATCCGTCCGCGGCTCGGCGCTTGCACCGCGCCGGGGCGATGTCGAACGCGCCCCTCAAGCCACCCCCCCAGGATCTCGGCGAAGTCCCTGCGACGCCCACGATCGACGAGCAAATGCCGCCGTCCGGCGTGCGGAAGATGCTCGACGCCTTCGAGGAGCGAGACCTCTCGCGCATCCGGTGGAGCTCGGTGCTCGCCGGCCTCTTCCTCTCGCTCGGCACGCTCGTGCTCCTCGGGCTGCTCGGGTTCGCGACCGGCGTGTCCGTCCTCGATCCGAGCGGCCGCACGTCGCTCGAACGCCTCGCTACGGGCATGGCCTTGTGGATGGGCTTCGCCTCGCTCGTCGCGCTCTTCGTGGGCAGCTACGCGGCGGCCAAGCTTGGCGGCGCGATCCGCCGCGGGGACGGCGCGCTCGCGGGTGTGCTCACCTGGGCCGTCTCGCTCGCGCTGCTCGTGTTCGTCGTCGGCAACGGGGCGCCGCCGTTCTTCGGCACGGAGGAGCTCGGCCGTCCGACCGGCTTCGAATCCGCGATCACGTTCGCACAGCGGACCGAGCCCTTCCCCCCGTCGTTCCGTTTCCAGCACGGCGAGCTCATCCGCGCCGCGTGGCTCAGCTTCGGCGGCGCCGTGATCACGCTCCTCGCGGCGACGTTCGGCGGCGCGCTCGGCGCCGTGGGGCGCCGTCGCGGCGGCGCGCTCCCACCGGCGCCTCGGCCTTCGTCGGGGGATCAGATCCCGATGTACTGATCCGTTGGTGCAGAAACGGAAGCCGCGACATCTTCCAGGCTCGCCCAGAAGTCTGCGAGATCCGGCGGCAGCGGCGCCTCCACGCGGAGCCGGCGCCCCTCGTCCGCCGGGTGATCGAGCTCCAGCACCGCCGCGTGCAGCGCGTGCCGGTCGAGCTCGAGTGTCTCGCGATCCTCGTCCGTGAGCAGGCCGTCCGCGCCGCGGGCGAAGAGCTCGTCGTCCGGCCCGTACAGTTTGTCCCCGACGACCGGCGTCCCACGCGACGCGAGGTGCACGCGGATCTGGTGCTGCCGGCCGGTCTCCAGCGTGCAGCGCACGAGCGCGTAGAGCCGCCCCGTCGCCGGGTTTCTCCGCCTCCCGAGCACCGCGCAACGCGTGGCCGAGGGAAGACCCTCGCCGGGCCGGGCGACGCGCATCTTCACGCCGTAGCGGCTCGTCGGATCGAGCTCGAGCGGTGCCTCCACGCGAAAGGCATCCTCTTCGTCCGCGCCCCAGGTGATCGCCAGGTATTCCTTGTGCACGCTGCGTTCTTGCGCGCCGGGCCGCGTCGCGCCGCGGGCGAACTGCCATTTCACCTGCCTGTCCGCCTCGCTCGTCCGCGCGAGCAAGAGGACCCCGCTCGTCTCCCGGTCGAGGCGGTGCGAGAGCATGAGCCGCTCGCCGTCGCGGGCGTTTTCGAGGAGCTTGACCACGGTGCTCTGGTGGTACCGCGCCGTGGGATGCACGGGGATGCCGGCGGGTTTGTCCACCGCGAGCAGGTGCGCGTCCTCGTGCAGGATGCGCAGCGTGACGTCGGGCGCCTTCTCGTCCCACGGCGGGCGCCAGAGCAGGATGAGCTGCTCGGGCTGCACGCGGTCGTTGCCGCGCAGGCGGCGCGCATCCGGGGCGTAGGCGCCGAGCGCGATGATCTTCTGGGCGCGGGTTCGGCTCGTCCGCCTGAGCTGCGATTGCACGAACCGGTCGAGCCGCATGCCCTTCGCCTCCGGGGGCACGCGGAGGATGGAGACGACGGACCCCTCGGGCACCTCGTCCGGGCGTACGACCTTCATCCCTCGCCCGAAAGGGCCTTCCGTGGCGCCGAGCTCGTGCGCGCTGATGCGCGTCATGGCGGGGCATCTTAGAGCACGGACCGGATCGGCGCCGCGAGTTCGCGCAGTGAGCTCACCTCGAGGGGGTGAATCGGCCAGGCTCCGCTGGACGACGGGGTGCGGGGCGAAGACTGGCTTGTCCAGGCGAAGCCCCGAGCGGAAACCACGGACGCGAGGCATCCCCCGCGGGACACGAGTCGTGCTACACCCGCCCGCGCATGGACATCCTCTTCGTCGCTTCCGAGATCGCGCCGATGGTGAAGGTCACCGGCCTCGCCGACGTCGTCGCGTCGCTCTCGAAGGCGCTCCGGCTCCTCGGGCACAAGGTCACCCTCGCGCTGCCGCGTTACCCTGGGATCGAAGCCTCCGGCGTCATGATCGCGCGGCGCCTGACCCCGCTCGTCCTCACCATGGGCGGCGAGCGCGTCGAGGTCACGGTCTTCGACGGGCGGCTCGGCTCGGGCGTGGAGCTCGTGCTCTTCGACGTCCCGGGGCTCTTCAGCGAGGGCCCGTCGCGCCTCGCCGACGAGGACGAGGGGGATCTCGCGGCCGCGCGGCGGTACGGCGTGTTCGCGCTCTCCGTCGTCGAGCTCGTTCGCCAGCGCGCGCTCGCGGGCACGCCGTTCGAGGTCGTCCACGCGCACGACTGGCCTGCGGCGCTCGTCCCGTACCTCCTGCGGGATCGGGAGGGTGACGCGCGCCCGGCCTCGGTGCTCACGCTGCACGACCTCGCGCGCCAGGGCCTCTTCCCGCGCGAGGCGCTCCGGGTCATCGGCCTCGGCGACGAGCACTTCCAGCCTTCGCTCCTCGAGTTTTATGGCAAGGTGAGCTTCCTCAAGGCGGGCCTGCTCGCTGCCGACGCCATCACCACGGTGTCGCCGACGTATGCCCGCGAGATCCTCACGCCCGACCACGGCGAGCGGCTCGACGGCGTGCTCGCGACGCGCGCGAAGGAGAGCGAGATCGTCGGCATCGTGAACGGCATCGATTACGCCGTGTACAACCCGATGACCGATCCCGCGCTGCCTGCGCGGTACGACGCTGAGGACACGACGAACAAGGCGCGCTGCAAGAGCGCGCTCCTCGCCGAGCTCGGGCTCCCGATCGACATCGAGCGCCCGCTCGTCGTCTCGGTCGGCCGCATCTCCACGCAGAAGGGCGGCGATCTGCTCGCCACCGCGCTGCCCAAGCTCCTGAAGAGCGACGTGACCGTGGTCGTGGCGGGCGCGGGGGATCGCGCGATCGTCACGAAGCTCGAAGCCGCGATCGGCAAGGCCCCCGAGCGCGCGCGTCTCCTCGGCGACGCCGCCGAGCCGCTCGTGCACCGTCTGTTTGCGGCCGCGGACATCGTCCTCGTCCCCTCGCGTTACGAGCCCTGTGGCCTCGTGCAGCTCTACGCGCAGCGTTATGGCGCGCTCCCGGTCGCGTATCGGACCGGCGGCCTCCTCGACACGATCGTCGATTGCGACGCGGCGCTCGAGACCGGGACGGGGTTCTTGTACGACAAACCCACGTCGACGCACCTCGTCGGCGCGGTGCAGCGGGCCCTCGCGGCCATGGCCTCGCCCCGCTGGCCGGCGCTCCGGCGCCGCGTGATGCGCCTCGACCTCGGCTGGGATCGCCCGGCGCGCCGCTACGTGCACGTGTATCGCTCGGCGATGTCGAAGCGCGTCCCCTAGTCTTCGCCGAGAAGATGCGGCGAGCGGACGCTTCGTAGTACAGTGCATGCGCCCCTTTCGGGCGCTTGTGTCCCAGAACGTCGAATTCTACGTCTCCGAGCAGGGCAACATCCGCGGACCCGTGCGGCTGGAGGCGGTCCGCCGCGAGATCGGCGGGGGCGCGATGAAGGCGCCGCTCTTCCGTATGGAAGGGTGCAAGCGGTTTCTCCCCGGCGCCGCGTGGGATCCGCTCTCGGACCTCTTTCCCTCGCCGAGCCCGCCCGATCGGCCCGAGGGCACCGTCGCCGAGGCGCTGCCGCGCGACCTCGCCAAGCTCGAACCCCAGGCCCGCGACAAGCTCCTCTGGTTCGTCGAGGACACCGACGGCGTCATGGGGCCCGTGACGGGCGCCTTCGTGGTGCGGGGCCTCATGACCGGCCGGATCCCGATTTCCTCGGGCGTCTCGCTCGTCAGTGTCCCCGGGTGGATCCGCGGCACGGCGGTGTTTCCGGCCGCGCTCGAAGGCGCGACCGCGATCCGCAAGCGCCCGCTGTCCACGTTCACCTGCCCGTATTGCCTCGAACCCGTGATGGTCGGCAGCACGCATTGCCTCATGTGCGGCGAGTTCGTGGGCATCGCGCAGCCGCGGCTCGGGCTGGGGCGCGTGGTGGGCCTCGTGATCTTCGGGTTCGCGCTCGTGGTCGCGCCGCTCCTCGGGGGCGCGCTCTCGGTGCGTGGGGAAGGGCGCGGCGCGGGGGGCGAGATTCCTTCGGCGAGCGCCGCGCCTTCACCGGCCGGATCGGCGGCGCCGGCGTCGAGCGCCTCCGTGACGACGAGCGCCGAGAGCGCACCGGCCGATCCCCAGGCAAGCCCGCCGGTCGAGCCGGCTCGGGCGAAGCGGCTCGAAGGCAAGGTCGCGGCGAAGATCGACGTCGCGGCCGACGCCGAGGCCGCGATTCTCCTGCCGCAAGGCCACGTGGCCGTCGCGCGTCGTGTCGCGCTCGACGTTGTCGATCCGCAGAGCGGCGTGGTCATGACGAGCTCGCGCGAGGCGCAATCCGCGCGCGTGATTGAGCGCGTCGGCGGCGCTCTTTATGCGCTCGGCCAGACCCGTGTCGGCGCGCTCGAACCCGACACGCTCCGTGTCCTGCGCTGGATCGAGCCGCGCACGCAGCTCCTCCCGGGCGCCGCTGCCTCCTCGGCCGGCCTCGCGATTTTTCCTTCGGCCGTGGACCGCAGCGTCCTCGTCGTCGGCACCGAGCACCACGTCGAGATGGCGCGTTTTCGCTTCGGAGGCGCGATCCCGAGCGCCGTTGCGCTCGACGCTGAAGGCACATGGGCCGTCGTGGCCGTCGCCGATCCACGCCCGCGCGCCTATCCCGACGCGATCGAGGTCTTCGCGCCTCGGACGCCGCCGAGCGCGCAGCTCGTCCGCCACCTCTCGCTCGTCGATCCCGTCGCGGCCGTCGCCGTCCGGTCGGGGTTTGCCTTCGCCGTGCTCGGCTCCTCCCGCATCACGCGCATCCCGCTCGAAGGAAAGGGCCTCCTCGCGCCGCCCGACCTTTCCCGCGACACGTGCACCGATCCCGTATTGGTTCGGGCCGCGCCCCGTACGCTCGTCGTCGGCTGCAGGGTGGGCCGCGCGCTCTCGTTGCATGCGCCGGCCACGCTCGCGCAGGACACGCGCCTCGAGCTCGGCAGCCCCGTGACCGCGCTGGAAATCTCGCCCTCCGGCGACCAGGCGCTCGTCGCCACGGGCGCACCTTCTCCCGGCGTGTACGTCGTGGATCTCACGACGGGCGAGCCCATTCGGGTCGACGTCACCGACGAGGTCACGAGCGTCCGATTCGGCAAAGACGCCGGCAGCGCGACGGCATTTTCGGCCCGCGCGCGTCGCGTGTGGGTGCTCCGATGAGCAAGACGAAGTGCCCCAAATGCGGATCGCTCTCGATCCGGCAGGGGGCGACGAAGTGCCCCGCGTGCCGCGCTTGGGTGAGCTCGCCCAAGCTCGCGGGCAGCCGCGTGCAGCTCGGCGCGCTCGGGCTCGTGCTCCTCGCGGCGGGGCTCGGCGGCTTCGGCATGCTCGCCGGCGGCGCGGCCGTCCTCGCCTCGCAAGGCCGCCTCGGCGGCCCGCGCGCGCCCGTCTCGGCGCCGCCACCTGCGCTCCCCGGCTCGGCCGCGGCGCCCCCGGCGCCCTCTGCGAGCGCCGCGTCCTCGGCTTTGGCCTCGGCCGCTCCGGCCGCGGACACGCCTCCTCCGTCGCCCGAGGCGCCCGCCGCATTTGCCGTGGCCTCCACGATTCGCCTCGACGCCCCGCCCGTCGACGTCGCCTTTGCGGACGACGAGGCGATGTTCTTCGTCCTCTGTGAGGACGGCACGCTCCGGGCGCACGCCCTCGATTCCGGCGCGGAGAAGGCCCGCGCGCGCCTCCCGGGCAAGGGCACGGCCCTCCGGCGGCTCCCCGCGGGCCGGCTCGCTGTGCTCGGCGTCTCCACGGGCCTGCCCCTCGTGCATACGGCGCCGTGGCTCTCGGGCGCGGCGCCATCGGCCTACCTGAAGAAAGTCGACGTGAAGGGCGCCCTCGACATCACGGCGATCGGGGATCCGCCCGTCCTCGTCGCCGCGAGTACCCAGGGGAGCCGCGTCGTCCGCCTCGCGGGGACCGATCTCGCGCCGGACGGCGAGATCCTCTTCCCGGCCCCGATCCGCGGATTTTCGCCCCTGCCTTCGTCCGCCGGCGATCGGCTCCTCGTGCTCCTCGACGGGCGCACGCCCACCGAGTCGGGATCCGTGGTCGTCCTCGATCCTGCGGCAAAACCCTTCGGCGGCGCCCGGGCGGCGTGGTCGTCGCTCCTCGAGCCGCGCGCCTCGGCGGCGCCTCGGGTGGCCTCCTCCGAGCGCGCCTTGCTCTTTGATCGGGCCACGGCGAAGGTCGTGGGGTTTTCCGTGGGGGCCGAGCCGCGCCTCGCGCCTGCGGGGCCGCAGCCGATCGCGGCATTCCCTTGGCCCGAGGATCGCGCCGTGGTGATTGGCGTGGCGGGGGAGGGGACGCTCGTATCCCTGGAGCGCCGCGAAGTGCTCGCCACGGTCGCGCTCGGGGGCGTCCCTTCCTCGGCCGCGCTTTCGCCCGAGGGCCGGACGATCCTCGTCGCGCTCGGCGGCGGGCCTCGTGGCAAGGGCGCGACCACGGTCGTGCTCGGCGGCGAGCCGCTGCGCATCGTTTCCACGCTGCAAACGGGGGAGGGATCCCACGTGGTCTCGGTGGCTCCCAGGGGGCGTCTCGCGCTCGTGGCGGCGACGTCGGCGCGTGCCGTGGCGGTCTTGCGGCGCCCCTGAGATCACGCTCGGCGCCGCCGATTTTTTGCGCCCATGCGAGGCGAGATCGGCGAAACTGGCGGCGGCGTCTTGGCTCGGCGCCTTGCCTTGGAGTTCTCCATGACCAACTTCGCGACTTCCCTCCGCAGGAGCACGGTGCGCTCGTACGGCTTGGCGTCGATCTTCGTGATCACATCCGCGATGATCGCGTCGGCGCCCGGGTGTCTCGATCAACAAGGTTCGAGCCCTTCGAACGAGTGCACGACGGGGCAGATCGACGCTACCACGCCCGTCGATTGCGTTCACAAGGAATGCCAGGGAGGGAAATTCGTCTCGGTACCGGACGACATGGAGGTGCCGGACGACGGGAATCCCTGCACGCAGGACACCTGCGCGGCGGGCACGCCCCAGCACACCGCGGTGAACGGCACGGTGTGCAAGCTCGGCGACGGCACGGGCGCGTGTGTGTCCGGGCAATGCGAGATCCCGTGTACGAAGTCGGAGGAATGCGACGACAAGAACCGGTGCACGGTGGACGCGTGCGTCGGCGAGGTCTGCATGTTCGCGGTGAGCGGTGACGCCGATCCCGACGACATGAACCCGTGCACGGTCGACGCCTGCGAGGGCGGCAAGGAGAGCCACACGCCGGCGAACGGGGCGCCATGCGGGACGAACGGCACGTGCAACGACATGGGCGTCTGCATCGGCTGCGGGAGCGAAACGGATTGCCCCGTCGATGATTACTGCAGCGATTGGGCGTGCACGGACAAGCAATGCGTCGCGACGCCTCTCAATGAAGGGATGCAACTGCCCTCGAGCGACCAGTCGAACGGCGACTGCAAAGCCAAGGTTTGCCAGAGCGGGAAGATCGTGACGATCGCGGACGCGATGGACCCCTTCGACGACGGCAATTCTTGCACCACCGATCAGTGCAACGACATGTCCCCCGTGAACCCGCCGCTCCCGGCGCTCTCGTCCTGCGCGACGCCGAACAACCCGACGGGGATGGGCAAGTGCGACAGCGTCGGCGTTTGCCTCGGATGCTCGCAGACGCCCGACTGCGGGGGCGGGCCTCCGTGGCACACGTGCGACGTGACCGTCAACACCTGCTTCAGTTGCAGCGACGACGTGCAGAACGGCACCGAGACGGACGTGGACTGCGGCGGCGAATGCATCGAGCGGTGCGTGCGCGACCAGAAGTGCCTCGTCACGGCCGACTGCGAGGGGGAGTGCGACAACAAGGTCTGCGTGGATTGCTTCGATAACAAGAAGAACGGCACGGAAGGGGACAAGGATTGCGGCGGCAGTTGCGCGCAGAAGTGCACGACCGACGCCTCGTGCAACGTCGCGTCGGATTGCGCCAACGGCGTTTGTACCAATGGCAAGTGCGCTGCGGCGACCTGTAGCGATCAGGTCCAGAACGGCAGCGAGACCGATGTCGATTGCGGCGGCCCCTGTCCCGACTGCCCGGCGGGCAAGAAGTGCAACGGCAACAACGATTGTATCAACGACTGCGTCGACAACATCTGCAACTGACCCTTCTGCGCTAAGGCCGAATCATGACACGCCCCCGTTTTTTGTCCGCCCTCCTCGCCACGGCGTTCGTGGCCTCCGCGCTCGTGCAGGCTTCCTCCTGCGCGCTCGACACGAACGGCTCGGAGCCTGTGAAGACCCAGGAGCCTTGCGAGGCTGCCGCAAATTGCAACGACCAGAACGCGTGCACCGTCGATACGTGCAGCGACGAGAAGATCTGCGTCTACACGCCGGTCGAGGACGGGACGCTCCAGGCGCAGACCGTCGGTGATTGCCAGCGGATCGATTGCGTGGCTGGCAAGGCAGTCACCGTCACCGACAACGCGGACATCCCGGACGACAACGAGCCCTGCACGATCGACGCCTGCATGGCCGGCGCGCCGAGCAATACGGACGCGCCCGAAGGCGAGGCGTGCCAGCGCGGCAACCAGAGCGGCACGTGCGAGATGGGCGTCTGCCAGATCTCGTGCGACGCGCAGAACCCGTGCAACGACGACAACGCCTGCACGGACGATTTCTGCAACATCGCCACGAGCAAGTGCGTCTTCACGAACATCGACGGCCTGCCCACCCCGGGCGCGACGCAGCCCCCGGGGGATTGCAAGCAGAAGCTCTGCGTCATGGGCAAGGACACGGACGTCACCGACGACACGGACGTGCCCGTCGACGTGAATCCCTGCACGGAGAACGTCTGCACGAACGGCGCCCCGTCGAACCCGCCCACGGCCTCGGGGACGTTGTGCACGCCCGAGGAGACGAAGGTGTGCGACGGCGCGAGCAACTGCGTCCAGTGCACCCTGGCCACACATTGCATCGGCATCATCACCGAGGACGAGTGCACGAAGGCCGATTGCGTCGGCAATACGTGCGTCCCGAAGTACATGGGGACGGACACGCTGGCGAGCCCGGCCCTCCAGACCGCGGGCAACTGCAAGAAGATCGTCTGCAACGGCAACGGCGGCACGACGGAGGTCAACGACGACACCGACAAGCCGAACGACGGCAAAGCCTGCACGACGGATACCTGCTCGAACGGCGTGGGGAGTTCCACGCCCGTCTCGCAAGGCACGGCCTGTGGCATGAACCAGGTCTGCAATGCGACCGGCGGCTGCGTCGGTTGCAACACGGCCGCCGATTGCGAGGGCACGGACGATTTCTGCAAGAAGCGCACGTGCATCAGCAACGTGTGCGGCGTCGACTACACGGCGAACAACACGGCGCTCCCGAACGGACAAACCGAGGATGACTGCAAGCGCCTCGTCTGCGACGGCGCGGGCAACACGGTCACCGTCGCGGATCCCACGGATCCCAAGGTCGACGGCATCGACTGCACGCAGGACACGTGCAACGGGACCACGCCGTCGAACCCGAACCAGCCCTCGGGCACGGCGTGCAACCAGAACGGCGGCGACGTCTGCAACAGCGGAGGGCAGTGCAAGAAGTCGCCCGGCAAGAGCTGCGCGAACGGGAGCGATTGCGCGAGCACGTTCTGCAACGACGCGGTCTGCTGCTCGACGAACTGCAACGGGACGTGCCGCGCGTGCAACCTGGCGGGCAGCCTCGGCACGTGCAGCCCCGTGCCGAAGGGGCAAGAGGACGCGCCTTCGTGCACGGGCGCGAGCTCGTGCGATGGCACGAACAACGGCAACTCTGCTTGCAAGAAGGACGACGGGCAGGGGTGCGGCGGCACGAGCGAGTGCGTCAGCAACTTCTGCGTCGACGGCCGGTGCTGCGAGTCGTCGTGCACCACGACCTGCCAGGCGTGCAACGTCATGGCGAACGAGGGCAAGTGCGTCAACATCCCCTCCGGTCAGCCCGACGTCAGCGCGAGCATGACGTGCGACAACGGCAGCGTGTGCAATGGCTCCGGCGTCTGCAGGAAGTCCAACGGGACGAGCTGCGGTGGGGCGGGTGAGTGCCTCAGCAACAACTGCGTCGATGGGGTCTGCTGCGGCTCGTCGAGCTGCGGGGCCTGCCAGGCGTGCAACGTCGCGATGCACCTCGGCACCTGCACGAACGTCCCGTCGGGCCAGGATGACGGTCCCTGCTCGGGTGATCAATCGTGCGACGGCAACGGCGGCTGCAAGACGGACATCGGGAAGACGTGCATGATGGCGTCGCAGTGCCTCTCCACGAACTGCGTGGATGGCGTTTGCTGCAATGACGCCTGCATGGGGACCTGCCGGGCGTGCGACGTCTCGGGGAGCGTCGGCACGTGCACGGACATTCCCAAGGGACAGGACGATAATTTCCCGGCGAACGTTTGCACCGGCATGGGCCAGTCGTGCGACGGCAATGGCGAGTGCAAGGGCGACCTGGGCGCGACCTGCGCCGGCGCGGCGGATTGTCTGAATGGCCTCTGCGTCGACAACGTGTGCTGCGAGAGCGAATGCGATACGGCGTGCTTCTCCTGCAACCAGGAGGGAAATCTGGGGCAGTGCGAGCCCGTCGCGAAATACGCCGAGGACACCTTCCCCACGAACGCATGCGTCGGAAACAAGAGCTGCGATGGATCGAACGACGGATCCAATGCGTGCAAGCTCGACGACGGCCAGAACTGCAGCAGCGACAGCGACTGCGTGAGCAACAAGTGCCCGGGCGGCAACACCTGTATGCCGTGACATCGCCGAGGCCGCCGTCCTGCGGGGGATGACGGCGGCCTCGTTCCCCTCGAAGACCGATTGCAGAACGAACAGAACACCCGACCGATGCCCAATCGCCCCCGCATCCTCGCCTCTCTCCTCACCACGCTCCTCGCCGCCGCCCTCGTCTCCCCGATCGCCTCGTGTGGGCTCGATACCAACGGGTCTCTACCGATCGAGGATACGAAGGCCTGCCTCGTCAACGAGAACTGCGACGACCAGAACCCCTGCACGGTCGACGTGTGCGGCAACGATCGGACGTGTGTCCTCGTGCCGGTCGACGACGGGCCGATGCCGGGACAAGTCGCCGGGGATTGCCAGCGGGTCGATTGCGTGGCCGGCGCCGTCGTCACGACGAACGACGACGCCGACATCGAGAACGACGGCGAGAGCTGTACGAACGACGCGTGCGTGATGGGCGCTCCGGTCCACACGCCGGCGCAGAACGGGGCGAGCTGCCTCTTCGGCACGGCGCAGGGGACGTGCCAGGGCGGGGCGTGCTCGGTCGAGTGCAGCGCGCAAAAGCCGTGTGACGACGGCAATTCTTGCACCGAGGACGCTTGCAATGCGGGCGCGGGCACCTGCCTCTTCACGGATCTCGACGGATTGCCCACGCCGGGCTACGTCCCCGTGCCCGGGGATTGCTTGCAGCACATCTGCGTCGCGGGCGACGACACGGCCGTCGTCGACGACACGGACATCCCCGTCGACATGAACACCTGCACGCTCGACGTGTGCACGATGGGCGCGGCGACGAACCCGCCCGTGAGCGCGGGCGAGCCCTGCGAGCCGGGCAAACCCGAGGTCTGCGACGGCGCGTCGGGCTGCGTCGAATGCAACGAGCCCGCCGATTGCGGCCACCTGCCGCCGGACGACGTCTGCCAGCAGCGCACGTGCGACAACCACGTCTGCGGACAGACGTTCGCGGCGGACGGCACCCCGTTCTCCAGCCAGGCGGCCGGCGATTGCATGCAGGTCGTGTGTGACGGCGCGGGCGCGACGAAGGAGATCGTCGACGATGCCGACCTGCCGAACGACGACAACGCCTGCACGAAGAACGTCTGCACGAACGGCGCGCCGTCGTTCCCGAGCGAGGCGATCAACACGGCGTGCGGCGCCGGGCTCTATTGCGACGGCGGCGGGACATGCGTCGGCTGCAACGAGGCCGCGCAATGCGACGGCGCCGACGATTTCTGCAAGGTCCGCACGTGCATCAACAACCAGTGCGGCGTGAGCTACACGCCCGAGGGCACGGCGCTGCCGGACGGCCAGACGGCCCTCGATTGCAAGGTCGTCGAATGTGACGGCCAGGGCCACATCGTCACGTCGCCCGACACGGCCGACAAACCCGTCGACGGCAACACGTGCACCGACGACGTGTGCAGCGCGGCCGGCGTGCCCTCGAACCCGAACCGGCCCGTCAACGCCGCGTGTGATCAGAACGGCGGCACCGTGTGCAACGGCGACGGCGTGTGCAAGAAGGCGCCCGCGCAGACGTGCGGCGGGGCCCTCGAGTGCTTGAGCGGCCATTGCGTGGACGGCGTCTGCTGCGACGCGGCCTGCAGCGACACGTGCAAGGCGTGCAACGTCGCGGGCAGCGTCGGCACGTGCACGAACGTGCCCGCCGCGACCGAGGACGCGCCGACCTGCACGAACGCGAACGCCTGCGACGGCGCGGGCGCGTGCAAGAAGGACAGCGGCCAGACGTGCGCGGGCGCGGTCGATTGCGTCAGCGGCTTCTGCGTGGACGGCGTCTGCTGCAATGGCGCCTGCGACGCCGCGTGTTTCGCCTGCAACCTCATGGGCAGCGTCGGCGCGTGCGCCCCGCTCGTCTCCGCGGAGGACACGAACCCCACGAACGCCTGCGCGGGCACGCGGTCCTGCGACGCGGCCGGCGCCTGCAAATCGAAGGACGGCGGCGTTTGCCTGGCCTCCGGCGATTGTTTGAGCGGGTTTTGCGTCGACGGGGTCTGCTGCGACACGGATTGCACCGACGCGTGCAAGGCCTGCAACCTCGTGGGCGCGGCCGGCGTCTGCTCGTTCGTCGCGAATGGGCAGGACGACATGGGGACGTGCGCCGGGGCGAACCAATCCTGCGACGGCGCGGGCATCTGCAAGAAGGTCGCGGGCGAAACGTGCGCCGGGGCGGCGGAGTGCCTGAGCGGGTTTTGCGCCGACGGCGTCTGCTGCAATGCGGCCTGTGACGAGACGTGCACGGCTTGCAATGTCGCGGGCAGCGTCGGCACCTGCACGAACGTGCCGATCTCGACGAACGACGCGCCGGGATGCGTCGGAACGAACTCCTGCGACGGCGCGGGCGCGTGCAAGAAGGATCCGGGCGAGCCCTGCCAGGACGGCGGGGAGTGTGTGCTCGGGTTCTGCACCGACGAGAACGTCTGCTGCACGAGCGCGTGCGCTGGCACGTGCCAGACGTGCAACCTCGTGGGCTCGGCGGGCACCTGCACGAACGTCCCCGCGGGGCAAGACGACGCGGCCACGTGCGCGGGGATGAACCAGTCGTGCGACGGCGCGGGCGCGTGCAAGAAAGAGAACGCGGCCACGTGCGGCGGCGACGCGGAGTGCATGAGTGGCCATTGCGTGGACGGCGTCTGCTGCGACACGGCGTGCACGGGCACGTGCTTGGCATGCAACCTCGTGGCCTCGCCGGGCGTCTGCTCGTTCGTCGCGAATGGGCAGGACGACCCGATGACGTGCACGGGGATGAGCCAGTCGTGCGACGGCGCGGGCGCGTGCAAGAAAGAAAACGCGGCCACGTGCGACGCCGACGCCGAGTGCTTCAGCGGAAACTGCGTGGACGGCGTCTGCTGCGACACGGCGTGCGCGGGCACGTGTTTGGCGTGCGACCTCGCGGCCTCGCCGGGCGTCTGCTCGTTCGTGGAGAGCGGGCAAATCGACGACGGCACCTGCGACTTCGCGGACGAGACCTGCGACGGCGCGGGCGCGTGCAAGACCCTGCAGGGCAAGCTCTGCGGCGCGGACGCGGAATGCCTGAGCGGCCATTGCGTGGACGGCGTCTGCTGCGACGACGCCTGCACGGGCATCTGCGAGGCGTGCTCGGCGGGGAAAAAGGGCAGCGGCGCCGACGGCGTCTGCGGGCCGATCACGCTCGGCACCGATCCGGACATGGAGTGCACGACACCGGGCACGTGTGACGGCGCGGGCATGTGCATCGGCGACCTCGGCGACACGTGCGAGGCGAACGCGGACTGCGCGAGCGGTCATTGCGTGGACGACGTCTGCTGCAACGTGGTCTGCGCCGACGATTGTTTCTCCTGCGCGCTCGATGGGATGGAGGGCCAATGCATGCCGGTCCCGGCGGGCACGACCGACGGCACGTGCGACGCGGCGGGCCCCGAGGTCTGCGACGGCGCGGGCGTGTGCCTCGGCGACACGGGCTTCACGTGCACCGACAACGCGCAGTGCTTCTCGAACCACTGCGAGAACGACGTGTGCGCGCCGTGAGCGAGGTTTTTTTCGGGCGAGGTGTGTGATGGCATGGGGACGTCGAGCGGGGGGGATCATCCTGACGACGATGGTCGTCTGGGCGGGCGGATGTCTGGAGCTCGACACGGGTGGGCCGGCGGCGTGCGAGGCGGGGCAGACGGACCCGACCACGCCCGACGATTGCATCCGCAAGGAATGCCAGGGGGGGACGTTCGTCTCCGTGGCGAGCGACATCGAGGTGCCGGACGACGCGAATCCCTGCACGCAGGACATCTGCTCGGACGGGGCGCCTCAACACGTCGCAGTGAACGGGACGACGTGCAAGATCGGCGACGGCGTGGGCGAATGCGTGTCCGGGTCCTGCGAGATCCCGTGTACGGGGGCGGCGCAATGCGACGACAAGAACCGGTGCACGGTGGATGCGTGCATCGGCCAGGTCTGCATGTTCGCGGTGACCACCGGCGCCGATCCGGACGACATGAACCCGTGCACGCTCGACGTCTGCGCGGGCGGCAAGGAGAGCCACACGCCGGCGAACGGGGCGCCGTGCGGGACGAATGGCACGTGCAACGACATGGGCGTCTGCACGGGGTGCGGAAGCGACACGGATTGCCCCGGCGATGATTTTTGCCGCGACTGGTCGTGCATGGAGAAGCAATGCGTTGCGACGCCGCTGAACGAAGGGCTGCTGCTGCCCCAGAGTGAGCAGTCGAGCGGCAACTGCAAGGTCAAGGTTTGCCAGGGCGGGAAGGTCGTGACGATCGCGGATGCGACGGACCCCTTCAACGACGGCAAATCTTGCACGGCCGATCAGTGCAACGACACGTCCCCCGTAAACCCGCCGCTCCCGGTGCACTCGTCCTGCGCGACGCCGAACAACCCGACGGGAATGGGCAAGTGCGACGGCCTCGGCGTGTGCCTCGGGTGTTCGCAAACGGCCGACTGCGGGGGTGGGCCCCCGTGGCACACGTGCGACGTGAAGGTCAACACGTGCTTCAGTTGCAGCGACGCCATGAAGAACGGCACCGAGACGGACGTCGATTGCGGCGGCGAATGCATCGACCGGTGCGCACGGGGCCAGAGCTGCAACGGGACAGTCGACTGCGAGGGCGAGTGCGACAACGGCGTCTGCGTGGATTGCTTCGACGGCGTGAAGAACGGCACGGAAGGGGACATGGATTGCGGTGGCGTTTGCGCGGTGAAGTGCGGGTTCGGCGAGGGCTGCAACGTAGGGGCCGACTGCGCGCAGGGCGTATGCAGCGTCGGCATATGCGCGCCCCCGGCTTGCAATGACGGTGTGAAGAACGGGACCGAGAGCGATGTCGATTGCGGGGGGAGCTGCACCAAATGTGCTCCCGGAAAGACCTGCCTCAAAAATACGGATTGTCTCAACATGGTGTGCACCAATGGCACCTGCGGCTGAGCCGCGCCCCCGCCCGCCCGTCTGCCACCCCGTAACCTGACCCACCCTCCCACGCAGTCCCCTCGCCAAGACGTTGCCCGAGCCGCGCGTTCGTCCTAAGCAGCGGCGAACCTCCCCGATGTCCCCGCGCGCGCGTCCCTCCCGAAGGCCTGCGCTCCTCGCCCTGCTGCTCGCTCTCCCGAGCTGCGGCAACGTCGAGGATCCGCCGGGGCGCGTCCTCGATCGGACCCCCCCCGGCGCGACGCTCGAGCGTCCCAGCAAGCCCGAAGGCACCCCCGCCGCCGACAAACGCGCCGCGGAGGACACCGAGCCGGGCCACGGCGCGAAGATCGGCAGCATCGCGATGCGGACGTGGATCTACGTCGCGCCCGACGATCGCTCGACGAAGCTCGGCTACCTGCGCGCCGGCGCCGTCGTCGACCGCGCCGAGGCCTCCGCCGGCACCCGGCGCTGCGAGGGCGGCTGGTACCGCATCGTGCCGCGCGGCTACGTGTGCGTCGGCAAAGGCGCGACGCTCGCGATCGATCACCAGGTCATCCAGGCCGCCCTGCGAGGCCCCGACCGCGCCGCCACGTTGCCTTACGCCTACGTGATGTCGCGCTCGCCCGCGCCCCACCTCTACTTCCGTCTGCCGACCGACAAGGACCAACGCCGCGTCGAAGGGCCCACCGTGCGCGAGCACGTCCGCCTCGCGATCACGCCGAACGTCCCGCTCGACACCGTGCCCGCGTTCCTCGGCGAGGGCCGCGATCTGCCGAAGCCATACGGCGCCGTCGAGCCGCTCCGCTACACCGTGCACGCCGGCCGCGCGAAGGAAGAGTCGGCCTTCGGGCTGATCACGGCCTTCGAATGGACGAGCCGCAAGTTCGGCCTCACGACCGAGCTCGACCTGATCCCGCTCGATCGCACGAAGCCCGCGAAGATCAGCGCGCACCACGGCGTGGTCGTGGACAAACCGGGCCTGCCGGGCATCGTCGTCAGCCACGGCGCGACGAAGCTCGTCGAGGGGGCGGACGGCCGGATGCGCGAGCAAGGGATCGCGCCCTGGCGCTCGGGCTGGATCCTGACGGGCAACACGAAGGGCGGCGAGCGCGGGTTGTGGGAGACGACCGAGGGGTTCTGGTTGCCCGCCGAGACGATGCTGATCGGGACGCCGCGCGAGGATCCCGTCGGGCACGCGCGCGCGGGCAAGAAGTGGATCGACGTGTCGATCAAGAAGCAGCTCCTCGTGGCGTACGAGGGGACGCGGCCGGTGTTCGCGACGCTCGTGTCCACGGGGCGCGGCGGGATGAGTGATCCCGAGAAGACGACCGCCACCATGCGCGGGGTGTTTTACGTGCACGCGAAGCACGTCTCCGGGACGATGGACGGCGAGGAAGGCTCGGACTCGTTCGATCTACGCGACGTGCCCTACATCCAGTACTTCCACGAGGGCTACGCGCTGCACGGGGCGTACTGGCACGACGAGTTCGGCAAGGCGCGCAGCCACGGCTGCGTGAACCTCGCCCCAGCCGACGCGAAGTGGCTCTTCGACTGGACCGACCCCGTCGTCCCCCCCGAGTGGCACGGCGCCGTCAACCTCGAAGGCGGGACGCTCGTGTGGACGCACGGGGGTTGAGCGGTCGTGAGGGGCGGCCGAAGGGGTCGCCACGCGTCGACCCTCGCCGGTCGTCGTGACGCGAAGGGGGTCGCCACGTGTCGACCTCCGCCGGTCGTCGTGACGCGAAGGGGTCGCCACGTGTCGACCGCTGCTGGTCAGCGTGACGCGAAGGGGGTCGCCACGTGTCGACCTCCGCTGGTCGTCGTGACGCGAAGGGGTCGCCACGTGTCGACCGCTGCCGGTCAGCGTGACGCGAAGGGGGTCACCACGTGTCGACCTCCGCTGGTCGTCGTGACGCGAAGGGGTCGCCACGCGTCGACCCCCGCGGGAAGCGTTCTTCGAGGGACGTCGGTCCCAGGTCGCTAGAACGTGAAACGAGCGGACGCGCCCAACGGTCCGAGGGAGACGACGGCGGCGGGCTCGCGAGAACGTTCGACCTGTCCGAGGACGAACACAGGGATACCCGCGACGAACATGGCGCCGCCGATCCCCATGAGCACAGTCGGAAAGACCCAGGACGACTTCGCGCAGGGGACACACGCGGCGCGATCGGCGTTTTCGTTCGCGATGTAGAGCCCCGCGCCGAGGCCGGTGACGACCGCGCCGCTCACCATCAAGGCGATGCCGGAGGTGATCTTCGCGCGGCCTGGGCTCGGCGGGGGTTCGAGCGCGTTCGCTGTACGGAAAGGGAACGAGGCGACCACGAACCCGAGCGCTGCGGCGAGGGCCACGCGACGCGCGCGCGGGCTCGCATCCGCCGATCGGCGGGCCGCGGCGCTCGGGACGCGGGGGCGTCTCACTTACAAGCTGCGGGGGCGCCGGCGCCCTTCAGCATGTTGCGGACCGCGGTGAGGGCCTGGCGGCCCTCCGGCGAGTTGACGAGGCCGTCACACATGCCAGCCGCGGCCAGGTACGAGGCCTTCTGATCGAGCGGCGCGGAGTTCGCGTTCTGACGGAGCGCGGAGCAACAGGCGCGGATGCCCGTCGAATCGCCCGTACCGACGACCTTCTTGCCGGCGTCCGCGTCCTCGCCTGCGTCCGAGGCGTCCGAGCCTGCATCCTCCTCGACCACGAGCGGCGTCGGCGTGGGGGCCGGCGTCGGCGTCGGCGCGGGGATGGCCGAGGGCGCGGGCGGAACTTCTTCTTCCTTGTTGCCGCAGCCATTGGCCACGAGGGCCAGAGCGAGGGGCAGCACGGCAGCGCAGAGAGCGGTGATGTAGCGCGTTTGGTTCATGTTGTACCTGGAAGTATCCCGGTCGCTCGGACCTGGCGAACTTTTTTGGCGTCCGTCCGCCGAACGATGTTTGGACGAAACACCAAGGGACCGCAAGAGGTAGGTGAGTCCCGAACGTGCCCGACGTGCGTGTGCCGGGGACGATCTGTTCCACGCATCGCAGGGGGAGCGGGGCGGGAGCGGGAGCGGGCCAAAGTCAAGCGCCCGTGCAAGGGGGGACGCGGACGTGGAGGATCTCGCTCGGGGATGGCGAGCTTACCGTCGTGCTCGGCCTCTGCAGGGCCAGGCCGTGCTCGCCCTCCTCGCCACGCTTCGCGTGGGTCGTCGGGGCGGAGGTTTTGTCGTGTTGCG
Organism: Polyangium fumosum; assembly: GCF_005144585.1. Taxonomy (GTDB): domain Bacteria; phylum Myxococcota_A; class Polyangia; order Polyangiales; family Polyangiaceae; genus Polyangium; species Polyangium fumosum. The sequence continues at coordinate 92,537 of NZ_SSMQ01000004.1, read as the reverse complement.
AATTCCTAGAGCGCCGACCCGTTCGGCGCTCTGCGAGATCGCGAAGCGAGCTCGCCTCGGGGGGTGAATCGACCGGGCTTTGCCCGGGCGAGAGGGGGACGCGAGGCGTCCCCCTCGGGACAAAAGAGCTAGAACATCGAGCGGTTGTCAAACCGATCGATGTTCTAGTGAACCTACCTGTGCTCTCCGCGCGGGGTGCGATGCTCGATGCGCTAAGCTGGACGGGGCGCATGATTTCTTTGGCGAGCGGAGGTGCCGTCGCATCGACATACCGTCTCGAACGTCCGTTGGCGCAGAACCGACGTTCGGTTCATGAGGAAGGAATCGAGTCTATGGGAAAATGGCGCCTCGAGAATATCACCATCTTCGCTACGAACCGCACCAGCGACGAGGTCCTCGGCCATAACGTCCACGCGTTATTTCGGATGCGGTATGATGCCTCGCGGATGAGCAGGTTCCACGAGACCCCGAGGCTCGTATGGCACGAGCATATCATTTGCATGGACATTCGGGGGAGGCCCAGCCCGGCCGGGGATGCCGCCGGCGTCGATGCGATCACGCCTGTCGCCGCGCCGACCAAGGAGTCGCGGACGTGGTGGGAGGTCAGCGTCGACCAGTACGCGCGTAACCCCGGCAGCCCCAACTTCGCGCCATGGCTCGCGCGGTACCGCGAGGGGTATCGCTCCGCCGTTGGGATGCCGGGCTCCGTCATTCGGGGGGGCGCGCAGCTTTTCCACCGGCGAGGAGGGGACGCGAATCCGAGGACGGAGAACGTCCATACGGCGGACGACCAGGCAGAGGCGAGCCGCCGCTACCTTGGAAAGAAGGGCGGGATCCTCACGATAGAGATACACGATGTCCCCAGCATCGGCCTCAGCGGCGACTGGGATGTCAAGGAGCGGTATCTCTTCTTCACGCTCGGCGTCCAAGGCGGCACGGTCTGGAGGAGGGTGAAGCAACACCTGCGCGTGGACAAGTCGCTGCCGCCGGACCTGTGGACGAGGACCTTGGAGGTCGAGCCTCTCGAGCCCGGCGTCCAACCCGGTTGGAGGACGAATGTAGATACCACCGGGTTTACCCGCGTCGATCCGCCTGCCCACTTGACACAAGTGAACCAACCGGTCATGGCGGGGGGTGAATTCGTTTGATCCGGGCGATCGAAGAATGACCTGGAGCCGACGCGCTGCATCTCTCCGTCCGCACGGAGTCGACCTACGGAATCCGCGAGGCCACGACCCCAGGAGGAGCGTGGCTTTGCGCGTCGCCGCCCTCCTCTTTGGGGCGGCGCTCCACGCCGGCTGCGCTCGCTCGGAGCCGACCCTCGGCGGGCCGGCTCCGGCGGATGGGGACGCGGGTGAGGAGCAGCCGCTTCCGGGCCCGCTGCCTGGATGGGAGGTGCCCTTCGATGGCATCACCTGCCGGCATCCTGCCGTGCAGGCGGATTGTCGCGACGGCTTCTGTCGTATCCCGGCCGGCTGCTTCATCAAGGGGTCGCCTCTGGAGGAGACCGGCCATCCGGCGAAGATCGAGAACCAGCGCGCCGTCACGCTCACCCACGATTTCTGGGTAGGGCAGCACGAGGTTACGCAGGAGCAATGGTCGGCGCGCGGACTCCACGACCCGAGCATGGCCTTCCCTGCGCAGCCGGGCGGCGATTGCACGGATGACCCCCGCTGTCCCGTGGGCAGCGTGACCTGGTTCGAAGCGTTGGCTTTCGCCAACCTCCTCTCGAAGGCACACGAGCCGCCTCTTCCGGCGTGTTACGAGCTTTCCGGGTGCAGCGGCGAGATCGGGCACGGAATGACCTGCGCGTCGGTGTCGCTCACGGCGCCGACGATCTACGACTGCACGGGCTACCGCTTGCCGACCGCCGCTGAGTACGAATACGCCGTGCGGGCCGGCACCAGGGAGGCGTTCTACTTCGGGCCGAGCACGACCGGGATCCCCACGGGAGCGAGCGGATGCGATCTCTGGCCGCCCCTCGCGGAGATAGCATGGTACTGCGCCAATTCGGGGGACTTCACGCATCCCGTCGGGCAGAAGCGCCCCAACGCCTGGCACCTCTATGACATGGTAGGGAATGCCAGGGAGTGGGTCAATGACGAGGCCCATGGGCAAGCGCCTCCGCCCGGGCCCCTCACGGATCCCGGGGGGCAGATTGTCATCTACGTCGATCGGCAGACGCGAGGCGGGTCGGCCATTGGTTGGCCCACGCTCCTTCGTTCGGCATCCTCTCTCGGCAGCAGTTGGGACTTCATCGTCTCGACCCACGGCTTTCGCCTCGCCCGCACCCTTCCGCACGAAGCATCGGGCTCCACGGGCCCCTGACCTGCGGGCAGATCCCGGCGCGGGAGGGCCCTCGCCGCGTCCGCTCCCGCCTCCGGCGCTCCCTTCGTTTCTCGACCCGTTACTCCAGCAAGCGCCCGTCCACGTAGCACCAACACCAGGTCTCGCCGGGCTCGGCCGACGAGATGATGGGATGCTTCATCCGATGGTAATGCGCCGTCGCGTGGCGGTTCGGCGACGAGTCGCAACATCCGATGTGACCGCACGTGAGGCACTCGCGAAGGTGCACCCATCGGCCGCCGATCTTCATGCAGTCCTCGCAGCCGGGGGCGGGACGAGCGACCGAGTCGATGGTCGCCTGCGCCACGTGCTCGCACGGCGCGGTCATGGTCACGCTCGTCTTGGTGCTCATGAAGTCCTCCTCGATGGTAGGTCGATTGTAGCTCGACCTCACCGGCGATCGCCCTTCCACTCTCTCTCGGGCCCGCTCGTGCGAACCGGGCATTGCAGGGGGTCCCCGACCCGTCGAAATTCAGCCGAGATTCACGGGGTTGGCGACCCCGGGTCAGAACGACCGGAACCCTATCCCGCTGCCGCCTCCGCTCGCCGCGTCCGCTCCCGCTAAGGGGTCCGGCACCCCTGACCGGCGTACCTCCCAGCGGCGCCACCCGGCACCGGAGCTGTCACGCCCCGGCCAGGTCCCTCGACACGCCTCCGAGCACGATGCCCGAAACGGGGGGTCACGATGGCGCGCCGCCCCGAGGGCTCTGCCGCCTCCGCCGCAGCGCGAGCAAGAGCCCAAGACCGACCCAAGGGGCGCCTTTCGCCGATCCGCCACCAACGACGCATGCGCCACAGCCATCCTCGCTGGAGGGGATTTCCCCGTTGCCTCCGCCTGCTCCCGTGGTCGTGCTCGTCGCCATCATCCCGCCGGTGCCGGTCGCGCTGCCGCCGGTGCCGCCGCTGCCGCCGCTGCCGGTCGCGCTGCCGCCGGTGCCGCCGCCGCCGCCGGTGCCGGTCGCGCTCGAACTCGACGTCGGTCCCTCGATCTGGCACACGCCGGCCAGGCAAACCCCGCCTGCGCAAGGCGTGTTGTCCGGCTTGGGGCTCGGCGCGCACACCCCATTGGCCGCGTTGCACAGCCCGACTTCGCACTCGCCCACCGGCGGGCAGACAACCACGTCGGCTCCGGTGCAGATCCCACCCTGGCACGTGTCCGATTGCGTGCAGGCATCTCCATCGTCGCATCCCGCCCCATTGGCCTTCGCCGGCGTGGAGCACACGCCCGTCGCGGGGTCGCACGTGCCCGCATCGTGGCATGGATCGGGCGCGGAGCACGTCACCGGGATCGCGCCGACGCACGTGCCCGACTGGCACGTATCCGTCTGCGTGCAGGCATTGCCATCGTCGCACGAGGAGCCGTTGGGCTTCGACGGATTCCCGGAGCACACGCCCGTCGCGGGGTTGCAGGTGCCCGCATTGTGGCATGGGTCGGACGCGGCGCACATCACCGGGTTCGCGCCGGTGCAGACGCCCGCCTGGCAGGCGTCCATCTGCGTGCAAGCATTGCTGTCGTTGCAGGCCGTCCCGTTCGGCGCCGGCGCGGTGAGGCATGCGCCCGTACCCACGTCGCATGCCGCCCTGGTGCCGCACATCGAGAAGAGGCCGAATCCGCTTATTTGCACAGGCGTGTTGTGATTGACGGTCGTATTGTCGCCAAGCTGGCCATGGAGGTTGTACCCCCAGGTCCACACCGTGCCGTCCGACTTCAGCACCACGGTATGTGCGGAGCCCCCCGCCACCGCGGTGATGCCACCAATACCTGCCAGCTCTGCGGGCTGATGTATGTCGAGGGTCGAGCTGTCTCCGAGCTGGCCTCTGCTGTTGTCCCCCCAGACGTGGACCTTACCGTTCGGCTTCAGCGCCAAGGTGTGGTCGTGGCCCGCCGCCACCGCGACCACGTCTACCATTCCACTTGCTTGGACCGGAACGTGTCGATCGGTGGCCGTGCCGTCCCCGACCTGGCCACCGAAGTTGCGCCCCCAGGCCCAGACGCTGCCGTTTGACTTCAGCGCCACGGTGTGCATTGCCCCCGCCGCCACCGCGGTGATGCCGCTCAGACCGGTCGTTTTCACGGGCTTGTGTCGATTGGTGGTGGTGTTGTCCCCGAGCTGCCCGCGGGCGTTGTATCCCCAGGCCCAGACGGTGCCGTCCGACTTCAGCGCGATAGAGTGTGTGTAGCCCGCCGTCACCGCGGTGATGCCGCTGAGCCCGCTCACTTGCACGGGCGTGAGTCGAGCGGTGGTGGTGTTGTCGCCGAGCTGGCCATAGTCGTTTCGCCCCCAGGTCCAGACCGTGCCGTCCGACTTCAGCGCGACCGTGTGGTAGTTGCCCGTCGCCACCGCGGCGACACCGACAAGCCCGCTCACCTGTCCAGGCGTGAGTCGATTGGTGGTGCTGTTGTCGCCGAGCTGGCCTTCGTAGTTACGCCCCCAGGTCCAGACCGTGCCGTCCGACTTCAGCGCGACCGTGTGTTCGTCGCCCGCCGCGACCGCGGTGACGCCGCTCAGCCCGTCCACAGGCACAGGTATGAGTTGTTCGGTGGTGCTGTTGTCCCCGAGCTGCCCGCGGTTGTTGTATCCCCAGGCCCAGACCGAGCCGTCCGACTTCAGCGCCACGGTGTGGTAGTAGCCCGCGGCAACGTTCACCGCCGCGCAGCGCGCCGGGTTCCCGTTGCAATCACCCAGGCTGCCCGCGCCCGCCGTCAACGCCGCCCGCGCCTCGGCTGTCGTCTCCGATGCCGGACTCGCAGCCTGCCCGCCCCCGTCTCCTCCCGCGCTCATCCCCGACGAATCGACGCCACAGGCGGTCGCGAACAAGGCAAGCGGCGCGAGCCACAGCGGCCCATGAGCATAATGTTTCATCGTGGCAGTTCCTTGGCTCCGCAAGCGGAGAGCAATGTACGAGGGAGAGGTCCCCGAAGAGGCGTGCCGAGACATTCGCCTCGGACCACCGCGAGAGCAGACGGCGCGGGGAGCGCAGGCGTTTCGTCGTGAGAGCAAAGAGGAGCGCGTCGAGCGCACGCCCGTGCTCCCCTTGGCAGCGGGCGAAGGGCGATGCAATCCTTCGAATCGGACAGTGTCCGGCATGATCCTTCCCCGCTTCCGTATACAAACGCAAAGCCGCGAAGATGCGCTAGCGTTCGACGGCGAAGCGGAGGCGAAGGCGCGTTCCGCGCGAAGACGCGACCATCACGACACCGAGGGATGAGCATGACGACGAACAGAGACCGAGGAATTCTTTGGTTGTTCAAGCAGAAGACCAGCTTCAGTACGATCCCAACGACTGATGATTTCGAAGGCTATTCGAAGGCGATCCTCATCTGTGCCAACGGAGACGGCAAGCTTGCGCCCCTGGAGCGAGACTGGGTGATCGGGTACTTCGCTGCTTTCGGCGCGCCGGACGCGGTGCTGGACGAGCTCAAGTCCTACAAGGCCGACGAAGACATCGAGAAGTTCATCTCCACCACGCCGGCGACGAACGCTTCACGGCGCTTCCTCGTCTACGACGCGATCCAGGCCTGCAGCGCCGATGGACAATACAGTGACGCGGAGAGGGCCATGGTGATCCGGATGGCTGCGAAGCTCGGGGTTTCCGAGGACGTGGTCCGGCAAATCGAAGAGGTCTGCGTCGAAGAAGCCCGGCTGCGGGAGAAGCGGCTGAAGCTGGTGTATCCGGAGGGGGCGCCCCTGTAGGCGGCGGGCGGCCTCGCGAGATACCGGCATACTCGACCGCGCCCTCCATCGGCGCCGAATACGACGTGAGGGGCTGCGCGGTCGATCACGGCTTGCAGCTCGCGGGGGCGTTCACATACGTCTGGCCGAGCGGGGTGAGTTCACCGTCCGCGCCCAGCAGATCGATGCTGGGCGTGAAGTCGCTCCGCCCGGTGAACCACGCATAACGTTCGACCCTGGGATCGGCCTCGAGGATCGCGAGCGCGGCCTTCATGTAGGCTTGTTGCGCGGGCTCGGAGGTGTCGCTCCCGTCGAGGCACGAGAACTCCGTGAGCCAGAGCTTTTGCGTGTACTTGCTCTCGAATTGCTGGAGGTACCAGGTGAGCGCACTGCCGTCACACGCGTACCAGTGCATGGCGATAGCATCGACCGTGCAGCCCTGGCACGCGGCAAAGAACTGGTCGAGCCACTCGAACGGGTCGGCCACGTTGCAAGTGCCCCCGCAGAAGTTGACGGCGGGCGACACGATCACGAGGTCGTGCTGCTCCGCGAAGTCCTCGATCTGAGGCCAGAGCGCGGCCGCCTGCGTCGGCGTGAGGTTCGCTTGCGAGCCGAAATTGGGCTCGTTGAAGCCGAGGAGATGACGCGCGTCGGCCGGGACCTCCGCGGAGAGCCCCACGAGGGAGGCCTCCCCCCACGCCATGGGCACATACTCCACGCCGAGCCCGGCATGGGCATCGGCGACGTCGGTGTTGTCCGGTTTCGTCGCCCAGTTGTACCACCAGCCGATCCCCTTCGAGAGCGCGGTGAGGTCGGCCACGGAGTGGTAGCCGTACGCGACCCCGCGCTTGCACGCGGCCGGGGCAGCGCCGCCGGTGCCCGACGACGCGGATGCGCCGCTCCCGCTCGAGGCGTCCGCGCCGGAGCCCCCCGTGCCCGTGTGCAGCACCTCGACGCTGCTCGAGCCGCAGGCGGTGAGGGCCCCTGCGAGGCCGATGGACACACGAGCGAGGAGAGGCAGAGGGCTTTGCATCGAGGAGGAAGTGGATCGAGCGCCGGAAACGGCTCGTCAGCGAAGGTCGAAGGAGATCCCCGCGTCGATCTTGCCCCCGACGCCCTGGATCGCGGTCACCACGGCGCCGTCGTCGGTTGCCGCGACCGAGTGCAACGCGGCGACCGCGCCGACGCCGAGGGTCCAGGCGATCGGGCCGGTCCGCGCCCAGCCGCGGACCGTCCCGCCGGCGAGACCGGTCCAGCGCGCTCCGTCGCTCGCCGTCGCAGAGCCGGAGGCCGAGCCGACGAGGTGGACGCGCACCACGTCCGCGTTCGCTTCGAGCCGCACGCCGAGCGGCGCTTCGGGAGGCAGGAACGCGAAGGCCAACCCGAGGCCCGGGCCGAGGGTGTCCGCGCGCGCCGAGCCGTGCAGGGACGCGCGCGGGAGGCCGAAATCGGCCGCGAAACGAAGCTCCAAGAGGAGGCGCGACATACACCAGGCGCCGACCCACGCCGCGCCGCCGAACCCCACGCGGTGGCCGAAGAAGTCGACCGCGGTCCCGGCGAGGCCGATCTCGAGGAACGGCGGCCGCGCGCGCGCAGGCGGAGCCGGGGCCAAGATCGCGCGCAGGACGGGCGGAGGCGGCGCGAGGATCGGCGCCGGCGCGTCGGCGATCGTCAGCTCCATCCAGCTCGCGCGGAGCAGCTCGTCGGTCGACGCCGCGACGGCGAGCGCCCGGCCGTTCGCGGGGATTCGTCCGAGATCGAGGGTGCGCTCGACGCGCTTGTCCATGATCAGATCGCCGACCCGGATGGTCGCGAGGAAAGCACCACTCGCCTGGTGCTCGACGTGAAGGGTGATCCGAGCGATGGGGCGCGGACCCGTGGACGGGGCCGCGGGCGTCGCGCTCGGGACGACGACGACGTCGATGTCGCGCGCGCCGAGCTCGGCGCGGAGATGCCGCTCCAGGGCCGTCCCGATGATGCGATCCGGAGGCTCGACCTCCAGCACGAGCTCGACCACCGCGCGACCGCTCCCAGCCTGCGGGGGCGGAGGCGCGGCCTCGGCGGGGGCCGCGCGCGCGCCGAGCGCGAGCAGCAAAGCGCCGGTGAGGCGGAGGCGAAGCCCTGTCCTCATGGGCCTCCGCAGAGCCTCGCCACGCGCCCGGCCTGCAGGCTCCGCGGGTAACGCGCGAGGAACGCGTCGCGCGCGCGCAGGCAGGCCTCCCGGTCGTCGAGGTTCGCCAGCGCCTCGACGCGGGCCGCCTCCGCGTCTTCGCGAAAGGGATCACTCGGCCGTTCGAGGACGGCCTCGAACGCCGCGGCCGCGCCCTGCGGATCGCGCAGTGATCCGAGGCGGATGCGCCCGAGCTCGTAGGCGGCGAGCCCGGCGCGCGGATCGTCGGGGAAGCGCCGGTAGAACCGCTCGAAGTCGGCGGCCGCGTCCGCGTGGCGCCCGTCGAGCCGCGCCGCGCTCGCGCGGTCGAAGAGCGCCTCGGGCGAGAGAGCGCGCGCCGATCGAGCGGACACCAAAGGCGCCGGCGCGCTCGTCGGCGCGCTCGCCGCCGAGGCCGACGCGCTCGGCGCCGCCGGCTCGCCGCTGCCCTGCGGGGCGAGGAGGGGCCCCACCGTGAGCGGCTCGGGGCCGCGGCTCTTCCAATCCTGCCCCGGCTTGAGCGTCGCGAGGACCGTTTGCGTCGCGTCGCGCACCTCGACCGCGCCACGCTCGACGCGCACCTCGACCACCTCTCGCGCCGCTTCCGGGCGCACGTCGACCGCGAAGCGCGTGCCTCGATCCTCCACCTCGACGTCTCCCGCGGCGACGACGAAGCGGCGCTCCTCGCGGTGCACGACGTCGCAGATCACGCTGCCGCGCTCGAGGCGCAGGCGGACCTCGTGGGCGGTCGCGGAGAGCACGTGCAGGCGCGTCGCCGCGGCCAGGCTCAAGATGCTCCCGTCGGGCAGGGACACCTCCTGGACCGCCGCCCCCGTGTCGATCACGAGCCCCGCCATCGCAGGGCTCGACGGCGAGCGGAGCCGCACGCCGAGGACGAGCGCCACGACCCCGAGCGCCGCGGCCAGGATCGAGGCGGCCCGCCAGCGCATCGTCCAGCGCGCCTCCGAACGTGGGCTCTCCGATCCTCGGAGCCGCGCACGCTCGGCGCTCGCGATGGCCGACCACATCCGCGTGATGCGCGCCTCACTCAGCGGCGGGCTCACGAAGTCCGCGGTGCGGCGACGCGACACCGATCTCATCCCTCCTCCTCCCCCCCGCGCGCACGCGAAACGTCGAGCAAGCCCTCCGCGCGGACGAGCGCGCGCTTGACGGTGGCGAGCGACCACCCGGTCTGCGCGGCGACCTCCTCCAGCGAGAGCTCCTCGACCCGCCGCAGGATCAGCACGACGCGCTCTTTCACGGGCAGCTTGGCGATGAGGCCGTAGACCGCCGTGAGCTCGGCGACGACGTCCGGGGGCGCCGTCGACGCGATGATCGTCTCGAGGTGCACCGGCTCGCCGCGCAGGAGCCCGAGGCGCGAAAGCAGCCGCCGGCGCCGGATGGTCGCGATCGTGACACGGGTCACGATCGACGAGAGCCACGCCGCGAACGCCTGGGGCCGCTCGAGCTTGTGGAGCGCGGCGAAGGCCTGGGCGAAGCTCTCCTGCACGATGTCCTCGAGCTCCTCGTCGCGTCCGAGCAGCCGGAACGAGAGTCCGCTCACCATCCCCACGTACCGGCGAAACAACGCCTCTTTGGCCCGCTCGTCACCTTCGAGCGCAGCCGTGACGAGCGCCGCGTCGCTCCGCCGCGGGTCCAGTCTCGTGACGGGCTCGGCCATGAAGGGTCCACGAGCAAAGTGGGTCGATCGCACGAAACGGCTCACCCGACACGCGATTTTTTTTTTTCGCGCTTCGGCGACCGGGAGCTGGGGCGTTGCCCCAGGCCCCAGCAGGGGCTGTCCGCCCCTGCACCCGGACCAGCGAGGCGCTGGACCCAAGCTCGATGAACTGCGCGATGCGCAGTTCATCGAACAGGCCCGGTCAAGACTGGCGACGACCCTGCCAACCAAGACAGCCGCGCTGCCGGTTCGGCTGGCGACCTGGGTGCTTCGTCGGCCTGTTTGAAAAACTGCGCGGAGCGCAGTTTTTCAACCCTGGGTCCAGCGCCTCGCTGGTCCGGGGTCGAGGGGGCGGACAGCCCCCCGCGGGGACCGGGGCAGCGCCCCGGCGCGGCGGCGGCTTCGGGCTACTGGGGCAGACGGAGGCTCACGAACCCGTCGATCACGGCTCGTGGGACCGTGTTGGGGAGCGCGGGGACGATGGCGTGCGCGGCTTCGGGGATCTTGCCCGGATGGATCACGGCCACTTGCACCGTGCGCGAGAGCTCGTCGAGCAAGAACAGGTAGTAACGATCATCCAGGGCGCGCCGCCACGCCGGGCCTTCCTTCGTCGCGGGGTGATCCGCGTCGATGACCGCGCCTGCCTGCATCGCGGTCAGGCTGTTCACGTCCAGGAGATCGGCGTCCGCGGGGAACTGCTCGATCCCGCACGACTGAATGCCGCACGTCACGCCGCCGAGGGAGCCCACCTGGTACGAGCGGATGCCCGTGCTGATGACGTCGCGGTTGCCCCATTGAGGCCCGGACGCCTCGGCGATGACCTCGAACACGTTGATCTGGCCACAACCGTCTCCGAGCTGGCCGTTGTTCGTGTTGTTGAAGCAATGGCACGGGTGGTACCCAGACCAGCCGTCACGATTGAGCTCGGAGGGAGAAATCCCGATCCACGGCGAATCCTGCTCTCGCTCGTCCTGGTCCGCCGCGATGCAGCTCAGCGGCTTCACCGAAGGATCGTCGGCATAAGGCATCGACGCGAGGAGCACGACCAGCTTCGAGCCGGGCCACCCGTCGTAGTCGAGGCCCGACCCCGGGCAGTACGGGTCGCTGCCGGGCCCGCACGGGAACTTGTTCTGCTGCATCGCGAAGAAGGTGCAGCTATTGCCCAGGTCACCGCCGAAGACCGAGGCGTTGTTCGGTCCGGAGAACTGGAAATTGTAGGGCGTCTCCGGCGTCCGCCGATCCCAGAACGAACGGATCGCCCACGGGCCTTTGCGATCGGCGAGCGGCTGATACACGGCGAACTGCTTCACGCGCAGCGGCCCGTCGAGCACCATCGTGAGCTGCTCGTTGAACGGGGTCAGGAGGTTCGACGTGACCTCGTGTTTGGTCCGGCAGCAGAACTCGCTGCCCCACCCGAAGTCGATGGTCTCCGATTGCACGTCGCAGCGAGGGTCCCCGGGCTCGGCTTCGATGCGACGCCCCCAATACCCCTCCGCCCCGATGTTGGTGAACGTCAACGTCCCGCCGCGCGTGACGACGCCCGTGTTCGTCGGGACCGCCGGCTCGTGCGGCGGCGCGTGCGTGTTGCCGAGATCGAGCCAGGTCCCCGTGTCCGGATCGCCGAGCGGCGGGCCGTCTCCCGCCTGGCCGGAGCCGCCGCCGCCCTCGCTCGAGCTGCACGCCCCGGCCGTGATCACGCCCGAGACGACGAGCAGACCCAGCCCGAGGAGGCGACGCGAAGACAACCTCATGGCGAAGCCCATGCTCAAAGATCCTCGAGGATCGCAAAGACATGATCCCCGCGGTCCTGGAAGACGGGGCCATTGATGATCCAGCGTCCGTTCTTGTCGTTGAGCGAATGGACCTCGGGCCCCGATCCGGTGGGGATCCACTCGCCGTTCTCCTGCTGCTCGTACGAGAGCGTGCCGAGCAGCTCGGTCGTCCCGTCCTTGCCGAGGTACCTGTAGAGCGTGATCTTGTAGAGCTGATCCTTCGTCGGGATGTCGCCCATCTGCGTCCGCGCGGCGCGCAGCTCGGGCCACGTGAAGCCCTCGGCGTGGGCGAAGTTGTAGCCGGCCTTGTCACACCCGCCCGAATAAGGCTTGTGGTAGTTGCCGGGTGAGTTGAGGCCGGGGGCGCCGTCGTCCTCCCAGATGGCGACCTCCTCCATGGGCCGGCCCTTGTGGCCCCAGTACTTGTGCCCAGGAGCGCCGGGCGCGGCGTAGCCGGGCAGGAAGGTCTCGGACGCGTAATACGACTCGTTGCCGGGGAACTGGGTCCGTGTCGTCGGGATGGGCGCGTTGGCTTTGTTGATGGTCACGCAGCCGTGGTAATCGTCCCAGCCCTCGTCGTGGCTGGCGAGCTTGGCCTTCTCCGGCTTCGGCACGTAGACGTGGCCCGTGGGATCGACGTAGAGCCCGAAGTTGAGCTGCCAGTTCGCGCCGTGGCGAGGCCACTCGAACCCCTGCGAGTCGGGCGCCGCCGGGTTGAGGAAAAACATCTCGTAGCCGTCGCCGTCGGGGTGCACGACCCACGTCGGCCGGAAGCCCGTGAAGTTGATCGGGTCGCCGGGGAGCGGGTCCTTGTTGTAGACGGAGTATCCGTACTCGTAGCCGCCGTTCACGTGATAAATGAAGGGGCGCATCCCTCCATTCTTCTCGATGAGCTCGCCGGGATCGTCGTTGGATCCAATCGACCAGCCCTTGTTCCTTTCGCCGGGCGTCCAGGCGACGTCGTCCATGATTCCCTTGATGTACGGGAGCTCGAAGTCGCTCTCCACGATGTAGTGGGTCTCGGTCTCCACCATCGGGAATGTCTTTTCGCATTGGACCGCCTGAAGCGTGTAGGTCCACGGCATCGAGGCGACGATCTCGTACGGAGTCCCCTGGAAGGTCGTGTCCCCGATGTGCTTGACCCGGTACGTCTTGGAGAAGGGCGTGGTGTTGTCGACACCTTCCGCGAGGCAGGCGTCCTCGGGGCGGTTGTCAGGGCCGTTGTCGACCCAGGGCTTTCCGGTGTCGCCGTCCGCGCCCTCGCCCCCGCTGCAGCCGGCGAGGACGCCGGACAGGAGGCCCATGCCGATGCCAATTCCGAACGTGATTGCGCTTTTCATCGAGAGCACCTCCATTCCAATCAAGCGGACCCGTCACTCGCAGGACGTTTGGGGCGCGGCCACGTACGCTTGGCCGAGCTCCGTCAACACGCCGTCGTCCCCCAGCAGGCTCGCGTTCGCCACGTTGTCGGGTCGACCCGAGAACCACGCGTACCGCGCGATACGCGGCTCGTTCTCCAGATAATCGAGCGCGTCGACCAGGAAGGCTTTTTGCTCGGCGAGCGAGCCTGCGTTGTCGCACGCGAACTCGGTCAGCCAGAGCGGCTTGTCGAACCGCGTCTTGTACGTTTCGATGTGGTTGATGAGCCACCGGGCCTTGTTCGTCCCGTCGCCCTGGCAGGCCGTGTAGATGTGGATGCCGATGGAATCGACGCGGCACCCCTCGCAGGCGGCGAAGAAGTCGTCGAGGTACTTGAAGGGGTCGGTCTCCTGGCACGATCCACCGCAGAAGTTCACGGCGGGTGAGACCAGCGCGAGGCCACGCGCGTCGGCGACCGCCTCCACGTGCGGCCAGAGCGCTGCGGCTTCGGCCGCCGACATATTGGCCTGCTCGCCGAAGTTCGGCTCGTTGAAGCCGAGCAAGAAGTTCACCCCGTCGGGGATCTCGGCCGCGATCTCCGCGGCGCGATTGCTATCGAGGCCGCCGCCGCCCCACACCATCGGAACGTATTCGACGCCGAGCGTCTTGTACACGTCGGGCTTCACGCCCTCGTCCGGTACGTGCGCCCAGTTGTACCACCACGACACCGCCGGCGAGAGCGCCGCCATGTCCGCCTTCGAATGGTACCCGTAAGCGACGCCGCGCTTGCAGCCGGTGGAATGGGTGATCGGCGGCCCGCCGCCGCCGGGGCCTGGAGCCGGCTCGCTCGAGCCGCAAGAGACCGAGACGAGCGCCGCCATCACCGCGGCCAAAAGCCATGGAAGTCGTTTGTCGTGAAGCATGGGTTCGATCACTCGGGCAGGCGCATCGAGAGGAGCGCGTCGATGGTCGTTCGGGAGAGGCCGCCGGGCAGCGACGGGAGCATCGCCGCGGCCGCGGCAGGCACGTTGTCGGGGTGCATCACCGCGACCTGGATTTGTCGCTGCTTCTCGTCGAGCAGGATCATGAAATAACGATCGCCGACGGGCCGGCGCCACACAGGGCAGCCGTCCGAATCGCCGCCGACCGCGATCTCGGGTCCCGTCGTGTAGGCCTTTTTCGTGCAGGCGTCGACGACCTCGACGTCGTCGGCGAAGGCGTCGCGATCGCAGCCCTCCCCGCAGACATTGCCGCCGACGTGGCCGGCCTGGAACGAACGGACGCCGGTGCTCATGAACTCGCGGTTCGAGTATGGGTTGTTGTCCATCACCACCTCGAACACGTTGATCTCGCCGCAGCCGTCACCGACCGTGCCCGTCTTCGAGTAGCAATTGCAGAGCCCGTTCCACTTGCGGCCGCCGTCGCGAATCAGCTCGGACGCGACGAACGCGACCCACGGGCCCGGGTGGCCTTGCCCGCCGCCGTCGCACTTCTCGACGCCCGCGTCGTCGAACGTCATCGACGCGCGGAAGACGATGAGCTTCGAGCCCTTCCAGCCGAGGTGGTTGATGCCCGGATCGTTCGGGCAATAGTAATCCTTCCCGTCTCCACACGCGAACGGCGTCTCTTGCATGAAGTAGTTGACGCAATCCTTCTTCGTGAGGTCGCCCGTGAAGTCGGCGGACGTCATCTGCCCGTTGGTGACGACGAGGTTCTTGCCGTGGCCGCTCTGCGCGTCCCACGACGAGACCAAAGACCACGACGACGGGTCTTCGCCCGGCTGGTAGACCGCGAGCTGCTTGAGGCGGAGGGCCTTCATGATCAAGGTCATCTCCTCGTCGAAGGGCGCGAGCGTCTCGCTCGTCGTGTGCTGCTCTTTCATGCAGCAGTGCCCTCCCCAGGTGTCGTTCCCATCCTTGTAGGTGCACGCGGGATCGCCGGCCTCGCGGTCGATTCGGCGGGGCCACCACCCGGGCGCGCCGACGTTGGTGAACGTCATGGTCCCGCCCCGCGTCGGCGGGCTCGGCTCCGGGTTCTGGGGGCCGGAGCCCGTTGATCCGCCGCTCCCCCCGGCCCCGTCGGAGGAGGAAGTGTTGCCTGGGCCGCCGCCCCCTCCGCAGCCGCAGGCGAGCATCACGAGAACCACACGAACGAAGAGCGAAACGAGCCTCATCGAGCAGCAAGTGGATCGACGCGCGAAAACGGCTCACAGGGAGGCGAGATTGTTCCCACCTTCGCCCACCTGTCGCGCGCACGTGCTGCCGGGGCCGGGGCACGCGTCGCAGATCGAGATGCGTTCGTTTGCTTGCTCCCAGGGCTCGCCGGCCCTAGGCGCTCGTGTGGGGGAGGGCGATGGATCGTACAGCCAGAGACATCTTCGTCATCAGCGATCTTCATCTCGGTGACGGCGGCGCGCGCGACAACTTCGAGGCAGGCAAGAAGACGGGAGAGCTGCGCGCGTTCCTCGATCACGTCGGCGCCGAGGGAGGCGAGCTCTTCATCCTCGGCGATCTTTTTGAACTCTGGCAGATGAACATGAGCCTCCTCTTCGTGAAGCGACGGGAGCTGCTCGACCACCTGGCCGCCGTGGAGACCCTCTACGTGCCAGGCAATCACGACGTCGACCTCGTCCACTTCGCCGGGACGGACCTCCTCGCGCATCCCTTGTTCGCCCACATGCGCGCGCCGTTCGAGCGGGTGATCGGGGGCAAGCGATTCCGCTTCTGCCACGGGCACGAGACCGATCCCTTCAATGCAGGGGACCAGCCCGGTTTCGGCCGCATGCTCGCCATCTTCGGCGGCGTCTTCGAGGACGAGAACGGCTCTCCGCTGCTGCGGAGCGGCGAGGCCGCGGAGGACGTGCTCGAGCAGTTCGGCGATTCGATGTTGACGATCTGGAGGTGCGCCCTCGGAGCGATGAAGAAACACGCGACGCGCGAGGATCTGCGCCCCGACGCGGCCCTGACGCCGGCGCAGAACCCGGACCGGCTCGGCGAGCACGTGGCCGGCGTCCGCGCCGAGCGGCAGAAGGACGGGTACGACGTGGTGGTGCTCGGGCACACCCACAAAGTGGGCCGGATCGGAGATTGGTATTTCAACAGCGGATCGTGGACGGGCCCGCTCAACCACTTCCTGCGTATCTCGCCGGACGGCCACGTTCGTCATCTCGCGTGGAAGAGCGGCCGCGCCATCGAGCACGAGATGCCCGTCGTGGCGCCCGACGAGCCGCGCCGCGCCGAGCCCTCCGCGGTGCAGAATCCGTTTCAATCGGCCAAGTCCGCCGTCAAGACGCTCTTTCCCAGGCCGAAGAAGCCGGAGCGGGCGCGGTGGATCCTCCTCGCGCAGGGCGCGCTGGCGTTCGCCTTGGGTATCGGCACCTTGAGCGTCTCCATCGGTCATGGGGCGAGCGCGGGGTGGCGCGTGCTCGTGACGACCTTTGGCCTTTATGCCCTCGTCGACGGCGTCATCTCGCTTTGGGCCGCGCGGTCCGAGGTACCCCTCAAGCGCCTCTTCTCCCGCCTGCGCGGCGCGGCCGGCATCCTGCTCGGGCTCGTGGTGCTCCGCCGCGGTTATGCCGCTGAGATCTTCGTCGTCTTGATCGGCATCTGGGCGTTCATTTCGGGGGCGCTGCGCGCCGCGGCGTCGGTCGTGTTCAAGGGAATGGTCGACTCGCGTTGGCTCTCCATCGTGGGCGTCGGGTTGATGATCGCCGGCCTCCTCCTGCTCTTGTGGCCGCCCTCGGCGCCGCTGGTCAAATTCGTGCTTGCCGGATACCTCTGTTATTACGGTCTAGGGGAGATGCTGGCCGGCGTCTTCGGGCAAAGATTGCCGAAGAAGGCCGCGCTCATCCGGGCGTTCGTCCCGCCGCGACCCGGCGGCCCCGCCTCGGCGGCGCCTCTCCGATAGGGACGAGCGCGGGAGAAAGCGGGAGAGGCTTTATGAAGAGGATTCCACATCTCGTCGCCTCCTTGTGCAGACCTGCTCTGATGCTCCTTTTTACGTGGCAAGCAGGGTGTGGCGTCGCGCAGCGCGCGGGCCGGGGCGCAGCCGAGGGGGCGATGGGCAAGCTGGCCGGCAAGATCGGCGATCCCGAGCGCATCAAGGAGCTGGCAGAGGGCGTGAAACGGCGCGCCATTGGCAGCGTGACGGAGGAGCTCGGCCAGCCGCAGCGGCTCGGCGACATCGAGCGGATCGCGGCGGCGCTCGGGGCAGGCGCCGTCTTCGGCGCGTCGAGCGCGGCGTCGGGGATGCCGCACGACGTCGAGCCTATGAGCGAGGGCGGCTTTCGCGAGGGACGACGCGCGACGCCGGTCGAGTTGATCGCGGGCCAGGCGGCGCGCGCATTTTCGCAGGGGATCTCGGCCGATCTGGGCCGCACGGGCCAGGGGCCGCTCGCGACGAGCCTCTCCGCGACGACCGAGCAGATGGCCGCGTCGATGGCGCGCGGCGTGCGGGGCGAGCTCGGCGCGTTTTTCCCCGCGTGTGAAGGCGAGGACGCGGCGAAGTGCCTGGATCTTTCCGTCGAGCGCGTCAGCCGCGCCAGCGCCGCCGGCGTCGCCGCGGGGATTCGTGAGTCGCTCGGCGTGTGGCCGCTCGTCCTCGCGTATGGCGTCGGCGTGTTCTCCACGCTCGTGCTCGCGTGGGCGTGGGCGACCTACCGCGCGGGACAACTCGTCCGCAGATAACCATGCGCCTCGAAGGCGGATATCGCCCTCCGGACGGTACGCGGCCGTTGCCAAGGCGCACGTGATGCTCGCATCATGCACGCGTGCAAGGCCAAAGCCCCGTCGCTCACCGGTGCTTCGTGTTCCTCTCCCTGCTCGTGCTCGGCGCTTGCGGCGCGGACCAGGCGCTCGCCGAGCCCACCTCCACCTCCGCTTCCCCTGCAAATGTCGCCGCGCAAGAGGTGCAGCGGGGCGTCTCGCTCGTCCTGACGGTCGACGATACCGACCTCGCCGTCGGCGATGAGCTCCGCTTTCACCTCGCGTTCCGCAACGCCTCGGGGGACGCGGCTGTCGTCGTCCCGCCCCTCGACGGCTCCTGGGACGGCATGCGGCAGCCCGCCTATGAGCTCGTCTTCGAGGATGCCAAAGGCCAGCCGCTGCCGCACGCGCTGGGCTTCACCCCCAACGCGCGGTGTGGCCTCACGAGCCCGATCGAGCCGAAGGATCGACGTGTCCTCGGCGCGCGGAGCAAGCTCCAGATCGAGGACGCGCACGCCTGGGCGCCTTCGTTCCGCGTCCTCGCGCACGCCCGGCCCGGCGTGGTGTCGCTCCGCGTGCGCTACCGGGCGGATGGCCTGCCCGGGGCCACGCCGCTCGCGCTCGTCTCGAACCCTGTCGAGCTCACCCTTCGCGGCGGCAAGGAGGCGCTCTGGGCCTGCCGCAACGCGCAGGCCGAGCGGGCCAAGCAGCACGTGTATGCGGAGAACTCGCCCTCTCGGCTCGTCGCACGCGAGGACGGCTATCTCCTCGTGTATCGACGGACCGAGACACACGTGCGGCCTGGGGAGACGCGCTCCATCGGGGCCGTGTTCGTCCAGCCGCTCGGGCCTCGGGGCGAGCCGGTCGGGGCGCCCGTCGAGCTCGCGCGGAGCGATAACGATTGGCTGGGGCTCGTCGAGACGCTGGACGTTCCGGGCGGGCTGCTCGTGGCCTTCACGACGGCCCGTGGCGAGGAGAACCGCGACGTTCGTCTGGTGTACGTGGACACGAGCCAGGGAGCGCCGAGGCCGGGGCCGATCAAGACGATCTCGACGGAGCCCGGGCGGCCCGTTTTTCTCGCGCTGGCGCGCGCCGGAGCCCGCGCGGGTATCGTTTGGCAAGGCCGCGTGGGCGGGGACGAGGTCTTGAGGTTCAGGCCGCTCGGGTTGAAGGGCGAGCCCACGGGGAGCGCGGTATCGATTTCATCGAGCGCCGGTCTCGCGGGCGGAAAGGTGTTGTTCGAGCCCGTCGGCAGCGATTATTTGCTGGCCTGGCACCAAGGGGGGCCCGAGCTTCGGCTCCAGCGCGTTGCTGCCGATGGTGCGCTCATGGGGAGCGCCGGCACGGTCAAGCCCGCGGACATGGGGACACTCGTCGCGCTCGGCACGCGTGGCGATCGGGTGGGCATCGTGGTTGGCGATAACGGCGTGAATCATGCCATCGCGGGGGATACCATGGGTCTGCACGCGATCGAGCTTTCGGCCGCCGACTTCCGCTTGCTCTCCGACGCGCCGGCGAGTCCTTGGGACCAGCAGACGGCGCGTTTCGGCGCCGCGGCGTGGGTGGACAGCCGGCTCACGCGTGTGTGGAGCGAGGATCGAAGATTGCTCTTTGCGTCGGAACCTGGAGCGCAGGCGCCGCAGGTCCTCCTGAGCCAAGCGGCCGGCGGGACACACGGGCTCTGGGCGACCGCGGACAAGAGCCGGCTGCTCGCCACCTGGACCGATACCCGCGATGACGATCCGCGCCCATGCGCTCCCTCGGGCAATTGCGTGAGCGAGGTGTACGTGGCCGTCCTCGATCCGACCGGCAAGGTGCTCGTTCCGCCGGCGCGCGCCACGAGGACCGCGGTTCCGAGGCCGGTCGCGCTTCACCAGGCCAACTGGGCCGAGCTTTGCGCGAAAAAATAGCGGGCGCGCGGGCGCCGAGGGGTGATCCGCGCTTCGGCTCGAAGGCACCGTTCACGAACAGCTTGAAGACCGCCTACGCCCGCCTGCAGCTCTCCCGAAACCGCCTCGCGCTCGACGCCCCCACGGACGCTTCCGCTCCGGGACCCCGATTCGACCCCCCGCCGAGACCCCCGCGCCCTCCTCGCATGCCTCCCGCATGCCGCCCCGGGACCCCCTCGGCCTCCTCTCTTCTTTCTCGATCGCGGACCCAACCGGACCCGCCCTTCACCGCCTCGTCCTTACGCGCGAACTAGGAAGCGCTCCCCCCTCGAAAGCGCCGATCCGAACCCGACGACCGCCGCCCGCCACGCTCGAACCTTCCACCCCGGACCCCGATCGACGCGCCCGTGCCCCTCTTCCCCTCGTGCTTCGATGTGAGCTCAGGAGGGCGAAGGGCGCTTTCCTCGGGACCCGAGCGGCAAGGCAGGACGGCACGGGCCTCCTCGCGCGCGGGCCGGGCAAGACGTGAAGACCTCGCGCTCCCCTTCGGTCCGCGCGCGTGTTCCAAACGAGGACCCCCGCGCCCTCCTTCCTCGGGGTCGACGTCGCGATCCACGAGCCCCACCCCCTCCCGCGCTCGCGCCGGGGTCCCGCCTACGGAACTCCCTTGCCTTTCTCGCCGCGCCTCGTGCAGCATGCGAGCTGCTTCACTACCACCCAGGTTGAGGCTCAATCTCCGAAAGGACCGCTCGCATGGATCCCCTCCTCGCGTCCCTCTTCAGCTTCTATACGTTCTCGACCGGCCGACGCCTCTTCGCCCTCTTCCAGGTGCGGAAGGCCGCTGTGGCCGCGTCGCACGCGGCTCTCGCCGCGCACGCGGCCCACGCGATCGCGCACGACACCGAGACGCGCGCGCTGGAGGCGAAGTGGGCGGGACGCAAGCTCACGACCTATTCACCGGAGGCGAGGCAGATCGACATTTACGTGGACGCCGCGATCACCGCATTCCGCGACGGCGCCGACGCGCAGATCCGGGCCTCCGCGCCGGGCGATCCGCTCGCGGACGCGGCGCAAAAGATGATCGCGGTCCTGCTCCCGAAGGGCGCGGGCGCGATCACCTCGCTCCCCTTCGTGGAGGAGCTGGCGGAGGTGCAGCGAATCCTGTCGCGCGTCGACGAGCCCGATTACAAGCCGCTCGTGACGGAGCTCGGCCTCACGCGGCAGGTGGGGCGGCTCAAGGACCTCGAAGGGCAATATCGCGCGGCCATCGAGGGGCCGGGCGGCGCGTTGACGTTCGCCAAGGTGAAGGACGCGCGCGCCAAAGGGCAGTCCCTCTTGCTGCAAGCCGTGGCGATGATCCTCGGCAAGTACCCCTCCGACAGCGAGGCCGATCGGACAGCGCGCGGCGCGCTGCTCGAGCCCATTCTCGTGCAAAACGAAGCCATCCGCCGGTACCTGCGCGAGCGCAAGCCCATCGAGGACGTGAACCCGGAGACGGGCGAGATCGAGCAAGACGGGCCGACAGAGGCGCCGGCGAAACCCTGACAGGCCGAGGGCCAGCACCACGCGGAGAGCCCTGCCGGCGTCCAGAGCCGTTGACCCAGCGTTTTTTCGCCTGTAAAGGTATACAATGCCCGGCGAAAAGCTTCTGGTCGTCTGTCATGGAACGTCCATGGACGAATCGTCCAAGTCCGAGGTGACGAACCGCCTCGCGAGTGTGGTCGGCGGGGCGGGGGATTGGCGGGTGGCGCATGTGGGAGGCCCCGGATCCATGGAAGCCGCGGGGCGCCATATCGATCCGACGCTGGACCCGCACGAGATGAGCCCTGAGGCGGTCGGCGCCGTGGCCATGCGAGGCATCTTCCGGTTGGTCGCCGGCACCGCGTTCGGGTACGGTCTCAAGGAGAACGTCAGAAGCGTGAACGACGCCGTGGCCGAGCACGTTGCCCGCGGCGGTCGCGAGGTCGTCGTCGTGGGGTTCAGCCGCGGCGCCGTGGGCGTCCTCCATTGGAACGACTTCGTGAAGGCGAACGGCGGTCGCGTGACGTCCAGCATCGGGGGAAAGCGAGTCGACGTTCCCGTCACCGATCTCCACATCACCCAGGTGCTCCTCGATCCCGTCCCGGGTCCCGGTCGAAGCCGGGAGAGCACCGTGCCGGCATTCGTCAACAGAGTCATGCTCATGCAGGCCCAGGACGAAGCGCGTCCTGGCTTCGAGAATATGCGCGTCCGCATTGACCCCGGCGTCAGGGACGTCCAGGCCGCGGTTCTTCCCGGCGTCCATGGGGACATCGGCGGAAGCACCGAGAGCGTCATGACCAGGCTGGTCACGGACAGGGCCGTGAGGTTCATCAACGAGGAGTCCAGGACGCATGTCAGAGCGGCCCTGCTCTCGCCCAGTGAGCTCCTGATCCACTACGGGAACATTCAACAGAACGTGTCGCGCTACACCAAGGGCAATGGTCCCCTCGGCAGCAAGATGTTTCGCCGCGAAGGCGTCTTCACGACGGATCGCACGCCCGAGCGGACGAACAAGACCACGGACCTCCGCGCGTTTTTTGGAGTTCCTCGCCATCCCATGGGTGGCTTTTTCATGAACTCTGTTCACAAGGACCTGTTCATGCAAATGGTCCCGTGGGCCCAACCGGCCCTCGCGGGCATGACGCCGACCCCGGCCCTCCTCGCGACGAGATCGCCTCTCGCGCAGATGCAGACGACGCTGTTCGCGCGTTGGATGGCCGCGGCGAGGAGCCCGTACCTCGGGCTGCCCACAGCGCCGGCTTTTCATCGCCCCTCGGGTTCCTTCGTCTTTCCGCCTCCCACCCACGTGCCCTTCTCCCCTGTCTGGGCCAGTGCGCTCGCGGCTTCTCTCCGAGAACCACCCGCCGAGCAGCGCCCCGGATCCTCACGCTGACCGCGCTTCGGAGGGGCCATGGGATCCCATCCGCGGGACCGGGCGCGGGGGGCGGGCGTGGAAAAACGCGCCTACGTCGCCGCCGTCGCTGACGCGCGGCTCCCGGCAAGCTAGGGTCACAGCGCCGTGACCATCGTCCAGATCCGCAAAAGCGCCCACGCGTCGGGGCGTGATCTCCGCCGTTTCCTGCCCACGACCCGCGCCGAGATGGAGGCGCGCGGCTGGGACGAGCTCGACGTGCTCCTCGTGAACGGCGACGCCTACGTTGATCACCCCGCGTTCGGCGCCGCCCTGATCGGCCGCTTCCTTGAAGCCCGCGGCTTCCGCGTCGGGGTCATCTCGCAGCCGGACTGGCGCACGACGGACGACCTCCTGCGTATGGGGCCGCCGCGGCTCTTCGTGGGCATCACGGCCGGCAACATGGACAGCATGTTGAACAAGCTCACGGCGCAGAAGAAGATCCGGAGCGAGGACCAGTACTCGCCGGGCGGACGCACGGGCCTCCGGCCGAACCGCGCGACGATCGTGTACGGCAACCTCTGCCGCCGCGCCTTCCCGGGCGTGCCGCTCGTGCTCGGCGGGATCGAGGCGTCGCTGCGGCGGATCGCGCACTACGACTACTGGTCGGACCAGGTGCGCCGCAGCGTGTTGCTCGACGCCAAGGCGGATCTGCTCATTTTCGGGATGGGCGAGCGGCCGGTCTGGGAGGTCGCCGAGCGGCTGCGGCGGGGCCAGACGATCCGCGACCTCCGCGACGTGCGGGGTACGGCCCTCGTGCTGCGCAAGGGCGAATGGGAGGAGATCGAGCCGAGCCGGTTCGTCAGCGACGGCAAGGCCGTGATCCTGCCGAGCTACGAGGAGGTCGTCCGGGACAAGGAGGCGTTCGCCGAGATGAGCCGGCGCTTCCAGTACGAGACGAACCCGGGCAACGGGCGGCCGCTCGTGCAGGCGCACGGCGAGGAGGCGGTGTATTTCAATCCGCCCGCCATCCCGCTCGAAACGAAGGACATGGACGAGCTCTACGACCTGCCCTTCGCGCGCGCGGCCCACTACACGTATTCGGAGCCGATCCCGGCGTTCGAGACGGTGAAGCATTCGATCGTGACGATGCGCGGCTGCTTCGGGGGCTGCACGTTTTGCTCGATCACGGAGCACGAGGGCCGGGTCATCCAGTCGCGCTCGGCCGAGAGCATCCTGAAGGAGATCCGCGCGCTTCGCCGAATGGATGATTTCCGCGGCTCCATCTCGGACCTCGGCGGCCCCACGGCCAACATGTACATGATGAAATGCAAAGACCCCGCGATCGAGAGCAAATGCCGCAGGCTCTCGTGCGTGCACCCCGGGGTCTGCGAGAACCTGGAGACGGATCACGAGCCGCTGCTCGATCTGATGCGGGCCGTGCGCGAGAGCGAGGGCGTGAAGAAGGTCTTCATCGCCTCGGGCATTCGCTACGACCTCGCCGAGCGCTCGCCCGAATTCATCGAGGAGCTCGCGAAATGGCACGTGGGCGGCCAGCTCTCGGTCGCGCCCGAGCACTCGAAGAAGGACGTGCTCGACAAGATGAAGAAGCCGGGCATCGAGAGCTACGAGCGCTTCGCCGAGCAGTTCCAGTGCGCGAGCGAGGACGCGGGGAAAAACCAGTTCCTCGTGCCGTACTTCATCTCGGGCCACCCGGGATCGGCGCTCAAGGACATGGTGGACCTCGCGCTCTGGCTCAAGAAAAAGGGAATGCGGCCGCGGCAGGTGCAGGATTTCATTCCGACGCCGATGTCGATGGCGACGTGCATGTATTACACGGGCATCGATCCCTTCACGAAGGCGCCGGTGTATACGGCCAAGGAGATGCACGAAAAGCGGCTCCAGAAGGCGCTCTTGCTCTACTGGGACCAGGCCCACCACGACGAGGCGCGCGAGGCCTTGATCAAGGCCGGGCGCGCGGATCTCATCGGGTCGAAGCCGCATTGCCTGGTGCCGCCCGCGTCGGGGAAGGGCTCGATGCCCATCGCGATGAAGCGCGCCCGGGCCGAACGTGGCAAGTGCACCAACAAGGGGCGCAAGCCGCACGAGGTGCGGCGCTAAGAGCACGAGGGGGCCCCTTGCAGATCCGTTCGTTCAAGCTGCGCGTCGCGGATCACCACGTGCGCGTGGTGCCGACGACGGATGCCGCGGGGTGCCCCTTCGCGGGGCCCGGGGTCGATCTGCGCGGGGAGCGAGCCGCGCAGGCCTTCGCCGCGGCGGGGCCGCTCTTCGAGGCGCTCGTGTCGTTCGAGCCAGGCGTCGTCCTCCGAGCGCTCTCCTTCGACTTCGAGCGGGAGCGGCTCCTCGCGACGTTTTCGCCGACCACACCGGTCGCAGATCCGCGGCCGCGCGTGGTACGCATCGATGGGGGGCCGGCCTTACGAACCTTCTTGCCCCTGGCGGCCGCGCTCGCGACATCTCTCGCCGCGCTCGCGGCGCCGGTGCTGGCGGAGCGCCCGAGGGATCCCGTCGAGGAATAGGGAGGAGCGATGACGGAGGCGCTGGCGGCGACGCCCGAGAAGACGGCCGGAGAGCGCGCCTGGGGCGAGCTGGGGCGGCTGCTGCATCGGCGGTTGATCCTGATCTACCTCACCGCCGCCCTCGCCGCGACGGGCATCGGCGCGCTCTTCTTCCTGTTCGGCCTCGACTTCAGCGTCTACCAGAAGCAGCTCGTCCTCGGGTTGCTCGCGCCGCTGGCCTCGCTGCCGCAGGTGGTCGTCGACATCCTGGTGATCGGGCGGCACGTCGCGCCGATCCGCGCGTTCTTCGCGGCGCTGCCAGGGCCTTCGGCGAAAGCGCTCGCGACGCCGGCGCTCGCGCGCGCCTTGAACCTGCCGCTGTACACGGCGGCGCGTGTGCTCTTCCTGCACGCGCCGATCCTCGCGGTGAGCCTGACGGTGGCCTGCTCGCTCGCGAACGCGTGGCTCGGGCTCGGCCTCGCGCCGTGGCAGTTCGCCCTCGTCTACGCGACGGTCGGGGTCTTCGCCTCGGGCCACGCGATCTACGAGTACCTCGCGGTGAAGTCGGCCGTGAAGCCCGTGCTCCCGCACATCCGCGCGCACGTGGACGAGGCTTCGCGCGACGCGGTGCCCAAGGTGCTGCCGCTCAAGATGCGCTCGCAGCTCCTCTTCGTGTTCGCGTTCGTCGCGTGCGTGCCCCTCGCGGCGCTCGGGTACACGGTGCTGCTCAAGCTCGATCGTCTGCTCGTGAAGGCCCAGATGTTCGAGTTCGCGTGGATCGAGGATCCGCTCGAAGTGTGGGTGCTGCTGCTCGTGATCGGCGGATCGAGCCTGGCGTTTTTCCTCGCGACGATGCTCTCGCGCGACATCGCGTCGTCGGCCGAGGATCTCGTCGAGGCCATGCGGCGCGTCGAGCGAGGCGAGGTGTCCGCGGAGCTCGTGGTGGCCTCGACGGACGAGTTCGCCGAGGCGTACCGCGGCTTCAACCGGATGACGCGCGGGCTCGTGGAGCGCGAGCGGCTGCGCGACGCGTTCGGCCGGTACGTGGCGCCCGAGCTCGCCGAGCAGGTGATGAAGCACGGCGTGTCGATGGGCGGGAGCCTCGTGCGCGCGACCGTGATCTTCGCCGACATCCGCGGCTTCACGTCGCTCTCGGAGGCGATGCCGCCCGTGGAGGTCGTGAGCCTGCTCAACCGGTACTTCGCCGCGGTGAGCCCGCCGATCCGCGCCGAGGGCGGGTTCATCAACAAGTTCGGCGGCGACAGCTTGCTCGCGGTGTTCGGCGCGCCCGTGCCAGCGCCCGATCACGCCGAATGCGCGGCCCGCGCGGCGCTCGGGGTGCGCGCGGCGCTCGCCCGTTTCAACGAGGGCGAGGTGGCCGAGGGACGCGCGGCGCTGCGGATCGGGATCGGCCTGCACACGGGCGAGATGGTGGCCGGGAGCGTGGGGAGCCCCGATCGGATGGAGTACACGGTGATCGGCGACGTCGTGAACGTGGCGGCGCGGATCCAGGGGCTCACGAAGGAGCTCGGGACGGACATCCTCCTCAGCGAGGCGGCCCACGAGCGGGTGAAGGACATCGTGACGGCGCGGCCGATGCCGCCGGTGGCGGTGCGCGGCAAGGCCGAGCCGATCGTGGTGTACGCGGTCGTGGATCCGGCCTGAGCTTCGAAACGGATCGGCGCGCGTCGGAATGGAGCGCGCCGCGAGGCGGGAGGCGGGCCCTTTGCCTCGCAAACGTGCTGGCTGCGCGTGATTTCAGCGCTGGCGCGGAGGTTGCTCCCTCGCGCCGGCATGCGAACGATCCCGAACTTCGGCCGTGTCACCGCAGAGCCGCACGAGTTTCTGATCCTGATCCGCGACGGGAAGGTGAAGCGCTCGGGCCAAGGCGTGAGCGTCTTCAAGTGGCCGTCGGACAGCGTCACGTTGATCCCGACCACGATCCAAAAGCTCCAGTTCCGCGCCGATCAGGTGACGCTGGAGAAGGCCGGCGTGGAGGTGACGGGCCTCGCGGTCTACCGCATCGTCGAGCCGCTGCTCGCCTACCGGATGATCGATCGGGATCACCACGGGCTCACCGACATCCTGCGCGAGATGTTCGTCGGCGCCACGCGGCGCATCGTCGCGGGCCTGCGCCTCGAAGAGTGCCTCACGCACCGCAAGGAGCGCGTCGCGGCCGCGCTGATGGCCGAGATCGCGCCGGTGCTCGCAGGCGAGGGGAGTTTGCAGGATGGAACGAGCACGGGCTGGGGCGTGGTGATCGACACGATCGAGATCCAGGACGTGAAGGTGCTCTCGCAGGAGGTGTTTACGAGGCTGCAGGCGCCCTACCGCGAGAAGCTCGCGCTCGATGCGCTGCGCGCGAAGGAGGAGGTCGCGGTGGAGGAGAACCGGCTCGCATTCGAGCGCAAGCGAGCGGCCGAGGACGCGCGGCGCGCGATCATGGCCGAGGAGGAGGCGCGCATCACGGCCGAGCGCAAGCGCGAGATGGAAGCGCTCGAGCACAAGCAGGCCCTCGCGCGGAGGGCCCACGAGGAGGAGCTCGCGCGCGCCCGCGAGCGCGCAGAGGCCGAGCAAGCCGAGGCGCGGATCGCGCTGGAAACGCGCCGCGCGGCGGCCGAGCTCGAGGCCGAGATCGAGGCGAAGAAGCGCAGCGTGCCGGAGCTCGGCGAGGCGCGGCTGCAGGAGATCATGCTGACCGAGACGCTGCCCTCGATCGCGAACGCGTTCCGCGCCTCGTTCGATCGCGTCAACGTGACGACGACCGACGGGAGTTTGTTCTCGTTCCTGTCGGCGGGCCTCGATCAGGTGATGGACGTGGCCCGCGCGCGCGGCGTGGTGCTGCCGGGCCTCGTGACGGGCGACGAGGCCAAGAAGGATTGACCGCCGCGGGCGTGGTCTGCTCCTTTGAGGCAGGCTCCTCGAAGCATGCGGATCTCCCCCGACGACGTTCGCCGCTCCCTCGCCGGTCTGCCGGCGGAGGAGAGCCCGTGGATCTCGATGCTCCAGACGAACGCGCGCCCCGCGGCCGTCGCGATCCCGATCCGCTTCACGCGTGATCCGGTGGTGATCGCGATCCTGCGATCGGCGGAGCTACGCGAGCACGCGAGCCAGGTGGCGTTCCCCGGCGGCAAACGAGAGCCGAGCGACGTGGATCTCTACGCGACCGCGCTGCGCGAGATGGACGAGGAGGTGGGGCTCGCCGGGGAGGGGATCACGCATCTCGGCGAGCTCACGCCGACGCCGACGTACAACGGTCGGTACTTGATCCACCCGTACGTCGTGGCCGTGGGCGAGGGGCTCGCGCCGGTGGCGTGCTCGGGCGAGATCGCGCAGGTGCTCGAGCTGCCGCTGGGCGCGTATCTGCGCGGGGAGGCGCCGCGGTACGGGGTGATGCTGAACTGGCGGGGCGCGGAGATCCTGATGCCGCACTTCCGGCTCGACGCGTGCGTGCTCTACGGCGCGAGCGCGGTCATCTTCCACGACCTCGTCGAGCGGATCGCGGCCGGGATCGGGGCGACGTTGCCGCCGCCGATCCTGGAGCGCGAGATGCCTTGGGGGAATCGAGAGCCCGTTTGAGGGCCAAGCGGTTCGTTAGAACGAACCGTGGACGAGGACGCCGCTCATGCCGGGACCAACGCTCGGCGTGACGTGCACGCGGCCCGACTTCTGCTCGTCCTGCGGCACGGGCTTGTTGAAGAGCAGCTCCCACACGAGGCCGCCCGCGACGGCCGCGCCGCCGACGCCGAGCGCGATCTTGCCGACGAGGGTCTGCGTCTGTCCGAGGACGGCCTGGTCGTACGAAGCCTTGTCGTAACAGAACCACTGGCCGCCCGAGGTCAGGACCTGGCCCGGCGCGAGCGGGTTCGTCGCGGTCGCGGGGTCGCTCACCCGGAAGCACCCCGACGGGTCCCCGACGTTGTCCTTGCCCTTCTGCACGCCCGACACGTTGCCGAGGCCGATCGGCAAGAGGATCGCGCCCGCGATGAGCGCCGCGCCGCCGACGCCGACCGTGATCCACGGCGCGATGCCGAAGGGTTTGACGGGGGGAGGCGGCGGGAGCTCGGGGCGGATTGCCGAGCTCGTGGGCGGCGCAGAGACCGTCGCCGATGCGGAGGCCGTCGGCACCTGGCTCTGTTGCAGGTCCTTCAGGTTCTTCACGCGCGTCTGGATCTTCGACGCGTCCGGCGCGTCCGGCGCGCGTTCGAGGTACGCCTCCAGCGCGAAGATCGCGTTCTGCCGATCGCCGAGCTTCTCGTATGCGTTGGCGATGTTCAGCAGCGTGCCGACCGCGTTGCAGTCGAGGTTGAAGACATCGCGCCAGTACTGGATCGCCCGAGCGTACTCACCACGCTCGTAAAACTGCCGTGCGGCCTTGTGGGCGCCCTTGGCGCCTTCGACATCCTCATCCGTCGCCGTTCGGTTGCACTTGCCGGCGAACGGGTTCTGCGAGCCATCGGCCATGGCCATGCCCGTCGCCAGGGTCACCCCGACGACAAGCCCGACCAGAGATACCCCCTGCGCGCGCGTTCCCCACATGCGGTATTCGTCCTTCGTACCGAGCATAATGGCATGTGCTGCCGTCCGCGAAAAAAAGCGCGCACACGGTGAGCAAGATGCCGGCGATCCCGCTTCTTTCCCCGTCCTGGCCCCCCCCGACCCCCAGCCAACGTCCGGGTCCCGGCCCGTCCGATCCCGGGGCCCTGCCGCTGGTCCCCCCGGGCCCCGGGCTCTGGTAACCTCGCCGCGTGCTACCTGAAAAGAAGCAGATCCTGGTCGTGGACGACGAGGCCAACCTGCGCCGCGTGCTCAGCGCGCAGCTCGGCCGGGACGGCTACGAGGTGCACACCGCCGAGGACGGCGAGGAAGCCCTCGCTTTCCTCAAAGAGCACCACATCGACCTCGTGATCACCGATCTCCGGATGCCCAAGGTGGACGGGATGGATCTGCTCCGCGCCGCCATGCGGGACGATCCGACGCGCCCCGTGGTCATGTTGACGGCGCACGGGACGGTCGACAACGCCGTCGAGGCCCTGAAGACCGGCGCCTTCGACTACATCACGAAGCCCTTCGATCAGCACGAGGTGCGCCTCGTGGTGCGCAAGGCGCTGCGGACGCGCGACCTCGCGAGCGCCGACGCGTCGCGCGACGTCGCCGTGTCCGCGTCCCCGCGCGAGGGCTCCGCGCGCTTCGGCATCATCGGCGAGAGCCAGCCGATC
The DNA here is from genome assembly GCF_005144585.1 of Polyangium fumosum. Taxonomy (GTDB): domain Bacteria; phylum Myxococcota_A; class Polyangia; order Polyangiales; family Polyangiaceae; genus Polyangium; species Polyangium fumosum. Next base: position 62,354 of record NZ_SSMQ01000004.1, on the reverse strand, counting down.
CACGACCTCTACGCGATCATCGAGCGTGTCTCGGACACGCCCACGACGGTGCTCATCACGGGCGAGAGCGGGACGGGCAAGGAGCTCGTGGCGCGGGCGCTGCACGAGAATTCGGGCCGGCGCGATCGGCCCTTCATCAAGGTGAACTGCGCCGCGATCCCGAAGGACCTGATGGAGTCGGAGCTCTTCGGCTACGAGCGAGGCGCGTTCACGGGCGCGGTCGCGTCGAAGCCAGGGCGCTTCGAGCTCGCCTCGGGCGGGACGCTCTTCCTCGATGAGATCGGCGAGATCCCGAACGAGATGCAGGTGAAGCTCCTGCGCGTGCTCCAGGAGAGCGAGTTCGAGCGCGTGGGCGGCATCAAGACGATCCGCGTCGACGTGCGGCTCGTGGCTGCGACGAACCGCGATCTGAAGCGCGAGATCGGCGCGGGGTCGTTCCGCGAGGATCTGTTCTACCGGCTCAACGTGGTGTCCATCGCGCTGCCCGCGCTGCGCGAGCGCCGGACCGACATCCCGCCGCTCGTGTCGTACTTCATCGCGAAGTTCAACGCGCGGCTGCGCAAGAGCATCGAGGGCGTCGAGCCGGACGCGCTCGAGCGGCTCGCGTCCTACGGCTGGCCTGGGAACATCCGCGAGCTCGAGAACGTGATCGAGCGCGCGGTGCTGTTCGCGGACGGCGCTCGCATCCGGCTCGAAGATCTCTCGGAGGAGGTGCGATCGAACGCGGGGCCGTCGTCCTCCGTAGCCGCGAGCGCGCCCGCCTCCGCGGAAGGCGCGCGGCCGCCGTCGCCGTCGTCGCCCGATCCGCAACAAGGCGAGTCGGCGTCGATCGCCGACGGCCTGAAGGAGCAGGTCAAGGCCGCGATGAGCAAGCTCGAACGAGACTTGATCGTGCACGCGCTCAAGCAGACGCAGGGCAACGTGACGCACGCGGCGCGGCTGCTCAAGATCTCGCGCAAGGGCCTGCAGCTCAAGATGAAGGAGCTCGGGCTCCGGGAGCGCGAGCACGAGCCGACGTGAAGAGGGCCCTCGTCGCCGCGGCCCTGTTCGCGATCGGCTGTGAAGGCAAGCGGCTCGCGCCCGAGCCGACCGACGCAGGGGAAGAGGCCGATCCGCCGTGGGTGACGGCGGATCGAGAGCCCGAGCCGCGGCCGGGCATGGCCTGGATCCCGCCCGGATCGCTCATCGCGGGCACGCCGCCCGAGAAGCTGCCGCGTGTCCCCGACGAGGAGATGGCGGGCGAGCAAGTCGTGATGAGCGGCTTCTACATCGATCTGTTCCCGTACCCGAACGAGCCCGGCGCGATCCCCACGACGAACGTGTCGCAGGCCGAGGCGGCCGAGCTCTGCGAGGGTCAGCAGAAGCGGCTCTGCACGGAGCTCGAGTGGGAGCGCGCGTGCAAGGGGCCGCAGAACGCGGCGTACCCGTACGGCGATACGTACAAGCCGGCGACGTGCATGACGGGCTCGATGCGGAACCTCGTGCCGAACGGCGTGAACGCGGGGTGCAAGAGCGCGTTCGGCGTCCACGATCTGCACGGCGGCGTGTGGCAGTGGACGTCGAGCCAGTGGCGGCGCGACGGGAGCAAGACGAACCTCGGGACCACGCGCGGAGGAAACGCGCCGCAGGGCGAGCTCGTGGGCCGATGCGCGAACGGCCGCGGCGTACGGTCCGATCTGCGCCGCGCCGACGTGGGCTTCCGCTGCTGCGCGGGGGAGCCCAACAGCTTCGAGGTGGTGCTCAACGTGAGCCGAGGCGCGGCGCTCACATTCCACCCCGCGGACACGAAGGCCGAGCTCGCGCGCGCGCTCGCGCCGCTCGTGCCGGAGGAGATCCGCGAGGTGGTGAAGAAGCGGAAGGCCGATCATCCGTTCGAGGTCGAACGGATCTGGACGTGGCATCCCCTCGGCAACGAGGAGCTCGTGCTCGGCGGCGGCTGCGCGAAGGCCGCAGGGCACGCGCGATGCGGGGTCGTCGTGGCGCGCATGCGCTTCGACGCGCCGGTCTCGATGGCCTTCGTGCCGACGGAGCTCTGGCAGCCGACGGTGGGCGAGACGGAGACGCCGCGCGAGCTCTTCGTCTACGGGGGCGACGACAACGGCGCGTTCCGCCGGCGCGTGTCGTACGAGTGGGGGAAGATCGGGATCAGCAACAAGGAGCGCAAGAAGAAGCGCAAGGGCAAGAAGGAGCCCACCTGGTGAGCGTCACTGCGGCGCGGGCGGGACGAGGAAGAGGATCTCCTTGGGCGCGCCGAGCAGCAGCTCCGAGGGCGCGATGCCGTTCTGTGCCTTGATCGTGAGCGTGGCCTTGAAGATCTGCGCGGTCTGGTTTTGCGGGATCGTCGTGTTCGGGGTGGGCACGATCTTGAAGCAGATCTTCTGACCAGGAACGATCGCGAGGGCGGTCTCGTTCACGCCGTCCTGCGCCTTGACGAGGCCCTTCGCGCCCGACCAGATGTCCTTGAGCTGCTGGACGGCGTTCAGCGAGAAGCACGGGACGCCCGGCTCGGCTGCGTCCTCGCCGCCCGACGCGTTGACCGAGATCTGCGCGACGAACGTGTCCACCGCGTCGATGGGATCGGCGAGGCTCGCGGTGGCGAGGGAGCGGATGTCGAAGCGGATCGACTTGAGGAGAGCCTTGATGCCGTTGTCGAGCGTGACGTCGTTGAGCCCGGTGCCGTCGGTGCTGATGTCGAAGATGAGGCGGCAGGTGCCGCCGGGGTTGTCCGAGGTCGCGGGCCCGTCGGGGACGAGGAACGCGCCGTTCGGGCCCGTGCCGCACTGCATGCCGCCGAACGCGGAGGGCGGGACGAGCGAGCTCGTCTGATCGGCGATGTACGCGAGATCCTCGTACGGATCACCGCCCGCGCGGACGCCGTTCGACGAGGAGATGCCGATGAGCCGCGCGCCGCGCTGCTTCATCGCGGTGATGAGCGTGTCGACCGTGGGCGTGGGGAAGGGGGCCTGGCCGTTGAAGTCGTAGGCGTCGTGGAGGCTGGCCGCGTTGAGGGCGCGCCGGCCGTTGTGGAACGGAGCGTCGGTGATCGGCACGAGGATCGGCAGCGCGCCGTCGCGGAAGCGAAGCGTTCCATAACGGCCGGCGGGCGCGCCCGCCGGCGTGAGCTGACCGCCGGGCCACAGCAGGAAGGCGTCCGTGAGTGCGCGTTGCATCGCGGCGATGTGCGACTCGGGGTTGTCGCCGCCGTCGTGCACGTTGAGCGAGAGGACGGCGGCGAGGTTGTCCGCGAGGACGGTGCTCACATAACCCGTGCTGCCCGCGACGTAGAACGGTTGGTCGACGCCCGGGGTGCCGTACGTGCCCGTCGGGAAGTCGTCGAAGCCAGCGATGCCGACGGCGAGATCGGGGATCGACGCCTTCAGCTTGGTGATGATCGCGCTGAGGTTGCTCTTGAGGTTCTGGATCTCGCCGCTCATCGTCGCGGTCGTGTCGACGAGGAAGGCGACGTCGCCCTGGTTCAAGTTCGTACGAAGCGGAACGATGTTCTCGGCCGGCGAGGGCGCGCCGAGGTAGGGCAACACGAAGTAGAACTTGCCGAGCGTGCCGGGCGTGACGAAGGGATCTCGCGGGTTCGAGCCGAGCTCGCGTTCGATGAGATCGGAGGTGCCGTCGCCGTCCGTGTCGGCCTTCGTGCGATCGGTCTCGAGCGTGTCGAGGAAGCAGTTGAGATTGACGTCTTCGTCTTTGTCGAGGATGCCGTCGGCGTCGGCGTCGAGATCGAGGAAGTCGTACTTGCCGTCGTTGTCGGCGTCGGGCGGCGGATCCGCGACCATGTGCAGCGGTCCGGCCTCGCAGAAATCGGAGAGCCCGTCGTTGTCGCTGTCGGCGTCGCGGAACGCCGGCACGCCGTCGCCGTCGGGATCGGCGAACCCTTCGAACGCGTCGCCGAGCGTGTCGTTGTCGCTGTCGGCGTCACACAGATCGGGGAGCGCGTCGCCGTCCGTGTTGACGGCGACGCCCATCGTGAGCTCGACGGTGTCCGGCAACGAGTCGTCGTCGTTGTCGGGATCGGCGTAGTCGGGGATGCCGTCGCCGTCGGTGTCCGCGGGGTTGGGCCCGGGCTTCTGCGGGTCGTAGGGCGTCTGGTCGGGGTAGACCTCGAGCGCGTCGGGCAGGCCGTTGTCGTCGCTGTCCGTGTCGCGGAAGTCGGGCGGCCCGGTGCCGTCGGAGTTTTGCGGGTGCGCGCAGCCGACCGTGGCCGTCTGGCCTTCGAACGCGTCGGGGAGTGAGTCGTTGTCGCTGTCCGTGTCGAGGTAGTCGGGCGTGCCGTCGCCGTCCGTGTCGACGCCTTGATCCTTGCCCTCGACGTCGTCGGAGATGCCGTCGAAGTCCGCGTCGGGCGGGCAGTTGCTCACGGGGTTTCCGCCCACGCCGCCGGAACCACCGGCGCCGCCTGCGGCACCTGCGCCACCCTGGCCGCCGGCGCCACCGACGCCGCCTGCGCCGCCGCTCCCGCTGGACGAGGCCGAAGACGGGCTGCTCGACGAGCTCATGCTGGAGGAGGCGCCCGCATCCCCCCCCGCGCCAGCATCACCGCCCGCGCCGCCCGTGCCGCTGCTGGAGGCGGTCGTCGGCCGATCGATGGCGGAGTCCGGCGTGCAGGCGACGCCGAGCGCACCCCCCGCTAGCAAGAGCCCGAGAACAGAAGCCCATCGCCCTCGGCGGATTTTCAGGTCAAGCACAGGACTGCGCACAGGATATCCTTGCCGCCGCCCGCGCGAAAGGGCAGCGGGGATGCGGATCCTCGCGTTCACCCTCGTAACCATCGTGACGACATCGACTCCCCCGAGCCTCAGCGGTGCGCTTGCCGCGCGCCGTTCTCCCGGGCCGCCTCGCGGGCGTCGGAGGAGGCGTTTGCTCGCCGCGGTGGCGTTGTCCCGCGCGCGCCTCGGCCGCACGACGCTCTCACGGATCGGGTTCGCCTGCGGCGTGTTGCTCGGCGCGTCGTTCGCGGTCCTCGCGATCGTGCTCCGCGCGACAGAAGGAACGCGCGCGCCGCTCGAAGGGCTCGTCGGCCTCGGGGCCGCGTCGATCACGCTGCTCGCCGCGGCTCCGACGACGCTCGCGGCAGCGAGCGATCGGACCGCCGAGGATCGCGAGGCCGGGATCGAGGCGCTCGCGGCGACACACGGCGTGCACGCGCAGAGCCTCCACGTGGTGCGGTGGTTCGCGTCGATGGTGCAGATCACGAGGGCGATCGGCCTGCCGCTCGTCGGGCTCGCGCTCGTGACGGTCGCGCTGTCGAGCTCTGGCGCGATGGCGATGCGCAGGATCGTGTTCGCGCTCGGGCTGTCCGTGTTCTCGGTGATCGCTGGGGCCACGCTCGGGACGATCGCCACGTTTGCCGCGCGTATGGGCGGGCGCCGTGGCAGGGTCCTGCTCGCGGCGATCGTGATCGTGCCGTGGATGCTCGCGGAGCTCGCGGGGCGCGGCTCGTACTCGATCCCGGGCGCGCTCTCCGCGCTCCTCTCGCTTCTCGTCGACGCCGGCGGCGGAGCCGGCACATGACGATGCCGCGTCCGTCGCCGCCACGGCTCGTGCTCGAAGCCGTCCATGCGCGTGACGCCGCGGCGCCGCGCGGCGCTTCACGCGGGAGCTTGACCGGCGTGAGCCTCGCGCTCGGCGCGGGGGTGTTTGCGGTCGTGGGTGCACCCGAGGATGGGACGCTCGCGCTCTCCGAGGTGATCTCGGGAGCACGCGCGCCCTTACAGGGACGTGTCCTGGTCGAAGGACAGGCCCCGGCGCGTTCGCCTTTGCTGCGGGCCCGGATCGGCGCGCTCGCCGCGGAGCCCGCGCTGCCGGATGCGCGCACGGTCGAGGCGTCCGTCGCGCTCTCGCGGAAGGCGCGTGGCGAGGCGACGACACGCGTCGGCGACGTGCTTGATCCCTTCGGCCTCGGTCATCTCGCGCGCCGGGAGCCGCGATCGCTCTCGTTCGCCGAGGCGCGCGCAGTGGAGCTCGCGCTCGCGCTCTCCACGCCGTCGCCGCTGCTCGTTGTGCTGCACGAGCCGCTCTCCGACGTCGCGCTCAATCTGCTCGGCCTCGTGCGCGAGCGGATCCGCGAGCTCGCGCTCGGCGGCGCGTGTGTCGTCGTGACGACGTCCTCACCCGCGGATGCGCGTGCGCTCGGGGATCGTGTCCTCGTGCTGCACAAAGGGCTCGTGCTCGGAGAGGCCGATGCCGCGGAGCCCATGCCCGGCGGCGAGCCCGCGCTTATCGCGTGGGTGCGTCCCGCGGACGAAGCGGGCGAACGAGCGCCGGTGCGCATGCTCGCTCGTTTGCTCGCCGATCGCGCGGAGGTGCGGGCGGTCGCGTGGAGCGAGGCTGCGGGGCCGTATCCACGCGCCGCGGAGCTGCGTTTGTCCGGGGCCGACCTCGACGCTTGCGCGCTCGCGCTCACGGACGCAGCGGTCGAGGCCGGCGTCGTCATCGAAGCCATCGCGCCGGCGTCGCCCGGCATCGTCCAGGTGCGCGCCGCGGCCGAGGCGTTGCTCACGTTCCGCCGCGCCGCGGGGCTCGCGCCGAGGCCACCGGTCGTGCTTCCGGCGGCGAGGAGCGCGCGGGTGCCAGGTGCGCTCGCGCCCGTCGCGCCGCCAGCGCCTTCGGCCGTGCCGAACGAGGCGCCGGCCGCGGAGGCGCCTGCCGTCACGCACGACGAGGCGCCGGGAGAGCCAGGCGAGCCACGGGGAGGCACATGACGTCGCAGCATCGACCAGAGGCCACGTTGCCTCGTGGCGCAGGCGCCTTCGGGGGCGTTTCGCTCGGGGTTGCGATGGGCGCGCGCAGGCTCGCGGGGCGTGGCGTCGTGCTCACCACGATCCTCGCGCTCGCGCTCGCGTTCGCCGGCGGGATCATCGAGCGCCGCGTGACCACCGCAGGCGCGGTCGATCGTTCCCTCGCCGCGACGTTTCGCCTCGTCGTCCCGCTCTTCTGCTTCGCGCTCGCCGCGCGCGCGTGTGATCGCGTGAAGCTGCGTGACGCCGCCTGGCCCCTCGCGCGGTACGGCGCTTCGCGTCGCGACGTCGCGCTCGGGATCGGTGTTTCGCTCGTGCTCGCTTCGGCCGTGAGCGGCGCGCTGCTCGCCGTCGTCGCGGTTGTGTCCGCGCAGTCGGCCGCGGCGCCGCCGTTCGCGCGGGATGCCTTCACGAGCGGCTGGATCGGCGGCCTCGTCGGCGCGGCCTATGCCGGCTGGTTCGCGTTTGGCGCGACGTTCCTCGAACGGGGCCGGGGTCGCCTCGGGGCGCTCGTCCTCGACTTCCTCTTCGGCAGCGGCGCGGGCCTCTTTGCGGCGCTCCTGCCGCGCGCGCATGGACGCGGCTTGCTCGGCGGTGAGGGCCCGCTCGGGCTGTCCCAACCGCAGAGCTCCGTGGCTCTCCTGCTCATGGCGACGCTGCTCCCCGTGGCCGCCGCGCTGAGGTGTCGCGAGTGAGTGCATCCGTGCTGATCGTCGATCGTTCGTCCTCCAAGCTTCTCGTTCACACCCGCGCCAGCGGGATGCTGGCGCGCTTGGCGCACGATCTCGAACTCGCGGCCTCCGCGCTCAGCGGCCGCGCGACGCTCGAAGGCGAGGGGTTTTCCGCGGAGCTCGTCGTGCCGGTCGCCGCGCTGCAGGTCGTGGGGACACTTCATGGTGAGCGCGTCGACACGTCGGCGCTCTCGACCTCGGATCGATCGGACATCGAGCGGAAGATCCGCGACGAGGTGTTCCCGGGGACGAAGGAGGTGCGCGTCCGCGCGACGGGCACGTCACGGGAGCGCGCGGACGTCACGGTCGAGGTTTCGAGCGGTCGGATCTCGCTGCCGGTCTCGCTCCGCGTGACGGAGGAAGCGGAACGCACGCGTGTCTCGGGGCGCGCGGAGCTGTCGATGAAGCGGCTCGGCCTTCGCGAGGTGAAGGGGCCGCTCGGCGCGTTCCGTGTTCGCGACGACGTCGAGGTGTTGTTCGACGTTATTCTGCGTCCGGAAGCGTAGGCGGAGAGACCTCGGGCGCAGCTTGCCCGCGCTCGCAGGGGCCGTGGATCTGGTAGGGCTTGCCCGAGATGCGCTTCATGAGCGCCTTGCCTTGCCAGCCGAGGTAGCCCTTGCTGAAGCGCACGGCCTCCGAGGGCGAGAGGTACGGGTTCTTCGTCTTGCCGAGCTCGACGAGCGTGAGCACCTGCTCGGCCACGCTGACGGGGCAGCCTTCGAGGCGCAGCGGTTCGGTCGGATCGGTGGTCGCGAACTTGCGCATCACGTGCACCATCTTCGCGAAGATGTCGTCGTGCTTGGCGTGGTACGGGTCCTTCTCCGCGCGGTCTTTGTAGAGGCTCTCGACGCGCACGAGGCGGCCGTGGAGGTCCCCGGACCACGTCGCGCAGTCGCCGATGAACACGACACGCTCGCCCGGCTTCGCGTCGATCTTCCCTTCGTAGGCCCCGAAGACGATGTGCATGCGCGGCATCTTCTCGTCGCACTGCTCGTCGTAGAGCCGAAGGATCTCGATGGCCTCCTCGAGCGCGCCCGGACAGCCGCCCCAGCAGTAGTCCGTGCGCTCCGGCTCCGGCGGCGGGCCGGCGTACGCCGTGATGTGCGAGCCCTCGAAGTACTTCTCGACGCGCACGAGGCCCACCTTGAAGCCCTTGGCCATCGCCTGCGCTTCTTCGAGCGTCACGTCGCCGCTGATGTCCAACGAGCTGAGATCAAGCGAGCCGAAGCCACGCTCGGAGGCGAGGCGGAGGTGGTCGACCGTGTACGGATCGACGCCGATGATGTTGCAGCAGAGCGCGTCGAACGCGGCCTGCGAGTTGCCCATGATGACGAGCCCGAGCTTGCGCGGGATGGGCGTGAGCATCCGGCCTTCGCCGGCCACGATCGCGTCGATCGCGATGAACTGCGGCTGAACGATGTACTGCAGGTCCGCGATCTTCTCGTCGAGTCGGTGGTCGTGGTCGATGAGGCGGTGCCGATCGTCCTGGATGCCGATGTAGTTCTTCATGGAGAACGTCACGGTGGTCCAGGGGTGGCTCTTGAACTTGGGGCAGTTGACGAAGAAGTCGGCCTTCGCGACGGGCTCGGGCGTGAAGACGTAGTCGCGCAGCCGCTCCTTGTGGGTGAGCCGGATCTCGACCTGCGGCTCCTCCTCGAAGTGGTAGTGCTTCACGCCTGTGCGCTTGAGCATCGGGTAGTACTCCGCGCCCTCGAACGTCGTGCGCGTGGGGAGGGTGATGCCGCAACGCTCGCCCAGGGCGAGCTCGCGGACGCGGCCGTCGCTCCGGTCTTGCAAGGCGCGCAGCACGCCCTCCAAGAACTCAGGCCGCGTGTACGCGTGCGGGAACGACGGGCCCGACGCCACGCAGTTCGGCTTGACCAGCGTGCGGCCGTGCGGCCGGAGATCGAGCTCCTCGAGCCCCTCCCGAACGATCCGGCGGATCTGCTCGGCGTCGTAGGTGGGGCAACGGCGAATGATGACCCGGGGGCGCGACGCGATTTTCATGTCTTCCCCAGCCTAGGGGGGCCCGTCGGCTCGGGCAATGCCGGCAGCCGAGGGGCACAAGGCCCGAAAAACGCCAGACATTTCGGCGCCGTTCACGTTCGGGCGTCAAGTGGCTTTACATTTGTTCATGGGTCTGGAATACATCCGCGTGGTGGGCGCGAAAAACCCCGACCCGAGGCGCATGGCGACGGCGTGGATCCAGGAGGGGGCGGCGACGTTTACGGCGAACCTGCGTCGCCTGAGCTCCCGCCGGCCGACGAAACGAGCAGGGCGGAGAGTTCTTCGCGAAGGCGTCGTGTCGCGTCGACGAGGCGGCCTTCGACCAGGAAGGCGTCGCCCTGCTTTCGGCTGCGATGCACCTTCACGCGCACGAGCGAGGTCGTCTCCAGGTGGCCGGCGAGCGGCGCTCCGGGCGCGAAGGCTTCGGTCGATCGAAGGCTCACCCGATCGCCGTCGAGGGCCACGAGATCGGCCGAGCCACCTCTCTGGAGCTTCATGTGCGGCATGTTCACTCCCCTCGGCGGCCTCGGCCCATCGCGGCGCGGGCTTCCCGTTCGGCCTCGCGTTGCTTGACCGTCTCGCGTTTGTCCGCCTGCTTCTTGCCCTTCGCCAGCGCGAGCTCGACCTTCGCGCGGCCCTTCTTGAAGTAGAGCCGTGTGGCGGCGACCGTCATGCCCTCGCGCTCCACGGCCTTGCGGATCTGATCGATCTCCGTGTCGTGCAAGAGGAGCTTGCGCGTCCGTTTCGCGACGTGCCCGAACGCGGCGCCCGGCATCTCCGGGATCAACATGCCGTGCAGGAACGCCTCGCCGTTCGTGATCGTGCACCACGCGTCGGAGAGGTCCGCCTTGCCGTCGCGCAGCATCTTGACCTCGCTGCCGATGAGCACCAACCCGGCTTCGAAGCGCTCGCCGAGCTCGTACTCGAAGCCGGCCCTCCGGTTTCGCACGATGAGCTTCTCGTCGCTCGCTTCTTTCCCGCTCACGTCGTTGACACCCTTGATCGCTGTCGCTACGGCCGAGCGCCGCCCGAAGAGCCGCTCTCCAGGCAGGCGCACGGTTAGGGCTAGCGCGCCGTGCGTCCTGCGTCCATAGGTCGACGAGCATCCGTTCCGCGACAAACTCGCGCGCCGTGCTAGTACGCCCGCGCCTCGGTCCGAGTCGTCTCCGCATTACCCCTCACCGCAGAGAGCGAAGCCATGCAACCCATCCGCATCCGCGGCGCGCGTACCCACAACCTCCAGGGGATCGACCTCGAGCTCGTGCCCGGGCAGCTCGTTTGCTTCACGGGCGTGTCCGGCGCCGGAAAATCCTCCCTCGCGCTCGATACGCTCTACTCGGAGGGGCAACGGCGTTTCGTCGAGAGCTTCAGCCCCTACGCGCGGCAGTTCCTGGAGCGGCTCGAACGGCCGCCCATCGACGAGCTCGATCCGGTCGCCGCGGGCGTGGCGGTCGATCGCCGCGCCCCCGTGAAGAGCTCGCGCTCCACGGTGGCCACGATGGCCGACCTCGAGCCGTACCTGTCGGCCGTGTTCGCCCGCGAGGCGACGCCCGTGTGCCCGACGTGCCAGATCCCGGCGACACGCGTCGACGCGGTGACGGCCGCGTCGAAGGCCGTCGAGAGCCACGACGGCGCGACCGCGCTCGTGACGTACCGTGTGCCCGTGGCCGGCACCGAGGAGCTGCTCGACGTGCGCGAGACGCTGCTCGAAGCGGGCTATCGGCGTCTGCTCGTGCGCGGCGAGGTGCGCGACATCGACGAGGTCGGCCCGAGCGACGCGCTCGGCGCAGGCGGTGGGGTCGAGGTGATCGTCGATCGCGTGAAGATCGGGGCGCGCGACGCGCGGCGCCTCGGCTCGGCCATCGAGGAGGCGTGGCAGCGGGCCGAGGGCGGCGTGGCCTTGTACGTGGGCGCGTCGGGCACGAGTGGGACCGGGCGGCGTGTGCTCGTGCCGCGTGGGCTCGCCTGCCCGTCATGCGCGCGGAGCTTCGACGCCGCGCGGCCGGGCCTGTTCTCGTACCAGTCGCCGATCGGCGCGTGCCCGGGATGCCGGGGGTTTGGCCGGACGATCGGCGTCGACTGGGGCAAGGTCATCCCCGACGAGGAGAAGACCCTCGAAGGCGGCGCGATCCGGCCGTGGACGGGGTCGAGCACGTCGTGGGAGCGGAAGGTCCTGCGGAAGTTCTGCGAGAAGAAGGGCATCCCGCTCGACGTGCCGTGGAAGGAGTTCACGGAGGCGCAGCGCGCGCAGGTGCTCGACGGCGAGGGCAGCTTCCACGGCGGCAAGTACCCGGGCGTGCGCGCGTGGTTCAAGTGGCTGGAGACGCGCACGTACAAGATGCACATCCGCGTGTTGCTCGCGCGGTACCGCTCCTACGATCCGTGCGCGACGTGCGACGGCAAGCGCTTGTCGCCCGAGTCCTTGCTCTACCGCGTGGGCGGGCTCGATCTCGCGAGCTGGCACGGGCTCGAATTGCGCGAGGCGCGCGCGCTCCTGGATCGGTTGAAGGCGACGACGGGGCAGGGCGAGATCGCGCGGAAGGAGCTCGCGCAGCGGCTCTCGTACCTGGAGCGCGTGGGACTCGGGTACCTGACGCTCGATCGACAAGCACGGACGCTCTCGGGCGGCGAGGCGCAACGCGTGACGCTGACGGGCGCGCTCGGGACGTCGCTGACGGGCGCGCTCTTCGTGCTCGACGAGCCGACGGTGGGGCTGCATCCGAGCGACGTGCCGCCGCTCATCGAGGCGATGCGCGAGCTCGCGGCGCGCGGCAACGTGGTGGTCGTCATCGAGCACGAGCCGCTCGTGATCCGGGCCTCGGATCGCGTGGTCGAGCTCGGGCCCGGCGCGGGCAAACAAGGCGGGCGCGTGGTGTTCGACGGCGCGCCGGCGGAACTCGCGCGGCGCGGCGATCTGCCGACGGGGCGCGCCCTCGCGCGCGGCGCGGCGAGCGTCGCTTCGGCGGACGAGCGGACTGCGCCACGCGGATCGATCTCCATCGTGGACGCGCGCGCGAACAATTTGAAGGACGTCAGCGTGCGCATGCCGCTCGGGCAGGTCGTGTGCGTGACGGGCGCGAGCGGCTCGGGCAAGAGCACGCTCGTGGAGGACGTGCTCTACCGCGCCCTCGCGCGGGCACGCGGCTACAAGGACATCGAGCCCGCGGGCGCGCACAAGAAGATCGAAGGCACGAGCGGGATCAAGGTCGTCACGCTCGTCGATCAAGCGCCGCTCGGGCGTACCTCCCGCGGCAACCCCGCGACGTACACGGGCGCGTGGAACCGCATCCGCCAGAAGTTCGCCGCGGAGCCCGAGGCCGCGGCGCGGCAGCTCACGGCGGGGCACTTCTCGTTCAACGTGGCGCTCGGGCGCTGCGAGTCGTGCGCGGGAGAGGGCGCCGAGACGATCGAGATGCAGTTCCTCGCCGACGTTTCGTTGACGTGCCCCGTTTGTCAGGGAAAACGATTTCGTGACGAGGTGCTCCAGGTCAAGCTCGACGGGCGCTCCGTGGCCGACGTGCTCGCGTTGTCGATCGACGAGGCGCTCGAGGTCTTCGCGCGCGAGCCTGCGATCGTGCGCGCGCTCGGGCCGCTCGCGCGCCTTGGTCTCGGGTACCTCACGCTGGGCCAGCCCCTCTCGACGCTCTCCGGCGGTGAGGCGCAGCGGCTCAAGCTCGCGCGCGCCCTCGGCGAACGGACGGCGGGCGCGCTTTTTCTGCTCGACGAGCCGAGCGCGGGCCTGCACGCGGAGGAGGTGCTGCTGCTCAACCAGGCCCTGCGGGATCTCGTGCGCGGCGGCGGGAGCGTCATCGTCGTTGATCACGATCTCGACGTGATCGCGGCCGCCGACTGGGTCGTGGATCTCGGGCCCGGTGCGGGCAGCGACGGCGGGCAGATCGTCGCCGAGGGGACAGCCGAGGAGGTCGCGCGCACGAACACGCGCACGGGACACGCGCTCGCAGCGCACCTCGCGAGACCCTCGTCGCCGCCCTCGTCGTCGCGGCGAAAGGGCAAGGCAAACGGAGACGCGTCGCGCCGCGCAACACCGGCCTATCCGCCCGCGCCGTCGGCGATCGAGATCGTCCACGCGCGCGAGCACAACCTCGCCGAGGTCTGCACGTCGATCCCGCACGGCCAGATCGTCGTCGTCACGGGGCCGAGCGGATCGGGCAAGAGCACGCTCGCGTTCGACGTCGTGTTCGCCGAGGGGCAGCGGCGCTTCCTGGAGACGCTCACGCCGTATGCGCGCCAGTTCCTCCCGTCGATGCCGCGCCCCGATGTCGATCGCGTGACGGGCGTGCCGCCTGCGATCGCGCTCGAACAGCGCACGACGCGCTCGGGATCGAACTCGACGGTCGCGACCGTCACGGAGATCGCCCACTACCTGCGGCTCCTCTTCGCCAAGGTGGGCGAGCCGCACTGCCCGACGTGCGACGTCCCCATCACCGCTCGCGCGCCCGACGAGGTGTACCGCGCGCTGCTCGCCACGCGGGGCGCGCGCACGTTGCTCGCGCCCGCGGTCGTCGCGCGCAAGGGCACGTACCTCGACGTCTTCACGGCGGCGGCGCGCGCGGGCATCACGGACGCGATCGTCGACGGCGCGCGGGCGAGCACCGATGATCCGCCGCGCCTCGACAAACGGCGCGAGCACTCGATCGATCTCGTGATGCACGAGGGCAAGCTCGACGCGCTTGATCGCGCCACGTTCGACCGCGCGCTCACCTTCGGCAAGGGCTCGCTCAAGCTCGTCAATACGCGTGGCCAGGAAGAGCTGCTCTCCACCACGCGCACCTGCCCTCGCTGCGGCGCGGGCGTCCCCGAGCTCGATCCGCGCTGGTTCTCGTTCAACACCAAGCAAGGCCGCTGCGAGGCCTGCGAGGGGACGGGCGTGCTCGGTGGGAGCGAGGACGCCGATCCCACGGATGCCTCGAACGAGCCGTGCACGGCATGCGGCGGCTCGCGGCTCGCGCCCGTCCCGCGCTCGGTGCGCCTCGCGGGGGACCGGTACCACGAGGCGACTGCGCGCTCGGTGTCCGAGGCCGTGCGCTGGGCGAAGACGCTCCGCTTCGACGGAGAGCGCGCGCTCATCGCAGAGGCGCCGCACCGCGAGCTCGCGCGGCGGCTCGCGTTCGTCGAGGAGGTCGGGCTCGGCTACCTCGCGCTCGATCGCCGCGCCGCCACGCTCTCCGGCGGCGAGATGCAGCGGCTCCGGCTCGCAGCGCAGCTCGGCAGCGGGCTCACAGGCGCGCTCTACGTGCTCGACGAACCCACGATCGGCCTGCACCCGCGCGACACGCATCGGCTGCTCGACAACCTGCGCAAGCTCGCCGGGATGGGCAGCACCGTGCTCATGGTCGAGCACGACGCGGACACCATCCGCGCTGCCGATTACCTCATCGATCTCGGTCCCACGGGGGGTCGCGGCGGCGGTCGCATCGTGGCCCAAGGAACGCCGTCGGAGGTGTTACGCACGGCAAACTCGCCCACTGCGAAGGCGCTCTCCGGCGAGCGCGCGCTCGCCTCGGCCCGCGTGCGGCTCGGCCCTGCCGACGCGTTCCTGGAGATCGAGGGCGCGCGCGCGCACAACCTCCGCGTGGACGCGCTGCGTGTTCCGCTCGGACGCATGACCGTCGTCGCCGGTGTCTCCGGATCCGGCAAGAGCACGCTCGTTCGGCACGTGCTCTACCCGGCGGTGCGGCGCGCCCTCGGCCTCGCGGGGCCCGATCCCGGTCCGCACGATGCGCTCCACCTGCCGCCCTCGCTCGCGCGCGCCGTCGCCGTGGATCAATCTCCCATCGGCCGCACGCCGCGCTCCATCCCCGCCACCTTCCTCGGCGTATGGGACGAGGTCCGCAAGCTCTTCGCCGCGACGCCCGACGCGAAGATGCGCGGCTACGATCCCGCGCGGTTCTCGTTCAACACGGCGAAGGGCGGTCGTTGCGAGGTGTGCGAAGGGCAGGGGGTCATCTCGCACGAGATGTCTTTCTTGCCCGACGTCGTGACGACCTGCGAGGCTTGCGGCGGAACACGTTTCGAGCCGGCCACGCTCGACGTACGTTACCTCGGCATGTCGATCGGCGATGTCCTGCTCCGTACGGCCGAGGAGGCGGCCGAGCTCTTCGCGGCGCACCCGAAGATCCGCGAGCCGCTCGCCACGATGTGTGATCTCGGCGTGGGGTATCTGCGGCTCGGCCAGGGCTCGCACACGCTCTCGGGCGGCGAAGCGCAACGCCTCAAGCTGGCAGACGAGCTTTGCAGCGGCACGCGCGCCAAGCCCACGCTCTACGTGCTCGACGAGCCCACCACGGGTCTGCACCTCTCCGACGTCGCGCGCCTCGTGGCCGTCCTCGATCGCCTCGTGCAGCGCGGGCACTCGCTCCTGATCATCGAGCATCACCCCGCCGTGATCGCGGCCGCCGATCACGTGATCGAGCTCGGACCCGAAGGCGGCAAGGGCGGCGGTCGTGTCGTGGCCGAAGGATCTCCCGAGGTCGTTGCGCGACGCGCGACCGCGACGGGGCGTGTCCTCCGCGCGCTCTTCGAGAGGCCCGCGTCGGACATGGCCCTTGCGGCGGAGGCTTGACGCATGGCAGGTACGTTCACCGTTGGAGCCCTCGCCCTCGCGGCCGAAGGTGCGAACGCGGTGGGCGCCGTCCGCTTGACGCTCTTGCCCGACGTCCTCGAGATCGAGCTCGTGCGCGCGGCCGGCTTTCGTAGCGGCTTCGTGCCGGGCAGCGTCGCGGAGGCCGTGGAGATGCGCGTGCCGTACACGGCGATCCGTGGCCTCGTGCGGCGTGGCCGCGCGCTCTGCCTCGCGCTCGATCCCTCGATCGCCGCGCCTTACACGCGCTTCACGCTCGCGCGCTTCACGTACGATCCACGCGAGGCCCTCGCCCGCGCGTACGAGGCGCGGAGGCGCGCGGCGCTCGCCGTCGTGATGCTGCCCGGACCGCTCGGCCTGCTCGCAGCGCTCGCTTCTCCTGCTCCGCTCGTGACGGGCTGGCTTGGTCGGCTCGCGGTGGGGGTCGTCGTTGCGGCGGGATGTTGGTTCCTTTTGCGGGAGCTCCTTCGGTTCGCCACCTGGGGCGGGCCCGGCTCCGATCGCCTCGCGGAGACGTTCGAGGTCGCGCTTTGCCAGCGCCTCGGGTTCGTCCCTGTCGCGACCGCACCCTTCGCCCCGCCGCCCGCGCCGCCCGTCCCCGAGGCGTCGCTCCCTGCGTGGGCGCGCGCGCCGCTCCTCGTCGCGCTCGTGGCCGCGCTCTCCGTGCTCGGCATCTCGTTCTTCCAGCGTTACGGCAAACCCCCCGAGCCCGCGGCCGTCGCGCCGCACGTGCCGCTCCTCGTTCCAGGCCTCGGCTCCGCGTTTCCCGCGCCTTCTCCCGTGGACGCATCTTCCGGCGAACAACGCCTCCCTCGTTGTGTGTGCGCGCGTGCCGCGTCTCCTTTGTGGAACGAGGGGCTCCCGGTGCTCGAAGTCTTGCTCGCGTCGCGACCTGAAGATGGCTCCGGCCGCGTGGTTCCTTCAGAGCGACGTGGGTACGACTTCGATCTTTCGGTCGTGAACAATGGGGGGAAGCAACTGCGTGACGTCAGCGTTCTCGTCACGTTTGCTCGCCGCGATGATCAGAACCGCCGTGTGGGCGCCACCGATCGTGGGCTCTACTGGGGAAGGCCGCTCGCCCCGGGCCGCGCGATCAAGTGGCACCTCAAGGCGCCGGGCACCGAGATGCGCATCGATCCGCCGCGCCTTGGCCTCCTCGAAGCGGGCCGCGAGCCTGCGTCCCCGGATGCGTTCTTCGAACTCTCGCGCGCGCGCCAGCGTGTGGTGCGCATCCATGCGGCGAAGATGCTCGCGTACCATCGGGATCCGCGCGCCCTCGACGTGCTCGCCTCGCTGGGCCCGTCGAGCTCCGATGAGGAGAGCGTCCTCGCGCGGATTACGCGTGCCGCGCGTCCGGTCGTCGCGTGTGACATCAAGCCGACGTCCGCGGCCCTCGACGTTTGTCTCTTCAACGACTCGCTGTCGCCGCAACGCGTCGTCGCTGCGCGCACCGTCGCCGAGCGCGACGCACCTTCCCAGCGAGCGGCCTTGCCGGTCGTCGTCCCGGTGCATGACGGCGTGCGCGTCTCGGTTCCGTTGCCACCGCAGCCCGTTCCACCCGAGCTCGAATTGGAACTGGAACCTTCACCCTGAGAGGGGGTTGCCGACGCACCCTTGCATCGACCGCATCGCGGTCGATGCACCTGCGGTCCAGGGCCGTGCCCTGGTCCGGGTCGAGGGGTGGACAACCCCTCGTCGGGTCCGGGGTGAAACCCCGGCGCTATTCGTCGAGAAGCTGCGCGTCAGGAAGTTGCGCGTGCGCGTTTGCCCACGATGAACGCGAAGCTCATCGAGTCTTCGCACTGCGCCACGCTCACGACGCCGCGCGACTGCCAGGCCACGAGGTACTCGCCTGGCTCGACGAGGGTGGCTGCGATCCTCGCCCGTGCGCTGTAGGCGTTGCAGACGTCGAGCGCGGAGAACGCCCACCGGCCGAGCGACATCACCTGGCGGAGCGTGAAGTATGCGCCCGGGGAGCGGTAGATCGGTACCGGCGTGTTCGATTGCGGCGCGCGCGCGAACGACACGGCGTACACGCCCGAGCGCAGGAGCCCGTCGAAGTCGAGGCGCGCGCGCCCTGCGAGATCCGGGTGGAAGACGCCGCCCACGCTCACGATGAGCTCGCATGGATCGAACGTGAACTTCGCGTCGTATCCTTGGTGCTTGTGCGGTGCCCAGTTCGGCGCTTCCCGCAGCGGCTCGCGTGTGAGGGCGATCAGCGCCTCCGACGTGTGCTGCCGGATCACCTCTTTGAGGCCGTCGAGGGATACGAGCCCGCTGTCGACGAGGGCTTTGACGACTGGGATCTGGTCGCGCTTGCAGCGCTTGTAGACGTCCTCGATCCGCTTCGACTCCGGGGGTTCGTCCGCGTAGGCCCGGAGCAGCTCTGCGAGGCGACGTTCCATGCCGGACGCCGCGGCCCAGCAGATTCGACCGTTCTCGACGAGCACCGTGCCTTGCGTCGGGGGGCCGAAGACGAGCGCGCCGGTGGCGCTCTCGGGCAGCGCTTCGATCTCCTCCAGCAGGGGGATCACCGCCGCGGGATCGCCGGAGATGCCTGCCGGGTCGGGCATCAAGCGCAGACTCTTTCCACTCTGCATGGCTGGTTCCTGGGCTCCTCGAGAGGGAGGCGGTCGCTTGGCTCCGTGGTCCAGCGGGCGCTTCCGGGTCCTAGGATATCCCCGTTCGTCGCACGGCGCGAGGGCCGCGGGTTTGTCCCGTGAACACGAGTTCGCGGTCCCCCCCGCGAACGCACCCCGGGCCACGTGCATGGATGTGCACGTTGGGGGATGTGCGATGTTTCCATACTCGACACGCGCTGGGGGTCCACACGGGCGGGCTCAGGGACGGCAGATGTTGTAGCCGTCCGGGAGGATCGTGCTCGGCTGGCAGGTCATCTGCACCGGGCCCTGTCCGGTCTGGATGACGGGGCAGTCCGTGTCGGGGGCTTGCGGGTCGCAGAGGACGCGCTGCTGGGGGTACGTACAGGTGGCGGCACAACGGAGGAGCGGATACCAGTTGCCGCCTTGCGTCTGCGTGAGGTCGCCGCAGCAGACCGTGCCGGCGGGGCAGTGCTCGGGGAGCTGGCATTCGATGCGCGACTCGAAGCCAGGTTGGCCGTTGCCGCCGAACTCCGTGGCGCAGTTGTCGTTGTCGTCCGGGCCGCTCACGCACTCGCCCTGGGGCGGGTCGTTGTAGTTGCTGTCGTCCCAGCAGCATGCGCTCTGGCCGCTCACGGGACAGGCCACGTCGCCACATGCGACCATGACGACCGGGGGCATCGGCCCGGACGATGAGCTTTGCGTGCTGCTCGACGAACTCGATGGGCCGTTGCCTGCGCCACCTTGCCCCGCGCCGCCGTTGCCTGCGCCGCCTTGACCCGAGCCTCCGTTGCCTGCGCCACCTTGCCCCGCGCCTCCGTTGCCTGCGCCACCTTGACCCGCGCCGCCGTTGCCCGCGCCGCCTTGCCCGCCTGCGCCGCCCGAGGCGCCGGCCCCTTGGCCGCCGGAGGCAAACAGTCCCGTGGTGTCCGTTCCGCAGGCGGCGATCGTGGTGCCCACGACGAAGAGGGAGGCGAGGCAGAACGATCGCAACGAAGCACGTTTCATGGATGACTCCTCAGAGAGGCCCGAAAGGTACACGCCGGAGGTAGCCTGCGGTGCTCGAAACGCCACCCATTTTCGTCGTGACGGAGACGCGCCGGGCGCGCTGGCTTTCCAGTCGGAAATCAAATTTGGGTCGTCGCTGAACACGGACGGCCCTGCGCGTGGGGGTCGCTTTACACGCCGAGCGACGCTTGGCATGGTGGAACGAAAGGCCGAAGCGGCCCGGATCGAGGAGGCACTTCATGAGCTTCAGAAAGTATTTGGCCGCGCTCGCGGCCATCGTCTTGCTCGGCGTCAGCGCCGTGGCGGACGCGACGACCATGCTCTTCCTTTCGCGCGAAGAGCTCGTCAACCGTTCGGACCTCGTGGTCCGGGTGCGTGTGAGGAAGGCGGTCACGGACGAATCCGAGGATGGCCGGGGCCTCGTGACCCGCACCGAGCTCGACGTGGTGCAGCTCCTCAAGGGGAAAGCCGAGGGGCGTGTCGTCGTCCAGCAGTTCGGCGGGACACACCGGGGCAAGACGCAGAAGGTCCTCGGTGACGCCGCGCTCAAGGCGGGGGAGGACGCGGTGGTCTTTCTGCGTCGCGACGACAAAGGAAAAATGTATTTCACGGCGCTCGCGCTCTCCGTGTACCACGTGGATGCCAAAGGAATGGCGCGTCGCGAGCTCGACGGCGTCGAGCTCGTCCGTTACGCCGGCAAGAAGCTCGAACCCTCGGGCCACGTGGAGCAGCCCGAGGCGGTCGAATCTCTCATGACGGACGTGGTCCGCCTCGCCGGAGGAAAGTGACATGAAGACCCTCCGAAAGGCCGCCCTCCTCGCCGCATTTGCGGCCGGGATCCTCTCCGCGCCGACCGAGGCGCGCGCCTGGACGGGCCTCGAAGGCCCGCCGTATCCGGTATGGGGGATCTTGCCGGTCAAGTTCTACGTCAATGCGTCCACGTTCCCGACAGAGATTGCCGCGACCGCGCAGCAGCGGCTCGTCGACGGGTTCGGCTCCTGGGCGGCCCCCGAGTGCACCGATTTCGCGACGCAGCTCCTCGGCGATCTGCCGGACGGGACGTGGAATTCGAACGACAACAAGAACGTCCTGATGTGGATCAATCGGCCGGCCACGTGGCCGCTGGAGCTCGGACCGGTGGACTCGGTCATCGGCGTCACGCTGCCGGTATGGTCGTCCGACGGCGACGGCAATTTGATCATCTCCGACGCGGACATCGTCTTCAACAACGTCGGATTCTGCTGGTACGACTCCGCCACGAACCCGAACGGCAATTGCATGGGCGGTAGCCCCGTCGATACGCTCTCCATTGCCACGCACGAGCAAGGCCATTTCCTCGGCCTCGGCCATACCGACGTCACGGGCTCGACGATGGAACCCTTCTACGATGGCGGCAATGCCATTGCCAGCATCGAGCAGGACGACATCGACGGCGTCTGTACACTTTATCCCCCCGGCTCCGGCATCCCGAGCTGCAATGCGTGCAGCGTGAACGCCGCGAAGACCGAATGCAAGGCGCTCGCCACGGGCTGCAATGGCCAGTGCATCGGCATCTACAACTGCGAGCTGTCCTGTCCCGTCGCCAAAACCCCCGCCGACTACAAGGCCTGCCTCGACGCCTGCAAGATGCAATTTCCGGACGGCGTCGAGGCCTACGAGGCGTATGCGGGTTGCCTCTGCAACCTCTGCTCGAAATCGTGCCCCATCAAATGCCCCGGCGGCGCGGGCGCAGGCGGCGGCTGGGGCGAAGAGGAGCCCGAGGGGCCCCGGATCGAGGACCCCGGCGGCTGCGGCTGCTCCGTCGAGGCCAAGCACGGCAAGGTCGGCGCCCTCGCCGCCCTCGGCCTTGGCCTCGCCGCGATCACCCGCCGGCGCCGCCGGCGCTGAGCCCCCTCCCCGAACGCCACCAATTCCAACACTTTACGCCTCTCCCGATCCCTGGCATGGCTGGCCGGCCATGCCGCTCCACCCCCGAACGGAGCTCGATGCGGACGTATCGCGCGCGCTGTCTGCCCTCGGCGCCGAGACGTCCGAGCCTGCCCTCGACGCCCTCGTGGCCCCCGGCGCGGCCGCCGCCGCCCTCGAACGCCTCCCGCCCTCGGCGCCCTTCCTCCTGCGCGCCGCGCCGCCCCTCGGCAGCGTGTCGAGCCGCCACGGACCCGAACCCGAGGCGCCCGTCTGGATCCGCGGCACCCTCGGCGGCGCCGACGTCCGCATCGCCCCGCTCCGCCTCGCCGAAGGGGAGCGCCCAACCGCCGGCCGCGTGGCCCGGTTGGTCGTGACCACCGAGGAACGTCCCTGCTGTGACGCGACCACGTGCACGAACCGCCGCACCCTCGCCGCGGCCTGGGTCGAGCTCGAACGCGAGGACAAAAGCGCCGCCCCGCGCCGCCTGCTCGTCGCGGCCGCGGTCGATCTCGACGGAGACCGCGCGTGCGCCCGCGTCGTTCGGGCCGCGACGCCGCTCGCCGGCGCCTTCGCCGCGCCACTCGAAGCCGCCGAGGGCACGCTGCCCGCGCCCGCCGCGCCGGATGTCCAGCCCGAGGAGCCCGTGCTCCCCGCCGGCAAGCTCGCGCGGTTTGCCCTGCGCCTCGAAGGGGAGCGCCTCGTGCTGCGGGATCACGAGAACCAGGGCCCGCGGACGAACGCCCGCCGCAACACCGTCCTCGGTTCGATCCTGCTTGCCCTCGCGCTCGCGCTGTGGGTCCAGGCGGTGCGCGCCTTCCGCGCGGGGGATCGTAACCTGACGATCGGCTTCGCGTCGGCCGCCGCGCTCGTGACGCTCTCCGGGTACGCGTTCGTGAGCGTGGCGCGTTTCGGGGCTCGCTACCGCGCCCTGTCCGCGCCGCTCTTCTGGGCCGGCCGAGATCGGTTCGTCATCGCCCCGTGGGTGAGCCGCACGGGGGCCGTGGATCTGCTGCCGGAAGGGCGCCTCGGCGCGGCGATCGCGATGGAAGAGGTCCGCGGCGTGTCGACGCCTCGGCGCGACGACCTCGTGGCCGTGGAGATCAACAGCGATCACGGGCCGATGGACGTCTTCCTCACGGAGGACGCGGCGCTCGCCGCGTACTGGGCCGCGGCGCTCCGCCGCGCGCTCGGCGACATGGCGCACCCGGGGACGCGCGCCTCCGCCCGCAAACGCGCGCGCGAGCGTGCTGCCGGGGAGGTCCCGGCCGCCGCCGCGATGAACGAGGTCACTCGCTGAACGGGTTCGCCGAGAGCGTGTTCGAGAAGGCCGACGTCTCCTCGCCGCGCACGCAACGCAGCCGGTACGTGTAGGCCTGATCCTCGTTCGCGCCCTCGTCGACGTGATCGGTGTCCGTGCCCTCCGCGGTGAAGGCGAGCGCGAACGTCTCCGCGTCGGTGCGCCGCTCGGCTTCGACCTCTTCGCAGGGCGAAACCAGGCTCCAGCGAACACGGAGGACCTTCGACATCGGGATCACGTCCTCGAGCACGGGCGCTTCGAGCGGGCCGCTCCACGAGGGGCCCCCCGCGGCGTATCCCGTCGGCTCCGAATCCGCAGGGTCCACCTCGCTCGCGCAAGCGCCCGCGAGGAGGACCAGCACACATGAGAACGAAGAAGCCAAGCGTTTCATCCGTCCCTCTCGATGTCCTTCAGCCGTCGCCGTCCTTGCCCGCGCCGGTGAACCAATCCTCGCGATCCGCGAAGAGGACGTTGAACGTCGTGAGCGAGCCATAACAGGCCGTGATGTACGCCTGGAGCTGCACCTTGTCCGCGTCCGGCAGCCCGTCGTGCGCGTTGAGCTTGGCCTCGAGCACGCGGAGTTTGTCCCGGACCATCACTATTTTGTGAAAGAACGTGTCGAGCGGGATGCGCTTCTCCGCCGTGCCGGCCTTGCCCGGCTTGAGGACGATCTCGCCGCCTTGCCAGCGCGCGCCCATCTCCGAGCGGCCGAGGCCGAGCTCCTCCGAAAGCACCTCCCGCAAGACCCGCCTGAACTCGTCGATATCCATGTCGATGTCGATCTCCCTGGGCAACGAG
Organism: Polyangium fumosum; assembly: GCF_005144585.1. GTDB lineage: Bacteria > Myxococcota_A > Polyangia > Polyangiales > Polyangiaceae > Polyangium > Polyangium fumosum. The sequence continues at coordinate 38,652 of NZ_SSMQ01000004.1, read as the reverse complement.
GGGCCCGCATTCACGACCCGCGCGCCCTGCGTGGTCCCGGACGGCGAAGGCCGCGTGGCCTCCGCGTCGCGCCGCCGCGGCTCGATCGCCGAGGAGCGCGCCCTGCGAGGCTCGCCCGCCGCGCGCGGCGGCGGCGGCGGCGCCGCGGCGCCCTTCGGCCGGTATCGCGCGCACGTCGACGTCTGCCGGATCGGCGAGGGATACACCTCGAGCGCGCAGTCGCCCACGCGTCCGAGGTGCGCATCCTCGCGCGGACGCGTGAACGCCGCACAACTCCCGCAGCGGCCCTCGAGCTCGCTCATGAAGGCTCCACCATAACGCAATCCGTCGCCGGGGCGAGCACGCTCTCGTTCGGGCGAACGCGCCCGCTCGGCACTACACTCGGCCGCATGGCCCGCCCTCGCTCCCTGTTCCCCGCGCTCCTCGTCGCCCTCACCGCCGGATGCGGCGCCGCCCCGACGCCCGGCCCCGACGCACCCACCACGGCCGAGGTCGGCCCCACGAACGGCGCGGCCGGAACGAACGGCGGCGCGAAATCAGGCGAGCACACGAAGCCGGAAGGCGCGTCCGCCGGAAAGGACACGCCCGCCCCGCCGCTCGTGTTCATCGAGGACGACCTCGACGGCGCGATGGCGCGCGCGCGCGCCGAGAAGAAGGCGCTCTTCGTCGATGCATGGGCGCCGTGGTGCCACACGTGCCTCAGCATGAAGAACTACGTGCTCGTCGATCCAGCGCTCCGCCCGCTCGCCGATCGCGTGGTGTTCGCGGCGATCGACACGGATCGCCCTTCGAGCGCCGCATTTCTCGAACGATACAAGATGAGCTTCTGGCCGACGTTCTTCGTGATCGATCCCGCGAAAGGCGACGTCGTCGCGTACTTGCCGGGCGCGGCCTCGGCGCGCGAGATGCGCAACTTCGTCGAGGACGCGGTGCGCGTGATGGATGCCTCCGCGCCTCCCTCGGATCCGCTCTACACGCTGGCGCAGGCGAGCGCCGCGCGCGCGGCCGGTGATCATCGCAAAGCGCTCGCGCTTTATGACGAGCTGCTCGCGAAGGTCGACGCGCGCTGGCCTCGCCGCGACGACGTGCTCGCCGGAAAGCTCTCCTCGCTCGCCGGGAGCGGGGACGTCGATGGATGCGCGCGATTCGGCGCCGAGCACGTGGACGAGATTCGCGGCGCCGCCGCACCCGCCGATTTCGCGGCCGTTCTCTTGAGCTGCGCGAGCCGGCTCGCGAAGAGCTCCACGCAGGACCTCGCGCGGCGCAAGGCGATCACGAAGCTCGAAGCGCTCGTCGCGTCGCCGCCGACCGAGTCCACGGTCGATGATCGCGCCGACACGCTCGCGATCCTCGCGGGCGTGAAGAGCGAGCTCGGCGACACGGACGGCGCGCGCGCGGCGCACGAGAAACGCCTCGTGATCATGGAGAAGGCTGCGGCCGAGGCGAAGTCGCCCGAGATCGCGGCGACGTACGATTACGGCCGGGCGATCTCGTACATGGCGCTCGGTCGCGGCGAAGAAGCCGTGCGGATGCTGGAGCAGCGCGAGCGCGAGATGCCGAAGTCGTACGATCCGCCGGCGCGGCTCTCGAGCGCGCTCGCGAAGATGGGACGGCTCGACGCCGCGCTCGCGGCGAATGGCCGCGCCGTGGCGCTCTCGTATGGGCCGCGGCGGCTCGCGTACCTCAAGCAACGCGCGGATCTGCAGGCCAAGATGGGCGATCGAAAGGGGCAGATCGCCACGCTGCGCGAGGAGGTCGCGGGGCACGAGGCGCTCGGCCCGGGGCAACGCAATGAAGCCTCGCTCGCAGACGCGCGGCGCCGCCTCACCGAGGCGCTCGGCGAGGGCAGCGCACCGCCGAAGCGGTAATCGCTGCGTCGGAAGGGCACAACGAGGCCCCCCGCCGTGCTGCGAAGCGCGGCGGGAGGCTCGTGTTGCGTGTCTGGAGGGGGAAGGGGACGAGAGACTACGGCTTGCCGGTGAGCGGATCCTCGGAGAGGATGCAGTGCAGCGTCTCCGGGTCGCAACGCACCGGGAAGTCCGGGTTGATGCCGGAGCCGAACACGCGACCCTTGGACGGGTCGGCCTCGGACAGGCAGGCATCCTCGTCCGGGACGATCATCGGCGTGTCATCCTCGTCCGGATTGGCGTCGTCGTTGGCGGCGTCGGTGTCCGGGTTGTTGTCGTCGTCGGTGTGGACGGCCTTGTCGCAAGGCACCGACGGGAAGAGCGCGATGAACTTGTACTCGGCCGAGCATCCGGCCAGCACATCCTCGTAGCGCATCTCGCCGACGACCTGCGTGCCGGGCACGGCGGCGGTCACGTACACCTTGATGTTCTTCCACTCCTGCCGGTGGTGCTCGGCCGGGAGGATGACAGGGTTGCCCATGTCATCCACCTCGCCCGTATCGAACTCCTCGATGTTCATGTCCGCCGACGCGATCGCCGCCGAGCCGTTCGCGCCGCCCGTGTAGCAGAGGTTGTTCGCGTCCGGATCGGTCGTGTACGCGCCGAACGCGTACGGCTTGTCCGTCCCGATGTCGTACCCCGCGCCCTCACGGTCGCGAGCGAGGAGCCCGAGCTTGGACGACTGGATCGCGATGCTGCGGGCGTTGTAATCGGCGAGCGTCTTGTCCGCGTTGGGCGCGAGATACGTCGACAGGCCGATGTCTTCGCCCTTCAGGCCGAGGCATGCCTCGTCACCGCTGACGAACTGGTACTTCGCGAAGTACGGTCCGTGCCCGACGACGCATTGGATGGTCGGTTGCGAGCAAGAGGCCCCGGAGAACGCGAAGAATGCCGCGCTGGCGAGCCCCATCGCGCCGACCAGAACACTGTGGATTCGGTGCTTCATGGTGAGCTTCCTTTCCCTTCCAACCATCAGAAGGTCACGCGCGCGTTGATGCGGATCTGCCGCGGCGTCTGATAACTGGTCGGGTTCTTCCAGTTGGGGTTGACGTCCGCCGGATCGAAGTCCCGGCCGTCGGAGTAGAGCAGCTTCTTGCTCGTATCCGTCGGCGCCTCGCCCTTCTTCCCGTGGAGGTTCGCCTCGGACCCTTCCGCGATCGGCAGGACGTCCGCCAGGGTGTACCTCTGGTCGAAGCCCGTGGCCTGCTGGAAGTTGAACAGGTTGAAGATGTCGACACCGACGGTCAGCGCGCTGTCCTTCGAGAAGCGGTAGCCGAACGTCACGTTCGTGTCGATGCTGTGGACCCAGGGCGTACGGCCTCCGTCGCCGCGGGGCAGGATGAACACCTCGGAGTCGCCGTAGAGCGCGTGCGAGCCGAGGACGTTCAGCGGCGTGCCGCTGCGGCCAAGGTAGCCGAGGCCGACGTTGATCGTGACGTTCGCCGGGAGCTGGAACTCCTTGGCGCCGAACACCTTGATCACGTGGCGACGGTCACCGGGCAGGTCGCCGGTCCGGTTCGCGAGGATCGAGACCAGGTCGAAGTCCGAGTTGATGTTCGGATCGAGCTGGCCCGTCTCCGGCCGGAACAGACCCGCGAGGTTACCGCGGTTCCACGAGACGGTGTAGTTGACCTGCGCGAGCCACTGGTTCGAGAAGGCCTTCTGGAAATACACCATGAAGGAGTCGTAGTCGCGGTTGGCCTTGGGGAAGTCCTTCGCGATGCCGTACCCGGGGTTTCCGATGAAGTACGTCGACGCCTCGTCGCGGCTCATGTCCTCCATGGCGTAGTTCAGCCACTGGCGGGTGTAAGCGCCGCCGATGCGCGCGTCCGTGATGATCTCGTACTCGCCGCCGACGACGATTTGATCCGACGACTGCGGCTTGAGATCCGGATCGACCGGGACGCGATCGGAGCCGGTGATGAGGTACTTCTGGTTCGGGTCGTACTCGAAGGTCGCCGTGGCCAGGTTGTCGATGCTGTTGCACTCCGGCCCGCGGGCCTGCACCGGATCGAGCGGGTTGCAGACGCCGTTCTTCGGCGGGTTGAAGTTCGGCGCGTTGAGCGAGCGGTTCTTCTGGAGACCGAGCTCACCCGGGAACGAGCGATCGACCATGTTCAGCGTGATCGCCTGGTAGAACCGGGCGAAGTTCGCCGTGATCTTGGCCCGGCCCTCGCGGGTCGGATCCCAGATCGCGCCGATACGCGGCGACCACTGGTTCGGCAGCGCGATACCGACGTTGCCGTCGTTGCCCGTCACGACCTGCGCGTCGTACCGGACGCCGAGGTTCACCGTGACCCGATCGAGGATGTTCCACGAGTCCTGGATGAAGCCGCCGACCGTCGTCGAGGTCGAGGTCGCCTCGAACACGTCGAGGTTGACCGGGTTGTCAGGGCTCTGCAGGAACCCGTAACGACGGAAGTCCGCGACGAAGTTGCCGCTCGTGCTCTCGCGGAAGAACACGCCACCGCCGTAGCCCTTCGTGTTCGTGTAGTTGAGGACCTCGAAGTCCACGCCGGCCTTGATGACGTGCTGCCCGAGCGCGCTGAGCAGCGCCGTCGCGATCACGCGGCCCTGGTAGCGGTTGCTCGTGGCGATGTTCATCAGGCCCGGACCGCCGGTCCGGTACGACGCAACGGGGCAGAAGTTGCTGACGAAGCGCCCGTCGCCCGTCGGATCGCATTGCGCCTGCGCCGACGCCGGGAGCGCCTCGAAGTCGGTGATCGGGTGCGCACCGCCGGTCGTGCGGCGCCACGTCATGCCCGGCATGTACGCGAGCTTCGTGGGGTCGTTGATGTCGTTGACGTTCGACCCGTCCGCCGCGCCCTGCGCGATGCTGTTGTAGACCCAGCCGAGGGTCACATCGACCAGGAACTTCTTGTTCGCGAACGCCGACGAGCTCTTGAGCACGACGCTGTTGTTGAACTGGTCGACCGTGCCCGCGAGCGAGTTGTACGGGCCGACCAGGTTGCCGACCGCCACGCCGCCGTCCTGCGCGTCGAAGCCGAACGTGCCGTTGCCGCCGGACGTCGACGGCGCGCCGAACACCGTCACGCTGATGTTGTGGTCCTGGTTGATGTTCCAGGTCAGCTTGCCGATGTACTGCGTCGTCTGCTGATCGGCGTAGTAGATCTGCGGATTGACGCCCCGGAGCGGGCTCGCCGTCTGGTAGCCGGTCGCCGGGTCGATCGTCGGGTACACTTCGACGACGCCGTCCTGCCCCGGGATCTGCGGGCCGTTCGGGTTCATCGGATCCGGCATCGTCCGGTCTTCGAGCGTGTTGTTCAGGCTGCTGAGAACGCGCTCGAGGCGGTAGCGCTGCAGCGCCACGCTGAAGCCCGCGAAGAACCAGAGCTTGTCCTTCAGGATCGGGCCGCCGATCTCGAAGCCGAAGTCACGAACCGAGCCGAGCGTCGGATTCGTGTTGATCGTGTTCCCCGCGCGCGGAATCAGCGTACGCTGACCCTCGAACGCGCCGGGCGTCATCGCCCCGAAGACGGAGCCGTGGAACTCGTTCGAGCCGCTCTTCGTGACGACATCCATGACGCCGCCGATGCTGCGGCCGTACTCCGGCAGGTAACCCGCCGTGATGACGTTGACCTCTTTCACGAACTCGGCCGAGAGCGGCACCGCGAGGATGCCGAACGCCGGGTCGTTCGCGGAGACGCCGTCGATGATGAAGCCGTTCTCGGGCGACGACGTGCCGTTCACGGACACGCCGTACGCGTCGGCGTTGGCGCCGGGCGCGACGGCCGCGAGGCTCTCGAAGGAGCGCGTCGCGCCGCCCTTGGCGGCAGGGGGGTTCACGGCCACGCGGCGCGTGAACTCGCTGTCGATGGTTACCGCGACGCGCGAGGAGCCAACGTCGATGACCGGCGGCTTGCCGACGACGACGATCTCTTCGCCCGCCTGGATGTTCTCCGGCAGAAGCTCCAGGTTGACGCGGATCGTCGAGCCGCTGGTGAGCTTGATACCGCCGCGCGAGAAGGGCTTGTACTGCTCCTTGTCTGCGCGAACGGTATAGCCCTCACCGGGGGCCAACTGCGGAACGCGGAAGTTACCACCCGCATCCGTCACGACGATCTGCTCACCCTGCAGCGCGGGGGACGTCACCGTGATGACGACGTCCGCAACGGGTGCTTTCGTAGCCGCGTTACGCACCTGGCCGGTGATCACGCCGTCGGCTGCATACGCCGATCCGGCGACCATGACGACTGACGGCACAATCGCGGCCAACAGGCCTAGTCTGTCTCTGAATATCACGAGCCCTCCATCCCTCCAGAAGTGGGCCAAGTGTCGAAAAGGCGGCCGACTATACTCATGTTCCGTGACCGTCAACAACACTTTCTGCGGGCTCCACGTAACTCTTTCTGTGAGACGCCCGGACACACCCCCCCGACGAGCCCCGGCGTGGACGTTCCGAGACGCACCTCGACAAGCTCCGCGCACGTGCCTTCGCGCATGAGGATGGGCGCGACGCACCCTCGTGCGCGCCGCGGTTTGCCGCCGTCACGCCCCGTTCGGGGGGCGTTCGGAACCGGGAAGGACATGCAACGACCCATCCCCGGACCCGGCGCTGGGGGGCTCTCTAGAATTCGTTTCCCCCCCAACCGCAAGAATTGCGGGGCCCCCGTCTTCTTTGGCTCGCCCCGGCAGACGATTTCGACTATCAGGGCTCAAGGCTCATGTTCGACTCGGTTCTAGGCCGCGACAACATCCCCAAGAGCCGCCTCGGCACGGGCGCCGTGCTGTCGGTGGTAGTCCACGCCCTCATCTTCGCGCTCGTCCTGTACATCACGACGAGACCGGTGGAGAAGAAGACGGATCTGCCGGAGGTGACGTTCGTCGCCCCAGCGCCTCCGCCTCCACCTCCGCCGCCTCCACCGCCTCCGGCGGGGGGCAAAAAAGTCAAGCCGATCGAGAAACCGAAGCCGGTGAAAAAGCCGGACACGATCGTCGAGACGAAAGAGGAGCCCAAGCCGGACGAGAAGCCACCGGAGAAGGAGCCCGAGCCCGAAGCCAAGGAAGAAGAGGGCGAGGGCGAAGAGGGCGGCGTGCCCGGCGGCGTGCCCGGCGGCGTGCCCGGCGGCGTGGTCGGTGGCGTGGTCGGTGGTGTGCTCGGCAATCCGGCGCCTCCGCCTCCACCTCCCCAGAACGTCACGATTCCGTTCGGGGCGGGAATGACGCGCCCGTCGAAGGTCTCGGGCCCCGAGATTCGCCACACGTCCGAGGCTCTGGCCGCGCGTGTGGAGGGCGTCATGATTGCGCGCTGCGTGATCACGGAGTCGGGGAGCGTCGAGGGCTGCTCCATCATCAAGGGGTTGCCCCACATGGACGCTGCCGTTCTCCGGACGCTCGCCTCGCAGCGCTATACGCCGGTCATGTTCAACGGCAAAGCGCAGAGGGTCAACTACACCTTTACGATTCGCCTGGTGATGCCCACCCGCTGAAGACACGGGCCACGCACGGAAGTGCGGGCGATCTCCAGAGCACCGAACACTCGAGTCACCAAGAGAACGCGCGAGGGAGGCGCGACCGAAACCATGGATTTTTCACTGAGTGGACTTTGGCGTGAAATGGGGCTTTTTGCCCGCCTGGTCGTGATCGTGATGGGCGTCATGAGCCTCACGTCCCTCCTCGTCCTGGGCGAGAGGCTCGTGATGTCTTTCAAGTCGATGTCCGACTCGAAGGTGTTCGCTGCGAAGATGGCCTCCCTCCTGGCGAACGGCGATCTCGACGCTGCGGCGGACGCCAAGTTCGGCAAGGACATCGGCTACCTCGGCCGCACGATCCGTTCGGGCCTCGTGGCCTACAAGGGCTCGGTTCACGGCGACAAGGACCTTTGCTTCGAGTCCGTCGCGCGCGCCCTCGAGCGTCAGCAGGCCCGCGAGCTCGCGGTCCTGAAGCGTGGCCACGGCTGGCTGGCGACGGTCGGCTCCACGGCGCCGTTCGTCGGTCTGCTCGGTACCGTCATGGGTATCGTCACCGCCTTCGAGAAGATGGCCGCGAGCGGCTCCGGTGGTCTCGGGACGGTCTCCGCCGGTATCGCCGAGGCGCTCATCACGACGGCCTTCGGTCTGCTCGTCGCGATTCCCGCCGTCATGGCGTTCAACTTCCTCGCCGGCTGGGTCGACGCGCGTGCGGTCGACATCTCCGAGTCCTCGAACGAGTTCCTCGATCTGGTCGCGCGTCGCCTCGCCGAGGGGCCGCGTGAGGAGGAGGAAGAAGAGGGCGAGGAGAGCGAGGCCGCGGCCTAGAAAAGCCCGCCCTCGTGGATCGGGCGCGCCTTTGCTGGCGCGCGCGGCAAAGGCGAGGGCGACCCCTGAGAGGGAGTAGGTGTTCTCATGGGAATGGCAGTCGGCCCGAAGAAGGGCAGCGTAAAGAACGACATCAACGTCACGCCGCTCGTCGACGTCGTCCTTGTTCTTCTGATCATCTTCATGGTCATCACGCCCATGCTCCAGCGCGGCAAGGACGTGAAGCTGCCCCAGTCCAAGTCGATCGACGAGGAAAACAAGGACAGCGATCCGATCATCCTCTCGGTGACGACGGACAAGCACATCTACATCGAGAGCAGCGAGTACGACAAAGAGGGCTTTACGCCGGCGTTGAAGGCGGTCCTCGAAGAGAAGCCGGGGCGGAAGATCCTGCTCAAGGGCGACCAGACGCTGACCGTGGGCGACGTCCGCGAAGTCATGGAGCTGTCGCGGAAGGCAGGCGCGAAGAGCGTGGCCCTCGGCGTTGAAGAGCAGAAGTAGAGCCAGCGGAGCCGAACGAGATGAGCAGAAAGACGAGAAGGGTGGCGATCAAGCCCGCCAATCCGCCGAACTCGGACATCAACGTCACGCCCCTCATCGACGTCGTGCTCGTGATGTTGATCATCTTCATGGTCGTCACGCCGCTGCTCGAGAAGAACCTCGACGTACGCGTGCCCGAGACGGAGAAGGTCGAGACGGTCACGGAAGTGCCGCCCGATCAGCTCGTGGTTCGTATCGGGACCGAGGGTGATTTCAAGATCAACTACGACAAGGTCACGAACGAAGAATACGTCGACAAGCTGAAGTCGAAGCTCGAGCGGCGGAAGGAGGACGACAAGATCGTCTTCTTCATCGCCGACGACAAGGCGAACTACGCGCGTCTCATCGCCGCGCTGGACGGGGCCAAGCAGGCCGGCGCGAAGGTGCTCGGCATGATGACCACGCCCCCCGAAGACGAAGAGAAAAAGTAAAGCGTCTTCGTGTGGTTCGACGAGCCCCGACGTGCCCCGTGCACGTCGGGGCTTTCTCTTTTTCGAGATTATTTCACCAATCCCGCAATTCAAGGGGTGGTCATTGCAACGACCATCTTCGCCAAACCATCCATTGCAGGATAATTCCGTGCATACGGCTATTCCCCGCGACCGACGCGGCGCCTTGGGGGTCGAATTCGCTCATTGTCGCGCGGAAAAGGTTTGACACACGGCCGTCACGCGTGGTTGACGCGGTCGTCACGGACGCAGCAGGCGGGCGGGCGCGGGGCGCGTGCTCAGGGAAAGCCGAGCAGCGCGCGGCAACTGTCGAGCGCGTTCGTGCAGCCGCCGGACGCGCTGCAGGTCTCGCATTGCGCGACGCAGTTGTTCAGGGCCGTGTCGTGCGCGGTTTCGCACGCCGAGCAATCCCCGTCGAAGCTGCTCCCGCTCGGCCAGCCTTTTTCGCACTGGGACACGCACATGCTGCGCTGCCCCGTGGCCTGCTTCGCGCAGTTCTGGACGTCGTTCGCACATTTGGGCGTGGCCGCGCACGCAGGGCCTTCCCCGCCGCTCTCGTCCGGCTCGGCATAATCGATGGCCGGGAACGTGCACGCAGAGAGGCCGAGGAGCAGACAGCAGAAGAACACCAGCCGAGAGCGCTCGTGGCTCGTTCGCAGCATCAGAACCTCCCTTCGACCGATAAAAAGGTGATCCCCGGAGCGAACACGGGGGTCAAACGCAAGGCCGCGCGCGGCGCGGTCGCAGCAGGCGCCGGCGCCGTGAGCAAGAGCGCGACGCCCGCGACGGCCGCCGCCCCCGTGAGCCCAGCGAAGACGTTGACGAGCGTCGCGTACGTCGCGCCCTCGTTCGCGAGCGGCGCGACCGAGGGATCACAGTTGATGTGCGTCGGGCAAGCGGCCTCGACCTGCGCGAGCCGATCCGCGCGCAGCCCGATGAAGACGCCCATGGTGACGAGCGACGCCGCCGAGAGGCCGACCGCGCTCCAGCCGAGCGTTCGCTGGATCGAGCCCGGCGCGTACCCGCCGCCCCCGCCCCCCGTGGCCGAGAGCTCGACCCGCAGGCTCTTGCCTTCTGCGAGCGTGACGCGTTGCTCGCTCACGACCGCGCCGTCCCGCCGCAACGTGAGGGTGTACCCTCCGGGATCCATCCGAAGCGCGGACCCCGCGGTGACCCGCCGCCGGCCCTCCAGCGAGATCTCGTCCCCCGGGCTCGCGTTCTCGACCACGATCGTCAGCGTCGGCACGCGTTTCTCGAGCGCTTCGACGTGCTGGTTCGCTTCGATCACGACGTTCGGCGCGCTGGGCGTCGCTTCACGGGCGGCGATCCGGAACGTCTCCAGCGCCTCGGCCAGCTTGCCGAGGTGCTCCAGGCAAAGCGCGAGGTGGAAGCGCACCTGCGGGGTCATCTTCACGTGACCCACGCGCTGGAAGAGCACGAGCGCCTCGGCGAACTTGCCCTCGTCTTCGAGCTGCCGCCCCCGCGTGAACTGCTCGCGCGCCTCCTTCAGCTCGGCCGCCGTGGGAGCTTCGTCCGCCCCCACACGCGTCGGCCACGAGGTGCCAGCGAGCAAGGCGATCCCCACGCAGGCTGCCTGAGAGTGAAACCGACGCAAAACGGATCCTCGGCCACGATGGTACCACGCTTCGCCTCGGGTCGGGATCGCGTGGGCCTCAGAATCCCGGGTCGTTGACGTTCGTCGTGGGGCGTTTCCCCGCAGGTCCGGAGGCCTTTCCCGAGGTCGATCCCGAAGGCGGCGTGTGCGTCACGGTGTTGGCGCTGCGCGGCGTCCCAGGAGCATGCGTGGTCGTGGTCGTGGGCGCAGCGCTCGGCGCCGCCGTCGGGAGCGCGGTGGGTTGCGGCGTGGGGAGGGCCTCGGCCTTGGGCACGGTCGGAGGAGGTGCGGGCGCCGGGGGCTCGGCGTCGCGCTTTCCGCCGAGCGCGACCGCGGCGAGGCCCGCGAGCAAGGCCGCCGCGACGACGGCGGCGCCGAGCGCGGGGCCACGCTTCGAGGGCGAGGCTTGCACGGCGTCGGGGCTCGCGGGCGGGCGCAACGAAGGCAAGGCGCGCGGGCGCTCGATCGCGACGCCCCCCGAAGGACCGAGCCTGCCGAGCGCGTCTTCGAGCGCCGTCGCGAGGGCGTCGGCGTCGGCGAACCGATCGGCGGGATGTTTCTGGAGGCACTTCGTCACGATGCCGCGCACGACCTCGGGCACCGACGTGTCGAGCGGCGTGGGGGGCGACTCGGCGATCTTCGTCATGAGCGCCTGGTAGTTTGGCGCGACGAACGGGTGCTTGCCGGCGAGCATCTCGTGCAGCACGACGCCGAGTGACCACACGTCGGAGCGGTGATCGACGTCGAGCTCGCCGAGGGCTTGCTCGGGGCTCATGTACGCGGGGGTGCCGAAGGGCACGCCGTTCATCGTGGAGGGGGTCTCGTCGGCTTGCTGCTGCTTGCTGATGCCGAAATCGAGGAGCTTGGGGACCAAACCGCCGCGCATCCCACGGGCGAGAAAGATGTTCTCGGGCTTGATGTCGCGATGCACGATGCCCGCGGCGTGCGCGGCGGCGAGCCCGCGGGCGATCTCGGCTGCGATCGCGACGGCCTCGGCGGGGCGGAGCGCGCCTTGCTCCTCGATGCGCGCGGCGAGCGACTGGCCTTCGAGCAGCTCCATCGCGAGGTAGAGGCCGCCGCCCGGGGCGACCTCGCCGAAGTCCGCGACGTCGACGACGTTGGGATGGCGGAGGCGGCCGATGGCCTGCGCTTCGCGGAGGAAACGCGCGCGTGTCTCGGGGCCTGCGCGGAGCGGCAGGCGCGCGAACTTGAGGGCGAAGTCACGCCCGAGCAGCTCGTGTCGGCCGGCCCATACGGTGCCCATCGCGCCCCGTCCGATGGGGCGGAGGAGTCGGTACCGTCCGGCGACGAGGTCTCCTTCGTTCACGTGGTGCTGGCGAAGCTTGGGTCGGGGTGCGGGGAGGGGCGGCGGCCCTGGTCCACGAGCTTATCACTCCCCCTGGTAAGTGCCGAACACAGCCCGGCTGGAGCCCGAAACCTGGGGTGTGGCCTGTCCGACCTGAACGACGACGGAGAGGAAGGCCGCGGGTTTGAGGCCCTCGTCGGGGCCGCTCTCGTTCGTGATGTAGGAGAGGCCGATGCCGGCGAGGAAGCCAAAGGAGGTCGTGTTGCCGCCGTCGCCGAGGACCGGGATGGTGGGGGCGACGCCAAGGTAGCCGAGGAGGCCGACGCGGCCGTCGCCGAGCTGCTGGATGGAGCCGCCGAGCTGGCCGGCGATGGGGAAGGCGCGGCGCCGGACGGGATCGTAGCTGTCGACGGCGAGGGCGACGCCGACGGCGCTGAGGACGCTGCGCGTGACGAGGGGCCGTTCGAGCCAGGGCGCGCGCGTGATCTGGAGCGTGGCCAGCATGGCCGGGATCGTGAGGTAGGCGCGGAGGCAGCTCCCGGCGGCTTCGAGGGTCTCGAAGTTCGACTCGCCGCAGAGCGGGACGGAGTGGATGGTGGCCGAGCCGATGAGCCTGCGCGCGGCTTCGGGGGTGGCCTCGCCGCCCGATCGCAGGGAGGCCGCGACGCGCGCGGCATCGGAGACGAGGACGACCTTTCCGTCGGTGTTCAAAGGATCGCTGTAGACCGCGAGCCGGAGGCGCGAGTCGCCGTCGAAGTTCTCCGCGAGGGGCGGGAGCTGGAACTCGGCCGAGTTGGGCGTGACGATCCACTTGTGATCGTTGAGCAGCTCGATCGGCGCGCCGTTCGAGGTGCGATCGGTGCGCGTGAGCGAGACGTAGAGCGCGAGCGGGGCGACGAGGCGGCCCTTGGTCGAGCCGGAGAGGCGGACGCGACAAACCCCTTGCCGGAGCGGCTCGGGCGCGATGACGAGCGACATGTGCGCGAGCGGCTGCGGCCCAGGGCCCGCGGGCGCGGTGGCCTTCATCGGGAGCGACGGGCGCGGCGGCCCCATCGGCGAGGTCTTGGGCGCGACGGGGGACGCCTTCGGCGCAGGCTTTTTCGCGGCGGCCGTGACAGCGGGTTTGTCCCCGGGCTTCGGGGCAGCGCGCGGCGCGAGATCGGCGGCTTCCGGGGCGCGAGGTGTGGCGTCCTCGGGGGCGTCGTCCTTCGGCGCGGCGTCGGGCGGAGGCGCGGCGGCGGCCCGCTTGGCCATCACGCCGGGCGGGGGCGCGGACGGGCTCGCGGGCGGCGCGGACGGCATGCCGGAGGATCTGCGTATGGCGGGGCCGCAGTCGACCTTGAGGTCCTCGAGCTGCGGATCGGGGAAGAGCATGCGCGCCGGGTTCGACTCGACGAGGTTCTCCAGCGGCGGGACCGAGACGCGGTACGTGGCGTTGACGACGGTGCCGGCCGCGGTGTTGTCGAGGTTGAACGCAGTGACGCGGAGCCAGCCGCCGCTCGGGAAGATGCGGAGGACCTTGCCGTCGGCCTTGCCGCAGCCGCCGGAGGCGACCTCGAAGACGGGGACGGTGAAGGTGCGCTGGAAGGGCTGGACGCGGGCGTTGCCGCAGCTATCGACGATGGCGAGGTAGCGGAAGTCGGCCATCTCGGACTGCTTGGGCCACTGCATGCCGAGCAGGACCTCGGCCGAGTCGGGCAGGGGCGGGACCGGGACGTCGTCGCGGCAGAGCGGGGCCTTTTCGACCTTGCGCGGCCCGGGTTTGTCGTTCGGCGCGACGGGCGGATAGGCGCAGACGTGGCGGTAGTCCCTGCGGCCGAGGAGGACGGGGTCGAAGTCGAGCGTGCGCCGGCCCTGCTCGTCGAGGCGGCCCCAGATCGTGAGCGGCAAGGGGAGCGTCGGCGTCTGGAGCTTGATCGAGCGGAGCATGTCGTCGCCGATGCGGCTCTGGCCGGCGTCGCCGAGCGTGGTCGAGCACTGCCCCGTGGAGCAGAGCCACGGGCCGCCGCGGCGCGCCGTCTCGATCGGGACGGGGTCGGTGTCGCGGACGCTCATGAAGACGCGGCTCGCCTCGGGGAAGATCTCGGGCGCCGTCCCCGGCGTGGCGCCGCCGTTCGCGGTCGCCGGGCCCCGCACGATCTGCAAGCTGCCGCTGAAATCCGCGGGCATCGGGGCCGAGCCCGTGGGCGTGTTGACGCGTGTCGTCGTGGGCTCGGGTGTGTCGGAATCATCGCCGCCGCCCGTGTCGTCGTCCTCGCTCTGCGCGGCGACGGGGCCCGCGAGCGAGAGCGATGCCGCGACGCCGAAGAGCGCGAGGAGGCGGAGCAGCGACGCGCGAGAAGGGCGTGCACGCGAGGCGCTTTCGTCGGGGACGCGAGAGGCGGCGAGGGGGGCTTGTCGCATGGGGGTCATCGCTCGGGTGGAGGCGGTGCGCGGGTCAGGGCGCTTCGACGACGCTGATCGGATCGGAGGCGCAGTCGGGGCTCGAGAGGAGCCGCGGCGTGACGTGGAGCCGCGCTGTGCCGGGGTACTTCGGCGTGGCGGAGAGGGTGGTCGCGGGGTTCGGCTCCTTGTCGAGCGTCACGCTGGCCTGATCGATGGAGAGGTACTCGCTGCCCTCGACGCGGAGATCCACGGGCATGACGATGCGGACGCGGTTCACGTCGAAGGCGCTGACCTCGAAGAGATCGACCTCGCCGCCGAGGCCGGTGCCGACGACGCTCTGCAGCGCGCGGACGCGGAGCAGGCGCGGCTCCGGATCGACGAGGACCGTCGGGCCGGGATCGAGCTGCTTCTGGCCCGAGGTGACCGCGAAGTCGGCCTCGCCGCCGATGTCGCTGAAGCAGAGGAAGAAGCGCTCGCTCTCGCCGGTCGAGCCGAGCAGGACGCGCAGGCGTGTCTTGCGCTCGGCGCAGTCGGACGTGGTGGAGAGGGCGGCCTCGCTGAAGAGGGACTCGACGATGACGGGCGCGTTCTCCACGACGCCGGGCGCGTTCGAGGGCGGCGTGGCGCGGACGAACGCCTCGCGGGAGCGGATGGCGCCGGGCCGCCACTTGGAGCCCAAATCATCGGGCAGCGGGCCGACGGTGCACTTGAGCGCGAGGAAGGTCGGCAGGACGCGGGCGCCGTCGAGCGACTCGTCGAGGCCGGCGACGAGCATCGTGAAGTTCGTGGCGGAGTCGGGCAGGCCGGCCGGCAGGATCTGGATGTCCTCTTCCTTCATCTGCTCGGCCCAGCTCACGATGATCGACGCGCTGCCGGACCAGTCGCTCTGCGAGGAGACGACGAAGCGCGCGTACCCTTCGCTCGACGCGGTGCATCGAAACGCGCCTTCGATCTCCTGGCAGGTGGGGTCGGACTCCTTCGGGTAAGGCCCGAGCACGAGGGCCTCGGGCGGGTCGACGCGTACCGTGACGAACCCGCCGTACGCCGGCGCGCCGCCCTCCGCGAGGAACAAGGTGACGCCGGTCTCGAAGGGCTGCTGGCGAGGAAGGACGGGCGTTCCGGCTTCGTCGAGCGTGTCGGCCGCGAAGAGGGAGCCCGCGACGTGGACGCGGATGTCGACCTGCCCGCTCGGGGCCAGCGGATACCCCGGCGTGAGGCAGGCAGGAAACACGAGCGGGACGAGGAAAGAAGCGCCGAGCGCCGCGCGCAGCAGGCGCCCTGGTCGGCGAGGCTCGGGGGAGCGAGGGGTCGAGGTCACTTCTGGTAGATTTCGGTGTACTCGTTGCCGAGGGGGTGGCGGTGCCATGCGTAGGCGGACTGCGGATAGCCGTTCTCGTCCTTGTAATCGCATTGCCCGAGTTCCCAGTCGGTGTGCCAGACGCTGGCGCCGGTCGTGGGGTCGACCGACATCGAGTGCGCGGTCACGTCTTCTTCCTCGGCCTCGGCGCCGTGCGCGAGCCGGGCGGTCGGGTCGACGTATTGCTCGAGCACGTCGATCGGCACCCGCGCGACACGACCTCCGGGCAGGGGGATCGAGAAGACCAAATCCTTGTGCGTGTCTCCCATACGGCTCCTGACAGCGTGTGCGGCGTGCGCGTTCCCTTCTCGCCGCCTTGACCGCGAGAATACCGGACCCGACGCCCGGTTCCGCAAGGGAGATGCCGGGAAGCGGTGTCTCGTTCGGCGCCCCACGAACGCTCGCACACCCAAGGCCATTTCCGCCCCCCGGCGAGCGCTGGCGTCAGACGGAGAGGTGCCGGAAAGCTTCACGGACGCCCCGCAGATCCCGGGAGATCGTCGGCCCGATCGCGGGCGGTGGTGAATGACCGTTGACCTCTCCGGGCGATGGTGGCCCGATACAGAGTGGCGGCACGGAGCCGCGCAGGGACGGGCCTACGTGTGACGGGCGCGGAGAGCAGCGGGACGGACCCTCGAATCGGCACGCTTGCCGCCGGGAAGTACAGGGTCCTGCGCCTGATCGGGCGCGGCGGGATGGGGAGCGTCTACGAGGCGCAGAACGTCGCGATCGGCAAGCGCGTCGCCCTGAAGTTCCTCCGCACGCCGGCAGGCGCGGATGCATCGGTGCGGGCGCGCTTCCACCGCGAGGCGCGCGCGGTGTCGGCGATCGAGAGCGCGCACATCGTGCAGATCTTCGACACGGGAGAGACGGAGGCAGGCGAGCCGTTCCTCGTGATGGAGCTCTTGCAAGGCGAGGATCTCGCGACGCGCCTGCGGCGTCTCGGCCGGATGAGCGTGCCACAAGCGGCGGCGATCGCGGCCCAGGCGCTGCGGGGGCTCCGGCGCGCGCACACGGCCGGCGTGGTGCATCGGGATCTGAAGCCGCAGAACGTCTTCCTCGTCGACGCCGATGACGGAAAGACGCACGTCAAGATCGTCGATTTCGGTCTCTCGAAGGTGCTCGGCAGCGAGGCGGAGCTCGTGGCCGCGTCGAGCCTGTCCGCGCAGGATCCGCTGACGCGGGTCGGGACGCCGGTGGGGACGCCGTTCTACATGTCGCCCGAGCAGATCGAGGCGCTCGATGACATCGATCCGCGCACGGACATCTGGTCGATGGGCGCGATCCTGTACGAGGCGCTCGCCGGCGCGCCGCCGTTCTCGGAGCCGACGTTCGCGCGGCTCGTCATCGCCATCTGCCATCGGGATCCGCCCGATCTCGGGTCGCTCGTGCCAGGGCTGCCGGAGCCGCTCGGGCGCGTGGTGCGGCGCGCGATGGCGCGCGATCGGGGCGAGAGGTTTCCCGCGGCCGAGGAGTTTCTCACGGCCTTGCTCGAGGCCGTGCCGGATCTCGAGCGCTCGCAAGGCCCCGGCTCGATGCGCGTCGAGGCGGCGCCGGCACGCCCGTCGCTCCCGACGCTCGACGCGGATACGCCGATGAACCCTCGGCCGGGACCGACCGCGCCGGGCGACGTCGAGGCGCCTCGCGAGAAGAGCGACAGCGGCGCGGAGGCGCCGGGCGCGGAGCTGCGCACGTACACCGTGGGAGGCGCGACGTTGTGGCTGAGCGCGTCGCCCGCGTTTTCGCTCTGGCGCGGCGAGGTGAACGCGCCCGATCGGCTGCGCGTGGAGACGCGGGACGGGGGCTTGTTCGAGCTGCGGCTTTCGCCGGTGGGCGTGCTGCGGCTCGGGCGCGTCGAGCGCGTGGGCGACGAGCGCAACGAGCTCGTCTACCCGGACGTGGCCTCGCGCCTCGCCGCGACGCTGCGGCACGACGGCGTGCGCTGGTGGTTGCGGCGGCGCACCGAGTGCAGCGTGCCGGTGCAGGTCGGCGCGCACGCGCTCGCGCGAGGGGAAGAAGCGGCGCTGGTGCACGGGACGTTCGTGCAGGTCGGAGGCATGCGGGCGACGATGGTGGATCGGCGCTACGTGACGCCGACCGTGCCCGCGGGGACCGTGGACGCGACGACGGGCCTGCTCGGACGCGCGGGGCTCGAACAGGAGATCGCGTCGTTCCTGCAGCGCAAGCGCGGCGGCGCGCTCCTGCTCGTGAAGGCGCAGCCGTCGGCGGCGCGCGCGGGCGGCGCGGAGTATCCGGCGGGGGCGCTCGCGGCGGTGGCGATCCATCGCGCGTCGCCGGGCGTCGCGGTGGGGCTCGTCGAGGAGACGGCCGTGGTCCTCGTGGCCGGCGAGGCCGCGGAGGTCGCGGAGAAGGGGCGCGCGTGGGTCGCGTCGGCGCGCACGGCGGTCGACGGTCGGTCGTTCGCCTGCGGGTACTGGACGCTCTCCGGCGACGGGAGCGACGCGGGGCGCGAACTCGAGCTCGCGCTGCACGCGATGAGCGCGTTCTCGGAGACGTCGGGGCAGGCGGTCGCGGCGCTGCGTTCGAGCGTGCCGGGCGCGCGGGTGTCGAGCGTGCAAGAGGTGCTCGGCGCGTCGATCGACACGAAGCGGACGACGCTGCTCTTCGCGATCGAGGAGCAGAAGGCGCTCGACGCGGTGGGGCCGCACGTGGTGGCGGCGCTGGAGAAGGAGCTCGCGGCCGTGGCGGCGACGCACGCGGGGCAAGCCGCGATCGTCGCGCCGATGGCGCCGGGCGTGGTGGCGGCGTGCGTGACGCGGAAGGTCGATGCGGTCGCGCTCGGCAGCGCGGTGCAGTGCGACTGGCACGCGCGGCCGCCGATCCTCGACGGCAAGGTGGAGCTGCCGCGCACGCTCTCGTGGGAGGTGTTGCACGGCGACGTGCAGACGCGGGCGCAGGAGCTCGCGCGCGAGTGCGCCGATCCGCACGGGGTGCTCTCGGCGTTGAGCGGCGGCCTGCCCTATCCGATCTCGGGGCGCGTGCACGCGGCGATCGCCGCGTCGAGCGGGATCGAGCGCGTGAAGATGCTCTTCGATGTGCTCGAAGGCACGTGGCGGTTCATCGCGACCGTGCTGCTCTCGGCGTACTTCGCGCGGCGGCCGGCCGAGGGCGGCAGCGAGGTCGCGCCGGGGTTCGACGTGATGGTCGAGCTCTACAAGCGGCACGGCTCGCGCGACGGCTTCGCGCTCGGGACCTGGCGCGAGATCGCGCGGGCCGCGGCGAAGGGTTTTGAAGGGCGCGACGATCCGATCGGCGCGCTCGTGCGTGACGTGCTCGGCGTGCGGCTCTCGCAGAACCAGACGTTCGAGACGCTCTCGAACCTGATGCAGGTCGAGCGCAACAGCTTCGCGCACGGCCACTACAACGAGGCCCGCGCTGCGGCCGATCTGCCCGAGTTCGAGCAGATGACGCGCACGCTCCTCCGGGCGCTGCGGCCGCTCTGCGCATGGACGCTCGTCACGGTCGAGAAGACGGAGCCGGATCTGTACGGCGATCTGCAGACCGTCGAGTTCATCGACCATACGGGCCCGTTCAACACGGGCACGCGGCGGCGGCTCGGGCTGAACAGCCCGATGCGGCTCGCGAACGTGACGTACCTGGCGCGGTGGCGCGAGGGGCTCGTGCTGCCGCTTGAACCTTTCTTGCGGCGCGTCGCGCACGAGGACAAGTTCGACGTGTACTGGATGGAACACCTGCCGCGCGCCGGGACGTGCCTCATGAGCTCGGTGGTCGGCGGCCCCTCCATCAAGGTGCCGGGCGACGTGCGAAGGCTCCCGCCCCTCTTGCGGATCGTGATGGAGCGATCTTCTTGAGGGACAGGCGCGGGACGTGGACGAGGGAGAGATGCATCTTCACGCGACGGTTTCGATCTGGCAGCTGGAGCACGACGGGACGTACGTGGCCGAGCTGAACGGCTACAAGCTCAAGCTCACGTGGAAGCCCGAGGCCCCGGGAGAGCGGCGAGGCTTCCGCTGGGAAGCGGAGCGAGACGGCAAGGAGGTGCAGCCGCCGGACGAGCTCTTCGAGGAGGCCGAGGTCGCCATGGCCCACGCCGAGCAATTCGCGCGGGGGAAGGCCGCCTCGTAGCCGCGCCGCGCGACGCCTTCGCGGGCGGTCGTGATAGCCTCGTCGGCGCATGAGCGCCAAAGCGCCGCGGGACTACGCGTCGGGGGAGCTCCTCGACGGCCGGTTCTTGCTCCTCGAGCGGCTCGGTCGTGGCGGGTTTGGCGACGTCTGGCGGGCCGAGGAGCTCCTGCCGGACGGCGTGCCGCTGCGCACGGTCGCGCTGAAGCTTTTGCAGCGAACGGCGTACGACGCCGCGCACTGGGCCGAAGAGGCGAAGCTCCTCGCCTCGTTTCGGCATCCCTCCCTCGTGACGATCTACGCGGCGGGCGTGCTTCGGGCGCCCGAGGCGATCCCGTTCGTCGCGATGGAGCTGCTCGAGGGCAAGAACCTCGCGGACGTGCTGCGCGATCGAAAGCGCGTGCCCTGGCGGCGCGTGCTCGGCTGGGCCCGCGCGACGGCCGCGGCGCTCGACGTGATCCAC
This sequence comes from Polyangium fumosum, assembly GCF_005144585.1. Lineage (GTDB taxonomy): Bacteria > Myxococcota_A > Polyangia > Polyangiales > Polyangiaceae > Polyangium > Polyangium fumosum. Next base: position 18,269 of record NZ_SSMQ01000004.1, on the reverse strand, counting down.
GGGCGTGGCGTCGTGCACCTGGATCTGAAGCCGGCGAACCTGTTCGTCTCGAACGACGGCGCGCTCAAGGTGCTCGACTTCGGCATCTCGCGGCGGGCCGGATCGAAGGCGCCCGAGATCACGCCGCCGGCCTTCGGGGGCGGGGACGCCGCGGGGCTCGAGACGGCGGCGTTCGTCGCGGCGCAGGACGAGCGATCGTCGCACCCGACGCGCGCGCAGAGCTCGGGGCGCGCCGTCGTGGGCACGCCGGGGTACATGGCGCCCGAGATCCTCGAGCTCGCCGAGCCCACGCCCGCGGCCGACGCGTACGCCCTCGCCGCGACGATCGTGAAGCTCGCGACGGGGCGCATGCCGTACGAGGACGTCGCCGACGAGCCGATGGAGGTCTCCGATGCGGCTGCGATGAGCGCGTGGTGGTCCGATCTGCGTGACGCGACGCTCCGCGGCCGTCTGCGGGATCTCTCGGCCGATCCGGCCGGTCTGCCGCGCGGGCTCGTGGCGCTGCTCGTGCGCCTCCTGTCCGTGGATCCGCTGCAACGAGGGGTCACCGCGGGCAAACTCGCGGCGCTCTTCGACGAGGCGTGGGAGCGGCCGTTCGGCGTGATGGATCCGCCGTACGCAGGCCTTTTGCCGCTGCCGAAGGAGGCCGAGGGGCAGCTCTTCGGCCGGGACGACGACGTCGCGCGCCTCGGCCGCGAGCTCGCGTTCGAGCCCGTCGTGGTGCTGTACGGGCCGCGCGGAGCTGGGAAATCGTCGCTCGCGTGGGCCGGCCTCGTCCCCCACCTCGCGCGCGCCGCGGTCGACGGCAAGGACGACTGGATCGCCGTGGCCGTTCGTCCCGGCGAGGATCCCGATCACGCGCTCGACGCGGCGCTCGGCGCTGTCGACCCGGCGCTCGTGGGCGCGTCCTCGGCGGAGATCACGCAGCACGCGGCGAGCTCGCCCGTGGGGCTCGTGCTCCTCGTCGATCCGCTCGAAGAGGCCCTCTCCGCGCCGGAAGGCACGAACACGCGGCTCGCTCGGCTCCTCGCGGATCTCGCGGAGGGCGGCGAGCGGCCGGGGCTGCGCGTGCTCTGCGCGCTCGGCGAACAACACGCCGCGGGCCTCGCGGATCCCGCAGCGCCGTTTGCGTCCCTGCGCGCCGCGCTCCGCTTCGTGGGGCCGCCGCCGGCCGCGGCCGTGCACGACATCGTCACGGGGCCGGCGCGGATCGCGGGCGCCCGGAGGATCGGCGCGGATGCGATCGTCGCCGACGTGCAGCGTGAGCTCCGCGGCGCGGATGATCGGCTGCCGCTCGTCGCGCTCGCGCTCGCTGCGTTGTGGGACAAATGTGCCCCGGAGGCAGGCGCGCGCGCGGGCCGCGTGCTCTCCGTGGAGAAATGGCGCGCGCTCGGCGGGCTCGTCGGCGCGCTCGCGATGCACGCCGAACACCTCCTCGTCTCGCTCGACGACGCGCAGCGCGAGGTCGCGATCGAGGCCGTGTTGCGGCTCTCGACGACCGATCACAAGCCCGTCCGCTGGGACGAGGAGGAGCTCGTCTCGGTCCTCGGCGAGGACACGGCGCTCGTGCGGCGCGTGCTCACGCGCCTCGAACGCGAGGGCCTCCTCCGGCGGCGTGACGGCCGTGTCGAGCTCTCGCACCCTTCGATCGCTGTGCTCCCGCGGATCGAGCAGGTCCGCAGCCGCGACGCCGAGCGGCTCGTCTTGCTCGAACGGCTCCGCGAGGCGGCGACCGCCTGGGATCGGGCGGCCGCGCACCCCGATTTTTTGCTGACTGGCTCGCTCTTCGAGGAGGTCCTCCGCAGGCCCGCGTGGACGCGCGCGTCGCTGACCACGCTCGAACGTCAGCTCGTGGCCGAGAGCCATCGCCTCGCGCGGCGGCGAACGATGCGGAAGGGCGCGTCGATCGTGCTCCTCTTCGCCTTGCTCGCGTTCGCTGTCGTGGGAAAGCGCGCGATCGACGAGCGGCAAGCGCGCGCCGAGCGGGCGCGCGTCGAGGCCGAGGAGCGCGCGTACGTCGCCGAGGTCCTCTTCCGATCACGGCGCGTCGACGACCCGTACCATCGCGCGGCCTGGATCGCCGAGGCCATCGAGTTCGGCGCGGAGGATCCGGCCCTCCCGCTCGATCTGCTCCGCGCGGGCACGGGCCTTCCGCGCGCCCAGTTCCTCACGCTCGAACCTTCGACGAACCCCTCGTTCCCCTGGGACGATCGGTGGCTCGTCGCGACGCAGGGATCCACGCGCCTCGTCGTCGTCGATCTCCGGTACGACCCCTTCTACAACGCCGCGCCGACCGACCACCCGGACACGCCCGGCTCCTCGGAGCTGCACCCGCGCACGCTCGTCGTGCGCCCGCATGAAGCGCCGTTCGTCGAGCGTGTCCCGCTCCCCTTCGACACGGCGCTCGCGACGCGATCGGTCACCGGCGAGGTGCGGATCTTCCGCCTTCGTCCCGACGGCGAGGTCATGCTCGCGGCCATCGCGCCGCGTCGTTGCACGGGCGCGCTCGAGGTCGCGGATGCGGCGCCCGTGCTCGCGTGTGCCTCGGAAAACGGCCTCCTCCGCTGGGATCTCCGCCGCTCGGGCGACGTCGACACGCACCCGTTCCAGGGCATCGTGCTCGACGTCTCTCCCGACGGCTCCCTCGTCGCGGCCGCGTCCGGATCGAAGCTCGTGGTCTGGCGGCCGGGCGACGGCAGCCTCACGGAGATCAAACCGACGAGCGCGGCCGTGCTCGCTCGCTTCGGCCCGCGGGAGCCTTTGCTCGCCCTCGCCGAGCATGGCGCCTTCGAGATCCTCGATCCGGCGCGTCCCGACACGCCGCTCTTCCGCGGCCCCAGCGTGGAGGCGCCCTCGTTCCTCCGCTGGGACGAAGGTGGCCTCGATCTCGCCGTGTGCGGCACGGACCCCACCGGCCCCGACAAGGCGATCGTCGGCGGATTCCACTACCTCCGCCCCGGCCGCCGCGCGCCCGGCGACGCGCTGCCCCAAGGCTCCCCGTGCTCACCCGCGCCGCGCCCCAAGCGCCCCGCGCCCATCACCTCGCCCGACGAGGTCCCTGCGTTCGCGCGTGTCCCCATCGGCCCGCGTGATCTCCTCGGCGGCCATCGCCTGGAGAGCGGCCACGTCGTCACGGGCGACCTCGTCCTCCTCTCCGCTGGCGGCGCGATCGCGCCGCTCGTGCGCTTCCGCGGCGGCGACGGCCCTGCGCCCTCGTCGACGAGCTCGGTGCGCGCCGTGGTCCGCGAGAAGAGCGACGTCATCACGTTCCAGATCGACGACGAAGTCCGCTTCTACCGCGTGACCAACGGCAAACGCGAGCTCGGCCGCAAGGGCAACCTCCTCCGCCGTTGCCAGGACGGCCGTGTCGCCGCGTGGGCGCCCGAGGGCGAGGCGTGGCACGTGTTCGACGCCCGCAGCGGCGCCACCATCGGCAAGGTCTCGCGCGAGCCGGGCCTCGTCCTCGCCGTCGACGAGGCTTGCCGCACGCTCTTCACGCAGCGCCTCGACGGCGCGCTCGTGGCGACGCCCCTCGACGGCGCTGCGCCTGCTGCGCCCCGCGTCATCGCCTCGGCGGACGGCTACGTGTACGACGTGCGCCCGAGCGCGGCGCGCGGCGGGATCGGCGCGGGCTTGTGGATCGCGCTGAGCTCCGGCGCGCTCGCGCGGATCGACGAGGCGACGTCTGCGGTTCAGGTCCTCGGGTATGCGAGCCCGCGCGCGACGGCCCTCGGCGACGGCCCTCTGCCAGGCGAGCTCGTGTACGCCGACGATTCGGGCGTTGTCGTCCTTCGCGCGCGTGGCCCCGAGCGCCTGCTCGAAGCTTCGGGCGCGACCGTGTGGGAGGACGTCTCCGTCGCGCCCGACGGCCGCTCCATGCTCCTCCTCTCGGCCGATCGCGTCGTGGCGCTCGACGTCGCGCGCCGCGAGATCGTGGGCAGCATGCCGCTCCGGGGGCGCACGCGGTTCGTGCCCTGGGATGCGGCGGGATCGGTGCTCGTGTGGTCGTTTGATCGTCCGGGGGACGTGGAAGGCGAGGTCATCCCCCGGGGCCGGCCTCTGGCGGACGCGGTCGCGCGGACCCTTTCGAATCTACGCGTCGATCACGGCCGGCTCGGCCTGCAGCAGTGAACGCCTCTTGCTTCAGGACACGCTGATCAGCTCGACCTCGAAGACGAGCGTCGCGTTCGGCGGGATGAGCCCCGGGTACCCGCGCTCCCCGTAGGCCAGGTGCCCCGGGATCGTCAGCTTCCGCATCTCGCCCACCTTCATCCCGGCCACGCCCTGGTCCCAGCCCTTGATCACCTTCCCGGCGCCGAGCTGGAACTTGAAGGGGCTGCCCCGGTCGCGGGAGCTGTCGAACTTCTTCCCGTCCGTGAGTGTGCCCACGTAGTGCACATGGACCGTGTTTCCAGCCTGGGCCACTGCGCCGTTTCCTTCGCGGAGCAGCTCGATTTTGAGTTCAGCGGTCTCCATGTCGATTCTCCTCTCCCGGGGTCGGCCGGTATTCGACCGATCGGCGGGGCGCTCGTCAAGCGAATCGAGCGCGCGTTGCGACGAACGTGGTGTCTTTTTCCGACCTCGCGCGACTCCGGGCGCGCGGCGGGCCCGCGGGCACGGTAGGATCGTCGTATGAGCGAGCAGCAGCACGGGCGTATCGCGCTCGTCACGGGGGGCGCGGTGCGTGTGGGGCGGACGATCGTGGAGGCGCTCGTCGACGACGGATACGACGTCCTCATTCATTATGCGGCGAGCGAGGAGCGCGCGCGCGAGGCGCGGGAGCACTTCCTTTCGCGGGGCGCGCGCGTCGAGCTTTGCCGGGCGGATCTCTCGGATCGAACGGGCGTGAGCAGCCTCGCCGCGCGGGCGCGCCGGTTCGGCGCGGGCAAACTCGACCTCCTCGTGCACAACGCTGCCAATTTCGAGCGGGTCTCTCCCGACGAGCTCGACGCGGGCGCCTGGGATCGGGCGATGGCCTTGAACGCGAAGGCGCCTTATCTGCTCACGCTCGCGCTCGCGGCGGAGCTCCGGGCCGCGCGGGGATCCGTCGTGGCGATCGGCTGCGTCAGCGCCGATCGGCCGTTCAAGCATTACATCCCTTATTCGATCTCGAAGGCCGCGCTCGTCTCGACCATGCAGGGCCTCTCCCTCGCGCTCGCGCCCGATGTGCGCGTGAACGTGGTTTCGCCGGGCACGGTCCTCCCGCCGGACGACGTCGACGACGAGCGACGCGAGCGGCTGCGCAGGAAGATCCCGCTCGGGCGGATCGGCGATCCTGCGGACGTGGCGCGCGCGGTGCTGTTTTTTGCGAAAAACCACTTCGTGACGGGCCAGGTGCTCGCCGTGGACGGTGGACGTTCGATTGTGTGAGGGTTCGTCGGGGCTGGATCATACGCTGTTTTTCCGAATTCCCTCACCCAGCGGTTTTTCCGTTTCATGTTAGGTTTCGCCTTCATGAGAACCGATGTCCGCCTCGCCATATCGATGATGTGTTTGCTGGCCGCGTGCGGGGAGGACCCTCCGGTGACCGAGGTCCCCGAGGTGGCCGAGGATCTCTCGTTTCCCGAGGGATTTCTCTTCGGGACCGCGATCGGCGGGTTCCAGGCCGACATGGGCTGCCCGACGCCCGGCCTCGACGGTTGCGTCGATAACGGATCCGATTGGTATGCGTTTGTCACCTCCCCCGCGACGACGATCTCGCCGATGGCATACCTGTCCGGGCAGGACCCCGCTGTCGTCGGCCCGGGCTTCTGGGAGCTCCACGAGATGGATCTCGATCGAGCGCGGGGGGAACTCCACAATGGGGCATTCCGCTTCAGCATCGAGTGGAGCCGCATCTTTCCCGAGGCGACCGACGGCCTCAGCGGGTACGAAGCATTGCGATCCGTCGCGAACGAGGCGGCGCTCGCACATTACCATACGATGTTGAATGGGCTCCGTGTGCGTGGCATGTCCCCGGTCGTCACCCTGCATCACGGGACGCTCCCTGCGTGGATTCATGACGGCGTCGGGTGCCACCTGGACCTCGCCGCGTGTTCGCCGCGGGGATGGCTCGATCGGGAGCGAACGGTCGCGGAGATCGCGAAGTATGCGGGGTTCGTCGCGCGCGAGTTCGGCGCGGACGTCGATCGCTGGGCCACGCTGGACGAGCCCTTCACCGTCCTCCTCGCGGGCTACCTCGCTCCGAGCGCCGAGCGCAGCCATCCGCCGGCGGTGTCGCAGCCGTCGAGCGCCGCCAAGGAGGTGTTCGTCGCGCTCGTCGAGGCGCACGCGCGCATGTACGACGAAGTGAAGGCGAACGACGCGGACGACGCCGACGGCGACGGGAGCCCTGCCGACGTCGGCCTCGTTTATGCAATGACCCCGGCGTCCCCGGCCGATCCGGCGAGCTCGCTCGACGTGAAGGCGGCCGAGAACATGTTTTACCTGTACAATCTGGCCTACCTCGACGCGGTCGCGAAAGGGGAGCTCGACGCGGATCTCGCGGGCAAGAGCGCGAAGCGCGCCGATCTGGAGGGCCGCATGGATTGGCTCGGCGTCAATTATGGAACACGCGCCACGGTGCGGGGCTCGAGCGGCCCCATGTTGCAGGCGTTCACGCCGCTCGGCACGTTCGATCCGCTCGACGTGCGCGCGGGCGAAGAGGATCCGCGGGGCCTCTACGAGATGCTGGCGCTCGCTTATCGAACGTATGGTTTGCCTCTCTATATCACGGGAAATGGGCTCGCTCACCCTCTCGACGACGAGGACGCGGGCCCGAGCTTCCTCGTCCGACACCTCGCCTGGGCGAGCCGCGCGGTGCAAGAAGGGATCGACCTGCGCGGCTACTTCTTCTGGAGCCTCGTCGACGATTACGAGTGGAATCACGGCATGAGCCGGCGCTTCGGTCTTTATGCGGTCGACGCGGACGATCCGCAGAAGAACCGCACGCCGCGCAAGACGGCCGAGACCTATGGCCTCATCGCCGAGGAGCGCCGGATCCCGCCCGAGCTCCTCGTGGCCTATCCGGCCCCGCGATGAAGGCCGGGCCACCACCCACGCTGTTCACAGCAAACGCGCTTTCCGCAGCGAGGCGCGTTAAGATGAGGCGTGCTCCACGCCTCGCCCCGCACCCCCCCTCACGAAGGCGCCTGCGTTCGGGAGCGAGGCCCGTGAGCCTCGTCGCGCAGAAGCTCCGGGTCGCCGCCGCGGATCCGGCCGAGCCTTGCCTCGACCGCCCCGTCGTCCGGATCCGCGCGCGTTTCGGCAAGACCTGGGCGGCGCCGGGGACCGGGTTCTTCATCGCGGACTGGCTCTCGTCGATCGTCACGGCCCGGCATGTCGTCGCGCTCGCGGACGGCGCGGTGCCCGCGGAGGTCTCGATCCGCGTCCTCGCCGGCGGGCGCTGGGTCGAGCTCGAGGCCGTCGCCGTCGCGTATCCGTCGGGCAGCGTCGCAGCCGACGACGTGGCCATCGTCCGCGTGAACGCGCGGTGCACGAGCGAACTGCGCATGGCCACGCTCGACGCGCCCGTGGCGGGCCAGATCTGGGGGTATCCGCTCGGGAACGAGGCGCCGCGCCCGCCTGCGGTCGTGCCGGCGCGGGCGCGGCCGAGCGAGGGCAAGGTCTTGCTCGATCGCCAGGGCCGCATCGGCATGAGCGGCGGACCCGTCGTCGCGGTCGTCGGCGAGGGCCCGCCCACCGCGGTCGTCGGCATTTACCTCGGGCCTTCCCCGAACGGAGGTGGCCGGGCCCAAACCCTCGCCGCCCCGTCGGTGCTCGCCAGCATGGAAGCCGCGATGGGCTGTGCTTGATTGCTTGCAAAGAGACGCCATGAGGACGAGGACCAAACCTTCAATCGTCGGATTCGGGCTCGCGCTTTTGGGCTTGGTCTTGCTCCGAGACGCGAGCGCCGGACAGGTCACGCCCGTCGTCGTCCCCTCGGATCAGCCTGCGCCGTCCCCGACCCTGGCGCCGATTGCGCCGCCCGTGACGACCCCCGCCGCGACGGCGACGGCGCCTCCGGGCGATGCGGGGGATCCGATTCAGGTCCACGTCGGCCGCGTCGAATCACTCACATCACTCGCCCGCGCCTTGCGGGCTTCCTGCGCGGCACCGGCGGGCGACGATCCCAAGGCCGCGCTCGAAAAGGCCGCGGCGCGCCTCGTGGCCGAGCGAAAAGGAATCGAGGCCGTCGAAGCGCGGCAAAAAAAGCTCGAACAAGATCTCGTCGCGAAGCCCCTCGACGGGCGAACGATCGCGGCTTTGGAGGCGGTGAAACGCGAGCGGAAGGTCATCGAAGAGGCCGCGCGGAAGGACGTCGCGGGCAGGCTCGACGAGCCCGCGCGGAGCCTCGCGGGCCTGCGCACCGACCTTTGCGCCGAGCTTTGCGCCGGGGGGGACACGGCGGCGTCGCCCGTGAACCTTTGCGTCTTTTCGGCGCCCGCCCTCGCGAATGCGGCCGTGATCGCGGATCAACGTAGTGTCGAGGCCGTCGCCCGATATGTGGCACGCAAATTCGATCCGATCCGGGTCGTCCTCGCGGATCGGACCGTGCTTTCCCTCGCCGAGATCGGCGAGGCCGATCCGCTCCTCGCCCGCCAATTCCCCCTCCTGGACGTCCCCGCGGCGGCGACGCGGGTCTTCACCGTGCAGCATACCGGCCTCGAAGTGGCAGCGTTCACGGCCGCCACGCTCGACGTCGGCGTCCGCGCGCTCGCGAGCTTCGTCGGGGATCGGGCCCGGCGCGAGGCGCTCGTGTGGTTCCTCGAGCGATTGCACGAGGACGCTTGTGGCCCTGCGATGACGCCCTCCGGCGCGCCGGGGGATTCGTACCGCGAGATTCGTGGTTTCTGGTTGCCCACGACCTGCGCGCTCTCCACGCGCCGCCTCGATTTCGCGCAATATGGCGGCGGCGAGAGCTTGCTCGGCGCGCTCCGGGGCGCCGTCGCCTCCGACGTGAAGCGCTGGCCCGGCGTCGCGCTCGGCCTCGGCGTCGGCGCCTCGTTGTGGGCAGATGTGAATCTCGGCGGCACCCTCTTCACGTGCGCCGAGGACGCCTCCGCGCCGGTGATTTGCGAGGCCACCGACGCCGATCGTTTCACCTGCGAGACCCGCGTCCAGAGGCGGCTCGCTTGCGGCGCGGAAGTGCGGCTGCGCGGGGCTGCGTCGAAGCTCGTCTCGGACCTCTCGACCGGCGCGAATGCGGCCCTCAGCCTCTCCCATTTCGGCGACGAGCTCGACGGCGCGAACGGGTATCGAGTCCTCCGCGGCGGGCCCCGGCGCCTCTTCAGCCAGCGCCTCGAAGTCGCGGCGTGCGCCGCTTCCCTCCCGCATGTCTTTCAGGAGTACGGCGAGCTCGTCCGCCAAACCCGCCCCGGCCGGGCCGAGGAGACCGAGGCGCTCCTGCTCGCCGCGCTCACCACGTCCCCCGCGTGTTTCACCCTCGTCGGCCGGGGTTTTTCCCGGAACGATTGCCCCGCATTCTCCGACCGCCCCGACGCGACCGGATCCCGCGTATGCCACCAGAAAAAACCGGCCGTCACGGGGGACGTCGATGCCGCGCTCCTTGCGACGCTCGAAGCCACAGCGCCCCTCGAAAAACTCTCGACGATCGTGCGGTGGTCGAATTTCGTGCGGTTTCCCGCGGCCGAGATCGGCACCCGCTGGAGCGCCGTGCTCACGGCGTTCGAGGCCTACCGCGCCGCCGCCGAGGCGCTCCGCGCGCCGCTCGATCCCAAGCTCGTGAGCCCGCCGGCCCTCCAGATCGGCGTCGACGTCGACGGGAAGAAGATCGGCGAGATCGTGCGGGCCCTCGAAGCCTACGCCCGCGACACCTCACGATTGGCCAGCCAAACTCAATCTTTCGCGCTCCAGCGCGCCGCCGTCGTGCTCGCCCGCGCGTCGCTCGATCTCGCCGTCGCCTTCGTCGCGGCCGGCGAGCAGCTCTCCGAGGCCGTCTCGTTCCCGGGCCTCTGCAAGGCCGCGACCTGCTCGCCCGGCGAGATCACGCCGATCTTCGCCGCGGCGCGGGCCGAGCTCTTGCGCCTCGCGGCGAGCCTCGAGACCCTCGAGGCGGCGCTCGCCGAGGACTGGGGCAGGGTCGTCGCGCGGGTCGTCGCGGCCGCGCGCGCCGACCTCGAGCGCATGTGCCGGGACGAGGAATGCAAGAAGCTCTGCGCCGCGGGGAAAGGGCCGTGCCGCCCCCTCGACGCCCTTGCGCGCCACAGCGGCCTCTTCGCGACCCTCGCGTTCGAGTCCGATCCTGCGCGGATCGCCGCGGCCCTCGACGCGGCCGCCATGCCCATCGGCGGCTGGCGACGGAAAAACCTCCCCGGCGTCACCACGATTTCGCTCGGCGCGTTCCCCGGCATGTTCGTCGGTGGCGAGCTGCGCTTCGGCACCTACGGAACCACCACCGAGCGCGGGAGCGTGCCCCACTTCGTCGCGCCGACCCTGACCATGCCGATCGGCCTCGATTTCGCGACCGGGCGCGGCGATTCCAACCTCGGCGCGTTCGTCTCGTTGATCGAACCGGCGGCCTACCTGCAATATGACGTCGCGCAGGACGGCCGTTTGCCCGGGGCGCAGGTCCTCACGTTGCTCGCGCCCGGCGTGTACCTGCGCGCGGGCCTGTTCGACAGCCCCTTCAACCTCGGCGTGTATGGCGTCTTCCGACCCGGGCTCCGCGCGTGGGAGTCCGGGCTCAGCATGCCGGGCGCGCACGCCTTGCAATTCGGCGTCGCGGCGAGCGTGGACGTCACGCTCTTGGATCTGTTCACGGGCGCGGCCGCGCCGTGATCACCAGGAAATCGTCTCGCCGCGGAAATGGAAGAAGCCGCCCGAATCGGCGCGGGAGAGGCGATCGATGAGCGTGACGATGCCGGCGCCCGCTTCCTCGACGGACGTCGGCGCGCCTGGCCCGCCCATATCGGTCTTCACCCAGTCCGGGTGGAGCGAGATCACCGTGAAATCCTCGCCGCGGAGGTCGATGGACATCGACTTGGTCGCCATGTTCAGCGCCGCCTTCGACATGCGATAAGCGTACGCCCCGCCGTCCGTGTTCTCCGCGATGGAGCCCATGCGGCTCGACACGTTCACGACCTTGCGCACCGAGCTCCGCCGGAGGTGCGGGAGCAGCGCCGACGCGACGCGCAGCGACCCCACGGCGTTCGTATCGAAGGTCCGCGTCACGTCCGCGAAATCGAGGTCCGCGAGCGAGAGCCATTTGCCCATGACGCCCGCGTTGTTGAGGAGCACGTCCACCGCCACGTCGCCGATCGCGGCGGCGAAGGCGCGCACGCTCGTATCGTCCGCGACATCGCAGGCGAAGACGCGCAGCCGCCCGCCCGCGTCCTTTCCGAGCGCGGCGAGCTCGCGGGCGGCTTCGGGGTTTCGGACGCCGGCGTCCACGTGGTCGCCCCGCTCCAGATACCTACGGGCGAGCTCGAGGCCGATGCCTCGGTTCGCTCCAGTGATCACGATGCGCATGTTGTGGGGTATAGCACGGCCGCTCGGTCATTTCCCGACCGATTTGCAGCAACGGAAACCGAGATGGTAATTGCCGTGGCTGTTGGGATCCGTCACGCGGGTCCCGTGCCAGTCGGGCGCGCGCCACCGGCAATCGTCCGGGTGGGCCTCGAAGTCCGAGAAGATGAACCAGCTCCCTTTCATCTCGGTCTGTCCCGTGCCCCCGTGGCTCGTCATCTCCTCGGGGCGGAGCGGTAAGTTCATGTGCTCAGCCACGTTTCCATGCTGATCGTACACGCCGAACGGGCTCTTGCACTCCGGGAACGAGCCGGCCGGGAACGTGTTCGTCCCGCAACGCTTCCATCCGCTCGACGTGCACCCTTTCGTCTTGCGGCTCTTCGTCGCGCACTTCGAATGGTCCTTCCCGCGGCCGTACGCCCAGACGATCTCTCGATCTCGGTTGTGCAGATCCTTCGATTCTTTGCGCGCCTTGCCGAACGAATACTCCTGCTCCGGCGCGTGGACGGCCCCGGCACACGCGCCCTCCCATTCGTGGGCGTCGCAGAGCCGCTTGCCGATCGCCGCGCAGAGCTCGGCCGCCTCCTTTGCGGTCGGGCCCGTGACCGGGTGCTCGCACGGGATGCCAGGGAATTCGTACCGATCGATGCAGACCCGCGCGTCCGCCTCCTTTTCGCCCGCGAGCGCGTCGTAGATGGGCGTCATGAACGGCGCGCCGCAGGCCGGTTCGTCCTGCTCGAACCCCCCGGCCGTGTTCCGCGCCTCGCGGCATTCCTTGCGCGTCATCGGGTGTTTCGTGACCTTGGGGTTGCCCTGGCCGAGCACCGGCGAGCGCTCGAAAATGGCGCGCACCGCGGCCATTTGCTCGTCCGTGACGTGGAGCATCGATACCATGCGCCGGAAGAGCGCCTCGCGTTGCTCCTCAATCGTATCCGGATAGAGCTCTTCGTCCGGCAGCGGCGGCAGGGGCGCGAAGACCTTCGGCGCGGGTGGCTCGGGCTCCTTGACGCTCGGCGCAGGCGCGGCGGCCGAAGCGGACGGGGAGGGGAGCGACGAGGCGCCTGGGGCGACGTCGTTCTCGCTGGTCTCGGGGGACGAGCACGCGGCAAGGGCCGAGGCGAGGAGCGCCGGGGCGGCGCGGCGGATCAAAGAAACGAGCAGAGGCGGCATGCGGCACGTCAGACGCGTGGGCGGCGCGGTCGTCTTCCCGGCGCCACGGCGGGGCAAGCTATACCCCGAGCCGCGCCGCTCGTCACGGGACGTCGAGGTCGAGGAGGAGCATCGCCACGAGCGAGGGCCCGCGGCCCTTCACGTTCGTCACCGAGACCTTGTACGTGTGCCCTTTCGTGGGTTTGAGCGCGACGACGGGCGAGGCGTCCTCGGCCTCGTCGCGGCCGGCGATCTCGTTCGTCGTCACGTCGAGGACCTCCAGATCGATGTCATCGGTCCGACCATCGGCGCCGGCGAGGACCACGCTGAGCGGCGCTTCGAGCTCGAGCCCGCCCGTCTGGATGCCCTCCTCCTCGGCGAGGATCGTCCCGAAGAACGACCACTCGCCGTCGGCGTGGAACGCGAGGCCCTGCGAGCCCTCCATCTTCCGCGCGACGAGGTGCGAGGCCCGCGCCGCATTCGAGAGGGTCTGGCCGAATGAGTCGACGAAACGACGCACCGAGATCGATTGGCCTCCCTCCCGCATGACGGCGACGACGCCAAACCCGCCGCCTTCGCCTTTTCTCGCGTTCGCCAGGCGAATGCGGTATTTGCCGTCCACGGGCGGTGTGAGCTCGACGACGGGCGACGCGTCGTCCATCGTATCGGCCGCGATCACCTTGCCCTCGGGGCTCTCCACGGCGAGGTCGAGATCCTCGACGCCGTCCGAGCCTCCGCCGAGGATCACGTAACGCACCCCGCCCCGGAGCGGGCGCGTGACCGACACCTCGCGGCCATTTTCGAGGAAGGCGCCGAGCACGCAGGAGGCGTCCTCGTCGAAGCCGAAGCGTGATTGCCGTTCGAATCGTTGCGCGGCGCCCGTCACGAGCCCGACGGCCTGCGTCATGAATCGGCCGGGCCGCCAGGCGGACCTTTCGTCGTCGTGCGCGTCGCTCGGTCCCGTCGGATCGCCCTGCGCCGCGGGGGATGGCGCGGGTTGCGTGGCCCCCGCGCGAGGCGGCAGGCTCCCTCCGCCGCCGCCACACCCGGCGATGCAGGCGAGGAGGATCGGAAGGGCGGCCCGGTTCATGTGCCCCCTGCACAGCAACGGAAACCCGTGTTGTCCTCGGCGACGTGGATGGGCCGAGAGCTCCTCGCGTCGCAGCCCATGTATTTCGCCGAGCTCGAAAACGATCCGCCGCGCCGCCGGCACTCGGGGACGCCCCCATCGCCCTGCATACACGCGTCTTCCCATTCCCACACGTTGCCGCTCATGTCGACGATCCCCTCCGAACCGCCGCCGCAGCCCGGGAGCACGAACGCGACGAGGGGCGCCCCGTACTTCGCATCGGCGCCATTGCACGCATTCGGATCGTAGGTCGAGCCGTAAGGAAAGGGCGTCTCGCCGCCGTGCGTGCAGGCGCTGTACCACTGGCTCTGCGCGGGATCGTCGTGCCCGAAATAAGGTGTGGGCCCGCCGGTCATGCGCCCGCAGAGGTGCTTGCCGAAGGCCGCGCAGAAAGCGACCGCGTCGCAGAAGTCGACGTTCACCACGGGATAATCGTTCTTCGGCGGCGCCCCCGACGAGGGCACGAACGTCATATTCTCGGCGCAATCGGGGCGCTGCCCGCTCGTGTCCGGAGACATCTCCAGCCACGCGGCATACTGCGCGTTCGTCACCTCGATCGTGTCGATGCAATACGCCCGGCCGTCCCATCCGCCGAGCGCGATCATGGGCGGCGTCCCGGGGGCGTCCGGGCACGTCAAGGCGCCCGCGTCGTCGACGAACGTGCCCGTCGCCCCGCCGCTCGCCTGCGTTCCGCCCTCGCAGCCAAGGGCCGCGGCGACGAGCCCGAGCGCCGCGGCGGCGCGGATCAATCGGCGCAGCATCGGAAGCCCGTGTTCGCCTCTGCGGCGTCCCGCGGCCGCGAACTCGCGACATCACAATCGACGTTGTCCGCCGAGCTCGAGAACGATCCGCCGCGGCGACGGCAGACATCCACGCCGCCGTCCGCGGGGACACACGAGTCCTCCCATTCCCATACGTTGCCGCTCATGTCGACGAGCCCGTCGAACCCGCCGCCGCAGCTCGCGAGCGTGCCCACGGGCAGGACCGCGCCATAGGCCGCGTCCTTCACGTTGCAGGCATTCGCGTCGTACGCCGGACCATAAGGAAACGCTTGCGTGTCGCCGTGGCTGCACGCGCTGAACCACTGGTTGCGCGAGGCGTCGTCGTGCGCGTAATAAGGCGCGGGGCCGCCGCCGATGCGGCCGCAGAGCCGCTTGCCCACGCCCTTGCAATACGCGAAGGCGTCACACCAGTCGACGGACCCGACCGGATAATCGTTCTTCGGCGGGGCGCCGGTGGAGGGCGTGAACGAGAGGTTCGACGCGCACGTCGCGCTCTGGTTCGCGACGCTCGGGCTACTCTCGAGCCAGGTCGCATATTGTGCGTTCGTCACCTCGGTGGCGTCGATGCAATAAGCCTTCCCGTCCCACCCCGGCACGGCGACCATGGCCGCCGTGTTCGTGATGGAGGGGCATGCCTTCGCGCCCGCGTCGTCGATGAACATCCCGCTGCTGCTGGAGCTCGTGGCGCCGCCCATGCCCCCCGCGCCGCCGGCCGCGCCCATGCCGCCGCTGCCCCCGCCCGTGCCCGCGCCACCCGCGCCCGAGCCTGAGGAGGACGAGCTCGCGCCGCCGTTGCCTCCGTTGCCGCCGCTGCCACCCGTGCCGCCTGTGCCGGTCGTGGAGGACGACGTGGTGGGTTGTCCGATGACATCGGGGGGCTCGCTCGCGCCGCACCCCGCGGCGGTCTGGCTCGCCACGACGGCGAAGGGCAGGGTGGCGAAGCCCAGGATCAGGGCACGACGTAAAAGGTCTCGGCGCATCGTTCCCTCGCGCTGCAAAAGCATAGGGGCAAGCCCGATGGATACCCCATCAGGGACGCGGCGAGAAGGGCTTGCCCGGGAGGAAGTGAGGAGGAAGGCCCGCGCGGGCCTTCCTCGGGGAGGGGAGGGACGTCAGGGGATGACGCTGAGGATGGGCAGCTCGGTGACCTCGAAGGTGAGACCGGCGTTCGAGCCGGCGCCATTGAGGTCACAATAGGTCCAGCTCGACCCGGCGTTGTGGCTGAAGCGATAGACGTAATGGTACGTGCCGGCCGTCGCAGGCGCCGTGAACGAGGCCTGGTACTCGTCGTTGTTGTCCACCTGGATGTTGAACGTCGCCGGGACGAACGTATACCCGCTCTGCGTCGTCGGGTTCACGTTCGCCGGTCCATACCCGAGCTCGGCCACGATGGTGGCGTTCGCGCCGGCTGCCTCCGTGAGGCCGGCGTCGAAGACACGACCGTAAATGGTCTCGGTCATCTGGCCGGCGTGCGGGGCGGTGCTCGCCGGGTACTGGACGACGCAATAATCGATTTCCGTCGGATCGGCCGACTCGTTCACCGTCCCCACGATGGGGCAACCACAAACGAGCACGGCCGTCGCGGCGTTGCGAGGCGCGGGCGCGGCCGTCGTGAAGTCGGTCGAGTTGTCACCCGTGTCCGTGCAGCCAGCGCCATTGCGTTGCGCTGCGAGCGTATTCGACAGAACCTGAGCTACGGCGGTCTCCGAGCAGTTCGCGGTCGGACCGAACCCGATGAAGTCCACGACGGCCCCGCCGAGCGGGCAGTTCCCCGAAAGCGCAGTCGTGTTGCTCACGAGCGCCAGCTTCCCGGTCGTGCCGGACAGGTTGATGTTGGTGCCCGTCTGATCCGGGGAGGGAAGGGGCGCGCCGGTCGCTCCGCCGGCGAGCTGCACCAGGAAATACCCGCCTGCCGCGATCGTCCCATTGAGCGCCAGCAACTGGTTGCTCCACGAGCTTCCCGTCGCGTTTGCGTATTGCAAGCTCCACCCCGTGATGTTCACGGGCGTCGCTCCGCGGTTGTGCAGCTCGACGAAATCGTGGGTATACTGAGCGCCCGAGTTTCCACCGCCGCCGTACACCTGGCTAATCACAACCGAGCCCACACACGAATTCACCGGCTCCGCCGTCAAGAACCCGTCCGGCGTCGTGTACGCAGCAGCGAGCGGCGTGCCCGCTGCATTCTGCGCGCCCGTCGTCACGCGGATCTTGTACGCCGAGAAGTACGAAAGGGCCGGCGCCGGCACGAGCGTCGCGACGGTGTTGCCCATGCTCATCGTCGGCGCGGCCGCCGCGAATCCGAGGCACGTGGCGAAATCGTCCGTCGAGATCTGGATCGACCCCGTGCAGGCCCCGGTCACCGTCGTCGCCGTCAGCGTGGCCGGGTTCATCGCGGTGCTGAACATGACGGCGATCGTCGAGCCCACCGGCACGTCGAGCGCCCCGTCCGCCGGCGTCGTCGCCGTGACCGTCGGCGCCACCGGCGCGACGCACACCCCCGCGGCGTCGCATTGCGTGCCGCCATTCTGGTTGCACGCCGTACCCACGGGTACGGGCGGGTTCGACGGTATGCCGTTGTTGCAGACGTCGAGTGTGCACTGGTTCCCATCGTCCGGCAGGTCGGCGTTGTCCTGCGCCGTTGTCGTCCCGCCCATGCCGTCGCACACGGACGCATTGCAATCGCCGGGCATCTGCGTCGCGAGCGGCGTGCCGGGAGGCGCGAACGTCATGCCGCAGACGCCGGCATTGCAAACCGGCGCGCCGCACTCGGTGATCTGGCCGGGGCAATCCGCGGCCGTCGTACAGCCGACGCACTGGCCCATGCCATTGCACTGGTTGCCATTGCCGCAGTCCGTGCCCGCCGGCAGATTCGTGTGGGAGACGCCGGCCGCCGGGTCACACGCGTCGGCCGTGCAAGCGTTGTTGTCGTCGATGGGGACGGGCGTGTTGGAGACGCCGGTCGCCGGATCACATGCGTCAGCCGTGCAGGCGTTGTTGTCGTCGATGGGGACGGGCGTGTTGGAGACGCCGGTCGCCGGGTCGCACGCGTCGGCCGTGCAAGGGTCGTTGTCGTTGATGTTGATCGGGCTCTGCACCGGCCCATTCGTCGGATCACACGCCGCCACGGTGCATGCGTCGTTGTCCTCGGCCGGCAGGTCCGTGGCGTCGTCCACGGGGACGATGTTTCCATTGCCGTCGCAGACATCCCGCTTGCAATCGCCGTCCGTCGGATCCCCCGCGGCCGTGCCCTGCGAGGCGTTGTTGACGCCGCAAACGCCGGCCGTGCAGGTGCGGGTCTGGCAGACCGAGTCCTGGCCCTGGCAATCGGCCGCCGTCACACATCCGACACACGCGCCCATTCCGTCGCAGAACAGGTTCATGCCGGCGCCGCACGCCGCGCCCGCCATCACGTTCATGTAGGTCGGCGCGCCATTCGCGCAGGAATCGCTCGTGCACTCGTTGTTGTCGTCGGGCAGGTCGGCGTCGTCGTTGACGCTGACCACATTCCCGGCGCCGTCACATTGATCGACCTTGCAATTGCCGTCTTGCTGGGTCGCGACCTCCGTGCCGGTGTTCACGAACGCCGTGCCGCACGTCCCCGCGTCGCAGGTGGCGATCAAGCATTCGTTCCCCGTGGGAGGGCAATTCGCAGGAACGGTACACTCCGGGGTGCCGCCGCCGGCGCCGCCCATGCCGCCGGCGCCGCCCATGCCGCCGCCGCCCATGCCGCCCATGCCGCCGGC